>NZ_JAKQZE010000003.1:0-1138967 GCF_056835925.1 Streptomyces sp. WAC00040
GCCCGCCCCGCAGCTATGCCCCGGGGCGGGTGCGGTGTGGTGTAAGGACCTCCCCCCGAGGCGCGGGGTGGGGGGGAGGCGGGGGGGGGGGCGGGCCGGCCCCCCGCCGCGGCGGCTCAGGGCGCGGCTCACGGCTCACGGCCAAGTGGTCGGCTCCGCAAATCCCTCGGGGTTGACGTGAGGTCAGGCGCAGGCGGCTTGGAGAAGGGCTTCGGCTGCGGCGGTGCGGGCGTAGAGGACGGAGCGGCCGGCGCGGTGGGCGCTGACCAGGCCCGCGTTGCGTAGCGCGGTGAGGTATTGGGATACTCCTGCGGGGGAGAGTCCGGTGCGGTGGGCCAGCTGCGTGGTGGAGGCCGGCATCTCCAACTCGGTCAGCAGCAGGGTCCGCGAGCGGCCCAGTACGGCGGAGAGGGTGTCGGCCCGGGTTACGGGGTGCGGCTTCCACAGTGTGCCGATACCACGTGCCGGATAGGCGAGTTGCGGTGGATCCGGCAGCATCGTTCGGGTGCGCAGTCCCGGGCCGGTGAAGGCCGAGGGGATCAGCAGCAGTCCTGTTCCAGCTGTCGTGCGGGTCAGCGGCTGCTTTCGGCGGGCCATCCGTAGCGCATTGCCGTCCCAGCTCACCGACGTGTGCAGGTCGTTGAGGAGGTGGCCGGCGCCGTGCTCGGCGGCCAGGCGGGCCCGGTAGAGGATGTCTGCGTCCAGGACTGCCCGGATACGTGCCCAGTAGGGGGCGAGTACCAGCTCCCAGTACGCTTCGATCTCTTCTGCGACCTTGGCCAGAAGGCCCTGTGGGTCGTTGTGCAGGGCTCGCAGCCGGGGGCCGAGGTTCCCCTGGTGCCGGGCCAGGTGGTCGAGGTCCTGGCGTACCCGGTCGGCGGGCGAGGCCCGGATCGCGTCCCGCTCTGCCGCCGGGGTGGGGGCCGGTCCGGCGGGGGCCGGGTTGAGGAAGTCGGGGACGTAGCCGCCGGTGGGTGGGATCAGCTCGCAGAGCCAGCCCCGGTCCAGCCCGGCTGCCACCATACGCGGGCGTACCTGGTCGACCCAGGGTCGGTGGACCGGATGCGCAGTGCCGGATCTCAGCAGTCGGAAGCTGGGTGCGACCTCCCACATCGGTGAGACGGCGAACCGCACCTGCGCCAGATCGCTCGTCGAGAACGCCAGCTCTGCCAGGACAACCACTCCTCAATAGATTCAGGCATATATGAATCAATGGCGGGCCAGCGTATCGCGCGGAGATCATCCCGCCATGACCACACAGACGATCACCGCGGCGGCATCGGGCACCTGGAAACTCGGCGACCTGACGGTCAACCGAATCGGTTTCGGCGCGATGCGCCTGACGCAGCACGGCGAGGCGTTCGCGGCCGATGCCGTCCCACGCGACCGCGACCAGGCGATCAGCGTGCTGCGTCGCGCGCTTGACCTGGGTGTGAACCACATCGACACCGCCGCGTTCTATTTCTCCCCGCTGCGCTCCGCCAACGAGCTGATCAACCAGGCACTGTCCCCCTACCCGGACAACCTCGTCATCACCACCAAGGTCGGGCCGGGCCGCGATCCCTCGGGGCAGTGGCTGCCGCACGCCACCACCGAGCAGCTGCGCGGCCAGGTCGAGGAGAACCTGCGCCAGCTCGGCCGCGACCATCTCGACGTGGTGAACCTGCGCATCGTCGGCACCGATTCCATCGCCGACCGCTTCGGCGCGCTCGCCGAGCTGCGTGAGGCCGGACTCATCCGTCACCTGGGTCTGTCCAACGTCCGTCCCCACCACCTCGCCGAGGCTCAGAACATTGCGCCGGTGGTCTGCGTCCAGAACATGTACGGGATCGGCGCATCACACGAGCAGAGGGAGTTCCTGAGCATCTGCGACGAACAACGCATCGCGTTCGTGCCGTTCTACTCGATCGCCGGCGCAGGACGCGAAGGGGGCGCGGCCACCGACCACAGCCCGGAGGTGCACGCCATCGCTCACGCCCACGGCGTGAGCACGGCCCAGATCCGGCTGGCGTGGACACTCCACCAGGGCTCCCACGTCCTGGCCATCCCCGGCACCGGCGACCTCGCCCACCTCACCCAGAACGTCGCCGTCGGCTCCTTGCGCCTGTCGGAGGAAGAACTCACCGCCCTGGACGCCCTCCACCACGAGACGGCTTGAGCAGGACCCCCATCGCGCTGTGATCCACTTCCGCTGATCGGCCTGTCCGCCATGCCTGTTCCTGCCGCCCGCCCCATCACCCTGAGGGCCGCCGAGCGGCAACGGTTGAAGAAGGCCGCCTACGGTCACAGGACTCCGCACCGGCCCAGGGTCCGGTCGCAGATCATGCTCATGACGACCCGGGGCAGGTCCGACGCACGGATCTCTGTCGAGGTGGGAGTACACGTGGACACCGTGCGCACCTGGCGGGGCCGGCTCGCCGACGGCGGCCTGCCGGCCTTGGCCGACCGCCGGCGCAGCGGGCGCCCGGCCCGCTCCAGTCCCGTGCAGGTCGCCGAGGCCAAGGCCCTGGCCTGCCGGCTCCCGGCCGGCAGCATGATCAACACCCGAAGGACTTCCGAAGCCGACCACTTGAGTCCGTAGCCGCGGCAGGTCCGCGGCAACAATGGGTCCATGCGTATCCGATCAGTCCGCACCGAAGAACTGTCCGTACTTCAGGACATCGAGCGAGCCGCGGGACAGTGCTTCCGCGACATCGGCATGTCCGAGATCGCCGACGACCCGCCTCTGCCGGTCCCGGAGCTCGCCCGCTATCAGCGCGCCGGGAGGGCATGGGTGGCTGTCGGCCGGGACGACGTGCCGGTGGCCTACCTCATCGCCGACCATGTCGACGGCAACCTCCACGTCGAGCAGGTCTCGGTACACCCGGACGCCTCACGCCGAGGAGTCGGCCGCTCCCTGCTGGACCATCTCGCGGGCCGGGCCGCGGCCGAGGGCATCCCCGCGCTGACCTTGACCACGTTCTCGGACGTCCCGTGGAACGCGCCCTACTACCTGCGCTGCGACTTCCTGCCCCTGCCGGAAAGCACACTCGGTCCGAAGCTTCGCACCATCCGCGAACGGGAAGCAGAGCACGGCCTCGACCGATGGCCACGCGTGGCCATGCGCCGAAGCATCGGCTGAGCCGGCCCCCGCGCCCCGCGTGCAGGACGGGCCGGGAGCCGACGGGGCGAGACGGCCGCCGCCCGAGAGGTGAATCAGACCCACGGCCCGCTCCACCTCCCCGCCCGTCAACGGTCGCCACCCGTCCTGCCGGCCGGGTCGTTCCGCCACCACCGAGTCGTTCCCTCGGCCGACGCATGTCGGGTCACGCCGACAGGGCGCGCTCGCCGCCTTCGGCGTCTTCCGCGCAGGCGGCGGCCAGGTCATCGAGTGACAGACGCAGGGCGTGGGCCAAGGCTGCCACGGTGAAGAAAGCGGGGGTCGGGGCTCGGCCCGTCTCGATCTTGCGGAGGGTTTCGGCGGACACCCCGGCGGCGGCTGCCACGTCGACCATGCTGCGGTCACCGCGGGCCTGGCGGAGCAGGATCCCGAAGCGCTCCCCGCGTTGCCGCTCTTGCGGACTCAAAGGAACTCTCACCATGCCCGTGATACTAATACCGGTATAAGTATTGGGCAACGGCGTATCCCAGGGAGTCACCGCACATGGTGGAGATCAAGACCGACACGGCGCTGAAGGCGATGCGAGAAGCGGGACGCGTGGTGGCCCACGCACTCGCGGCCGCCCGCGAAGCGGCAGCCGTCGGAGTGCGGATGCGCGAGCTCGACGAAGCCGCCCACGCCGTTCTCACCAAGGCCGGAGCGCGCTCTCCGTTCCTCGGCTACCAGCCCTCCTTCGCCTCCGTCCCCTTCCCCGCCGTGATCTGCGCGTCCGTCAACGACGCCGTCGCCCACGGCATCCCGGACGGCTACCGCCTGCGCGACGGCGACCTGGTCAGCATCGACTGCGGGGCCGAACTCGACGGCTGGACCGGCGACGCCGCGATCAGCTTCACCGTCGGCACGCCTCGCCCCGCCGACGTCGAACTCATCGCCGCCACCCAGCAGGCCCTGGACGCCGGCATCGCCGCCGCCACCGTCGGCCACCGCATCGGAGACATCTCGTACGCCATCAGCACGGTCGCCCGCAAGGCCGACTGCGGCATGCCGGCCGACTTCGGCGGCCACGGCATCGGCCGCCAGATGCACGAGGACCCCCACGTCCCCAATCACGGACGACCCGGCCGCGGCTTCTCCCTGCGCCACGGCCTCACTCTCGCCATCGAACCCATGCTCATGGCCGGGGGACACAACGACTACTACACCGACGCCGACGGCTGGACCCTGCGCACGATCGACGGCAGCCGCGCCGCCCACATCGAGCACACCATCGCCATCACCCAGGACGGGCCCCGCATCCTCACCCTGCCGTGACCCCGGATGTGCTCACCCGACCGGTCCCCCTCAGCGCGCCATCGGCAGGGCGGCGACGGTGCTCAAGACGCCGACCGCGACCGAACCACCCAGCCAGGCCCGGCGAGCACCCCACACGCCCGCGTCGGCGAGCCACACTGTGGCCGGGTCGGGACGGGGCCGGTCGGCGGCCGGAACTCTGGCCGCGACCGTGTCCACCCCGTCCTGGATCCGGCGCTGCTCGGCGTCCGACAGCCCGCCGCTGTCGAGTTGTCCGGCGCGAACGCCGCGCCTCGCCGGGGCCATGGCGGGACCACTCGGGCGCTGCGCCGTGCCGCGCGTACGGGACGCAGCCGACGCGGTCGGACCCGCGGCTGCGGGCCCGCACACCGAGCGGTGCACCGGTGTGACCAGCAACAACCTCAAGGGAGTTACCTATCCCACGTTTCCGTCAATGCTTGAACGGCGACTCGCCCGGCCCCGTTTTCCTCGGTAACCGGTGACCCACCTGAAGACCGGTGAGTGAGTGAGGTTCGCACATGCCAAGGATCACGAAAGACGCGCGTCGCCTTCCCGCCGTCGGTGACTGCCGCCGGCCCCGGCCGGCGGCGCACGGTTCCTTCCAGCGACCCACGCACTGATCGGTCGAGCGCATGGACTACTGCCTTCCCTGTCGCCGTCCCCTCAACGGCACCGTGACGTGCCCGGAGTGCGGGGCGTACGAGTCCCACACGGCACCGTCGAGCGACCGGAGCGCCGGCACTCCGGCAGCCGATCCGGCGGTGTGGGACGTCCTCTTCAGCGAGGAACCCGGCTCCTTCGAGTCCTCCGACGTCGCCTGGTCCCCCACTTCCTCCGCCGATGTGCCGGCAGCCCGGCGCCGCCCACCGGCACGCCTGAAGAAGTACGGGGGTCGGACCCTTGCCGCGGCCACGTTCGCCATGCTCGGCGGCCTGGCAGCCGCGTCACTGCTGCCCCAGGACTCCACAGAGCCGCCACGAGCACTGCCGAGCCCGGAACAGCCCTCCCCTGACGAGGCCGATGTCGACGTCGCCGGATCCCCGCCGGTCTCACGATCACCGGAACGTCCGGCAACGCGCCCGGCCAGAGGAGGAGGCGTCAGGGAGCGTGGGCCTGCCGGGACCCGGCGCCCCCGCGCGACGGCCACTCCCCCGCAATCACCGGCTCCACAGGCTCCCGCCGCCACCAGCCCGCCGCCGCCTGTGCAGGCCAGGCCGACGCCCCGCCCTTCCGACGCCCGCCCCAGCCAGTCGGCGTCCTCCCCCACGGTGACCCCTACGGCAAGTCCTCCCGTCAGTCCGTCCGCGAGTCCTCCCGCAAGTCCGTCCGCCGGCGTCAGCGCCTCACCGCCGAACGCCGGCACGCGGAGCACCACGGGTCTGCCAGTGCCCGACGGTCGGCCGCGAGGGTGACACCCTGCCCCGAGCGGAGTCTCAACGGCGTGCGCGACATCGACGATCGCGTCGCGAGGCAGCGTGATCTGCGCCCTGCCGGTGCAACTGGATCTCCATTACCGGATGTTCGGGACCGCCGGGAAAAGGTCCAGTGCGCCGTTCCGGATGCGGACTCGACCTTGAGGGTCCGAGGTACCCGCCATGCACCACGCCCCACAGGGTGCGCACGCGACGTACGCCGAGCCGACCGGCGTTCCAGGGGACTTCCGGCGCCCAGGTCAGGATGCCGTCGGCAGCGACGCGACGCCCGCGAGGGATCGGGCCAACTCCGCCCGGTACGCCGTGATGCGGGCCGCCCGGCCGGCGGTGAGGGCTCCGACGAGCTGCCCGCGGCTGTAGTACGCGACCTCGAGCCGGCGTTTCTCGTGGTCGAGTTCGCGGACTTCCGCGTGGTCGGCGTAGCGCGGCAGGCCCACGGCTCGGAGGCGGACGCCGTACTGGGTGGACCAGAAGGAGGCGACGGGGCGGTACGGCGTGCGCCGTTCGGGGTGGAGGAGATTGTGCGCGGCGCACCTGGCCTGTTCGACGGCGTTGCTCCAGTGGCCGAGGGAGATGGGGCCGGGGGCGTGCGGGTGAGGGAAGCGGGTGATGTCACCGGCGGCGACGATGTCGGGATGCGGACGGCCGTGGGCGTCCAGGACGCGGGTGTACTCGTCGGTGAGCAGGCCGTGTTCGAGTCGCAGGCCGGAGCCGGCGAGCCAGTCGGTGTGTGGGCGGGCGCCGAGGCCGAGCAGCATGGTGTCGGTGGTGATGTCCGTGGCGTTGTCGACGGTGACGCCGGTGACACGGGCACGGCCGTGGACGGCGGTGACGGTGCTGCGGGTGAGGATCTCGACGCCGGCGTCGTGGTGGAGCCGGGTGAGGAAGCGTGCGGCGTGATCGCCTGTCGCGCCGCTCAGCGGGAGCGGGTCGCGGGAGACGAGGGTGACGTCGTGGCCGAGCCCGCGGGCCACGGAGGCCACCTCGCAGCCGAGGAATCCGGCGCCGGCGACGAGGAGGTGCCTGCGACGACCGGAGAGGTCGTCCTTCAGGGCCCGGGCGTCCTCCAGAGTGCGCACGGTGTGGACACCCGTCTCGGGCAGCGGGCCGGGCCAGGGGCGTGGGCCGGCCCCCGTGGCGATGACCAGTCCGTCGTAGGCGAGGACGGATCCGTCGTCGAGGTGGAGCTCGCGGTCGGCCGTGTCGAGGTGGACCGCAGGGTGTCCGTAGCGTTCGGTCAGACGCAGGTGGGCGGTTCGGCCGAGATGGATGCTCTCCGGTGTCCGCTCGCCGGTGAGGAACTCCTTGGAGAGCGGCGGCCGGTCGTAGGGAGGATGGCGCTCGGCGCCGACGAGGGTGACGGGACCGTGGTGGTCCGCGGCGCGGAGGGCTTCCGCCGCGCGGAGGCCGGCGAGGGACGCCCCGACGATCACGATGCTGCGGGAGCCGGGCGGGTTACGGAGCCCGGGCCGCTTGCGGCGGCCGGGCATGCCTAGCCCTCGACGCGGATGGCGCGGACGGGGCAGACGGCCGCGGCCTCGACGGCCTTCGCGCGCAGGGCGGCGTCCGGTTCCGCGTCGTGGACGAGACGGTCCTCCTCGTCGAAGGCGAACACCTCGGGGGCGACGAAGACGCACTGCCCGTGGCTCTCGCAGAGGTTCATGTCGACGGTGATCTTCATGGTCGTTCTTCTTCTCTTCCGGTGGGCACGGGCGCGGGCGGGTTGAAGCGCGAGTAGGCGGGGGCGGTCCAGCGCAGAGGGGAAGCGCGGTCGACCTGCACGATGCGGTCGATGGTGAAGTCGACGATGCGCTGTGCGCCGGGGACGGCGGCGGCACGGCCGGGGTCCCAGTCGACGGCGGCGGTGCCCGTGAGCTGGAGTACGGCGCCCGTGTCCCAGTCGGGCAGGAGCAGTCCGGCGCGGGGGTCGGCCTCGATGTTGCCGAGGGTGGCGAACATGGCGTTGCCGACGTAGTCGGGCCAGCACAGTCGGGTCGGGGTAAGGGCCTGGAGGAAGCCGGGACTGCCGCCGCGGTGCGAGGCGTCTGCGTTGCCCTCCCGGTCGGCCGTGGCGATGAAGAAGGTGTCGGCCCCTTCGACCAAGGCAAGTTGAGCGGGAGTCAGCTTCGTACCGTGTCGGGGCGTGGCGGTGGCGCCGTGTGCTGCCGGGGCAGGGGTCGGTCGGCGCTGCTGGATGTACTTGGGGCAGTTGGCGAAGACCTGGTCGAGGTCCACGTGGAGGCCGGCGGCGGCCGGGCGGGCCTTGCCGTTCATCCGCATACGACGGCGGGTGGCAGGCTCGACGGCGATCATGCCGACGTGTGCGGGCCGGGCGAGGACGCCGTGGAGCGGGTCGCCGTCGGGTGGGACGGCGTCGATCGTCAGGGTGGCCGGCCCGGTCGCGGTGACGAAGCCGGGGGCGCCGGTGAGCAGCGATGCCCAGATGGCGCCGTCGGAGTCGGCGGCGCCCACGACGAGCATGTGCTGTCGGGAGAGGAACTCGACGGCGACGTCCGGGATTTCGTACCTGATGGCGGCGGCGGTGAAGCCCGCCTGGTCGGTCAGACCGGCTCGCTGCTGCACGGTGCGCTCTCCGGGGTGGTAGTCGCCCATGGCCGGCTCCTTCCTCTGGTGGTGGGCGGGCAGGAGTGGGGGCGCGGGCCGCCGGTCGTGGTGGCCCGCGCCTCGTGTTCTAGAAGAAGCCGCAGGTCGGGGCGGATCCTGTCGGTGCCGGAGCGTCTTCGGCGCCGGTGGGGGCGTAGATCTCGAGGCGGATGCCGTCGGGGTCGCTGAAGAAGATGCCGCCGGATGCGGCGCCCTCGCCGTGGGAGACGACGCCGTCGTGGACGAAGTCGGCGCCGAGATCCCGCAGGACGGCCTGGGCGGCCTCGACGTCCTCGATCGTGTCGACCTGGAAGGAGAGGTGGTGCAGGCCTGCGGAGCTTGTGGAGAAGGGGGTGCCGCTCTGCTCCCAGAGGGGCAGGACGATCCGCCCGTCACGGCCGAGGAAGACCCATCGGCGGTTGTCGTCCATGCCCTCGGCGAGGATCTCGAAGCCGAAGACACGGAGGTAGAAGGGGAGCGACTTATCGAGGTCGGTGACATTGAGACCGACGTGCCCGGTCTGCAGGGTGGGCAGGTGCCGGAGGGGCTGGTCGGCGATGGACTGCGTCATGAAGGTCTCCGTCGGTAAGGCGGCCGGGCGACTTCCCGGCTAACCGGTGATACGAACGTTAACGGTTGACTCCCATGAGGTCAACCTATGAAATAGCTTTCAAGGGTTAGAACCCGGTCGATGTGATCGCATGTACCCGACGACACGAAAGGGAAGTCCCCATGAGCACTGAACCGGGCCGCGGACCGGCGGCGGATCCCCGCCCCCTCACCGGCGAACCCCTGCCACTGGACCTGGTCAACACCGTCTGGATCGACGAAGGGGTCCGCCACGACCTGCTGGAGCGGCCCGGCGGACTGTCCGTCTGGCTGCGGTCCGCCGGCTTCGCCGACAGCGCCGCACCCGACCAGGAGACCCTCGACGCACTCCTGGCGACCCGCCGCGCGGTGGCCGCACTGTTGGACGAGAGCGTCGACGCGGAGCAGGCCGCCGATGACCTGAACGAGATCCTCCGCCACGGCCGGATCCAGCGCCGGCTGGGCGGGACGGGCCCCCTCTCCGTCGTCGAGACCGACTCCCCCGCCTGGCTGGCCGCCTGGACCGCGGCGGAGTCGTACCTGCGCCTTCTCGACGAACACCCGGACCGGATCCGCAAGTGCGCCAACCCCGCGTGCGTACTGCACTTCTACGACATCTCGAAGAACGGCAAGCGGCGATGGTGCTCCATGGCCGGCTGCGGCAACCGGGCGAAGGCCTCCCGCCACTACGCCCGCCACAAACAGTCCCCGCCGGCCACCACGGGCGGATGAGCGACCCGCGCCACGCGTCCGCAACGACGGCGGACCGGTGAGCACCCCGGGCCGAGGACGGGGGAGCGGCCCGCGTCCCGAAGCGGCCGCCACGGACCGGCGAGCACCCGCGCCCCATGCACGGCGACGAAGGTCACGGTCGCGGCGACGGCGGCGATCCCGCCCCGCCGCGGATGCCTCGCCGCGTCCACATGCTGTCAGGACAGGACAGGACGCCCCTCACCGGGTAGATTGGTCTACACCACTGGGCGCTTCAGAGACAGGGATCTTCGTGGAAGTTGTCATCGTTCCGGATTCCGCCGCGGGCGGCGAGCTCATCGCCGAAGCCATGGCCGACCTGCTGCGACGCAAGCCCGACGCCCTTCTCGGCGTCGCCACGGGGTCGACCCCGCTCCCGATCTACCAGGCCCTCGCGGCCAAGGTCGCGAACAAGGAGGTGGACGCCTCCCGCGCGCGCGTCTGCCAGCTCGACGAATACGTCGGCCTCCCGGCCGGGCACCCCGAGTCCTACCGCTCGGTGGTGCTGCGCGAGGTCGTCGAACCGCTCGGGCTGGACCAGGACTCCTTCATGGGGCCCGACGGCTCGGCGGAGGATGTCGCCGCGGCGTGCGTCGCATACGACCGGGCGCTCGCCGAGGCCGGTGGCGTGGACCTCCAACTGCTGGGCATCGGCACGGACGGCCACATCGGGTTCAACGAGCCCTGCTCCTCGCTGGCCTCCCGCACACGTATCAAGACGCTCACCCAGCAGACCCGGGTGGACAACGCCCGCTTCTTCGACGGCGACATCGAGCAGGTCCCCCACCACGTCATCACTCAGGGCATCGGCACGATCCTGGAGGCCCGCCACCTGGTGCTGCTCGCCACCGGGGGGGCCAAGGCGGACGCCGTGGCGCTCGCCGTCGAGGGTCCGCTCTCGGCGCTGGTGCCCGCCTCCGCACTGCAGTTGCACCCGCACGCCACCGTCGTCGTCGACGAGGCGGCGGCGGCCGGTCTGAAGCTCGCCGACTACTTCCGCGCCACCTACGCGGCCAAGCCGGACTGGCAGGGAATCTGAGCGGTACGGCACGGGACAGCGGGCGGCGGCCGGCCAGGCCGCCGCCCGCTGTGCGCGCTCACGTAGGCGTCCACCGCTTCGGCGCCGCCGCGTCCGGACACCCCCGGACACCCACGCCGTCGGGCGATACGGGTACGAACGAGCAGCGGGCCGTAGCCTCGCCGGCGGGCCCTGTGTCATCACACCCGAGGGCGGGCAGGCGGCCCACCGCACGCCACCCGCCCGGCCGCCACCAGGTACGCCCGCCCCTGTACGCCCTCGTCCGCCCCCGGTCGCCCACGCGACGACTCGAACGGCACGGTCGAACTGGCTCACGATCGAGTGAAGCGATGGGCCCGTACCCGCCAACGAACGCAAGACGGCGCGCCGAAGGCGGTTCCCGTTCGGCCTGAATCACTCCTCACGCGTCCCATTCTTGTGAAGCGATCGTGAATTCGTCTCCATATTCGATCCCACGCGCGCCGCTGACCACGCGATTGCCGGCCGACGGACATTCACATGCGCTATCCGCACCACTGACTGAATCGGTCTCTTGACCCGCACTCGAGCGACGAACGAGACTCGCAGTGGCACTCATGCATCAGGAGCCACAGGCGCATGCGCCAGCGAATGGCCCTGCGAGACCGATATCGCACGGGGTGTGCGGCGGGGGAAAACAGCGAAGATGTCGCATGCGTTCTACGCATGCGACCAATTCTCGACCCCCTCTTCCCATCTCTTGGTGCGCGGAAGGGAATGGAGGGGGAATGCCGACGCACATGGGCTATCCCGGCGTATACATCGAGGAACTTCCCAGCAGCGTCCGTACCATCGCCTCGGTCACCACATCGGTGACCGCGTTCGTGGGGCACACCCGCCGGGGCCCGCTCAACCAGCCGGTGCGCATCACGAGTTTCGCGGACTTCGAGAGGCGCTTCGGCGGCCTCACCGCCCAGAGCGCCGTCGGCTACGCGGTGCACCAGTTCTTCGGCAACGGCGGCACGGTGGCGGTCGTCGTCCGTGTGGCCAAGGCCGGCACCGGCGAAGAGGCCTGCGTCACGCTCGAATCCACCGAGGGGAGCAGCGAGTGCCCGGTGCTCGAGGTGCACGCCAAGGAACCGGGAGTGTGGGGTTCCGGCCTGCGGGTGGCAGTGGACCACGACACCCCCACACCGGACAAGACGTTCAACCTGCATGTCCTGGACGCGCGGGGCGACGCGCGGGAGAGCTTCACCGGCCTGTCCACGCACGCCGGCCACGGCCGCTTCGCGGAGACCGTCGTGAACGCGGGCTCGTCACTGGTGCGGGTGAAGGTCCTGGACGAGGACCGGCCCGACCCCTCTGGCACCGTGTCCAAGCCGTTCGCCGCCGACCTGCCGAACCTGAACGTCGAGGTGAAGGTCAAGATCGGTGACGTGGAGCGGGAGTTCACGTTCTACGAGCCCGACCGCGACGGCGAACCGCCGACGGACGTCACCGAACTGGCCCTGCTGCTCGAGCGCAAGCTGCGAGCCCTGCCCGACGCCCCGGGCAAGCACGCCTACGCGGGGGCCGAGGTCACCGCCTTCGGCCGCCGGCTCCAGGTCGTCGCCGGCTCGGTGGACCCCGACGACGTCGTCCGTTTCGTCGGCGAGTGCGCCAACGACCTCGGCCTGGAGGCGTCGGTGAACCCGCCGGTCTTCCCACTGGAGGGCGGCAAGGACGGTGACCCGCCCGGGCCGCGCGACCTCATCGGCAGCGCGGCGGACAAGACGGGCGTGCAGGCGCTGCGCGACGTCGACGACGTCAACCTGCTGGCGCTTCCGGAGCTCGCGGCCTACGCGTCCATGGAGGACATGGTCACCGTGATCTCCGCGGCGGAGCAACTGTGCCGGGAGCGGCGGATCTTCCTGCTGGTCGACTCGCCGTCGACATGGGGCAGCGTGGACTCGGCGCGGGCGGGGATCGGCGCGTTCGACTCCGTACGCAGCGACCACGCGGGCCTGTACTTCCCGCATCTGCAGCTCACCGACCCGCTAACCGGCCGGCTCAGGGCCTTCCCGCCGTCCGGCGCGGTCGCCGGTGTCATCGCCCGCACGGACGGCGAACGCGGTGTGTGGAAGGCGCCCGCGGGCACCGAGGCGCGTCTGGCGGGCGTCCGTTCGCTCACCGTCAGGCTCACCGACCGTGAGAACGGTCTGCTGAACCCGCTGGGCGTCAACTGCCTGCGCACCTTCCCCGTCGTGGGCCCGCTGGTATGGGGCGCCCGGACGCTCAAAGGCGCGGACGCGTCGGACAGCGAGTGGAAGTACGTGCCGGTGCGCCGGCTCGCGCTCCATGTCGAGGAGAGCCTGTACCGCGGGCTGCAGTGGGTCGTGTTCGAGCCGAACGACGAGCAGTTGTGGCAGCAGATCCGGCTCAAGGCGTCGGCGTATCTGAACGATCTGTTCCGCCTGGGCGCGTTCAAGGGCGGCACACCCCGTGAGGCGTACTTCGTGAAATGCGACAAGGACACCACCACGGACGCGGATATCGAGCGGGGCGTGGTGAATGTCGTGATCGGTATCGCGCCGGTCAGGCCCGCCGAGTTCGTGATCGTCAAGATCCAGCAGATGACCGGCCAGTTCGACCTCTCATAGTCTCCAGGCCCGAGGAAAAGGAACACAAAGGAAACCGATGGCTGAGTTCCAGGTAAACGCCCATCGTTTTGACCCCTACAAGAATTTCAAGTTCCTGGTCCTGTGGGACGGTCGGACGGTCGCGGGCATCAGCAAGATCAGTCCGCTCAAGCGCACCACAGAGGTGGTCAAGCACCGGCACGGCGGCGATCCCAGTTCGCCGCGGAAGTCCCCGGGCCGCTCCGAGTTCGAGGGCGTCACCCTGGAGCGCGGTGTCACCCACGACCCCGAGTTCGACCGATGGGCCAACAAGGTGTGGCAGGTCGGTGCGGGGCTCGGCTCCGAGGTGTCCCTGCGCGACTTCCGCAAGGACATCATCATCCAGGTCCTCAACGAGGCCGGGCAGGTGGCCGTCTCGCACAAGCTCTACCGGGCCTGGGTGAGCGAGTACCAGGTCCTCGGTGAGCTCGACGCGAACGCGAACGCCGTCGCCATCCAGAGCGTCAAGCTCGAATGCGAGGGCTGGGAGCGGGACTACGAGGTGCCGGAGCCGGTCGAACCGTCCTTCACGCACCCGGCCTGACCGCCGTCCGCGCGCGGAGGGGCGAACGATGAACGGTCCCATCGGGGCGTCGGCCGCGGGGCCGGCCGAGCTGCTGACCGTCTGGGAGACCGGGCTGGCTCAGCACCCGTCCGACCGCTCCCTGCTGCTGCACCGGGCCGCGAGGCCCGGGGCCGGTACCGACGAGCTGCTGTCGGTACCGGTCGGGCAGCGGGAGGCGGACCTGATCGCGCTGCGCCGTGCGCTGTTCGGCGAGCGCATGCAGGTGCGCGTCGAGTGCGGCACGTGCGGCGAGGAGATGGAGTTCGACCTCGACACCCGGGTGCTGGGCGCCGGGGCCGAACTGCCGCGGGAACCGCTGCGGGTGACGGAGGGCGAGTGGGTGGTCGACTTCCGGCTGCCCACAGTCGCCGATCTCACGGAGGCCGCGACGGCGTCCGCCCCGGCACAGGCCCGCGGCCGGCTCGTGCGGGCCTGCACGGTACGGGCGCTGCGGCACGGGGAACCGGTCGACGCCGACGCCCTGCCCGGGATGCTGCCCGAGCGGGTGGAGCGGCGGATCGCGGAGGCGGCGGCGGAGGCCGACCCGACGGCGGACGTGCGGCTCAACGTGGCCTGCCCCGAATGCGGCGACGCCACCCCGGCCGAGCTGGACATCACCTCCCACCTGTGGACCGAACTCGACACCTGGGCGCGGGACCTGCTGCTCGACGTCCACCTGCTCGCCACCGCCTACGGGTGGAGCGAGCCGGAGATCCTGGCGCTCAGCCCGCTGCGGCGTCGCTACTACCTGGAGCTGTGCGCAGATGTCTGACCACTTCGACCGGCTGCTCGCCCGGTACACGCCGCTGGGTGCGGCCGAGCCCGCGCCGGCGCGTGTGCGGCCGCGCCTGCCCGGACCGTTCGAGCGTGTCGAGGCGCTTCGGTACGGTCCGCCGGACCCGGACGAGCCGGCTGCGCTGATCCCGTCCGCGCCGGCGGCACCGGCCGCACCGCCCACCACCGTGCGTCACGAGCACGAGGTGCGCACCGAGCGTCACACGGTGGTGCGTACCGAGCGGATCCGGCCGGGCGCCTCCGCGCGGGCGGGGCGCACGGCGCCGGAACCGCAGCCGCGGCCCGCCGCCACGGAACGGAACCCTGTGCGGCCGGCTCCGCAGCAGCCACCGGCCCGCGCGGGTCGGCGCGGCCGCACCGCCGACGCCCCGGACACTCCGCCGCCCGCCACGGCGGCCGCCGGCCGGCAGCCGTCCGCCGCCGGGCCCGCTCCCGCGGCTGCCACGCCCGTGCCGCGCGGGTCCGACACGATGGCCGCCCGCGGCGCGGCCCGTGCCTCCGTCGGCCGCCGGGCGCCGAGGCCGGCCGAGCGGGTCGTGCACGTGCAGATCGGCCGACTGGAGGTCAGCGCCGCTCCACCGTCCGGTCAGGACCGGCGGCCTGCGACCCCCGCCGGCCGGCCCGCGCCGGCACTGACGTTGGACGACTATCTGTCACGCGCCTCACGCGGCGGGAAGAGGGACTGACGACATGAGCAACGCACTCGCCGTCGCGACGGTCACCCAGGCACTGAGCCTGCTCATCGCGGACAACCTGGCGCCCGAGATGGACCTCGCAGTCAACGTCGAGACGCGCAAGCCGCCGAACGAGCCGCCCACCGACCCGACCATCACGGTGTTCCTCTACCAGGTGACGCCCAACCCGGCCATGCGCCATGCCGACCTGCCCACCCGCGGGCCGGACGGCACCCTGCGCAAGCGCCCCGCCGCCGCACTGGACCTGCACTATCTGATCAGCGCCTACGGGGAAGAGGCCACGCTCGTCGGCCAGCGGCTCATCGGCTGCGTGATCCGCACGCTCCACGAGATCCCCGTGCTGCCGAAGGACGTCATCGAACTGGCGGCCCAGGCGCCGTACCTCGCGGGCTCCGATCTGGCCGAGTCGACGCAGAAGGTCCGCTTCACGCCGACGGTGATGGACATCGACGAGACGTCGAAGCTGTGGGGGATGCTGCACCAGACCCCGTACGCCCTGTCGGTGGCGTACCAGGCTTCGCTGGTGCTGATCGAGGGCCGCGAACGGCCGGTGCCGGCGAAGCCGGTGACGGAACGGACCGTACGGGTACTGCCGTTCGGCGCGCCCGGCGCGCCGGTGCCGCCGGGCTCCGGCACACCCTTTGAAGAGACCGGAGAGGCGCCCGACGGTACCGCCGAGCCGGTGGAGACGTCTCGCGCCGGGTCGGGCGTAGCGGCGGCGGCCAAGCGGTCCGTTGCGGCACGCGCACGCAAGGAGCAGCCGGCCGGCGGGCGTACGCCGGCGAAGCAGGCGGTCAAGCGGGCGGCGGCGCCGGGCCGTTCCCGTAAGGCGGGCGGACCGGGCGAGCCACAGCCGCAGCAGGACGGAACGAGCTGAGCCGGGGTGTCGGGGACGGGGGCGGGTGAGGACATGGGCACGTACGAGGAGGGTGGCGGCCCCGCCATGGCGGCGGCCCAGGGCCACGCGCTGACTTCGGCGATCCGGGCGGTACTGAACCGGGTCGACGCGCACGCCGCGCGGGCGGGGCACCTCGGCGGGCACGCGGGTGACAGCACCCGGCAGCGGGACGAAGCTCATGGGGGCGGGGCCCGGGGAGCCGGGGCGGACACGGCCCCCGACCGGGCGGCGGCGACTCCTGCGGGAGGCGGTCAAGGCGTTGCACCCGACCGGGCGGACACCGCCCCGTCGACCGGAGCGGCTGAGCCGCTCG
This sequence comes from Streptomyces sp. WAC00040, assembly GCF_056835925.1. NCBI lineage: Bacteria > Bacillati > Actinomycetota > Actinomycetes > Kitasatosporales > Streptomycetaceae > Streptomyces > Streptomyces sp. WAC00040. The sequence goes on from NZ_JAKQZE010000003.1 coordinate 16,707, forward strand.
CCGGCCGCGGCGACGGGCTCGCACGGCGCGACGACCACCACGGCGACACGTCCCCCGTCGACGGGCCCACCGCGCTCGACGCGCTCGTCGCCTGCTTCGGACTCAGTTCCTTCGAACGCGACATCGTGCTGCTCGCCGCCGCCGCCGAGCTCGATCCGACGACCGGCGCCCGGTGCGCCGCCGCCTGCGGAGACCCCGAGCGTGCCCATCCCACCTTCTCCTTGGCGCTCGCGGCACTCGACGCGCCCCACTGGAGCGCGCTGACCCCCGTCGCACCGCTGCGTCGGTGGCGGATCGTCGAGCTCGACGACGAGACCCGGCTCACCACCTCCCGGCTCCGCCTCGACGAGCGCATCCTGCACTTCCTCGCAGGCTCCCCCTACCTCGACTCCCGGCTGCACGGGCTGCTGCGCCGCACCTCCGTCCCGGGCTCCCTCCCCGCCTCCTACGACCTGGCGGCGAGCCGGGTCGCGGCCGGCTGGGCGGGCGCGGTCCCGGGGGCGCCGCTGCGGGTGGAGCTGGTCGGCGGGGACCTGCGCAGCCGCGCGGACATCGCGGCTGCGGCCGCCCGACGTTCCGGGCTCGGCCTGTACGAGATGTCGGCGGCCGACGTCCCGGCCGGGCCGGCCGACCGGGACCGGCTGGCCCGGCTGTGGCAGCGCGAGGCGATCCTGCTGCCCGCCGCCCTGCTGGTGGAGTTGGGCGACCTGGACCGCGAACAGGCGGCCGCCGCGGACGTGTTCATCGAGAGCGCCGCCGTTCCGCTCGTTGTCTCCAGCCTCGAACCGCGGGCGACGGACCGTCCGAGGGGCGAACGCGTCTGTGTGCCCCCGCTCGACGCCGACGAGCAGCTCGGCGTGTGGACCGACGCGTTCGCGTCGGTGCCCGAGGTGCCGGAGGCCGCCCTCCGTGACCTCGTGGCCCAGTTCTCCCTGCCGCCGCACCTCGTGCGTTCGGCCGGTGCGGCCGTCGCACGCGACCTGCCCGGTGAGGACGAGCTGGACGCGGCGGGGCTCGCCTGGCGTGCCGGTCTCACCGAGGCCCGGATGGGCATGGACGAGCTCGGCCGACGCATCGAACCCAAGGCCGGGTGGGGCGATCTCGTCCTGTCGGAAAGGCAGTTGAAGATCCTGCGCGAGATCGTGGCGCATGTGCGCCGGCGCCCCACCGTCTATCAGGAGTGGGGCTTCGCCCACACCCTGCGGCGGGGCCTCGGCGTCACCGCCCTGTTCGCCGGCGGCTCCGGCACCGGCAAGACGCTGGCAGCGGAGGTGATGGCGAAGGAACTGGGCCTGGACCTGTTCATCATCGATCTGTCCCAGGTGGTCAGCAAATACATCGGTGAGACCGAGAAGAACCTGCGGAAGGTCTTCGACGCCGCGGAACGGGGCGGCGCGCTGCTGCTGTTCGACGAGGCCGACGCGCTGTTCGGCAAGCGCAGCGAGGTCAAGGACAGCCATGACCGGTACGCCAACCTCGAGGTGAGCTATCTGCTCATGCGGATGGAGGCGTATCGGGGTCTCGCGATCCTGACCACCAACATGAAGCAGGCACTGGACACGGCGTTCATGCGCCGTATCCGGTTCGTGGTCGACTTTCCCTTCCCCGGGGAGAGCGAGCGGGCCGAGATCTGGCGCCGGGTGCTGCCTGCGCAGGCGCCGATGAAGGACATCGACCCCGAACTGCTGGCCCGGCTGACCGTGGCGGGCGGTTCCATCCGCAACATCGCACTGTCCGGCGCGTTCCTCGCGGCGGAGGAGGGCGACCGGCTCCAGATGCGTCACATGCTGGAGGCAGCCCGCACCGAATATCTCAAGCTGGACCGCTCCTTGACGCCTTCGGAGGTCCACGGATGGGTCTGAACGAGGCTCCGCGCGAAGCGACCGTGCGCGTGGACATCGGCGAGCTGGCGCTCGACGGTTTCGGCCGGGGCGTCGACGCCGAGCGGGTCTGTGCGGCCTTCCAGGCCGAACTGGTCCGGCTCGTGAAGGAGCGGGGCGTGCCGCTCGCGGCGGACGGCGGCCGTGCGCTGGACGGGCTCGCAGGGCTGCCGCCGCTGCCCGCGACCGCTTCCGCCCGCCGTCTGGGCCAGGAGCTGGCGCGCGCGGTGCACGCCGGTCTGTCCGGCCGGGGCGAGGTGGCGTCATGAGCACCGCCCACTCGCAGGAGTCACGGCCGGACCGGTCGGGCAAGCAGCGCAAGCGCAAGGACCGTGCGAAGTCCGGGGTGCCGGAGCCGAAGAACATCGTCAGCGGTGCGGGACAGCCCCTCGACGTGAGTGTGCGCAGGGAGCTGGAGGAGCAGCTCGGCCACGACTTCGGCCGGGTACGGCTGCACACCGACCGGGACGCGGGCGCACTCACCGAGATGCTGGGCGCCGACGCGGTCGCCGTCGGCCAGGACATCTTCTTCCGCGAAGGCGCCTACCGGCCCGGCACGGTCGACGGACAGCGCCTGCTCGCCCACGAGTTGCTGCACACGGTGCAGAACCCGCATGGTCTCGGCACCCTGCGGGCCGGGCGCGACCTGGGCGCGGTGAGCCTGCCGCAGCAGGCGATGGAGCGCGAGGCGGAGTCGGCGGCACAGAGCCTCGTCCGGGAGGCGGCAGCCCCCTCGGGCGAGAAGGCCGTACGGCCCGAGGAGGCCGAGGTACGGACCGGTCAGGCGACGCCCGGCTGGCTGCGCTATGCGACCGTGGACGCCGATCGCCGCCGGATGGAGGAGCTGGACCCCGCGACCCTGATCGACCGCGTCGCCAATGGCGTCCTGCGATCGCTGCGCGGCGACCCGGAAGACCGATCGGGCCGGGTCCGGCTCCAACTGGCGCGACTGGCACCTCAGGTGCAGGAGCTGGTCCTCGACCGACTCGAGACACGGCTGTCGGCGCCCGTCCTCGACCGGGTGCTGGACCTCGTCGAGGAGACCGAGGCGGCGGGGCCCCTGCCGCTGGATGCAGCGGTGGCGCCCGTGGCTGTGCCCGGGGCGGGAGAGGAGATCGCGGAGGAGCGTCGGCGCGACGCGTCCGCCGACGAGCGGCCGGATGCCCGCGAACGGCGAGAGGGCGCCGGAGGCGGTCCCGAGCCCGAGCAGGACGAGTCCGGCGCGGGCGACGGCAGGCGGCCGAGGACCGAGGGCAAGGAGGGAGCGGCCGGCGACGGGAAGGGCAGCACTTCGCCGGAGGAGGCCGCTTCACAGGACCGGGAGGAGGCCGCGGCGCGGCAGCAGGACCGGTCGCAGTCCCAGCAGGTGGACAGGGATGCCTCCGCCCGGGAGGACAGGAACGCCTCTGCTCAGGAGCAGCAGCAGAAGGCCCAGGACGACAGCGCGCAGAAGGACGAGGCGACGCAGGACGACCGGGCCGCCGAGGAGGAGCGGAAGGAAGCCGGAGGCCAGGAGGAGGCACCGCAGGAGGCGGAGCAGCAGGCTGGAGAGCAGCGGGCAGGCGAGGGCGAGGGGTCGGCGGCCGCCGAGAACACCGCTTCCGCCCCGTCGCCCGTCGACAGGAGCGGCGCCGAGCCCGGCGAGAGGGCCCGTACCGGTGACACGCGGCCATCCCGCGCCACGGGCGACCCCACGAACGAACAGGGCGTCGACGACGAGCCGTTGGGGCTGGAGGCCGAATCCGAGCAGGACGCGGTGGAAGAACCGGACGCCGGGGCGGCGGAAGGCTCTGGTGCGGCGGACGCCGACGCGGATCTGAAGGGCCCGGACACCGCCGACGATCCGCGGCTGTTCCAGCGGCGCAGGAGGGGAGAACCCCGGGTACCGGGAATCTCGTCCACCGAGGGCGACTCGGAATCGGACACCGCCGAGGAAGCGGCGGAGCCCGAGGGGTCCAAGGGGTCCCGGGGCGCACCCGATCGCACGGACGAGGCGGACTCCGAGAGCCGGACCGCCCTGGAGCTGTCGGACGTCACGTCCGCCGAGCAGGACCTCGGGCCCCGGGGAACCGGCGGACCGGGCGATAGTGGGCCGCTGTCCGGGCCCACCTCGGCGGAAGCCGTAGGAGGGGACGCCGAGAAGCGACAGTCGGAGCAACGAGCGGAGGACGCCGAGGCCCGCCGACGGGATGATGAGGCCCGCAACGCCGACGGTGCGGAAGCCGACGCGCCCCCGACGGCCGGCGGACCGGCCGGGTCCGAACGTCTGGCCAAGGCTGACGAGGACGCCCGTACCCAGGACGCCGGTTCGCCCCAGGCGTCCGGTAAGAAGGCGGACAGCAGCGGCCAGGCGGAGGGCACCGCGAAGCAGCCTTCGCAGCCCGCCGGCGCCCCGGCGAAGAGCGAGACGGAGCCGAGCGCCGCATCGGACAAGGGGGCCGGCAAGCCGACCGCCGAGGGCGAGGACACAACGGGTGCCGGCGGCAGCGGACCAGGAACTGGCACTGGCCAGGGCGCTCCCGATGCCAAGGCGACCCCCGGCCCCGACCAACAGGGCGTCACCGAGGGCAACGGCAACGCCACATCGCCGGGACCGGAGACCGGCCCGGACAGGGTCTCCGCACCAGGGTCCGGCTCCGGGTCCGGCCCTGCTCCGCAACTGGCGGCGGGCAACGGCCCCTCACCCATGTCCGCCACGGAGGCGAAAACCAACACGCCCAAGGCCGGAGGTGGTCAGGGCTCCGGCACGGCGGGCGCAGCCGCCCGGTCCATGCCGTCGGGCAGGAAGCGGCAGGCCGCACGGCAAGTCGCGCGGAACGCGCGCCGAGGCGGAGCCGGTGGAAGCGGCGGCGGTCGCTCGTCCTCCGCTCCCCCGCCGGCACGGGGCCGCGGCGGCAGGGCAGGCGCATCGTCCCCGGCCAAGCCCAATAAGCAGGCTGCCGCGCCGGATGTCTCGAACACCACGCCAGAGGCGGGGCTCGCGACGGCGGCGGGCCTCAAGCCACATCAGATGCTGGACACGCTCAAGGGGGTGAACGGCGCGGTCGGCCGGTCGGTGGACAAGGAGCGCACCGCCCTGCGCAAGGCGCCGCCGAGGGAGCAGCGGCCGTCCGGCTCCCCGCGGACGGTGCCCGGTGGCCCGACGGCGTCGGCGCCGGGGACATACACCAACGCCAAGGTGGCCCGTACCGAGGCCGCTCCGGGCAAGACTCCCGAGATCGCCGGGGAGCAGAAGCCGGAAGGTGAAATTCCGGGTGCGAACGTGCCCGAGCCGAGCTGGTGGGACATCGCCGTCACGATCGGCGCACAGCTCTTCGGCAAGCTCCTGAAGGAGATCCTTCCGCTCGACGACCTGATCGACTCGATCCTCGGACTCCCGACGAAGGACGAGGGCCTGCAGAACGCCAGGGTGGGCGACGCCCCCAGGCTCCCGCTGGAGAACGACTCGGACCCTCGACGCACCGACGAACAGGCCCAGAAGCTCGACGAGCGGAAGACGGAACTGCACCGCTCCGGCCGGGCGGACGCGGCTCGCCCGATGGGCGAGGACCAGATCTATCCGGACGTTCCCACCGAGACCCTGACCGGCAAGGTGCCTGGCGGCACCGGCAAGAACGCCAAGGGCGCCGGTCGCACGATGCCCGGCGGAGGGGTGCCGATCGAGTCCGCGTCCGCCGTGGCCGAGCACGACCGCGGGCCTCAGATCCAGGCCGGCTTCGGCGAGGGCCGGCAGAAGATGTCGCAGGAGCGCAAGAACAAGGACGACAAGGCGCGGGACGACCGGCAGAAGCACGACCAGGACCTGAAGCGCGAGGTCGACGCCAGCAGTAGGAAGCAGGCCGACACCCGTGACAAGGGCCGCTCCGACATCTCCGACTCGCGCGACAAGTGGCGCAAGGAGCAGGACGACAAGACCTCGGAGATCGACGGCAAGAAGGGCAAGAAGTACGACGAGGTCCGCAAGGACATCAAGGGCAAGGAAGAGGAGACCGACAAGGACGTCGACAAGCGCACCGAGGACGACAACAAGAAGATCACGGACGAGCAGGCCAACGCCGAGAAGGAGGCGGAAAAGAAGCAGGAGGAGGGCAAGGACGACGCCGACAACTGGCTCGAAGAGGCGATCGAGAAGCTGAAGCAGTTCTTCGAGGATCTCAAGAACGCCATCAAGAGCGTCTTCGAGAAGGCGCGGCACATCGTCACCGACCTCATCGACAAGTTCAAGCAGCAGGTCTTCAAACTCATTGAGGACGCGCGCAATTGGGTGATCGACAAGATCAACAAATTCGCCGACGCGTTGATCGCTCTCGGTGACGAACTTCTGGCCGACTACCCGGCGATGCGCGACAAGTGGCGCAACACCATCGATGGTGCGCGCGACTGGGCCGTCGAGAAGGTCAACCAGTTCGCGGACGGGCTCAAGGAAGTCGCGGGGAAGCTGCTCGACGGCCTGTGCGGGGCGCTGCTCGCCGGACTCGACGCCCTTGAGACCGGAATGCTGGCGGCCGTCGAGGTCGCAGAGACCGCTGCCGTCGGTGCGCTGGAGTTCGGTGCCGCCGTGGTGGAAGGCCTCGGCGAGTGGGCGGCCATCTTCAACGACATCGTCTCCGACCCCGGCGACTGGATCAGCAAGGCGGGTGCCGCCGCGGACACCGGTGCCAGGGACCACCTCTTCAACGAGGTCACGAGCGCGGTCAAGGCCTGGTTCAACCAGAAGGTCCAGGAGATCATCGGGATCCCGATGGACCAGTTCCAGGAGCTGATCTCCGGCGGGGTGACCGTCGAGCAGATGGCGCAGATGGCGTGGGACGAGGCACTGCCCCAACTTCCGGTCATCATCGGTGTGCTGGTGGTCGAGAAGGTCGTCGCAAAACTGATCCCCGGTGCCGGTTGGGTCATGGCGATCATCGACGCCCTGAAGACGGCGTGGGGCGCGCTGAGTGAGATCCTCGCCGCTTTCGGCGCATTCATGGACTTTCTCAAGTCGGTCAAGAGCGGCAACGGCGCCCAGCCCTTCGCGAAGGCGGTGGCCGCGGGCGTGGTCGCGCTCCTGGAGTTGATCTACGAGTTCCTGATCGAGGGCGTCGGGAGGTTCATGGGCAAGGTGGCCGAGAAGCTCGGTGACATGCTGAAGAACCTGCGCAAGAAGAAGGAGAAGCCGGACGGTTCCGACGCCCCTGCGCCGCCGGACGCGCCGAGCAAGCCCAAGGACGACGACCGCCCCCCGGCCGACAAGGAATCCGACACGCCGACCACCCGGCCTCCCTCGCGCAAACCGTCGCCGGACAAGGCATCCCGCCCGCCGGCTCGGCCGCGTCCCGGCAAGCGTTCCTCACCCGAGAAGAAGTCGCGCTTCAGCCATACGACGAGGCCGAAGAAGCGCCGGGACGACGAGGAGCGGCGTGAGGAGGGGCGCGAGGTCAACGCGGCTCGGAAGCGGATGCGGGACGGGGAGCGACGAACCCGCGACGACGACCGTGACGACCGCCCCGCGCGCCGCGGTCCCGCGCGCGACACGCTCCGCTCCGACCGCCGCAGCACCAACGACCGCGATCCCGACCGGGACCGCCCCGGCCACGGCCGCCGCACGGACGACCGGGACGAGGGCGGCCGACGCCGTGACACGGACCGGGACCGCGACAGGGACAGGAGGCGGGACAAGGACCGCCGCCGCACCCGGCGCGCCCACCAGACCGTCAAGTCGGCTCGTAACAGGGCGCGTCGCGCGGCGGACAAGCTCCGCGGCAAGGCCCGCCGCAAGTTCGGCAACCGCCTGAACGACCGGCTGCGGCGCCTCAAGGACCTGTGGCGCCGCCGGCGGGACCGGATGCGCGACGACGACCGCTCGCGCGACCCGGGCAGGATCCGCCGGGACAGGCGGGACGACGGGACCGAGTCGGTCGACCTGCCGGATGTGCCGTTCGCTGACGCCGACGACGGGGAGCGGCACGTGCTGAGGTTCCACGGCCGCGGCACGGACGCAGGTCTTTACGTTCACAGCATTCCGGAAGAGGTCACTAAGTTCATTGCCGAATGGCGAGAGGACATCGCGAAGCAGGAGCCGTCGACCGAGCGGGACAACCAGGAGCTGTATCTCAAGGCCGCCGTGAGTAAGTACAACCGCGCCACGAGAATCCAGAAGGGAATTCCGGCGAAGGTGAAAAAGGCGGACCGGGACAAGTACAAGCCCCGCCGTCGGGCCCTGCGGAAGCAGATGGTGAAGTTGGCCAACGCGGCGAGGCTGCGGGAGTACAACGACATCCCCGATCCCAAGTGGCCGGACTTCAATGACGTCAAGCCTGGTCGCGGGAGTGCGGGACACTTCTCCGAGTACCTCGGGACCTCCGCGAAGACGGCGTTCGGTGGACCGGGCCAGGATGCCTCCAAGGCGAAGAAGGGACAGCCGCCGGGTTGGGACTACATCACGAAGAACGGTCTGAGTGAGAACTCCGCCTGGGTGAGGATGCACCTCCTGCCGGAGCGGCTCGGCGGCAAGGCCACCGGCAACAACCTCGTGCCCGCACGCGGTCCGCAGACCAATATCCCGTTCCGGGAGAACATCGAGGATGAGGCCTACGGTGCCATCCCCAAGCAGGGGAAGATCATCTGGTACAAGACGGAGGTCCGGTTCGGGTACTCGCGCACCAAGGACTTCGCCGACTTCCCCAGCTATATCCATGCCGCGTACGGCGGATACGAGAAAGTTCGCGGTACCGGGAAAAAGCGGAGCGATTGGGCCCGGAAAGGCACGGAGAAACAGTATCCCCGGCACGTTGAGCCGCCCGACAAGGACGAAGGGGGAACCCTCTTCATCAACACGGCCGGTGCGACGACCATCGCCGGCATGCTCGAATGCTCCGAGAGGCTCGCCGGACACGTCATTGATGCACGTGAAGACGCAGGAAAGTTCAAGACGCTGCTTGGAATCGAGCCGGTTCTTCGGGCCTGGAAGGGAAGGCGTGGGCCCGACTTCATGCGCGGCTTGCCTGACATGCTCCGCAAGCTTGACGACCTGATCGCACAGGACAAGGTCAAACTGAGGGTGTGAGGAATTATGAATCCCGACGGCAAGCATCAACCTTTTCCGTTCGAAGGGCTCTGCGCAAAGGTCTTCGAGGAGATTCAAAGTTCATCCGGACTGACGGTATGGGAGGCAAAATTCGGTGAGGTGCCGGAGTATTTGGACGACCCTGACTACGTCTTCGGAAGTCTGGCCGAGGATTATGACTTGCCGTTCGGCCCGGAGGTTCGTCGAAATTTCTTCCGATTCGAAAAAATTTCAGCGTATTGGCAATCGGCAGACCAGGGCTCCGAGCTGGTCGGCGAATTCGATCTAAATCATGTGTACAGCAGAAGGCTCATGTCGCACACATGGGAAGGAACCGACGACCGGGAGCGCGCGCTCTACAAAGAGCTGCGAATCTTCGACAACACGCCTCAGACGGGAAGCGGACGCATGGCCGGGCTGCGTGCCACGCCCGGCACCACGGATCCCGAGATCTGGTTCTTCGACATGCGACAGGGCGCCATGGAGATGGAACTCGACTACGGAACGTACCTGGACACGCTGATGGTGACCAAGGGAACCATCGGCTGGCAGTACCTGTTCTGTGACGCAGGTTTCGGTGATGAAGGCTTCACGCCCATCGCCGAGGGACTCAAGGAAATGCTGGAGGTATTTCCGCGGTTCTTTCCCGATCACGACTACACGGACCTCAAGGCCCGCCTCCGGGAGCGCATGTGACCCGCTACGCCGACATCCCCAAGCCCATCCGCTCCGGCATCGTCGTCGTCGACCCCGAGCGCGGCACCCCCCAGCGCATCATCGTGCTCCAATTCAACCCGGACACTCTCGAGCGCAGTCTCTCGCCCCAGGCCGCGGGAGGGTCCGGTGATGCCGGCGGAGGGGGCAGCGGGTCCGGGGACAGGAACGAGGCCCTCCGCCTCAAGGGCCCCGCCCAGGAGACGTGGAAGTTCACCGCCGAGATCGACGCCACCGATCAGTTCGAGGTCGCCGCTCCCGACGGGATCCACCCCGAACTCGCGACCCTCGAGATGCTCGTGCATCCGACGACCGCGCAGTTGCGCGAGGCGTCCCGGCTCACGAAGAAGGGGACCATCGAGATCAGTCCGATCGAGATGCCGCTCACCCTCTTCACGTGGGGGGCCAAGCGCGTCATGCCCGTGCGGCTCACGGAGCTGTCCATCAACGAGTCCGCGTTCGACGTGAACCTGAATCCGATCCGCGCGAGCCTCAGCATGGGCATGAAGGTGCTCAGCGTCAGCGATCTGCCGGCCGGGCACCGCGGCGCGGACCTGTACATGGCGCATCTCGCGCAGAAGGAGCAGCTCGCCAGGGCCGCCCGCGGCGGCGGGCTCGCCGTGCTGGGGCTGGCCGGGCGCAACGGGATCAGCGGCATCACGGGGAGGGTCTGAAGGACATGGCAGAGATCGAGCCCTACGAGAGCGCCATGGACGCGATACCCGGCGCCCACCCCTACCCCCGCTCCAGCCGCTACCACGACGCCGAGATCGGGGTGCACCGCACCCCGGACGGCACCGAAGTGCGGTACACCAAGCGCCGCTTGCTGCCCCCGCTCGGCGACGAGCGCGCCGACGACGACTCCGCGACGCACACCGTCAGCAGCGGAGAGCGTCCTGACCTGCTGGCGCAGCGCTATTTCGGGGACCCGGGTCAGTGGTGGCAGATCGCGGACGCCAATCCGGTGCTGGACCCCCAGGAGCTGACCGGCGAGGCGGGCCGGGACATCCGGATCCCGCACGCCGGCGGCTTCCCCGTCCACGGGGACCGGTATGTCTGAGCAGCCGGTCGGGCAGGGACCCGTTCACATCACCCTGCAGACGGGCCCCCGGCTGACCCGGCCCGTGCCGCCGGAGGTCGTCGAGGCGCTGCTGTCCGCGCAGATCACGGCGACGGCCGGCGAACGCGGCGGTTTCCAGCTGGCGTTCGACCTGACCAAGACGGGTGCCCTGTCCCGGCGGCTGCTGCCCGAGGGGTTCTTCGACCCGAAGACCCGGGTGATCCTGTCGGTGAGCGTGAGGGGCACCCCGGAGGTGCTGCTCGACGGGCTGATCGTGCGTCAGGAGGTCGGGGCGAGCAATCAGCCGGGGCATTCGACGCTCACGGTGACCGGCGAGGACCTGTCGATCCTGATGGACCTCGAGGAGTACACGGACCGGTACCCGAACATGCGGCCGTCGCAGCGGGTCGGCCGGATCCTCGCGAAGTACGCCGACTACGGGATCGAGCCGCGGGTCTATCAGGAGAAGATCGAGCAGCCGCCGCGCGAGAGGCTGCGGGTCGAATACAAGACGGGGACCGACCTGGGGTACCTCACCGAACTGGCCCGGGCCAACGGCTACATCTTCTATCTGGAGCCGGGCCCGCGCCCGGGCCTCTCCACGGCGGTGTGGGGCCCGGAGCGCCGGATCGGGGACCGTCAGCATGCCCTGAACGTGAACATGGACGCCAACTCCACGGTGGACCAGCTGACGTTCGCGTACGACGGGACGGCCCGCGAGGAGCCGCAGGCGCGGGTGCAGAACATGACCACCCGGGACAGCCTGCTGCTCCCGCAGCCCGACATCGGGCCGTTGCGTCCGCCGCTGGGGCGCCGGGCGACACCCGCGCTCCGGCGTCGGCGGCTGTCCGGGACGGCGAAGATGGAGTCGGAGCAGGCGCAGGCCGAACTGCTGGCGCGTGCCGCACTGTCCGCCGACGCGATCTCCGGCTCCGGCTCGCTGGACGTCAACCGTCACGGGTACATCCTGCGGCCGCGCGAACTCGTCGGCGTCCGCGGCGCCGGTGTGACGTACGACGGCGACTACTACGTGAAGTCCGTGACGCACAACATCAGGCCCGGCTCGTACCAGCAGAACTTCACGCTCTCGCGCGAGGGGCTCATCGCCCGAAGCGGCACCGTGCGGCCGTAGGCGCGCACCAAGGACCAGGGGACCAGGAGTAACCACGCATGGCTGCAGGACCGAACAACCGGTTTCTCGGCAAGTTCCGGGGGCGGGTGGTGAGCAACGACGATCCGCTGAAGATCGGCCGCGTCACGGTGCAGGTACCGGACGTTCTCGGCAACGAGACCTCCACCTGGGCGCTGCCGTGCCTGCCGTTCACCGGGCCGGGCTCGGGGCAGTACGTCGTGCCCGCGAGCGGGGCCGGGGTGTGGGTGGAGTTCGAGCAGGGCGACCCCAGCTACCCGATCTGGACGGGTTGTTGGTACGGGGACAGTGCGGAGTTGCCGCCGGACGCGCTCACGGGCGGTCCGGCGCACCAGAACGTGGTGATCCAGACGTCCGACAAGCACAAGCTGGTGATGGGCGACGTCCCGGGCGGCCACGGCATAAGGCTCCAGGCGCAGAGCGGCGCGTACATCCAGGTCGACGAGAAGGGCGTAACGATCGCCAACGGCCAGGGCGCCTCGATCGTGCTCAGTGGCGCCGAGGTCAACGTCAACGACGGCCGGCTGATCGTGCCGGGCAAGCAGTGATCGACAACGGGGAGAGAAGAGTCTTGTCCGGATACACACGGGCCTCGGGGAACTCCGGGGCCTCAGGGACCTGCGTCAGCGCGGCCTCCGTGCTGCACTGTCCGCACGGCGGCCGGGCGTTCGCCGCGGGCGCCGCCAGTGACGTGCTCGTCGACGGGCAGCCCGTCCGCACGGCGTCCGACGTGTTCGCCGTGGCCGGCTGCGCGCACACCGTGAACGGTGTCCCGCGCCCGTGCACCAGCATCCGTTTCGGTCCGCCGGAGCGCGGTGTGCTGGTCGACGGGGTGGCTGTGCTCCTGGACACCACGGCGGCGCAGTGCTTCGACGCCGCGCTCGTGCCGCAGGGGCCGGCGGTCGTCTCCGGGGACCGCCGGGGGGTGATGTGCGGATGACGGTCCGACGACGCGGTGACATCGCGTTCCCGTTCCGCAGCGACCGGCGCGGTCGTACGGCGCACGCCGCGTACGACGAGCATGTGCGGGATCTCATCGAGCAGTTGCTGTTCACCAGCCCGGGCGAGCGGGTGATGCGGCCCGACTTCGGCTGCGGGCTGCTGGATCTGGTCTTCACGCCGAACAGTCCCGAGTTGGCATCCGCCCTGGAGCTGTCGGTGCAGGCGTCTCTGCAGCGCGTACTGGGCGAGGTGATCGAGGTGGAGGCCCTCGACGTGGTCAGCGAGGAGAACGTGGTGCGGGTCCATCTGTCCTACACGGTGCGCTCCACGGGGAGCCGGCGTGACGACGTGTTCGAGGGGAGCGGGCCCGCATGAGCGGCGTGAGCGAGGAGTTGGTCTGCCGCACCGACGGCAGGCGGGGCAAGGTGCGCTCGGCGCAGCTCGGCGGCGTCGACGCGGTGGAGGTGGGCGACGACGGTCTCACCCTCACGGTGACGTTCCTCGGAAAGGCCCCGCACGGGCTGTGCCCGGAGAACATCCGTATCGACGGCGGGCGTCGGATCACGGGGGTCCGGGCGGTCGACGTCTCGGTCGAGCGGGAGGAGGACCCGGAGCTTGACGACCGGCTGCTGGTGACGGTCGACCGGACCGGCGACACCGGCCGCTACCGGCTCTCCGTGGTGGACACGGACCCGTACGGGCGGCCGGGCACCGAGCCGTTCCCGGGCTTCGACCAGCGCTACTTCTCCGCGGAATTCGAGTTCCGGATCGACTGTCCGACGCCGTTCGACTGCAAGGACGACCCGGGCGGCGAGCGGCCCGGCCTCCCGGCCGCACCCGTCGTCGACTACACCGCGCGGGACTACGAGTCGATCCGCCGGCTGGTCCTGGACCGCCTGGCGCTGACCACTCCCGACTGGGTGGAACGCAACCCGGCGGATCTGGGGATGACGCTGGTGGAGCTGCTGGCGCACACCGGCGACCGGATCAGCTACCAGCAGGACGCGGTGGCGACGGAGGCGTACCTGGACACCGCCCGGCGGCGAGTGTCCGTGCGCCGGCACGTACGACTGATCGACTATCCGATGCACGACGGCTGCAACGCGCGCACGTTCGTGACGGTGGAGGTGGCGCGGGAACTGACGCTGCTGCCGGGCACGTTCCGGTTCGCGGCCGTCGACGTACGCGGGCTCGGCCCACGGGACCGGCCGGAGATCGGCACGGTGATCGACGATCGCGAGCTGGCGGTCCTCAACGAGCGCGGTGGTGTCGAGGTGTTCGAACCGGTCGTGGCCACCGAGCCGCTGGTGCTGCACCCCGCGCACAACAGGGTCCGGTTCTGGACCTGGGGCGAGGAGGTGTGCTCGCTGCCCAAGGGGGCGACGTCGGCGACGCTGCGCGACGAGTGGGCCGACGAGGAGTGCACACGCCGGGAGTTGCGGCTGGTGCCGGGCGATCTGCTGCTGATCGAGGAGGTTCGCGGACCGCGTTCGGGTACGCCCGGCGACGCCGATCCGGCGCACCGGCAGGCCGTACGGCTCACCTCCGTGACCCCTGTTGTGGACACGCTGTGCGATCAGCCGGTGCTGGAAGTGACATGGGCGCAGGAGGACGCGCTCACGTTCCCCGTGTGCCTGTCCACCCGCGGCGGCAGGAACTGCGAACCGGTCGCCGACGTGAGTGTGGCACGCGGCAATGTGACGCTGGTCGACCACGGCCGTTCCCTCACCTTCTGCGGCGGCACCCCGGAGACGGTGACGGTGCCCGCGGAACCGGCCGTGCTCGGTTCGTGCGACCCGTCCGGCTTCGGCTGCCGGGACGATGACGCCGGCAACGCGGTCGCTGATCTGATCGGCGCCCGCCTGGACCGGACTCGGCGGGGAGGGCTGCTGACCGCCGGTCAGATACGCGAGCTGTTCGAGGTCGTCGGCGAGGAGGAGACGGTCCGTGCGGGGCTCGGTCTCGAACTCGCCGGCCGCCGGCGGGAGAAGGTGGTGCCGGGAACGGCGTACGAGCAGGCGGACGCACTCGAGACGCTGCTGGCGCAGCTGGTGTATCCGGGCATCCGGCGACGGTTCCGTCCGGTACTGCACCGCTCCCCCGTCGTGCAGGCCGTGCCGTTCCCGTTGTCCGCGCATGTGTCCGCCGGTCAGGCGGACCGGCTCGCCGCCGTCCCGGGGCGGGTGCGGGACCGGCTGGTGGAACTGTGGCGCAGCGCCCGGGACTGCGACGGTCTCACGGAGGCGGAGATCAGCGAGCTGACGGTGCTGTTCGGGCTGAAGGTGCTGGAGCGTGTCGAACTGCGGCGTCATCCGGTCGCGGCGCTGCGGGAGTTGCTGCACCGCAGTGAGCGGCTGCTGGCCGGGAAGCTGCGCCGGCTGGAGGTGCTGACGGCGCGGGCCCGTGCGGGCGCGGTGCTGGACGGCGGCATCGCCTGGGAGGTCGCGCACACCTGGGGCCCGGCGTACGCGGCGGGTCTCCATCCGGACGAGCCGGAGCTGCGAGGCCCGGCCGCCGCGCTGCGGCAGGATCCGCGAGAGGCTCTGCCGGCGGTCACGGTCGTCGACCGGGACGACGTCTGGTCCCCGCGGCGGGATCTGCTGAGCAGTGGGGCGCGGGAGCGTCACTTCGTCGGCGAGCTGGAGGACGACGGCCGGATCGCACTGCGGTTCGGCGACGGCCGGCACGGGGCGCGGCCGCGGCCGGGAGCCCGTCTGAAGCTGCACTACCGGCTCGGCGGCGGTACGGCCGGCAATGTCGGCGCGGAGGCCGTGAACCATTTGGTGCTGTGCCGTGATCCGGACGCGTCGGACGCGGGCGGGGCGATGCCTGTCGCCGGTGTGCGCAACCCGCTGCCGGCGGTGGGCGGCACGGAGCCGGAGCCGCTGGAGCAGGTGCGGCAGCTGGCACCGCTCGATCTCAAGCGCTCCCGGCTGCGTGCGGTCACCGCCGAGGACTATGCAGCGCTGGCCTCGGCCGTGCCCGGTGTCCAGCGGGCGGCGGCGGAGATCCGCTGGACCGGCAGTGTGCAGGAGGCGCATGTGGCCGTCGACGCGGCGGTGGCCGGGGACGCCGGCCCGCAGCTTCTGGACGCGGTGGCGCACGCCCTGGAGGGCTGCCGGCGTATCGGACACGACCTGGTGGTGGGTCCGGCGCGCAGTGTGCCGCTGGACGTGGCGATCGAGGTGTGCGCGGCGCCGGGTCATCAGCACGGTCGGATCCTCGCCGAGCTGTACCGGCTGCTGGGCAGCCGGCGCCTGCCCGGCGGGCGGCTCGGCTTCTTCCACCCGGACGCGCTGACGTTCGGCGAGCCGGTGCGGCTGAGCCGCCTGGTGGCCGCGGCGGCCGCCGTGCAGGGAGTGGAGAGCGTGCGGGTGACCCGGCTCCAGAGGCTCTTCGAACCGACCGCTTCGTATCCGGAACACATCGACCACACGGCACTGGAGGCAGGCGTGCTGCGGCTCGGCCCGCTGGAGATCGCGCGTTGCGACAACGACCCCGACCGGCCCGAGAACGGGCGGCTGTCCATCGAGCTCGGCGGAGGTGCGCGATGACCGGCGCGTGCGACTGCGGCTGCGGCGGCCAGGACGAGCGTCACGCGCCGAGGGCGCTGTACAACCCTCCGGGCCGCAGCGCTCTGGACTACCGGGTGGGCGAGTACGGCTCGTTCCTGGCGGCCATGCTGGACCGGCTGGCCTCGCCCGCCTATCCGGCGCTGCGCGGCCTGACGGCCCGTACGCCCGACGATCCGGCCATCGGCCTGCTCGACTCGTGGGCGGTGGTCGCTGATCTGCTCACCTTCCACTCGGAGCGGATCGCCGACGAGGCGTATCTGCGGACCGCCGACGAACACCGTTCGCTGGCCCTGCTGGGCCGGCTGGTGGGGCACCGGCCGCGGCCGGGGATCGCCGCCGACACCCACCTCGCGTACTCCCTCGACCACGATCCGCGGGACCCGGACATCTCCGTGGTGATTCCGCGGGGCGCACGCAGCAACAGTGTGCCGACGAAGTCCGGCGAGGACTCGCAGGTCTTCGAGACGAGCGAGGACCTGACGGCGCGGGCGGCGTGGAACACGCTGTCGGTGCGCAGGCGGCGGCCGTCGCTGCTGACGCCGGCGGACCTGACACGGCGTTCGGAGATCTTCGTGTCGGGAACGTCCACCGCGCTGACGGCGGGCGACCGGCTGCTGTTCGTCTTCGCGGGCGAGGAGGGCGGGCCGGAGGGACGGCGGCTGCTGCTGCCGGTGGCCCGGATCCGTACCGACCGCGAGGACGACGTCACGGCGATCGGGCTGCCGCAGTCGGCGCCGCCGATGCTGGCCGAGCTGGTCGACGAGCTGCGCCAGTGGATCACGGAGGACGAGCGGGATGTCGAGGACGGGGAACCGACGCCGGCCAACCCCGATCCGCGTCCGGTCAGCCGGTACATCGCGGAGTTCGACGCCCAGGTCCTGGCCCCTCTGCGGGCCGATCTGGAAGCGATCGGCACGCCCGCCGCGTTCGCCGCGCGTCTCGCGGAACCGCACGACCGGCTGGCGGAGGCTCAGGTGGTGGCCGCCGCCCACGAGGACGTGGCGGCCTGGTTCGAGCAGTTGGAGGCGGTGGTCGGCGAGCTGCGGGAGCGGGCGGCCGCCCTGGAGCCGTCCCGCCCGGCCCCGCCCGACGGGACGCGCCCGTCGGAGGGCGCGTCGGCGCTGCGGGCGCTGGGCGCGGTGCTGCCGGCCCTGCGCACCCGCGATGTACGGCCCGGTGCCGGCATCCGTCGGGCGGCGGGCCGGCTGCCGGTCGCCGGCTCGGAGCTGGGCGCGCAGCTGCTCCGGGCGCTCGATCCGCGGGTGGCGGACGGAATGTACGCGGCGTGGCGGCAGACGTCCCCGACGGAGCCCGCGCTGCTGCGCGAGCTCCAGGCGATGCGTTTCACGGGGGCACCGTTCGGTGCGACCGCTCCGCTGCGGCCGGTGCAGGACGAGCGCGGCAGGGTGATCCGGCAGGCGGACTGGCCGCTGACGGGCGCGGCGCTCACCACGATGCGGCTGGTGTACGACCCCGCGGGACGGGTGCCGGTGCGCGCGGAGTTCCAGCACACCGAGACCGGTTCGTCCGTGCAGGTGTCGGAGAATCTGCCGTCGGAGAAGTCGTTCGACCTCGGTCCCGGCCGGATCACACTGCGTACGCGGGCAGCTCAGGACAATGATCTGAGCTGGCTGAGCCGAAGGCCCGCGGACTCGCAAGAGCCCGGCGTCACCGCGCAGCTGCACGACGGTCTGCCGGACCGGACGCTGTTCGTATCGCGTCCGGGTGAGGACGGGCGGGTCCATGTGGCGGTGAACAACGGTGACACGAAGGCCTGGCACCTGGCCCCCGGTGAGCACCACCAGATCCGGCACGGTGACTTCGAGCTGACGGTGTCCTACACGGTCGGCAGCGAGCCCGCGAACGTCGTCATCGGCATCGCGACGGTGCCGGAGCCCGCGAACCGCCATGTCCTGCCCCTCGACTCGGTCCGGGACTCGATCACGGTCGGCAGCTGGGTCGCGATCGAGCGTCCCCGCAAGGGCGCGGAAGGCCCGGACGGGATCCCGGGCGACGAGAAGCTGAAGTTCGTCACGACACGGGTCACCGCGGTCCGCACGGCGGTGTACACCAACTACGGCATCACGGGCCGCGGGACGGAGCTGACGCTCGCCGATCCGTGGCTGGACGAGCACGACGTGCTGCTGTCCAACATCCGCGACACCACCGTGCACGCCGACGGGCAGCCGCTGCGCCCCGCCGACGAGCCCCTCGGCGAGGACGTGCACGGCGACGAGATCGAACTCGCCGAGCTGTACGACGGGTTACGACCCGGACGACATCTGATCGTCTCCGGGGAGCGGACGGACGTGCAGCCCGGCTCCCCGGGCGCTTCGGGAGTCGCGGGCACGGAGCTGGTGGTGGTCGCGGGGGTGGAGCAGGTGATCGATCCGCGGCTGCCGGGCGACCATGTGCACACCCGGCTGCGGCTCACCTCGAAGCTGGCGTACCGCTACCGCCGTGACACGGTGCGCGTGCTGGGCAACGTGGTGGCGGCGACGCACGGCGAGAGCCGCGACGAGCCGATCGGCAGCGGGAGCACGGACCGGCCGAACCAGACCTTCGCCCTGTGGCAGTCCCCGCTGACCTGGCTGCCCGCCGGCAATCCCCTGGGCGCGACTCCGGAGCTGGAGATCCGCGTCGACGGGCTGCTGTGGCACGAGGTGGACAGCCTCGCCGGGCGCGGGCCGCGCGACCGTGTGTACGTCACGGGCACCACGGCCGACGGCCGTACGACGGTGACCTTCGGCGACGGGGTGCACGGCGCCCGGCTGCCCACCGGGAGCGAGAACGTGCGGGCCCGCTACCGCTTCGGCACCGGCCGGGCGGCGAACGTGCGGGCGAACCGCATCACCCAGGCGGTCACCCGCCCGCTCGGCGTCACCGGAGTGACCAACCCGCAGGCCGCGACGGGCGGCGCGGACGCCGACGGGCCGGGCCTGACCCGGCGCACGGTCCCGCTGGCCGCGTCGGCGCTCGACAGGCTGGTGTCGGTGAAGGACTACGAGGACTTCGCCCGCTCGCGGGCCGGCATCGGCCGGGCCGTGGCCCGGGAGGTCTTCGACGGCCGGCGCCAGGTGCTGCACGTGACGGTGGCCGGCGTCGACGACATCCCGGTCGCCGGTGACTCCGACGTCCTTCGGGCCCTGCGGTCCTCGCTGGCCCGGTACGGCGACGGGCGGCTACCGGTGCGGGTCGACGTCCGCGAGCCGGTGCTGCTGCTCCTCGCGGCGAAGGTGAAGGTCGCGCCCGACCACACCTGGACGGTCGTGGAGCCGAGGCTCCGGCAGGCCCTGCTGCGCACCTTCGGCCCAGGGGGCAGGGAACTCGGCCGGCCGGCGCGGCTGTCGGAGGTGATGGCGACGGCCCACCGGGTGCCGGGGGTGGAACACGTCGACGTCGACGTTTTCGGCGGCGTCCCGGCCTCGGCCACTCCGGAAGGACTGGCCGGCCTGGCGGAACGCCTCGGCGGGCCGGCGGACACGGTCCCGGCCCGGCACGCCGAGTACGACGAGGTGGTGCACCGCGTCACCGCCGACGGTGGCGAGACGCTGACCTCGGTCGCGGGCCGCCACGGCATCCCGCTCGCCGAACTGCTGCGTCTGAACCCGGACATCACCGACACCCGGCCGCTGGAGAAGGGGCGGCGGGTGTTCGTCTTCCGCGGTGTCCGGCCGGCTCAACTCGCCCTGCTCACACCGCAGGTGCCCGACACGCTGATTCTGACGGAGGTCACCGCATGAGCAGGGAACCGGACGGTCTCGCGGATCTGCTGCCGCAGTGGCACCGGCTGCGCGACGCCGAGCGCGGGGAGCCGCTGCGTGCGCTGCTCGCGGTCATCGCCGAGCAGGTGGATCTGGTGCGGGACGGCGTCGAGCAGGGGTACGAGGACCTGTTCGTGGAGACGGCGGCGCCCTGGGTGCTGCCGTATCTCGGTGACCTGGTGGGCTATACGCCATTGCCCGGGTACGAGCGGGTTCCGACCGGCGGCCTGGGCGGTGCCGGCGGGGAGGAGGAGTCGCGTCGGCGGCTCGCCGAGGCGCTCGCCCCGCGCCGTGACGTGGCCGCCACGGTCGCCCACCGGCGCCGCAAGGGCACGCTGCACCTGCTGGAGGAGATGGCGCAGGGGATCGCGGGATGGCCCGCCAGGGCCATCGAGTTCTCCCGGCTGGTCTCGCACCACCAGCCGGTGCGGCTGTACGGGTCGGGGTCGGCCGCGGCCGACTCCCGCCGGCTGGACCGCGGCCGTCTGGCCGACGTGCGCGACGGAGCGCGACTCGACCTGGCCGGTACCCCGTTCACATCCACGGCCCGGTCCGTGGATGTGCGCAGGGCGGCCTCGGAGCGGCGGCAGGGCGGGCTGTCCCCCGCCGGTGTGGGGCTGTTCGTGTGGCGGCTGAAGCCGTATCACGTGACGCGGGCGCCGGCGTACTGCATCGACCGGGCGCGCAGCCTGTACACGTTCTCCATCCTCGGCAACGACAGCCCGCTGGTGACGAAGCCGGTGCCGGAGCCGTCCGCGGCGCACATCGCGACGATCGACAACGTGCCCGCGTACATCAGGCGCAGGCAGCTCGCCGACCGGCTCGCGGACCACTACGGTCCGGGCAAGAGCTTCACGATCTGGCGGGACGGCCAGGACGAGCCGGTCCCGATGTCGGACATCGTCGTGGCGGACCTCTCGCAGTGGCGGTACCGGCCGAGGCGTGGCCAGGTGGCGGTCGACCCGGAGCTCGGGCGGATCGCCTTCGGGTCGCGTTCGGCGCCGCGGCAGGGCGTGTGGGTCACCTACCACTACGCGTTCGGGGACGACACCGGCGGCGGCGAGTACCCGCGCGAGCGCGACACCTCGCCGGCGGCGGAGTTCTACCGGGTGGGCCCCGGACAGCGTTTCCAGAAGATCATGGACGCGTACGAGGAGTGGCGCGGCGACCGGCGGGCCGGCCGTTGCGGCCCCGAGGGCGTCATCGAGATCACCCACAGCGGCGCCTACCAGGAGCAGTTGGACTTCGACCTGGAGCGCGGCGACCGGCTGGAGCTGCGGGCCGCCGAGGGCTGTCGTCCGGTGATCCGGCTGCTCGACTGGTACAGCAACCGTCCCGACGCGCTCAACATCCGCGCCCAGGACGACTGCCCGACGGGCCGGGACGCGCCGCGGATCGTCCTCGACGGGCTGCTGATCACCGGGCGCGGGCTGAACGTGAGCGGCCCGGTCGGCGCGGTGGTGCTGCGGCACTGCACGCTGGTGCCCGGCTGGTCGCTGGAACCGGAGTGCGATCCGCACTCGCCCGAGGAGCCGAGCCTGGTCCTGGAGCAAACCACCGCCTGTGTGCAGATCGAGCGGAGCATCCTCGGCACCATCGAGGTGATCGGCGACGAAGTGAACCACGATCCGCTGCCCATCCACATCCGGGACAGCGTCCTCGACGCCACCGGCCACGACCGCGAGGCGCTGTCCGCGCCGGACTGCCGCCTGGCGCACGCCGTGCTGCACGCCCATCGCACGACGGTGATCGGGGAGGTGCACACGCACGCGGTCGAGATCGGCGAGAACAGCGTCTTCACCGGGCAGATGCGGGTGGCCCGGCGCGGCGTCGGCTGCCTGCGGTAC
Organism: Streptomyces sp. WAC00040; assembly: GCF_056835925.1. Classification (NCBI taxonomy): domain Bacteria; kingdom Bacillati; phylum Actinomycetota; class Actinomycetes; order Kitasatosporales; family Streptomycetaceae; genus Streptomyces; species Streptomyces sp. WAC00040. The sequence goes on from NZ_JAKQZE010000003.1 coordinate 38,687, forward strand.
TCGTACGTGCCGCCGGGCTCCCGCACTCCGCGCCGGCACCGTTGCCTGCCGGACCTCGCGGGCGGCGAGCCGCTGCGGCCGCTGTTCACGAGTGAGCGGTACGGCACACCCGCATACGGCCGGCTGTCCGACGCGTGCCCGCCCGAGATCCGCCGGGGCGCCGACGACGGCTCCGAGATGGGCGTCTTCCACGATCTGTACGAACCGCAGCGCGAGGACAGCCTGCGGGCCCGGCTCGCCGAGTACACCCCGGCCGGGACGGACGCCGGGATCATCCCCGTCACCTGAGACGACTTCTTCCGAACTACCCGAGGGGGACACCGAACCCATGCACGCTGACATCTCGCGCGACACCTTCCGGCCGGAGCGGCACTACTCGGCGGTAATCGCACAGCAGGGCCGCGTACAGCTCGACGCCGACGCCAACGAGCAGGCGGCGATCCAGCTCCACCAGGCCCGCACCGCTCTGTCCGACCTGATCGGCACACACGGCGGGCCGCAGGGCGCGACCGGTTTCGAGGTGCGTTTCCTCGGCGGCAGCCGGGAACTCGACGACCTGTCCATCGGCGGGGGCCGCTACTACGTCGACGGCATCCTCGTCGATGCCACCCGGCCCGCTCCCGGCGTACCCGTGCCGGACGACGACGAGACCGGCGACGCGGCGACGGAGCCGCCCGCCCCGCCGGCCACCTGGACCTACTGGGACCAGCCGGACGGCCACCGCGACCCTGAGCGCCCCGGCGACCGGCTGCCGACCCGGTTCCCCTACCTGGCCTGCCTCCAGGTGTGGGAGCGGACGGTCACGGCGGCGGAGGACCCGCTGCTGCGCGAGGTCGCGCTCGGGGCGGCGATGCCGGACACTGCGGCCCGCCGGAAGGTGGTGTGGCAGGTCGTCCCGGTGCCGGGCTCGGAGCTGGAACTCGAGGACGGGGCCACCAAGGACCAGGTCCGCGAGGCATTCGCCAAGTGGGAGGCGGCACAGGCGCCGACGGCGCGGATGGCGGCGCGCAGCGAACGCCCGGACCGGGCGGACGAGGACCCGTGCCTGGTGCGTCCCGACGCCCGCTACCGGGGACCGGAGAACCAGCTCTACCGGGTGGAGGTCCATGAGGGCGGTCCGGCCGGTGAGGCGACGTTCAAGTGGTCCAGGGAGAACGGGTCGGTGACCCTCCCGGTCGACGAACTCGACGGCACATGGGTGGAGCTCGGCTCGATCGGCAGCGACGACAAGCTCGGCCTGAACGTGGGCGACTGGGTCGAGTTCATCGACACCGCTTACACGAGCCGCCGGGAACCGTTGCCGCTGCTGCGGGTCGAGGAGCTCGACCTGCCGGGCCGGCGGGTGCGGCTGTCCGGCGAGCCGGACCCGTCGGTGGGCAGGCGGCCCGAACTCGCCCCGTATCTGCGGCGCTGGGACCACCGTCCCGGTTCCCGTCCGGCCGACTCCGGCCGCTCGAGGACGGTCGCGTCGAAGTCCCGCGGGGGCGCGTTGCGCATCGAGGAGGGAGTCTGGCTGCCCCTGGAGGACGGGGTGTTCGTCTACTTCGAAGCGGGCAGGACCTACCGCTCCGGTGACTTCTGGACGGTCCCGGCGCGCACGGCGACGGGATCGGTCGAGTGGCCGGTGGACAGCGCCCGGCGCCCGCTGCTGCGCTCCCCGCACGGGGTGCGGGTGCACCGCGCCCCGCTCGCCTGGGTCCTCGGCGAGGGCTCGGTGGCCGATCTCCGGCTGGCCTTCGGGCCGTTGGCCGCTCCGCTGCCCGCCGCCGACGCGGAGGCACTCGCCGCGGAGGAGAGCGCCGAGCAGGAGGCCGTCGCCGCGGAGCGCGGGGCGTCGGGCGGTTCGACGGGCCCCGCCAACGGGCAACACGATCAGTGACGGTCCGAGAACTGACGGTCCGCCGGGAAGGAGCACCACGATGGCAACGCCGCTGTCCGCCGACAAACTGCTCAGAGCCTTACGCAACGAGGGACTGCGTGTCGTCGAGCACCGAAGCTGGCGCACGCACAACCGCAACCACAAGGGCCCTTGGGGACCGGTGAACGGGGTGATGATCCATCACACGGTGACCTCCGGCACCACAAGTTCCGTCGAGCTCTGCTACAACGGCTACTCCAGTCTGCCGGGCCCGCTGTGCCACGGCGTGATCGCCAAGGACGGGACGGTGTATCTGGTCGGCAACGGCCGGGCCAACCACGCCGGCCTCGGCGACGACGACGTGCTGCGCGCCGTGATCAACGAGTCGGCGACGCTGCCCGCCGACAACGAGGCCAATACCGACGGCAACCGCCACTTCTACGGCTTCGAATGCGTCAACCTCGGTGACGGCAAGGACCCGTGGCCGGCGGCGCAGTTGGAGGCGATCGAGAAGGCGGCGGCCGCGATCTGCCGTGCCCACGGCTGGTCGCAGCGCTCGGTCATCGGGCACAAGGAGTGGCAGCCGGGAAAGGTCGACCCGCGCGGCTTCACCATGGACGCGATGCGCGGCCGCATCAAGGAACGGCTCGGCGGCGCACCGTCGGGGCCCACCACGCCGCCCGCGCCGACCTACGAGCCGTTCCCCGGGGCGGCGTTCTTCCAGGTGGGCAGACGCAGCGCCATCATCACGGCGATGGGAAGACGCTTGGTCGCGGAGGGCTGCGGCCGCTACGAGGTGGGCCCGGGCCCCGATTGGTCGGAGGCGGACCGCAAGTCGTACGCGGCATGGCAGCGCAAGCTCGGCTATTCGGGCAGCGACGCGGACGGCATACCGGGCAGGACGAGCTGGGACAAACTCAAGGTCCCCAACGTCTGACCGGCGCGTCCGCGGGGACACGCGAACGGCCCCGTGCCTCGAGGCACGGGGCCGTCACCGTTCGGAAGTCCGCGACCACCCGGGTCACACGTGGTGCCCGTGGGCGGCGAGCCAGCGGTGTACGGCCGCCTTGTCGGCGACGCTGACCCGTGCGGGGGCGTCCGGAGCGGGGCCCTTGTCCGTGTTGAAGGCCGTGTCGGTGACCCGGGCGGTGACCCAGTCGGCCAGTTCGCGTGCGGACTCCGCGGACAGGGCGCGCCGCTCCCATTCGCCTCTGGCCCGCTCCGCGGCGCCGGCGTCGTTGCGGGTGGCCTCCGCCAGCCAGACGGGTACGAGTCGCATCGCCACTTCCTCGTCGGAGGGGGTGTGGGACCCGGTGTGTGTGGAATCGTTCATACGGCGTCACCCTCACAGTTCGCGCAGCGCGGGCAGCAGTGTGCTCCGCGCCCATTCGAGGAACGGCTCCTGCTGGTCGCCGCCGACCTGGACGAGGGCGACCTCGGTGAAGCCCGCGTCGACGTACGCGCGGACCGCGTCGGCGAAGGCGCCGACGTCGTCGCCGCACGGGACGGTCCGGGCGACGTCGTCCTCCGTGATCAGTTCGGTGGCCTGCTCGAAGGACTTGGGGCCCGGGAGTTCCGCGTTGACCCGCCAGCCTCCGACGGCCCAGCGGAACTGGTCGTGCGCCCGTTTCACCGCGGCGTCCCGGTCGGTGTCGTAGCAGACGGGCAGCTGGCCGACGCGGGGCCGTCCCGTGCCGCCGTGGCGGTCGAAGGCGTCGAGGAGTTCCTTCTTCGGCTGGGTGGCGATGACCAGGTCGGCGGTCCGGCCGGCTACGGCGCAGGACTTGTCGCCGGAGACGGCGACACCGATCGGCACACGCTCGGCGGGCACGTCCCACAGCTTGGCGTCGACGACGTCGAAATGGGCGCCGTGGTGGGTGACATGCTCGCCGTCGAGGAGTCGGCGGATGATCCCGGCCGCCTCCTCCAGCATCTCCAGGCGTACGTGCGCGGCGGGCCAGTCGCCGCCCACGACATGCTCGTTGAGGTTCTCGCCGGAGCCCAGTCCCAGGCGGAAGCGCCCCTCGGACAGCAGTTGCACCGTCGCGGCCTTCTGCGCCACGACGGCCGGGTGGTAGCGGGTGGTCGGGCACGTCACATACGTCATCAGCGGGATCCGCGAGGTGGCCTGGGCCGCGGCTCCGAGGACGCTCCAGGCGTACGGGGCGTGGCCCTGCGAGGCCAGCCAGGGAAAGTAGTGGTCGGAGATGACGGAGAAGTCGAATCCGGCCGCCTCCGCGCCGACCACATGGCCGACCAGTTCACGCGGTCCGGCCTGCTCGGTCATCATCGTGTACCCGAACTGCACCATGGCTCTACTTCTCCGTCTCCTCGCCGTGCCAGAGGGTCGTGACGTTGCAGAACTCCCGGATGCCGTGCCCGGACAGCTCGCGTCCGTAGCCGGACCGTTTGACGCCGCCGAACGGCAGCGCCGGGTGGGAGGCGGTCATGCCGTTGAAGAACACGCCGCCCGCCTCGAGGTCCCGGGAGAAGAGCTCCACCTCCGACTCGTCGCGCGTCCAGGCGTTGGAACTGAGCCCGAAGGGGCTGTCGTTGGCGACGGCCAGCGCCTCGTTCGCGTCGGCCACCCGGTAGACGGAGGCCACCGGTCCGAACGCCTCCTCCCGGTGGATGCGCATCCGGTGGGACACCTCGGTCAGGACGGTGGGCTCGTAGTACCAGCCTCGGTCGAGGTGGGACGGACGGCGGCCTCCGCAGCGTGCCGTGGCTCCGTTGCTCACGGCGTCGTCGACGAGTTCCTCCAGATCGGCGCGGCCCCGCTCGCTCGCCAGCGGCCCGACGTCGGTGGACTCGTCCATGGGGTCACCGACGGTGAGGTCCTTCATGGCGGCCGTGAACCGGTCGCAGAACTCCTCGTACACGTCCGCGTGCACGATGAAGCGCTTGGCGGCGATGCAGGACTGGCCGTTGTTCTGGACGCGGGCCGTGACGGCGGTGCCGACGGCGCGGCCGAGGTCGGCGGACGGCATGACGATGTACGCGTCGCTGCCGCCGAGTTCCAGCACGGTCTTCTTGACCTCGTCGCCGGCGACGGAGGCGACTGCCCGGCCGGCGCCCTCGCTGCCGGTCAGCGTCGCCGCCGCCACGCGGCTGTCCCGCAGGACGGACTCGATCGCGTCGGAGCCGACGAGCAGCGTCTGGAAGCATCCTTCCGGGAATCCGGCGCGGGTGAAGAGGTCCTCCAGGTACAGCGCGGTCCGGGGCACGTTGGACGCGTGCTTGAGCAGTCCGACGTTGCCCGCCATCAGGGCGGGGGCGGCGAAGCGGACGACCTGCCAGAGCGGGAAGTTCCACGGCATGACCGCGAGGACGACGCCGAGCGGCCGGTACCGGACCGTGGCCCGGACGGCCCCGGAGTCCTCGACGTCAGCGGCCGCCGGGTGCTCGTCGGCCAGCAGTTCCTCCGCGCGGGCCGCGTACCACCGCATGGCCTTGGCGCACTTGGCCGCCTCGGCGCGGGCGGCCCCGATCGGCTTGCCCATCTCCGTGGTCATCACCCGGGCGATGTCGTGCTGTTCCCCCTCCAGCAGGTCCGCGGCCCGGTTGAGCAGGGCGGCACGCTCGCCGAAGGACCGGGTGCGGTGCCGGCCGAAGGCAGCGCGGGCGAGGTCGAGCCTGCGCTCGACCTCCTCGGGGCCCAGCGCGTCGAACGTCTCGAGTGTCTCGCCGGTCGCGGGGTTGACCGTGGCGATGGGCATGAAGGCCTCCTCCTCAAGGTCTCGTGCGGCGGGACGCCGCTGTCAGATCTCGTCCTGGTGGACGCCGCTGTTGAGGAGCAACTGGACGTCCTTCTCCTGGTCACCGGCCGCCATGCCCTGCTCCACCAGGTCGAAGGCGGCGGCGAGCGCCACCTGCATCTGGTCCACCGCCCAGTAGCCGCCCTGGAGCTCGGCCGTGACGGGTGCCGCGAGCCGGACGGGCTCGGCGGGATTGCGTGTGCTGGCCACGTCGAAGGTCGCGGTCCAGACCGTCGCGTGGCCCTCCGAGACGTACTGGGGCGTGTCGTCGGCCGCGCGGTCCGATTCGAAGGACCTGCTCAGGGCCCGGAAGACCGCGTCGGCGTCCTCCCGCGAGCAGCCACTGAGCGTCACCACGACGGATGTCGCGGATTCCTGTGCACTGTTCACCGTGGTTCCTGTCTGTCGGGACGTGTCCCCCCGTGCGTGCTGCTCCTGCCTTCCCGGCGCGCCGCCGGGCACTCGTCGTCCCCTTGCCGGCGCACCCGACGGTCCGCACGGCGGCGGGGGCGGCCCGGCGGCGGGTCGGTCGGACGCCCTTCGCACTGCCTCCGGCGCGTCGCCGTCATGGCTCCGGACCCGACCGGGTCCTTCTCCAGCGTGACCCCGGCGCCCGGCGGGTGCGACCGGACCTGGGCCGGATGCCCCTTCCGGCGTACGGGGCGGTGCGCGACGCCGGGTACCCCGGTGCCGCCGGCCGGAACATCGGAGCCTCAGGCACGGAATACCGGGACCGGTGAGAAGGTTCAATGCGCACACACTTCGACTGCGGGCACCCTGTCCCGCCGTCGTCAGCGAACGGAGCGCCGGGACGGACCCCGGCGCTCCGCCACGACCGCCGCCCGGATGCCGCAGGTGTGCTTCGGCATGGTGCTCGCCCACACCTCCGTGCGCCACGGCGCGGTGGAGGTGCCCTCCATGGAGGGGTTCCGCATCGCGTTCCTGATCGCCACCGCTACGGTGCTCGCCGGCCTGGTCCTGGCCGCGTTCCTGCCGTCGCGCGACAGCACGAAGCGGCCGGTGCTGCCGGCCTCCGGCGGGGACGCCCCTGACCGGCGGGCGGGCGCCACCGGCCGGGCCGGCGGCAGGACCGGGCAGCGGCCCGGCCTCTCGGCCTCGTAGCAACCGGGCGATGAGCACGAGGGGGCAACCGCCGCATTCGTCCCGCCCGGTGCGCGATCGCGGCGATCGCCTCCGTGCGCACATCACCGCCCCCGGCAGCCACCCCGTACCCGAGGATCCACAGCGACGGTCGGGATCCGGACACCCAGGGGCGCTGGGCGAACAGGAGTGATTGAGGCATAAAGGAGTGACGGCCTATCACCTCCGCCGCTGCGGCGGTGCGCCCGCCGTCCCGGGACGGCGGCCCGGCGCGCCGCCGGTGGGTGCTGCGCACCGGCTTCCGATGCGGGGCACGCGGGCGGCCGGCATGTGCGGGAGCCACTGCAACGCTTCCACCGCCGGACTGGAACGTTGCAGTGGGCAAGAGCGGGCGGCGGCCCACCGTGGCACGTCACGCGCGGATCACGACCCATCGACACTGAGCAGCAAAAATGGCGCGTGCCATTCCGCTTATTCCGCGGGAGCGCTCCCCTACCGTCCGGCCGCTCCGTACGGACGTGCCCACTCCTGACGGCCGGTCAGCAAATGTTCGCAGCATTTGCTCCGCCGCCGGACGCGGCGCGGCGACCCGTTCCGACCCGGGCCGCCCGGCGGCGGGGCCGGTGGTCCCGCCGGGCGCCGGTACGGACGGCACCGTCGGCACGACGGCCGGACGCGCGTTGAGCGGCCGAAAGGCGATCTTGCCGCGCAACTGCCGGGAGCCGCAGGATTCCTTCCGCGGCGGTTGTCAGGATCATGACGTTGAACGTTCCGTCACGGTCCGGCAACCGGCGTTGGACGGGCCCGCCCACCCAGCGGGCCCCGGAATCCCCCACCGGAGGATGCAGTGAAGATCAAGCGCTTCGCCCCCCTCACCGGCGTCTCGAGAGCCGCACGGCTGACCGCCGTCGCCGCCGCACTCGTGGCCGCTTCCGCGCTTGCGGCCCCGTCCGCGCTGGCCGACCCGGCCGACTCCGCGCGGGCCACCACGGCCCAGCTCGCCCAGGCCGACGACGCGGTGCTCGGCGCCGACGTGCCCGGCACGGCCTGGTACACCGACAAGGAGACCGGCAAGGTCGTCGTCACGGCGGACTCCACCGTCTCCGCCGCCGAGATCGCCAAGATCAAGAAGGCGGCGGGCGAGCGCGCCGGCGTCCTCGAGATCAAGCGCACCCCCGGCACCTTCAGCAAGCTGATCGCGGGCGGCCAGGCCATCTACGCGGGCGGCGGACGCTGCTCCCTCGGCTTCAACGTCCGCAGCGGCAGCACCTACTACGCCCTGACGGCCGGTCACTGCACCAACATCGGCTCCACCTGGTACACCAACTCCGCCAACACCACGGTGCTCGGCACGCGGACCGGTTCCAGCTTCCCGAACAACGACTACGGCATCATCCGCCACTCCAACGCCTCCGCGGCGGACGGCCGTGTCTACCTCTACAACGGCAGCTACCGCGACATCACCGGCGCCGGCAACGCCTCCGTCGGCCAGACCGTCCAGCGCAGCGGCAGCACCACCGGTCTGCGCAGCGGCCGGGTCACCGGCCTCAACGCGACCGTCAACTACGGTAACGGCGACGTCGTGTACGGCATGATCCAGACCAACGTCTGCGCCGAGCCCGGCGACAGCGGCGGCGCCCTGTTCTCGGGCAGTACGGCTCTGGGCCTGACGTCCGGCGGCAGCGGCAACTGCTCCTCGGGCGGCACTACGTTCTTCCAGCCCGTCACCGAGGCGCTGAGCGCGTACGGCGTGAGCGTCTTCTAGGCCTTCCCCCCACGGCCTTCGGCCGGCGGTCCGCCACCCCTGGGCGGACCGCCGGCCTCCGTCGTTGTCAGTGGCTCGGTGGATGCTTGACGGTCCGACACCTCGAGGAGGGGAACCGCGAGATGAACGATTCCGAGATCGCCGCCGCGCAGGCGTACGTACGCCTGCTCCAGACCACCAGGGCCGTGCTCGCCGACCCGCAGCAGGCGCCGCTCGCGGTCCCGCTGCTGACGGTCCCGATGGCGGAGGCCGACGACGCCCTGCGCGCGGTCGGCCTCGCTGGCAACGAGGCGGACTTCTTCCGGCTGCTCGCAACGCTGCATCCCGCGGAACGGGAGGGCAGGAGGGCCGCGTGAACGGCGGCGGCCCCCGTCCGGCTACGGACCCGGGCGGGGGCCTTACCCGGTGCACCGGCGCCTGGTCCGAGGCCGGTCCGCCGGCACAGCGGCTCCCGTGGCGAGGTACGGGTCGCGCGCCCGGCGCGACCGGCCGCTCGAGACGACCGGCTGCTTGAAGGACCTCGAAGTCGCTGGGGAGTCCGGACCGGCGGCCTGTGCGCCCCGCCGTCAGCGCCGGCCGGGGACCGCCCGCGGCACGGACGCATGCGGTACGCCGGAACCCCTGCCGTCATGGGCAGTGCTGCCTACATGGGCAGGACCCATGGCCGTGGCGCACCGCGCGGGGCGGGTCCGGCACACACACGGACCGTTCGCACCGCAGCGACGGTCGCCGGCGTCCGTGCCGCGCCGGACACCCAGGGGCGCCCGGCGGCGTCCGAGCCGTACGGAACATCCGCGCGTCACCGCACCGCGGGCACGGCGAGGGAGGGCGCCTCGAACGGTTCGGGGGGCACCGCCTCCAGCGGCAGCGGCCGGAACTCCCGGACCGGCGACTGAGGCACGTGCGGACCGGACATCACGCGCTGCGGCTCCTTGACGCGGCGGCTGAACCAGATCACCTTGCCGTGCTCGGTGGCACAGGTGCCCCAACTGTCGCTGAGCATCGCCACCCTGGCGAGTCCGCCCTTGGCGGGGGACGACGTGTGCAGCCGCGGAAGGGTGCCGTCTCGGTCCGAGACGGAGGTGGTGAGATGGCGCCCGGCCCAACGCAGCTCCACCACACACGTCTTGTCGCCCTCGACATGCTGGACGACATTGCCGACGAGTTCATCGACGGCGCTGCAGACCGGCATGACATGGGCGTCGAGCCCCCAGTACTTCAGATGCGCTGCGAGAATGCGCCGGATCTGAGGAATGCGCTCTGGGGAGGCCGGTACTTCGATTCTGTACTGGCAGGCAACCGGAACGTTCATGACCGTGGCTCCTCACCGCGACGGCCCGTCATTCGCATGTGGCCCCCGAGTACGAAGAGTGAGCCTGTGTCGCTTCTGGGTAACCATCAGAGTGCACCGGCCACCCGATCACCGCAACACGCGACACCAACGGCCCGTTGGAGACCCGGGACTCATGGCGACGGATCGGCCGCCCCGGTGGCGGCCGCAGGGCGCAGAACGGCGCATATCGATAGAATTCCAACATGGCAGAGCGGCCTGGCACGCCGACTGCGCCCGCACTCGTCATGGAGACCGACACCGGCTCCACGGTGATGGATCCGAACCGGGCGTACCACGTCGGGCGTGATCCCCTGAGCGACATCGTCATCGACGACCCACGCGTCTCCTGGCACCACGCCGTGCTGCGGGCCGACGACGGGCACTGGACGGTGGCGGACGAGAACAGCACCAACGGCACGTACACCGAGGGCCGTCGGGTCCACGTGCGGGAAGTCGGCCCCGGCAGTATCATCCGCTTCGGCAGCGCCGCCGACGGCCCGCGGGCCGTACTCGCCGACCTCGCACCACGGGCCGATGACCCTTCGGCCGGCCGGCGCCCGGCCGCCGAACCCGGACCGCCGCCCGTCGTGCCCGTGCCCGCCGCGACCGGGACCTTCCGCAGCCCGACCAGCGTGCGGCCGCTGCCTGCCCGCACCGTGCGCATCGGCAGGTCGCCGGACAACGAGCTCGTCGTGGACGACCTCGTGGTCTCCCGCCGGCACGCGGAACTGCGCACGCGTCCCGACGGCACGTTCGAGATCGTCGACCTCGGCAGCCACAACGGCACCTACCTCAACGGCCTGCCCGTGGACCGGGCCCCGGTACGGGCCGGTGACATCGTGGGCGTGGGGCATTCCGCGTTCGTGCTGGTCGATGACGAACTCCAGGAGTACGTCGACACCGGCGAGGTGTCGCTCGACGTCCAGGACCTGACGGTCTCCGTGGACGGGGGCCGCAAGACCCTCCTGGACCATGTCTCCTTCCCGGTCGGTGAGAAGTGCCTGCTCGCCGTGGTCGGGCCGAGCGGCGCGGGAAAGTCCACTCTGCTGAACGCCCTCAACGGGCTGCGGCCCGCGCAGCGGGGCACCGTCCTGTACGACGGGCGCGACCTCTACCACGACTACGCGGAGCTGCGCCGGCGCATCGGGCTCGTGCCGCAGGACGACATCCTGCACGCCCAGCTGACCGTACGCCGCGCCCTCTCCTACGCCGCCGAGCTGCGGTTCCCCCAGGACACTGACCGGTCGGAGCGGGAGGCCCGGGTCACGGAGGTGATCCGGGAGCTCGGGCTCGAGCAGCGGGCCGGCCAGCCGATCCACTCGCTGTCCGGCGGCCAGCGCAAGCGTGTCAGCGTGGCGCTCGAGCTGCTGACCAAACCGTCCCTGCTCTTCCTCGACGAGCCGACGTCCGGGCTCGACCCCGGCATGGACCGCTCCGTGATGCACATGCTCCGCGGCCTGGCCGACGACGGGCGCACGGTCGTCGTGGTGACCCACAGCGTGCTCAGCCTGGATGTGTGCGACCGGCTGCTCGTCCTCGCGCCCGGCGGCAGGATCGCCTACTACGGGCCGCCGGGGCAGGCCCTCGGCTTCTTCGGCTTCGCCGAATGGCCCGAGGCGTTCGAGGCCTTCGAGAGCGACCGCGGCAGGGACTGGGCGGAGATGTACCGAGAGTCCCGCTTCAACGCGCAGTACATCGTCGGCGCCACCGCACAGCCGCGCCTGCCCTCCGGGCCGGCCCCGGGGCCCGTCCCCCCGCCGCCCAAGACACAGAGCTGGAGCGCCCAGCTGCTGACGCTGGTGCGGCGGTACACCGCCGCGCTGAGCGCGGACCGCACGTTCCTCGTCATCATGATCGCGCTGCCGTTCGTCATGGGTGCCATGGCCCGCGCCCTGGCCGGCGGCCGACTCGACCGGGAGACGGCACTGAACGCCCTCCTCATTCTCTGCGTCGGTGCCGTACTGACGGGCGCGGCGAACGCGGTGCGGGAGCTCGTCAAGGAGCGGCCGATCTACCAGCGGGAACGGGCCGTGGGACTGTCCAGGTCGGCGTATCTGATGTCCAAGGTGGTGGTCCTCGGGACGGTCACAGTGCTCCAGGCGATCGTGCTGACCCTCGTCGCCCTGGCCGGGGTCGACCCCGGCTCGCCGGGCGGCGAAGGAGTGCTGCTGCCACCTCTTCCGGAGATCACCCTGGCTGTGGCGCTGCTGTCGTTCACCGCGATGATGCTGGGTCTGCTGATCTCCGCCCTGGTGCGCAAGGAAGAAGTCACCATGCCGCTGCTGGTGCTCCTCGCGATCGTGCAGGTCGTCTTCTGCGGCGCGCTCCTGAAGCTCGACGGCGTGGCGGTGATCGAGCAGCTGGCGTGGCTGGTCCCGTCCCGATGGGCCCTCGGCGCGATGGCGGGAACGATCGACCTCGGCCGCATCGTCCCCGGCGGGTTGACGGCCGATCCGCTCTTCGAGCACTCGGCAGGGGTGTGGCTGCTCGACATGGGGATGCTGGTGGTGCTGTCAGTACTCTTCGGTTGCCTGGTCGCCCGCCTGCTGCGGCGGCACGAGCCCGCCGTGATGCGGAAGTAGGCCGGGTCCGCCATGGCCGCCTGGGAGTTCCGCGCCACACATGTCGTGCCGCCGTGGGGCATGCCCGCGTGGGAGGCGCCGGACGTGTCCCGGCCCACGACACCGCTCGACCCGCTGCTGCCGGTCCAGCTCGCCGAGCGGCGCGGCGACTGGGGGCAGATCGTGTGCGCGAACGGCTGGTCCGCGTGGGTCGACGGACGTCTGCTGGTCGCCGTGCCACAGGAACCCCCGGCGGCCGACCGGCCCCTGGCCCGGACCGCGGACCCCCGGCCGCTGCTGGCCCGGGTCGCCGAGACCCTGGCCCGCTACCGGCGTGCCGCCGACGACCTGGCCGATGGACTGTCCGACGGTGAGACCTTCCGTGGACGTACGAGAGGGCTGCGGGCGGGCCTCGTCGTGGACGGCGAAGCGGTGTGGCTGTACGACGCGGAGCACGAGCGGTGGGTCTACTGCGACGGGCTCGGGCTCAGCACGTTCGCGACCTCGTCGGGCCCGGCGCCGCACGCGGAGCCGGAGCCGCCCGCGGACACCGGCGCGAACGCGGACGCGGACGGCGCGTCCGGCGCGTCCGCATCCGGCCCGCCCCCGCGGGATCCGACGCAGGTGGTAGCGACGGACACGCCGGGCCCGGATGCCACCCGGGTCGTCGCCCACCCCGAAGGACACGACGCCACGCGCGTCGTCGACCGACCCGACGCCCTACCGGACACCACACGCGTCGTCGACCAGGCCGAACCACCGCCCGACCCCACCCGCGTCGTCGACCGGGACGAAGATCCCGACGCCACGCGCATCGTGGATCACCCTGAAGGGCCGTCCGCCCGTGGTGGTGAGCGGTGATGCCGCCGCTTCCCGGCATGCCCGGCGGCAGGCCGTCCGAGCTTGTCGGCAAACAGGTGGCCGGCTATCTCGTGGAGCGGGAGATCGGCCGGGGCGGTATGGCGGTGGTCTACCGGGCGCGGGATCTGCGCCTCGACCGCACCGTCGCCCTGAAGCTGCTCGCTCCCGAACTGGCCCGCAACGACACCTTCCGCAAGCGGTTCACGCACGAGTCGCGCGTCGCCGCGTCGATCGACCATCCGCACATCGTGCCGGTCTTCGAGGCGGGCGAGACGGACGGCCTGCTCTACATCGCCATGCGCTACGTCGCCGGGCAGGACCTGCGGGTGCTCCTCGACCGCATGGGCCCGCTGCCCGCCGTCGCGGCGGGTCGCATCGCCGCGCAGGTGGCGTCCGCGCTGGACGCGGCGCACGCCCACGATCTGGTGCACAGGGACGTCAAGCCCGGCAACATCCTGGTGGCCGAGGGCACGGACAGCGACCATCCGGAGCACGTGTATCTGACCGACTTCGGTCTGACGAAGAAGTCCCTGTCGCTGACCGGGTTCACGACTGTCGGGCAGTTCGTGGGAACGCTCGACTATGTGGCTCCGGAGCAGATCTCCGGCCGACCGGTCGACGGGCGGTGCGACGTCTACAGCCTCGCCTGCGTGGTGTTCGAGACGCTGGCCGGTGGCCCGCCGTTCCAGCGTGACGACGACATGGCCCTGCTCTGGGCGCACCAGTTCGATCCGGCGCCGCCGCTGACCGGGGAGCGGCCCGATCTGCCCGGAGCCGTCGACGACGTCATGTCGCGGGCGCTCGCCAAGAGTCCGGACGACCGCTACGGCTCGTGCGGCGAGTTCGTGGCGGCCTTGCGTGCGGCGACGGCCGCGGCGTCCACGGGACCGGGCGGGCGCGGCCACCCGGCGACGGCGGTGGCCGGACGCGGCACGCTCGTGCCGCAGGGGGCCACTGCCCCGCCGGAACCGCCGCGGTGGGCGCTGCCGGTCTTCCCTGACTCGGGCGGGTCCGGTCGTCAGTGACGTGGGACGTCGGTCTGGCCACGGCGGTGGACGTGCGACGCAAGGAGCCCGCCGATCGCGCCGGTGACCAGTCCCCACGCGGCGGCGAGACCGAGGGCGGGCCAGAGGTTCGGACGCAGCGCCACCTCGCCGGCGAGGTCGCCGCCGAGGTCGCCGATGCCGAGCAGGGAGAGGCCGTAGTGCGCGTAGAGCCTGACGAGAAGACAGACGGTGAGCACGGTCAGCACGAGGGCGACGGCCATGTGGACGGCGTGCTGCCAGAGCCGCATGCCCGCCGGTGAGCGGACGGCCATCAGGAAGGCCGCCGCCGGCACGAGCACGGCGGCGACCACCAGCAGCCACCAGGCACGGGGGTCGCGTTCGACGAGTGCCGCAAGGTCGAGTGTCGACATGTCGCCTGTGCGCAGCACCTCGTCGAGCAGCTTCGGCATCGGCAGGCCGAAGGGACCCTCGACCTTGCCCTCCCACGAGGCCCCGAGACCGAGGGTGAAGGCCAGCCAGACGAGGTTGGGCAGCCCGAGGAAGATCACGGCGAAGGTGTCGGCGGCGCTGTCACGGGTCAGTGCCACGACGACGGCGATGACCACGCCGACCGCCACGTATGTGAGCAGCAGGGCGACCATGGCGTACGCGGCGGGCCGCACCGACTCCTGGAAGCGCAGCAGCCGGGCGGGGAGCGGGCTGCCGCGCGACACGACCACCGCGAGGGCCAGGACACCGGCCAGCCACAGCAGGCCGAACAGAAGGGTGAGCGGGACATCGGTGCGGAATCCCACGCGGGGGGTGGCGTCCAGGAATTCCTCGAGGAATCCGCCGGTGGGATCCTCGATTGGGATGGTGAAGGTGTGGCGGGCCAGCGCGCCGAGACCGATGAGGGCGAGCAGCCAGAGGAAGGCCAGCCGGGCCGCCCAGCCCGCCAGTTCGCCGGCGGAGGCGACGGCCCTGTGGCGCAGCGGCCGGAGAAAGCCTGCTGCCACCGTGAGTGCTCCGGCCAGTGTCACAGAGAGGGGCAGGGCCGTGAGTCCGGCCCTTGTCTCCGCAATCACACCGGCTTCCCCGGCGACCTCCACGGTGCCGCCGGCCGCCATCACGACGACAGCCGCGACGACCGGCAGGAAGCCGCCGTCGGGCAGGTCCCCCGCGCCCGCCGCCCACAGGCCCAGGGCCGCGGTGACCGCCATGACGACGAGGCCGGCGAGTACCGCGGCGAGCGCATGGACCCAACCGTGGGGCGGCCGGGTCGCGCCGCCGGGGCTGCTCGATGCCTGCTGACTCACGCTGCCACGCTATGCACGGCGGCTGCGGCGCGCTTCCCGGGCGGGGCCGACCGCGTCGGCTTGCGGCTCGCACGGGTACCGGGCAGACAATGGGCACATCGAGCAACAGATCAGAAGGAATCATCTCTTCCGCCTTCTACGCCCGGGAAGAAGAGAATTGTGAGTGCCGAACCGCCACCCCCCGGCCGCCCGACAGGCCCACCTCCGGGGCCACTCTCCGGCCCCTCGCAGCCGGGCGGTCCCACGCCGCCGCCCCCACCCGGCGGTCCCTCGGGCAGCAGCCCTTCGGGCGGCGCCGCGGGTCCGCCGAGTGGACCGGGCGGTCCCGGCGGTCCGGGGCCAGGGGACGGGGGCCCGGGCCGGCCCTGGTGGCGGTCCGTCCCCCGCATCGCGACGGTCGCCGTCGCGCTGGTGGCCGCAGTGGTGCTCGCCGTCGTGCTGACCCGACCCAGCGGGTCGGGCGGGTCCGGCGCGTCCGGCGGCGGAGGCGAGGTCTTCCTCCAGGCCGCCGGGGCGACCGGGCCCGATCCGTTCACCGAGTCGACGGCGAAGGAGAGCTCGCCGCCCGCGTCGACGCCGGCCGCCGAGCCGGACGGAGCCACGACAGCGTCGCCCAATGTGACCCGCAGCGTCGAGGGGTCGGCGCCGGGGCTGTACGGGGGCAGCCGCAAGGCGGCCAGTTGCGACGTCGAGAAGCAGATCACCGCCCTCGGCGCGGACCCGGCCAAGAACCGGGCCTTCGCGCAGGTCCACCGGATCGAACCCTCCCGCGTCCCGGACTTTCTGCGCTCGCTCACCCCGGTGCAGCTGCGGATGGACACCCGGGTGACGAACCACGGCTACAAGGACGGTGGGCCGAGGGCCTACCAGGCCGTGCTGCAGGCAGGCACCGCGGTGCTGGTCGACGACCGCGGTGTGCCACGGGTGCGCTGCGCCTGCGGCAATCCGCTGCTCCCGCCCGTCGCACAGAAGGACACTCCCCGTGCCGTCGGCGACGCCTGGCCCGGCTACCGGCCCTCGAAGGTCGTCGTCGTCGCTCCGGCGGACAAGCCCGTCAAGGCCTTCGTGCTCCGCGACGGTGACAAGTGGATCAAGCGGCCGGCCGGCGACACGGGCACCCGCGACAAGGAGACCGAGCCGCCTTCCCGCGAGCCCTCCCCCTCCCATGACGCCTCCCCGTCGGACGGCGGCAGGCCGCCGGCGGAGACGCCCAAGGCCCCGCCCCCGCCGGAACCGCCGTCGCAGGAGTCGCCGCCGGCGCCGCCGCCCGAGTCGGAACCTCCACCCGAAGAGCCCCCGTCGGAGCCGCAGGAACCCCCTGTGAAACCGGCGCCCGAGTCGGGTGCCGACTCCCCGGACGGACCTGCTCCCGAAGGGCCGGAGGAGCCGGCTCCTGAGCAGCCCGGCAGCACGAACGGCCTCGCTCCCGGCCCGCGGGACCCGGCACGCGCGCCGGTCGTCCTCGGATCTGTGCTCATCTAGGCCGTTTCGTTTGCATCATCGGGCGGACCAGCGGGAGATACCCGCGATGTGGAGTCCGGCCGGGTAGATGGTGACGGCCGCCAAGTGAGTCCTGGTGGTCAGTCCGCCGCGGGACCGACCGATGGCGTGGTCGTCCGGCTCGCCGGCCGGGGCCCCCTGCGGGCCCCGGCCGCGTGCTGGTGAGCCCACACGATCGTGGAGTCCACCGAGACCGCTGATTCCAGGTCCTCGTCGGTATCCGCCCGGGCGAGACCAACCGGTGAAGACCCGCTCCCACGTGCCGTCGACGGACCACATGCACGGCCCGTTGAAGACGCCTCGCCAGTTGCCGTACTTCCCCGGCAGGGGGACCCACTGCGATCCGGACCGGAAACTCCAGGCGATCGCATCGCTTGGGCGTCCGGTCCGGGAGCAACGGCTCGACCCGCGCCCGCTGCACGTCGGACAACGACACATGCGGACCAACGAGCACATGATCCGAACGAAGCGGCCCGAGGAGCTCGGGGCACCATTCCGTGCGGCCCGTCCGTGGATCGACCCGCCCCCGACAGGACGCGATCCACGGACGTACGTCCTCCGGGCCACCTCAGGAGACTGTCCAGCCACCGTAATAGGCGGTACATTCTTGGTCTGAAGTGCGGCATTCTGAAACACGGGAGACCGGACCGTGCGGCCCCGTCGGCTGCCCGCAAGCCTTCGGCGAACTCCCGCCACAGAAGGGAAACCCATGAGCCCCACCCTGGCCGACGAGATCCGCGGTCGGCTCGGAGAGCTGAGCCCGGCCGAACGAAAGGTCGCACGGGTCCTGCTGGCGGGGTATCCCGCCGCGGTCTTCGAGACGGTCGCGACGATCGCGGAGCGCGCCGGCGTGTCAGCGCCCACCGTGTTGAGGTGCGCTTCGCGGTTGGGTTACAAGGGCTTCCCCGATCTGCAGGCTGACCTCCGTTCGGAGCTCGACGCTCGCAACGCCTCACCGATCACCCTGTACACGGCGGCAGACGCTTCGGAGCGAGAGTCGGCGACAGCCCCGCAGGATTTGGCCGCGGCCCCTCTCGGCGAGCGTTCGGCGCTCGTGCAGCAGGCGGTGTCCCAGACCTTCGACGAGGTGGCACCTGATGAGTTCGAGGACGCGGTGGGTCTCCTCGCCGACCCCAGGCGCCGGGTGCACCTGGCGGGAGGGCGATTCACGCACCTCCTGGCCGAGTACCTGGGCCTGCATCTGATGCAGTTCCGCGACAAGGTGAGCCTGCTGCCTCATAAGGACGTGGAGCGAACGTCCTTCCTCACACAACTCGCCCGCCGTGACGTCACCGTGCTGTTCGACTACAGGCGCTACGAGGCCGACAAGACCCTCATCGCTGAACTGGCCCGGGAGCGGGGCGGCAAGGTCATCGTGCTCACCGACCCGTGGCTCTCCCCCGCCGCCGCTCATGCGGACGTCGTCCTCATCACCCAGGTTTCCTCGAACTCCCCCTACGACAGCCTGACTCCGGCCCTGGCAATCGTCGAGTCGCTCGTCGCCGCCGTACTCGACCGGATCGGCGGCGACGGCCACGAGCGGATGAAGGAGGCGGAGAGGATCGCCCGGCGCACCGGCCTCCTGTGAGCGGGCCCCTCGCGGCTGGATCCGTTCTCCCCGCCGTTCGGAGGGCAGTGGGTCGTTCGGGCGGTGGCGATTCGGGCCGCTGGGCACGGCTGGATCAGACCAGATCGACACGGTGGGCGGGGACCGCGCCGCGCGTCATCCTGCGCTGAGCCGGCTCGCCGAGGGTTCCACCGCCGGCCGTCCGCCAGAGTATGGGAACGGCGGAGCCCGCACGGCACGTGATGCCGGCTCCGCCGCTCACCGCTGGGGCGCGACGTCGATCTGCAGCGCGACGAGTGTGCGGGCGTCGGTGCCGTCGCCGGTGAAGGCGGCGAACCCCGGCGCCTTGGTGAAGGTCACCGTGAACTGCGGTCCGGTCTCGAAGGTCGTCGCCGTCGCGCTGTTCTGCGCTCGCGTCGCCGCGAGCGCGCGGGCGGTGGTCCGGAAGGAGTAGGCGGTGCCGTGCGGGTTCGAGGCCGAGTAGAAGACGTCGTCGTTGGCCGGCACGGGCCTCGCGGCAGCGGGCGTCAGGAACCGCTTGTCGGGGGCGACTTGCGGCGTCCAGGTGCGGGCGTCGTACTGGTCACCGTCGGTGAGGTAGCTGTATCGGGCTCGGCGGAGGGACCAGCCGTGCGCGGTGTCATGTGCGCGCGCGTCACGCAGGTCGAGGATGGCGACGCCGTTCGGGCCGAGGACCGTCACGTGCTCGCGGCTGGTGCCCGGCCGGTCGACGACCAGGGCGGTGTTCTCCTCCAAGGCGTAGACGCGGGCGTGGGCGGTGTCGGCGGCGAGGCGGAGCGCCCGGCCTTCGCGCCCGTAGGCGCCGGTGTGGGTGTCGACGAGGCCGGATCGGAGGAAGCCGAAGCCGCCCTGGGGGATGTATCCGAGTCGGGTCGGGTCGTCGAAGTAGCCGGGGGCGCTGCCGTCCCGGAGGGCCTCGTAGGATTCGCCGCCGCTGACCATGTCGGGGCCGGAGGCGATCTGGGCTCCGGCCGAGGAGCCGGAGACCACGGCTCCGTGGGCGAGCTTGGCACGGATGGCGGCGAGGACCTTGGAGTCCTTGTGCTCGTCGCCCCGGAGGAGGGTGGTGATGTAGCGGTACTGGTCTCCTCCGCCGAAGAAGAAGCCGGTCATGGACTGGACCTGGGCGACGACGGCGTCCGAGTCGGCGTTGGCCACGTGGTCGATGTCCAGGGGGACCCACTGGGCGTCGGCGGCTCCGTGCCGCTCGAAGAGATCGGCGTAGTAGGCGCCGTTGCAGGCGGAGTTGCTGCAGCGTTCCGGGTCGTCGGCGTGGGGGTCCTGGCTCTCGGGCACGGAGGCGGCGGTGATGACGCCGATGCGGGCCTTCGGGCCGCCGGCCCGCTTGATGATCTCCCCATAGATCCGGGTGTTGTCCTCCTTCAGGGCTCCGCCGATCAGTACGAGGGAGCCTGCTCGGGTCGGGGCCGGCGGGGGTTCGGCGTGGGCGGAGGAAGCAACGGTGAGAAGGGCGACGGTGAGGCCGCAGGCGAGGATGGTGCGGCGTGCGGGAGCGGACGGGACGCGCATGGGTGCCTCCGGGGGTGTGAGAGGGAGTGAAAGGGCTTGTGCGGCACGAGTCCGTGTCTGGTCCACCGGGTCGACAGGCGCACGGTGGAGAGCAGCGGAGTCGCTCTCCACCGTGCGCCGACGACGTTCAGGTGGTGCGGGCTTGACCCAGGGAGGCGATCAGGCCGGCGAGCATGGCGACACGCTGGGGAACGCTGGTGATGTGGAGCCACTCCTGGGGTGTGTGGTCGGCGCCGCCGACCGGTCCCAGGCCGTCCAGGACGGGTACTCCGGTGCCGGCGATGATGTTGGCGTCGCCGACCCCGCCGGTCGCCGCGACGCCGAACTCGATCCCAGCCGCGTCGCCGGCCCGTCGGGCGTGGTCCAGCATGCGCCGGGAGGCAGGGGTGTCCTCCATGGGGGGGCACAGGTCGAGTTGCTCGACCTCGACGGTGACTCCGGGGACGCCCGGGTGAGCTGCGGCCTCCCGGATGGCCCGGGTGACACGCTTGATGTCGGTCGTCGTAGCGGCGCGGACCTCGATGCGCAGTTCGGCCTCGGGGCAGACGATGTTGGCGCGGGTCCCGGCCCGGACCACGCCGACGTTGACGGTGACGTCGTCCCAGTGGCCGTTGAGTGCCTGGAGGGCGACGGTCAGGTGGGCGGCGGCGAGGGCGGCGTTCGCCCCGCGCTCGGGTTCGATGCCGGCGTGGGCCGCCCGGCCGGTGACAGTGAGTCGGAAGTCTGCGACGCCCTTGCGTGCGATGACGAGGTCGCCGTTCTCCCGGGCGCATTCGAGGCCGAGACCAAAGTGCATGCCCCTGGCGATGTTCTCGATCAGTGTGCGGCTGGCGGGTGAGCCGATCTCCTCGTCGGGGGTGGCGAGGAGAACCAGCTCGGCGTATGAGTCGATGTCGAGCTCACCGAGAATCTCAAGAGCGGTGAGGCCTGCGAGGAGGCCCCCCTTGTCGTCGCTGACGCCGGGGCCGTGGGCCATGGAGTCTTCGACGCGGAAGGGTCGGGCCGCGGCGGTTCCCTCCTCGAAGACGGTGTCCATGTGGGCAGCGAGGAGAATCCTGCGGCCGCCTGCCACCTCGGCAAGGGCGCCTCGCCTGCGGCCGACGAGAGCGTCGCCGACCTGGTGCCCGTCGGGCGACGGCGGGAAGCGGACGCGCTCGACGTCGAACCCGATCAGCTTGAGCCGCCGCTCGACCCAGTCGGCGACCTGGTTGACGCCTTCGGCGCTGTAGGAGCCGGAGTCCATGGAGACGAGCTGCTCCAGGTCCCGCAGGTAGTCGTCACGGCGGGCGCGGGCGAGGCCAAGGAGGACGGGGACCGGGAGCGGCCGGCGGACGGGGGCGGTCACAGGACCTTCGACAGGAAGGCGCGGGTGCGCTCCCGCTCCGGTTCGACGAGCACCCGACGGGGGTCTCCGGCCTCCACGACGACGCCCTCGTCCATGAAGACGGCGGTGTCGCCGACCTCGCGGGCGAAGCCGATCTCGTGGGTGACGACGACCATGGTCATGCCTTCGGCGGCCAGCCGCCGCATGACGTCGAGGACATCCCCGACGAGTTCGGGGTCCAGGGCCGAGGTCGGCTCGTCGAAGAGCATCAGCTTGGGCTTCATGGCGAGCGCGCGGGCGATGGCGACGCGCTGCTGCTGTCCGCCGGAGAGCTGGGCGGGGTAGTGCCGGGCGCGGTCCCCGAGTCCGACCTGTTCGAGCAGGGCGTGGGCCTGCTCGCGGGCCTCGGTCCGGGGGACCGCGGCGACCTTGACGGGGGCTTCCATGACATTCTCCACGGCCGTCATGTGCGGGAACAGGTTGAACCGCTGGAAGACCATGCCGATGTCCCGTCGGCGGTCCGCGACCTCGCGCTCGCGCAGTTCGTGGAGCTTGTCGCCGTGCTGGCGGTAGCCGACGAGATCCCCGTCGACCGTGAGCCGGCCGCCGTCCACCTTCTCCAGGTGGTTGATGCAGCGCAGGAAGGTCGACTTTCCCGACCCGGAGGGTCCGAGGAGGCAGCAGACCTGGCCGCGTTCGACGGTGAGGTCGATGCCCTTGAGGACCTCCAGTCTGCCGAACTGCTTGCGGACGCCTTCGGCACGCACCATGGGAGTGGTCATCGGCTCTGCTCCTTGCTCTTCTTGCCGATCCACTCCGTGGTCCCGCCGAGCAGGCGGCGGAACGGCGAGACGTGTCCGGCGCGCGTGGTCCCGCGTCCGTAACGCCGCTCCAGCCAGGCCTGGGGAATGCCGAGGAGGGTGACGAGGGCCAGGTACCAGATGCTGGCGACGACCAGCATGGGGATGACCTGGTAGTTCTGGGCGTACACGTCCTGGATGTTGGACATCAGGTCGTGTGCGGAGATGACCGAGACGAGGGCGGTCATCTTGAGCATGTTGATGGTCTCGTTGCCCATCGGCGGGATGATCACGCGCATGGCCTGGGGCAGCACGATCCGGCGCATGGTGAGCGCGGGGCGCATGCCGAGGGAGTGGGCGGCCTCGGCCTGTCCGGGGTCTACGGACTGGATGCCGGCGCGGACGATCTCGGAGGCGTAAGCGGCCTCGTTGAGCCCGAGGGCGAGCAGGGCCGCGATCGCCGGGGTCAGCAGCGCGTTCGTCTCGGCCTGGAAGAACGTGACGTCGGTGAAGGGGATGCCGATCTTCACGTACTGGTAGAGGGCCGCCGCGTACCCCCAGAAGATGATCTGGACGAGCAGTGGGGTGCCGCGGAAGACCCAGACGAAGGCGGTGGCCAGGCCGTACAGCACAGGGCTCGAGGAGAGCCGCATGACGGCAACGAGCGTGCCGAGCGCCAGGCCGAGGAGCATGGCGGCGGCGGTCAGCCACAGAGTGGTGGCCAGGCCGTCGAAGACGAGGTCGGCGAAGAGATAGTCGCCGACGACGTCCCAGCGCAGGTTGTGGTTCTTGGCGAGGGAACCGACCAGGCCGACGAGCGCGAGGACGGACGCGAGGGCGGCGGTCCAGCGTCCGTAGTTGCGGACGGGGACGATCTCGAGTTCGCGGACGCCCGGGGCGGCAAGGTCCACCGGCGGAGCGAGGGTCTTGGCGCTGCCGGTCATCTCTAGTCCACCGCCGCGTTCTTGGTGGCTTCCTCGACGGCGATCGAGGCGACGCCGTACGTGCCGTAGACCGCTTC
The DNA here is from genome assembly GCF_056835925.1 of Streptomyces sp. WAC00040. Taxonomy (NCBI): domain Bacteria; kingdom Bacillati; phylum Actinomycetota; class Actinomycetes; order Kitasatosporales; family Streptomycetaceae; genus Streptomyces; species Streptomyces sp. WAC00040. The sequence continues at coordinate 61,989 of NZ_JAKQZE010000003.1, forward strand.
GACCGTGCCGTCGTCGATGAGGGACTGGAGGGCCTTCTGGATGGCGTCCGTCAGCTGCGGCAGCTCCTTGCTCACCGCGATGCCGTTGGGCGAGGCGTTGTAGCCGCCCGGTGCCGCGGGGTCCTCGACGAGGTCAAAGGCCTTGCCGTCGTCCGCGGTCTTGGCCACCCAGCCGGCGGCGGGCTTGGTCAGCACCTGGGCGATCACCTTGCCGGAGCGCAGCGCGAGTTGGGCGTCGGAGTCCTTGGGGAAGGTCTGGATGCCGATCTCGCCCTTGCCTGCGGCGGAGCAGGCAGCCTGGTGTGACTTGAGGAGGTCGAGCTGGTTGGTTGCCGCCTGGACGGCGACCTTGCGTCCGCAGAGGTCGTCGAGGGCCGTCACCTTCGCGGGGTTGCCCTCCGCGACGAGGACGCCGGAGCCGGACCGGGAGTAGTCGACGAAGTCGACGACTTTCTGCCGCTCCTTGTTGTCGGTGATGGCCGACATGGCGACGTCGAACTTGCCCGCCTGGATGGCGGGGACGATGCCGTCGAACTTCTGCGGGGTGAAGACGAACCGCACGCCGAGCTTGGCGCCCAGTGCCTGGCCGAGGTCGTAGTCCAGGCCGGTGAGGGCGGGCTCGCCCTCCTTCACGAACATCTCGAAGGGCGGATACGGGACGTCGGTCGCGACGCGGACCTTACCGGTCTTCCTGATCTTCTCGGGCAGGAGGTCGTGCAGCCTCTGGTCCTTCACGACCTCCACGCCGGCGACGACGACCTTGCCGGTCGGGGCGGCGGTGGGCTCACCTCCGCAGGCGGACAGGGACACGAGCGTGACCGCCGCGACGGCGGCTGCCGCTGCGGGGCGTGCGATACGAGCGTTCATCGCGTGGAACCTCTCGGTGGTTTTCTGCCGACGGAATCCGGCCGCCAGGCACAGCAGCGAAGTTACATAACGACGCATCCATTGGCCAGATGTAAGGAGCATTACTTTCACGTAACGCGAGAGGTGCGCCCCCTCCGCTGTCAATTTTGTGCGGTTTGTGCACGAAAATCACGGAACAGGGAGACGAACGGAGACCGATGCCGCCTTACATCTTCCGACGTGTCGCGACCATTTGTATGTTCCGCTACAAGCTGCCAAGTCACGCGCGGCCGCTGCGGAATCGGTGCTGGTCGCGCATCAGCCGGCGCTCGCGGCGGCCGACAGGATCCGGCTCGGCAGCGCGTTCGACGTCGCCCGCGGCTCGTGGAACGGCCCGGCGTTCACGATGAACGGCGCCGGCGGCATCGGCACCGCCTCGATGACCGTGCCATCGACGACATCCGGGGCGGGACCGGACCCCTCGACGTGGTCGTCCTGGCCGGCTCGACGCCGACCTCGGGCAGCAAACCCCCGAATGCGACATGATCACCGCACTGGCCGGAGTCGACTCCTGCACGACGTGGGCGCTCAAGGCGGCGACCGACGGCAACAACAGTCAGGTCAACACCGACGTCCGCAACGCCGAGTTCGTCTACTTCGCAGGCGGCGACCAGTGCCGGTACGCCGCCTGGAAGGGTGGCTTCTCATGTCGGCACTGACGTCTGCGCCGCACGAGGGGCACGACCACGGCCGGGCCGCATCCAGGCCCTGTCCGGGGGGAGGTCCTAGCAGCGGTGTGCCCGGCGGCGCAAGGGGGCGCGAACCGCCGTCGGCGTGCGCGGCTATGGGTGGCGTCACCATTCCTCGGCGCACGGACCGTTCCTACTGTGACCGGAATCGTCTCGTCACCTGTGGGAGGTCCGGATGCCGCTGTGTGGAAGCACGCCCGAGCCGGTGCGCGTGCGGACCGTCCGCCGGCTGCGCCGGGCCGCCGGGCGGCTCGGCGCGGCGCTCGCCGTCGTCACGGGCGGACTACTGGTCTCCCCCGCTCCCTCGGCGCACGCCGCCGTCGCCCTCGAGCACGTGGTCGACTTCGGTGCCGACCCGGGCAATCTGAACATGTACGTGTACCGGCCGGCGTCGCTCGCGCCGGAACCGGCCGTCGTGGTGGCCCTGCACGGCTGCACGCAGAGCGCGCAGGTGTACGCCGACAACTCGGGCCTGACGACCCTCGCCGACCGGCACGGCTTCCTGGTGGTCTTCGCGGGCACCACGTCCGCCAACAACGCGAACAACTGCTTCAACTGGTTCCAGACGTCCGACAACCGGCGCGGACAGGGCGAGGCAGCCTCCGTGCGACAGATGGTCGCCCACGCGGAGTCCGAGTACGGCGCCGACGCGGGTCGCACCTTCGTCACAGGTCTCTCCGCCGGGGGCGCGATGACGTCGGTCATGCTCGCCGCCTATCCGGACGTCTTCGAGGCGGGCGCCGTGATCGCCGGCATGCCGTACGACTGCACCCGGGACACCGGCCCGTTCGTCTGCATGAACCCGGGCACGGACCGTACGCCGGCCGTGTGGGCGCAGCGGGTCCGGGACGCCTACCCGACGTACACGGGACCGTGGCCGCGGGTGGCCGTGTGGCACGGCGACAACGACACCACGGTCGCGCCGATGAACGCGGCCGAGCTGAGGGACCAGTGGACCGCCGTGCACGGGATCGACCAGACCCCCGACAGAACGTCGACGATCGGCGCCAACGGCACCCGAAGGGAGCAGTATCTGGACGGGAACGGGCAGGTCGCCGTCGAGGTCGACCGGGTGCCCGCGATCGGACACGGGACGCCGGTCGACCCGGGCAGCGGCAACGAGCAGTGCGGCCGTACGGGCACGGCGCACTTCATCGACTCGATCTGCTCCAGCCACTGGGTGGCCGGGTTCTTCCGACTGGCGGACGGCGGCGACCCGGGTCCCGGCGGCCTGCCCGCCCCGGCCGGGCTCGCGGTGACCGGCGCAGACGTCACGTCGATCGCCCTGGCCTGGCAGGCGGTGGACGGCGCCGCGGACTACGCCGTGTACCGCGACGGCTCCCGGGTCGCCACCCCGCAGGGCACTTCTTTCAGGGACACCTCTCTCGCCGCACGGTCCACGCACACCTACCGGGTCGCCGCCCGTGACGCGGCCGGGGCGGAGGGCGCCCGGTCGGCCCGGATCACCGCGTCCACCACGGGGGCGGCGGCGATCTGCTGGACGGACAGCAACTACGCGCATGTCCGGACGGGCCGGGCGACGATCGCCGGCGGCTATACGTACGCCAAGGGTTCCGGCCAGAACATGGGCCTCTACAACACCTTCGTCACCCACACGCTCAAGGAGTCACCGGCCGGGCACTACGTCATCGCCGACGGCAAGTGCCCCTGAGCTCCTTCGTTTCGACCGTCCCGGCACACGGGTGCCCCGGACGTCCGCCCTTCCCGCGACTTCACCTCAGGAGGCCCTTCCGTGCCGTTCGTCCTGCCGCCAGGCATCTCACCCGAGCACCGCGGACGGTCCGGCCGACTCGGCCGTGCCGTACGGGTGGTCGCAGGGGCCGCGCTGCTGCTCGGCCTGACCGCCGTCCCCGCCGCGGAGGCCCGTGAGCCGGGCCACTGCGCACGGCAGCAGACGCTGCGGGTGCCCGGCGCCGGACACCAGGAGCTCTCCTGCCTGGCGGAGTTGACGACGGCGGGGACGATCGCGTCCGGGCACACCGACCGGGCGGACTGGGCGGGGCTGACTCCGGCCGGGCTCGCCACGCCCAGCGGTGTGCCGGGCATCCAGATCGACGGCTATTTCCCCGACGACTCGGCGGGCAACACCAACCACGGCTGGAACCACGACTCCCAGTTCGTCATCCGGCTCCCCGACCGGTGGAACGGCGGCCTGGTCGTCGCGGGTTCGCCCGGGGTACGCGAGCAGTACGCCAACGACCGCGCCGTCTCCGACTGGGTGCTGTCCCGCGGCTACGCCTTCGCCGCGACCGACAAGGGCAACACCGGGGCGGCGTTCCACCAGGACGGCCGGCGGCCCGGAGATGCCGTCGCCGAGTGGAACGAACGGGTCACCCAGCTGACCAGGGCCGCCCGTGCGGTCGTGGCCCAGCGCTACCACCGGCCACCGCGGCGCACGCTGGCCACCGGCATGTCCAACGGCGGCTATCTGGTGCGCTGGCAGCTCGAGAACCACCCCGAGCTGTACGACGGCGGGGTGGACTGGGAGGGCACCCTGTGGCGCACGGAAGGCCCGAACCTGCTGACGTTCCTGCCGCCCGCACTGCGCGGCTATCCGGTGTATGCGGCCGGCGGAGCCGGCGCCGCGCGGGCGCACCGGGAGATGGTGGCGGCCGGGTACCCGGCGGGCTCGGAGTTCCTGTGGCCCTACCACCACCAGTACTACTGGGACCTGACACAGCGAATCTACCGCGAGGAACTGGATCCCGCCTTCGACGGTGCTACGGAGGCCGGGACGCCGTTCTGCGCTCCCGGGACCCCGGCGTGCGACGCCGACTACGACTACGCCTCCCGGCCGCCCGAGGTGCACAGGGCCGTGGACCGGATCGCGCTGACGGGCCGGATAGGGAAGCCGCTCATCACCCTGCACGGCACGCTGGACGTGCTGCTGCCCATCAGTGAGGGGTCCGACGTGTACGCGCGGATGGTGCGCGAGGCAGGCCGTGACAGCCTCTTCCGCTACTACCGCGTCGAGGGCGGCACCCACGTCGACTCCCTGTACGACGTGTTCCCCGACCGGCTCCGTCCGCTGACGCCCTGTCACCGCTCCGCGTTCACGGCGATGGAGGAGTGGATCGGACAGGGCAGGGAGCCGGCCGCCGGTCACACCGTGGCCATGCCCGGCGCCGGCCGGGACCCGCTGACCGATTGCTCTCTCGGCCGCCGCTGAGGCTGCTGCCGACAGGCTCGACGGCCCGCCGGTCCATCCGAGGAGGGGGACCGGCGGGCCGTCGCGCGTGACTTACCCGCCGAACGGTCGGGCGCGGACCAGCCGCAGCGTGACCAGCTCGAAAGGCCGCAGACTCAACGTCACGTGGCCGTCGACCAGTTCGGGCGCGGGTACGTCTGCGAGGGTCCGCTCCAGCAGATCCGTGGCCGAGACCCCGGCGGCCGGGAAGCCGGGCGTCACCCGTGTCCGGGCCCGCCCGCCCGTCGCCTCGTACAGCCGCACCACCACGTCACCGCTGCCGTCGTCGGCGAGCTTGACCGCGCTGACGACGACCGCTTCGTTGTCGACGGTGACCAGCGGCGCGACCTCGGCGTCACCGGGAACGCGGCGCTCGGGAAGGTTGATGCGGTAGCCCTCCCGTACGGCGTCGCCGATGGAGGCGCCGGGCACGAGGGCGTGGTGGAAGCGGTGCACGCCCTGGTCGGTCTCCGGGTCGGGGAAACGCGGGGCGCGCAGCAGGGACACGCGCAGGGTGGTCGTGGTCCCGGCGTCGAAGGCGCGGACGGTGCGCGTGACGTCGTGGCCGTACGTCGAGTCGTTGACGAGGGCGACACCCCAGCCCGGCTCCTCCATGTGGACGAAGCGGTGGTTGCAGGCCTCGAACTTGGCGGCCTCCCAGCTGGTGTTGGTGTGTGTGGCCCGGTGGAAGTGGCCGAACTGGGTCTCGGAGGCGTACCGCTCTGCGTGGACGTCGAGCGGGAAGGACGCCTTGAGGAACTTCTCCGTCTCGTGCCAGTCGACCTCCGTGTCGATGTCGAGGCGCTTGGCGCCCGCCGCGAGGGCGATCAGCTGGGTGACCTTCGAGTCGCCGAAGGAGCGGACGACACGCACCGCAGCGGCAGGTCCCGAGCCGGCGGCGGTGACCTCGTCGGCGTCCGTGAGGTCGGTGACGGTGTTGCGGTAGAAGGCGTCGACGTCCCAGGCGTCCCACATATTGGGGAAGTCGGGGTGGACCTGGAGCAGGTTCGCGGCGCCGCCCGGCGCCACGGTCTCCCGCTCGGCACCGATGTCGTAGACGGAGACCACCAGGCCGCGGCCGTCGATCTCGACCTGGAGGAGACCGTTGTCGAGCACGAAACCGCCGCCGACGCGCTCGGAGAGCTGCGCGGTGCCGCCTTCCGCGGTGCGGGCCGCGCCGCCGGCGGCGACGCCGTGCCGCTCGTGCGGGGCGGCGTTGAACACCAGCTCCCCGCCGGCGGCCGCGTCACCGGCGAGGGCACGCTGGGCCGCGCCGATGATGTCGTTCAGCTCGGCCGCGACGGCCGCGTACGTCTTCTCCGCCTCCCGGTGCACCCAGGCGATGGACGAGCCGGGCAGGATGTCGTGGAACTGGTGCAGCAGCACCGTCTTCCAGATCCGGTCCAACTGCTCGTACGGGTAACCGAATCCGGTGCGGACGGCGGCGGTCGCCGCCCACAGCTCGGCCTCGCGCAGCAGATGCTCGCTGCGCCGGTTGCCCTGCTTGGTCTTCGCCTGGCTGGTGAGTGTGGCGCGATGCAGCTCGAGGTACAGCTCGCCGACCCACACCGGCGGATGGGTGTACTCGGCCTCCGCCTTGGTGAAGAACTCCGCAGGTGTCTCCCACGTCACCGTCGCCGAGCCCTCGAGGTCACGCAGGCGGGCCGCCTTGCCGACCATCTCACGGGTGGTGCCGCCGCCTCCGTCGCCCCAGCCGGTCGGCGCGAGCGAGTGCCTGGCCATGCCCTTGTCCTTGAAGTTCTTCTCGGCGTGGGCGATCTCGCTGCCCTTCATGGAGCAGTTGTAGGTGTCCACGGGCGGGAAGTGGGTGAAGATCCGCGTGCCGTCGATGCCCTCCCACTGGAAGGTGTGGTGCGGGAACTTGTTCGTCTGCGACCAGGAGATCTTCTGCGTCAGCAGCCACTTGGAGCCCGCCGCCTTGATGATCTGCGGCAGCCCGGCGGCGAAGCCGAACGTGTCGGGCAGCCAGGCCTCGTCGTTCTCGATGCCGAACTCGTCGAGGAAGAACCGCTTCCCGTGCACGAACTGTCGGGCCATCGCCTCCGACCCGGGCATGTTCGTGTCGGACTCGACCCACATCCCGCCGGCGGGGACGAACCTGCCGTCGGTGACCGCCTTCTTGACCTTCGCGTAGACCTCCGGGCGGTGTTCCTTGATCCAGGCGAACTGCTGCGCCTGGGACATGGCGAAGACGAAGTCCGGCTCGTCCTCCAGCAGGGCCGTCATGTTGGCCGTCGTACGGGCGACCTTGCGCACGGTCTCCCGCAGCGGCCACAGCCAGGCGGAGTCGATGTGGGCGTGGCCGACGGCGCTGATGCGGTGCGCCGACGGCCGGGCGGGCGTGGCGAGGACGCCGGCGAGCTCGGCGCGGGCGGCGGCGGCGCTGCCGCCCACGTCATGGAGGTCGACGCGGTCGAGGGCGCGGCCGACGGCGCGCAGGATGTCGTGGCGGCGGGCACCGTCCGCAGGCAGTTCGTGCATCAGCTCGCCGAGCACCTCGAGGTCGAGGACGAGCTGCCACACGGTCTCGTCGAAGACGGCGAGGTCCATGCGGGCGAGCCGGTACTGCGGAGTGCTGCCCGCGGTCTCCTTGTCGCCGAGCCGCGTCGGAAGGAAGGGGTGGTAGTCGAGGATGACGGGGTTCGAAGCGGCCTCGATGTGCAGGCGGACCTCTTCCCCGCCCTCGGCGGGCTCCGCGACGCGGACCCACTGGTTGCGCGGGTTGAGGCCCTTCACCGGGGTGCCGTCGGGGCGGTAGACGAGGCCTTCGCACTGGAAGCCGGGCATGTTCTCGTCGAAGCCGAGGTCGAGGAGCGCTTCGACGGTCCGGCCCGCCCACCGGCCGGGGACCGTGCCGGTGACGGTGAACCAGCTGGTGCCCCACGGAGCCCCCCACATGTCGCCCACCGCGACCGGCTCCGGCGTTGCGGCGAGACCTTCCTCGACCGGGACGGGCTCGCCCGGCGCGTTCCACACCAGGACGTCGAGCGGCACGGACTCGGGGTACACGGCGGGGCGGATGCGTTCGTCGAGGACACGCCTGAGGCGGGCTTCGACGAGGGTGCGGTCGTCATGCATGAAGGGTGCTCCGGGGGTCGGGGGTGGGGCGTGTTACCAGGGACGGACGACGGTCGCGGGAGCGGACGTGGTGTAGAGCTCCCCCACCGCGCGCACTTCGAACCGGGCCGATCGCTCGCCCGGTTCGGGCCGCAGGTCACGGGCGAAGAAGGCGCGCTGGCAGGTGGCGCCGAGGAAGCGCCGTGTGCCGTCGGGCAGCAGCCGGTGCAGGGTGTAGTGGCGTACCGCCGGCGCCACTGCTTCGTCGACGGCGCCAGGCGCCGCCTGCCAGACGAGGCGCATGCCCTCGTCCGTCGCGTCGGTGATCCGCAGGGCGGCGGGGGCGGCCGGGGCCCGCTCGCCGCCGTCGTGCACGGCGAGCGCGCCGAGGCGCCACCGCACCGGGCCGCCGGCACCGGTGAGCCGGACGCCGAGGGCGTGCACGGTCCCGGACAGGCCGCTCAGCCGTAGGGTCCGGGTGACCCAGCCGTCCTCGGCGGTCCCGACGGGGACACAGGTGTACGGGTGGGGTTCGCCGGGTGCGGCGGGTTCCGCCGTGGCGAGGGCGAGTTCGACGGTGACCCGGCCCGCGTCGGCCCGATGGGTGAACTCGACGACCGTGTCCGGTCCGAGCGGCAGACGGGTGGCGTACAGGTCGACGGTGACGGGGGCGTCGGGGGAACCGTCGACAAGGAGGCTGCTGCCGCCGTGCCAGGCGTCGCCGAAGTCGAAGGCAACCCTGGGCCGGCTGCCTTCGGTCCGTACGACCCACTGGCGTGAGGGCATCCGGTCCTGGAGCCCGAGGTGGTTCCAACCGGCGTCGGAGACCTCCTTGCCCTCCTCGTACCAGCGCAGCCCGTGGCCTGTGTTGAACACGGTCGCGAAGGGCAGGCCCGCGACGGTGGAGCGGTCGGCCACGGCGAGCGCCGGGGCACGCCAGGCGTCGGCGGCGTCCGGCCGCGACGGGTCGAGCGACCGGCCGCTCCAGAAGCGGTCGTCGGCCGCGTGGAACTGCTCCGGCGTGCGGCCCGCGGGCAGGTGGTTGCGGGTCCATTCCGGGCGGTAGAGGCCGAGGGAGACGATGTCGTCGCCGCTCTCGGGGATGATGGCGTCCCAGTCGACGGACTTGTTCCAGCCGCTCGCCTCCACGTCGACCCCGGCCCACAACTCGTACCGGCTGCGCCCGAGTCGGTCGGCGAGCTGCCCGGAGGAGGCGAGGGTGGAGCGCGACCAGCGGAAGTCCACGAACATGGAGTCGGCAGCCTCGAAGAAGGGACGGTTGCGCTCGTTCAGCGCACCCTGCCAGGTCACGGAGCCGCTCACGGTCATCGAGTCGTACCAGGTGACACGCAGGTCCTTCGCCGTGCCGAGACGCTTCAGTTCCGCGAGGAAGCCGCGCATGTCGGCGGCCAGCGCGCTGTCGCCACCGCCGGTCTCCGCGTTGACGAACCAGCCGTCGAAGCCGTACGCGACGGCGACGGCGACGAGTTGCGCGGCGAGCGGGAAGCGGCCGAAGGAATCCTTCTGTACGAGGTCCCGGGTCCAGCGCAGATCGCCGCCGTAGGCCACGGGCGGCAGGAAGACATTGCCGAGCACCGGCACACCGTGGCGGTGGGCGGCGTCGATGACGGGGGCGTTGGGAGCGAGGACCAGGCCCTCGCCCGAGGAGCCGCCCCAGAAGACCAGTTCGTCGACGTAGCCCCAGTGGGTGGTGGCGTAGTAGTCGGCGGTCGGTGCGCCCTGGGACGGGTTCGAGGCCGTGGGCGCGAACGAGACGAGGGACTGGATCCGGGCCCGACCGGCGCGGGCGGTGGCATTGACCGGGGTCGGGGTGAACCGGCACGCGAGCGGGACCGCCGCCCTGTTGAACGGAAGGTCGGCGTCGTCCTGTGCGCGCCAGGTCTTCAGGCTGCGCCAGGTGATGCCTTCGCCGGGGCTGCCGGAAGGCAGCGAGTCCGGGTACCAGTAGGAGGCGTACGGCGCGCCGAGCGCGTTCCGGTTCGCGGCGGCGGCCGTGCCCGGTGCGAGGACGGGGACGAGGGCCGCCGCGGCGGATGCCCTCAGGACGGCTCGTCTGCTGGGGTGGGGGGCCATTTCGTGTGCTCCGTATCGTGTCGTGGACGGCTTACGGTGCGGTGCGGGCGGCCGGTCCCTGAAGGAAACCGGCCTGTTCGGGGGTGACGACCTCGGTGATGCCGCGGGCGGCGAGGTGGTCCGGGTCGTCGGCGCGGCCGGCGAGGACCGTGGTGGGGCGGGCGCCGTCGGCGGTGAGCCGGGCGAAGGCCTCGAAGACGGGGCCGCCGGGGGCGCAGACCGATCGCCGGGGCGCCCGCTCGTCGTCACCGGCGTCGACGACGAGGGCACAGGTGCGCGTGGCGGGCCGGTGTTCGCGGCCGCGCCACTCCTCGGCGATCCGGGCGACGGCCCGTCCGGCGGGTTTGACGCGGCGGTCGTTGGTCAGCAGGCCGAGGGTGTACTCGAGTTCGGGGAAGTCGGCGAGCGAGCGGGACACGTCGTGGGAGCACCACCAGGTGACGCCCCACAGGTCCGGGCAGTCGAGGGCGTTGGCGACGGTGGCGTCGGTGAATGCGGCGGCGTGCTCGGGCGGGATGTGCGGCGCGGGCGCACCGACCTCCTGGAGCCACACCGGGCGATGCGGCTCCAGCGCCCAGGCTTTCGACAGTTCGACGAGGTAGGCGGCGTGGTGCTCGGTGGCCGTGGCGGTGGCGCCGTGCCGCTGCGCGGTGCCGTTGAACACCCAGGAGTGCACGGCGGTGACCGCGCCGGTCCGGGCGGCGTGGGCGGGAGTGAAGGGCTGGTCGTCCTGGTACCAGGAGGCGTCGTACTCGGCGTGCAGGTGCATCCGTCCCGGCGCGCCCTCCTCGCAGGCGGCCAGGAGGCGGTCGAGCCAGCTGCCTGCCTGTGCGGGGGTGATGCGGTCGGGGTCGGGGTGCGGTGCCGCGGCGAACTGTGCGATCTCGTTGCCGATGGTCATGCCGATGAAGTTGGGCCGGTCGGCGAGGGCCGCGGCCAGTGTCCTGAGGTACTCGGCCTGTCCGGCGACCACTTCGGGATCGGTGAAGATGTTCCGCCGGTGCCAGGTCCGCGTCCAGGCGGGCAGGAAGTCGAAGCTGGACAGATGGCCCTGGAGTCCGTCGACGTTGACGTCCAGGTCCCGCTCTGCCGCGGCGTCGGCGAGCTGCACGAGCTGTTCCACGGCACGGGGGCGGACGAGCGCGCGGTTGGGCTGGAACAGCGGCCAGAGCGGGAAGACCCGGATGTGGTCGAGTCCGAGGCCGGCGATCGAGTCGAGGTCGGCGCGCACGTCGTCGAGGTCGAAGTCCAGCCAGTGGTGGAACCAGCCCTGACTGGGCGTGTAGTTGGCGCCGAAGCGCGGCGGGGCGGAGCTCATGAGGCGGCGACGTCCAAAGTCTCGTGGGGTGTCGGTCGGGTGGCTGCGCGGCCACGGTGCGCCTGGTCCGCGCGGCCCCGTTGTCAGCCCTTGACGGCGCCTTCGCCGACGCCTCGGAAGAAGAACCGCTGGAGGCAGGCGAAGAGGACGATCAGCGGGAGCACGGCGATGATCGTGCCCGCGGCGACCAGGCGTTCGTCGTTGGCGAAGGTGCCGTGGAGGTAGTTGAGGCCGATGGTGAGGGTGAAGTTCTCCGGGTCGCTCAGCACGATCAGCGGCCACAGGAAGTCGTCCCAGGCACCCATGAACGCGAAGATCGCGACGACGGCGAGGGTGCCTTTGACCGACGGCAGGGCGATCCGCCAGAACCGCTGCCAGACGTTCGCCCCGTCCACGTACGCCGCCTCCTCGACCTCGTGGGGCAGGTTCAGGAAGGCGTTGCGCATCAGCAGGACGTTCATGGCCCCGATGGAGCCGGGCAGCAGCACCCCGAGGAGCGTGTTGTTGAGGCCGAGGTCCCGCATGGTCGTGAACTGGGCGATGATGATGCCCTCGACGGGGACGAGCATGGCGAGGATGAAGGCCAGCGTCGCGGCCCTGCGGCCCCGGTAGCGCATCCGGGCCAGCGCGTAGCCGGCGAGGGCGGCTCCCACGCAATTGGTGACGACGTTGGCGGTGGCGACCTTCAGCGAGTTGAGGGCGTAGTCCCAGACGGGGACGGTCCGCGCGACGCGTACGTAGTTGTCCAGGGTCGGCTCGCCGGGGAGGAACTTGGGCGGGGAGCTGAAGATGTCCTCGTGCGGGCCCTTCAGCGAGGTGGACAGCTGCCACAGGAACGGTCCTACGGTCAGCGCCAGCACGGCCAGCAGCAGCACGTAGCGCAGTACGAGCTGGGTGGCCGGGATCCGCTTGGCGTCGGCGTCGGTGACGTTGATGACGCTCATGCGTCCTCCTTGCGGTCGGCGCGCAGCACGAGCAGCATCAGCGCGACGGTGACGACGAAGACGACGACGGAGATGGCGGAGGCGTAGCCCACGCGGCCCGAGAGGCCGGTGCCGACACGCTGGACGAGCATCACCAGCGTGGTGTCCTCGCCGGCCGGCCCGCCGGAGGGACCCGCCATCAGATAGACCTCGGAGAACACCTTGAACGCGGCGACCGAGGACAGGGCCCCGACGAGGACCATGGTGGAGCGGACGGCGGGGACGGTGACGGTGAAGAACCGGCGTACGGGCCCGGCACCGTCGACGGCGGCGGCCTCGTGCAGTTCCCGCGGGACGTTCGCCAGCGCCGCCAGATAGATGATCATGTAGTAGCCGAGGCCCTTCCACACCGTGACGCCCATTGCGCTCAGCAGCAGGAGCCACTGGTCGCTCAGGAATCCGACGCGGCCGACCCCCACCGCCTCCAGCACCGAGTTGACCAGTCCCCGGTCATCGAGCATCCAGACCCATATCAGCCCCACCACGACGATCGAGGCGACGACCGGGGTGTAGAAGGCGGAGCGGAAGAAGGTGATGCCGGGGATGTGGCGCTGGACGAGCATGGCCAGCAGCAGCGGCAGGATCACCAGGGCGGGGACGACTCCGAGCACGTACAGGCTGCTGTTGCGCAGGCCGATCCAGAACATCTCGTCGTCGAGCAGCTCACGGAAGTTCGCCAGGCCCACGAACTCGCCGGGGACGAGGGTGCGGCGGTCGGTGAACGCGTTGACGAGGGTGCTCAGGAACGGGTAAAGGCTGAACGCGCCGACGACGAGCAGTCCCGGCGCCGCGAACAGCCAGGGGCTGTACGGCAGATGGCGCCGGATGCCGCGGTGCGGGCGGCGCCCCGCGAAGCCCCGCCCGGGGCCGTGGACGGGCGGGCCCACGGGGGCGGCGTCGGAGGTGATCGTGCCGGAGGCGGTGGAAGTCTTCACGACAGGTGCCGATCAGCTCTGCCGGAGCAGCCGGTCGCAGGCCTTGACAGCGTTGTCAAGAGCTTCTTGGGGGCTCTGCTTCCCTTGCAGCGCCCGGGCCACGGCGTTGCGCAGCTCGGTCTTCATCTGCTCGCTGAACAGCACGGGCGTATAATTGACGGACGTCTTCAGGGACTCGGCGGCCGCGACCCTGACCCTTGTCTCGTCGGTGCCGTCCTCCTCGGTGAAGTAGGGGTCGTCGAGGGAGCCCGCGGTGCTGGGGAAGATGGCCACCTTCTTGGCGAACTCCATCTGACGGGTGGCGTCGGTGACGAAGTGGGCGAAGGCCACGGCGGCGGGCTTCTGCTTGCTCCGCGCGTTCACCATGACGCCCATGACGTACATGTTGGCCTTGCCGGTACTGGTGATCTGGTCGGTGATGCCGATGTTCTCGTAGAGGCTCGGGGCCTGCTTCTTGAAGTTGGCGAGGTCGAGCGCACTGCCCGGGTTCATGGCCACGGACTCGGTGAGGAACTTGTGCCCCGATGACTCCGGAGTGGCGGTGAGCGCCTGCGGGTCGAGCGCCTTGGCGTCGTACAACTCCTTGTAGCGGGTGAGCAGTTCGACGCCCTTCGGGTCGTTGAAGGAGAAGGCGGTGCCTTCTTCGTTCATGAGCGGGACGCCGTAGCGGCCGAAGTCCTCGATGGTGGGCACGTTGGCGAGAGCGGCGACCTTGCCCTTGCTCTGCCGCGCCATCTCCAGTCCGGCGTCGAAGACCTCGTCGTAGGTCGTGGGCGGCTTCTCGGGGTCGAGACCGGCGTCCTTCAGAAGACGCTTGTTGTAGAACAGGGGGCCGGTGTTGAGGTACCAGGGGAAGGCGTAGGTGCCCTCCGCACCCGGTATGCGGTGCGCGTCCCACGCGCCCGGAAGGTACTCCTTCTTGTACTGCGGGGCGGCCTTGTCCAGGTCGAGCGCCAGGCCGGCCCTGGCCAGCGGCGCGACCAGGTCCGGAGAGACGTTCACGACGTCGGGCAGGGTGCCGCCGGCGGCGTCGGCGCTGATCTTGTCCGCGTAGCCCTCGGCCGGCCGGTCGACCCACTTCACATCGGTGCCCGGGTGCTGCTTCTCGAAGTCGGCGATGAGGCCGTTGAAGTAGTCCTTGAAGTTGGCCTGGAGGTTCCAGGTCTGGAAGGTGATCCCGCCTTCCACCTTGCCGGAGGCGTCGGTCGAGCCCCCCTCTGAGCCCCCGCACGCACTGAGCGGCAGGACGACGGCGATGACGGCGGCAGCGGCGACTGCCCTGCGGTTGATGCGCACGGTGAACGGCTCCTTTGCTCGGACCAGACGCGTGACGGGCATCGGCGGCCGGCACCGCGGAAGCGGGCGGCGGCCGTTTGCCCAGCAGACCTTGCATTGCACCGCCGGAGAAAGTCAACAGATTCGCCGACTAAATCCCTTCGGCTACAAGTCATCCCAGCTCAACTGCCCCAAGCGGGCATCTTGCATTGATCGACTAAAGCGCTTTAGGCTTGTATGACTCAAGCGCTTTAGTCAGGGCGCCGATCGTTCGACCTCGCCCGCCGCAGGCCATAAGATGCGCACGGCCCGGTTCGCCGACGGGCCGGGGGACCACGGGAAGGGGGTCCGGGTGACTGCCAGCACCCCGTCCGCCAAGGACACTCCGCCGAGCAGACGCGCACCCGCGCGGCGGCCGACGATGAAGGACATCGCCCGGCGCGCCGGGGTCTCGGAGAGCGCTGTCTCTTTCGCGCTCAACGACCGCCCCGGCGTCTCCGACATCACCCGCGACCGGGTCCGCCGGGTCGCCGAGCAGCTGGGCTGGCGGCCGAGCACCGCCGCCCGCGCGCTGTCCGGAGAAGGCGCGGCGACGGTGGGGCTTGTCCTCGCGCGGCCCGCCACCACCCTGGGCGTGGACTCGTTCTTCCTCCAGCTCATCTCCGGAATCCAGGAGGTCCTCTCGGAGCGCCAACTCGGCCTGCTGTTCCAGGTGGTGGAGGACGTGGATGCCGAGTGCGCCGTCTACCGGCGCTGGTGGGCGGAGCACCGTGTCGACGGCGTTCTCGTCGTCGACCCGCGCACCGACGATCCGAGGCCGGCCCTGCTGGACGAGCTCGGCCTGCCCGGCGTCGTCATCGGCGGTCTCCCGGAGGAACATCCGAACCTGTCGCAGGTTCGGGCCGACGACACCGGGGCCATGGCCCACGTGGTGGGCCGGCTGCACGAGCTCGGCCACCGGCGGATCGTGCACATCGCCGGCCTGTCCTCGCTCGCTCACACCGACCGGCGTATCCGCTCGCTGCGCGCGGAGGCCGAGCGCCGTGGTCTGGCCGAGGTCCGCTCGGTGCCCACCGACTACTCCGACACCGAGGGCGCGGCCGTGACCCGCCGGGTCCTCACCTCGGGCAGCCGGCCGACGGCGCTGGTCTACGACAACGACGTGATGGCGGCCGCCGGTGCGGCAGTCGTCACCGGCATCGGCCTCTCGGTCCCTGGCGATGTGTCGGTCGTGTCGTGGGAGGACTCCGTGCTGTGCCGCATGGTCCATCCCTTCCTCACCGCGCTCTCCCGCGACCCGGTGACCTTCGGGCGGATCGCCGCCCAGGAGCTGACTGCCCTGCTGGACGGCGGCGCCGCCCGCTCCGTCCACGTGCCGATGCCGGAGCTGATCGAGCGGGAGAGCACCGCTGCGCCCCGGTGACCCGGCGGGGCCGCCCCATAGGATGCGGCGCATGGAACAGCGGGTATTGGGCAGGACCGGCAGGAACGTCTCCGTGGTCGGACTCGGCACCTGGCAACTGGGCGCCGACTGGGGCGCCGTCGCGGACGAGGACGCGATCGCCGTCCTCGACGCGGCCGTCGAGTCGGGCGTCACCTTCTTCGACACGGCCGATGTCTACGGCGACGGGCGAAGCGAGCAGCTCATCGGCCGGTATCTGAGCGAGCGGCCGGACGCCGGCGTGTTCGTGGCGACGAAGATGGGCCGGCGCGTCGAGCAGCTCCCGGAGAACTACGTCCTGGACAACTTCCGCGCCTGGAACGACCGTTCACGTAAGAACCTGGGCGTGGACAAGCTCGACCTGGTCCAGCTGCACTGCCCGCCCACCGCTGTCTACTCTGCTGACGAAGTCTTCGACGCCCTGGACACGCTCGTCGCCGAACAGCGGATCGCCGCGTACGGCGTGAGCGTGGAGACCTGCGAGGAGGCGCTCACGGCGATCGCCAGGCCCGGCACGGCAAGCGTCCAGATCATCGTCAACCCGTTCCGCCTGAAGCCGCTCGAAAAGGTCCTGCCCGCAGCGGCCAAGGCGGGCGTGGGCATCATCGCGCGGGTGCCGCTCGCGTCCGGGCTGCTGTCGGGCCGGTACACCAAGGACACCGTTTTCGCGGACGACGACCACCGCACGTACAACCGGCACGGCGAGGCGTTCGATCAGGGCGAGACCTTCTCCGGCGTCGACTTCGCGACGGGCGTCGAGGCCGCCGCCGAGTTCGCGGCGCTCGCGGGGCCGGACAGCACACCGGCGCTCACGGCGCTGCGCTGGATCATCCAGCAGCCGGGCGTGACGAGCGTGATCCCCGGAGCGCGCTCCGCCGGACAGGCCCGCGCCAACGCCGCGGCGGCGGACGAGCCGCCGCTGTCGGGAAGCACGCTGGACGCGGTCCGCGATCTGTACGACCGGCGGATCCGCGCCCAGGTGCACAGCCGCTGGTAGCTACGGCGGAAACGCGGCCGAGCGGCCGGCTGCCGCGAACGCCGTAGGCGCCGCACGGGTACTGCGTGCGCGGTAGCCGGTCGCTGGTCCGCAAGTGGGACTCGCACCGCTGCGCCACCCCGCTAAAGTGCGCGCATGATTACACTGCGGCCCGGCGCCCGGGCCGGTGTCACAGACGGGGCGATCGCCGTCGGCGTGGCGGCGGCGCTTCTGGTCACCGGGTTGTCCGGACAGCACTCCGCCTCGGACCTCGCCCCCCTCGGATACGCGCTGCTGACGGCCGGCGGCCTGGCGCTGGCCGCGCGCCGCCGGGCTCCGGTCCCCGTCCTGGCCGTCACCGGACTGTGCGCGGTGGGACACCAGGCGGTCGGCTTCGACGTCCCGGCCGTCGCGTACCTGTTCGCGGTGTACGCGGCCGTACGGGCGGGACACCGCACCCTCACGGTGGTGGCGAGCGTGGCCGTGCTGGCCTGCCTCCCCCTCGCGGCCCTGGCCTCCGGCCTGCCCGCCGGCGAGGCCTTCACGCAGGCCCGGGGCGCCCTCGAGATCGCCTGGCTGGTAGCCGCCGGCGCCGCGGGTGAGGCGCTGCGGCAGGCCGAGCGCCGGGCGGACGAGGCCGAGCGCACCCGGGAGGAGACCGCCCGGCGCCGTGCCGACGAGGAGCGCCTGCACATCGCGCGGGAACTGCACGATTCGCTCACCCACCAGATCTCCATCATCAAGGTGCAGGCAGAGGTCGCCGTCCACGTGGCCCGCAAGCGCGGCGAGCAGGTCCCGGAGGCCCTGCTCGCGATCCAGGAGGCCGGACGTGAGGCGACCCGGGAGCTGCGCGCGACACTGGAGGCCCTGCGGGACGACGACACGACCCCGCCGCGGGGGCTCGACCACGTCATCGAACTGGTGGAACGGGCCCGTTCCACCGGCCTGGACGCGACGCTGACGATCGAGGGACAACGGCCCGACGTGCCCGCGGCTGTGGGCCGGACCGTCTACCGGATCGTTCAGGAGTCGCTCACCAACGTCGCTCGGCATGCCGCCGCCGGCACGGCTTCCGTCCGGATCGACTGCCGTCCGGACGCCCTGGCGATACGCATCGACGACGACGGCAAGGCCGCACCGGGCGCCGCACCGGTCCCCGGCGTCGGACTGCTCGGC
Source organism: Streptomyces sp. WAC00040 (assembly GCF_056835925.1). Lineage (NCBI taxonomy): Bacteria > Bacillati > Actinomycetota > Actinomycetes > Kitasatosporales > Streptomycetaceae > Streptomyces > Streptomyces sp. WAC00040. Next base: position 80,068 of record NZ_JAKQZE010000003.1, read on the forward strand.
ATGCGCGAACGTGTCACCGCCCTCGGCGGCAGGCTGCTCGCCGGACCGCGCGGCGAGGGCGGCTTCACCGTCCAGGCCGAACTCCCCGTGGAGCAGACGTCATGATCCGTGTCCTGCTGGTCGACGACCAGCGGCTCCTGCGCAGCGGCTTCCGCGCCCTGCTCGACCTCGAGGACGACATCGAGGTGGTCGGCGAGGCCGGCGACGGGTTGGAGGGCCTGGCTCTGGCCAGGGAGCACCTGCCGGACATCGCGCTCATCGACATCCAGATGCCGGGCGTCGACGGCATCGAGGCGACCCGGCGCATCGCCGCGGACCCCGCCCTGGCCGGCGTGCACGTCGTCATCCTGACCAACTACGGCTTCGACGAATACGTCTTCGAGGCGCTGCGCGCCGGCGCGGCCGGATTCCTCGTCAAGGACATCCTGCCGGAGGACTTCCTCCACGCCGTAAGGGTCGCGGCCCGCGGCGACGCCCTGCTCGCACCGTCGATCACCCGCAAGCTGATCAACCGGTACGTCGACCAGCCGCTCCACACGGGCACCGGCACCGCCACGGGGCTGGAGGAGCTGACCAACCGCGAACGCGAGGCCGTCGCCCTGGTGGCGCAGGGCCTGTCCAACGACGAGATCGCCGATCGCATGGTGATCAGCCCGCTCACCGCGAAGACGCACATCAACCGGGCCATGGCCAAGCTCCACGCCCGTGACCGCGCCCAACTCGTGGTCCTCGCCTACGAGTCCGGCCTGGTCACCCCGCGCGGCCGCTGACCCCCGGGCGCCCCGCGACCCGGCACCCCCCGGCGCAGCCGGCACCGCGACCTCGAACGGACGTTTGTATCCGTCTGCCACAGGTGGGGCATCGGCCGTGGGACGAGGACACTGGATCCGGGGCCTCGCGGCCGCGTGGCGACACGGAGGTGAAGGGCGATGGCCAGAGCGATGTGGACAGGGGTGCTCAGCTTCGGACCGGTCACCCTCCCCGTGGGTCCCTTCACCGCGACGGACGACCACACCCATGCGCGGCAAGGGACACGGGACACGAAGGGCGCCAAGGGCAGCAAGGGCGCCGAGCGGGCCAAGAGCGCCGGGACCGGCCGCCGCAAGGGCGCCGGCAAGAAGGAGGACCTGGCCGCGCTCAGCAAGAAGGACCTCTACGCCCGCGCCACCGGCCTCGGCATCCCCGGCCGGTCCTCGATGAGCCGGGACGACCTGCTTCGGGCCCTCACCGGAGCGGGCCGAGCCGCCGCCTGAGCGGGGCGTCCATTCGGGGGTCCGGCCGCTCACCGGCGGTGATACCGACGAGATTGGGTACCCGGTAGACATGGTCACTTTCAACGAGCCGGCGGGGGACGTCGCCACTGTCCTTGCGGCCGGAGAGGGAGCACCCGCGGTCATCGTGTTCGGACTGATCGTGATCGGTCTTCTCGTACTGCTCGTCTACGTGGTCTGGCAGGTCGGCGCGCGAAGGCGGCGCGACGCCCCGCCGGGGCCCGAGGAGCAGCCGGTGCGGCCCGATCACCAGACGCACTACGAGAGCCGCCTGGAGCCCGACGAGTTCGATCTCTCCGAGGGACACGAGGTGCCGGGGCGACTGACACCTCACGAGCTCCACGGCTACGGCAACATGGGCTCCCGGCCCGCACCCGAGAACAAGCCGCCCCGTGACTCCGACGAGAGCGGCGGCGCGTTCGGCAGTGGCGGTCACGGGGGCTGAGGCCCACAGCGACGAGTACCGCCGGCCCCGACGGGGCCGGCGGTACTCGTCTTTCAGGGCCGGTGGCACTCGTCGCTGCCCGGGCGCGCCTCCCGCGGCCCGTGCCCGCTCGGCTCCGAGGCGTCCTGCCCGTGCTGCGAGGCCGGCGAGGCGGGGCTCCCGCGACGCATCAGGACCGCCGGCACCAGCCAGCACAGAGTGAGACCGCCGACGACGGTCACATCCAGGATCAGAGCGGTCGTGTCGCTCAGCGCGGTGACGTTGCGCAGCACGAACAGCAGGCCGAGGGCCACCATGCACAGCAGGATCGCCAGCCCGGCGATGGTGAACCGCGAGGCCCACTTGATCGCCTCGTACTTCATTCCGCGGCCGGTGACCACACGGTGGATGCTCACCGGCGCCGTCAGCATGCCGGTGGCGGCCGCCCCGAGGAGCAGGCACACCACGTACATGAGTCTGTCGCTCTCGCCGAGACGCGGGAAGAGCGGAGTGAAGGCGACGGCGAGCAGAAAGACGAACAGCAGCTGGACACCGGCGAGGGCGACCCTCACCTCACGGAGAAGTTCGCCCCACAGCCGGTCCAGTCGTTGTTGAGGTGTCTCCCTGCGCCTGCCGGGACCGGTCCTCGCTATCCCCATGGCCGGCCACCGATCACGGCGGTCCCGCGCGCCGAGGGCCCCGGGCACGGCTTCGCCGGGCCAGCCGCGTGGACCAACGACAGACGAGTGTGAGCAGCCCGACCAGGGTCAGGGCCCAAGTGGCGGCGAACGCCCAGATCAGGACGGGCTTCGAGGTGGATGCCGCCATCGCGAACAGGACGAACGTCAGGGCCGCCAGCACGCCCACGCCGGCGGCGAGCAGGTGCGAGCGGAACCGGTGGGTCATCCGCGCGAGCGGCGGTCCCGGACTCATGGTCCGCAGCCGCCGGTCCAGGAACTCGTCGGCCCGCAGGTCCTGTTCGATCTCCGCGAGGATCAGCCTTTCCGGTTCGGAAAGTCCGGATCCGTCCATGGCTGGCGCCTCCGTACGCTGTCAGACGGTCGGTTCAGTCCTCGCCCCGGATGATGTGCGCTTCCGGGTTGCCCTCCCCCTGTCGGTCGGATTCGCGTCCGGGCAGGACCGCGGGCCTGCAGGTGCGTATCCGTTCCTTCTCCGGGATGCGACCGGTGGTTCTTTCGGTGTCGGCCCGGGTGTCCACGGCTGACACCTCCTTGTCCGTTCGGTACCGGCAGGTTGCGTGGCGCCGGATTTCTGTTCCCCGGGTACCCCCTCCGCCTCCGGTCAGTCACCCCCGGCCGACGAGGGGCGGAGAGGCTTCACCGGTCCGTTGCCGGGCACCCGGACCGCATGTCGAACCAATCTCCAGCCCCGCGCACGGCCGGGGCCACGCACCCGCGCACGACCGATTCGCACTGGATCCGCACCACCGAAGCCACCGACCGCCCTCCGCTCACCGACGACATCACCGTCGACGTGGCCGTGGTGGGCGGCGGCATCGCCGGGCTGAGCACGGCGTGGGAGCTGACGCGGGAAGGCGGACGCTCCGTGGCGGTGCTGGAGGCCGACCGCATCGCGACGGGTGTCACGGGGTTCACCACGGCGAAGGTGACGGCACAGCACGGCCTGATCTACGACCGGCTGCGCCGGACCAGGGGCCCCGACGGGGCCCGGCTCTACGCCCGCTCCCAGCAGGCGGCGGTGGAACGCGTCGCCGAGGTCTCCGCCGCCCTCGGCATCGCGTGCGAGTTGGAGCGCGGCCCCGCGTACGTCTACTCACAGGACGACGCTCAGCGCTCCGCCCTCAGGGCGGAGGCCGAGGCCGCCGCGGAGGCGGGTCTGGATGCCTCGTACGTCGAGGACACCGGGCTGCCCTTCGACGTCGCCGGAGCCGTACGGATGGAGGAGCAGGCACAGTTCCATCCGCGCAAGTACCTCCTCGCCCTGGCACGGGACCTCACCGCATACGGCAACAGGATCTACGAGCGGACCCGGGTCACCGGACTGCACGAGGGCTCGCCCTGTCGGCTCACCACGGAAAGCGGCCGGACGGTCACCGCACGCGATGTCGTGATCGCCACGCACTTCCCCGTGTTCGACCGGGCGCTGCTGTTCGCCCGGATGTCGCCGCGACGCGAGCTGGTGGTGGCCGCGGCGCTGCCGGCCGACCGTGACCCGGCCGGGATGTACATCTGCGAGGAAGGCGCCAAACGGTCGGTGCGCACGGCCCCGCTCGGCGACGGCCGCCGGCTGCTGATCGTGACCGGGGAGACCTTCACCCCCGGCACGGTGGACGTCCCCGAGCTGATCGAGCGCCTGGACGAGTGGATGCACACGCACTTCCCGGTGGAGGAGACCATGTACCGCTGGGCGGCGCAGGACAACGACTCGAGCGACACCGTGCCACTGATCGGGCCCTTCCATCCGGGTGCCGAGCACACCTATGTCGCCACGGGTTTCGGCGGCTGGGGCATGAGCAGCGGCGTGCTGGCGGGGCGACTGCTGGCCGGCCTGATCTGCGCCGTCAAGGCCCCGTGGGCCGGTCTCTACGATCCCCGGCGGATCCGGAGCACCCTGCGGGAGGTCCCCACCCTGCTCTCCCAGCAGGCCGAGATCGGCAAGCACTTCGTCGGGGACCGGTTGCGCACCACCCATGTGGACTCCGCCTCCGACATCGAACCGGGCACGGGCGCGGTCGTACGTCTGCACGGGCAGCGCTGCGCCGTGTACCGCGACGACGAAGGGGTGTGCCACGCGGTGTCCGCCCGCTGCACCCACCTGGGCTGCTTGGTGGCGTTCAACGAGGCGGAGCGAAGCTGGGACTGTCCCTGCCACGGCTCCCGGTTCGGTGTCGACGGCTCCGTACTGGAGGGCCCGGCGCTGCGACCGCTCGAACGGCGGAACGTGGACGGACCGGAGGGCTCATGAGCGGCCGAACCGCGCATTTCCCCGCAGGCTGGTAGGAAATAGAGCGAAACATGCCATCCGACGGGAAAGGGCTGCGGAGTGGAACCGACCAGCCGACCGGGGACCGCGGGCGCCACGACCGCCGCGGACGCCCATCGCTCCGCGGTCACCCTGCACGTCAACGGCGTCAGTCACACGCTGACGCTCGACCACCGCACCACGGTCCTGGACACCCTGCGCGAGCACCTGGACCTGACCGGTCCGAAGAAGGGCTGCGACCACGGCCAGTGCGGTTCCTGCACCGTCATCGCCGACGGCCGGCGGGTGAACAGTTGCCTCATGCCGGCCGTGTCCCACGACGGGGCGCACATCACCACGGCCGAGGGCCTCGCCCCCGGCGGCGAACTGCATCCCGTGCAGGAGGCGTTCGTGGCCAGGGACGCCCTCCAGTGCGGCTACTGCACACCTGGGCAGGTCTGCTCGGCGGTGGCGATGCTGGCGGAGGCGGCCGACGGCCGTCCGTCGCTGGTGACCGGGCGGTGGAACGGGGCGGACGGACCCGTCACCCTCACACCCGGTGAGATCCGTGAGCGCATGAGCGGCAATCTGTGCCGCTGCGGCGCCTACCCCAACATCGTGGCGGCCATCGAGGACGTGACACCGTGAAACCCTTCGCCTATGTCCGACCCGGCACGGCCGCCGAGGCCGTCGCCGCGTACGCCGCGCACACCGGAGCGCAGTACCTCGCCGGCGGCACCAACCTCGTCGACCTGATGAAGCTCGGCGTCGCGACGCCCGACGTGCTCATCGACGTCAGCCGGCTGCCGCTCGGCACGGTGGAGGGCGTGCCGGGGGGCGGGCTCCTCATCGGCGCCGCCGTGCGCAACAGCGACCTCGCGGCCCATCCGGCCGTCCGGACGCGCTACTTCGCCTTGTCGCAGGCGCTTCTCTCCGGAGCCTCCGGGCAGTTGCGGAACGCGGCGACCACCGGCGGGAACCTGCTCCAGCGCACCCGCTGCACCTACTTCCAGGACATCTCCAAGCCCTGCAACAAGCGTGCGCCGGGCACCGGCTGCCCCGCGCGGGAGGGTGTCCACCGCGACCTCGCCGTGCTGGGGCACTCGGAGCACTGCGTCGCCACGCACCCCTCCGACATGGCGGTCGCCCTCGCCGCGTTCGACGCCACGGTCCATCTGCACTCCACCGACGGGGACCGGTCGCTGGCGGTCAGCGACTTCCACCGGCTGCCCGGTGACCGCCCCGACGTGGACACCGAGCTGCGGGCCGGCGAGCTGATCACGGGCGTGGAGCTGCCGCCCATGCCCACCGGGGCGCGGTCCGCGTACCGCAAGGCCCGCGACCGTGCCTCGTACGCCTTCGCCCTCGTCTCCGTCGCCGCGGTCCTCTCCGTCGGGGACGGCCGGGTCCGGCACGTGGGGCTGGCGTTCGGCGGCCTCGCCCACCGGCCGTGGCGGGCCCGAAGGGCGGAGGAACTGCTCGCCGGGGGGCCGGCCGGCCGCGAGAACTTCGCCGCCGCGGCCGAGGCGGAACTCGCTGCCGCGGTGCCGCTGCGGGACAACGCGTTCAAGGTGCGGCTCGCACGCAACCTTGCTGTCGACGTCCTCGCCGGGCTTGCGGACGGCAACGACCTCGGCGAGGAGCGGTCATGAGCAGGCCGAGCACCGTGCTGGGTGCGCCCGCCGTCCGGCGGGAGGCGCGCGAGAAGGCCGCCGGCGCGGCACGCTACGCCGCCGAACACACCCCGTCGGGCTGCCTGTACGGCTGGCCGGTGCCCGCCGCGGTCCCCCGCGGCCGCGTCACGTCGCTCGGCACGGCGGAGGTACTGGACATGCCCGGTGTGCGGACGGTGCTCAGCCACGAGAACGCCCCCCGTCTCGGGCAGCCGGACGACCCGACGCTCCGTCTCTTCCAGGACAACCGCGTTCCGCACCGGGGTTGGTACGTCGCCCTGGTCGTGGCCGACACCCTCGAGAACGCCCGCGCCGGCGCCGCCGCCCTGCGTGTGGGCTACGAGACCGAGGAACACGACGTACGGCTCACCGGCGACCGTCCTGACATCTACACGCCCGAAGAGGCGAACGGGGGCCACCCTGCGGTGCGCGAGAGGGGCGACTTCGAGGGCGCGTACGCGGCGGCCGACGTCCGCGTCGACGCCTCGTACCGGCTCACCGCTCTGCACAACCATCCTATGGAGCCGCACGCGGCCACCGCTCACTGGCACGACGGCCGGCTGACGGTCCGGGACTCGAGCCAGGGCGCCGGCCCGGTCAGGGACGCGCTGGCCCAGCTGTTCGGGCTGGACAGGAAGCAGGTCACCGCGGTGTCCGAGCACGTCGGCGGCGGCTTCGGGTCGAAGGGGACGCCCCGCCCGCCGGTGGTGCTGGCCGCGATGGCCGCACGTCACACCGGTCGCCCGGTGAAGGTGGCCCTGCCCCGCCGTCAACTGCCCGCCGTCGTGGGCCACCGGGCGCCGACGCTGCACCATGTCCGCCTGGGCGCGGACGCCGACGGACGGATCACGGCTCTCGCCCACGAAGTGGTCACCCAGACCTCGCGGGTGAGGGAGTTCGTGGAGCAGGCCGCCGTCCCGGCTCGGGTCATGTACGTCTCCCCCAACAGCCGGACCGTGCACCGGGTGGTGGCCCTCGACGTGCCGACCCCGTCATGGATGCGCGCCCCCGGCGAGGCGCCCGGGATGTACGCCCTGGAGTCCGCGATGGACGAACTCGCCTTCGCCACCGGGCTGGACCCGGTCGAGCTGCGGCTGCGCAACGAACCGGCGACCGAGCCCGATTCGGGACTCCCGTTCAGCAGCAGGAACCTCACCGCATGCCTCCGCCGTGGTGCCGACGTCTTCGGCTGGCAGGATCGTGATCCGCGTGCCGGCGTCACCCGGGAAGGCGATCTGCTGCTCGGCACCGGCGTCGCGGCGAGCACCTACCCCGTGCTGATCGCCCCCTCCAGGGCCAGCGCCCACCTCGGGCGGGACGGCGTCCACCGGATCCGGGTCAACGCCACCGACATCGGCACCGGCGCCAGGACCGTGCTCGGGCAGATCGCCGCGGAGGCGTTGAACACGCCGCTGGAGACGGTGGCCGTCGAGATCGGCAGCTCCGACCTGCCGGCGGCGCCACTGGCCGGAGGATCGTGCGGAACGGCCTCCTGGGGCTGGGCCGTCCACAAGGCGTGCACCCTCCTCGCCAAGCGCCTCGCGGACCTGCGCGGGCCCCTGCCGGCGGAGGGCGTGACGGTGTCGGCCGACACCAGGGAGGAGACGGGCAAGGAGCCCGCCCACGCGCGGCACGCCTTCGGTGCCGTCTTCTGCGAGACACAGGTGGACACGGTGACGGGCGAGGTGGCGGTGCGCCGGATGCTCGGCGTGTTCGCTGCGGGCCGCATCCTCAACGCCCGTACCGCGCGCTCCCAGTTCATCGGCGGGATGACGATGGGCATCGGGATGGCGCTGATGGAGGGCAGCACCATGGACGAGCGCTTCGGGGACTACGTGGAGTGCGATCTCGCCTCGTACCACGTACCCGTCTGCGCCGACGTGCATTCCGTCGAGGCGCAGTGGATCGAGGAGGACGACCCGTACCTCAACCCGATGGGCAGCAAGGGCATCGGTGAGATCGGCATCGTCGGCACCGCGGCGGCGGTGGCGAACGCGGTGCACCACGCGACAGGGGTGCGGCTGAGGGAGCTGCCACTCACGCCCGACAAGATGCTGCACGCGCTGGAGGGCTCGCCGGCTCTCAACGGGCGGAGCCGCTGACGCCTGCGGCGTCGCGGAGCACGTCGACGAGCATCCGGAAGGTCATCAGCCGGGTGGAGACGTTGCGCCTGCTGGGGTGGTAGCTCCCCAGCAGATGCAGCTCCGACCGTTCGCCGTCGCCCGGCAGCACGACATGGGCGCCGTGCCCGAACGCGGGGCGCGGCCTCGGCAGCCGGCGTCCGGTGGCCTCGAGGACGGGCAGCAGGGCCTGCCACCCGAAACCGCCGAGGACGACGATCGCCCGCAGGTTCGTCAGCAGGGACAGCTCGGTCGCCAGCCAGGGACGGCAGGTGTCCCGCTCGGTGGTTGTCGGCCTGTTCTGCGGCGGGGCGCAGTGGACGGGCGCGGTGACGCGCACACCGTGCAGGACAAGGCCGTCGCCGCGGTGCGTGGACGTGGGCTGCGAGGCGAGGCCGACGGCGTGGAGAGCGGCGAACAGCAGGTCGCCTGAGTCGTCACCGGTGAACATCCGGCCGGTGCGGTTCCCGCCGTGGGCGGCAGGGGCGAGGCCGACGACGGCGAGCGACGCGTCGGCCGGGCCGAAGCCCGGCACCGGCCGGCCCCAGTACTCCCAGCCGGAGAAGGCCGCACGCCGGTCCGTGGCCACCTGCTCCCGCCAGGCGACGAGTCTCGGGCAGGCGCGGCATCGGCTGACGGCCTCGTCCAGTTCGCCGAGTCCGCCGCACCGGGGCGCGGTCCGCGCCGGAAAGCCGGGATCTTCGGTCCGTCGGCCGGTCGTGTCGTGCCTGTCCATGCGGCCACGTTAGTCGGGGCGGCGGGGAGACCTGGGCGGGCGAGCGCGGCACGGCGAGGTGTGTGGCCCGCAAAGGTCACGGCATGGGTCCGCCGTCGGGCGGTCCGGCGTTCTGGGACCACCGCGCGGCGAGCAGCAGGGCGATGTCGTCGGGGCGGTCCGGGGTCTGGCGGGCCTCGTTGATGAGTCGGTCGGCGGTGTCCGACAGCGGGGCGTATCCCAGTTCGGAGAACGTGTGCCGCAGCCTTTCGATGCCCAGGTCGATGTCGGTGCCGGGTTGTTCGACGAGGCCGTCGGTGAACAGGGCGAGAACCGCGCCGGGCTCCAGGACCAGTTCCGTGACGGGGTACATGGCGCGGCCGTCCACCCCGAGGACCACTCCGCCCGGCAGGGCGAGGACGTCCGTGCGGCCGTCCGGCTGCCGCAGCAAGGGCTGGAGATGGCCGGCGCGGACGGCGTCGGCGCGGCCGGTGGCCGGGTCGAGCAAGATGTAGCAGCAGCTGGCGAAGAGGCCGGGGTCGAGGTCGATGAGCAGCCGGTTGGTGCCGGTCATCACCTCAACGGGAGTGTGACCGCTGACGGCGAGGGCCCGTACCGCGCTGCGCAGTTGCCCCATGGTTGCGGCAGCCTGGACGCCGTGGCCCTGGACGTCCCCGATGATGAGCGCCATCCCCCGGCCGGTGTCGATCACGTCGTACCAGTCGCCGCCGACCTCCATGCCCTGGGTGCCCGGCAGGTACCGGGCCACCGTGTCGAGCCCCTGGACCGCGGGCAGCCGGCGCGGCAGCAGGGCGTCCTGGAGGCCGCGGGCGAGCGCCGCCTCCGAGTCGTACCTGCGGGCCCGTTCGAGGGCCTGGGCGATGAGTCCGGCGAGCGCCGTGAGGACGGTGCGCTCTTCGGGGCTGAACCCGCGGGGCTGGTCGAAGCCGAGGATGCAGGATCCGACGGGGCGGCCCGAGGCGATCAGCGGCAGGAAGGCCCGGGCGCCGACGTGCGCGTCCATGGGGATGCCGGGGTAGGCAGCGGCGAGGTTCTGCATCGACTCGAAGAACAGGGGCCGGCCGGAGGTGAGCGTCTCGACGCCGGGCAGTTTCGTGTCGAGGCCCACTCCGTCGAAGCGATTGAGGAAGCCCCTGGGGAACCCGGTCTCCCATGCCAGGTACAGATGACGGTTACTGAGGAGATAGATCGCCAGCTGGCGGCCGCCGAACGCGGGCAGCAGTTCCTCGGTGACCACCGCGGAGACCTGCCGTGCCGTGACCGCCTCGGTGAGCGCGATGGCGAGGGCGACCGGGCGGTACAGGGCCACGGCCCGGTCCGCCGGCGAGCCGAGTCCGGCGCCGGGTGCGGCCACCGATCCCGGGGCGTAGGTGGGCTGTTCGCCCGCGTCGAGGGTGACGGTGAGACCGTCGAGGCTCGAGTAGAGGGTGACGGACAGCCATTCGCCGGATCCCCTGACCTGGAACTGGACGGGGTCCGGCGAGAGGAGTGCCGCCCGGTAGTGGTCCTCGTGGGCGGCCTGCCCGAACGAGTCGACGGCCTCCCACAGGACGCGTCCGATCAGATCGGCGCGGGGCTGGCCGAGGAGCCTCTCCGCGCGCTCGTTCATGTACAAGATGCGTCCGAGGCGGTCGACCGAGCAGATGCCCACCGGGAGCCGGTCGGCGGCTTCCGGGACGACCGGTCCGGCCCCGAGGTCGACCAGGTACCCGGTCAGGTGGGTGGCCGTACCCTCGTCCGAGGGGCGTCTGCGGCGGCCGGTGAGTTCGAGCAGGTGTGGCCGGCCGTCGGCGCCCTGGAGGCGGAGTCTGCGGGTGACCGGCCGGTCCGACTCGGCGGACCGGCGTGCCAGGGCCCACAGCCCGTAGGCGTCCTCCGGTTCGATGCGTGCGGCCACCGCCTCCGCGGTGAGCGGCAGTTTCGAGGGCTCGGTGCCGAGGATGGCGCACCAGCCCTCGTCGCCGGTCACAGTGCCCGCCTCCAGGTTCCAGTCGAACGCGCCGAAGCGCAGGGGCGGGGCGGTCAGCGCCTGGAGGGTCACGGCCAGTGGTTCGGCGTCCCACTCGATGCGCGGCCGGTTCGGCGCCATGGCGGCCAGCGTGGCGCCGAGCCGGTCACCTACTTCGTGGAGACGTCGCCGGTCGGCCTCGGCGACCGGCTGACCCGGGGTGGCCGGACGCAGCACGCCGATGACGCCGAAGCACTCACGGTCGTGGGAGATCGGCACGTACAGGGATCCGAAGGGGAACGGCAGGCCGGCCATGAGCTGGGGGTAGCGGCGCATGGCCTCCTCGGCGTCGCCGAGGTAGACCGGCTGACCGGTGCGGTAGACGTCCGAGTGCGGGAAGGGGCGGTTCACGTGCATGCCCCACCAGTGCCGGAACAGCTTCGACGGCAGTCCGGCGATCACCGCAAGGCGCAGCAGCTCCGGTGCGGCGGACCGCAGGTACAGGCCGCCCGCGAAGCCCCCGACGGCCTCGATGGCGCTGACCTCGGCCTGGGCGAGGACCATGACGAGCTCGTCGGCCTGTGGGTCGCGGCCGTGGGTGTGCACGGGGTCCTGGCCTTCCTGGACGGGGGCCTCCGACACGTCGTCGCCGTACCTGGTCACCCTGCCAGCATGCTCCCGGCCGTGCGGGCGGCGCATCTCCTCGACGCGGGCAGCGGTGGGCCGGCACCGGCGTGGACGATCACCGTGACCGGCGCGGCCTGTGGGCTATGTTGAGCAGGAGTTGGACATAGAAGGGGGCACACCGGTGCCATCAGGGCAGCAGGAACGTGCGCAGGCCGCCGCGATCACCCCGGGCGGACCGCCCGAGGAGCAGCAGCCCGCTCCCGCGGAGCGGGTGCTCGCACTGCTCGGCGGCCACCGCCTCTCCCCTGGTCAGCGGCGCATCGCGCAGTACATCATCGACCACCTGACCGAGGCCGCTTTCCTGTCGATCACCGACCTCGCGGAGCGGGTCGGGGTCAGCCAGCCGTCGGTGACCCGGTTCGCGACGTCCCTCGGCTACAGCGGCTACCCGGCGCTGCGGGAGGCGTTGCAGCCGATCGCGCTGAGCGCGGTGGCCGGTTCGCCGGAGACCCGTGCGGAGATCCGCCGGAACGAATTGCAGGCGGCCGTCGACGCCGAGATCCAGAACCTGGAGAACCTGCGGCGGGTACTGGCGGACACCGACCGGGTGCTCGGCATCGGCCGGGAGCTGGCCTTCTCGATGCCTCTGACGGTTCTCGGGCTGCGGATCTCCGTCTCGCTCGCGGAGTACTTCGCGTACGCGGCACGCCGTATCCATCCGGATGTGCGGCTGGTGACCCGCGGCGGCAGCGTCGCCTACGACGCGCTGCTGCAGTCCCGGGAGGCGGGCGGCACGTGGGTGCTGGCCTTCGCGATGCCCCGGCACGCCAACGAGACGCTGGCGGCGCTGCGGGCGGCCCGCCGAACCGGTCTGCGGGTCGCGCTGATCACCGATCTGACACTGGGGCCGCTGGTGGACGAGGCCGATGTGACGCTGACCGCGGGGACGGGGTCGCGGTTGGTGTTCGACTCGTACGCCGCTCCCGGGGTGCTGTCCGCCGCCGTACTGCAGGCCATGGCGGACGCCGATCCGGAGCGGACGCAGGTGCGGCTGGAGGGCTACGAGCAGGTGGCGGATCAGCACGACTTCTTCCTGGACGACTGAACCGCCTGGCTTTCGGTGCTCGAACCGGTCTCTTACCGGTATTTTTCATGCCCAGCGGTGCATGAAATTTTTCATACCCTTGCGTACTCGACGGTATATATATTTACTGCTCCTGGCGCCGGTGTCCTCCGTAGCCATGAGGGCCGCACCCGAGCCCTCACCAACCGAACACCCGGGTACGGCGCTCCCTCCTCGCGCCGTCCTCCGGTGTTCAATCCGGGCTCCGCATTCCGCCGCGGAAGCCCTCGGCGGTCCCGGTCAACCCCTGGGCCGGGACCGCCGCACCCCTCTCGATCAGAGTTCATCGGCACCACCCGGAGCGACATCGAATGTCCCGAACCCTCTCCCCGGTCGATCCGGACTGGCCCTGCCAGGTGAAGGCACCCGGCAGCCATGACTGGGAGCGGACCGCCGCACGCTGGCTGCGCGATCTACTGCCCGCCCGCTACGCCGCCTACTCGACCCTCAACAGGCACCCCGTCCTGCTCGCCCGGCACGCGCAGCTCCAGATACAGCACGAGATGCGGGCGGTACGGACAGCCCTGCAGACCTCCCGGTGCGAACTGCCTCCGCTGGGCGTGGCGGAGAGCGTCATCGAGAACACGATCCGGCTGTACGCGGTCGAGCTCGAGCAGCTCGGGCGGCTGGCGCGCGGGGTGAGGCTCGTCGGCGACGCCCTCCTCACGGGCGGCGGCACGCACCGCAGGCGGTAGCGCGCGCCACGTCGGCCCGCTGCCCCCGCTCACGCCAGCTGCCGCCGTACCAGTCCGTGGAGCCGGCCGCCCGCGTCGGCGAGCAGCTCTGCGGGCCGGCCCTCCTCGACGACCCGGCCCTCCTCCATCACGATCACCCGGTCCGCGTCCATCACGGTGGACAGCCGATGGGCGATCACGATCCTGGTGGCGTCCAGACGGCGGGTGCTCTCGATGACCACGCGCTGCGTCTCGTTGTCGAGCGCGCTGGTGGCCTCGTCGAAGAAGAGGATGCGCGGGCGGCGCACCATGGCCTGGGCGATCATCAGCCGCTGCCGCTGGCCGCCGGAGATCGCGCCGCCGGAGGAGATCAGGGTGTGCAGGCCCATCGGCATCCGCTTGATGTCCTCCGCCAGGCCCGCCATCTCCGCTGCCTCCCAGACCTCGTCCTGCGAGAAGGTCTCCGCGCCGCAGATGCAGTCGAGGATCGAGCCGGTGAGCGGCTGGGCGTTCTGGAGCACGACACCGCACTGCCGGCGCACGGCGGCGGGGTCCAGCGCGGCCAGGTCCTGGCCGTCGAAGAGGACCGTGCCGGAGAGGGGCCGGTCGAAGCCGATGAGCAGTCGCAGCAGGGTCGACTTGCCGCACCCGCTCGGGCCGACGATCGCCACGAACTCACCCTGCCGCACCTGGAGCGACACGTCGTCGAGGACCGGCGGGCCGTCGTCGGCGTACCGGAAGGTGAGCCTCCTGGCCTCGATCGCGCCGGACAGGGTGCCCGGCTGCGCGCTCGCACCGCGCACTTCGGGGGCCTCGTCGAGGATGGGGCGCACCTGCTCGAACATGGGCAGTGCGGCGGCCGCCGACACCAGCACGCCGGTGAGCTGGGTGACGGAGGTCAGCAGCATGGTGACGGCGGTGCTGAAGGTGAGGAACTCCGCCGCCGACATGGAGCCGCGTGCCGGTCCCGCGAGCAACATGAACATGACGAGCGAGCAGAGCGGCAGATGGACCGCGTCCAGCACGGTGGTCAGGTTCTTGATCCGGCCGACCCGCTGCTGGAGTTCGCGGGACCGGGCGAACTGCCGCGCCCACGCCGCGTACGCGAAGCTCTCCGCCGCGGCGACCCGCAGCTTGGGCAGTCCGCGCAGGGTCTGGAACGCCTGGTTGTTGAGCCTGTTGGAGAGTTCCACCAGCCTGCGCTGCCAGCGGACCTGCCACAGCCCCATGCCTAGGAACACCGCGCCGATGACGAGCAGCATGCCGATGGCCGCGAGCGCCAGCGGAACGCTGTACCAGAGGAGAAGCACGACGTTCATCGCAGCGACAGTGGTGGACTGCAGGGCCACGGGGCCGATGCCGGACAGCACTCGGCGCATCGAGCTGATGCCCATGGCCGCGCTCGCCAGCTCTCCGGTCGACCGCTCGGCGAAGAACTTGGTCGGCAGGCGCAGGAGCCGGTCCCAGACCGCGGGTTGAAGGGTGCTCTCGATCCGGCCCTCCATCCGCAGCACGGTGAGGTTCTGCAGCAGCATGAACGCGGCGGAGACGATGCTCGTGACCATGAGGGCGAGCGAGACCTGCACGATCAGTCCGCTCTCCGCCTTGGGCACGTACACGCCCAGGATCTGTCCGGTCGCGATCGGCACCAGGGCGCCGAGGCCGACGGTGACGAGGCCGGCGACGGCCAGGTTCCGCAGGTCCTTGCGGCTGCCGCGGAGGCTGAAGCGGGCCAGCCGCCAGATGCTCGCGGGCCGCTCGGGCAGCGGCCGGTAGAACATGACGGCGCGTTCCTCGAACTCGTCCGCGTTGTCGCTGCCGACCCGGGTGCGGGAGCCGGTGAGCGGGTTGACCGCTTCATAGCGTCCACGGCGCCGGATCAGTGCGACGGGGGCGCCGGAGGCGGCCCGGTGGCCCACCAGCGGGCCGGCGTCGGTGCGCCACCAGCGGCCCTGCAGACGGACGGGCCGGGTACGGACACGGGAGGCCACGGCGATGCGTTCGACGGGGCCGACGCGGTCGTCCGCCGGGCCGTTCCTCGGGGGTTCGGTGAGCGCGATCCCGGCGGCGTCCGCGACGTGCCGGCACACTGCCAGCAGCGTGTCGTCGCCGTCCGCGCCGCCGGCGCCGCGGGTGGCGCGGGTGGCGCGGGTGGCGCGGTCCGGCCTGCCGATGGAGGCGAGCAGTGCCTCGTCCGCCCGGGCGCGCACATCGGCGCCCGCCTTGATGCCTGCGGCCGTCCGGTCCTCGTGCGCGCGCTCCAGCGCTTCGATCCAGCCGTCGACCGCGGACAGCAGCCGGTACTGCTGGTTCACCATGCTCTGCCACATGGAGCCCTCGACGAGCAGATCGCCCGCCGCCTCCGCGCTGTAGGAGGCCCCGTACTGCACACTGCCCGGCTCGACCTGCATCCACAGGACGTCGTCGTCGGCCATGGCCTCCTCGCCGGCCGGGCGGCCCTCGAGCGGCGCCTCGAACAGCACCCCCAGAGCGCGGCCCACGCCGAGCCCGAAGGCGTACTCGAGCTGGGTGGCCGCCGTCCGGCCGTACGGGTCCTGATAGGCGGGCGGGTACGCCTGGTCCGGTACGTAAAGCTCCCGCAGCGGGATCCGGCGCAGCACGCAGTCCTGCGAGGGCCGGCCCGTGAGGGTGTGCCGGGGGCCCTCGACCGGGCCGAGGAGCAGCGTGCCCGGTTCGAGTCGGCCGAGGAAGTGCCAGTGGCCCTCTTCCGCCGCGTCCACGGCGAACAGGTCCAAGGCGCCGCCCACGACGAGCCACAGCACCTGCGGCCCCTCCAGGTGCAGGTTGCGCAGGCCGGTGGTGTCGACGGGCGCGCCGAGGCCGCCGAGTGCGCGGAGCACCGCGTCGGACTGCTCGTGGCCCTGGTGGAAAGCGGTGGCCGGCGGGGGTACGGATGACACGTCAGTGCTCCTTGACGAGTTCGGCGTACGGTCCCTGGGCGGCCACCAGTTCCTCGTGGCGGCCCCGTTCGACGACGGAGCCGTGGTCCAGCACCACGATCTCGTCGCTGTCGCGCACGGTGCTCAGCCGGTGGGCGATGACCACGCACGCGCAGCCACGGCGGCGCAGGTTGTCGATGATGAGGCGCTCGGTCTCCGCGTCCAGGGCGCTGGTGACCTCGTCGAGCACCAGGATGCTGGGCCGGCGCACCAGGGCGCGGGCGATCTCGAGGCGCTGGCGCTGTCCACCGGAGAAGTTGCGGCCGTCCTGTTCGACGCGGCTGTGGATGCCGTCGGGCCGGCGCATGATCACGTCGTGCACGGCCGCGTCCCTCAGAGCGCTCTCCACGGCCTCGTCGGGGACGGAGGGGTCCCACAGGGTGACGTTGTCGCGGACGGTGCCCTCGAAGAGGAAGATGTCCTGGTCGACGAAGGAGACGGAGGCGGCCAGCGCCCCGCGGGGGATGTCCGCCAGCAGCCGGCCGTCGATCCGGATGGTGCCCTCCCACGGCGTGTAGAGACCGGATATCAGGCGGGAGACGGTGGACTTGCCGCTCCCGGAGCCGCCGACGAGGGCGACCTGCCGACCCGGGCCGACGGTCAGTGAGAAGCCGCTCAGCAGCGGCGCGTCCAGCGGGCTGTAGCCGAAGGTGATGTTCTCGAGCGTCACATGTCCCTTGAGCCGGCGGCTGCTCGGGTCCGGTTCCTCGCGGGAGTAGAGGGGATCGACGGGGAAACTCTCGACATCCTTGAGCCTGGCGACGTCCGCGGCGAAGTCCTGGATCCGGCCGGCCACTCCGTTCAGCCGGGTGATCGGTGCGGTGAAGCGGGCCACCAGCGCCTGGAAGGCGACAAGGAGACCGATCGATATATGGCCTTCCACGGCCCGCAGTCCGCCGAGCCACAGGATGAGGGCGCTGTTGAGCGTGGCGAGGGTCGGGGCGACGACGGCCAGGACCGCACTGGGGACGCCGAGGCGCTGCTGGACGTCCAGGGTCGTGGCGTGCTGGCCGGCCCACCGGCGGAAGAAGCCGTTCTCCCCACCGGTCGCCTTCATGGTCTCGATCAGCTGCAGACCGGTGTACGAGGTGTTGGTGAGCCGCGCGCTGTCGGCGCGCAGCTTCTGGGTGTGGGTGGCGCGCAGTCGGATGACGATGCGCATCGCCACGACGTTGAGCAGGGCGATCAGCACGCCGACGACGGTGAGCTGGGGGTCGTAGCTCCACAGGAGCGCGGCGTAGAGGATCACCACCACGCCGTCGACGGCGGCCGCCGCCAGGTCCCGCGCGAGGGTCTCCGCCACCGCGTCGTTGGACTGCAGTCGCTGCACCAGGTCGGCCGGACTGCGCTGGGCGAAGAACGTGACGGGCAGCCGCAGGAGATGGCGCAGGAAGCGGGCGCTGCTCAGGGTGGAGGAGATGATCCGCCCGCGCAGCAGGTTCGCCTGTTGGAGTCCGGTGAGCACGGCCGTCAGTGCCACCGTCGCCGCCATGGCGGCGAACAGGGTCCCGAGCAGGGAGGTCTGTCGGCCGATCAGGAACATGTCGATGTAGGTACGGCTGAGCGCCGGCACGGCCGCACCCACCGCGACGAGGAGGAGACTCGCGAGGAAGGCGGCGAAGAGCGTGCCCGCGGTTCCGCGCAGCCTGGCGGGGACCGCCGCCATGATGCCCGGCTTACGGCCGCCCTTACGGAAGTTCCGGTCCGGCTCGAAGACCAGGGCCACCCCCGTGAAGCTGGTGTCGAAGTCCTCCGCGGGGACGAAACGGCGTCCCTTGCCGGGGTCGTTGATGTGCACCCCGCGGCGGCCGAACCTGCGTCCCGTGCCCTCGTAGACGACGTAGTGGTTGAACTCCCAGAACAGGATGGCGGGCGGCTGCACCTCCGCGAGCGCGGTGGCCTCCATCTGCATGCCCTTGGCGGCGAGGCCGTAACTGCGCGCCGCCTTCAGGACGTTGCTGGCCCGCGAACCGTCGCGGGAGACGCCGCAAGCGATGCGGAGCTCCTCCAGCGGCACATGGCGGCCGTAGTGGGAGAGCACCATCGCGAGGGCGGCCGCCCCGCACTCCACCGCCTCCATCTGGAGCACGGTGGGGGTGCGCACGGAACGGGGCCTGCTGCCGCGCCGCTGCTGCTTGCGGCGGGAGGGCGGCGCGGCGCGGCGCGTCCCGCGGCGTCCGCCCTGCGCGGGCGCCTCCGGCCGGTGTCTGCCGCGGCCGGCTGCAGGCGGCAACTGCTGCTGGGGCCGGTGTGCGTTGTTCTCGGTCCGCGTCACGGCAGCAGCCAATCGATCGGGCGCTGCTCGGCAAGGTGGACGGCGCCGCCCGTCAGGGTCATGGATTCGAGCGCGTACGGCGGCCCGTCGGACGAGGACCACCGGTATCCGGACTCCGTGCCCGGGGCGGTGTCCAGTTCGACCAGTACGGAGACGGGCCGGCCGGCGCGGGAGAACTGCTCGCCCAGCTGGCTGCTGCCGAGGAACGCGGTGATCCGCTGGCTGCTCTGGGCGGTCCTGCCGACCGTCTTGACCCGGCCGCGCAGCACGCCGTACTTCTGCGTCGCCACGGACTGCACACTCAGGTCGACCTTGGCGCCGACGGGCACCGTGGAGGCGTTGTCTGCGGGCAGGTACAGCACGGCCATCAGGGGGTCGTTCGCTTCCTCGATCCGTTCGACGGCCGCGACGTCCGCGCCGGGGGTGACGACGGAGCCGATCGCGGTGACGAGGGTGGTCAGCCGGCCGGCGGCGATGGCGCGCACGACGGTGACGCCCTGCGGGGTGCTGACCTTCAGCAGGGGTGCGTCGGCGCGGAGCCTGTCGCCCTCCTGGGCGAGGACCTCCGTGACCTGGCCTGCGACCGGGCTCTGCAGCACGTAACTGCCTTGGGCGTGGGTGAGGATGCCCGGCGCGTCGACCGTGGAGGACACCTTGCCCATCACCGCCCACACGCTTGCCGCGATCACGACGACGACCGTGACGGCAAGAACGAGCAGCCCCTGCGGCCTGGCGAAACGGACCGGGAGATCGATCTCTTCCGGTGACTGCAGTTTGGAAAGGGCCTGTTGGCGGAACTGCACGATGCTCTTCCCTCAACTGCTGGGGCCTACGGGGGAACTGGGCAAGGTCCGGCCGCACTCCGTACGGTGGCGGGCACGCGCGGCGGGCGGTGGCGCCGGAACCACGCGCGGCCGTGCGCCCCGGGACCTGGCCGGCTCCGGGGCACACGGCTCGGCAATGCCGGCAGAGGGGCGCCGGCGAGCCGCGGGTCTTACAGGCCGGCGACGAGACCGGTGACCGGGCCGGTGACGGCCGCGGTGTTGATGCCGGTGGCACCCTCGACGACGCCCGTCACGGTGGCGACGGTGCCGGAGACCGGGGCGATGCTGTCAAGGGCGGCGGTGGCGTTGCTCACCGTGGCGCTGTGGAGACCGCCGGCGATGTTGTCCAGCTCGGAGTCGGCGATCTCCTGGGTGGGGACGAAGCTCATGAGAAGTTCCCTTCGGATGGATATTTCGAATTGCAGCGCCCGGCACGAAAAGAGCGGTACCGGCCGTCTGGCGGGCGTGGGGGGATTCCCGGATCCGGGAACCCTTCTTCGAATCCCGCGGTGCGAAGGATCAAAGCACGTAAGGCCGTTGGGCAGCCAATCACGCCAAGCGGATTGCCAGCGAGAACGGCACCTGATTACCGCCGCGTGGACGTCCCTACATGAATTGGCGCCATCTCCTTCACGGGATCGCCAGACTCGCACGCGGGGCGCTCGGCCGGTCATCCCGCAGAGAACTGGACATTCCCGCACAGACTCAGATAGCCGCAGGTCAGGGCGGAGACAGGACGGGAGACCGGAATTGGGAGACGGTGTGCCGCCTGAGCATTCGGTGTGCAGATTCATTGAAGGGGGAGGTTTCTTGACGGCACCTCACAGCGCCTTCACACCGAGGCGGGGCAGGGCCGCGAAACAGCGGAGGCCCCACCCCGTGATCGAGTTACCGTGCAATCGCGCAGAGTTGCCCCGCGTGTTGCTCAGTCGCTGCCGGGCGCCGATTTGGGCGGGGGGGCGGTGATTTGCGCGTGCAGCGCCGATGCATAGGCCTCGTCCGGATCGAGCCGGCGCAGTTCCTCCGCGATGAGCTCCGCGGTGCTGCGTACTTTCAGCGCGAGGACACGGGAGGGCTGCCCCGGGATGGTGAGCCGGGCGACGGGCCCCTCCGGGCGGTCGATGTGGATCTCTCCGTCGGCGGTGCGGAGCCGGACCGCGGTGACGACCGGCCCGTCGGTGACGACCTGCTCGACCGGCACCTTCAGCCGGTCGGCGAACCAGCGGGCGAGCAGCTCGGCACTGGGGTTGTCGGCCTCGCTCTCGACCACCGCGGAGACGACCTCGGCACGGGCCTGGTCCAGCGCGGCAGCGAGCATGGAACGCCACGGGGTGAGCCTGGTCCAGGCGAGGTCGGTGTCGCCCGGCTCGTATCCGGACGCGCGGGCGTCGAGCTCCTCGATCGGCCGTTCCACGGCGTACGCGTCGGTGATGCGCCGCTGCGCGAGGGCGCCCAGCGGGTCCTTGGCGGGGACGGGCGGGGCGTCCACCGGCCACCAGACGACGACGGGCGCGTCGGGCAGCAGCAGCGGCAGCACCACCGAGTCCGCCCGGTGGGTGAGTTCGCCGTGCAGCCGCAGCAGCACGGTCTCGCCGGCTCCGGCGTCGCTGCCGAGGCGCACCTCGGCGTCGAGGCGGGTGTCGTGGCGGTCGCGCGGCGAGCGGGCGTGGCGCTTGATGACGACGAGGGTGCGGGAGGGGTGTTCGTGGGAGGCGTCGCCCGCCGCCTTGATGGCGTCGTAGGCGTTCTCCTCGTCGGTGACGATGACCAGGGTGAGCACCATGCCGACGGCGGGGGTGCCGATCGCGCGGCGGCCCCGGACGAGCGCCTTGTTGATCTTGCCGGCCGTGGTGTCGGTGAGGTCGATCTTCATGGCCTTCGCCAGCTCCGTCCGTCTCGTGCGAGCATGTCGTCCGCTTCGGCGGGCCCCCAGGTGCCGGCCGGGTACTGCGCCGGCTTTCCGCTGCGGTCCCAGAACTCCTCGACGGGGTCGAGGATCCGCCAGGACTCCTCCACCTCCTCCGTGCGCGGGAAGAGGTTGGCGTCTCCCAGCAGCACGTCGAGGATGAGGCGCTCGTACGCCTCGGGGCTGGACTCGGTGAACGACTCTCCGTAGGCGAAGTCCATCGTCACGTCGCGCAGCTCCATCGATGTACCCGGCACCTTGGAGCCGAACCGCACGGTCACGCCCTCGTCCGGCTGGACGCGGATGACCAGGGCGTTCTGGCCGAGTTCCTCGGTCGCCGTGGAGTCGAACGGTGAGTGCGGGGCGCGCTGGAAGACGACCGCGATCTCGGTGACGCGCCGGCCGAGCCGCTTGCCGGTGCGCAGATAGAAGGGGACGCCCGCCCACCTGCGATTGTCGATCTCCAGCTTGATCGCGGCGTACGTGTCGGTCCTGGAGTCGGGGGCGATGCCCTCCTCCTGGAGGTAGCCGACGACCTTCTCACCGCCCTGCCAGCCCCCCGTGTACTGCGCGCGCACGGTGGACCGGGCCAGGTCCGCCGGCAGCTTGACGGCCTTGAAGACCTTCAGCTTCTCGGTGACGAGGGACGCGGCGTCGAAGGATGCGGGCTCCTCCATAGCGGTCAGCGCCAGCAGCTGGAGGAGGTGGTTCTGGATCACGTCACGGGCGGCGCCGATGCCGTCGTAGTAGCCGGCCCGGCCGCCGATGCCGATGTCCTCGGCCATCGTGATCTGCACATGGTCGACGTACGACCGGTTCCAGATCGGCTCGAAAAGGGAGTTGGCGAACCGCAGCGCCAGGATGTTCTGAACGGTCTCCTTGCCCAGATAGTGGTCGATACGGAAGACCTCGTCGGATGCGAACACCTCGTGAACGATCTCGTTGAGTTCGCGGGCGCTCGCCAGATCGTGGCCGAACGGCTTCTCGATGACCGCACGCCGCCAGGAGCCCTCGGGTGCGTCGGACAGGCCGTGGTCCTTGAGCTGCTGGACGACCTCGGGGAAGAACTTCGGCGGCACGGAGAGGTAGAACGCGAAATTGCCACCGGTTCCCTGGGCCCTGTCGAGGTCGTCGACGGTCGACCTGAGCTGCTCGAATGCGGCGTCGTCGCCGAAGTCGCCCTGGACGAACCGCATTCCCTGCGAGAGCTGCCGCCACACTTCCTCGCGGAACGGCGTACGGGCGTGGTCCCTGACGGCCTGGTGCACCACCTCGGCGAAGTCCTGGTCCTGCCATTCCCGGCGGGCGAAGCCGACGAGTGAGAAGCCCGGAGGCAGCAGTCCGCGGTTGGCCAGGTCGTAGACGGCCGGCATCAGCTTTCTGCGCGAGAGGTCCCCGGTGACGCCGAAGATGACCAGTCCGGAGGGGCCGGCGATACGGGGCAGCCGCCTGTCCAGCGGGTTCCTCAGCGGATTGACCCAGCCTCCGTCCGTCGGCATCTGCCGGGTCCGCTGCCGCGAGCTCTCCTGCGACCTGTTCTGTGACATGGGGTCAGGCCTCCCTGCGGCGTTCGGATACGTCGCTTCCGAGCATCGCATCTCCCGCTGATCTTGCCGGGGCTCACACACCCGTCGGTGCGACTTCCCTGCAAGGGGATGACTTACCGATTTCCCGGGCCCCGGGTTCCAGAAGATTACGGAGCCCCTATTCGAAAGTTTCGAAGCTCGCCCTACTGGGCCTTCCGGAAGGCTCCGCCCCACCGAAGGGGAACCTCCGTGCCCAAGACGACCCGTGCCCCGGCGATCAGCGCCGCAACGGAAGGACTTCTCTCCGCCTTCACGCTGCCCGCCGCCTCCGCGGGCGCCGGCGAGTAGGCCGTGGCGCCCCCGAAGGACTCCGCGGGCGGCCCGGGGTCAGCCGTCGAGCGGTTCGACGACGGTGTCGGGGTGGAGCACGCGGTCGTGGCCCACGGTCCGCTCCGGGCCCCTCAGGCGCAGCCGCACTGTGTGCCGGGCGTCGCCGGGCGCGCTTGACGTCGCGAACCGCAGCTCGAGGTCGCCCGGTTCGACGATCCGGTGGCCGCCGACGCCCGTGAAGGACGCCAGGTCGGCGTGGAAGCGGAAACGGACCTGTGCCGCCCGGCCCGCCGCAAGCTCCACCCTGGCGTAGCCGATCAGCCGGACCTGCGGCCGGGTGGTCTGGGCGACCGGGTCGTGCAGATAGAGCTGGACGACGTCGGCGCCGTCGCGGTCGCCGGTGTTGCGCACCACCACGCCGATGTCGGCCGACCCGTCGGTGGGGAGTTCCGCGGGAGCGGGCGGCCCGGCCTCCCACTGGAAGGTCGTGTAGGAGAGTCCGTGCCCGAACGGGAAGAGCGGTGTGGGGTCGAGGTTGCTCACCCCGCCCGCCAGTCCGAGCGGCGGCTGGAGGTACGTCCAGGGCTGCCCGCCCGGCCCGTACGGCACACCGACCGGCAGCCGGCCGGACGGGTTGACGCGCCCGGAAAGCACCCCGGCCAGGGCGGGTCCACCCTCCTCCCCGGGGAAGAAGGCCTGCACCACTGCCGCGAGCCGGTCCGCCCAGCGGCCGAGCGCGTAAGGACGGCCCGTCACCAGCACGGCCACCACGGGGACGCCGGTGGCCACCAAAGCGTCCAGCAGCTCGGCCTGGACGCCGGGCAGGGAGAGGTCCGCGGCGTCGCAGCCCTCGCCGGAGGTGCCGCGGCCGAAGAGTCCGGCCCGGTCGCCCAGCACGGCCACGCACACGTCGGCGTCCTGCGCGAGACGCACCGCCTCGGCGATGCCGGAGGTGTCGAGCCCGTCGACGTCGCACCCGGCGGCGTGGCGCACCGCGGCACGGGGGAACTCGTCGGTCAGCGACGCCAGCACGGTCGGGATGTCCACGCCGAGGGGAGTCCCGGGGTGCGATACGCCGACATGGCTGGGGAAGGAGTAGCAGCCGAGCACGGCCAGCGGGTCGTCGGCACGGGGTCCGACGACCGCGATCCGCGCGGTGTCGCGGATCGGCAGCACCCCGGCGTCGTTGGCGAGCAGTACGCAGGACTGCTCGGCGACGAGACGAGCGGTCTCCCGGTTGGCGGGCGGGTCGAGGTCGACGGTGCCGCGCAAGGTCTCCGTCTCGCCGTCCGATCCCTGGAGCACGCCGTCCGATCCCTGGAGCACCGGGGGCAGCGGGGACCAGTCGGGGTCGAGCAGCCCCAGTTCGCACTTCTGGAGCAGGACCCGGCGCAGCGCGCGGTCGACGAGCGCCTCCGGCACCAGCCCGTCCCTCACCGCTTCGACGAGCGCGTCGCCGTAGGCGCGGACGGTCGGCAGTTCGACGTCGACGCCGGCGGTCAGGGCGAGCCGTGCGGCGTCGCCGCGCCCGGCGGCGACCTTGTGGAGGGTCTCGAGGAAGCCGATGCCGAAGTAGTCCGCGACGACCGTGCCGTCGAAGCCCCAGGTCTTCCGGAGGAGTTCGGTCAGCAGCCGGGCGTCCGCCGCCGCGGGCACTCCGTCGATCTCGGCGTAGGAGTGCATCACGGAGCGGGCGCCGCCCTCCCGCAGGGCCATCTCGAACGGCGGGATGATGACGTCCGCGAGTTCGCGCGCGCCGGCGCGGACGGGGGCGAGGTTGCGGGCACCGGCGGATGCCGAGTAGCCGGCGAAGTGCTTGAGGGTGGCGATGATCCCGGTGGACTGGAGCCCCTGCACGTAGGCGGTGCCGAGGGTGGCGACGAGGTACGGGTCCTCGCCGATCGTTTCCTCCACCCGCCCCCAGCGCAGGTCGCGGACGACGTCGAGGACGGGGGCGAGTCCCTGGTGCACGCCGACGGCGCGCATGTCCTCGCCGATGCGGCGCGCCATCCCGGCGACCAGATCGGGGTCGAAGGTGGCGCCCCAGGCCAGCGGTACGGGGTAGGCGGTTGCGGACCAGGCGGTGAAGCCGGCCAGGCACTCCTCGTGGGTGAGCGCCGGGATGCCGAAGCGGTTCGCGTCGGCGATCTCCCGCTGCGCGCGGGCCAGTGCCACCGCGCCGGTCGCCGGGTCGACGGGAGCGGTGCCGAAGGGCCGGGTGAGCTGGCCGAGGCCGCGGCTGATGAGGCTGTCCCAGTCGACGGGGTCGACCATGTCGTTCTGGTGGGGGGCCACACCGTCGCCGTCGCCGTCGGCGCCCACCCACACGCCGTAGAGCTGGGCCGTCTTCTCCTCGAGGGTCATTCTGCCCATGAGGTCGTCGACCCGCGCCGCGTCACTGAGCGAGGGGTCGCGCCAGGGGCCTTCGGCGTCGGGGAGCGTGGTGGGCGCGTCCGGGGCATGCGGAATTGCCATCGGGCAGGGGTTCCTCTCGGTGGTGGCAAATGTGCCGGCTCGATGGCGGGTTACTTGCCGCCGACGCCCATCAGGCCGTTGACAAGGGCGCGCCTGGCGAAGAGATAGACCGTGAAGATGGGGATCACGGACAACACGACGGCCGCGAGCAGGGCGGGGACGTTGAGCCCGAACTGGCCCATGAAGTCGAACAGGCCGAGGGTCAGCACACGCTGCTCCTCGGACTGGGTGAGGATCAGCGGGAACAGGAAGCCGTTCCACGCCTGCAGTGCCGAGAAGATCGCGACGGTGCTGATACCGGCCCGCGACATCGGCACCGCGAGCTGCCACAGCATGCGCAGCGGCGTGGCGCCGTCCAGCCCCATCGCCTCGTACAGCTCCTCCGAGATGTCGCGGAGGGTCGAGGTGAGCACCAGCACGGCGACCGGCATCGAGAACGCGGCGGTCGGCAGGATCACCGCTGCCAGCGAGTCGTACAGTCCCATCTCGGCGATGAGGAGGTACAGCGGCACGACGACGGCCTGGGCCGGGATGGCCACGCCGAGCAGGAGGGTCCGGAAGGCCATCGACGACAGCCTGCTCCTGGTGCGCACGGCCACGTAGGCGAGCGGGACGGAGAGCGCCAGCACGATGACGACCGTGGCGACGGCCACGACGGCGGTGTTGGCCAGCAGGGTGAAGAAGCCGCTGCCGAGCACGGTGTTGTAGTTCTCGAGCGTGGGATCGGCCGGGAAGGTCAGCGGATTACCGCTGAGCGCCTGGCCCTGCCGGGTCAATGAGGAGGAGAGCAGGGTGTAGAGCGGCACCAGCACGATGACGAGCCAGGCCAGTGCTCCCAGGCCGACGAGCGGGTTGCCCTTCGGCCGGCGGCGGGTCCTGCGCACGGTCCTTGCGGTGTTCAGCTGTACGGACACGCCGGTCACATTCCTTCCCTGGTGGAGCGCATGGCCCCGAATCCGCTGAACTTCACCATCAGCAGGGACAGGGTGGTCGCCACCACGACGAGCGCCGTGGCAATGGCGCTGGCATAGCCGAGGTCGTAGCTCTGGAAGCCGGTGCGGTACATCAGGTAGGGCACGATCGTGGTGTCGGTGCCCGGTCCGCCCTTGGTCATGATGAGCACGGTGTCGAAGTACGTCAGCGATCCGACGATCATCAGCACCGACGACGTGGTGATGGTGTTGCGCAGCTGGGGGAGGGTGATCGAGAAGAACTGCCGGACCGGTCCCGCCCCGTCGATCGAGGCCGCCTGGTGGAGCACCTGCGGGATCTGCCGGGTGCCGCCCTGGTAGATCAGGGTGTGGAACGGCATGAACTGCCAGCCGCCGACGAAGGCCACGGTGAGCAGCGCTCCGGTGGACGAGCCCAGGATGTTGGGGTCGATCCCGAACCAGGGCCCGATCTCCTTGATCACACCGAAGTTGGGGTCGAGGAGCGAGTGGAAGAGCACCGCGATCGCCGTGGTGGACAGCAGCAGGGGGACGAAGAAGATCGCGGAGAGCACTGCGCGGTTGCGCTGCCTGCCTGCCGCCCATACGCCCAGCAGCAGCGCGATGGGCGTCTGGAAGGCCCAGCTGATGACGGTCAGCAGCAGGCTGAGCGAGCCGGCCTGGCGGAATTCCGGATCCTTGAACAGCCGCGTCCAGTTGTCGAGTCCGACGGGCGTCGGCGAGGTGAGTCCGTCCCAGGAGCAGAAGGACAGATAGACGGCCAGCGCCATCGGCACGATTGCGAAGAGCCCGAAGAAGAGGATGCCGGGCAGTGCCCAGGTGACGGAGGGACGGCCGAAGCCCTGGCCCGCCGCAGTGCGGCGGCCGCGCTTCGTGGCGGCCGCCGCTCTGCTCCGCTGCTTCTCGAGCGGTGTGGAAACTTGTGTCATGGTTACTTGAGCGCCTTCAGGGCCTCGACGAACTGCTCCGGCGTCGACTTGCCTGCGAACAGCTTGTTGATCTCGGTGAGCATCGGGGTGGCCTTGCTCGCCTCCAGCGCCTGGTCCCAGGAGAGCGTGAAACTCGGGGCCGTCCGGACCATCTTGTACTGGAACTCGGCGAACCCGGGGTTGGGCGAGGTCTGGAGCATCTGGGAGGCGTTGGCGGTGGTGGGGATGTCGCCGTTGTCGACGAGGGCCTTCGAGTACTCCTTGGAAGCCATCGTCTTCAGGAAGTCGATGGCGGCGTCCTTGTACTTGGTGCGGGCGTTGACCGACCAGTAGTTGGTGGGGTTGCCCACGACGTTGCCCGGGTCACCGGTGCCGCCGGCCACGGTCGGGAACGCGGTCCAGCCGAGGTCCTTCTTGGCGAAGTCGGGGGCCTTGCCCAGCTGGGTGGGGTACTCCCACGAGCCCATCAGGTGCATCGCGGCCTTGCCCTGGGCGAAGAGCGCGGGGGCGCCGCCGTTGGAGTAGGACACCGAGTTGAAGTTCTTGCCGAAGGCGCCGTCGTCGATCAGCTGCCGGGTCGTCTGCGCGGCCTTGAGGACCGCGGGGTCGCCCCAGGCGGAGGAGTCACCGTTCTGGATCTTCTTGAAGACCTCGGGGCCGCCGATGCGGTCGAGCAGGTACTCGAGCCACATGAGCTGGGTCCAGGCGTCGGTGCCGCCGAGCGCGAACGGCGTGATCTTCTTCGCCTTGAAGGTGCTGATGGCCTTCTGCAGGTCGTCCCAGGTCTTCGGCGGCTGGAGGTCGTTCTCGGCGAACAGGGTCTTGTTGTAGAAGAGCATCACCGGCTGCATGCCGCGCATGGGTACGCCGTAGACCTTGCCGGCGAGCCTGCCCGCTTCGACGACGGACGGCAGGAACCCGCTCCGCAGGGTCTCGTCCTTCTGGAAGTGCGGGGACAGGTCGACGAGCTGGCCGGCTTCCACGTACGGCTTGATGGAGCCGCCGCCCCAGTTGAAGAAGACGTCCGGGGCGTTGGGCGAGCCCATGGCGGTGCGGAGCTTGTTGACGTACTCGGCGCCGGGGACCGGGACCAGCTTGACCTTGACGTCCGACGTCTTGTTGAACTCCTCGACGGCCGCCTGCTGAACCTTCACCGCGTCGTCGCCGTAGACGTAGGCGGTGATGGCGCTCTTCGCGGCCCCCGTGCCACTGCCGGAGCCGCAGCCGGCGAGGACCGCGGCCATCGCCGTCGCGGCGAGCGCCGCGGTCCATCTGGCCGTACCCGTACCTCTGCGGAGAAAGCCCGACCCCATAACTGCCCCCATCGAATGTTTCGAATCGCCTTGCGAATGTTGCCGGAACGGTACGAGTGCGTTTCCGGCGCGTCAAGAGGTCCCACGAAAGCTTTCCGCGATCAGTGGTCAGAGCTTGTGCACACAGTGCGGCGGGCTACGATCCCTGCATGAGACCCGCAGACGTCCAGTCCCGACCGGAGGATCCGTCCTCGGACGAAACGGTCGGGGGCGGTGCCACACTGGCCGAGATCGCCCGCGCGGCCGGCGTGTCGGCTCCGACAGTTTCGAAAGTCCTGAACGGGCGAGCCGATGTCGCCGCCTCGACCCGCACCCGCGTGG
Organism: Streptomyces sp. WAC00040; assembly: GCF_056835925.1. Lineage (NCBI taxonomy): Bacteria > Bacillati > Actinomycetota > Actinomycetes > Kitasatosporales > Streptomycetaceae > Streptomyces > Streptomyces sp. WAC00040. The sequence goes on from NZ_JAKQZE010000003.1 coordinate 109,416, forward strand.
AGGAATTGCTGCGCCGCCACGGCTACCGCCGGCGGCGCGGTGCCTCGCAGCAGTCCCGGATGATCGACCTCGTCTTCCACGAGCTGGAGAGCTCCTGGGCCATGGAGGTCATCCGAGGAGTGGAGAACGTGGCGCGGGAAGAGGGACTGTCCCTGGTCCTCTCGGAGAGCGCGGGGCGGCTCATGCCCGGCCAGACGTGGGTGGACGGTGTCCTCGCCCGTCGCCCCGCCGGGGTGATCCTCGTCCTCTCCGACCTCGATCCGGCCCAGCGGGCCCAGCTGACCAGCCGCGACATCCCGTTCGTCGTGGTGGACCCGGCCGGCGACCCCGGCGACGACGTGCCCTCGGTCGGCGCCACGAACTGGCAGGGCGGCCTCGCCGCCACCCGGCATCTGCTCGAGCTCGGCCACCGCCGGATCGGCGTGATCGGCGGCCCCTCGCGGATGATGTGCAGCCGCGCCCGCATCGACGGCTACCGCTCGGCGCTGGAGAGCGCCGGCGTGCCGGTCGACGCCGAGCTCGTACGGGAGGGCGACTTCCACCACGAGGCCGGCCACGCCGCCGGTCTCGAACTGCTGCGCCTGCCGCAGCCGCCGACCGCCGTGTTCACGGGCAACGACCTTCAGGCCCTCGGTCTCTACGAGGCCGCCCGGGAACTCGGGGTCCGGATCCCGGAGGACCTGAGCATCGTGGGCTTCGACGATCTGCCGCTGGCGCGCTGGGTGGGCCCGCCGCTCACCACCGTGCGGCAGCCGCTGACGGAGATGGCCGAGGCCGCCGCACGGCTCGTGCTGGACCTCGGTCGCGGCAGGCGGCCGGCCGCGACCCGCATCGACCTGGCGACCAGCCTGGTGGTCCGCAACAGCACCGCTCCGCCCGCCGCCTGACCGGGGACGACCGGTCGGGCACTCTTGTCGACCGCCGGATTTCCGCGAACAGTACGTGTCATGGCGACAGTTGTACTGGTGGGCACGCTGGACACCAAGGGTGTGGAGTACGGCTGGCTGCGTGAACGGCTGCTGGCCGCCGGGGTCGAGGTGCTGGTGGTCGACGCCGGCGTGGTGGGCGAGCCGCGGATCGAGGCTGACGTGCCTCGTTCCGCAGTGGCCCGCGCGGCCGGCGCCGACCTGGCCGGGCTACGGGCGGCGGCGGACCGCGGCACGGCCGTGACGGCCATGGCCCGCGGTGCCGCCGCGAGCGTGCTGCGCCTGTACGACGAGGGCCGGCTGCACGCCGTCCTCGCGCTGGGCGGCAGCGGCGGAACGTCGATCGCGACCAGGGCGATGAGGGAACTGCCGCTGGGAGTGCCGAAGTTGATGGTCTCCTCGATGGCCGCCGGTGATGTGTCGCCCTATGTGGGGGTGTCCGACATCACCATGATGTACAGCATCGTGGACATCGCCGGCGTGAACAGCGTCCTGGCCCCGGTGCTGGCGAACGCCGCGCACGCGGCGGCCGGCATGGCGAAAGGTTTCGAAGCACACCGAAAGGCGCTGCTCCCCACGGAGCTCGCCGCCGGTGGCAGGCCGCTCGTAGCCGCGAGCATGGCGGGGGTGACGACCGCGGGCGTGGACGCCGCCCGTGAACGGCTGACCAGGCTGGGCTACGAGGTGCTGGTGTTCCACGTCAGCGGAGCCGGCGGCCGGACGCTGGAGTCGCTGGCCGGGCAGGGTCTGTTCGCGGGCGTACTGGACCTGACCCTCGGCGAGCTCGCCGACGACCTCGTCGGCGGGATCCTCACCGCGGGACCGGACCGGCTGAGCGCCGCCGGACGCCGGGGCACACCCCAGGTGGTGAGCCTGGGCGCCCTCGACATGGTGAAGTTCGGTCCGCCCGACACCCTCCCCCGGCATCTGCGCGGACGCGACGTGCGGGTGCACAACCCGTCGATCACCGTGGTCCGCACGACGGCGGAGGAGTGTGCGGAGCTCGGCCGCCGCGTCGCCGCCAAGCTGCGGGCGGCCACCGGTCCGGCCGAGGTGTGCGTACCGCTGCGGGGCCTGTCGACGCTCGGCGCGCCGGGCGGCCCCTACCACGATCCGGCCCTGGACGAGGCGCTGTTCGCCGCCCTGCGCGACGGTCTGTCCGGCAGCGCCGTCGAAGTGGTCGAGTACGACACGGACATCAACAGCCCGGCATTCGGCCGGGCCGCGGCGGACCGCCTGCACCGCCTGATCACCGCGGGCGGGACGACGGCGCGGGCGAGGCTCAGCGGGCGGTGAGCAGCACCCACACCTGGCCGGGGGCGAAGTCCAGCCGCTCACCGGCCGCGTCGGTGAAGACGGTGTCCCCGTCGGCACTCGCCCGCTGCCAGCGGGCGTCGTAGGCGCGTCCGTCCCGCAGTACCAGCGCCGTGCCCGAGCCGACCGTCTCCGTGTACGGAGACACGCTGCCGCCGCGGTCTCGGAACTTGGAGGGCCGGACCTGCGTGTACTGCACGACGACCGTCGAGGGTTCGAGCCGTCCCCCGTCCGTGGTCCGCGCGGCGGCCCCGTCCATCGCCACGAGCCACCGCTTCCGCTCCGGTGACCAGCTGAAGGTGTACCGGGCCGCGGGATAGCGCACGGTGTGCTCCTCGAGCGGACGGCCGCCGTCGGGAGCGGCGCCGAAGCGCATGCCGATGTCCGAGGCGTCACTCACGTCGCGGGCGGCGGCGAGGGCACGATCGGGAAGCACGTAGAGGTTGTGCGGCGCGGGGCGGTCGCCGGAGCGGACGAAAGCGTCGGGCGCCTCCCCCTGCGGCAGCGCGGCGACGGGCGCGGCCTCGATCAGCGGCCGCAGCGCCGACTGGGCGCCGGAGTACACGAGCGCGGGCCTGCCGAACTGCCGCAGCAGCTCCAGATCGGACTCCCGCGCGCTGCGCACCGGGCCGATCCGCGGCGGCAGGGTGGAGGAGAAAACGGCCAGTATCCGGCTGAGTCCCGACTCGACCTGCTCGACGTAGACGATGTCGGCGGCCCCGAGCCCCGTGTGCGGGCGGGCCGGCCGGACGTTGTCGATCTTCACGGCGAGCACCGGTCCCTGCTTGGCCGGCAGCCCGGTGAAGTACGACGTCCCGCGCGCGGCGGACGAGGTGGAGGTCTCCTTCGGTCCGGGCTCCGGGCCGGTGCATCCGTAGAGCGACACGGTGAGGGCGGCAGCGGTCAGCGTGGCGGCCACGGTGCGTCTGCGTACCGGCCGGCCACGGCCGTCGTCCTTGCGTCCCCGTCTGTGTCTCGCGTTCATCGGCCACGCTCCCCGTGGGTCAGTGGACCACGTCAGGCGGCGCGCGGACAGTCCCGCGGCGCCGGTTCCGCTCAGGGCAGCAGCTGCTCCGTCCAGATGGTCTTGCCGGCGGCCGTGTTCCTGCTCCCCCACCGGTGCGCCAGTTGGGCGATCAGGAAAAGCCCGCGGCCGCCCTCGTCGGTCAGCCGTGCCCGGCGAAGATGGGGCTGGGTCTCGCTCGGGTCGGAGACCTCGCACACCAGCCGCTGGTCCCTGATGAGCCGCACCCTCACCGGGCCACCGGCGTAGCGGATCGCATTGGTGAGGAGTTCGCTGACGATCAGCTCGGTGGTGAACACCAGCTCGTCGAGCCCCCATACGGTGAGCCGCTCGGTCACCAGCGCCCGCGCGTCGGACACGATCCGCACGTCGGCCGGGAACTCCCAGGCGATGACGGACCCTTCGGGCGACACGGACAGCCGCGCGAGCAGCAGCGCCGCGTCGTCGTCCGGGGGGCGCGCCAGGAAGGGAACCAGCATGTCCCGCGCGATCTCGGGCACGGCGACCGCGTCGCCCGCACCCGTGCCCCGGATCTCCCGCAGGTGGTCGATCACGTGTCCGGCGCCGGACCCGGGCGCGTCGGAGAGCGATCCGGCGGTGAAGGCCAGCAGATCGCCGGGTGAGAGCGCCACCTCCACCGGTTCGAAGGGGGCGCCCTCGAGCCCGAGCGCCGGTCCGGGAAGCATGTCGACGGGGCCGGTCTCCCCGGAGGACCGGGCCAGCACGGGCGCCGCGTGTCCCGCGCTGGCCATCAGTGCGCGGGCGGTGACCGGGTCGTAGACGGCGTACAGGCAGGTGGCCCCGCGGACGGTTCCCTCGGGCTCGCCGGGCTGCTCGTCGTCGGCGAGCCGTACCACCAGGTCGTCCAGATGAGTGAGGAGTTCGTCGGGCGGCGGGTCCAGGTCGGCGAGGGTGCGCACCGCCGTGCGCAGACTGCCCATCGCGGCAGCGGCGTTGAGCCCGCGACCCCGCAGGTTCCCGACCACGAACGCCACCCGGCTCGAGGACAGGGTGATGACGTCGAACCAGCTGCCGCCCGTGCCGGCCAGTGTCCTGCCGGGCACATAGACGCCGGCGGTCTCCGCCGCGGTCACCTTGAGCACCGGACGGGGCAGCAGGCTGCGCTGGAGGCTCTCCGCCGTACGGCGCTCGCGGGTGTAGCGGCGGGCGTTGTCGATGGCGAGGGCCGCTCGGGAGCAGATGTCCTCGGCGACCGCGGCGTCCCGCGCGTCGAACGGCGCCCGCTGCCGTGAACGCCACACCGACACCGCGCCGAGGACGTGGCCGCGTGCCTGCAGCGGCACGACCATGTACGAGGCGGCGCCCGGCGCCAGAACCAGCCTCCGGCGTTCCGGGTCCCCGGCGATCCTGGGCAGCAGTTCGTCGAGGTCGGGCACGATGACGGCGGAACCGCCGCGCAGCCGGTCGCTCTCGTAGGCCTTGACCCGGATGATGGAGCCCTGCGGATACAGCTGGTCCGGCCATTCGCCGCCGCCCGCGACGGCGGAGACCCGGCGCAGCGGTGCGCCGGTGACGAACTCCCCGGGCTCCTCGCCGACGAGCAGGGCCTCCGTGATGTCCACGCAGGCCAGGTCGGCGAAGGCGGGCACCAGCAGGTCGGCGAGCACCTGCGTGTTGCGGCCGACCTCCAGGGAGCGGCCGAGCGCGGAGGCCGCGGTGGCCACCAGCGCCGAGCGGCTCCGTTCCCGTTCCTGCTCGGTCACGTCCGTGAACGTCACCGCGACACCGCGGGCCACGCCGTCCCGGCCGGCCATGCGCAGGGCCGACAGGGAGACGATCCGTTCGCGTTCGGGGGCCCGGCTCAGCCGGGCCGTGGTGACGAAGTCGATCAGCGGCTCCCCCGTGGCCACCACCCGGTGCAGGCGTTCCTCCACGGCGGCCGCGTCCTCCGGCACCAGCAGCTCGCCGAGCCGGCGGCCGGCGAGCAGGGCGGAGGGACGCGGGTCGCTCGGCAATGAGATGCCTCTGATGAGCCGCAGCTCACTGTCGTAGACGGCGAGGCCGATGCCGCTCTGCGAGAAGAGTGCCCGGAGCAGCGCGTCGTTCTCCTCCCGTCGGTCGGCCACGGCGGCGGGTACCAGCCGGATCAGATACCGGGCGGCCAGAGGGCCGTCCACCGGAAGCAGGTCGAGCTGCACCCGGCGGGAACCGTCGGCGTGCAGCAGTGCCGTCCGCACCGAGCGCGAGTCGTCGGCCGGGTCGTGGTCCAGGAGCGCGGACCAGACACCGGGGTCCGTCAGCAGTTCCTCGATCGTGCGGCCCTGAAGTTCACCGGCGGACAGGCCGGTCAACTCCACCGCTCCGCCGGTGCAGGCGAGCACCCGGCCGACGTGATCGAGTACGAGCAGTGCCGAGTCCTCCGGCCGCTCGGACCCGGTGTTCACGATGTGGCCGCTGGTGCTCACGCGTCGATCACTCCCAGATGGCGCTCCCGAGCTCCCTGTGCTGTGCCGCAGGTGCGGCAGGCGTACGGACCCCGCGCCTTCATTGAACTCCACACCGTCGGGGGCCGCCCGTCGGCGACCGGAATCGAATATGACATCGAAGAATGCGCTGTCCTATGATCGCCGGCACGGCATCGCGTGTCGGTCACCGACCGGGTGAGGCATGGAGGTGCCCGTGAGTTTGCCTTACGGAGGCATTCCACAGTGTCAGTAGAGCTGAACCACACCATTGTTCTGGCCCGGGACAACCGGGAGTCCGCCGAATTCCTCGCCCGCATCCTGGGGCTCGAGACCGGCCCGGAGTGGGGACCGTTCGTCCCCCTCACCCTGAGCAACAACGTCACTCTGGACTTCGTGACCGTCGACCACGAAGTCCCGTTGCAGCACTACGCGTTCCTGATCTCCGAGGAAGAGTTCGACCAGGTCTTCCGGCGCATCCAGGACGCGGGCATCACCTACTTCGCCGATCCGCACGGAAAGCGGCCCGGCGAGATCAACCACAACGACGGTGGTCGCGGCATGTACTTCCACGACCCGGCCGGCCATGGCATGGAGGTCATCACCCGGCCGTACGGCAGCGGCGGCAGCTGACCTCACCGCCCTCGCGTCTCCCGCCCGCCCGGGTCCGTCGGCTCACCGCCACGGCCCCGGCGGGCGAGGACGCGCTGTGTCCGGCTCAGCAGCCGGCCCGGGGACAGCACCCGCAGCGCGGCCCGCGCCGCGTTCGCGCCCGGCGCCCCGTGCACGCCTCCGCCGGGGTGCGCCCCCGCGGAGGCCAGGTAAAGACCCTCGACGGGCGTCTCCGGACGGCCCGTGCCGGGCATGGGGCGGAAGAACAACTGCTGGTGGAGTGCGGTCGTTCCGCCGTTGATGGCACCGCCCGCGAGGTTGGCGTCGGCGGCCTCGAGCGTCGGCGGGGCGAGGATGCGGCGGGCGATGATCCGGGCACGGAAGCCAGGCGCGTACCGCTCCACCTGCTCCTCCATCCGGTCGGCCATCGCCTCCCCCTCCCGCGGGTCCCAGCGGCCGGTGAGACCGTCGTCGCCCGCGTCGCCCTTGGTGCGGTGGGGCACGTGCGTGTACGCCCATGCCGATTCGGTGCCCGCCGGGGAGCGGGTGGCATCCGCTGTGGTCATCTGGCCGAACAGCAGGAACGGCCGGTCGGGCACCTGCCCCATGGCCAGCTGGGCGGCGAACCGGGTGAGCCCGTCGACGCCGTCGGCGAGATGGACGGTCCCGGCGCCGGCAGCCGCCTCCGCGGTCCACGGAACGGCGCCGTTGAGGGCCCAGTCGACCTTGAACGTCGCGAAGTCCCATTGGAAGCGGCGCAGATCGCGCAGGACCCGGGACGGCAGGTGCCGTTCGTTGACCAACTCCCCGTACAGCGAAGGCACGGACACGTCCGCCAGCACGGCCCGGCGCGCCGGGACCGACTCGCCGTCCGCGGTCCGTACGGCCACCGCGCGGCCCTCGCGGACCACGATCTCGACGGCACGCCGACCGCACCGGACCGCGCCGCCGCGATGTTCCAGCCTGCGGACCAGTGCCTCGGTCAGCATGCCCGCGCCGCCGACGGGCACGGGAAAGCCGTGGCTCTGGCCCAGCATCGACATCAGCCAGCCGAAGCCCCCGCTGCCGGCCGCCTCCGGCGCCAGATCCGCGTGCAGCGCGTTGCCCGCGAGCAGCAGTCTGCCCGCCTCGCCGCCGAACTCCTCCTCCCCCAGGCGGCGTACGGGAAGCAGCAGGGTCCGCGCCAGCCGCAGTCCGCCGCCGGTCCGAAGCCGGGCGGCCATCCGCATCGAGGGGATCACCGGCGGGAAGGGGGTGAACAGCAGGTCGACGATGTCCGGCCGCAGCCGCTCCCACACGTCGTACAGGTCGCGCCAGGCCGCACCGTCGCCGGGTGCGAAGGTCTCCAGGCCCGCCGCGGTGTCCTCGGCGCGGCGCCGCAGGACGGCGCACCGGCCGTCGGTCAGGGGATGGGCCAGTACGTGAGGGGCGTGGCCCCAGCTCAGACCCTCGCGCTGCAGCTCGAGACCGGAGATCACCGGGGAGGCGGCTGCCAGCGGGTAGAACGAGCTGCACACGTCGCTGATGAAGTCGGGATGGACTCCCCGGTCGCTGCGTACCGCGCCGCCCGGTTCCGGTTGCGCCTCGAGGACCTCGACGCTCCAGCCCGCGTCGGCGAGGAGGTTGGCCCCGACGAGACCGTTAGGCCCTGCTCCGATCACCACTGCGTCCGGCATCGCGCTCTCCTGAGTTCTCGACGACGTCGGCCAGGCGGCTGAGCATGCGGCGGTGGCGCACAAGGAGGAACGCGTCCAGCACCGCGTTGTGGAAGGTGCCTCCGGGCCCCTTCAGCGGATGCTCGTCCAGGACGACCAGGGTGTCCTCGCCCCACGGCCGGATGTCGATGGCGATCCGCGCTGTGCCCAGCCGACCGCTCTCCGCCTCGAGTTCGAGTGTCCGCGGCGGTTCGCAGTGCCGCACGATCGTTCTGCCGTGCATGGTCCAGGGCCCTACCCGGACGGAGTATTCGAGGGCCGCCCCGACGTCCGGCCAGTCGCCGTACGCCGGCCGGCTGTCGTCGGTACCGACGACCCAGTCGCCGTAACGGTCCCGGTCGCTGAGCACCGACCACACGGTGGCGGGCGGTTTTCCGATCAGCTGGTGGTGCACGGCCATGGGTCCTCCAGCGGCTGGAAGGGACGTCGTCGACCAGCGAGTGCCCGTTACCCGGTGATCTATGACCCGTGGACGACGGGGGAGGCGCCGGCCTTCTCACGACGGGCGAGGGCGGCGCCGCACCGGATCGATGGACGTCGCCGAAAGGGGTATCCGCTACCGGTGACCCGGTGGGAAGCCGACGGAGACGGAGACCCGACCATGGCCGAAGACCTTCCTCTTCTCGGCCGTACGGCGGTGGTGACCGGCGCGGCCCGCGGCCTCGGAGCGGCCATGGCGAGGAGCCTCGCCGGGCGCGGCGCCCGGGTCGCCCTGCTCGGCCTGGAGGAACCGCTGCTCGCACGTGTGGCGGCGAGCCTTCCCGGCGCTGGGCACTGGCCCGTCGACGTCACCGACGAACAGGCCATGACCCGCACGGCCGCCCTGGTGGAGGAAAGTCTCGGGCCCGTGTCCGTGGTCGTGGCCAACGCCGGTGTTGCGGCGGGCGGGCCGTTCCTGGAGACGGACCCGGCGACCTGGCGGCGGATCCTCGAGGTCGATCTCCTCGGCACCTGTCTCACGGCCCAGGTGCATCTCCCCGGTCTGCTGCGCACCCGGGGCTACTTCCTCCAGGTCGCCTCCCTCGCGGCGATCGCGCCCGCCCCGATGATGACCGCCTACTGCGCGGCCAAGTCCGGCGCTGAGGCGTTCGCGTACTCCCTCAGGGCCGAAGTGGCCCACCGTGGCGTAGGGGTGGGAGTCGGCTATCTCAGCTGGGCGGACACCGAGATGATCCGGGCCGCGGACGAGCACCGGGTGATGCGGGAGCTTCGGGCGGCGCTGCCGTGGCCGGCCGGGAAGGTCTATCCGGTGCAGCCCGTGGCCGACCGTCTCGTACGGGGCATCGAACGGCGCGCGCCCGCCGTGTACGGCCAGCCGTGGCTCCGTCTGGCGCGGGCGGCACGGGGTTGGCTGCCGGGACCCGTCGCCTTGCGGGCACGCCGGGACCTCGGTCGCCTCCAGGGCGAGGCCGGTCTGTCGCCGACCGGGCTGCTCGGCGCCGGCGGCACGGCGGCCGGAACGGCGACCGCGCGGCCGTGGTCCGGCCGTGGTGACGCGTAGGGCTGAACGACGGGCCCCGCGGGGGATTCCGCCTGGTGGCCCACGGTCGACGTTCCCGGATGGCGCAATGTCACGTTGTGCCCGTTAGATGTAACAAAGTGTGCGCGCTCAGGCGGCGCACGACGAACGACACGGTGTACGCCTACCCGGATGTTCCGCGAACGGAGCCCGCGCCATGAGCACCGACCCCAACACCCATACCCCGTCCGACCACCAGGACGACCGCCCGCGGCCCCCTGACGGCACGACGGGCGCCGGCAGCGCCGCCCCGGCGTTCCCGGCCCGCGCGGTTCCGCCGCTGCCGCCGATCCCTTCCCACCCGCCGGTCTTCCCCGCTGCCGCGATTCCGCCCGGTCCTCTCGACCCCGTCCACCCGGAGCCCGGGAGTCCGCTGCTCCCCGAGGACCCGTCCCCCCTCCGCGGGACGGGACCGGGCACCGGCACGGTCACGGGTTCCGGCGGACCGGAGAGGCCGCGGCCGGCTCCCGCACAGGAGCCGGTCCCCGTGCGCACCCCGGCCGGGAAGCCGCGGGCGCCCCAGGCCGGTGCAGAGGCTGAGGCTCCGTTGACGGACACGACCGACGACCCGGCCACGGCCGGTGACCCGGACGACAGGCGGGAGCCGATAGCCACGCCGGTCGACAAGCCCGGCCCGGTCCGCAGCGGCGTCTACGCCTGGAGGCCGGCACGCGCGGCCGCCAAGGACCCGGTCGCCGAGGATGCCGCCCGCAAAGACGCCGTCGCCAAGGCACCGACGCCTGTGCGCGACGCGATCGAGGACCCGAGCCCGCTCCGCAGGGAGACACCGATCCAGGCCCCCGCCCCGGCGCCCGGGCCCCCCGGCGAACGCCGGGCCGGTGAAACCGACCGGGCCCTTGCCGCCGATCCCACGGTGGAGCCGGCGCCCAACGACAGCGAGCCGCCCATCCACACTCTGCTCCGGACGGCCGCCACCGAGCGTCCGGTGGCCGAGGTCGCCGCCCTCGTGAGCCGGCTGAAGCGGACCGGAGAGGTCAACAGCCCCGGTGACCTGGCCCTGCGCGCCGCGGCGGTCTCCCGCCCGCTCGAGGAGGTCAGGCAGCTGGTCGCCCTGCTCAACGAGTACCCACGCCCCCTGCACGAGGCGGACACCACGTTGCGCGCCGCCGCCGTCGGCCGGCCCATCGAGGACGTCGTACAGCTGGTCAACATGATCGGCACCGACGCCGGCGAATGGCGATCGGCCGCGAACGAGGCCGCCGCGGGTCACGAGCCCTCGCCGTCCCCCGGGGAGGACGCCTCCCGGCACGAGGTCCCCGCCGGGCCGCAGGCCACCGCCGCCGCCGAGACACGGCCGTCGAAGACGCCGTGGCCCATGGCGGCGCTGAACGGCGCCCTGGCCGCCGGCCCGGACGGCCACACCGTCTCGCCGGCCATGCGTTCGGGACTGCGCTGGCCCGCCGCCGTCGTTCTCTTCGCCTGCGGCGTCATCCATCTGCCCACCGACGTCGCCGGCCTGCGTTCCGGCGGCTACGCCGAGACCCTCTCCGTCGCCGTCACGGTGCTCTGCCTGATCGTCGCCGTATGGCTCGCGGTGTGTGACACCGCGCTGGTCTGGGCGGCCGCCGCCGGCCTGGCGGTCGGCGTCGCCGCGCTGCACGCGCTCGCGGGCGTCGGGACCTTGAATCTGCTGCAGAGCAGCCTGGGCGACTCGTTCGCCTGGGGCAGAGCGGCCGCGGTCCTGTGCACGGGGGCGTGCGCCTTCCTCGCCGGGTCCGTACTGCTTCGACACCGGCAGCCGGCCGTCACGCCCAACAGCTGACGCCCACGCCTCCCCCACGCCGGAGCCTTCCGCGACGTCGGCCGCGGCCGACCGTGGGGAAGGCTCGCGGTGTTACTGCCGCCGCGAGCGGGACGGGCATTCGGCCGCGAAGCCGCGCCGAGGTCGGACCGACGGCCGGAGGCCCCACCGAGGCCCGGCCCGGAGCTCGCCGACCATGCCGCGGGAGCGCCGGGCCGGCGGTCCGTACGGTCCCGTCATCAGGCCCGGGACCATGCCGAACCCGGCCCGGAGCTCGCCGGCCCCCCTGGGGCGGGCCACGCCAAGGCCCGGCCTCGCCGGCCACGCCAGGCAAGGGCCGGGCCGGCGGTCCGTACGGTCCCGCCGTCAGGTCTTGGGGCCGTGCCGGTCCTGGGCCGGCGTGTCCTCCGCCTGAGGTTCGGGCTCGTCGTCCCGCTCGCCCTCCGCCTGGGACGGCGTGCTGCGGGGGAAGTTCGCGCGGAGCTCGTCCTCCGGCCGTTCGCCCTCCGCCTGGGAGGGTGTCTGCTCGCTCATGGCCCACTTCCTCACCGTCGGAGCCGGATGATCGTGCCTGTGCCGGACCCGGCGCCGGTCCGCCGGACCGTACAGCTCGCCGGGTTCCCGGACCGGGAGGAGCCAATCATGAGCCGCGGGGCCGCGGTCCCCGCGTCCCGATCGTGCGGACGTGCGCCCGGTGGGGGGCCGCCCGATGATGGCTTGAGCCCGAGATCTCACCCCACCGGAGGAAGGGCGGTGGCAGACCGTGGACACCGACACCGGTTTCCTCGACCCCGCGGACGAGAACGCGGCGGCCCGTTCCGCCGAGGAGGCGGCCCGCACCGCGCTCGCCGGCACGGGCGCGTACCTCATGCCCCCGGCCGACGTGCTGACGTGCCTGGGTGCCGACGCCTCGTCCTGGGCCCACTTCGCGACCCACTGGCAGGACCTCACGGAGGACGAGTACGCGGCCCGGCGCGGCACCCGCAGACTGCGGCGCTACGGACACTTCTCCCTCTCGCCGGTGACCGGGGAACTGCGGCTGCTGCCCCACACCGTGTTCGTCCAGCCCGACAACACCAATCCGCTCTACGAGTCGGTGGACCGCCATTTCGATCCGTTGACCGGCGCCTTCGTCGCCGATCCGGTGCTGCGCCAGATCCTCGGTCTGCTGGGCAGGGTGGCGGGCGCGCTGGACGTGGCCGAGTGGTGGAGTGTCAAGGTCCATCCCTTCCGGGTCGTCGCCACGGCGGAGGGCGGCGGGGAGCCGACACCGGAAGGCAGGCACCGGGACGGCGTCACGCTGGTGTCCTCGCTGCTCATCGGCCGCGACAACGCCACCGGTGGCGAAAGCACCGTCTACAGCCCCGAGGGCGACGAGATCCTGTCGGCCACGCTGAGCGAGCCGGCGAGTCTGCTGGTCTCCGACGACCGCGGCACCCTGCACGGCGTATCGCCCATCCGGCCGGTCGACGACGCCCTTCCGGCCCACCGCGACGTCCTGGTGACGACCCTCACGCCGGGCTGACCGGTCCTTTCCCCGCCGTGGCGGCGACGAGGTCGTCGACGACATCGGCCGGCCGTGACCGGCGGCTCCACGACGCCCGCTGCCGCTGCGCGCCGCACCCGTGCTCGTCCAGCCGCCGCAGGAACGCGGTGACCCGCTCGCAATCGCCGTACTCCTCCAGCCGCGGCCGTACGCGGTCCACCAGCCGTGCCGCCTGGACGGCGAACGGCAGCACCCGTTCGGTGAGCGCGTCGACGCCGCTGCCGGGCCAGCCGTCGCGGGCGGCCCGCCAGTAAGCGGCGCGCAGCAGTTCGCCGCAGGTACGCGGCCCCTTGTCGCCGCGCCGGACCCGCTCGGCGCAGTCCACGACCAGCGCTCTGACGAGGGCGGTGAGCGCGGCGGTGTCCGCCACGTCCGACGGCACGTCCATGACCCGGATCTCCAGCGTCGGCACACGGGGATTGGGCCGTACGTCCCAGAACGGGATGTTCGCGTCGAGCATCGCCTCCGACTCCTCCAGGGCCGCTGTCAGGCGTCGGTAGTGGGCGAGCGAATCGACGTACGGAGGGGCGCTGAGCGCGGGGAAGCGGCCGCGGACGACGGTCCGCCAGCTCGCGTATCCGGTGTCACGGCCTTCGAAGAAGGGCGAGTTGGCGCTCATGGCGACCAGCAGGGGCAGCCAGGGGCGCAGATGGTTCGCCGTCAGCACCGCCACCTCACGGTCCGGCTCATGCACATGCACATGGACGGAGCAGACGGTGAAGTCGTCGAGCATGGTGCCGAACTGGCGCACCCCCGCCCGGTAGCGGGGGTGGTCGCCGAGGACGCGGGCTCCCGCGCCACCGATGACCGGCGTGCCGGTGGCGCACAGAACGAGCCCTTCCGCGCCGGAGGCCGCGCCGGCCGCCTTCCGTACCGCCTCCAGGTGCCGGTGCAGTTCGCCGGCGCCCTCGCACGGCGGTGTGCGGACCTCGAGCTGGCCCTCGTGGAATTCGCCGGACACCAGGTCGCCGACGGTGCGGCGGGCTCGCGCCACGATGCGGCTGCCCGCCGGTTCGACGGACCGGTCGTCGGCCCGGACGAGGAAGAACTCCTCCTCCGCTCCGATGGTGGTGGTCATCTCCCCACGATCCTCCTGGGACGGCCGGTGCGCCAACGGGAGACACCCGGGTCCGCGGCACCCGGTGAAGGGCCGTCACCTGTCGTCGTCGGCGCTGTCCTTCGTCGCGCCGGGCCGGTCCCCGCGGTGCCGGGTGCCGGGAAGGAACTCCTGCACCTTGGCCTTGAAGCCCTGCCGGATCATCGATCCTCGGTCGCTGTCCCCGCGCAGGATCGCGGACGCGGCGGCCTCGATCTGGTCGAGCGAGGCGTGCGGCGGGATCGGCGGCACGGCCGGGTCGGTGCGGAAGTCGATGACGAAGGGCCGGTCGGCGGCGAGGGCCTGCTTCCAGGCGGACTCGACATGCTCGGGCTTCTCGACGCGGACGCCGTGCAGCCCCATCCGTTCGGCGATGTCGGCGTAGGGCAGGTCCGGGATGGACTGCGACTCCTCGAACTGCGGGGCCCCGGACATGGCGCGCATCTCCCAGGTCACCTGGTTGAGGTCGCCGTTGTTCAGCACGGCCACGATCAGCCGCGGGTCGGACCACTCGCGGTAGTACTTCGCCGCGGTGAGCATCTCCATCATGCCGTTCATCTGCATCGCGCCGTCGCCGACCAGGGCGATCGCCGGGCGGTCCGGGTGGGCGAACTTGGCGCCGATGGCGTACGGGACGCCGGGACCCATCGTGGCGAGCGTCCCGGACAGCGAGCCGCGCATCCTGCCGCGGAGCCGCAGATGGCGGGCGTACCAATTCGCGGCGGAGCCCGAGTCGGCGGTGACGATCGCATCGTCGGGGAGCAGCCCGTCCAACGCGTGGACGACGTATTCGGGGTTGACGGGGTCGGCGTCGACGGCCGCCCTGCGCTGCATGACCTCCCACCAGCGGTCGACGCTCTGCTCGATCCCGTCGCGCCAGGCGCGGCTCTCCTTGCGGTGCAGCCGTGGCAGCAGCCGCCGCAGCGTCTCGCGGGCGTCGCCTACGAGGTTCACCTCGAACGGGTAGCGCAGCCCGATCATGTGCGGGTCGATGTCGATCTGCACGGCCCGCGCCTGGTCGAGCTCCGGCATGAACTGGGTGTACGGGAAGCTGGATCCGATCATCAGCAGGGTGTCGCAGTCCTGCATCATCTCGTAGGAGGGCCGGGTGCCGAGCAGGCCGATCGAGCCGGTGACGTAGGGCAGGTCGTCGGGGAGGACGTCCTTGCCGAGCAGTGCCTTGGCGACGCCGGCGCCGAGGACGTCGGCCAGCCGTTCGACCTCGGCGCGGGCTCCGCGGGCTCCCTGGCCGACGAGCACGGCCACCTTCTCGCCCGCGTTGAGGATCTCGGCGGCCCGCTCGACGTCCTCGTCGACGGGCACGGGCGCGTACCGGCCGAGGCCCATGCTGGAGGGCACCATCTTGAAGGCGTGCTTCGGCGGGCTGTAGTCCAGTTCCTGGACGTCGGCGGGGATGATGACCGCTGTCACGGTGCGCCGGGCGTAGGCCGTGCGCATCGCCCGGTCGATGAGGTTGGGCAGTTGTTCCGGGACCATCGCGGTCTCGCAGAAGTCGGACGCGACGTCCTTGAAGAGGTTCTGAAGGTCGACCTCCTGCTGGTACGACCCGCCCATGGCACTGCGGTTGGTCTGCCCGACGAGCGCCACCACGGGAACGTGGTCGAGCTTCGCGTCGTAGAGCCCGTTGAGCAGATGGATCGCGCCCGGTCCCGAGGTGGCGGCGCAGACGCCGGCCTTTCCGGAGAACTTGGCGTAGCCGACGGCCTGGAACGCCGACATCTCCTCGTGGCGGGACTGCACGAACTTCGGCTTGTTGCCCGCGCGGCCCCACGCGGCGAGGAGCCCGTTGATTCCGTCGCCCGCATAGGCGAAGACGTGCGTGACGTCCCATTCACGCAGCCGCTGGAGGATGTGGTCGGACACTTTCGTACTGGCCATGTCGGTGTTCCGCTCCTCACTGTGCCGTGTGCGCCGCTGTCCCGGCCTGTCCTGGGTAACCATGCGGGCGCCGGCGGAAACATCGCGCTCTCACCCGAACGGCTCGGCGCCCGGCGTGCCCCTGCGCCGACCGGGTACCGGTGTGCCCATGAAGGCACTGGTGATCAACTGCACGCTCAAGACGTCCCCCGAGCCCTCCAACACCCATGCGCTGGCGACGGTCGTCGCGGGTCAACTCGAGAAGTACGGGGTCGAGGTGGAGTTCATCCGGGCGGTGGACCTGGACATCCGTCCGGGCGTGGTGAGCGAAGCCGTCGGCCCGGGCGACCAGTGGCCGCAGGTGCACGGGAAGCTGATGGAGTCGGACATCCTCGTCGTCGCGTCGCCGACGTGGCTCGGGCATCCTTCCTCCTTGGCCCAGCGTGTGCTGGAGCGCATGGACGCGATGCTCTCCGAGACCGACGACGACGGCCGCCCCGTCGCCTACAACAAGGTCGCCGGGGTGGTGGTCACCGGAAATGAGGACGGCGCGCACCATGTGATCACCGAGATCTCCGGCGCGCTGGCGGACATCGGCTACACCATTCCCGGCCAGGCGTGGACGTACTGGCACCTCGGGCCGGGGCCGGGACCCGACTACCTCGACGACGAGCGGGGGCGCGACTGGTCGCACAGGACCGGCCGGGCGATGGCGGCCAACCTCTTCGGCACCGCGAAGGCGCTGGCGGCCAATCCGCTGGGCACCCCGCCGGAGTGAGGCCATGACACGGACCTACCGGCGGGCGGCGGACTACGTGTCCGCCGCGCTGATCTTCCTGCGTGACAATGTGCTGCTGCGTGAACCGCTGCGGCCCGAGCACCTCAAGCCCAGGCTCCTCGGCCACTGGGGCTCCTGTCCCGGCATCACGATGGTGTACTCCGCGCTCAACACCCTGATCCGCGAGCGGGACGCCGACGTCCTCCTCATCACGGGGCCGGGCCACGGCGCACCCGCCAACCACGCCGGTCTCTGGCTCGAAGGCACGCACGAGCACTACGACCCCTCGCTGGCCAGGACCGAGGCCGGGCTGAGGGAGCTGGCCCGGCGCTACTGCGCTCCCGACGGCTTCCCGAGCCACCTCTCCCCCTCGGTGCCCGGCACCCTCCACGAGGGCGGCGAGTTGGGCTACGCCCTGTCCACCGCGTTCGGCGCCGCGTTCGACGCACCCGACCGGCTGGTGGCGTGCATCGTCGGGGACGGCGAGGCGGAGACGGGCCCGACGGCCGGCGCCTGGCACTCGTCCAAGTATCTCGACCCGGTGACCTGCGGCGCCGTACTGCCGGTGCTGCATCTCAACGGCTACAAAATTTCCTCGCCGACCGTGTTCGCGAGCATGTCCGACGACGAACTGACGTCCCTGTTCCGTGGTTACGGCTGGGACCCGCGCATCGTCGACGTGACGGACGATCCGGACGGCGAGCCGGTCGCCGCGGCGGTGCGCGCCGCGCACACCGGCATCCGGGACATCCAGGGCCGCGCACGGACCGGGCGGATCCTTGAGCGTCAGGCGTGGCCGATGATCGTACTGCGCAGCCTCAAGGGGCAGGGAGCGCCGGCCGAGGTCGCCGGGAAACGCATCGAGGGGACCTTCCACGCGCACCAGGTGCCGCTGGACGGTGTCCACGACGACCCGGAGCAGCTCGCCGCACTGGAGGCCTGGCTGCGCTCGTACGGCCCGGAGGAACTGTTCGACAAGGAGGGCCGGCCGGTCGCGGAGGTGCTCGACGCCTGCCCGTCCGGCGATCGGCGCATCGGCATGCAGGCTGCGGGGGACGGGGGACGGCTGCGGCGGCCGCTCGACCTGCCGCCGCTCGAGCCGTACGCCGTCGACGTCCCGGACGGCCCCGGCTCGGCGAAGGCGAGCCCCAACGAGGTGCTGGCGGACTGGCTGACGGAGATCATGCGCAGGACCGCCGCCGCCCGCGACTTCCGCATCATGTCCCCCGACGAGCTGGCCTCCAACAAGCTGGACGGTGTGCTGAAGGTGACCGGCCGCGGATACGTGTGGCCCGTCGAGGAGTACGCGGAGAACCTCACCCCCGACGGCCGGGTGCTGGAGATCCTTTCGGAGCACAACTGCCAGGGCTGGCTCCAGGGTTATCTGCAGACCGGGCGGCACGGGCTGTTCCCGACGTACGAGGCGTTCGCGTCCGTCGTCGACAGCATGCTCAACCAGTACGCCAAGTGGCTGAAGATGTCCCGCGAGGTGCCGTGGCGAGCGCCGGTCAGCAGCCTCAACTACCTGCTCACCAGCGAGGGCTGGCGGCAGGAGCACAACGGTTACAGCCACCAGGGGCCGGGATTCATCAACAACCTGCTCACGAAGAAGAGCACGGTCACCGGTGTCTTTCTGCCGCCCGACGCCAACACCCTGCTGGTCACCATGGAGCGGGTGCTCTCCGACACCGGCCGGATCAATCTGGTCGTCGCGGGCAAGCAGCCGGCGGCGCAGTGGCTCGCCCTCGACGAGGCACGCGCGCACTGCGAGGCGGGCGCGTCGGTCTGGCGGTGGGCGTCGACGGACGACGGCGAGGACCCCGAGCTCGTCCTGGCGTGCGCGGGCGGCATTCCCACCGTCGAGACCCTCGCCGCGGCCCAGCTCCTGCGACGCGACCTGCCGCAGGCGCGCATCCGCGTCGTGAACATCGTCGACCTGTGCGCGCTCGCGCCGCCGGAACGGCATCCGCACGGCATGACCGACGCCGACTTCGACGCCCTGTTCGGCACGGAACTCCCTGTCGTCGTCGACTTCCACGGCTACCCCTCCGCCGTGCACCAGCTGCTGCACGGCCGCCCCCACCCCGGCCGGTTCCATGTGCGCGGCTACGTCGAGGAGGGCACCACGACCACCCCGTACGACCTGCTGGCGAGCAACGGCGTCTCCCGTCATGACCTGGCGATCACGGCACTGCGCCATCTGCGCGGCCGTCCGGCGGCCACGGGGGATCTGGCATCCCGCTACGCACTCCACCGGGACCGGCTCCGTGAGGAGTTGCGACGCACCGGAGTCGATCCCGCCGAGATCACCGAATGGACGTGGGAATCATGACGGACGCCGGCACCACGACCGCTTCGAACCTGCTCGTCGTCGACGCCGGGTCCTCTAGCCTCCACCTGAGCGTGGTCGACGGCGAAGGACGGGAACTGGCCGCACGGCACGAAAGCGAAGCTCCCGGCAGCGGGACGCGGCAGGTGATCGAGGAACTGCTGCGCCAAGCCCCGCCGGTGGCGGCCACCGGCCACCGCCTCGTGCACGGCGGGCCCCGGCTCCTCGGCCCCACGCTCGTCGACGACACGGTGCGAGCGGAGCTCGACCGGGCCGCGGAACTGGCCCCCCTCCACGTGCCGCCCGCTCTCACCGCCCTCGACGCGACACGGCGGCTGCTGCCGCACGCCGCGCACGTGGTGTGCTTCGACACGGCCTTCCACGCCGGGCTGCCGCAGCCGGCGCGCACCTACGGGCTGCCCCAGAAATGGACGGACCGGTACGGGCTGCACAGATACGGCTTCCACGGCCTGTCGTACGCGTGGGCCCTCGACCGTGCCGCGGCCCTGCTGGACCGGCCTGCCCGCGACCTCCACATCGTGATCACGCACCTGGGCGGCGGCTGCTCGGCGTGCGCGGTGCGCGAAGGCCGCAGCGTCGACACCACCATGGGGTTCACCCCGCTCGAAGGCATGGTGATGAGCAGACGCAGCGGCAGCGTCGACCCCGGACTGCTGCTGTGGCTCCAGTCATCGGCCGGAATGGAGCCCGAGGAGCTCACGGAGACCCTGAACCGTGGATCCGGCCTGCTGGGCCTGTCCGGCACTTCGGGCGACACCCGCGACCTCGTACGGTCGGCGGCGGACGGCGACCGGCGGGCCGCCCTGGCCCTCGACGTCTTCACCCTGGGCGTCCGGCGCGGCGTCGCCGCCTGCGCCGCGTCACTGGACAGGCTCGACGCTCTCGTCTTCACCGGCGAGATCGGCTGCGACCAGCCGGAGGTGCGGGAGGCGGTCTGCGCAGGTCTGGGCGTACTCGGCGTCACGGGCGGCCTGCGGCCGGTGAACGTGCGGGAGGACACCGTCGTCAGCCCGGCCGGTGCGACGGTCCCGGTGGTGGTCGTCCCTACCGGCGAGGGGCAGCGGGTCGCGCTGGAGACCCGCACGCTGCTCACGCGTCACGCCGGCCAAAAGTAGTGCCCGTTTCGCGTCATTCCGCCCCTTGCGGGTAACCGTCCGGCGCGACTTGCACGGACGTACGGACGCACGAAGGAGGTGCTCCTGACATGGGGGACATCGAGCGAGGCAGCAATCCCGTCAGCCCACGCAAGGACGACGAGATGAAGCACGAACTGGAGGGCTACCTCCGGTCCGGGCAGCACACCCACGTCGAGGAGGCCAACGACCCCGAGCCCGCCGCTGACGACGACGTCCGGGTCGACGCGTCGGGACCCGTCCCGCCGCCCGGTGAGGAACGCGACCGGGCGCGCGCGGAGACCGAGGCGGAGGCCCTGCGGCTCGAACTGGCCCGTCACCTGGACCGCACGACGTTCCCTGCGGACCGCGCCGCGGTCGTCCGCGCCCTGGAGGAACGCCACGCCCCCGACCCGGTCGTGGACCGGGCCCGCGGGCTGCCGGAGGAGGGCACGTACCGCAACGCGGACGAGATCGTGAAGGCGCTGGGGAGGGCGGGGGGCGGCTGAGGCCTTCCGGGGCGGGGCCGCCGGGGGGGGCTGTTCCCCTGTGTGCCCCTTCCCGCTGTACCGATGTGCGGCTCCGCGCGTGGCGCGGGAGGCCCCAGGCCCCGTACCGCGCTCCGCGCGGGGACCTCGAACTCCCCCTAACGGTCCGGCGGCCGTGGGAAGTGCCCCAGGCGGCTCCAGCCCGCCGCCGTTTGAGGCGCGGGGGCACGGGGGTCCGGGGGCAGAGCCCCCGAAACACCGCGCGGAGCGCGGTGACAGGTCCGGGCGGAGCCCGGTTCCGGGAAGGGACCGGGCGGGGGAAACAGCTCCGCGGCGGCGCCGCCACCGTCACGACCCCCCACCCAGCCGCTCCGCCACCGTCGCCGCCCTGTCCGCGCGGCGCCGTGCGGACAGGGCCGCCCGGGACGCACGCGAGGCCTCGTCACGCGCGTCCCGAACCCCGCGTTCGGCGCGACGCTGCTGCTCCCTCGCCTCGTCCAGCTCTTGGGCCAGAGCCGCCACCCGCTCACTGATCCCATCCAGCACCGCCTGTGACCGATCGAGCGCCGCCGACGCCTCCTCGCGTGCCTGCTCGCGTTCGCCGGCCTGCCGCTCGGCAACCTCCGCCTCCTGCCGGGCGTGGTCCAGCTTCTCCCGGCGGCGACGGGCCCCGGCGTCCTCCGCCGGCTCCGGCGAGGGCCCCGGCCGGGGTTCCGCGCGGGCCGGCCGCACCGTCGCCCCCGCGCTCGCCTCCAACCCGGTGAAGCCGACCGGCGCGTTCAGCGGCCGGTCGAGATGCCCGGCGGCCCACTGCCGTGCGGCCTCCGGGTCGGCCAGCACCGCGTGCAGAGTGGCTTCGATCTCGTGGAACGCGGCCTCGCCGACCGAGTGTCCTTCCTCCGCAGCCAACTGCCGCGCCTCTCGGGCCAGCGCCCCGACCAGGAGGTGCTGCTGCCTGCCGAGCTCGCGCAACTGCTCGCCGTCGAGGTTCCTGTGGGCCTCGCGGAGACCCTCGCCGAGGCTGATCAGCGGCCGGACCTTGTCCGGCTCCTTGCGGACGAGCATGTTTCCGGCCCAGGCCGACACGGTCGGCCTGCGCAGTGCCCGGATCCGTTCGGCCAGTTCGCGGTCACCGGCCCGACGGGCCTCGGCCGCTCGCTGGTTGCGGACCGCGGTGAATTCGTGGGGACGCAGCGCGTAGAGCTCGTCGAGGGTGCTTTCCAGGTCCACCGTGCTCCTTACGGTCCCGACCACGCCTACACCGTGCCGTTACCCAGGATCCCACTCGGTCCCCGCCGTGCCGGTCGGTGGGTGCGGGCCGCGGGGCACTGGTCCCCGGCCTGCTCGTGCGGGGGAACGGTGCGGTCTGTGTCACCCGGCGGTCCGAGCAGCGCCCACGCCGTGCCGTCCCGTGAGAACGGCGGTCCGGCACCCGCTCCTCATATACCCCTGACCTTCGGTCGCCTCAGCCGCTTTCTCCCAGGAAAAGCGCCTCTCAGCTGGTATTTTGCCAAGCGACTCCAGCCGTCGAGGCCGACCACAACTGATGGACGGCGCGTCCGTCCGGCCAGTCCTGGCGGGCCTGGTAGAAGCGGAGACCGTAAGAGTCCGGCGGGGATCGTGAGGTGGGGCTTGTTGAGGTGGGGCTTGTAGCGTGCAGGTGGTGCTCGGACGGAGGTGTGACGGTCTCAGCCCGAGTGCCTTCCCACTCCACCTACTCCGTTGCATGACCGCCGCGGGCGTGTGACAGGTGGTTCCGTCGGCACCGCGTTCCATGATTGCCGAGCCCGTGGAAGCCGGAGTGCATCAGGGCCGGACCCATGGAGCGGGCCCGTTGCCACATCCCGTACACCTGCTGTTCGGCACGCTGCTGTTCGCCGTGGAGGGCGTTGAGGATCACCAGGCCGCCGGTCAGAGCCGGGACCGCCCACTGCATTCGCTCCAACTGTCGCTGGGCCTTGTCGGTGTCGATGGGGTGGCGGGAGGCCTTCTCGGTGTCTTCGGGGTCGTCGGACGAGGCCAGCTCGATCTTCTTGCCCAGGGCGCGGCTGTAAGCGGTGGCGGCCAGCGCCGCACCGGTCAGCACCGTCTTGGCCAGTGTGGAGACCGCCACCCCCTGCTGGCCCGCGACCCGGGGAGCGTTCACGGCCAGCAGCCCGCTACCGCCGACCAGATGTGCCCCGATCGCCACGGCGTTGACCGGCACCCACTTTGCCCAGCCCACGCTGGCGAACCGTGCCCCCTGCCGCCCCTGGCCCACCTCCGATGAGGCCGCCCCGTTCAACCCGACCGCTCCCATCAGAGAACCGCCGAACCACGCGGCCAGGCCCAGATCGTGCAGACTGCGGACGACGGTATTGCGTTGCAACATCATGTGGCTCCCTCACACAGCACCAAGCACCGGCGGTCGACCGGCGCTCGCACCACCGTCGCCGCCCACCGCAGCACGCGCACCCCGGCAGATACGAACGGACCAATCCCACAGCGAGAGCACGTGCAATCAGGCGCGAGACTCCGCCTCGCCGGGCGCGCCATTCTTGGCGGCTGTCCACAGATGCCCCAGGGGCCGGACGTTGAAGACGAGCAAAGCCCCGGGCGGGATGGTGATGGCCGGCCAGGGCTTTGCTCAGCGCTCCGATGGGAGCGCCTGACTCAACGCTGCCACCTTGTCAGCCGACAACTCCGGCTCGAGACGTGCCCCGCAGACCATCAACGGGCCCGCATGCAGGCGAACGAGGACACACCGCGCGACATCCGGACGCTTGGCGGAGCGGCGGGTTACGTATCGGATTTACGCACCCCTGTCACCGTGTCCTGGGCATAGGCTGCACGGTGCAGCCGGTGCGAGGGCTGGAAGAGGGGGAGCCGGTGCCCAGCGGAAATGCCTTACGTCTTCATGTCTGCGCGGCTGCTGTGGCGGTGGTCGCGCTCGTGGGAACCGGCTGCTCGGGCGGCGGGGTTGACGGCGTCTCCGCCGCGGAGCCCTCCCCGAGCAGCACGGGCAGCGCCACCGGCATCGCCGGCGCCACGCCCGCGAGTTCACCCACCCCGCTGTACCCGACCAACGCCGCGGGGTGCCACCCCAACGAGGACTGGTCCCGGGAGGAAACGCTGAGCTGGGTGCGGTTGGAGACCCTCACTCCCGACGACATCACCTCCGACGGGAACGAGGTCACGATCCGCAAGAGCAGCGAGGGCTTCGATGGCCCCCTGTGCAAGCCGGTCAGCGTCCAGGTGGAGGTCCGGAAGCTCACCTACGCCTCTGCCGACGGACGGGAAGCGGCCCGCGATCGCACGAAGCCCAGGCCCGACTACTACTTCTCCATGCAGTCCGTGAAGCGGTCGGAAGTACGTGTCGACGGGACCGAGGAGAAAGTGGTCCCGCTGCCCGGGAAGCTGTACGCCGCGGACCGCAGCGTGTGCGTCGGCGCCCTGATCGCCGTGTACGTCGGCAAGCCGCTCACCGCCAAGGAGCTGCCCGAGGAGATCGACATCGGCGGCAGCGCCTCGGATGTCGGTACCGCCTTCGGTGACAACATCGAGTTCCGGACCGAGCGGGTGGCTGTCGAAGACCTGTCGCAACCGGCGGCTCCGCACGTGTGCAGCCCCGAGGGCGAACCCACGGCTGATCCGACGGACGTCCCCGATCCTGCCGCGCCGGGCCTCCCCGATCCGCGCTACCCGACGGATCGGCCCTCCTTGGACATCGACGACATCCTCCGTCCGAGCCCGAGCTTCTGAACCTGCGGTGCCCAAGGCCGGCGCTCAGCCGTCGTGGTGATACACCGATCCGCACTCGGCTACCTCGCACGAGCCGAGTTCGAACAACAACTGATCACGTCACGTACGCCGTCACCGTCGCCTGAAACCCGGTGTCCCGCCGCTGACGCGGGATGTGGTGGTCCGGCACGACCCGGACGCTTCCTTCGCGGACATCGTGAAGGTGTCTGCGGTCTTGCGATGGGCCCCGTGTCGCAGTGCAGGACGTCGAGGATGCCCGATCGTGCGGGGAGGTTGGCGGCGGCGGTGGCGCACGCGGGCCGCAGGTCTACAACGACTGGGTGACGACGAAGTCGGCGCGGTTGCGGCCACGGGCGACCAGCCGGGCGTTGGGCTCGTCGGATTCGTGGACCCAGCGCTCGGCGAAGGACCGCTGCTTGCCGAAGCGCACATGCCGGTCGACCAGGCGGCTCAGGCGTACGGCGTCGTCGATCTCCAGGTACCAGACCTCGTCGAGCAGGGGGCGGACCTGTGCCCAGGGGCCTTCGTCGTGGAGGAGGTAGTTGCCCTCGGTGATGACGAGGGGGACCTCGGGGGCGACCGGGATGCTGCCGGCCACCGCTTCTTCCCGGGTGCGGTCGAAGGCGGGGGCGTAGACCGGCGCGTCCGGGGCGGGAGCGCGCAGCCGGGCGAGCAGGGCGGCGTACCCGGCGGGGTCGAAGGTGTCCGGCGCGCCCTTGCGCTCCGCGCGGCCGAGGCGCTTGAGCTCGGCCTGGGCGAGGTGGAAGCCGTCCATGGGGAGGAGGACGGCGAGTCCGTCGAGCCCGTCGACGAGATGGGCGGCGAGGGTCGACTTTCCGGCGCCCGGGGCTCCCGCGATGCCCAGGACGGTGCGGCGGCCCGGGAGGGCGAGGTCACGGGCCCGGTACAGGAGGTGCGGTGGAAACTGTGGGCGTGGCGGGGGCAGGGGCGCATGCATGGTGCGCATTGTTTCATCGCGTCGAGCCCTCCGACGCCTCGGCTTCGAGCTGGTCGAGCACGCCGAACGCGGGGGCGGCCGCCGCTCGTCAGCGGCCCGCCCGCGGGAAGGCGCGGGCTCAGCACTGCCGCCGGCCCCCGCCGGGGACGAGGTCCAGCGCGTGAGCGTGGGCGCGCGCAGACGACGGCCGGGTGGGCTTCCTGCACCCGCAGCACTTCGCGGGCGGCCATGCCCGGAGGTCGAGTGACCGGCATCGGAGCTCTCGCGGAGCACTTCGGTTTCACGCCCCACCTCGTCCGCGCGGCGTTCCTCACGGGGGCCGGGGCCGGGCTCTGCCCGGCAGCGTCCGGACCCACGCACGTTCTCTGCATTTCAGGCATTCCGGGATCCCAAACATGACCCGGGCGTTCTACCCTCATTACAGAAGGCGGGCGGAAGGCCGGCCTGTCGACCGCCGCCAGCCTCTGGTGAGAGGAGGCGGACATGAAGACGCCTGTGCGGCGGTCCGCAATTTTCACGAGCGCAGCCGTCCTTCTCGTCACGGCCTGCGGCGCGGCAACCAGTGCGGAATCCGCAGCTCCGGCCCGTGACGAGGACGGAGTGCTCAAGATCGGCTACGTCCTGCCGGAGACGGGACAGCTGGCCTTTCTCGGGCCGCCGATGATCCAGTCGACGAGGCTCGCGATAGAGACGATCAACAACGCCGGTGGAGTCCTGGGCGAGCCGATCCCAGCCCTGGTTTCCGGTGACGAGGCAGGCCAGGAGGCCGTGGCGGCACAGGCAGCCGATCGGGTACTGGCCGGCGGAGTGGACGCGATCATTGGTGCCGCGGCGTCCGGGATGTCGCTGGCGATCATCGACAGGATCACCGGTGAGGGCATCGTCCAGTGCTCCGGGTCGAACACCGCACCCACCTTCACCGATTACGAGGACGACGGGTTCTACTTCCGTACGGCGCCGAGCGACGCCCTGCAAGGGCCGGTCCTGGCGAAGACCATCAAGGGCGACGGCCATGATCGGGTGGCTCTGGTGGCACGAGCCGACGACTACGGACGCGGCCTGCTGGACTCCACGAGGAAGGCACTGGAGGACAGCGGCGTGACCGTGACGGTCGCCGAGACGTACGACACGAAGGCCACGAACTACGACCAGGTCGTGCAGCAGGTCAAGAACTCGGATCCGGATGCCGCCGTGGTGATCGCTTTCGAGGAGGGCACACAGATCCTTCAGGGCATGATCGAGGCCGGACTCGGGCCCCAGCAGATCGGTGTGTACGGCACCGACGGGCTGCGCAGTGAGGAACTGCCTGCCCTCGTCGCCCCCGGCAAGCCCGCCACCCTCGCCGGGATGAAGGGGACAGCTCCGGCATCGGCGTCCAACCCGCAGTACGTGAAGACGCTGAAGGAGTTCGCGCCCGACCTGAAGGAGCTGCAGTTCGCGCCACAGACGTTCGACTGCGTGACGACCATCGCGCTCGCCGCGGAGGCCGCTGGGTCGGACGACCCCGGCACGTTCGTCGAGGAGATGAACGCCGTCACCAAGGACGGCGACAAGTGCACGTCGTTCGCCGCCTGCAAGGAGCTGCTGGCGGACGGCAAGAACATCGACTACGACGGCGTGAGCGGTCCACTCGACTTCACCGACGCCGGTGAACCTGGCGAGGCGACGATCGAGGTGTACACGTACAACGAGAAGGGGCAGCTGAAGACCGTGAGCACCGAGGTGAGCAAGGGTCAGGAGTGAGGGAGGAGACCGGAGCGAGGAAACCCGAGTTCAGCGGACGCGGGCGAGAGTGCCGAGGTACAACTCGATCACCTTCTCGTCGTGCAGCAGATCCATACCGGCGCCCGTGTGGGCGTTGCGCCCCTGGTCCAGGACGTAGCCTCGGGCGCAGATCTGCAGGCACCTGCGGGCGTTCTGCTCGACCATGAGCACGGCGACGCCCGCGCCGTTGATCTCCTTCACCCGGGCGAACACCTGGTCCTGGAAGAGGGGGGACAGTCCCGCCGACGGCTCGTCGAGCAGCAGCACCTGCGGCTCCATCATCAGCGCGCGTGCCATCGCGAGCATCTGCCTCTCGCCGCCGGACATCGAGCCGGCCTTCTGTTTCCGGCGAGCGGCCAGGACGGGGAACAGCTCCTCGACCGCGGCGGACCGCTCGGCGTAAGCCTTCGGCCGCAGATACATACCCATCCGCAGGTTCTCCTCGACGGTGAGCTCGGGGAAGACGTTCTGCAACTGCGGTACGTATCCGACGCCGCGGCGGACCATCTCGTGCGCGGGCCGATTGGTGACCTCCTCACCGTGCAGCCGCACCGTCCCCCCGCGGATGCGCAGCAGGCCGAACACGGCCTTGGCCAGGGTGGACTTGCCGGCTCCGTTGGGGCCGATCACACCGACGAGTTCTCCCGGCCGCACCTCGATGCTGCAGCCGCGGAGCACATCGGCGCCCGGCACATACCCGGCGACGATCGTGTCCGCCACCAGCACAGGCCCTTCTCCGTTCTCGGGCATGGGGTCACGCCTCCTCGCCCATCGCTTCGGGTTCGTCGTGCCGCTTGCCGAGGTAGGCGTCCACGACGGCACGATTCCGGCCGATCGTGTACGGCGGGCCCTCGGCCACGAGGCGGCCCCCGGCCATGACGGCCACCCAGTCGCTGATGCCCATCACCACGTCCATGTCGTGCTCGACGAAGCACACGGTCAGACCCTCGTCTCGCAGCGCGGTGATGTGACCGAGCAGGGACTGGGTCAGCGCGGGGTTCACCCCTGCCATGGGCTCGTCCAACATGAGCATGACCGGACGGGTCATCAGCGCCCGGGCCAGTTCGAGCAGCTTGCGCTGGCCACCGGAGAGGGTGCCCGCGTGGTCGTCGCGCAGCTTGGTGAGCCGGAAGCGTTCCAGCAACTCGTCGGCCCTGTCCGTGATCTCCCGCTCCTGTCCGCGCCACAGGGGCGGCAGCAGCGCGGGCAGCAGCCGCTCGCCGCGCTGTGCGGTCGCCCCGAGCAGCATGTTCTCCAGCACGGTGAGCCGGGCGATGGTCCGGGTGAGCTGGAACGTACGGACCAGGCCGTACCGGGCGATCCGGTGCGCCGGGCGCCCGGCGAGCGGCTGTCCGTCGAACGACCACTCACCGCCGTCGGCCCGGTCGAAGCCGCTCACCACGTTGAACAGAGTGGTCTTTCCTGCGCCGTTGGGCCCGATGAGGGCCGTGATGGTGCCGCGCTGCACCTCCAGGTGATCGACCTGTACGGCGACGAGGCCACCGAAGGTGCGGGTCACCTGATCGAGGACGAGCAGCGGATCGGGCTTTCCCACACCGGGCTCGGGCGCGGGCAGACCGGGCTGGGGCGCGGGCACACCGGGCTCGGGCGCGGGCACACCGGGCTCGGGCGCGGGCACACCGGGCTCGGGCGCGGGCACACCGGGCTCGGGCGCGGGCGTGCCGTCGGACGGGCGCTGCGGATCAACGGCCACTGAGCAACATCTCCTTCCGGCTGCCGAGAATGCCCTGCGGTCTGAACGCCACGAGCAGGATCAGGGCGAGCCCGACCAGGGCGAAGCGGACGGCGCCGATCTCCGAGGTGTTGATGAGCTCCGAGGAGATGACTCCGCTGTCGATGGCCTGCCGCAGCGCGCTGTCGAGGAAGGTCAGCACGAACCAGAAGAGGATCGAGCCGATGACGGGACCGAGGATCCGCCCGGCACCGCCCAGCACGAGCAGCGTGTAGAGGAAGAAGGTGACGGCCGGGTCGAAGCTGTCCGCGCTCACCGACTGCACCTGGATGGCCTGGAGCATGCCGGCGACCCCGCCGAGCACACCGCCCAGCACCAGGCTCGTCATCTTGTATGCGTACACGTTCTTGCCGAGGCTGCGTACGGCGGTCTCGTCGTCGCGGATGGACCGGATGACGCGCCCCCACGGGCTGTGCACCAGCAGGGCGAGCAGAATCCCGACGACCACAACGAGCCCCCAGGCGACGATCAGCACCCACATGTCCCGGGCGCTGAACTCGACCAGCCACACGCCGTACGAACCCCGGGGGACGGGGTTCAGGTCGTAGAAGTCCTTGGCGAACCGCTGGAGCCCGAACACGCCGCCGGTGGTCGGCTCGGCCCAGCTGGAGCGGTAGAACAGCCGGAGCGTCTCCCCCGCGGCGATCGTGGTGATGGCGAGATAGTCGGCGCGCAGCCGCAGGGTGGGCAGGCCGAGCAGCAGGGCAAGCACGATCGCGGAGGCCAGTCCGACCAGAACGCCGAGCCACATGGAGGCGCCCCAGGTCGACACGGTGATCGCGAGCCCGTAACCGCCGACGAGCATGAAACCGACCTGGCCGAAGTTCAGCAGTCCGGTGTAGCCGAAGTGCAGGTTCAGGCCCATGGCGGCGAGTGCGTAGATGGCGGCGATGGGGCCGAGCCCGGAGCGCAGGGCGTCGGAGAGGATGACCTCGAAGTCCATGGCAGACCGCCCCTCATCCGATCCGCTCGCGCTGGCCGAGGATGCCCTGCGGCCGGACGAGCAGGACGATGATGAGCGCGAGCAGCGCCCATGCGTACTGCAGGTCGGCCGGGAACCACAGTGTGGACATCTGGGCGACGATGCCGATGACGAGGCTGCCCACCATCGCGCCGTACGCGGAGCCGAGACCGCCGAGAATGACACCGGCGAACATCAGCAGCAGCAGCTTGAAGCCCATGTCCCAGGTGACGATCTCGACGAGTCCGAAGAAGACGCCGCCGAGAGCGGCGAGCCCGCCGCCGATCATCCAGACGACGAGGACGACCCGCTGGACGTCGATGCCCGAGGCCTCGGCGAGGTCGCGGTTGGCGGAGACGGCGCGGATGGCCGTGCCGATGCGGGTCTTCTGCAGCAGTGCGGCGACGCCGAGCAGCACCGCCACGGAGAGCAGGGTGACGGTGAGGTCCCGTGGGGTGATGCCGGCCGGGCCGAGGTCGAGCGCGTTCTGGATGTCGTACTGCACGAAGGAGCCGGGGCGGGTTCCGTACAGCACGAGCACGATGTGGCGCAGCAGCAACGACAGGCCGATGGTGACGATGAACATGTTGATCAAGCCGGTGCCGCGGGCCCGCAACGGCCGCCAGAGCCCCAGGTCGATGGCCGCGCCGAGCAGCGCTCCGAAGGCCACGGCGACGATCGCCGCGGGAATCAGATGCCAGCCGGGACCGGACGCGGAGGCGTTCAGGAAGAACGCGAAGGTGGCGCCGATCGTCACGAGCTCGCCGTGAGCGAAGTTGATCAGGTGGATCGTGCCGAAGATCAGGGACAGGCCGACCGCGGTGATGGCGATGATCACCCCGAACTGGATGCCGTCGATGAGCGCCTGCAGGGCCCGGGCAGCGAACGTCGGGCCGCGCGGGACCTCCTCGCCCTGTGCTGACACGGTGCCCACAGGCACCATCACCAGGAACCACAGGACGAGTGCCGGTACGAACACCCGCTGATAGCGCATGACAGACCTGGTGAGTGACAACCAACCCTGTTACTCAGTGTAAGTGTCGTTCAGGGTGATGGCGCGGCGTCGCGGGCCTGAAACTCTCGCGCGGCTTGGGCGAGCGCTACGGCCGCTCACCGGCCCAGTCGGTCGGGCACCCGCGCGTCGTGCAGGCATCCGTAACCGCGGCACGACAGTGAAGTCGCCGGCAGGGCAGAGGCGTCACTGGCCTGCTCCCTCCGGCACGCCGGGTTTGCGGGAGGCGGTCCTGATGGACGCTGCGCCATGGCAACGCCGTCCTGCGCACGCGCGCGCCACTGCAACGCCGACCTGCACGCCCTCGCGCCACTGCGACGCCGCCCTGCTGAGGAGCGGCGCCGCAGTGGAGCCCGTGGGCTACGCCCGGAACGGTCCGGTCACCTCGTAGGTAATGCCTCCGGAGGAGGAGCCGCTGGTGCCGCGCTGGCTGGAGAAGTACAGCCGCTGGCCGTTCGGCGAGAAGGCCGGGCCGCAGATCTCGGAGCTGGACTGCCCGGCGATGCGCAGGAAGGGTGCGACGACATCGTCCGGCGTGATGATGCAGATCTCCATGTTGCCGCCGTCCTCGGCGACGAACAGATCGCCGGAGGAGGCTCCAGTGACGTTGTCGACGCCGGTGAGCGGCGCTCCGCCGCCGACGACCAGCGAGTCGTCATAGGCCAGCTCGTAGGTGTTGTTGGTGAGGTTGAGTTGCCACAGGCGATTGTCGCCCTTGGTGGTGAACCAGACGTTGTCGCCGGCGTAATGACAGCCCTCACCGCCGTTGAATCGCTTGACGCCCGAGACCTGGTTGCGGGTCGCGGTGGGGGAACCGTCCGGGTCGGGCACCGTCCCCCAAGTGAACGATCCGGAGGTGCCGGTGCCGGCTTTCAGCACTTGGAGGGTGCCCGAGGACAGGTTGCCCCAGGTGGTGGGGACGAACCGGTAGAGGCAGCCGTCCGACGCGTCCTCCGTCAGGTAGATCACCTTGCGCACCGGGTCCGCGGCGGCCGCCTCGTGGTTGAACCGCCCCATCGCGTCACGGCGGACGGCGGCGTTCACGCCCCACGGGTCCGTCTCGTAGACGTAGCCGGTGCTGACCTCCTCGCAGGACAGCCAGGTGTTCCATGGCGTGGCCCCGCCGGCGCAATTGCGGTTGGTGTTGGACAGGATCCGGTACGCGCCGGTCACGGTGCCGGACGAGTTGAACTTGACCGCGCTCGCGCCGCCGGTGGTGGAGATCTCGGAGTTGGAGACGTAGATCCAGCCGGTGCCGTCGGCGAAGCACGCGCCGCCGTCTGGGGCACTGTGCCACTTGTATGTCGTGGAGCCGACGTTCTGGCCGGAGCGGGCAATGACTCTGCTGGTGAACCCGCTGGGCAGCTGAATGCCGTTGGCGTCGGCCGAACCGAGTGCCCCGTAGGGGCCAGGGCCCGGCTGGGCGGGGGCGGCGTACGCGGCACCCTGCATCAGGGTGCCTGCGAAGGCGGCGGCGGAGGTGCCGATAACGGCACCGCGCAGGAATGTACGACGTTCCACGGTCACTCCATCGGGTGGAGGGGCCCCGCAGCCGACGAGCGGCGGGGTCGCGCGGTTCCGGAACCTACGAGTGCCGAATTGCTGTGACATCAACAGTCAGTGACATGCGGCGGTCCAGTACGGGCCTTCCTGGCGGGTAACAACCCTCACTCCTCACAGACCTCGATCCCCCCGCCGGGCACGCCCGGGACGCCACCGCACCAGGGCCGGCGCCCCGGCGGGAACCGCACGCCACTTCGCCGCCGCTCCAGGCGAGCGAGAGGCCACCGACAGCCCTGCGCGACAGCCAAGCCTCAGTCATCGCCGTGTACTTCTTGGCGTAACCGCCGGATGCGCTTTTCGTGCTCGCCTTCGCCACGCGGCCCGCCCGCAGCGCCTACCGCAGCGATTGCCCGCCTCCGGTTGCCGGATTCGGTTGCGTCATTTCGAACTCGATCCGGACCTCGTCGGCCAACCGCAACGCACCCAGGAACGCGCTGTACGGCTTGATTCCCCAAGCGGATTGCGTGACGGTCGCCCAGCCGTGCAGCGGCATGTCGCCGGCTCCGTGAACCGTCACCGGATGTGTCCGGCCCTTGATGGTGAGGTCCCCGGTGATCTCGAAGGACTGAGGCGTTCCCGCGATACGGGTGGAACTGAAAGTGATCACCGGATGCCGGGCGGTGTGCAACAGGGCCTCGCTCGCCAACGTGCGCTTGATCTCGGCCCGATCGGCATCGGTGAGGGGCTTCAGCCCGCCCCTCCCCTCCCGCACGTCCAACGAACCCGTCTCGACCGTCACGGTCACCGACGACTTCTCAGGATCGCCGAGGACAACCATCGCGTCCCCGGACCATCGAGTGGCCTCGATCGTGAGGTCGTGTCCCGCCTTGCGGCCGAGGCCGGTCCGGCTGGTCTTGATCAGCAGGCGGCCGGTCGACGGTCCGAGGCGGTGGTTTCCGTCCGTCAGTATCACATCACTCACTGTACGTGACAGGTGCCGGCCAGGCTTTCGAGGCAGCCCTTCCGGCGCGTCCCGCGTTCACGCATCGAGCGCGCCGTGGGCGCCCGGCCGCTTGCTGGGTCTCGCGTTTGTCGGCCTTGGCTCCGGTCAGGGCGAAGGCGACGGGCAGGCCCTGGATGGTGCACACCATGTGCAGGCGCACCCAGCGGAAGCGGCTGCGGCTGCGGCTGCGGCTGCGGCTGGCGCAGTACCCGTACTCAGCCCATCCGGCAAGGTCAAAGCGCCTGACGGTCTCGCGTGAACGGCCGCATTCCACCGGCGTGGAGTGCACGACCCACACTTCGCGCTCCGCACGGAGGTGTCGTTGGCCAGCAGCCGGGTGACGCGCCGATGCAGTCCGGCGCTCTTGCGCAGCCGCTTGTTGCAGCCGGGCTGCTTGGGCAAGTACGGGAAGAGATGCCGCAGGTGGGAGAGGGCGCGGAGCCACCGGGCTCGGAGGTGAAGCCGAGCATGGCCTGCATCATCGCGAGCGTGACCAGTTCGGCGTCGGGAGCTTCGGAGCGATCCCCACGGCCGGCCGCCACGGAGCAAGCTGCGGCGCACCCTGCAGCAGGTCGTCCGTCTCCGCCTGGAGTGCGAGCGCGAGGGAGTCCAGGTCTTGTGTCACAACAGCACCTGATTTCGGGTTCCCTTGTCCCATCAGCTGGGGGTTCCCGTTTCTCGTGACTGGCGCCGGGTGGACCTGGCCCGGTTGCCGCATCCGAGGGAACACCATGCCTGATCACGGCGCCTGGCCAGGAAGAACATGCCGCAACTGGGGGCGTTGCAGCGCCGCACCCGCTGACGGTCCGGACCCGCGGCCAGGACGAGCGTCTCGCGGGCGACGACGGCGTCGGCGCCGCCACCCTGTTCCTGTTGTGCCAGCACGCCGTCGCCGGTCACCCGGAAGACGACGGGGGCGGACGAGGCCAGTTCGTTCAGGCGGCTCCGCAGGCTGTCGGTGAGCGGCCGCTGTCCGGCTGTCGCGTCCAGCGCGTCGCGGACCAACCCACGCAGCCGCTCCAACTCCTCCAAGGAGAGGGCGGCCAATCTGCGGTCGGCGGCGCGGGCGCGCCATCGCCTGGTGAGTTCCCGATCGGCGAGGAAGTCGACGTCGCCGCGCCCCGGGCCTGCACCGACGACGACGGTGTTGGCCAGGTCGAGGACCGGGTCCTCGCCGATCCACGGCATTTCCTGCAGGTCCCGGATGGTCATGCCCTCAATCTACTGGATTCAGCTCAGCGAACCCGTGATAACGTGGGCTCACGGATTTGATCCAGTAAATCCGTGAGTTACGTGATCGACGAAGGGTGATGCCATGAGTGCAACCATCGAGTACGTCAGGTTCGACACCGACGACCTCGCCGGCCTCACCGCCCACCGAGAGCGGCTCGTCGAACTACTGAAGGAGCTCTACGGCGACGGCTTTCAGGGCGCCCACCTCGCCAAGTTCGACGACGGCACCGTCCTGGACTTCATCATCTGGTCGTCCGCCGCCGTCGCCGAGCGCGCGGCCAAGGAAATGCCGACCGACCCCCGGGCACAGGGCTTCTTCAGCCGAATCGGGACAGTGCACGAGATGCGGCACGCTCAGGTACTGCACACCGCATAGCCCTCGCGATCAAGGAGAATGACGCTGTGCCCTCGGCTGACGAACTACTCAGCGCGGACACCGTCGCCGACCTCGCCCGATGCCTTACGCGAGCCGGTGACGGGACCACGGCGCATGAGACCCGGGGATGCGGCGCCGTCCTGGACGGGCTGAGCTTCACCGAGCGTGTCGCCGTGATCAGAAATGCCCTCCTGGCTGATCTTCCGGGGGACTATGCGGCCTTCGCGCGCGTCCTGCGCTCCGCCCTGCGGGACAGCGAGTTCACCGGATGGATGATCTTCCCCGTCACCGAGGCCGTCGCCGTACGAGGCCTGGACGCCTTCGAACCGGCGCTCTCCCTGCTGGCAGACCTCACCCCGCGCCTGACCTCGGAGAACGCCGTACGGCCCTTCCTCCGGGCCGACCTGGAACGCGCGCTCCGGGTCATGACGCCGTGGACCTCGCATCCCGACCTCCACGTCCGACGGCTGGCCAGTGAGGGCACGCGGCCACGACTGCCCTGGGCGCCCCGGCTTCCGGAGCTGATCGCGGATCCGACACCCACACTGCACCTGCTCGACGCGCTGTACCGGGATGACTCCGAGTACGTCCGCAGATCAGTGGCC
This sequence comes from Streptomyces sp. WAC00040, assembly GCF_056835925.1. Lineage (NCBI taxonomy): Bacteria > Bacillati > Actinomycetota > Actinomycetes > Kitasatosporales > Streptomycetaceae > Streptomyces > Streptomyces sp. WAC00040. Next base: position 144,868 of record NZ_JAKQZE010000003.1, read on the forward strand.
AACCACCTCAACGACATCAGTCGTGACCATCCCGACATCGCCGCTGGTGTGGCGGCTCGCTGGCTGAGCGACCCTGCGCCGACGACGACCCGCTTGGTACGGCACGGCCTGCGGACCCTGATCAAGTCCGGCCACGCCGGTGCCCTCACGCTGCTCGGTCACTTCCCGGACAGTCCCGTCGCAGTCGAGGGCCCGCACGTCCACGCCTCAGAGATCCGGGTCGGCGACTATCTGCTGTTCGACTACTCGGTGACCAACACTCACGATCAGACCGCTCACCTCGTCGTCGACTACGTCGTCCTCCACATGAAAGCCAACGGGACGCGTACCCCCAAGGTCTTCAAACTCACTACGCGGTCCCTGGCTCCCGGCGAGACGTGGCGCGCGACACGCAGACACTCCTTCAAGCAGATCAGCACGCGGCGCTACCACCCTGGTGTCCATCTGGTGCAGCTCCAGGTCAACGGCCGATGCCACGGGGAAGCCTCGTTCATGCTGCACTGCTGAGGGCAACCGCATCGGTGGCGTATCCGTCATCGCGCCGCCACCCCAATGGGGCTTCGGCCACCAGAAACGGGAATCGCGCAGGTATCCCTTGGAATTGATCATCCAGGTGGCCGAACGCCGCCGACCGTCGCGGAGCCGTTCTGCGAGCCGAGGGGCTGGATCGGACCCACCGGTCGAACCAGGATCGGCGCTTGCGTTCGAGCCTCGCCGCGCGGCGCCCTCGGTCGGCCCCACCGTCCGTCGCCTCCTCGCGAGTCCGCCACGGCACACCGCGTCCATGCCATGATCGGCTTCATGTCCTTCCTGTCCGCCCCGGCGGCCTGGCCCGCCGCGCTCGCCACCGCACGACTTGCCCTGCGCCCGGTCGAGCGGGCGGACGTGCCGGTGATCAGCCGCCTGTGGACGGACCCCGAGGTCCGCCGCCACCTCGGCGGGCCGGTGGACAGCAACGTCGTACGCATCCGCGAGCGGAGGTGCGTCGGCGCACCCGGCGTCTTCGCGGTGGTACGGCAGTCGGACGAGGCGGTCGTCGGCCTCGTGTCGGTGACCGCCGGGGCCAGGGACGGCAGGACCGAGGTGTCGTACCAGCTCCTGCCCGAGCACTGGGGCCGCGGTTACGCCCGTGAGGCCGTCGCCGCCGCCGTCTCCTGGGTCCAGGACGGCGTCCCGCCCGGGTCACCCGGTGTGGTCGCGCTGACCCAGGAGGCCAACCACCGGTCGCGGCGGCTGCTCGAGGGGCTGGGCGCCACCCTGGTGGACAGCTTCGTCGAATGGGACGAGGCGCAGGTGCTGTACGCGTTCCCGTCGGCGCCGGCACGCCGGACGGCGGCCCGCCGTCACGCGGTCGGCGGCGAGGCACCGGCACGGGGCGGCCGGCCCGGATGCGCCGGGCCGGCCGCGCCCTGAGGTCATGCCTGGTCGGCGGCGGCGTACAGCGCCGCCACGTCGAGCTTCTTCATGCCCAGCATGGCCTTCATCGCCCGCTGTGCCCGCGCCTCGTCCTCGTCCGTGAGGAGCTCCTCCAGAGCGACCGGGACGACCTGCCAGGACAGACCGTACTTGTCCTTCAGCCAGCCGCACGGGCCCTCCTGACCGCCCTCGCCCAGCTTCTCCCAGTAGTAGTCGACCTCCTCCTGGTCCGCGCAGTTGATCAGCAGGGAGATCGCCTCACTGAAGGTGAAGTCCGGGCCGCCGTTGATCGCGGTGTAGTCCTGGCCGTCGAGGGAGAAATCCACGGTCAGCACGCTCCCGGCCGGCCGCGGACCGGCCTCGCCGTAGTACAAGATGTGCTTGATCTGCGAATTCGGGAAGACGGAGACGTAGAACTCGGCTGCTTCCTTGCCCTGGGTGTCGAACCAGAGATTCGGGGTGATGCGCGGCATGGGGTGCTCCTGACATGGTCCGTTGCGGAAGTTCGCACTGTCCCTTCCGCACTGTGCCTTCGGTACTGTCTCTTCACCGACCGCCGCGCCGCCCGGAATTCATCGCTCGCGTCCCCGTAGGACCGGGCGGAGGATAGGAGCGATGACAGGACCCGTGACCCGGATCAGTGAGAGCCCGGAGGACCCGTACTCGCACGGTCGAGCCGCCTCCGTGGTGCTGGACCGCCACGGCCTGGTGATCGGCTGGAGCCAACGTGCCCGCACGCTGGTCGGCTGGTCCGCCGAGGAGGTGCTCGGCCGTCCGGCGGTGGAGGTCCTGGTCGACCCCGACGACCACGCGGAGGTCCTCGAAGCCGGCGCTGCCTGCGTCCGGCGGCGCGGCTGGTTCGGGACCGTCCCCGTCAGGACCCGTGAGGGCCGCAGGGTCGGCTTCGGGATCCGGGCCCGTCAGGTGATCCGGGCGGAAGGCCGCCGCGAGTGGTACCTGGTGGCCGCGCCGGCCGAGGAGGTGGTGCAGTGGGAGATCGACCGGTCCGTGATGGACGGGCTGTTCCGCAGGTCCCCGATCGGTCTGGCCGTGCACGACACGGACCTGAACATCCTGCGGATCAACCGGGCCATCGCACGCATCGGCGGCGTCACCCCCGAGGAGGCGCGCGGTCACCGGATCGGTGAATTCCTCGTCGAGGCGGACGCCCGGATCGTGGAGGCGGGGCTGCGGAAGGTGCTGGAGACCGGCAGCCCGATGATCTTCACCGAGCAGCCGTGCCGCATGGCGGTGAACCCCGGCAGGGAGCGGTTCGTCTCGGTGTCCGCGTTCCGTGTGGAGGACGCGGCCGGCAGGGTGCTGGGCGTGACGGACCTTGTCGAGGACGTCACCGACCGCCACCGGGCGCGTCGCCGACTTGCTCTGCTCACCGAGACCGGCGCCAGCGTCGGCACCACCCTGGACGTGGAGACGACCGCGCAGGAGCTCGTCCGGGCGGCGGTTCCCGAACTGGCCGACTGTGTGTCGGTCGACCTGCTCGAATCGGTCAGCCGCGGTGAGGAACCCGTCGAGGACGGAGGCGCCGGGCCGGTGCGCAGGACCGCGTCCCTGACCGTTACCGCGGAGACGGAGCGGCTGCTGTTCCGGGTGGGGACTGTCAACACGTTCCCCGAGGACACGCCGCAGGGCAGGTGCCTGTCCACCGGGCTGCCTGTGCTCGAGCCCTCCATCGAGGTGTCCGACAACGCCAGGGCTCTCGGGCAGGGTGAGGTGCCGCCGGGCACCATGCACTCGTTGATGGTGGTGCCGCTGAAGGCACGCGGGCTCGTCCTCGGTTTCGTCAGTCTGTGGCGGTCGCAGCTGCCGGAGCCGTTCGAGGAGGACGACCTCACCCTGGCGGGCGAGCTCGCCGCCCGGGCCGCGCTCTCCCTCGACAACGCCCGCCGTTTCACCCAACAGCACCGTGCCGCGCTGGCGCTGCAACGCCGCCTTCTGCCCCGTGAACTGCCCGTCCATCCGGCCGTCGTCGTCGCCCACCGCTACATGCCGGCGGGCGGCGCCACGGGGGTCGGCGGCGACTGGTTCGACGTCATCCCGCTGTCCGGTGCCAGGGTCGCCCTGGTGGTGGGCGACGTCGTCGGGCACGGGATCAACGCCGCGGCCACCATGGGCCGCCTGCGTACGGCCGTGCACACCCTGGCCGACCTCGATCTCGACCCCGACGAGGTGCTCTCCCATCTCGACGACCTGGTGAACAGGCTGGCCGGGGAGCAGGAGCAGGACATCGAGGGCGCACCGGGCGAGCAGGTGGTCGGCGCGACGTGTCTGTACGCCGTCTACGACCCGGTGAGCAGGCGCTGCTCCGTCGCCCGTGCCGGCCATCCGCCGCCGGTGGTGGTGACGCCGGAGGGAGAGGCCGCCGTCGCCGAGCTGCCGGCCGGTCCCCCGCTCGGGCTGGGCGGGCTCCCGTTCGAGTCGGCCGAACTGACGCTGCCGGAGAACAGCGTGCTCGCCCTTTACACGAACGGGCTGGTGGAGGGCGCGTACCAGGACGTGGATGCCGGGCTGGCCGCGTTGTGCGCCGTGATCTCCGGTGCGCGCAGGCCGGTGGAGGAGATGGCGCAGGCGGTGGTCGAACGGATGCTGCCGGTGCGGCCCACCGACGATGTCGCGCTGCTGCTGGCCCGGACGCTCACCCTGGCGCCGGAGTCGGTGGCCACCTGGGTACTTCCGGCGGAGCCGACGGCGCCCGCCCGGGCCCGCCGGCTCACGGCGGACCAGCTGGCGGCGTGGGGACTCGAGGCCATGGCCTTCGCCACGGAGCTGATCGTCAGCGAGCTGGTCACCAACGCCTACCGCTACGCGGGCGGCGGACCGCTGACGCTGCGCCTCATCCACCATCAGCGGCTGATCTGCGAGGTCTCCGACACGAGCAGCACCTCGCCGCATCTGCGGCGGGCCCGGAGCACCGACGAGGGTGGGCGGGGGCTGCTTCTCGTCGCGCAGCTCACGGCGCGCTGGGGCACCCGGCACTCGCGGGACGGCAAGACGGTCTGGACGGAGCAGAACTTTCCTTCGCTGCCCGGCGAAACGGACGGCGCCCCGCCCGTGTAGCGGCCCGTACGCCCGCGGAGACGTTCTGGCGGGGACGGCCTGCGACGGCGTCCGCATGGGCGAGGGGCCGGTCGATGGCCCCGGCGAAGGCGGCAATTGGCACGAATTCTTGGGTGGAGCTGATATCGAGGTCGCCGTCGGCGAGTCGGCTCAAGATTTCGGCGGCAGCGGTGGTGAAGCGGGCGCCGTAGGTGATGGCGTCGCTGCTGCAGGCTCCGATGACCCGCACATTCCGTACGGGTGTCCTGTCGGCGGCGGGCAGCGAATTCAGTGAGCTGCCGCCGGGCAAGGGCTTGTCCGGCTTCACATACATCCAGCAAGAAAAGCACCGGCCGCCTGCTGTTCTCGGTTCCCTCCGGGAGCCTGGCGACGCTGACACGGTTTCTGGTCAGCCTGCCCTCGCGGGTGGTGCTGCCGGCTGCCGATGGATACAGGACGCCGCTGCTCTTCGCCGTGTGGCCGTGGCCCCGAAAGGCACGACGAGTGACTCTTCGGGGCTACCACGATCGAGCAGACCCTCCCACGCGTGCGTGAACTCTGGCTTGGTGCATCCAGCAAGGGGGTCGCTGATTTCGGCGCCGGCCAGGCCGGAGGCAGCTCACGGGCGGCCCCCGGATACCTGACAGGAGTGTGAAGGCTTCGATTCCGCCGGCCTGATCTTCCTCACTCAGGCCATGACGATGGATCCCTCTGACCTGGTGGCCTCCGGTAAGTACCGCGCCCCCGCGCGGGTGTGGACGGCGTGTCGGACCCCTGATGCAGCAATTATGGCATTCGCATATGACTCTTCGAATAGGCCTCCGGCGATTGCCGTTGCGCCCGGGTATTCCGCGTCCGGATTATATTGACAGTATGCTCGGTTCCGCGCGTTAATTGACCACATGAGGCGCCGGATGTTCTCGCACGGGGGTGTGAATCGACCGATTTTGCGGCCGAGTGATCGTGAAGCCTGTGAACCTACCCCAGCCGAGCTTGCGATACCCGCTCGTGAACGTGAGAAGAATTTGGCGGGAAGTATCGAATTCGGATTCCTTGATGGAGAGATTTGTGACCCTTCTTGACTCCTTCACCATTCCAGATTTTCATCTCCCGTTCGAATCCTCCAAGCATCCGCAATCGGATCAGGCCAACGACGAGGCGACTTCGTGGGCGCTTCACCATGGACTGATCACCGACGCGGCGGAGCAGTTCGCCGGCATCGGTTTCGGGCACCTGTCCGGGCGGGTGTGTCATGAGGCGCGCTACCGGCACGTCGTGCTGCTTGCCGAGTGGATGGCCTGGTCGTTCGTACTCGATGACCAGCACGACCACCTCATCAGAGCAGATCGGGTGGAGGTGTGGCGTCCCCTCACCGATGCGATCACCGGGTATCTCGCCACGGGGAAGATCGAGAGCGCGCCGCAGCTGGTCCGAAATCCACTGGTGGCCGGATTCATCGACCTGTGCGACCGCATCCTGGCCGAGATGCCGTCGAGCATCCGCGAGCGCTACAGAGCACACATCCCTCTCATGCTGCGCTCCCTCGACCAAGAGGCGGTCAACCGGAACGCCGCACAGCAGCCGACGATCGACGACTACGTCCGTATGCGCCGGCACAGCTCCCAATTGCTGCCGATGATGGACATGGTGGAGGCCGGCCTGGGCATCGAGGTTCCCCCGGAGGTGTACAACAGCTCGGTGTTCCAGGAACTCCTGAGCAGTGCCCTGGACGTCATCTCATGGGGCAACGACGTCTTCTCCCTGCGGAAGGAGTTCTCCTGCGGGGACAACAACAACCTCGTCTCCCTCCTTGCGTGGTGGAACGAGTGGTCACTGCCACAGGCCGTGCTCGCCGTCCAGGAGCGCACCCGCTCGCGCGTCGAGGACTTCCTGACCGCCGCACAGGCTCTGCCCGAGGTGCTGGAGGCGCTCGCTGTGACAGACCCCTCGGTGCGTGCCGGAGTCGCGCGCTGCGTGAAGAGCTATCAGGAATGGATGATCGGCGCGGACCTCTGGCAAAGGTACGAATGCACCCGCTACAGCGATGAACGGTGGGTCTCGGGCCTCGAGTCCACGTACACCCGCCCGGATCTGGTCCAAGGAATATGAGCGGTACGACGGAGAGGTGGCGCGTGGCGCACGGCAATCCGACACGCGACGCGGCGGTGGCACCGGGGAGCCTTCCCGTCATCGGCCACGCGCTGCAGTTGTGGCGCAGGCCGATAGCGTTCCTGGAGTCGCTGCGGACGCACGGCGACATCGTGAGGGTCGACGTGGCCACCTGGCCCGTCCATGTCCTCACCAGCCCGGACCTGATCCAGACCGTACTCGTCGGTGACGCGAAGAACTTCGGGCGCGGCAGGGTCTTCGACAGGCTGCGCCCGCTGTTCGGCAACGGTCTTCCGTTGACCGACGGCGAGTTCCACCGCAAGCAGCGCCGTCTGCTGCAACCCGCGTTCCACCGCAATCACATCGCCGCCTACGCGGAGATGATGTGCCGACAGGCGGACGAGATGTCCACCTCGTGGACCGCCGGACAAGGCATCTCGGTGACGACGGAGATGCGCCGTTTCGCGCTGTCCTCGGTCGCGGCGATGATCTTCTCCGGCGACCTCGGACGGTCGGCTGTCGAGGAAGTGCACCGCTCATTCCCCATCCTCGTGGAGGGCATCCTCAGGCGAGCGATCATGCCGAAGTCGCTGGATCGGTTCCCGATCGCGATGAACCGGCGTTTCGACGCGGCCGCCGCACGGCTGCGCCGGATCATCGACGAGGTGATCGCGCGGTACGGCACCGGGGAGACGGGCCGTGACGACTTCCTGTCTCTGCTGTTGTCCACCGTGGACGCCGATACGGGCGAGACGATGAGCGACGAGCAGGTGCGGGACGAAGTGATCTCCATCTTCTTCGCAGCGACGGAGACGTCGGCCACGGTGCTGTCCTGGATCTTCCATGAACTCGCCCGCCATCCGGAGGTGGAGAAGCGCCTGCACGCCGAAGTCGACGAAGTGGTCGGCACGCGGCCCGTCCGTCCCTCCGACATCGCCCGTCTCACGTATACGACCAATGTGTTCCAGGAGGCACTTCGCCTGCATTCGCCACTGCTTTTCACCAGGCGCGCCCTGGTTCCGGTGCGGATCGGTGGCACCTCGATCCCGGCCGGAGCCGAATTGGGCTACAGCCCCTACGCGCTCCATCGGGACCCCGCACTGTTCCACGAGCCCCGGAAATTCGATCCGGATCGCTGGAGCACCGAATCGGCGGACCGGCCACGCCCTCACAGGTTCATTCCGTTCGGGGCCGGTCAGCACAAATGCATCGGGGATTCCTTCGCGGCGTCGGAGATTGTGATCGCCGTGGCGAGCGTGGCATCCCGGTGGCGGTTGGTCCACGCTCCGGGCACCACGGTGCGCGAGGTTCCCGCAGGTATCCCGCAGCCGGATGCGCTGGCCATGATTCCCCTCCCACGACACTGACGGCATACGGTCCGTGCGCCTTCGCGCCGGTCTCGCGACTCCGTGCCTGCGGCTGCGTCAGCGGAGGGTACAGGCTCGCCCACGAATGAGTGGCCGATTTCCCTGAAAATGGTCGCAAAGAGTATCACCCGACCCCTCTGACCGTACACTCGGCGGCACGCGTTTGAGGGGCCAGATGTGACACAGGTCGTGGAGCAGCAAGGATGGGATGACCAGCCCATTCTCGAACGGGAATCCGAAGTCCGCGCGATCCGGCGTGCGTTGGACCAGTTGTACGGATCCTCGGCCAACGGCTCGGGTGTGCGACGGGGCGGGGTGCTCGTCTTCGCAGCACCAGCCGGACTGGGCAAGACCACCCTGCTCGCCGAAGCGCGCCGACACGCCACCGAACGCGGCTGCACGGTGCTGTCCGCGCGCGGCGGCGAGCAGGAGAAGCAGGTGCCGTTTCATGTGGTGCGCCAGCTCATCCAGCCCACGGTCGCCGCCATGAGCGAGGGCGAGCACCGCGAGATCCTGGGGCATTGGTACGGCATCGTCGCACCGGCGATCGGTCTGACCGTCCCGCAGGACGGTGCCGCACCTGACCCCCAGGGCGTGCGCGACGGTCTCGACTGGGTCGTCACCCGACTGTCGGTGCGCTCCACGCCCGTCGTGCTGATCCTCGACGACGCGCACTGGGCAGACGCGGAATCCCTCGCGTGGCTCACCGCCTTCGCCACACGCGCCGAGCATCTGGGGATGCTGATCGTCGTGGCCTGCAGGCCGGATGAGCTCCCTCCCGACGCCACCGTGCTGCACACCCTGGCCTCACGCCACGGGGCACGCCCGCACCAGCTGGAGCCCCTCACATCGAGTGCGGTGGCGCACATGGTGCGCAGCGCCCTCGGCGACGGCACCGACGACCTGTTCTGCCGGGAATGCTGGACGATCACCGGTGGAAACCCGTTCGAGGTCGTCGAGCTCACCGCGAAGGCCCGCGAGCGTGGCCTGAAGCCACAACGGGACAACATTCCCCACCTCCGTGATCTCGCTTCGGCCGTCAAGGGCAGCGGGCTCATCGAACGGCTCGAACAGCTCGGTCCCTCCACCGTCCGGCTCGCTTGGGCCGCAGCGGTGCTCGGCACCGGTATTTCCACCAGGATCGCAGCGAGCGTCGCCGCGCTCGGCGACGCTCAGATCAACGAGGCCATCGACCAACTGCACGCAGCGCGCATCCTGACGGTCCTGACCACGGTGAATCGCGACGAGGTCGTGGAGTTCTTCCATCCGTTGATCGCCACCGCCGTGTACCGGTCCATCCGTCCGGGCGTACGCGTCGCCATGCACGGCATGGCGGCGAAGGCCGTGATCGACGCCGGCCTAGGCGCCGGAGCCGCCGCCCGCCACATGCTGGAGATGCACCCGGAAGGCGACCCATGGGTCGTGCAGCAGTTGCGTCGGGCCGCCCGAGAAAACTTCTCCGCAGGAGCCCCCGACGCCGCCCGCCGCTATCTGGCCCGCGCTCTGCGTGAACCGCCGATTCCCGAGGACCGGGCCCAAGTGCTGTTCGAACTCGGCTCGGCCGGTCTGCTCCATGAACCCACAACCACCGTCAACCACCTGCGCGCCGCGCTGGAAGAGCCCGAGATCGAGCAGGGCCTGCGGGAAGCCGTCGTCTACCGGCTCGCCCAAGCCCTCGCCCACACCGGCAAGTTGGCCGAGGCGACCGAACTCCTCGCGGACGAGGCCCGCCGCACCGCCAGCGCCCGCACCAAACTTCGTATGCAGGCCGAGCAGTTCAAATGGAATGCGGTCCGTATCGACGAGCAGGACTCACCGGCCCGCTCCCGGCTGCTGGCCCAGCTCGCCAAGCGCCTGACCGGCCACAGCCTCGCCGAACGCCACATCCTCGGGCTGCGGGGCTGGGACTGCGTCATGCGCGGCGAACCCTCCGCCAGGGCACTGCAGTGCGCGGAACGGGCTCTGGACGGCGGTCTGAGCTGGACCGACCAGGACTTCGGGTTCGAGGTGCCGGCCGTCATCGCTCTCACCCTCATGTACTGCGATCAGCCGGGCAGGGCCGAAGAGCTGTTCGGCGATGCCATCACCGAGTTCGAAGCACGAGGATGGCGCGGCGCGCACCTGTCCTTCGCCTATACCCTGCTCGGCTACGTCCGTTACCGGCGGGGACGGCTCACCGAAGCGGAGGACTTCGTACGCCAGGGACTTGAGATCGCCGACCGGGTGGGGCGCGGAATCCCCGCCCAGTGGCAGGCGGTCGGCACGCTCATCGAGACCCAGCTCGCCCACGGAGACACCGCGGAGGCCCAGCGCGTTGCCGAGGCCTACGGCTTCGGAACGGACTTCCCCAACTCGGTCATCTATCCCGACCCCCAAGCCGTGTGGGGAAAGCTCCTCCTGGCCCGCGGCATGAACGACGAGGCCGAGCGGCAGCTCGCCGAAGCCGGCCGGCGCCTCGACAGCCGAGGCACACGCAACCCCGCGTGGAGCCCCTGGCAACTCGACCTCGCCCTGGCGCAGGCCAAGCATTCACCCGAGAAGGCCCGTGCCACCGCAGAGGAGGCGGTCGCGCGAGCCCGCGCGTTCGGCACCGCCGGCGTCATTGGTCACGCACTGCGCGTCCAGGCGGCGACCACCGACCCGGTCGAGGCGGTCGTCCTCCTCCAGGAAGCGGTCGAGCACCTCGAGAAGTCGCCGGCCGCGTACGAACTCGCCCACGCGCTCATCGACCACGGCACCGCCCTGCATGCCCTGGGCAACCTGGAGCGCGCCGCCCATCAGCTCTACTCCGGCATGGAAGCCGCGACCGGCTGCGGCGCCGACGCCCTCGCAAGCCGCGCACGGGCCGAGCTCGCCGCCGCCGGACTGCGCCCGCGTCGCCGCCGGGCCACGGAACAGGACACCCTTTCCGAAGCGGAGAGCGTGGCAGCGCGCCACGCCGCGCTCGGACTCGGCAACGCGGCGATCGCCGTTGAGCTCGGCACCGGCGAGGATGCCGTAGCGAAATTGCTGTCCGCGGTCTTCACCAAACTGGGAACCGACCGAGTGGGTCTGCGCGGCGCGCTCGGCATGTGACCGGGCCGCAGCCCGGGACGGCTCACGGTCCGGCCACGCACGTGCCGGCCGGGCCGACGCTGCGGGTGGGGCTGTATGGGTTGCCTCGGTCACGCTGCTTGATCGTCATGCTGGTCCCGCACTCGATCAACGGAGGACAGGAACGATTCGCCGGGGTACGGCACTGCCTCAAAGGACGGCGCGGCTTCTTACGACCTCGTGCGTGATCAGCGTGAGGTCGTGCCGGGGTAGCGGCTGGAGTTGATCTCCGGAACCAAGGCGAAGGGCGTCGCCTCCGGGCCGCTGCTCCAGGGATACGGGCTGACGCTGAAGACCACCACGGGCCCGGGTGGGCCGGGGAGCCCCGCGGGCGGGACCTGGGCGGCGGGCACCGTCTACGTCCCGGCGCTCTGGCAGCGCCTGTGACCGGCTGACCGACCGACCTCCCTTTTGAAGGAGCGCGCGCCCTGGCTGCGGGGCCACGGCACGCGATCCGCCGGTTTGCGGTGTCCGGGACTCTTGCCGTGCCGTGTCCGGCACGCTTCACTGTCGATCACCCCACAGGAGAGCAACCGTCCCTTGACCCGAAGGGTTTCCCTTGACTGCCCTGCCCGTACGCCTGACCGGCGTCAGCGCCGCCGCCTGCGCCATCGTCCTTGGCGTCGCCCTGCCGTCCTCGGCGATCAACTCGTACAACGCGACACCCGCTCCCGAGCGCACCGAGGTCGGAGCCCTCGTCGCCACCTGGGACGCCGACAACGACCCGGCGACGCCGGACCGGGTCGACTGGGTGTGCTCCGGCACGATGATCGACGCGGACACCTTCCTCACCGCGGCCCACTGCACCACCGACTGGCCGGAGAACGTGCGGTTCTACGTCTCCCTCGACCAGGACGTGCAGGCGGGTCTGGACCGGGCCGCCGCCCGGCACCCCGACGACCCGGCAGCCGTGGCGGACGCCGTTGCGGTCGAGGGCACCGCCCACAACCACCCCGGCTACCCGGGTCCGGCGGCGGACACCCATGACATCTCGGTAGTCGAGGTGCCGGCCGCGAAGATGCGGGCCCGCTGGTCCTTCACCCCGGCGGTGCTGCCGGAGGCCGGCGCCCTCGACACGCTCGGGACGCAGGGGCTGAACGACACCCCGTTCGTCGTCGCCGGTTACGGGACGCAGGAGGCCGTGCGCGCGCCGGGCGGCCACACCCACCCGGGCGGCGGCGTCCGGATGAAGGCCCCCGTCACCTTCGACGCGCTCAACAAGTCGTGGATACGCCTGGCCATGACCGCGCCCCAGGGCAACGGCGGGGCGTGCTACGGCGACTCCGGCGGCCCGAACTTCGCCACGCTGAAGGGCCGGCTGACCCTCGTGTCGACGACCATCACGGGCGACTCGCCCTGCTACGCCACCAATGTGACGTACCGTCTGGACGCCCCCGGCGCGAGGGCGTTCCTCTCCCCGTTCACCAAGCTGCCCTGACGCACTCCTGACGGGTGAGGTCGCGGACGGCGGTCACCAGTCGCCGTCCGCGACCGGCTTTCCCGGTGCGTCGCCGAGGGGCACGATCTGTCCCGGGGCCGGCGGCTGCCAGGGGTCGTGGTCGTCACCGAGCCAGTCGCCGACCGGCTGCACACCGCTCAGGGGGTCCGCCGGCGCCAGGTCGGCCGCGCTCTCGTCGTAGTACTCGTACCAGGGCAGTCCCGCACGCGTGTAGGCCGCGCGGTCGACGGGGGACGGTGGCGGCTCCTCGCCGGTGATGCGGCGCCACTCCGGCGGGGTCACCAGGTGGACGAACACCCGACCGGAGGGCTCGTCCGCCCAGTCGGAGAGACGCCGGTCGTCGCGGTAGACCTCCTGCCGCATGGAGCCGCCCACACCGAGGCCCATCGCGGCGGAGCGGGCCCGCGGCGGACCGCCGGGAGCGGCGGGCGCGGCGGGCGCGGCGGGCGGGGCCCCTCCGAAGGCAGGAGCAGCGGGCGGAGGCAGCGCCCCGTGGGCGGGAGCGCCGCCGGGCGGCGCGGCCGTCGGATACACCGGAGTGGCACGTGCGGCCCGTTCCGCGCGGACCCGCTCCTCCTCGCGCCAGGCCGCCAGCGCCGCGTCGGACAGACCGAACGCCTGGAGCTGCACGCCGCCCCAGGTCTCCTCGCCGGTGACCTGCCCCTCCACCGTGGCTCCCAGGCCGAGCGGGACGGCGACGAACTGACGCACCGTGCCCTTGCCCGAGTTGATACCGTCCAGCCACGGCTGGCGGGGCAGCACGACATAGTTCTGCGGCTTGCGGGTCAGTGTGCCGCGCCACGGCTTGCCGGAGACGGCGCACACCTTGCCGACGCCGACCTGGAGGGCGGCGGGCTCGCTGCTGCCCGCGAAGCTGAGCCACATCGCCTCGCGAAGATGGACCGGCAGCATCACGCCGCCGCGCTCGCGCATCCGGGGCGGCACGGCGCCGATGTGGTCCTCGACCCGCCGTACGGGGAACTCACCGAGCCCGGGCGGCAGTTGGTGCGTCCCCGATTCGGGCAGGCGGAGCGTCCTGATGAACCGGACCCTTACTCCCCCGCCCAGCAGCAGACTGTTTCCGTCGACGCGTACGGCGCTCGCGGCCACGGTGGACTCCCCTCTTCCCGGCGGTGTGCTCTGCGGGTAACACGAGCCGCTGCCCCCGCTGGTTCCACCGCGGGCAGCTGGGGCGGGGATCGGTCAGGCAGGGGGCACGATGTCCTGCTCGGCCCAGACGACCTTGCCCTCCGATGTCCGGCACGAACCCCAGCGCCGGCAGAGCATGTTGATGAGCTGCAGCCCGCGGCCGCCTTCGTCGTTGAGCGTCGCGTGCTGGATGACCGGCAGGTCGGGGCCGGTGTCGGAGACCTCGACGACGAGCCTTTCGTGGCGCAGGAGACGCAGCTGTCCCGGTCCGCCGCCGTAACGCAGGGCGTTGCCGACCAGTTCGCTGACCACGAGTGCGGTGGTGTCGGCGAGGCCGTCGAGGCCCCATCCGGCCAGCTGCTCCACCACGAGCCGGCGGGCGGCGGACGCGGCGGTGGCATCGGCGGGAAGCGGCCAGACGGCCACCTTCTCGCCGGCGCGCGCGTCGTGCGCCGTGGCGACCAGCATGACCGCTTCGTCGAAGCGTTTGTCCGGTCCCCAGTCGCCGGCCAGCAGCCCGCAGGACTGGAATACGGCAGGAGCGGCGCCCGACGCGGCCTTGCGCAGCCGTGCGAGCTGCACGTCGATGTCGGTCGCTCGGGTCTTGATCAGGCCGTCGGTGTACATCAGCAGCCGGCTCGCGGCGGGCAGGGTGACCTTCGCGGGGTCGTAGGGGATGACGCCGGCGCCCAGCGGGGCTCCCACCGGCACCTCGACGTAGTCGGCGTTGCCCGCCGCGTCGACGAGCAGGGGCGGCGGGTGGCCGGCCGTGGCGATGGTGCACACCCCGTTGGCGGGGTCGTACACCGCGCACAGGCAGGTGGCGACCTGGTCGTCCTCGAGGTCACGGGCGGCGAGGTCCATCCGGGCGAGGACCCGCTCCGGGACGATGTCCAGGGCGAGGAGGGTGCGGGCGATTGCGCGCAGCCGGCCCATGGTGGCCACGGCGGCGAGCCCGTGTCCCATGACGTCGCCGACGACGAGAGCGGTCCGGCCGCCGGGCAGCGCCATCACGTCGTACCAGTCGCCGCCGACGCCGCTCGCGTCGGCGGTCGGTGCGTAGTCGGCGCACACGTCGAGCCCGGGCGTCCGCGGCGTGGTGCGGGGCAGCAGGTTGCGCTGAAGGCTGACGACGTGTTCCCGCTCCCGCTTGTACAGGCGGGCGTTGTCGACGAAGACGGCGGCCCTGGAGGCCAGTTGCAGGGCGAGCGCGAGATCCGTGCGGGAGAACGGCGGCCTGCGGCCCGCCCGTACGAAGTCGGCGACGCCCAACAGCACCCCGCGGGCGATCAACGGAACCACCATGTAGCTGTGCACCCCGGCGGCGCGCATCTTCTCGGCGGCCCGTGCCGTGGGCGCCACCCGCGCGAAGTCGTCCCGGGCGAGCCGGCTCATGAGCACCGGCTGCCGGCGCATCAGGGCACTGACCGCGACCGTGTCCTTGTTGACCGGGGTCAGTTCGCCCACGGGGTCGGGCTCGAGCTCCATGAGCTCGGGAACGGCGGCGACGGCGATGGCCCGCATGACGGGCCGCTCGCCGGCGCTGCCCGGCCGGACGTGCTCGCCGCGCAGCGCGGATTCCAGAAGGTCGATGGCGGCACCGTCGGCGAGGCGGGGCACGACGAATTCGGCGAGTTCCTGGGCTGTCCGTTCCAGGTCGAGCGTGGTGCCGATCTCGGTACTGGCGTGACTGAGCCATTCGAGGCGGTTGTGCATGGTGAACCGTTCGGCCAGACCGGCCGCCCGGCGGCGCAGCGTCGATCCTCCGGTCCGCCGCCCCCATCCCGGATGTCTCACCGCACCGCCTTCCCTGCCGTCGCTGGATCAAGTATGGGGCGGGTGACTGCTGTGCGCCCCCGGACTTACGGTGCCCCATCCGGAGCCGGGGGCCGAGCCGCCCGCGGGCAGCCGGACGGACCGGACAGAGCGGGCGCGACTGGCGGACTCACGGGCGGCGGGCCGCTGATCCCCGCAGCGCGGAGGGGCTGGTACCGAACCAGCGGGCCACGGCGCGGCGCAGGGTCCGGGCGTCGCTGAAGCCCAGCATGGCCGCGATCCGGTGCAGCGGGAGGTCGCTGGTCGTCATCAGTTCCTCCGCCCGTACGAGCCGGACCGAATCGACGAGCGCCTCGTAGCTGGTGCCGTCCTCCGCCAGTCTTCTGCGCAGCGTCCGCTCACTCATGCCGCGTGCCAGGGCCTGCTGGGCGAGAGGGGGGACGTGCGGCAGGCCGCGGGCGACGGACACCTCCAGCCCCTGCACCAGGTCCTGCCGCTGCCGGCGGCGGGTGCGTGCCGCGTCAAGGAGCTCGACCACCTGTGCCAGGGTGTACGCGTCTGCGCCGGGCAGCGGGCTGTTGAGACACTCCGACCCGAAGACGATCCGGTCGTCAGGCGCGCCGAAGGTGACGGGACAGCGGAAGTACCGTTCGTACTCGTCGCCGTACGGCGGGCGGTCGTGCCGTACGGCGAGAAAGTGCGGTGCGAACTCCTCGTGCCAGGCGTCCCTGATCAGGGCGACGATGCTGCCGAAAGCCTCTTCGAGGAGGAAGGCCCGCAGGCCGGAGTCGGTGTACCGGACGGTCGCGAGGATGGCGGCGCCGTCCGGCACCGGTTCCATGCGGTGGTCGAGCATGGAACCGGTGACTCCGTGGTGGCGGACGCCGAGACGCAGGGCGTCGTGGAGGGTCGGGCTCGCCTGGAGGCCGAGGCCCACCAGTCCCCACGCGGTGACTCTTTGGCGGCGGCCGACGGCGAGGCCGAGCGCGGGATCGCCGAGGTCCCGCATTGCCTCCCTGATCACGGAGCTGCCCTGACGGTAGGACACCCGCTGGCCGACCGCGCTGAGGGCGGCCTCGCTCAGGCCCGCACGGCGCAGGGAAGGGCCGAGGTCGTGCCCTCGTTCCGCCGCCACGAGGGTGAGGTAGCGCAGCAGATGGGGCGTGATGGTGGCGGACCCGTACAGCGGGTCCGCCAGTCGGGCGGTGAGCGGAGCGCCCGACGGCCGGCGGGTGCGCTCGGCGGGTACGGGTTCGTGCGACGGCATCGGCTCACCTCCGGGCCGCCACTGTAGGGATTTCGGCCGCTGGAGGACAGGCCGGTGGCCGCTGAAGTCCCGTTACTGGCCGGTTGGGTCCTCTCCCCCGGCCGCCCACCGCCCTTACCGTCGGTCACACCTGTCACCGACGGCACCGGTTCCGGTATCCGGCACGAGGGAGAAGGCATGCGGTTCCCCACAACCAGCCCGAAGGCGCTCCCTCTACTGCTCGCGGGGTCGCTCGGCGCCCTGGTCCTGGCGGCCGTTCCGGGAGCGGCACCGGCCGGCGGGGCCCCGGCGTCCGGCTCGGCGGCGCCGGAGCCCACGACCTACCTGGTCGGCCGGGGCATATCCGATGTCACCGGAGAGGCCGCAGAGGTGGGCATGATGGGCTACTCGAGCTTCGAGCAGAAGGCGTCGGGCATCCATCAGCGGCAGCGCTCCCGGGCGTTCGTGGTCGCCGACCGGACCAGCGGGAAGCGGGTCGTCTACGTCAACGCCGATCTGGCCATGATCTTCCAGGCCGTGCAGCAAGGGGTCGTCGCCGGCCTGAAGGCGCGCTACGGCTCGCTCTACAGCGAAGAGAACGTGCTGCTGTCCGCGACACACACGCACGCCGGATCGGGCGGCCACTCGCACCACCTCGCGTACAACCTGGCCTCTCTCGGATTCCAGAAGGACACCTACCGGGCGATCGTCGACGGGATCGTCGAATCGGTGGCCGAGGCCCATGAGGACCTCGCACCGGGCACCATCACCCTCGGCAGGGGCGAGTTGGGCGACGCGAGCGTCAACCGGTCGAAAACGGCCTTCGAGAAGAATCCGGCAGGCGACAAGGCGGCCTTCCCCGGCGCGATCGACCCGGCGATGACCGTGCTGCGCTTCCGCCAGGGCGACCGCGACATCGGCGCCATCAGCTGGTTCGCCACGCACAACACCTCGCTCACCAACAAGAACACACTGCTCAGCCCGGACAACAAGGGCTACGCGGCGTACGAGTGGGAGCACGACGACCAGGGTGTGCGCTACCTGGAGAACAAGGAGGGCTTCGTCGCGGCGTTCCCCAACACCAACGCCGGTGACATGTCGCCCAATCTGAACCTGAAGCCGGGCTCGGGCCCGACAGAGGACGAGTTCGAGAACACCCGGATCATCGGCGACCGGCAGTTCCGCAAGGCGCAGGAGATCTACGACGCCGCCGCCGTCCCGCTCAGCGGCGGTGTCGACTCCCGGATGCGATTCGTGAACATGGAGCAGGTGACCGTCGACGGGAAGTACACCCCCGACGGCAAGGAACACCGCACCTGTCCGGCCATGGTGGGCGCCTCGACGCTCGCGGGCAGCGTGGAGGACGGGCCCGCGATCCCCGGCTTCACGGAGGGCATGAACAGCCCGGTGGCGAAGCTGCTGGAGCCCTTCGACATCGACCCGCCCGAGTGGCTGGTGAGCTGCCAGTACCCGAAGGCGAACTTGGTGCCCACCGGCCTGGTCAACGCGGTCACGCCGACGACGCCCACGGTCCTTCCGGTGCAGATCGTCAAGATCGGCCAGTTCTACCTCGTTGCCGGCCCGGCCGAGTACACGATCGTCTCCGGCCTGCGCATCCGCCGTACGGTCGCCCAGGAGCTGGGCGTACCGCTGGAGAACGTGCTGATGCAGGGCTACGCGAACGCCTACAGCCAGTACGTGACCACGCCGGAGGAGTACGACCTCCAGCAGTACGAGGGCGGTTCGACGCTCTACGGCAGGTACACCCTGCCCGCCCACCAGCAGGAGTTCGCCTCGCTCGCGGCCTCGCTCAGGGACGGCACCACCATCGGCCGCGGCCCCGCGCCGGCCGACCATTCGGACCGTCAGACGACATTGCAGACCGGCGTGGTGATGGACAACCCCCCGACGGGCAGGAAGTTCGGCGACGTGCTGGCCGAGCCGGCCGAGTCGTACGGGCAGGGGGCCACCGTCACCGCCGAGTTCGTGACCGGCCATCCGAAGAACAACCTGCGCCGTGGCGGCACGTTCCTCGAGGTGCAGCGGCTGGTGGACGGCCGGTGGGTCCGCCGGCTGGACGACGGCGACTGGGACACCACGTACCGCTGGGTGCGGCTGAACGGCGTGACCGGCACGTCCAAGGCGGTCGTCACCTGGAAGGTGGCCCCGGGGACGCCGGAGGGGACGTACCGCATCGTCCACTTCGGTGACTCCAGGAGCCTGTTCGGCAGGATCACCGGTTTCAGCGGTGCCACCCGGCCCTTCAGGGTCGGCTGAACCGCGCCCCACGGGCGCGCCCCGCGGCACGATCGCCGGGGCGCGCCGCGGGCGCGGGCCTGGTACGCCCGGCCGTATCCGGAATGTGATGCTCAAGTTCAGCTCAGATGTAATGACACTCGGACCATCGACTCCTTACTCTCCTCGCAAAATCGAGTGAAGGATGTCGCACCATGAAGGCCTACAAGTCCGCCGCCGCGGCGATCACCGTGCTCGCGGTCGCACTCACCGCAACCGCGTGCGGCGGCGGCTCCGACAGCGCCGGTGACGGTCCCACCCTGCAGGCGAAAGCCGAGGACCTGCCCAAGCTGCCCACCTACAAGGTCGCCACGGGTGTCGACATCGACTCGCCGACGCTGGAGAGGGCGCAGAAGGCCGGAAAGCTCGTCATCGGCGCCAAGAACGACCAGCCCTTCCTCGGTTTCGAGGACGAGAAGGGCAACCGGTCCGGCTTCGACATCGAGATCGCCAAGATGATCGCCGCGGACCTCGGCTTCTCCGCCGACATGATCGAGTTCAAGACGGTGGACACCGGCGTCCGCGAGGCGGCGATCTCGAACGGAGAGGTCGATCTGTATGTCGGGACGTACACGATGAACGAGGAGCGGAAGAAGAAGGTCGCCTTCGCCGGCCCTTACTACATGGCGGGCGCCGACCTCCTGATCCGCGAGAACGACCGGACGATCGCGGGACCCTTCTCACTGGAGGGCAAGACGGTCTGCTCGGCCAAGGGGTCGACCTCGCTCCGTGAGATCAAGAAGCCGGAGTACAACACCCGGACGGTCGAGACGCCCAAGTACACCGAGTGCGTCAAACAGCTGCTCGAGGGGAAGGTCGACGCCGTCACCACCGACGACGCCATCCTCAAGGGCTACGCCGCCCAGCACGCGGGCAAGTTGAAGGTCGTCGGCCAGCCGTTCACGGAGGAGCCGTACGGCATCGGCATGGCCAAGGGCGACGAGGCCCTGCGCGACGCCGTCTCCGACGCGCTCCAGGCCCACGACGAGAACGGCGACTACAAGCTGGCGTACGACGCGACGCTCGGCCTGTCGGGCTCCCACTACGTGGGACCGCCGATGGTCCAGCGCGACTGACCGCGCACACGCCGAACGGCCGCGGCGGGCGGCGGCGAAAGGCACCGCCCGCCGCGGCCGTTCATGTCCCGCCTCGCAGCGGCCGCTCACGCCACGTCCCGGATCCGCCGCGTGTTCGCTCCATGCCCCGCCGGTCGCCGCCCGTCATGCCTCCCCGAGGTCCGAGCTGATCCAGCGCTGCGGGCGCATCCGGATGACCAGTTGCTCGCCGTGCTCCTTCCAGGCGAAGTCGACATAGGCGTCGACCTTCGCGGGGTCGAGATAGCGGGCCGAGATCTCCACCAGCTGCTCCTTGGTGGCCGGGACGCTCTCGACGACCGGGCCCTCGACCGAGACGTAGCGGACCGTCGGCTCGACGCGGTCGACCATCAGGGTGAAGCGGCCGGCGGCCTCGATCGCCTTCGCCTTGCGGGAGTCGCGGGCGGTCATGACCCAGATGTCGCCGCCCGGTTCGTACTGGTACCAGATCGGCACCGTCAGGGGTGCCCTGCCGTCCTCCCCCGCGTCGACCGCCAGCGCGGCGACGAGCGGCTCTGCCAGGAACTTCTCTCGGTCCTCACGGCTGAGTGCCACGGGTGACTCCTTTGTGCGTCCACGGTCGGCCGCCGTCCCGGGCCGTGCCCGGCCGGCATGTCCTTCACGTCAACTGCGCTGCGGCACTGCCGTGTTCCCGGGTACGCCCTCGTGTGATCCCGTGCGGACGCAGGCCGCCCCGGCCGGGCACGAGTGCCGGCCGGGGCGGATGCGCGGGTGGCGGACGGTACGCCCGCCGCCGTGTCAGGCCAGGATCGCCAGAGCCTGGTTGAAGGTCTTCGACGGACGCATGACCGCCGCGGCCTTCTCCTCGTCGGGACGGTAGTAACCGCCGATGTCGGCCGGCGAGCCCTGCACCGCGATCAGCTCGTCGACGATGGTCCGCTCCTGCTCGCCGAGCGTCTTGGCCAGACCGGCGAACGCCTCCGCGAGCTGCGCGTCGTCGCTCTGCCGGGCCAGCTCCTGGGCCCAGTACAGGGCCAGGTAGAAGTGGCTGCCGCGGTTGTCGATGCCGCCGAGCCTGCGGCTCGGCGACTTGTCCTCGTTGAGGAACGTGCCGGTGGCGCGGTCGAGCGTGTCGGCGAGGACCTTGGCGCGGGCGTTGCCCGTGGTCGTCGCGAGGTGCTCGAAGCTCACGGCCAGCGCGAGGAACTCGCCGAGGCTGTCCCAGCGCAGGTAGTTCTCCTTGACGAGCTGCTGGACGTGCTTCGGGGCGGAGCCGCCGGCGCCCGTCTCGAACAGTCCGCCGCCGTTCATCAGCGGGACGACCGAGAGCATCTTGGCGCTGGTGCCGAGCTCCAGGATCGGGAACAGGTCGGTCAGGTAGTCACGCAGCACGTTGCCGGTGACGGAGATGGTGTCCTCGCCGCGGCGGATGCGCTCCAGGGAGAACGCGGTCGCCTCCACCGGCGACATGATCTCGATCTGAAGGCCCTCGGTGTCGTGCTCGGCCAGGTACGTCCGGACCTTCTCGATCAGCCGGGCGTCGTGCGCGCGGCTCTCGTCGAGCCAGAACACGGCCGGGACGCCGGTCGCGCGGGCGCGGGTGACGGCGAGCTTCACCCAGTCCTTGATGGGCGCGTCCTTGGTCTGGCACATCCGGAAGATGTCGCCGGCGCTGACGACCTGCTCCAGCACGGCGTTGCCGGCGGCGTCGACGACCCGCACGGTGCCGGTGACCGGGATCTCGAACGTCTTGTCGTGGCTGCCGTACTCCTCGGCCTTCTGCGCCATCAGACCGACGTTCGGAACCGAGCCCATGGTGGACGGGTCGAAGGCGCCGTTGGCACGGCAGTCGTCGATGACGACCTGGTAGACACCCGCGTAGCTGCTGTCCGGCAGCACGGCGACGGTGTCCGCCTCCTGGCCGTCCGGGCCCCACATGTGTCCGGAGGTGCGGATCATCGCCGGCATGGAGGCGTCGACGATGACGTCGCTCGGTACGTGCAGGTTCGTGATGCCGCGGTCGGAGTCGACCATGGCGAGGGCCGGGCCCTCGTTCAGCTCGGCGTCGAAGGACGCCTTGATCTCCGCGCCGTCGGCGAGCGACTCGAGGCCCTTGTAGATGCCGCCGAGGCCGTCGTTCGGGGTGAGGCCGGCCTTGGCGAGGGACTCGCCGTACCGGGCGAAGGTCTTCGGGAAGAAGGCGCGGACCACGTGGCCGAAGATGATCGGGTCGGAGACCTTCATCATCGTGGCCTTCAGGTGCACGGAGAACAGCACACCCTCGGCCTTGGCGCGGGCGACCTGCTCGGTGAGGAACTCGCGCAGGGCGGCGACGCGCATCACGGAGGCGTCGACGACCTCGCCGGGGAGCACGGGCACCGACTCGCGCAGCACGGTGGTGGAGCCGTCGTCACCCTTGAGCTCGATGCGCAGCGAACCGGCGTCGCCGATCACCACGGACTTCTCCGTGGAGCGGAAGTCGTCGGCGGACATCGTGGCGACGTTCGTCTTCGACTCGGCGGTCCAGGCGCCCATGCGGTGCGGGTGCGCCTTGGCGTAGTTCTTCACCGACGCCGGGGCACGGCGGTCGGAGTTGCCCTCACGCAGGACCGGGTTGACGGCGCTGCCCTTGACCTTGTCGTAGCGAGCGCGGATGTCGCGCTCCTCGTCGGTCTTCGGGTCGTCCGGGTAGTCCGGCAGCGCGTAGCCCTGCTCCTGGAGCTCGGCGACGGCGGCCTTCAGCTGCGGGATCGAGGCCGAGATGTTCGGCAGCTTGATGATGTTCGCCTCGGGCGTCTTGGCCAGGGCCCCGAGCTCCGCGAGCGCGTCGTCGATGCGCTGTCCTTCGGCGAGGTACTCGGGGAACTGCGAGATGATCCGTCCCGAGAGCGAGATGTCACGGGTCTCCACGGTGACACCGGCCGTCGATGCGTACGCCTGGATCACAGGCAGGAACGAGTACGTCGCCAGGGCGGGCGCCTCGTCAGTGTGCGTGTAAATGATGGTCGAGTCAGTCACCGGGTGCTCCGCTCTCCACGTCTGCAACATTGCTCGACATCAAGATATCCCGTGATCGCTCCCCACTCGACAGGGCCCTGCCGTGCGAGCCGCCCGACGGCCGGTACGGACGTCAGGGCGCGGTGGCGCACGTCACCGGCGGGCAGGATCGTGCGCCCGCCGGCGGTCGGCCGACCTAGCGCCCGGCCAGCACGTCGCTGAAGTCCATGACCCGGCCCATTTCCCGCAGGGTCTCCTCGGCGGTCCGCCGGACCTCCGCGGGAACGTCGCCACGCTCCTCCACCAGGTCCGCGTAGATCGGTGCCTCGGTACGGTCTGCGGAACTCATCTCGAACAGGGTCCTTTCACAGGGTTGGCCTCCTGCCGCGCCGACCGCGGCCGAGAGCAGTGACCGAGTGTAGGAGGTGGGGGCGGCGGCCCACTCGGCGGCCCTTCCTCGCGTCCCGGCCCCCATCCTGGGCGCCGGTGCAGGGCTGCCGTACCGGTCGGGGGTGTGCGGCCGGCAGGGTTCGAGAGGCGCCGAGGTGCGGAGCCGCGTCAGGGTTCGATGAGGCCGGCCCTGATCGCGTAGCGGGTCAGGTCGAGGCGGTCCCGCAGGCCGAGCTTGCGCAGCAGGTTCGCGCGATGGCGCTGAACGGTCTTGACACTGATGAACAGGGTCTCCGCGATGTCCTTGGAGGACTGGCCCTCCGCGACGAGTTTGAGGACCTCCTCCTCGCGAGCGGTGAGGATCTGGTCGGGCGTCTCGTGGCCCTGCCTGGCCCGGTCCAGGTAGTTGCGGATGAGAGCGGTGACCGCGCCCGGGTACAGGAACGGCTCCCCGCGCATCGCGGCCCGGCACGCCGCCAGCAGGTCCCGGT
Organism: Streptomyces sp. WAC00040; assembly: GCF_056835925.1. Taxonomy (NCBI): domain Bacteria; kingdom Bacillati; phylum Actinomycetota; class Actinomycetes; order Kitasatosporales; family Streptomycetaceae; genus Streptomyces; species Streptomyces sp. WAC00040. The sequence goes on from NZ_JAKQZE010000003.1 coordinate 168,765, forward strand.
CCGCGACGGACTTCAGGACGTATCCGCAGGCCCCGGCCTTGAGCGCCTGGAAGAAGTACTGCTCGTTGTCGTACATCGTCAGCATGAGGATGCGCAGTCCGGGCTGGAGCGCGGCGAGTTCACGGGCCGCCTGAAGGCCGGTCATGCGGGGCATGGCGATGTCGAGGACGGCCAGATCGACGGTGTGGCTCCGGGCCATGGCGATCGCCTCCGCGCCGTCGCCGGCCTCCGCGACGACCCGCAGGCCGGGCTCACCGTCGAGGATCAGCCGCACGCCGCGCCGCACCAGGGCGTGGTCGTCGGCGAGCAGGATGCGGATCTCGTCGGAGTCGGGCACGGCTACGCCACCTCCTTCCCGGCGCGTTCCGTGCCGGCGGACTCCGCGGGGACGGGCGCGGAGCCCTCGGGCACGGAGAGGGAAACCCGGGTGCCGCCCGCGCCGCCCGGTGCGATCTCGAGGGTGGCGCCGATCAGCAGGGCACGTTCCCGCATGCCGCGGATCCCCGCGCCCTCGCGTGCGAGGCCGGTGCCGCGGCCGTCGTCGGCGATGCTCAGCACGACCGCGCCGGGTGTGCGGCGCACGGCGAGCCGGACGTGCTCCGCCTCCGCGTGACGAGCGATGTTGGTCAGGCCTTCCTGGGCGACGCGGTACAGCACCAGCTCCGACTCCCGTGCGAGCGCCGGAAGTCCGGGGTCGAAGTCGCGCTCGATGCGCAGTCCGGTGTGGGTGGCGAAGTCGGCGCTCAGCGCGGTGAGCGCGCTGACCAGGCCGAGGTCCTCCAGCACACCCGGCCGCAGCCGGCGGGCCAGCCTGCGCACCTCGTCGAGGCTTTCGCGGGTGGTCTCCTGCGCCTGCCGCACCTCGGCCCGCAGGGGCTCCGGGGACCGGTCGGCGACACGTTTCAGCGCGAGCAGCACCGCGGTCATGCTCTGGCCCACCTCGTCGTGCAGTTCCTGCGCGATGCGGCGGCGTTCGGCCTCCTGCGCCGACAGGGCGCGGGCGCTGCTGGTGGCGCGTTCGGTCTCCAGCCGCTCCAGCATGTCGTTGAAGGTGCTGATCAGTTCGGCGACGCCGCCCCGCCCGGGCGGCCCCGGCAGCCGATGGCCCGGCCGGAGCAGGTCGACGGTGGTCATGAGCCGGGTGAGCCGCTCCAGCGGGGCCAGTCCGATGCGCAGCAGGGCCGCGTTGGCGACCAGCATCACGCCGAGGCCGCCCACCAGGATGACGGCCTCGGTGAGCAGCACCGGGACCGATACGGTCACCGGCGCCCACAGCAGCAGCGCCGTCGCCAGGCCTAGGACCAGCGCGTTGAGGGCGAAAATCCGCCAGAACAGCGACACGGCGTACCGAACCTCCACAGTCTTCGCGGTGTGCCATCCACTATGGGTCACCGCCGGGCCCGGCCCGCACTCGGGGCGGCTCGGCCTGCCGCGCCACCGGAGCCTGTGCCGACCGGCAGCGGCAGCCGTCCGCGCCGGTCACCGAGCCGCGCGGCCCCGCACGCCATGCACTGCCGGACCCCCGATAAATGGGTGCTGGAACCGATGGTGCGGGCTCCGCGCACCGGTGATGGTTGCACCATGAACCCTTCGCCCTCCCGCCGACCGGCGGGAGCACGGGTTCCGCCGGCGGGACACCGGGTCCGCGAGCACACCGCGACGGGACTCCACGGCGTTCGACTCCCCTGGAAGGACTTCTCTCATGTCGCTCGACGCGGCCCGCTCCGATTCCCTTCCCGAACGTCTCACCGCCCACGAGGTCGGTCAGCGTCTCCAGCACGAGCGCAACTCCCGCCTCATGCAACTGGAGGCGATCGAGCGGGAGGGGAACGACGCGCCGCGCGAGCTGATGATCGCGCAGAAGACGTCCATCAAGCGGGTGCTGACGGAGATCGACGCGGCCTTCGCCCGGCTCGAGGCCGGCGGATACGGGCTCTGCCAGGAGTGCAGGCGGCCGATCCCCGTGGAGCGGCTGGAGATCCTGCCCTACGCCCGCTGCTGCGTCGGCTGCCAGCGCCGGGCGTCGTGACGGGCGCGCTCCCGGTCCTGTCCTTCTTGCACCTGGAGGGGTGACTTCGTGAACCACCGGATCGCCGACGCCGGCGCCGCGCCGCTCTCCGCCGACGACCTTGCGGCGCTGCGCGCGAGCCTGAAGGAGCAACGTGCTTTCCGTCTGGAGCAGTTGGAGCGGTTCACCCGACCGTCGCGCGCCGGTGACGCGCTCCGCCGGCGGTCGGCCTCTCAGCTTGAGGTCCAGGTGAAGCTCAGCGCGTCCGCGCGGATGGTCCTGTCCGACGTGGAGGCCGCGCTGGAACGCATGGACCAGGGCCACTACGGCGTGTGCCACGTGTGCTCGCGTCCCATTTCGCTTGATCGCCTCACCGTCGTGCCGCAGGCCCGCTACTGCGGGCGCTGCCCGCGGGACGGGGAGGCGGGACGGTGACCGGCTTCGGCGTCCGGCCCGGCGGGCACCGTCGAACGGCTCGGCCGGTGTGCCGGGTCTGCCCGCGCTTCGCCATCGACCTCGGCAGTTCCCGCACCCGGGCCTGGTCCCCGGGCCGCGGTGTCATCCTCGACGTCCCTACGGTGACGTTCCCGGGCGCCGACGGGGTGTATCCCGTCCGTCGCGGTGACATCGTCGACGCCGAGGGCACCGCCCGGATGCTCGAGCGTCTGTTCCGGCGCCGTGTGTCCGCACTCAGCCGCCCGCTGATCGTCATCACCACCCCCGTGCTGGGCGGGCCCCGCTTCCGCAGCGCGGCTCTCACCGCGCTCGAGGTGCTGCGTCCCCGTACGGTCCTGACCGTCCCCACCGCGAAGGCCATCGCCCTGGGAGCGGGCGCGGACCTGGGCCGGCCGCTGCTCGTCGCGGACATCGGCGCGCATGTCACCGAGGTCGCGCTGCTCTGCGACGGCGAGGTGACGGACGCCTACCGGACGGCGCTGGGCACCGGCGACATCGGCGGCTCCGTGACCTTCCGCGACATCACCGGGGCGGTCGCCGCCATGGTCACCGACATGCTGCGGCTCGACGAGTCCGAGCAGACCCTGGACGCCCTGGGGCGGGGCCTGCTTCTGGCGGGCGGTGGCGCGCTGCGGCCGGAGTTCACGTACGACCTCACCCGGAAGTTGCGGGTCCCCGTCCAGCCCCTTCCCGCACCGCACACGGCGGCACTGCGGGGGGCCTCGCACGTCCTGGAGTCGGCCCACCGCCATCCGGCGACCCACGCGGAGGAACAGGTGCCGGGGCGGGGGGCGACATGACCGCCCCGGAACCGCGGGCGCAGCCGCCGCCCGTGCGGGCACGCGCAGGGCTGCGGCGGTGGCGGCGCAGCCCCTTGCGTCGCCGCTCCGACGTGCTGCAGGCGTGGACCGGGCTGGTGCTGGCTCTGGTGGTACCGGCGGCGGCCCCGACGGTCACAGTGATCGTGCACAACTCGGTGCACGGTTCGCTGCGGGCGGACGCCGCGGCCGACGCCCGCTCGCGGGCTCCCGTCGACGCCGTGCTGGTGCGGGATGCTCCCCGCCATCCGGAACCCGGCTCCGAGGAGGCCCGGCACACGCTGTATCCGGTCGAAGTCCGCTTCTTCGGCCCCGACGGGCGGCCGCGCACGGGAGAGGCCGAGGTCCGGCCCGGTCTGTCCGCCGGCAGCACCGTCCGCGTCTGGCGCGACGCCGAGGGGCGGCTGGCCGATCCGCCCATGACGGCGGGTGAGATCCGCAGCCGTGCGCTGGGATGGGCTGCCACGGCGGGCGTGGCGATCGCCCTCACGGGCGCGGGCGCCTACGGCGTGGTGGCGACGGCGCTGGACAGACGGCGCGACGCGGGATGGGAGAGGGCCTGGGCCGACACCGCTCCCCGGTGGACGGCATCGGCGTGAGGATGCGGAACGGAGGCGCCCTGAGGGGGTTCGTCCCGCACTGCGACAGGGGTGCGCGGAGCGATCAAGCCGGTCATCGAGGTCTGCGACTTCTACGGCACCGTGCCGTGGCATCCGACCCCGCGCGAGGCACAGGACGGTCAGCGGGTGAGGTGGCGGAACGCGACGACCGCCTGGAGGGCTGCGGCCGGCCGCAGCAGGACGGGGCGTGGCCGCTCGGGCACAGTGCCGCGGCGCAGCGCAAGGCCGGTGACGGCGGCGATGGGAAGCGCCCAGGCGGCGACCGCGGCCGTCCGGACGGTGCGGCTGGGTTCGTGACGCAGGGTGAACCACATCCAGTACGCGGCGTCGGCGAAGGTGTCGGCGTACTCCCCGAAGGGGGAGACCGCGCCTTGGTGGCGGGCGAGGTGTCCGTCGGCGAGATCGAGGCCGATCGCCAGCAGCCCGGAGGCGCGTCCGGCGCCGCCGGGCAGGGCGGGGAGGTTGCCGCGCAGCAGCGTCAACGCGTCCGCGGTGGTAAGGCGGGTGCGGTGCTCCAGCGTCCCGAGGTGGAGCACGGCGAGCGCCCAGCTGGTGGTCACCCACCGCCGCCCGGGCCGGCGGCCGTCGGCCAGCGCGTACAGCACGCCGTGCAGGGCGGTGAGCTCGACAAGCGCCCTTGGCCGCCGGGCGGCCTGGCGCAGGGACCGGCGGGCAGCGCGGCCGAGGAAGCGGACGACGGCCGCCGGTGCGAGATGCGCTGCACGCAGATCCGCCAGCAGCACGTTCGTAGCGGCGCGACTGTCGGCGAGATCGGCTACGGACTCCACGCGCCTACCTCCTCCACAAGGTGATGACGCCGACAGTACGGGCCGACGCACCCGGAGGAAGGTGAGCGTGCTCCCTGGTCGCCCGGGAGACCCGTCCTACCGTCGGTGAGGAGAACAGGACGGACGCGTGGAGAGGTCTGGGCGATGGTGTGGATCGGTGCTCTTACAGGGGCGGTAGTGGCGGGCACGGGCGCTGTGGCGGGGTATCTGGGGCTGGTGACAGGGGCGCTTCCGCTGGACGTGGGCGTGGGGCGGCGCACCCGCCCGCTCGGGCCGCAGACCGTCGACGTCGCGGCCCCGCGCGAGGTGGTGTTCGACGTCATCGCCCAGCCGTATCTGGGGCGTTCCACGCGGGCGATGCGGGAGAAGGTGCTCGTGCTGGAGCGGGGTTCGGACATGGTGCTCGCCGCCCATCACACCTCGGTCGCGGGCGGACGGGTGACGGCGACGACGGTGGAGACGGTGCGGTTCACCCGCCCCGAGCGGGTCGACTTCCGCCTGGTGCGCGGGCCGGTGCCCGCCGTCACCGAGTCGTTCACCCTCACCGAACACGAATCCGGTACGCGGGTGGTGTACGAGGGTGACCTCGCCACCGATCTGTGGCGGGCCGGGCAGTGGTGGGGCGGCCTGGTCGCCCCCCGGTGGGAGGCGGCGGTTGCCGCGTCCCTGGCCTCGGTCCGGCAGGAGGCCGAGCGGCGCGCGGCCCTGACGTGAGCGGCTCACCGGACCGCAGCGGCCGGCCGTCAGGTGTGACGTGCGGGTCGGCGACGATGTCGTGCCACACAAGGACCAGCTGCGGGTACGCCCTCACCTCGCCGCGGTACTCCGGGCCGAAGACCGGATAGTCGTCGTCGAGGAAGCCGGCCTTGCTCGTATGGACGAACCGGGGCTTGTCGATGGAGGGGATGCCGTCCCTGCCGGACCCACCGGACACCGCAGAGCCGCCGAGCGCCTCCGGTGAGGGGTCCTGACCCGGCCGTACGGTCGTCACCGGGTCGGAGGGCCGTCGGACGCCAGTTCCCGCCGAGGATCCCCCCGCCTGCGAGCGCAAGGCTGATGGCGCAGACTACGGCCCCGCCCTTGAGCATCCGTCGCCGTGCAGGGCGCGGAGGTTTCCGATCGTTCTGACCGTTCACCTGGCACCTCCCGAACCCACTGGGACTCGTACTGCCGATCGTGCCCCGTGCCGGGCGGCGCTTCGGTGAGCGCGCTTACAGTCCTCGCCCGCCTTGGCGGCCTACCGTCGGATCATGGTGCCGCGGATCGTGCTCGGGACGGTGTACACGGCGATGGCGATCGGCCAGCTCGCCTCCTTCGGGCACATGCCCGGGATTCTGGCCGCGTACGGGCTGGTGGACGTCGCCGCCGCGACCGCGATGGCCGTGGCACTGATCGCGGGGGAGCTGGTGGCCGGCGTCTGGTTCCTGGCGCGCCCGCGGTCGAAGGCCCTGGCGCCGGTGTGGGTGTACACGGGTGTATCGGTGGTGTGGACGGTGCTGGCCGTACAGGCGTACGCGCGGGGGCTGACGGTGGACAACTGCGGCTGTTTCGGCATCCACCTCACGCAGCGGCTGAGCTGGTTCGTTCTCGTCCAGGACGCCCTGACACCGCTCTACGCGGGCATCCTGACCCGCTCCGCCCACCGGTCGCCCGCCCCGCTGCCCTCCGACGAAGGGGAGGAGGCGAGCCGTGAAGTCCGCCTCCCGTGAACGGTCCGGTCTCGGCGGCCTCGCAGCGGTCGTAGGTGCCGGGCTGCTGATGGTGGTGTGCTGCGCGGGTCCCGGCCGAGCCTCAGCCGCACGAAGAAGTCGATCCGGACGGCGACGTCCGCTGAACCAATCCCCCATGGCAGAGGAGTTCCTCGATGACGCAGGCACCGGCGCCGAGGCGCAAGGCGGACCGGGACGAGGTGTTCGTGGAGTTCACCAAGTCGGTCTGTCCGCTGTGCAAGTCACCGGTCGACGCGCAGGTCAACATCCGCGCTGACAAGGTATACCTGCGTAAACGCTGCCGTGAGCACGGCGAGTTCGAGGCGCTGGTGTACGGGGACGCGGAGGAGTACTTGTCCTCGGCGCGGTTCAACAAGCCCGGCACGATCCCTCTGACGTTCCAGACCGAGGTGAAGGACGGCTGCCCCTCGGACTGCGGGCTGTGCCCGGAGCACAAGCAGCACGCCTGCCTGGGCATCATCGAGGTCAACACCGGCTGTAACCTGGACTGTCCGATCTGCTTCGCCGACTCCGGGCACCAGCCCGACGGCTACTCGATCACCCTTGAGCAGTGCGCGACTATGCTCGACGCCTTCGTCGCCTCGGAGGGCGAGGCGGAGGTGGTGATGTTCTCCGGCGGAGAGCCCACCATCCACAAGTACATCCTCGACTTCATCGAGCTCGCCCAGGCCCGCCCGATCAAGAACGTCAACCTCAACACCAACGGCATCCGCCTGGCCACCGACAAGAACTTCGTCGCCGAACTCGGCAGACGCAACCAGGTCCCGGACCGCTCGGTGAACGTCTATCTCCAGTTCGACGGCTTCGACGAGCGCACCCATCTGGAGATCCGGGGCCGGGACCTGCGCACGTTCAAGCAGCGGGCGCTGGACAACTGCGCGGAAGCCGGGCTGACCGTCACCCTGGTCGCGGCGGTCGAGCGCGGCCTGAATGAGCACGAGCTCGGGGCGATCATCGAGTACGGCATCGACCATCCTGCTGTACGGTCCGTGGCGTTCCAGCCGGTCACCCACTCCGGCCGGCACGTCGAATTCGACCCGCTCAACCGGCTCACAAACCCCGACGTCATCCGGCTGATCAACGCCCAGCGCCCTCGCTGGTTCCAGAAGGGCGACTTCTTCCCCGTACCGTGCTGCTTCCCGACATGTCGCTCCATCACCTACCTACTGGTGGACGGCGAACCGGGAAACCGCACCGTCGTACCGATCCCGCGGCTGCTGAACGTCGAGGACTACCTCGATTACGTCACCAACCGCGTCATGCCCGACACCGGCATCCGCGAGGCGCTCGAGAAGCTCTGGTCCGCCTCCGCCTTCATGGGGACCGAGACGACCGAGGAGAAGCTGCGGGCCACCGCCGAGGCCCTGGACTGCGCGGACGCCTGCGGAATCGACCTGCCGGAGGCCGTGAAGGACCTGAGCGACAAGACTTTCATGATCGTCGTGCAGGACTTCCAGGACCCCTACACCCTCAACGTCAAGCAGCTGATGAAGTGCTGCGTCGAGGAGATCACCCCCGACGGACGCCTCATCCCGTTCTGCGCCTACAACTCCGTCGGCTACCGCGAGCAGGTCCGCGCCGAAATGTCCGGCGTTCCCGTCGCCCCGGTGGCTCCGAACGCGCTGCCCCTCGCGGGCCGGCTGACGACCACCCCGTACGGCTCGAAGACCACCCGCACCCAGAGCGAGGAGCACCGGCCGTGAACCACGAGGAGATCAAGTCCTGCTGCGCGGACGCGTACTCCAACGACATCGTCGCGCTGCTGCTCGGAGACTCCTACCACCCCGGCGGCACCGCCCTCACCCGCCGCCTCGCCGACCGGCTCTCACTCACTCCCGGCGCGCGGGTCCTCGACGTCGCCTCGGGCCGCGGCACCACCGCGCTCCTGCTCGCCGACCTCTACGGGGTGCGGACGGACGGCGTCGACTACGCGCCGGCCAACACCGCCCTCGCTCAGGGAGCCGCCGAAGCCGCAGGGCTCACCGACCTGGCCGCCTTCACCACCGGCGACGCCGAGCATCTCCCGTACGACGACGGCGTCTTCGACGCCGTGGTGTCCGAGTGCGCGCTGTGCACCTTCCCCGACAAACCCAGGGCCGCAGCCGAGTTCGCCCGCGTCCTCGAACCCGGTGGACGCCTCGGCATCACCGACGTCACCGCCGACACCGACCGCCTCCCGCCCGAATTGCGCGGACTGACCGCCCGCGTCGCCTGCATCGCCGACGCCCGTCCGCTCGACGACTACGCCGAGCTCCTCGCCGCGGCCGGGCTTCGCATCCTCACCACGGAACGCCATGACGAGGCGATGATCCGCATGATCGACCAGATCCAGGCCCGCCTGGACCTGCTGCGCATCACTGCCTCGGACCGCCTCGCCGACGCCGGCGTCGACCTCGACGCAGCCCCGGCCGTTCTGGAAGCGGCCCGCTGCGCCGTCACCGACGGCGTACTGGGCTACGCCCTGCTGACCGCCGTGAAGTCATCACCCTGACGGCCGCGGCGATCTACCGCCGGGTACGTAAGCGCCCTCACATACCTGCATGTGCCTGCGTCCTAGCGTCAGCGACGAGAACGGAAGTCACCGCAAGCGGGAGGACGATCACCATGGCCACCACCGTGCAGGCATCCCCGAAGACAGCCGCGATCCAGGTGTACGCGGTGTGGGGCGCCGCGGCCGGGCTCGTCGGAGGCGTCGGGATGGGCATCTGGATGTCGATGTCGAGGCCGATGATGGACACCGCCATATCACCATGATCGCGGGGCTCCTGGGCTCCACGAACGCCTTCGCCGGCTGGCCGATCCACCTGGCTGTCGCGACCTTCGCCGGCATCACCTTCGGCGTTGTGCTGGGGCAGTTCGCTCAGCGCCTCGCGCCCGCCGTCGCCCTCGGCCTCGCCTACGGCGCGGTGTGGTGGACCGTCGGCGCGCTGTGGATGACCGCGATCATCTCCCCGGGCACCATCTTCGGCGAGATGGTCCTGCTCGGACAGCACATGTACGACAACTACGCCGAAGCCCTCGACGACATCGTCGTATGCGTCATGAGCCGCGCGGACGTACACGAGTTCCTGCTCTCGGACGCCCGGATCGCCGCCCGGATCACCGCGATCTTGGGCAGGCGGCTGTCCGACCTCGAGCAGCGCCTGTCCGACAGTGACTTCAAGACCGTCGCCCAGCGCGTCGCCGGCACCCTGACCACCCTCACCAGCGCCCAGCCCCCCGGCCGGACCACTGCGGCCGGGTCGGACGTCACCCGCAGATCGCCCTGACCCACGAGCAGCTCGCCGCCCTCGCCGGCACCTCTCGCGAGACCCGCACGAAGGTGCTGCGCGACTACGCCGACCACGGCCTGCTCCGCCTGGCTCGCGGGCGGATCACCGTCCTCGACCCCGAGCGGCTCAAGGACGCCGCGGGCTGACGTCACCGAACCGTAAGAAGCGAGCCCCTGCCCGCCCGAGCTCCCGGCAACTACGTTCGCCACGACCCTCTACCCACAGGAGTACTCCTTGCGCACCCGCACCCTCCTCCCGGCCACGCTGGCCGCCGCCCTCCTCACCCTCACCGCATGCGGATCCGGCGAAGGCTCCACATCCGACAGCGGATCGGGAACTGCGGCCACGCCGGAGGCGTCATCCCCCGCTCAGCCGGCCGCCTCGAACGGCAACGGCAGCGGGGCGGAGGAGGCGCAGGTGCCGCAGGTGCTGAACTTCACCGCGACCACCGTGGACGGCAAGCCGTTCGACGCGAAGACGCTCGTGGGCAGGCCCACGGTCTTGTGGTTCTGGGCACCGTGGTGCCCCACGTGCAAGGGGCAGGCCGCCGAGACCGCGAAGGTCGCCGCCGACAACGCGGGCAAGGTGAACGTCGTCGGCGTCGCCGGCCTCGACAAGAGCGCCGCCATGCGCGACTTCGTCTCCGACACCGGCACCGGCTCCTTCCCCCACCTGTCCGACGAGAACGGCGAGGTGTGGAAGCGGTTCGAGGTCACCCAGCAGAGCCACTACGTGATCCTCGACAAGTCCGGCAAGACCGTCTACGAAGGCGTCCTGCCCGGCGGCAGGGGACTCGCCGACAAGGTCGCCGGACTCACCGGCTGAGCAGCACCCGCCATGGCCGACCTGCCCCTCGCCCTCGCCCTCGGCGCCGGGATGCTCGCCGCCGTCAACCCGTGCGGCTTCGCCCTGCTCCCCGCCTACCTCTCCCTGCTCGTCCTCGGCGACGACACCCCCGGCCGCACCGTCGCCGTCGGCCGGGCCCTGACCGCCACCACCGCCATGACCGCCGGGTTCGCCGCCCTCTTCGCCGTCTTCGGCCTCGCCATCCAGCCCGTCGCCGGGCAGGTCCAGCAGCACCTGCCCTGGTTCACCATCGCCTTCGGCCTGCTGATAGCCGCCGCCGGCGCCTGGCTGCTCGCGGGCCGGCAACTGCCCAGCATGGCCCCGAAGCTCCGGCGCGCACCGAAAGTGACCCGCTCCCTACCCTCGATGGCGCTGTTCGGCGCTGCGTATGCCACCGCCTCCCTCGGCTGCACCATCGCCCCCTTCCTCGCCATCGTCGTCTCCGCCCTCCGCAGCGGCTCCACCGGCGAGGGCATCGCCCTCTTCGCCGCCTACGCGGCCGGGATGGGGCTGATCGTCGGCGCTGCGTCCCTGGCCGTCGCGCTCACCCGCACCACCGCCGTCAGCCGCCTGCGCCGCCTCGGCGCCATCGCCCCGCGCCTCGGCGGCGCACTGCTCCTCCTCGCTGGCGCCTACGTCGCCCACTACGGCTGGTACGAAATCCGCGCACAGCGCGATCCCGCTGCGACCGACCCGATCATCGACACGGCAGCCACCGTCCAGCACGCTCTTGCCGACACCCTGGACACCGCCGGCCCGGCTGTGATCGCCGCCCTCGTGGCAGTTCTCCTCCTTGCGGCACTCCTGATTCGCCACCGCAGGCGCACCCGCCGGCCCGCCCCTGCGGACAGCCTGGCCGTCCCCGAGCGCCCGGCCTGAGCCGAGCCGGTGCGGGCGGGGCTCGGCGACGCCGCTCGCTGCGAGAAGCTGCGCGCCCAGTCGGCGGCCGCCGAGGACTTCGCGGCGACGCTCAGGCGGCGGATGGACGCCGCGAGGTAGGTCCGGTACTTCACCCCGGTGTACGCCGGACCACATGAGCGGGAACGTCTGCCGGTCCATGTGGCGGCAGACACCGCACGACGACGCCGCGAGCGTGGGAGGTGGAGCGGGGCCGGGACCTCCGGCCGTTGCTGCGCTCGCAGCCCCCGAGTCGACTCCGGCTGCGTCACAACGGGCGGCCACGGCCGGACTTCAGGAACTGACGGCCCCGTTCGGTCCAGTGATCGCCTCGACCCTCCACATCTTGTGACGGACGGTGGAGAAGCACACGGCCGGCATCTCCACCCAGCTCGGACCGTCCCGTTCAAAGGAGGGACACCGCCGCATGCCGGCCGTCCTCCGCTACCTCAGGGCCTGACATGCCGCGCTCGTCGGGCTTGTCAGGGCTGTCCAGGTCGCCCTGGCCGTTCGGGGTTACGTGCGGAGCGGCCGGTGCGCCGAGGGAGTGAGCAGGGGCCGGGTGCAGGGCTGCAGCCAAGGCGCCTGCCCATGGCCGGGGTGCTTCCTCCGGTCGGCTCAGCGGAACTGCGCGTCCGGTTGCCCGTTCCTACGCTGACCGAATGATCATCAGATTTACTGCACGGCTGGCCTTTTGCTGCGCGACGGCCGTCGCCGCCGGCGCACTCGGCCTGCTGCCGGTGTCCGCCGCGCAGACCGAACCCACGCCTCGACCCGCCTCCGCCGACGCGTCCCCGCTGCACCGGCCGGGCACCCACGTCGGGCCTCTCAACGGGGCCCCCGACCTCCCCGAAGACGTCTCCGCCCTCTCCTGGCTGGTGGCCGACGCGGATACCGGCGACGTGCTCGCCGCTCACGACGCGCACCGCCCATTGCCGCCCGCCAGCACCATCAAGACCCTCTTCGCCCTCACCGCGATCCCGAATCTGGCCGACGCCCCGCCGCACACGGTCACCGAGGAGGAACTCGAAGGAGTGGGTGAGGGAAGCAGCCTGGTCGGCATCGCGGCCGGACGCACGTACAAGCAGGACGACCTGTGGCGTGGGGTCTTCCTGAGCTCAGGGAACGACGCCGTGCGCGTCCTCGCCGAGATGAACGGCGGCTGGACGGCCACGGCGGAGCAGATGCAGGCCAAGGCCCGTGCGCTGGGCGCGTACGACACGCAGGTGGTCTCCCCCGACGGCTACGACGAACCCGGGCAGGTCTCCTCCGCCTTCGACCTGGCGGTGTTCGGGCGGGCCGGCCTGACGGACCAGCAGTTCGCTTCGTACGCATCCACCGTCGACGCCGCATTCCCCGGCGACACCTACGACGACGGCAGCCACAGCTGGACGTACGGCATCAGGAACACCAACCGGCTGCTGACCGGCGCGGACGGGGTGGAGCGATACCCGGGGATCATCGGCGTCAAGAACGGCTACACCTCCCACGCCGGCAACACCCTGGTCGCCGCCGCCCGCAGGGACGGACGCACGCTGGTGGTGACCGTGCTGAACCCTCAGTCGGGCGGTGGTCACACTGTCTACGAGGAGGCGCGCTCGCTCCTCGACTGGGGATTCGCCGCCGCGGGCCGTGCCGAGCCCGTCGGGTCGCTGGAGCCGCCGGCCGTACAGAAGGCCCCACCGGCCGGGCCCGGCCCCGTCACCCCGGCCGCCGTGCCGCCCGCTCGGGCCGCCGCTGTCTCAAAGGAGACCGGCACCGGCATCGCGTACGCCTGGCTGGGTGCTTTCGTAAGCGCTTCCGGTGTGGCCACCGTCCTCATCCTGCGGCTGCGTCGCAGGCACCGTCCGCCGGCGGGTTCCTGATGCTCCGGCAGCCGCCGCGCCGCGGGCGCCTGTCGGCTCCTCCACCCGGGCGTGGGCTCGGTGCACGGGTGACCTGCCTCCGCTGCCGGCGTTCGCCGCCTGCCTCGCCGCCACCATGGGGTTCTTCGCGTGAATCGCGGTCCACGTCCGTCGGCACGGCCGTCCGCGAGGCGTCGGCCTCGCACGACGAGGCGTTCCGGGTGACCGCCCATGAGTCCTACTACGAGGTCCGGGCGCACGCGGAACGTCAGGGTCAGGCCCCGTCACCCGACGGCCGGTGGGCGCCGGACCGGGAGGGTACGAGGCCTGTCGGCTCGGGGAACCGGCTGCCGCGAGGAGCTCGCCGGTGCCGCGGGCTGCGCGGCTCTCGAGGGGGCGCCCAGGGCCCGGGGCGCGGGCGCTGACCGTGGTGCACCGGCTCCGGACGGACGAGACGGTCGGAGGACGCCGTGCCGGAACTGCCTGATGTGGAAGGGTTCCGGGAGGTCCTGGCCTCCTGTGCGCGGGGCAAGCGGATCGAACGGGTGGAGGTGCACGACGCCGGTGTGCTGCACGGCGTCACCGTCTCGCGGCTGCGCCGGGCGCTGCGGGGCCGCCGGTTCGCCGAACCGGCCCGGCACGGGAAGTGGTTGCTGGCCCGCACCGACGGGCCCACCCTGATGATGCACTTCGGCATGACCGGACGACTGGTGTGCTGCCGCCCGGGCGACCCGCGGGATCCGCACGACCGGGTCGTCCTCACCGTGGACGGTGAGGAGCTGCGCTTCCGCGATCAGCGCAAACTGCAGGGCCTGTGGCTCGCCGACGACCCCGACGCCGATGTGGCGCGGATCCTGCACGACCAGGGGCCGGACGCGCTGTCGGTGGACAGGGCCGCTTTCGCGGAACTGCTCTCCCGGCGGCGCGGCCGCGTCAAGGCGGCCCTCACCGACCAGTCCGTGCTGGCGGGGCTGGGCAATCTGCTCGCCGACGAGATCCTGTGGCGCGCCGGCCTGCGTCCCACCCGCCGGGCGGACCTGCTCGACGACGACGAACTCGGGCGGCTGCACACCGAGATGCGGCGCACGCTGCGCTCATCGGTGCGTGCCGGGCGCGTTCCGCCGCGCAAGTCCTGGCTCACGGGCCGCCGTGACGACAGCGACCCCACCTGCCCGCGGTGCGACGGGCCGCTGAGCCGTGAACGCGTCGGCGGGCGCGGCACGGTGTGGTGTCCGCGCTGCCAGCCGGACGGTTCCTGACCCACGCGCCGGCCGGGCCGGGGACTTGTCCGTGCACGCCTCGTACGACCACCACCGCGCCGAAAACACCCTGCTGGTCGACTCCGACACGGCCGGCCGGGTCACCGTGCCGGAGCTGGGCCCGGCGCGTGGGCCGATGAGCGCTGGGCCGACTCGCTTCGCCGGAAGCGGGATTGCGTGCTGCCCGAGCACCAACGGCCCGCTTCCCGCCGCTCGACGGTCCCCGGCCTGCGTGGCCGTACGGGCCCGGCCGGAGCCGGGGCTCGTACGGCGTCGGTCCCGCACAGCACGGTGTCCTCCCCCGCCTCCCGTGTCGCGCGCCGGTGCGCAGGGCACCCGGGAGGTAACGGCCGCACGGCACGGCGCGCCGGTACGGGGCCTGCGGGAATGTCCGGGAGGGTTTCGCCATGGTGGACGTCAACGGATTCACTGACCTGCTGGACCCTCCCGTGTACCTCGTCACGGCGGCCGCTGACGGGCGGCGGGCCGGCTGCCTGGTCGGGTTCGCCTCCCAGTCCTCGCTGAACCCGGTGCGGTTCGTGGTGTGGCTGTCCAAGGTGAACCACACCTACCGCGTGGCACGCCGGGCCACGTACCTGGGCGTACATCTGCTCGGCCGGGAACAGCACGGGCTGGCCCGGCTGTTCGGCGGCGAGAGCGGCGACCGCGTCGACAAGTTCGAACCGACGCAGTGGGAGCCCGGGGCGCACGGCGTTCCCGTGCTGGCGGACGCCTGCGCCTGGTTCATCGGCCGGGTCGAGGAGCGGGCCGACTGGGGGGACCATGTGGGGTTCTGCCTCACCCCCGTCGACACGTCGGCAAAACCGCTGCCCCGGGGCGCGGTACTGCGCCTGAGCGATGTCCTCGATCTGAGCCCCGGGCACCCGGCACCCTGATCACGGCGGCGGCGCCGCCGTGGCCGGGCGAGACCGCGCCCCGGCCACCGGGGCACCGCGCCGCCTCATCGCACGGCGCTGTGCGTGAGCACCCCGTCGGCCTCCATCGGCACGAAGGGCCGCACGAAGTCCGACTCCGCGCCCACCGCGCCGTAGCTGCTCTCGGGGAACTCGGTCCACACCCCGGGCAGCCCGCTCAGCGGCTCCGACACGACAAGACGGGTGTCCTCGGAGAGTCCTCTCAGGAACTTCATGTCGGGGTGCAGCGCGCGCAGGGTCTCGACCTCTGCGCTGTAGTACAGAGAGCGTGAGCGGTGCTCGCTGGAGTAGCGGAAGGCCCACAGCCGCTCCCCGTCGGCCACTGCGACGGTCATCTGGAGCGGGCAGTCCACGCCGTGCCGGCGGCCCAGGGACTCCACATGGCCCGCCATGCGGGCGACGGCCGTCGGCGGGTCCTGGTCAAGGCCGAAGGTGAGCGCCAGGAAGAACATCACCTCGGAATCCGTCGAGCCCTCGATGTCGGCGAACAGCGACGGGTCGATGACCATGCAGAGGTCCCTGCGCAGCCGGTGGAAGTCGGCGATGGCGCCGTTGTGCATCCACAGCCACCGCCCGTGCCGGAACGGATGGCAGTTCGTCTGCTGGATGGCCGAGCCGGTCGAGGCGCGGATGTGGGCGAAGAAGAGGTGGGAGCGGATGTGCGCCGAGATCTCCCGCAGATTGCGGTTGTTCCACGCGGGTCCGGTGTCCCGGATCACCGCCGGAGTGCCGCCGTCGGGCGTGTACCAGCCGATGCCGAACCCGTCGCCGTTGGTCGTCTCTACCCCCATGCGGGAGTGCAGGCTCTGATCGATCAGCGAGTGTGCGGGGCGGTAGAGCAGCGAGTCGAGGAGCACCGGCGTTCCCGTATAGGCCACCCATCGGCACATCTGGACCCTCTCCCCTGCTCGAGGCACGCGGGCCCTTCCATCATCACGCGTCGATATCGTTGATCGCCACGCGGGACGGAAGCGGGACGGCGCCTGACACGTGGCGGGAGCATGACTCGCGGGTGCAGGTCCGGCGCGAAGACCAGTGGGGCAGTCGTGGTCGAGGCCGGTTCTCTTCGTCACCGATCGCGGGGGCGCCTATGGAGGCGGCGGGTTCCACGTCGACCGCGGCGAAGAAGTCGCGTGCGGGCGGGAATCCGGCCGCTGCCGCGCCGGCTCCGGCGGACGCCGGAGCGCCGGCCTTTCCGTCGGCGGCCGTGCCCTGGGGCGCGGTGGTCAGCGCTGTGCACACGACCGGGAACACGGTGGCCGTGGCGCGGGCGACGGTCCGTCGTGCTGGTCCGGGTGGTCGGGCGGCATTGCGCACGCCGGCAGCCGTCCCGTATACCTCCAGGGGGTATACACTGAGCCTGACGACGTCCCCGTTCCGGAAGGAGCACCGTGATGGTCGAAGATGTCTACGAGGTCAAGGGCATGACGTGCGGCCACTGCGTCAGCGCCGTGACGGCGGAGGTGCGAGCACTCGCGGGAGTGGAGAGCGTTCAGGTCGACCTCACATCCGGCGAGGTGACTGTCGCGAGCGAGCAGCAGCTCGCGTACGACGACGTCGCAGCGGCCGTCGACGAGGCGGGCTACGAGCTCACCGGCCGCCAGGAGCGGTGAGCGCCCGAAACTTCGAAGCGCTGCGCAGCGCGGCGGCCCACCCGCTTGGTCCGGGCCGTCGCGGTGGCGCTGCTTCAGGCAGCCGCGGCGAGACTGGCCGAATCGCGTCCACCGGCCTCGCGCGCACGACGTTCCGGTCGCGGAACCTGCCCCGACCGCGCAGGAGGCGCCGAGTACCCGCGGTAGCGGATGTGCGGCACCGCCGACGGCACGCCGTGGACCGAGGAGACCTTCCGTGCCGAGATGAACCGACCGGGAGCCCGAGCCAAGACGCTGTAGACGTCCGCCACCGCGGACCACATCAACGCCAACGGGCCGCGCAACCAGTGGCACGTCGTCGTCGGCAACCTGGAGGGCAGGACGCTCGTCACGTCGCTGCCGGTCCGTGAGGCCGCGGGCGCGATGCCGGCTCTTCCGGGCGGCTGCGAAGGAGCAGTCCTCCGCGGGCGTCCGAGCGCCAGAACGGGCCGCCCGCCGCGCCGCCGGGATCGAGGACCCGGTCGCACACCACGCGACGCCGGTCTTGAACTGGGACTCACCGAGGGGAAGCCCTCCGCCGAGAGGTGGCGGGCCGCGGCGCGGCCCACCATCTGTCCGCCACCCGTGTGGTACTCACTGGACACCGCTTCATCCCGCCCCCTCACGGCTGAGAACGTTCCCCATGAGCCACTCACACTCCACCGCCGGTGCATGGCACCGGCCGATGGTCGCCCGCCTGGCGAGCGAGAGCCATCGCACCGCCACCGCGCTGGAGCTGTTCTTCGACCTGTGTTTCGTCGTGGCCGTCGCCCAGGCGTCCGCGGCCTTCGAGCACGAGCTCGCCGAAGGGCACGTGGGCCACGGCGTCCTCGGATACGCGTTGGTGTTCTTCGCGATCTGGTGGGCCTGGATGAATTTCACCTGGTTCGCCTCCGCCTACGACACGGACGACATCCCTTACCGGCTCCTGACCTTCGTTCAGATCACCGGCGCGCTCGTCCTGGCCGCCGGAGTCGCGGAAGCCCTCGAGCACGACGACTTCACCGTCATCACCTGGGGTTACGTCATCATGCGGCTCGCGATGGTCACCCAGTGGCTGCGCGCCGCGTACTCCGATCCCGAACGGCGGCGCAGCTGCCTGCGCTACGCGGTCGGCGTCCTGGTGGTGCAGGTCGGCTGGGTGGCCCGGCTGGCTCTCCCCGACGACGGCAGGCTGGCCACCTTCCTGGTCCTGGTGGCGGCCGAACTCGCCGTCCCTGTCTGGGCCGAGAGCGCGGTCACCACCACCTGGCACCCCCACCACATCGCCGAGCGGTACGGACTGTTCACCATCATCGTCCTCGGCGAGACCATCACGGCCTCCACCACCGCCGTCCGCACGGCCCTTGACACCGACGCGGCCCTCGGCGACATCGCGACCATCGTCGTCGGCGGGGTGCTGACGGTTTTCGCCCTGTGGTGGCTCTACTTCATGCAGAACGCGCCGCGCCGGCTGACCGCCCTCAGGACCGCGCTGCTTTGGGGCTACGGCCACTACGCGGTCTTCGCCTCCGCGGCCGCCGTCGGCGCCGGCCTCGCCGTGAACGTCGCCCATGCCACCGGCCACAGCCACCTCACCGACCGTGGTGCCGCCCTGGCGTACACCGTCCCGGTCGCCGTCTTCCTCACCATGGTGTGGCTGCTGCACCACCGGGCCGCCGAGCTCCGCAGCCGGACGGACCTGGTCCACCCGGCGGCCGTGCTCGCGGTCCTGGCCTCCGTCTTCACACCCGCCCCGGTCCTGGTGACAGGCATCGTCACCTCCGCTCTCGTCGCCGCGACGCTCGTGCTGGCGTGGCGCGCGGAGAAGGCCGCGGCAGCGTGATCGCGCCCGGGTGGCCCCCTGTCAAGATCGAAAGGACGGGGGGTTAGCATATGAGCGCCACCTAGCTCGAAAGATAAACCTGTGACTGTCAACGAAGACGCGTTCACCAACTGGAAGACCCGCGAGGAGATCGCGGAGTCGATGATCCCGATCATCGGGAAGCTGCACCGGGAGCGGGACGTCACCGTCCTGCTCCACAGCCGCTCCCTGGTGAACAAGTCGGTGGTCAGCATCCTCAAGACCCACCGGTTCGCCCGGCAGATCGCCGGTGAGGAACTCTCCGTCACCGACACGATGCCGTTCCTGCAGGCCCTTACGACGCTCGACCTCGGCCCCTCCCAGATCGACCTCGCCCTGCTCGCGGAGGCGTACAAGGCCGACGACCGCGGACTGACCGTCGAGGGCTTCACGGCCGAGGCCGTGGCGGGCGCCACCGGCGCCAACAAGATCGAGCGCGGCGAGGGCCGTGACGTCGTCCTGTACGGGTTCGGCCGCATCGGCCGCCTCGTCGCACGCCTCCTCATCGAGAAGTCCGGCTCCGGCAACGGCCTGCGGCTGCGCGCGATCGTGGTGCGCGGCGGCGGTGAGCAGGACCTCGTGAAGCGCGCCTCGCTCCTGCGCCGCGACTCGATCCACGGCCAGTTCCAGGGCACGATCACCGTCGACGAGGCGAACAGCACGATCGTCGCGAACGGCAACGAGATCAAGGTCATCTACGCCGACGACCCGTCCGAGGTCGACTACACGGCGCATGGCATCGACAACGCCATCCTGATCGACAACACGGGCAAGTGGCGCGACCGCGAGGGCCTGTCGAAGCACCTGCGGCCCGGCATCGACAAGGTCGTCCTGACCGCTCCGGGCAAGGGCGACGTCCCCAACATCGTGCACGGCGTCAACCACGACACGATCAAGCCGGACGAGCAGATCCTGTCCTGCGCGTCCTGCACCACCAACGCGATCGTCCCGCCGCTGAAGGCGATGGCGGACGAGTACGGCGTCCTGCGCGGCCACGTGGAGACCGTCCACTCGTTCACCAACGACCAGAACCTGCTGGACAACTACCACAAGGCCGACCGCCGCGGCCGCTCCGCGCCGCTCAACATGGTCATCACCGAGACCGGCGCAGCCTCCGCCGTCGCCAAGGCACTGCCCGACCTGAAGGCGCCGATCACCGGCAGCTCGATCCGCGTGCCCGTGCCCGATGTCTCGATCGCCATCCTGAGTCTGCGCCTGGGCCGCGAGACCACCCGCGACGAGGTCCTCGACTACCTGCGCGACGTCTCGCTGCACTCGCCGCTGAAGCGCCAGATCGACTTCACCACGGCTCCCGACGCGGTCTCCATGGACTTCGTGGGCTCGCGTCACGCCTCGATCGTCGACGCCGGCGCCACCAAGGTCGACGGCGACAACGCGATCCTGTACCTGTGGTACGACAACGAGTTCGGCTACTCGTGCCAGGTCATCCGCGTCGTCCAGCACGTCTCCGGCGTGGAGTACCCGACCTACCCGGCCCCGGCGGTCTGAGCCAGGCTGCCGAAGAAGCTGTGTCCTCACCCCCTGCGAGGCGGCAGGGGGTGAGGACACTGTGCTACCAGGCGCCGTGCAGGAGCCGGGTCACGGCCTCGGTCTCCGGCGGCCGCGGATTCGGATACGGCCGGTCCGCGACCCGCTCCGCCACCGCGCCCAGGGCGTCGCGCGGAACTCCCAGGGCCCGGAGCGTGGTGGGGCCGTCGTGGCCTGCAGCAAGACGGCCGACGACCTCGACCGGGTCGCCGCCGGTGATCCGCTCCAAGCGGGCGGCGGCCTTCGGCGCCGACGGTAGATTGAACGCCATGACGTGCGCCAGCAGCATGGCGTGGAGCTCCGCGTGCGGCAGGTCGAACATCCCGCCGAGGACGTGCGCGAGCTGGTGGTGCAGCCCCGTCCGGGTCCGGGCCAGGCACAGGCCGGCGAGCCAGGCCGACTCCTGGAGCCGTTGGCGGTCCCGAAGTGACGTCAGGTCGGCGAGGACGTGCGGGAGCACGGTCAGGATGCCGTCGGCCGCCTCCGTCGCGAGGGCGTCGCTCAGGGCGGTCGCGTCCGGTGCCCAGAGCGCCTCGACCGCGTGGGCCAGGGCGTTCATGGAACTGGTCAGTGTGAGTCCCGCGGGCATCGTCAGCGTCAGCTCCGGATCGTAGACGACCGTCCCGGGGGTGATGGCCGGGTCACGTCGCGTCGTCTTCACTCCGTTCTCCGTCTCGCCGAGGACGGGCGTCACCTCCGAGCCGGCGTACGTGGTCGGGACGGCGACCTGCGGCATCCCCGTCCGCGCGGACAGCGCTTTGGCGAGCCCGACGGCCGAGCCGCCGCCGATGGCCACCACGACGTCCGCCGACGTCCTGCCCACGACCTCCATCGCCTTGTCGGTCACGGCGACCGGGGTGTGCACGACGGCTCCGTCGAAGCGTGCCGCCGACCGGGGGCCGAGTGCCCCGGCGAGTTCGTCGGCCGCCGTCCGGGCCGACCCGGTCGCGACCAGCAGCACCCGCCGGGCACCGAGCCGTTCGATCTCTCCGGGAATGCGGTGGCGTGCGCCCGGACCCACCAGGACGCGGGAGGGCGGCGTCTCGTGGACGGTCACGGGATCGACGGGGTTCTCGGACATCGGTCGGTGCCTCCGCGTTGCCGTACTCGGACGTGCGAGGACGAACGCCCGCGGCTTGCCACGAGGACCGTGCCGTTCGGGTCTTCGCCCCCGGGTCACGAGCTTCCCACGCCGGCGGAATCGGCCCGGACGACGGTGTACCCGGGGTTACGGCGGTACCCGGGGTTACGGCGGTCCGACCGACGTGCGAAGGGGCAGGCCTGTCGACGATCTCCGGTCGTTGCCCGGCTCTTCGGGTCCCGGGAGAGCGGTCCGCCGCGGGCCACCGGCCGCCCACTCCTCATCAGATCTCTTGGGCCGGCGGCTCAGATCTCTCGGGTCGTCGCGGCACGCGAGACGGCCACCATCGCGGCGTCGTCGCCCAGGCTCCCACCGGCCGCGTGGTCGAGCAGATCCTGGCGGAGGCGGCTGAGGAGGTCGTGCGGGTTCCGGCCCGCGCAGTCGGCGAGACGGTCCATGAGCGGGAAGAAGGTACCGGCCCCGTCGCGGGCCTCGATCACACCGTCCGTGTACAGCAGGAGGGTGTCGCCGGGCTCGAAGGCGAAGGTCTCGGCGGTAAAGGCCGGCCCCACGAACTCGGTCAGCCCGAGCGGCGGGACCGAATGGCGGACCTCCAGAGCGACGACCTCGCCGTCGCGCAGCAGCAGGGGCGGTGGGTGACCGCAATTGACCAGGTCGAGGGACGGCACGTCGTCGGGGACGTCGAGCACGGCCGCGGTGATGAACGCCTCGGTGGGCGTGCCGCCGGGCCCGGCCGCACCCGGGTCGTCTAGGTCGGAGGAGACGGTTCCCTCCAGATAGGCGACCAGCGAGGGAAGGTCGGCCTGCCGGTGGGCGGCACCCCGGAAGGCGCCGAGAAGGAGGGCGGCGTCCCCGACGGCCTCCAGGCCCTTGCCACGGACGTCACCGATGAGGAGCCGGGTCCCGACGGCGGTGCGCGCGGCCGCGTACAGGTCGCCGCCGATCTGCGCCTCAGCCTCGGCGGCCAGGTAGACGGAGGCGATGCGCAGGGGGCCGATCCGGTGCGGCAGCGGTCTCAGCACGACCTGCTGCGCGGCCTCTGCCACGGACCGCAGCTGGACCAGCTCCTTCTCGTGCCGTTCCCGCAGGTGGGCGAAGAAGGTGACGAACACCGAGATCAGTATCAGTGCGATGAGCTGGAAACTGTGGTTCAGGTCGATGAGGCTGGTGCGGACGATCGCGACCACGGCTTGGGCCAGGACGGCGACCGCGCCGATGCCGGCGGTGATCCGCGGGCCGGCGAACGAGGCCGTGACGGCGGGGGCGGCTGCCAGGAAGGGGCCCAGGTGGACCTCGGGGGGCGCGAGGATGTCCACCACCGTGACCGTCACGATCAGCGCGAGGACAACGGCCAGCAGCGTGTGGCCCGTCTCCCATGGCCGGGTGTGAATCCCGCGCGGCGGCCGCTGACCCATGCCTCCTGGATACACCCGCACCGGGCCCGGCACCCGCGCGGCACCCGGGTAGGGCGTGTCCGGGCACGACGACGCCCCCGGCACATGGTGCCGGGGGCGCTTGTCCGCGAGTGCCGTCAGGTCAGACCGGACGGACGTTCTCGGCCTGCGGGCCCTTCGGGCCCTGGGTGATGTCGAACTCCACCTGCTGGTTCTCCTCGAGAGAACGGAAGCCGGAGGCGTTGATCGCGGAGTAGTGGACGAAGACGTCGGGGCCGCCGCCGTCCTGGGCGATGAAGCCGAAGCCCTTTTCCGCGTTGAACCACTTCACGGTGCCTGAAGCCATGCTGCTCTCCAATTTCGGACGCGGGGCACCGGCTGTCCGATGCCCTCTGGGTGAGGTGATCGCCCTGGTCCTCGGACTGCTGAACAGCAAATGCGCCCACGGGAACTCCCCGTGAGCGCACGAGACTTCGGAACCACGACTGCTGTACCTGAAACTACCCCATGAGTGACCGCCCGGCCACAGAACGCGGCTGCGGAAATCCTCACGGCGCACAGCTTGTCCTTCATCGGGCCTACGACCTTCCCGGAACGGCCGGCACTTCCTCCCCCGGTGCGACCGGCCCCGGCGGCGTTCCGTCGCCGAACGGCCGCCCGCCGAGCGCCGCACGGTCGTGCGGCTCGAGCCAGCCCGACAGATCCGGGCCGACGGGCACGATCCCGGTCGGGTTGATGTCGCTGTGCACCAGGTAGTAGTGCCGCTTGATGTGGTCGAAGTCGACCGTGTCACCGAAGCCGGGCGTCTGGAACAGGTCACGCGCGTACGCCCAGAGCACCGGCATCTCGGACAGCTTCTGCCGGTTGCACTTGAAGTGGCCGTGGTAGACGGCGTCGAAGCGCACCAGCGTGGTGAACAGCCGTACGTCCGACTCGGTGATCGTGTCGCCGACGAGGTAGCGGGACCCTTCGAGCCGCTCCGAGAGCAGGTCGAGCCGGGCGAAGAGGCGCTCGTACGCCTCGGCGTACGACTCCTGCGAGCCGGCGAAGCCCGCCCGGTAGACGCCGTTGTTCACGTCCTTGTAGACCACCTCGTTCACCGCGTCGATCTCCGGCCGCAGCTCGGGAGGGTAGAGCTCCGGTGCCCCGTCGCGGTGGTGGGCCTTCCATTCCAGTGACATGTCGATCGTGATCTGCCGGAAGTCGTTGGTCACGACCTTGCCGGTCGGCACGTCGACGAGGGCCGGCACCGTGATGCCCCGGTCGTAGCCGGGATCGCGGGCCAGGAACGCCTCCTGGAGCCGTTCGAAGCCGAGCACCGGGTCACGGCCGTCCGGGTCGAGATCAAAGGTCCAGCTGCGCTCGTCGTGCGTGGGCCCGGCTATGCCCATCGACAGCACGCCCTCGAGCCCGAGCAGCCGCCGTACGATCACCGCCCGGCCGGCCCAAGGGCAGGCCCGGCTGACGACCAAGCGGTAGCGGTCGGGTTCCACGGGGAAGCCGTCGCGTCCGTCCGCGGTGACGCGGGTGGTGATGTACCGGCTGTCACGCGCATACTCCCCGCCAGGGTTCACATAACTCACGCCCTCCCCCTACCCAGGCCCGGCAGTGGCGAACGCGGCGAACGCCGGCGGACGCGAGGGAGCCGGTGACGCCGGCCGCGGCCCGGGCGTTACGAAAAGCGCTGTGTACCGACGGCCGCCTGTGTGATCATCGCGGGGCGCCGCACACCGTGACGCACCCGATGCCCCCGGAGGCCTTGTGCTCGTCCGCTCCATCACCGCCGCAGAATCGGAACGCGTCGCCACGTTCCTCGCAGAGCCGCCGCTCGACTGGATCAGCGCGGACCGCTTCCGCGCGGACTGGGAGACACGGCAGTACCGGCCCGAATGGACGTGGACGGCCGAGGACTCCCACGGCGAGTTGCTCGGTCGGGCCCTGTGGTGGGGCCGCACGGACGGGGAGCTTCCGGTGGCTCTGGACTGCCTCCATGTCCGCGAGGGCGTCCCGGACCGCGCGGCGGTGGCCGTGGCGCTCCTCGAGGCCGGCCACCGCGCGTTCCGGGAGCGTGGTGCCGAGCGGGATCCGCTCTACAACCTCGCGCTTCCCCGGGGCTGGCGCGGCGACGCCGGCACGGCGTCCGCGGTCGAGTGGCGGCGCCTCGCGGCCCGACGCGCCGGGCTGATCGAGGAGGTCGAGAGACTGCGTTACGAGTGGACGCCGCAGGCGGGGTTGCCCGCGGCCGGCACCAGGCTGACTTTCGCACCGGGTGACGACGCCGCGTTCCTCGACGCGTTCCGCCGTCTCGCCCAGGGCAGCCTCGACGTCCGGACCGGGCGTGAACTGGCCGTCAAGGACGCAGATGTCCAGGCCCGGGAGGACATGCAGTTCTATCTCGACGCGCCCGGCGAACGGGACTGGTGGCGGCTCGCGTACACGGCCGACGGCACGCTCGCGGGCCTTGCCATACCGTCCAGCACCGGCGGCGACAACCGGAACGTCGGATACCTGGGCGTGGTCCCGGAGTTCCGCGGCCGCGGGCTGATCGACGAGGTCCTGGCCCACATCACCCGTTTCCAGGCGGCAGCCGGCGCGGCGCGGATCACGGCCACCACGGACACCGTGAATCTGCCGATGGCCGCCGCGTTCGACCGCGCCGGCTACGAGGTCACGGAGATCCGCCTGGTCCTGGAGCAGCCGCCGAAGCCGTGACCCGTCACGACACCGCTGGGTCATGACCCCATGGGGCCGCCCGGGAGGCCGGAACCTGTGTGCGCGTCGGAGTCAGGTCCCGCGAGCAGCCGTGGGAGTCCCGCCTGATCGCAGCCGGCCTTCAGATATATGTCGGACAGCATCCGGGTCACCACCGGGTTCGCGGTGCCCAGCGCCTCCGCGATGCGGGCGTTGGACCAGCCGCGGGCGACCCATTCGGCCACGGTGCGCTCCTGCACCGTGAGTGAGTCGGCTGCCGCGGTGCGCGGCTGGAGCGGCCACATCCCCGTCGCGTCCAGCTCCTCGCGGGCCCGCGCCACCAGCGCGTCGGCCCCGCACTGCACGGCCCCCTCCAGCCCCCGGTGCAGCTGCTCGGCCGCGTCCTGCGGGAGCCCGCTGCGGCGCAGTGCCACTCCGTGGTCGATCAGCGCGCTCGCCAGGTCATGGCCGGACGGAGAGCGCTCGAGGTGCGAGACGGCCTCGGCGAGGACCGCGACCCGCTCGGGGCCGGGCGTCACCACCGCCATCGCGTGCAGCGCCTGTCCGACGGCGGACCGGGTGCCGAACCGCCGCGCCCTGCGGACGCCTTCGGCCGCGAGTTCCCGGGCCTGCTCGGGGTCGGTTCCGGCCTTGGTCCGGGCCAGGTGGAGCTGCCAGGGGCACCATGCCGGGTTGCGCATGCCGCGGGGCTCGAGGCGCTCGCCGACCCGGACGAGCTGCTGTTCGGCCTCGCGGCGCCTGCCGAGGGCGAGCAACAGCTCGCTGTGAACGGTCTGGGCGTCGGGGTACACCACCGCGCTGGGCACGATGTCGCCGTAGTGGTAGGTGGTGGCGAGCTCCTCTGCCTCCTCGGTGCGGCCGCGGGCGAGGAGGATCTCGATGAGGATGCCGATGGCGAAGTACTGCGCCGGCACCCGGTGTCCGACCCTGTCCGCGATCCGCAGACCGTCGCGGACCAGCGTCTCCGCGGAGTCGAGGCGTCCACGGCGGTAGCGGATGTAACCCAGGAGCGTGTAGCCGAATGACAGGTGCGCGCCGCGCCAGCCTCTGTCCTGGCACTCCGCGATGCCCTTCTGGAACAGTTCCTCCGCCCGTCCTGGCTGGTCGCAGTACATGAAGGTGAGGGCCACCAGGACCGGAACCTCGAAGCCCCACTGCTCGTCCGTCCACGGCAGTCCGTCGCCGAGGGCCTTCTCCGCCCACTCGAGCGCCGTCGCGGCCGGCTCGCCGCGCACCATCGCGTCCCAGGCCCGCAGGCCCATGATGTAGCGCTCCGCGGTGCCGTCGCCGGTGAGGTGGTCGGCGAGCCGGGCGAGCCTGCGTGAACGGGCGGGCGAGTCCTGCTCGTCGGCCCGGAAGGCGTTCCACATGAACTGCTCCGCCTGCATGTGCAGCCGGGTCTTGGCGTCTGTGGCCCAGCGGGCCCCCTCGGCGACCGTCCGGGCGGCCTCCGCCATCCGGTCGGAGTGGCCGAGAGCCTGCGCCAGCCGGTAGACGATCGCCTCCCGCAGGGCAGGGTCGAGGACGGGTTCGTCCAGTGCGGCCCGCAGGTGGTTGACCGTGATCGCGGGTTCCGTCAGCAGCGCGGAGCAGCCGAGGTCGAACAGGACCTGGGCGCGGTCCTCCATGGCCGGTGGTTCGCGCAGCGCCCGGCTGAGGCAGCGCCGGGCGGCGTCGGGAGCGCCTGCACGGAGGTAGTCGCCGGCGGCTTCCGACAGCTGCTGCACCACCCACGGGTCGCTCTCGGGATGCGTTTCGAGCAGGTGCCGGGCTGCGGCGGTGGCGCCAAGACCCGCATGGGAGATGACCGCGGCGGCCTGCCCGTGCATGGCGACGCGGAATGCCGCCGGTATCGCCCGGTAGACGGCTGTGGCGACGAGGGGGTGGAAGAACTCGAGGCGGTCGGACTCCTCGTCGTTCCCGTCGCGGGCGGGGTCGGCGAGGATGCGGGCCTCGCGCAGTTTCGCGACGGCGTCGGCGGATTCGGCGTCACCCAGTCCACCGACGCTCGCGGCCCGGCTGCGGGACGCCTCCGCGCCCAGCACGGCGGCGCCCCAGGCGAACCGGACGGCGGAGGTGCCGAGTCGCTCCAGTCGCTCGACGAGGCCGCCGCCCTTCACCGCCGAGGCCAGTTCCCGCAGTTCGGGCAGGTGGGCGACCTGGGGCTTGAGCCCGCGGTCGGCGACCCTGGCGGCGAGCTCGACCGCCTCGAACGGGTTCCCTCCGGTGACCGCCCAGGTCTCCCGGCAGAACGCGTCGTCGGCGTCCTCCCCGAGGGCGTCCCTGACGATGCGGCTGATCGCGCCTGGCGTGAGCGGCGCGAGGTCGAAGGGGCGCGACCCGTGCCGTTCGGCCAGCTTGCCGAACGCCAGTGCGTCGACGGGGAGTTCGTCGGGGCGGTAGGCGACGACGAGGAGCATCGGCAGCTCGGTGACCCGCGGCGCGAAGCCCGTCAGCCAGGTCAGCGACTCGGCGTCCGCCCAGTGGGCGTCGTCGAGCATGACCACCAGCGGCGCGTGCTGGACGGCGAACCGCGTGGCGACCCAGTCCAGACCGTCCCGCACTCCCTGCGGATCGGGAGAGCTGTTGCCGGCTCCCGCCACCAGCCCCACCGCGGGAGCGACGATGTCGTACCAACTCCCCAGTGTCCTGCGGTGCTCGTCCTCGCTGCCGGCCGCGAGCACCGGCTGCACGAGGTGGCGTACGACATGGAACGCGACGCCCTGCTCCTGCTCTCCGCCCCGTGCGGAGAGCACCGTGCAGCCGCGGGCGAGGGCCCTTCTGCGCACCTCGTTGAGGAGGGTGGTCTTACCGAGCCCGGCCGGCCCGGCGAACACCAGCAGGCCGCCGGTGCCGGCCGCCGTCAGTCCCTGGGAGGGGCCGCTCAGCTCGGCCAACAGGCCCTCCAGCGCCGCTGTTTCCGTCTCGCGCTCCAGCAGCAGCCGCTGCGGCCGCCCCGGGCGGTCTCCCATGTAAGCCATGTCCGTTCCCTCGACGCGTGTCGTCCCTGTTTCCGGGCCTCGTCCCGGGATCCCAACTACCGAGTGCGCAAAGCGTACGCAGGCGAGCACGATATGTGGTCCTCCGCACGGCTATTTCTCTCGGGATGATGTGAACGCGGTACAGCATGGCCGGATCCAGGTACTCTCATCCCTCACTGAAAGAGGGGGCGCGTTCAGGGGGCGCACAAGTGGCAGTGTGCGCGGGGCGCGCACCCCGTCCCCACCGCCGACCACGGTCCTTCCACCTGCACAACGCCTAGTCTCGGAACGGCACTCGGACGCGTCGGACACGCACCACGTACCGGTCCGGAGCGCCGCGACACCCCAGGGGGGCATATGGCACACGAGACGGTTTCCGGCCACCGGCTCCCGGGCCCCGCGCGCCCCTCGGACCCCACTCGGCGCACCGCGGCCATCAGGATCCCTTTCCCGGCGCGGCTGAGCCCTTACGCGGAACGCGCCCGGCAGCACACGCTCCAGTGGGTGCAGGAAACGGGTCTGCTCGCGGGCGACGTCGCGGCGGCGGAGTACGACGCGCTGCGGCTGGAGCGGCTGATGGCGTACTTCTACCCCGACGCCACGGCCGCCGACCTCGAGCTGGCCGCGGACTTCAACGCCTGGTTCTTCATCTTCGACGACCAGTTCGACGGAGGGCTGGGCACCCGGCCCCACGAGATCCGCGGCGTGGTGGACGCCCTCGTCGCGACCATGACGACGGACGGCGCGCCGCAGGCGTCCGACGACCGGGACACACCACTGGTGCGGGGTTTCCGGGACATCTGGCGGCGGTCCACCGCAGACGCTCCGAAGGAGTGGCTGCTCCGTTTCCGTGACCACTGGCAGGCGTACCTCGCCGCGCATGTGGGGGAGGCACACCATCGCAATGCCGACCGCCTGCCCTCGCTCGAACGGTTCCTGGAAGTGCGGCGGCACTCCATAGGGGTGCAGCCGTGCCTCGACTTCACCGAGCGGTGCGGGGGTTATGCCCTGCCCGAGGACCTGCACCGGTCCTTCCCGTTGCGGGAGATGCGCGAGATCACCGGCGATGTGGTGATCTTCGTCAACGACATCGTCTCGCTCGTCAAGGAGTTGGCGGCCGGAGACATCAACAACAGCGTGGTCATAGAGCGGGAGCACAAGGGCTGCACGCTGGAGGAGTCGGTCCAGCACATCACCGCGCTCGCCAACGCCCGGACGGCCCGCTTCGCCCGGCTCGCCGCCTCCCTCCCCGCGACGCTCGCCGAGCAGGGCGTGCCCGCCGTGACACGCGAACACGTCAGCCATTACGTGGACGGCATGCGCCATGTGATGGCGGGCAACCTGACCTGGTCACTGGCGACGTCCCGCTACGACGAGACCGGTGTCGCCGCGGTGAGCGGCGGACGCCGGCGCCCCTGGGACGGTCTCACCACGACGACGGGCCGGCCCCGGCCCGGCACCACGGCAAGCTCCGGCGACCGCCGCGCGGCGCCGTGAATTCCAGCCGGGGCTCTCTCGTTGGGATCCTGCCTGATCGGGACGAGAAGCCCTAGGCGGGCACACTGACCTCGTCGTGCCGCGGGCCGCCGAGCACGACCTTGAGGGCCCCGGTGTCCGTGGCGCGGGCGAAGACGTCGTACGCCTCCTCCATCTGCCCCAGTTCGAAGCGGTGCGTGACCATCGCCGACGCCGCCGGGAGCCGCCCGGCCGCCATCATCCTCAGCAGCATCGGCGTGGAGTGCGTGTCGACGAGTCCGGTCGTGATCGTCACGTCCTTGATCCACAGCTTCTCGAGATGGAGCGCCGCGGGCCTGCCGTGCACGCCGACGTTGGCGACATGGCCTCCGGGGCGCACCATCCGGGTGCACTGCTCGAACGCCTCGGGCACGCCGACCGCCTCGACGACGACATCGGCTCCGAGTCCTTCCGTCAGGTCCTCGACCAGTGCCTCGGGGCCTTCGTCGGCACCGACGGTGGCGTCGGCGCCCATGTCCCGTGCCGCCTGGAGCCGGGATTCCGCCAGGTCGACGGCGATGATCCGTCCCGGGCTGTAGAGCTGGGCGGTGGCGATGGTGGCGAGCCCGATCGGCCCGGCGCCGACCACGACGACGGTGTCGCCGGGCCGCACCCGCCCGTTGAGCACGCCCACTTCGTACCCGGTGGGGAAGATGTCGGCCAGCAGCACGGCGTCCTCGCTGTCAACAGCCCCGGGAAGCGGGTGCACCGACAGGTCGGCGAAGGGCACACGGACATACTCGGCCTGGGTACCGTCGATCAGATGCCCGAGCACCCAGCCGCCGCCCCCACGGCACTGTCCGTAGCGGTTCTCCCGGCAGAAGACGCAGCGGCCGCACGCCGCGATGCAGGAGACCAGCACCCGGTCACCGGGACGGACCGTACGCACCTCGCTGCCGACCTCCACCACCTCACCGACGGCTTCGTGGCCCAGGACCCTGCCGGGTGCCACTTCGGGGACGTCCCCCTTGATGATGTGCAGGTCCGTGCCGCAGATGGTGACGGCGTCGACGCGAATGACCGCGTCGGCGGCGTCCTTGAGATCGGGGTCCGGAACGTCCTGCCAGGACGTCTGTCCCGGGCCTTGGAACACCAGTGCCTTCATGACGTCGTCCTTTCCGGTGCCGCTCCGCCGGCGGCCGCACGGCGTGCGTCCGGGCCGGTCACCGCCGGTCTCTTCCAGGGTCCCGCCGCCCCGCGACACCGCAAGTCCTGTTGCCGGCCCTCGCGCTCCCGGAGGGCCCCCCGTCCGGTTCGCCCCACCGGTTCACTTTTCGGGCCGGGTCACGAGCATCTTCCCGGTGTTCTCGCCCCTCAGCATGCCGAGGAACGCCTCCACGATGTTCTCGAACCCCATGACCACTGTCTGGTCCGGCGTGATCCGGCCGCTGCGTAGATGCGGCACCAGAAAGTCTTCGAACTCCTCCTGCAAGTGGGCGTGGTCGCGGACGAGTAGGCCCTCCAGGCGCAGGCTCTTGCCGACGATGTCGAAGAGATTGCGCGGCGCTGCCGGCGGCCGCGCGTGGTGGTACTGGGCGACCGCCCCGACCCAGGCGATCCGCCCGTGATCGCGCAGGGCCTCGATGGCGCCCTCCAGATGGTCTCCGCCGACGTTGTCCACGTAAGCGTCGATCCCGTCCGGCGCGGCCTTCCGGAGCAGTTCGCCGACCGGGCCGTCGTGGTAGTCGAAGGCGGCGTCGAAGCCCAGCCGTCCAGTGAGGTGCGCGACCTTGGCGGCGGAGCCGGCGCTGCCCACGAGCCGGCCGGCGCCCATGAGCCGGGCGATCCGGCCGGCCGCCGTCCCCACCCCGCCTGCGGCCGCCGAGACGAACAGGTCCTCCCCCGGTTCCAGCCGCAGCGTGCGGGTGAGCGCCACATAGGCGGTCAGGCCCGTGCCGCCGAGGATGCTCAGGTGTGCGGAGAGCGGGACGCCGTCATACCGCCGGAGCTTGCGTGTTCCGGCCGTGCCGAGCGTCACCAGGGCGTGGGTGCGCCATCCGCTGCGGTGGAGGACGAGGTCGCCTTCGCTCAGTCCCGGGTCACGGGATTCGACGACCCGGCCGATCGTGCGGCCCTCCAGCGGTGCGTTCAGCGCGAAGTCGCCGTCCATCATCTCGCGGTGGTAGGGGTCGACGGACCAGTGGAGGTTCTCCACAAGTGCCGTACCGGGCGCGGCCGCCGGTACGGGCGATTCGACGAACCTGAACTGGTGGGAGGCCGGGAAGCCCTCGGGGCGGGCGGTCTGGTGGACGGTGAGCGAGGTCTGAGTCGTCATGATCGAGACCGTAGGGAGCTTGTGGCGGGCCGGGCAGTAGGGTGCGTCGATGGAACCACTGCATCCATGAACGTCTCTCATACCTGGAGGTCAGCGCCTCGATGTCCGATCTCGCCCCGCAGGAACTGCGGGTGCTCGTCGCCGTGGGCGACGAGGGCGGCTTCTCGGCGGCAGCCGCCGTGCTCGGCATGACCCAGTCGGCGGTCTCGCACTCGGTGCGCGGCAGCGAACGCAAGCTCGGGGCGGTGCTCTTCGACCGGGGGCGTCGCGGGGCCGTGCCCACGGCCGCGGGCGAGAAGGCCGTCGCCCACGCCCGGCGGGTACTGCGACTGCTCGAGGTGATGGGTGCCGAAGTGCGTGGGGCGGAGAGCCGCTCGGCCGCCGGACCACTGCGCATCGCCGCCTTCCGCAGCGCCGCGCTCCACCTGCTGCCGCGCGCCTTGGAGGCTCTGGCCAGGAGCCATCCGGAGGTGGTGCCGGAAGTGCGGATCGTACGGGAGGTAGGGCGCGGCACGGCGGGTGAAGTGCTGGACGGGCGCGCGGACCTGGGCATCGCGACGATCGGTACGACTTCGCCCGTACCGCCGGAGCTGATCGGAGCGGTCCTGTTGGAGGAGGGATACGCGCTGGTGCACCCGGCCGGGCATCCGTCACCACGCACACTTCCGTTGGTCGACTGGGCCGAGAACTGCACCTCGTACACGCGTACTTGGTGGCAGGAGCAGGAATGGCTGCCGCCGGCAACGGTCGAGGCCCAGGACGACGGAGCAGTGCTCTCGTTGGTGAGCAGCGGTTTCGGCATGGCTGTCATGCCGATGTTGTCCCTGACCGGAGCACCGGACACCGTCGAGATCATTGATCTCGGCACGGAGCGCCCCACGCGGTCGGTCGGCTATGTCACCACCCGCGAGCTGGCGGCATCGGCTGCCGTCCGGGCCTTGATCCGGGAGCTGCGAGCGCCGGGCGGGCCGGACTTCACCGGCTCTTCCGGTGTGCGGCGCGGGGTCCGGCGGGGCCGGACCGGGTGACCAGGGCTGCGCCGGGCCCGTCAAGGAATCCGAGCAGCACGGCGGCCTCCGCCCTTAGTCGCGCGGCCCGGTCCGCGTGAGTCGGCGCGGTCAGTTCCGCCGCCGCCTCCAGCCGTTCGGCGATCTCGGCGCGCACGATGGCCGCGGTGGCGTGCTCGCTCAGCTCTCGCCGCGCCACCTCGGTCGCGCCGGCGCCGACCGGCGACTCCTCAAGGGACGCCGCCCCACGGATGCCGGCTGAACCCATGGGCACCGCTTCTGCGTTGTCCAGCGCCGCGAGCGTCGCGCGGAGAGCGCTCACGGCGACCTTGTCGCGGGCGCGCATGGCTTGGGGCAGGGATTCACGCATACGGATACGCAGAGACATGCGGGTGACCCTATGGCCGTGCCCCTGGCCCTACAACGGGATATCCGCCCTTCGGCACGCCTATGGGGGCGAATGCGCGGAGAGGCGCCCCGCGGTGACCCGCCGACGTGCCCGCCCGGACGGCCGGGCCGCCGCCCCGCTGGGCCCGGACCGCGAAAGTCAGGTGCCGCCCCGGACCGCGGGTCGGAACGCTGCGGGGTCGGCCTGCCGGTGCGGCGGGCCGGGTGACCGCGCAGGGGTACAGTTCGCCACCCCGGAAGGCACCGGGTGTGCTCGTCCGGGACCGGTGTGTGGGCGGCGCCGCTCCCTGTGCCGATACACCAGGGCGGACGTATTGTCCATATATGGTCGATGAAGGGTGTGATCGAAGCGGGCCACCGGGTCCGGCCGGGCCCGTGGCGCCTTCGGCGGTCGCGGCGCACCGGCGGACGGGAGCCCACCGGGCCGGCGGCGGCGCGCGACCGGCCGTGAACGGCGAGGCGCGTAGCCGCCGCGGAGGCCGCGGCGACATCACTTCGCACATCGTGGCCGGGTGAAGGATTATGCAGCCCGCCGACACGGACGCGCCCTCCGCGCCGGACCTCGAGCAACTCGCCCGTGTCATGGGCGATGTCGTGCGGGACACCGGCGCATCGGTCGGGCTGGTCTACCTGCTGGAGCCGGACGAGCGCATGCTGCGTCTGGCGCTGGTGTCGGGGGCGTCCCAGCGGATAACCGCGCCGTGGTCACGTATCCCCTTGGACACGTCGATCCCGGTGGCCGACGCGATGCGCAGCAAGCAGCTGGTGTGGCTGGGCAGCCGGGAGGAGATCGCCCGCCGCTATCCGCGTCTGGGGATCGTGCTCCCGTACGACTTCATGCTCGGGGCCGCTCCCTTGGTCGGCGGGGACCGTGCATGGGGCGGGATCGTGCTGTTGTGGCCGATCTGGCACCCGCCGCGGCTCAGTGCCCACGAGCGGGACGCCGTCGACGGCTTCTGCCACCGCGCGGGGGACATCCTGCGGCACGCGGCCGACAGCGGTCACCGGCTGCTGCCCGAAGGCGAACCGCGGATCGTGGCGCCGCCACGTCCTCAGGAGACCGACCCGGCGCAGGCCGTGGCCGCTCACCGATTCGCCGAACGCCTGCCGGTCGGCTGCTGTGCGCTGGACCTGGAGGGCCGGATCACGTACATCAATCCGGCCGGCTCCGAGCTGGTCGGCGCCGGAGCGGCGTCTCTGATCGGCAAACGCCCATGGGAGATCCTGCTGTGGCTGCAGGACCCCGAGTTCGAAGAGCGCTACGGGGCGGCGGTCGTCTCCCGAAAGCCGACGTCCTTCGTTGCCGTCCGCGCGCCGGAAGCACCGTTGTCCTTCGAGCTGTACCCGGACGAGACCGGCCTCAGCGTGCACATCACGCCCGCCGCGGAGGACGGGACCGTACCCGCGGCACAGCACCCGACGCTTCCGGCCGAGGCCGTCAACGTCATGGCGTTGTACCAACTGACCCATCTGGCGGCCTCCTTGGCCGAGGCGGTGAGTGTGCAGGACGTGGTCGACCTCGCCGCCGACCAGATCGTTCCCGCGCTCGGCCCCCAGGGCCTGGTCCTCATGACGGTGGACGAGGGGCGGCTGCGGGTCGTCGGCCACCGCGGCTACAGCGACGAGTTCCTCGAACAGGTCGACGGCACGCCCCTGACCTCTGACGTCGCCGGCGTGCACGTGGTGACGACGGGTGCGGCCGAGTTCTTCCCGAGCCTCGACGACTTCCGGCTCGCCCATCCCCACGCTCCTCGCTACAAGGAGAGGAGCGCGTGGGCATTCCTGCCGCTGACCGCCTCGGGCCGCCCGGTGGGGTCCCTCGCCCTCTCCTACGACCGGCCGCGCCCCTTCCCTCCGGCGGAACGAGCCCTGCTGACCTCGCTGTCCGGGCTGATCGCCCAGGCCCTGGACCGCGCCCGGCTCTACGACGCCAAGCACACCCTCGCCCACACCCTGCAGACAGGGCTGCTGCCCCACCGCTTGCCTCCCGTCTCCGGCCTGGACGTCGCCGCCCGCTACCGGCCCGCCGGCCATGGCATGGACATCGGCGGCGACTTCTACGACCTGATCCGCTGTACGGCGACCACGGCGGTCGCCGCGATCGGCGACGTCCAGGGGCACAACACCATCGCCGCGACCCTCATGGGCCAGGTCCGCACCGCCGTCCACGCCCATGCCACCGCAGGCACGTCACCCGGCGACATCCTCACCCGGACCAACCGCCTGCTGACCGATCTGGACCCCGGCCTGTTCACCAGCTGCCTCATCGCCAAGCTCGACCTCGCCCACCACCGGGCGCACCTCGCCACCGCCGGGCACCCGCCGCCGCTGCTACGCCACCCCGACCGGCGGACCGAAATCCTCGACGTTCCCCCGGGGCTGCTCCTCGGTATCGACGAGAGCGCCGAATACCCCACGACGGAGATCGCTCTCCCGCCGGGCGCCGTTCTGGCCCTGTACACCGACGGACTGGTGGAGGTCCCCGGCGTCGACATCACCGACACCACGGAAGGTCTCGCCCGGCGCCTCGCGGAATGCGAGGACCACGACGTGGACGCCATCACCGACTGCCTCGTCCACCACGCCGACGGCTCCACCACCGGCACCGACGACATCGCTCTGATCGTGGTCCGGCCGCAGCCCTGACCAGTCGCGCTCCTGATCAGTCGACGTACGACTCGAGCGTGCCGCGACGCCGGATGTCGAGCGTGGCGCAGTGGAACGAACCGCCGAACGGCGCGTAATGGAGCAGGTTGCCGGGGATCGGCTCGAACCCCCATTTCTCGAGTGCGCGCAGCATCCCGGTGTGGTGCCGCTCCGCGATCACCCTCTTCTCGTCGATCATGAGAATGTTCATGCTCAGCCACTTGCCGCACATCGAGGTGATCTTGAGCAGGTGCTCGCCGATCGGGTCGGGCTCGGGCGCGATCAGGATGTCCCACGAACTCAGGACGTCGGGCAGCCGGTCGATGTCGATGTATTCGGGATTGACGAGTACCTTGCCGGGCGAGAGCGGCAGGAAGGTCGTGTCGATGTGCATGGGCGTGCGGCAGCGGCTCTCGATCTCATGAATGCGATAGGTGGGCCCGAGATGGCGCCGCAGCCATTCGATGCCGGTCCGGTTGGTCACGTTGCTGCGGGTGACGAACAGGTCGCGTCCCGCGCGCACGAAATCCGCGGCGTCGAACACCGGCTCGAACTCGGTGAGGATGTAGCGCATGGACTCACCGGGCCCAGGAGTGCGGAAATCCGCCTCGAACAACGCGTCGGTGAGCTGCGGCCTCGGTGCCGCCGTCCACCGCGCTCCGCGCCGGAAGTAGTCCTTGAGGATCGCGCGGTAGGAATGCGTCTCGAAATACCGGCACGGCCAGGCCATCGGGGTCTCGATGATCTCGTCGCCGATCACGAGCAAGCTGTCCCGGGGGCAGGTGTTGCAGAATCCCCGCGACGACCAGTCAGGTGTACTGAAGCGTTGCCTGTGGTCGACCGCGTCGGGGCGCCTGACTGTGACGCCGAGGGTTTCGAGGAGGGCGACGAACTGGTCGAGTTCGTGCTGCGCCGGCTCGATCAGTCTGCGCGGATACCTGAAGCCGGCGGCCAGCCCCTGCAACCGTGCCCCCCATGGGGGGATGTTGCACGCCACGACCGGAT
The DNA here is from genome assembly GCF_056835925.1 of Streptomyces sp. WAC00040. Taxonomy (NCBI): domain Bacteria; kingdom Bacillati; phylum Actinomycetota; class Actinomycetes; order Kitasatosporales; family Streptomycetaceae; genus Streptomyces; species Streptomyces sp. WAC00040. The sequence goes on from NZ_JAKQZE010000003.1 coordinate 206,305, forward strand.
GGTCGGAGGGAATCGTCGCGCCGTCCAGACGCCCGACGATGATCTCCTCCAGCGGATCCCACTCGTTGTGCGAATTGACCGGCGACACGAGTGGACCCGCCGTCTCGGCGACCGGTTCCGACGGCGCCGGCATCAGGGGTGCTCCACAGTCCGCATTCGGTCATGGTTCCCGGCCGATACCTTCCGAATGCCGGGCCTCCGCAACACCGTCATGCTCAACCGCTCCTCACCGCAGATTCGGTGACCACCCGCACTCTTCACGTTACCTTGAGGCCCATAGGGGCTCTGTCGTCCGGCGTCAGGCGTCAGGCGTCAGGCGTCAGGCGTCAGGCGTCCGGCGTCAGGCGTCCGGCGAGTGAACCCGCAGCCTGCTTCATGCCGAAGAGGGGCGGAGCAGGCTGCCGCATTCCCGCGAGGAGAACCGGCGGGTCGCGACAGCCGAGGAGCGGTCGTCAAAGACGCGACAGCCGTGGCCCTATGCCGGCGCGGGCAGCCGGTCGAGGCGGTCGCGGTGGGCGGGCGGCAGTCGGAGACCTTCGGCGGCGAGGTTCTCTTCAAGGTGGTCGATCCGCGTGGTGCCCGGGATCGGCAGCACGACGGGCGAGTGCCCGAGGAGCCACGCGAGCACGACCTGCGTGGGCGTGGCGTCGAGCTCGGCCGCCACGGCGGCGATCTCGGCCGTCGCTCCCGACTTTCCCCAGGCGACCGGCCGCCACGGCAGAAAGGCGATCCCGGCCGCCTCGCACGCCGCCAGCACGGGTTCGTGCTCACGGTCGAGCAGGCTGTAGCGGTTCTGCACGCTCGCGATGTCGACGATCCCTCTCGCCTGCTCGAGCTGGGCGACGGTGACCTCGGACAGTCCGATCCGGCCGATCTTGCCCTCGGTCCGCAGGTCCCGCAGCGTGCCGACCTGGTCGGTGAGCGGCGTCTCCGGGTCGATACGGTGCAGTTGGAGCAGCTCGATCCGCTCGACGCGCAGTCGGCGCAGTGCCTCGTCGACCTGGTCGCGTAGAACGCCCGGCCGCCCGTCGAGCCGCCACTCGTCCGAGGGACCCGATCGCGCGACGCCGACCTTGGTGGTGATGACCAGCCCGTCCGGGTAGGGGTGCAGGGCTTCGGCGAGGAGCTCCTCGTTGGCTCCACCGCCGTACAGGTACGCGGTGTCGATCAGCGTGACGCCCAGTTCGACGGCCCGCCGGGCGACGGCGACGGACGATGCCCTTGCAGGACCGGGCTCCGTCGGCAGGTGCATGGCCCCGAAACCCAGCCGCCGTACGGTCAGATCGCCCCCGATACGGAACGCGTTCGATGTCATCGGCTGCCTTCGCCCCCTTGTTCCGGAGACAACGCTAGCAGCGCAGTCGGCCACGGGCGGCCGTACAGGTGCCGGTCGGTGATCCTGAACAGGGCACCGGACGCGCGCAGTTGCGTTGCCAGGGTCGGGCCGGCCGTTCCCGCGTCCAGGATCAGCCCGTCGAGCGGCAGCTGCGTCATGCCTGCCATGTCGTCCGTCGGCCCGCTTCGTCCGAGCAGCGGCAGTGGCCGGCCGTCGGCGTCGGGCCGCGGGGACTTCGCGCGGGTACGCCCCTCGGTCCGGCCGCCTGTCCGCGCCCGACCGTGGAGCGGCAGGCCGCGCCCTCAGCGCAGCAGCTGGGCGATCCGGTGGGCCGCGTCGCGGGCGGGGCGGCCCACTCCGATCAGGGTGGCGGAGGCGGGGCCGGTCCAGTCGCCGTAGCCGAGGAGGTGCAGGCGCGGCTCGTCCACGGCACGGGTGCCTTCGGTCGGAACGTGGCCGTGCGGCCCGCGCAGCCCCAGGGGGGCGAGGTGGGAGAGGGCCGGACGGAAGCCGGTGCACCAGATGACGGCGTCCGCTTCGGTCCGGGTGCCGTCCGCCCACTCGGCGCCGCCGGGCGTGAGCCGGGTGAACGGGGGCCGGGCGTCGAGCAGTCCGGCGTCGCGGGCGGCGCGGACCGGCGGGACGGCGACGATGTCGCCGAGAGAGGCGACGCCGCCGCTGTCGGCGCGGCCTTCGTCGAGGGCACGGCGCCGTGCGGTGGCGACGTCGAAGAGGACACGGCCGTCGATGTCGTCGGCGAGGTAGCGCGGCGGACGCCGGGTCGCCCAGGTGAGACGCACGCCGGCCAGGGCGAGGTCGGCAGCGATCTGGGCGCCGGAATTGCCGCCGCCGACGACGATCACACGCTGCCCGGCGAAGTCGGCCGGGCGGCGGTAGTCGGTGGTGTGCAGTTGCCGGCCGGCGAAGTCGCCGCCGCCCGGGACGGCGGGCAGGAACGGGCGTGACCAGGTCCCCGTGGCGCTGACGACCGCTCGGGCCGACCAGTCCCCTTCCTCGGTCTCCACGCGGAGCCGGTCACCGTCCCGACGCACCGCCCGGACCTGGACGCCATGCCGGACGGGCAGCTCGTACCGCTTCTCGTAGTCCGCGAGGTACTCGAGCACATGGCCGGCGTCCGGGTACGTCGCCCCCGGCTGCGGCGGCATCAGGCGGCCCGGCAGCGACGAGTACGCGGCAGGGGAGAACAGGCGCAGCGAGTCCCAGGTGTGCTGCCAGGCGCCGCCCGGCACCGCCCCGCCGTCGAGGACGACGAAGTCGATGCCGAGGCGGCGCAGGTGGTAGCCGGCGGCGAGCCCTGCCTGGCCGCCGCCGACCACCACCACGTCGGCGCGCTGCGTCATGAGACCGGCTGCGAGGTGGTGAACCTCTTGTGCCAGGCCAGGGAGGCGTGGACCAGGGCGACGAGGACGGGGACCTCGATGAGCGGGCCGACGACACCGGAGGGTGCCTGGCCGGAGGTGACGCCGAAGGTGGCGATGGCGACGATCGCGAGCTCGAAGTCGTTTCCCCCGGCGGTGAAGGCCAACGTCGCGGTGTCGCGGCCGAGCCCGAGGCCGAGGCCCATGGCGATGAGGATCCGGACGGCGAGGAAACGGTCGAGTGTCGACGGTCTCGCGACGACCGACCGGCTTTCGTCGGTCGCGGGTCCCCCGGCGCGGGTGACCGCGGGTCCGTCTGTGCCAGGCGTCGGGGATACGTCGGTGCCGGGCGTCGCGGGTCCTGCGGTGCGGGTCGACGCTGGTCCGTCGGTGCGGGTCACGGACAGGCCCTCTTGTCGCCGGTGGCGGTGCGGGCGGATTCGGCCAGGTCGGCGAACTGATTGGCGAGCTGGGCGATGACATCCGGACGGAGCTTGTAGTACGTGAAACGGCCGCACGGTTCGGTCTCCACGACCCCGGCCTCACGCAGCACCTTCAGGTGGTTGGAGAGGTTCGTCTGGCGGGCGCCGGTCTCGTCCACAAGATGGGTGGTGCACAGGGTCTCGCGGGCGAGCAAGGTCACGATCCTGAGCCTGAGCGGGTCGGCCAGCACCCGTAGGAGATCAGTGTCGACTGACGTCATCATGGACTGATACTGTCACATCACCTCCAGCTGATACCAGTCCGGGCTGATCTGGCCCGGCGCGCGCCGCCTCGCCCCGTGGCGGATCCACGACGACCGCGACGGCAACCGCGCCGGTGAAGACACCGCACCACCGGTCCGGCGGCCCGTCCGCCCGGACCTGCCCCTCGCACCACTGCCTCACTCCGTGAAGGAAGAGCCCATGCCCGCCGCCCCGCTCGCCTCCGTGCTGTTCGTCTGCGTTCACAACGCGGGCCGCTCCCAGATGGCCGCCGGCTTCCTCCACCACCTCGCGGGCGACCGGATCGAGGTGCGCTCGGCCGGCTCCATCCCCGCCGACCAGGTCAACCCGGCCGCCGTCGAAGCCATGAACGAGGTCGGCGTCGACATCGCCGGCCAGAAGCCCAAGGTGCTGACGACGGAGGCCGTGCAGGCGTCCGACTACGTCATCACCATGGGCTGCGGCGACGCCTGCCCCATCTTCCCCGGCAAGAAGTACCTCGACTGGGCCCTGGAGGACCCGGCGGGCAAGGGCGTGGAGTCGGTCCGCCCCATCCGCGACGAGATCAGGACCCGCATCGAGGCCCTCGTCGCCGAGATCGACGCTCGCGAGGCGTGAACCCTGCACCGCCCAGCGACTCCACGGCGCCGGGTGCCACTGCCCCGCCCACCTCGTGAACGGCGCATCCCGCGATGCCGAGGTCGGTGCGGGCGCACGGGATATGCCGCCGAACGCTCAGGCGGGTGCGACCTGGGTGACGCGCCACAGGCGCCGGGGCAGTTCCCCCTCTTCGAAGGGCTGGACCTCCTCGAGCTCCCAGCCCTCGGCCAGCGCGTCGACGAGGCTGCGCGGGAAGAAGTGCACAGCGAAGCCGCCGTGTTCGTAGATGTCGTCCCCCTGGGCGGTGCCTTTCCCGTAGTGCGCGTCGCCCGTGTGGCGGACGGTGTAGAGGAAGACGCCGCCGGGCCGCAGCACGCGGCGGACCTCGGCGACGACGGCGTGGATCTCATCGGTCGACAGAGCCATGCACAGCAGCATGTGCGCGAAGACCGCGTCCACCGAGCCGTCGCCGAGCGGCAGCGGTCGGCGCACGTCATGGACCGTGGTGCTCACCAGGTCGGCCAGGCCCGCCCGGTCCGCGGCGGCGCGCAGCTGATCGATACCGGTATCGCTGAAGTCGGTGGCCCGGACCGCGAGGCCGCCCCGGGCGAAATAGAGGGTGTCCCGGCCGTGGCCGGCGCCCAGCTCCAGCACCTGACGGGCCCCTGCGGCACGGAAGCGGTCGAGCGCGTGGACAGCGGCGGCCGAGGGCCGGCCCCCGTACATGGCGGGATGGGCCGCTTACGTCTCCTGCCAGTGCATACGCTGGTCATCGGCCTGCGCGGGGCCCTGCTCGTGCATCAGATCTCTGAGCATGCGCTCGACGGGACGACCGGCGCGTCCCCGCCCGCCACGGCGCCCCTGTCGGGGCAGCACCGGGGCACGCGTCCCGAGGCGGAACCGGGGACTTCAGGGTCCGGCACGAACAGGCTCAGCCGGTAGGTCGTCGGATGCACCAGTCGTCCGCAGAGCGTATCGATCCGGGCCGTAGCCCAGTCGATCCCCACGTCCGCGGAACGCAGACGGCGCAGGTGAGCACGGAACTCCGAGGCGTCCTGGGTCTCGAACACCATGTCCCAGCGGCCGGCGCCAGGAGCGGTGACTCGTCGAGTCGCGTCCTGCTGTCGGCGTTTCCTCTTCCGTTGCCCTGGCACGGGCCCAGCATCGCCCGCCGGGCGCCACCCCGGCAAGGCATTTGCCCGGGGCCCGCGGGGGCCGCGTGCCCGGACCGGCGTGCAGGATCCTGATCCGCACCAGGCACCGCTGTTGGAGCTGGTGCGCCGTCAGGACTGCTCGCCACGCGCGGTACGCCCTTGGCGAAGATCGCCGGAGCGCTGTTCACGAGTACGCACTGGCGGCGCTGCCGTAGCGGTTCGGCCCGCGGTGTTCGGTGACCGCCGGTGCCTCCTCGCAGCCGTCACCCCGTACGTCGAGCGCGGCGTGCCGGCAAACGGCCTTCGTCCGAGGGAGCGGCCCATACCGCGAGCGAGTGTGTCCGCGGGTGTTTGGCTACGGCGAGACCCGCGGCGGAAAGGATCGTCTCCAGCGCGTCCTCTATCGCCGGGTAGGCGGCGAGCAGCAGTTTGTCGGCGGAGCGCCGTGTCGGGTGATGTTCGGAGTCCTCGAAAAGCCGGTTCGTGACATGCCAGCTGATCACCACATGGTCGGCGGGCGCGGAGAGCGTACTCCCCTGCTCGAGGAAGACCCCGCCGTCGCCGGTGTCCACCGCCAGAGGAAGGCCGGCCAGACGCACCACGTGGCAGATCCGCTCCACCAGCTGCGTGGGCAGCAGGTGCTCCTCGGGCGTCGGAGTGCGCTCTGTGTCGTGTCCGCTCGGTCTGTCCGCGACTTCTGTCATGCCGTCCAGACTGCCCGGACCCTGCGCGCAGAAAGCTTCCGCTGTCTCCCTGTGGGGAGCACAGGCAGCAGATTGCGGACAACTGCGCGCCCCGGCGCACGCGCCCGCGTGCGTGAGCCGGCGCAGGGCCCAGGGGGGTGTCGTAAGGGCGGGCTCGTGCCCGTGGAGTGATCTGCCGCACACGCTGTCACAGCGATCGGCCGCCCGGTGTCTTGATTACCGGTGTGGATGCACACTCGAAGGCCGTCGGCGACCAGGCCCGGCCGCGAAGGAAAGGGCCCAGAGATGAGCGACCACCCCGCCGACCCGGCGACCGACACGTTCCTCGCCCACCGCAACCTGCTCTTCACCGTCGCCTACGAGATGCTCGGATCGGCAGCCGACGCCGAGGACGTCCTCCAGGAAACCTGGCTGCGATGGGTCAAGGTCGACCTGGAACAGGTCCGCGACCAGCGCGCCTACCTGGTCCGGATCACGACCCGCCAGGCATTGAACCGGCTGCGCACCATGAAACGCCGCAAGGAGGCCTACGTCGGTCCCTGGCTCCCCGAACCCCTGCTCACCGCACCGGACGTGGCCGAGAACGTCGAACTCGCCGAGAGCGTGTCGATGGCGATGATGCTCGTCCTCGAAACCCTGTCGCCGACGGAACGCGCCGTCTTCGTGCTGCGCGAGGCCTTCGACGTGGGCTACGACGAGATCGCGGCCGCCGTCGACAAGAGCCCCGCGGCCGTCCGTCAGATCGCCCACCGCGCCCGCCGGCACGTCGACGCCCGCCGCCCCCGCCAGGCGGTCACCCCCGGCCAGACCCGGGCCGCACTGGAGTCCTTCCGGCGCGCCCTCGAAACCGGCGACCCGCAAGAACTCCTGGACGTCCTCGCCCCCGACATCGTCCTCATGAGTGATGGGGGCGGCATCAAGCAGGCCGCGCCGCGACCGATCATCGGCGCCGACAAGGTGGCCCGCTTCATGATCGGTGGTCTCGGCAAGAACAGGCTCCCGCTCGCCGTCTCTCCCACCATGGTCAACGGCAGCCCCGCACTCCTCGTCCATGTGGACGGCGAGATCGACGGCGTCATGGCGATCAGCCTCGAGAACGCCCGGATCACCGGCCTCTACTACGTCCGCAACCCCGAGAAGCTGAACCGTGTCGAAGCCGAGACCCAGCTCACCCTGCGGTGAACACCGGCGGCGGAGCCGTGCCGTGGTAGCGGGCCCGGCCCGGGCAGCGCCGGACCAGGACGGGGCGGCCCGTGCCGTCGGTACCTGTCCCCGGAGCGGAGGCGGCAGCGCCGCCTCCGCTCCGGGGACCCGCGCCGTCAGTTCTTGCCGAGCAGCTCGTTCATGCGCGTCATCTCGGCGCTCTGAGAGGTGACGATGTCGCCGGCCATGTCCTTGGCCGGCTGGTAGGAGCCGTCGGCCTGTTCGGTCTTCGCCATGTCGACGGCACCTTCGTGGTGCTTGATCATCATCTCGAGGAAGGCGGTGTCGAAGGCCTCCCCGGACGCCTTCTCCAGCTCCGTCATCTCCTCGGGCGTCATCATCCCGGACATGGAGTGACCGGCGTGCTCGCCGCCCTCGCCCTCCTCGGGGACGTCCTCGCCCCACGAGGCGAGCCACCCGGAGAGCGTCTTGATCTCCGGGTCCTGTGCCTTTTTGATCTCGGCGGCCAGCGCCTCGACGTCCGCGGAACCCGCGCGGGTCGCCGCCAGGTCGGCCATCTCCACCGCCTGCCGGTGGTGCGGGATCATGCCCTGCGCGAAGGCCACGTCGGCGGCGGTGCGCTCACCCCCCTGGGCGGAGGCCGACGCCGAGGCGCTGGGCGCCGAGGGCGCGTGGCCGCCGTGGCCGGAGGAGCTGTCGTCTCCCCCACCGCAAGCGGCGAGCAGGACGGCGGCGGTCGCCGAGGCAGCGACAGCGGCGGCACGGCGGATCGTGGAACGGTCTGCGGACATAGTGGTGCTACTCCTGTGATGTGCGTTCGATCGGGCATGGCTCGCACGACGGCGCCGGCCCAGAAAGGCCGGGCGCGCCGGGGGTGCCCTATATGCGCAGGAGTTGCAGTTGACTCAGTGACGGCGGGGCGCGCACGCCCGGGGCCGCCTCGAAGGCGGATGCCGGAGGGTCCGCGTCCGGCGGCATGCAGACCGCGGAGAGGACAGGGGCGGGAAGCGCGGGGGCCGCGCTCGTACCGCTCGCGGCGCACGTCTGGTCGGCGTGCGAGACATGTCCGCCCCCATCGTCGTGGGGGTCCCCGTGTACGCAGTCGCAAGGGGCCGAGTCGTCGTGCGCCTCGGCGGGCGCAGCCGGAGCGGCGGTGGCCGACACCGTGCCGGTGTCGGCGAAGGCGGTACCGGGCGCCAGTCCATGCATGGCCACGACGCCCACGAGGAGGGCCAGCACCAGCATCACGTAGACGCGCGCCCTGAAGGGGCGGGCCTCGCGGCGGGTGTGCTGACTCATGCCCGCATCCTAACCAGCAGGCGTGCGCCGTCCCCGTCGAGCACCGCACGGCCGGGGCATCGCAGCATCGGGCACCGCCGGCAATTGTCGGGCACCGAACCGTTGAGCACCGCACCGCCGCGCCTTGCGGTCGGGCACAGCACCATCGGCAGTCGTTCTGCGCCGACGAGGTGTGGCGGAACACCATCGTCCGCAGTCCGCCGGACGCCGTCCGGCAAGAGCGGCGGCGCCCTCGTTGAGGCATGCGCCGCCGCGGCGCGGTGCGAGCGAGTCGCTCACCGCGCCGCGGCGGCAGCGGCTCCGGTTGCGTGACCGGCGCCCCGTGAGCCGACCGTCTTGTCGGCCCACGCGTGCTCGAACAGCCTCACGCGGGAGCAAGATCGGCGCGTCAACCCGGATCCCGCTCCGCTTCCTCCGCTGCCTCGGCGACGCGCTTGATGTTCGCCAGGCGCCGGTCCCAGTCGGCCGCGAGCGCGGCCATCCAGCGGGCCGTCGTGTCCAGCGCCGTGGGCCTCACCGCGTACCGCACCTCGCGACCCACCCGGGTCCCCGAGACCAGTCCGGCCGCGTCCAGGACAGCGAGGTGTTTGACCACCGCCTGCCGCGAGACGGGAAGCGGCTCGGCGAGCGTCGTCGCGGTGGCCTCGCCCTTCGCGGCAAGCAGTTCCAGCAGTTGACGCCGCGTCGGGTCTGCCAGCGCGACGAGCACGCTGTCGACGGTCTCGCCGGCGCCGTGAGCCCCGTCGGTCACGCGGACGACTGCTCGGCGCGCGTCTTGAGTGCGTCGAGCTCCAAGGGCCAGCCCTCGCTGTGGTCCTTCCTGTTCTGGCTGCGCAGCTCCTGGGACCCGGCCAGTGCGGCGAACCCGCTCTCGACGACGTGGAGCCGGGTCTGCTCGCCCTCCTGGGTCAACGTGAACTCCACGAGGGTGCTGTTGTCCTCGCGCAGTTCCTCTCCGGGGAACGCACTGGTCCAGCGGTACGCCAGGTACGTGGGTGGCTCGACCTTCTCCACCCGCACGGGGAAGTCGCCGTGCTCGGGGTTCTTCGCCACCATCGACTCGCCCTCCCTGGCCACGGTTCCGGGCAGGCTCGCCTTGTCGGCGACCCAGAACCCGGGCTGCGCGACCAGCGACCAGACCCGCTCCAGCGGCGCTGCGATGAGGGTTTCGCTTTCGATCCGGTCCTCGCTCATGAGGAGACTCCTTGTTCGCTTCCACCATCAGTGCAACCCCAGAGTTGCACATCAGGCTTTGACGTGCAACCCACAGGTTGCACCATGCGATGCCAGCCCTGCTGCCCGGGCCGGCGGTCCGCCGAGGCGGCGTGCGTGCTACCTGCGGCTGCGTACTAACAGATGGAGGAAGTACGGAGTCCCGATCACGGCGGTCATCAGGCCCGCGCCGAGCTGGACCGGCGCGATCACCGTGCGACACACCGGACCGGCGGTGCAGACGAGCACGGCGCCGAGGAGCACCGCGACCGGCACCACCCGTGCGTGCCGGCCCACGAGGGCACGGACCGCGTGCGTGCCACGAGCCCCACGAAGCCGATCGTGCCGGCGGCGGCCACTGCAAAGGGTCTCGGTCCTTGGGCACAAGGCCGAAACCGGCCGAGTTCACACGCTCCGCGCGACCGGCGCCCCACACCCCCGTGGACGGCCGGGACTTCGACCCCTGTGGTAGCTTCCGCGAGCCAGTCGAACTCCGTACGTGTGTGTACGTGGGTCAGGGAATCCGGTGCGAATCCGGAACTGACGCGCAGCGGTGAGGGCGACGGGCGTGGCACACAGCCACTGGGCCGGGACACCGGCCCGGGAAGGCGCCTCGTCCGGTTGACCCCGAGTCCGAAGACCTGCTGGCACATCGTAGGGACGGGCCCCGCGCATGGGCCCTCGACGCTAGGAACGACGCTGTGTCTTTCAACCGCCCGACCGCTTCGTCCGCAGTGCTCCTCAGTGGAATGCTGCTGCTGACGGGGTGTGGGACCTCGCCCCGCCCTTCTTCCGCTCCGCAGGCCGGTGCGCGGGTCATCGAGAACTGCGGGAAGAAAGTGGAGATCCAGGGAGACGGCCCACAGCGCGCCGTCTCCCTGAACCAGGGCACCACCGAGATCCTGCTGGCTCTGGGCCTCGCCGACCGGATGGCCGGGACGGCCACTTGGACCGACCCCGTCATGAAGGGCTTGGAGAAGCCCGCCGCCGGTGTGGAGCGTCTCGCGGAGAACAACCCGTCCTTCGAGAAGGTCCTCGCAGCCGAACCCGACTTCGTCACGGCCTCGTTCGCCTCCACCCTCGGCAAGGGCGGTGTGGCCACGCGCGAGCAGTTCGAGGAACTCGGCGTGCCGTCATACCTCTCGCCGTCGGACTGCGTGGGCAAGGACAACAGTGGTGACGGGGACGGCGTGCGCACCAGCCCGCTGACGATGGACACCGTCCACGGTGAAGTACGTGACCTCGCCCGCGTGTTCGGCGTCGAGGAACGCGGCGACGAGCTGGTCGCGGAACTCGAGGCCCGCGTGCGCAAGGCCACCGCGGGACTCGACGCCTCTGACGTCACGTTGATGTACTGGTTCGCCAACGCCGAGTCCCCGTACATGGCGGGATGCTGCGGCGCCCCCGGCGTCATCACCCGTGAGACGGGTGCGAAGAACGTCTTCGACGACACCACGGAGGAATGGCCGCAGATCAACTGGGAGACGGTCGTGGACCGCGACCCGGACGTCCTGGTGATCGGCGACCTGACCCGCAAGTCGCAGACCGCGGAGAGCGCCGCGAACAAGATCCGGTTCCTTGAGACCGATCCGGTCACGCGGAACATGGACGCCGTACGCCACAAGCGGTACGTCCTGCTCAGCGGCCAGGCCATGAACCCGACGATCCGCACGGTGGAGGGAGTCGAGCAAGTGGCCGACGCCTTGCGCCGATTCGGACTCGCGAAGTGACCTCGGCGCTGCTGCGCGGCGCGGCCGGGCTCACCGCGCTGGCGATGTCCGTCGCCCTCGCCATCACCATCGGGCCGGCGGATATCGGCGTCCGTGACGTCTGGTCCGTCGTCGCCTCGCACCTGAGGGGCGACGCCTCCGGTCTCACCCCGATCCGTGACGGCATCGTGTGGAACCTCCGCCTCCCGCGCACGCTTCTGGCGGCCGTGTGCGGCGCGGGGCTCGCGCTGTGCGGGGCGGTGATGCAGTCGTTGCTGCGCAACCCGCTCGCCGATCCCTTCGTCCTGGGCGTCTCTTCCGGAGCTTCCACCGGTGCCGTCGCCGTGGTCGTCCTGGGCGCCGGCGGCGGGGTACTGTCCGTCTCGGCAGGGGCCTTCACCGGTGCTCTGTGCTCGTTCGCCGCGATGCTTCTGCTGAGCCACACCCTCGGCGGCACCACCGACCGGGTCGTGCTGTCCGGCGTCGCGGCGATGCAGCTGTTCTCCGCGCTCACCTCGTTCGTCGTCGTCACGTCCGCCGACGCGGAGACCACCCGCGGCGTGCTGTTCTGGCTGCTCGGCTCGCTGAGCGGGGCCGGCTGGACCGACGTGTGGCTGTGCCTCGCCACCCTGGGGGCCGCTCTGGCCGTCTGCCTGGGTCACGCGAGGACCCTGGATGCCTTCGCCTTCGGGCAGGACGCGGCGGCCACCCTGGGCGTGAACGTCGGCCGCGCCCGACTCCTGCTGCTGTGCGTCACCGCCCTGCTCACGGCCGCCCTGGTCAGCTCGGCGGGTGCCATCGGCTTCGTCGGCCTGGTGCTCCCCCACGCCGCCCGCGCCCTCGTCGGGCCCGGACACGGCAGGTTGCTTCCCACCACGGCCCTGGGCGGAGCTGTCTTCCTGATCTGGGTCGACACCGTCGCCCGGACCGTCATCGAACCCCAGGAAGTGCCGGTCGGTGTCATGACCTCCCTGATCGGCGTGCCCGCGTTCGTGCTCGTTCTGTACCGCACCCGGAGAGTGGCCCGATGACCCTCATCGCCGATCGCGTCTCCCGCACTGCCGGCGGGCAGTTGATCCTCGGCGACGTCAGTGTCGCACCGGGACCCGGTGCGACGACCGCCCTGCTCGGTCCCAACGGCTCGGGGAAGTCCACGCTGTTGCGTATCCTCTGCGGCGTGCTCGCCCCTGCCTCCGGAGTGGTCACGCTGGACGGCCGGCCCCTGGAGCGCATACCCCGGCGGGACGTCGCCCGGCGGGTGGCCGTCGTCGAGCAGCAGGCGGAAACGGCGGTCGAGCTGACCGCCGTCGACGTCGTACGGCTCGGTCGCATTCCCCACCGGCGCGCCTGGGCCCAGCCGTCGCCGGCCGACGAGCGGGCCGTCCGCGACGCCCTCGACCGCACGGGTCTCACCGACCGGGCCGACCGCGCCTGGCACACGCTCTCCGGAGGTGAACGCCAGCGCTTGCAGATCGCCCGGGCCCTCGCCCAGGAGCCACGCGAACTGCTCCTGGACGAACCGACGAACCACCTCGACATCCAGCATCAGCACGACCTGCTCCGCCTCGTCAGCGGGCTCGGCGTGACCAGCGTGGTCGCCCTGCACGACCTCAACCTCGCCGCGATGTACTGCGACCACGTCGTGGTCCTGCGGCAAGGAAGTGTCGTCGCCGCAGGCACCCCGCAGGAGGTGCTGACCGAGACGCTGATCGCAGACGTCTACGGCGTACGCGTCGCCGTCACCGCCCCCGAGCCGGACGGCCGCCCGCACATACGCGTCCTCGGCACCCTGACGCGGCGCCCCGAATGACCGACGGCGCCGCGGCTCTACGGTGGCTGTCAGGCAGGATCGACGGTCTCCGCACGGGGCCGGCCGGCGGAGGCAGATACTGGCCCTCCACGCAGGAACGGATGAGGAGCAGCCGAGTGACCGGCGACCACCGCACAGAACCGCCCGGTTTCGGCAGCGAACGGGACATGCTGCGCGCTTTTCTCGACTACCACCGTGACACCCTCGCCATGAAGTGCGAAGGGCTCACCGACGAGGAGTTGCGGCAGCAGTCGATGCCCCCGTCCACGCTGTCGCTGCTCGCACTGGTGCGGCACATGGCGGAGGTGGAGCGTGCGTGGTTCCGTCGGGTCTTCGAGGACAACGACGCGCCCATGGTCTGGTCCGACAAGATCGACTTCCAGGCGGCGTACGACGCGAGCGCCTCGACCAGAGAAGAGGCGTTCGCGGCCTGGGAGGCCGAGGTGGAGAACTCCCGCCGTATCGAGCGGGAGGCCAACTCCCTGGACCGGGCCGGATATCAGCCCAGATGGGACAAGGAGGTGTCGCTGCGGATGGTGATGCTGCATGTGCTTCTGGAGTACGGGCGTCACAACGGGCACGCGGACTTTCTGCGTGAGGGTGTCGACGGGACCGTGGGCGCCTGAGCCCGCAGCGGCGACCGCCCTCCCGACGTCTTATGGACCTCGTTTCTCATCGCTTGATCGTCGTTGAATCTGGTTGAGCGTTTGGTGCCGAACGAGTTGTGGGTGCTGTTCCGGCGGGTGGTGCCGCCCACCGAGGTCAAGCGTCCGCAGGGCGGCCGCCGGCGGCTCCATGCGGCGACCCCGTCTCCCGGCGGGAGGCGGGGCCGCCGTTGTATGTGTGTCCTCAGGGGCGCGTGTTGACCATGTACAACCAGTAGGCGTTGGCGGCCGAGACGACCGCGCCGGCGGCGGTGGTCATGAGGTAGCGTCCCGTCACCTTGTTGCGGAGCGCAACGGTCCCTCCGGGGCCGACGACCGTGTACCAGTGGTAGGCGTCACCTTGGCCCTGCGTGATGAGGATCGAGTCGCCCGCGGCCCGAAGGCTCTGGCCGAACTGTTCCGCGTCCATGTTCAGCAGCGATATGGAGCCGTCGTTGTTGCTGCTGACCCGCCATACGGCGTCGTCGTGCCGGCTGCCGTACCAGAGCCGGCTGGCCTGGCACACGAGGGCACCGTAGTAGTTGGCGTCGCCGACCCACTGGTCCGCCCTCTCCTGGGGAGCGATGACGTACGTCTGGCCCGGTGTCGGCTGCGCGGCAGCGGTGGCGGGGGCCGGGCCAGCCGAGGCCGATCCGGCGGTGATCACGGTCAGTGCGGCGGCGCAGGCCAGCGCTATGGTGTGTCGGTTCATGGTCGTCGTCAGCCCTTCGTCACGGTGAAGGTGACGGCAGCGTTGTCGCCACCGCCGCCGTCACGCCGGCATGTGTAGCCCCACGGGACGTCGCAGCTGTAGCCGTTGCTGCCCACGTAGGGGTTGTTCCAGCGGACGACGACGTTGCCGACCTCGTACATGTTGTAGACCGCAGTCCCCTCCGTCCCTGTCATGAAGCCGTTCGACTCCGACTGCCACGTGCTGTTGGACATCGGGTACACGCGGTCCGGCGGGACCATGTTTTCGCTCCAGGTGCCGTGCACCAGGCTGGACGACGTGCGGACCAATTCGTTCGGGGTGCGGTTCTGCAGAGTGACGTGCGTGCTGCGAGCCGGTGCCGCGGCACTCGTAGCACTCTGCGCTCCGTCGTCGGCAGCGGCCGCCCTCAGCCCGTTCCGGCCGATGGTGAATGTCACGCTGGCGTTGTTGCCGCCGCCACCGCTGCGCGAACAGGTGTAGCCCGACGGGACCTGGCAGCTGTAGCCGTTGCTGCCCGCGTAGGGGTTGTTCCAGTGGATCGAGACCTCGCCGTCCGTTCCGAGGGCGTACCGCGCATCCCCCTCCGTCCCCGTCATGAGCCCCGAGGAGTGGGATCCCCAGATGGCGGTGGAGCCGCCGCCGATCGACTCGGGGGGCGTGGCGTCGTCCCAGACGCCGTGCGAGAGCGCGGTGTAGTTGCGGTACATCGTCGTCGTGGTGCCGTTGACGACGGTCACCCTGGTGCTGCGCGCCGATTGCGCCACCGCCGCGGATTGCTGTGAAGTGTCTTGTCCTGTCGCGGCGGTAGCTGTCACAGCCGGGGCGAGCAGCGCGGCGGCGGCCACGGCCAATACGGCGGCGGCGCGCACGGAGGCGGTCCTACGCGCCGATGAGGGAGTGGACGCTCCCCCACGGAATCCCGAGTTGGTCGGCATGTTCGTCTCCTGTTTCCTCGTTCCTGGCTTCGCAGCACAGAGCCTGCCGACGTGGCCTAACAGCGATCTAACGCGAACTTCGGGCGGCCTAACGGCCGGGTCGTCAGGCCGCCGCGGTAGTGCGCGCCGTCATCAGGCAGGCGTCCTTCTTGATCCGTTTTCGGCCTTTACTCGGATTGCCCCGGGAATACGGCCCTGTGGCCTCGTAAGGTGCGGCCAGGAGCGACGTACGCAGGGGGCATGCGATGGACTTCCGCTTGCTCGGGCCGGTGTCGGCCTTCTCGGGGCGGACCGAGGTGCTGCTGGGACCGCCCAAGCGCCGCGCTCTACTGGCGCTGCTCGTGCTGGCGGACGGCGCGCCCGTGGGTGCCGATCGCATCATCGAGGCGTTGTGGGACGACCGGCCGCCGACGCACGCCCGGACTGTCGTCTACGGCCATGTGTCCGCCTTGCGCGGGCTGCTGCGCTCCGAGCCGGAGACCAACGTCGTTACGAGAAACGGCGGGTACGCCCTGGATGCCGCATTGGCCGCGGCGGACTTGTGGCGCTTCCGCGAGCTGGTGCGCCGGGCCGGGGCCCCCGCGTCGGGGGAGCAGCCGGCGGCACTGCTGCGACAGGCCCTGAAGCTGTGGCGCGGACGGGCGCTCGATGGAGCGGGCGACACACCGCTGATAACCTCGGCCGCCGCTCAGCTGGGGGAGGAACACCTGGCCGCACTGGAGCAGTTCGCCGCCGCCCTGCACGCGTGCGGACGGGGCGTGGAGGCCCTGCCGATGCTGCGGCGCGCCGCGGAACGGAACCCCCTGCGCGAGTCCCTGATCGCGGCCGTCATCCGTGCGCTGCATCACGCGGACCGTCAGGCCGACGCCGTCGCGCTCTACCGCCGCACGCAGCGACGACTCGCCCAGGAACTCGGCGTCGACCCCGGCGCCGCGCTCTCCGAGGCATACCTGGCGCTGCTGCGCGCCCGGCCCCCGCAGCACCCCGCCGAGACCGCCGCCCGCCGTACCACGGCGCCGCGAACCTCGGACCACCGGCCCTCCATCGCCGCAAAAGAGCCCGCGCCGCCCTCGCCCTTCATGCTGCCGCGCGCCCCAGTCGGCTTCGTCAGCCGCAAGGACGACCTGGCGCGGCTCACCTCGACCGCGCTGTCGGACCGGGCGCCGTTGAGTGTGCTCACCGGCCCGGCCGGCGTCGGCAAGACTTCGCTCGCAGTCCACTGGGCATACGCCCACGCCGCCGACTTCCCGGACGGTGTTCTCTACGCCGACCTGCGGGCCGGTGAACCGGAAGGCACGGGCTCCCGGACGACCGGTGTCCTGCACGACTTTCTCCAGGCCTTTGGTGTCCCTGAGGAAGACCTGCCGCCGACAGCACGCGCGACCGAGAACCTGTATCGCGCCACTCTGACCGGCCGCCGCACCCTCATCCTGCTCGACAACGTCGGCGACTCGGGCCAGGTGCGCCCGCTGCTGCCAGGGACGCCCGGCACAACAGTGCTGGTCACCAGCCGCAACCGGCTGGAAGGGATCGTGGCCACGGACTGCGCGCGGCTGCTGCCGCTTGAACGGTTGGCGCCTGCGGACGGGGTGCGGGTCCTGCGCACCGTTATCGGCGATGGCCGGGTGGACGCGGAGCCCGCAGCCGCAGCAGAACTGTCTGTCCTGTGCGACGGCCTTCCGCTGGCCCTGCGGCTGGCCGCCGCCCGGCTCGCCGCACGGCCCCGGCTCGCGCTACGCGCCATGGCCGACGACCTGGTCGACGAACAGCAGCGGCTTTCGCTGCTGGACGGCGAGGACATCGGTGTCGAGGCGACGCTGCGGATGAGCGCGCAGCAGTTACCGCCGGACGCCAAGCTGCTCTTCCGTCAACTCGCCCTGCACGTGGGGTCCGAGCTGGACGACCGGGCTGCTGCCGCCCTCAGCGGCCTGCCGCCGCTGGCCGCCCGCGGCGCCCTGGAGGTCCTGGCCGCGGCCCACCTCGTCGAGGAGCGGACCAGCGACCGGTACCTGATGCACGACCTGACCCGTCTGTACGCCCGTTCCTTCGCGGACCGGGCCGACAGCGCCGGCCTGCGGCGGCTCTTGGTGCATTATCTGTGCGCCGCCCAGGCGGCAACGGCGGCGGCCGAACCGGGCAGCCAGCCCTGCTGCACCCTTCCCTCTGATGTGTTCCCGCCCGGACCGCCGCCCGTGTTCGCCGACTGCGCCGAGGCGATGGCCTGGTTGGGTACTGAGAGGGCAAACCTCACGGCGGCGGTCGCCGCCGCGGCTCGGGCCGGGCACCCGGAGCTGGCCTGGCGCATCGCCGTACAGTTGTGGCCGCTCGTCGTGCGGCAGGTGCACGACGGATGGGAGTCGGTCCTCCAGCACGCCCTCACCGCCGCCATCGGCCTCGGCGATCCGGACGCGCAGTCGCGGCTGCGCTCGCTGCTTGGCTGGGTCCTCACCGAGAACGGGCAGCACCTCGAGGCGCTGGAGCATTTGCGCCGCGCACCGGAGCTGGCCGAACGGGCCGGGGACCCGCTCGGTCAGGTCATCGCCCTGATCAACTGGGCGGTCGCGCTGGAGCGCGCGGGTGACCTGTCCGCCGCCGGGGACCGCCGCGAACAGGCCGCCCGGATGGCCCAGAACCTCGGTCACCCCCACACCGAGGCCCTGGCCCTCTACCACCTGGCCGCCCACTGCCTCACCACCGGGCGCCCCGCCGAGGCGATGGCCCACAGCCAACGGGGCCTGGCACTCGCCTCGGACGAGCTCTCGGACGAGCGCCGTACCCTGCTCCTCGAGACCTGCGGCAAGGCCCTGCGCGCCCTCGGCCGCGGTGCGAAGGCCCGCCTGGACCAGGACGGCGGCTCTCACCGGGCACCGGCGACCTGGCGGTAGCCGTACGAGCACTCGTCGACAAGCGATACGTCCGCCTCATCACGTAGGACACGGTCTTAGGACCCGCGGCGCTTCGTCAGAAGATCAGCCCGTGCTGTGCGACGAGCGCCATGGTCGCCGCCATGTCCGCCTCACAACCGTAGGGACCGATCTTCTGCTCCAAGTCCTCGGGGCTCGGTTCGCCGCCCAGTTGGTCGAGCCACCGGAACATTTCCTCCAAGCCACCTGGGGAGATGATCTCCAGCAACCGGGCCGGGGTGTTCCCCGCGTTCCAGAACGTGTGCCACTCGTCGCGTGGCTTGAAGACGAGGTGGCCGGGCCCGGCGACAACCTCCTCGTCCCCGAACCTCGCACCGACCGACCCCTCGAGGACGAAACTGAATTCGTCCTCCTTGGTGTGTTTGTGCACGGGGGCCGCGAGCACCTTCGGAGGCAGACGGTGTTCGACCAGCGCGAAACGACCGCCCCAGTCGCGGCTGTTGATCAGAAAGCGGTCACCGCACGCCCGCTCCGGCTGATAGAGCTCGCCGGCTTCAGGAGCCAGAATCCGGCGCTGGATCATGGCGCCCACTCCCTCTCGAAGGGACCCTCGGGCCGTCCACCTCGACCATACGCGCACGCCCGGGACCGTGACAGACGCACCGGACCGGTGCCCCGCCGTCCCGGACGGCGCGGACGCCGCCCGGGTAAATGATCAAGCCGTTTCGGTGTCCGGGGCCCCGCGATCACGCTCCGGTCCACTCCGCTCGGCGACCGGTGATGTGGAGAAGGCGCCGCCCCTCGCGGACACTCGCCGACCACGTCCGCACGACCGTCGGGACCGGGAGCCTTGGACCGCTCAAACTGCCGCTCCACGCCGCGCTCCGGGTGAGCGGACCGGCTCCTTCCGGGTCACGCGGCGACCGACAGCGACGCTCAGCAACAACGAGCAGAAAATTGCCCGCTGTGAGTGGCTGCCGTGCCCACGAGACGGCAGTCTTGAGGTGTGGGTAGAGCGCCGATCGTCGTGCACCGGCCGTCGCCGTCGGGCGGCCGGCGAGTGACGGTGCACCTGTCCGGCAGGGACGAGATCCTGGGCACCGCCTACTCCGATCACGATCTGGTGGTCTTCCTCGAGGCCGCCGGGATCGACGACCCGGACACGGTGATCGACGACCCGGGCATGGTGGAGTGGCGCGGCGGCCGGGCCCACGAGTGGACCGCCGCCTGACCCACAGCCCGCTGACCTGGAACTGCGAGGCGGACGCGGCTCCGAGAGATTCGGACACGGCCTCGACTCGCAGGCAAGGGCGAAGGAGGACGGCCGTGCGTGCGCGGGATCTTGCGGAGGCGTATCCGTTCGTGACCACCGACGACGGCGCGATGGACGCGGCCAGGATGCTGGCCGAGCGGGTACTGCCGGCCCTGCTCGTCCTCGATGCCGACGGGCATCCCTACGCCATCGTGCCCGGCTCTCAGCTCGTGCGGCAGCTCGTGCCCCCCTACATCCTCGACGATCCGCGGCTCGCGGCCGTCAACGAGCGGTCCGACGTCGATGTGGCCGAGCGGCTGGCAGGGCTCACCGCCGCGGAATGGGCACCCCGGAGTGCGTTCCCGCCGCCGGTCGTAGGACCTGACGCCCGGCCGATGGAGGTCGCCGCGCTGATGGCCCGCACGCGAAGCCCGCTGGTCGCGGTCATCGAGCGCGACGCCGAGGGCGTGCGCCTGCTGGGCACGGTCACTGCGGCGCGTCTCATGGCGCACTTCATCGGGGACATGTGAACCGTACGGACGGGCCTTTTCACGCACGCGTGGAGACCGTCCGCATCGCGCCCGCTGCGCCACCGCCGGTGCGCCCGCTCGACGTGCAGCGGCGGGCCGGACCACTTGACCTCGAGCGTGGTTGAGGTTCCAGGATCGACCCATGAGCCGACATGACGATGGAATCCTTCTCTTCCGCAACACCATGCGTATCACCGACGGCCACCTGGAGAGCTTCCGCGGCGCCATCGCCAGAGCCGTGGACTTCGCAGAGCGGCATGGACCGCAACTGACGGTCCAGACGTTCGTCGACGAGGAGCGGATGCTCGCGCACAGCTTCCAGCTCTATCGGGACTCCGACGCGGTCCGCCTGCACTGGAAGCTCGCGGACCCGTACATCCAGGAGGTCATGGAGCACTGCCGGGTGGAGCACTTCGAGGTGTTCGGTGAGCCGGACGCCGACGTGGCGGCCGGACTGCGCTCAGCGCTCGGCGAGCATGGCGCGCTCAGGTACTCTCCCCGTATCGCGGGCTTCGACCGCTTCACCACGTCGCCTCGGGCGTAGTCGGCGCCCGGACGGGCCGGGCAATCTGCCGCCGCCGGCGCCTGGACACCGACGCACGCTCACACAGGTGACAACCGGATCAGCGGGCAGCCCCAGGAGGGCCGGGTCGACGGATCCGGTCCTCCCGCGAGTCCGGCCGCCTCCGTGGCAGTCCCGCGTACTCCCCCGTCGGCCGCGCACTTGTTCAGGTGCCCGCTTCCGCCGAGGTACGGGCCCGCCGTGGCGGCCTGCTGGAGCCGCGGACGACCAGGCGCGTGGGGACGGTGACGGTACGGGCCCGGGAGCGGTCGCCGTCCAGGCGGGCGAGCGCGGTCCTGGCCGCCGCTTCACCGATGGCTGCCGGATCCTGCGCCACGACGGTCGGAGCCGGTTCGAGCACCTCCGCCATCGGGAGGTCGTCGAAGCCGACCAGGGCGACGTCCTTCCGGCCGGCGCGGGTCAGTTGGGCGACCACACCCATGGCCACGATGTTGTTGCCCGCGAACAGCGCGGTGGGCGGATCGGGAAGGCCCAGCAGTGCGGTGGTCGCGGCAGCGGCCGACTCCTGGCCGTGAGCGCCGGTCACCAGAGCGCGGTCGTGGGGCAGACCCCCCTCCTCGAGCGCCGAGGTGTAGCCGGCGAGCCGCTCACGCCGGGTGTACAGCTTCGCGGGCAGGTCGCCGATGAACCCGATACGCCGGTGGCCTTGCGCGATGAGGTGCGAGACGCCCTCGTGGACACCGCTCCGGTTGGAGCTGACGACGCAGTCGGTGGACAGGCCGACCCCGGGGCGGTCGAGGAACACCACCGGCAGGCCGGCCGCGCGTGGCACCTTGAGGTGGCGGTGGTCCGCTCCGAACGCCGGGACCACCATCAGGATGCTGACACGGCGGGCCAGGAAGGTCTCGGTCAGCATTCGTTCCCGTTCGGGGTCTTCGGCGGACGATCCCATGAGCAGGGTCAGTCCACGGGTACGCACCGCGTCCTCGATTCCACCGGCGACGGTTCCGAAGAACGGGTTGCCGAGGTCGGGCACGACCAGGCCCACGGTGGTGTCGGGGCCTCCGACGCGGATGTTCCGGGCCATCAGGTTGGGCTGGAACCCGAGTTTCGCCACCGCCGCGAGGACGCGCTCCCGGGTCCGCGGGGAACTCGGACCGTCCTCGTTGAGCACCCGTGAGACCGTCTTGGCGCTGACGCCCACTTCTCGGGCGACGTCGGCCAGTGTGGGGCGGCGGGTCGCGGCCATGTACCACCGTTCCTGTGCGTTCGCCGGGCCCGGCCCGTCCGGGCCGGGCCGGCTGTCTTCGGTGACCTGTCGGCTCAGTGGGCCGACACGCCTGCCGCCTTGGCGGCGTCGGCGTCGGTGACGACGGTACCTCCGTCGCTCTTCACCGTGAGAGCCCCGGTCATGATGGCGACCACTTCGGCCATGGAGTGGTCGGAGGGCTTGATCAGTGCCTCGCGCCGCCCGAGCCGGTGGACATGGATCCGGTCGGCGATCTCGAACACATGCGGCATGTTGTGACTGATCAGGACCACGGGCATGCCCTTGTCGCGGACCCGGCGGATGAGGTCGAGCACCTGTCCCGACTCCCTGACGCCGAGCGCCGCTGTGGGCTCGTCCATCACGACGACGCTCCTTGCCCAGGCCACGGCGCGGGCGACGGCGACGGCCTGGCGCTGGCCGCCGGAGAGAGTCTCCACCGCCTGGGTGAGCGACCGCAGGCCGATCTTCAGATCGGCCATGTGTGCGGCGGCCTCCTCCCGCATCCGCTTCTTGTCGAGCAGGCGGAACGCACTGCCGAGGACGCCGGGGCGCCGCAGTTCGCGCCCGAGGAACATGTTGGAGGCGATGTCCATGGAGGCCGCGACAGCGAGGTCCTGGTAGACCGTTTCGATGCCGTGCTCGCGTGCGCTCTGCGGGCCGTTGAACCGGATGGGCTTCCCGCCCAGTCTGATCTCGCCCTCGTCGGGGACGATGGCGCCGGTCAGCGCCTTGATCAGACTGGTCTTGCCGGCTCCGTTGTCACCGATGACGGCGAGGACCTCGCCGGGCATGAGGTCGAAGTCGGCGCCGTCGACGGCGGTCACATGGCCGTACTTCTTGACCAGGCCGCGGGCCTGGAGGACGGGCGTCGCGGACGTATCGGTGCTCATCGCGCCTTCTTCCGGGAGATCTGGTCGACGGTCACGGCGAGAATGACGAGGATTCCGGTGATCAGCGTCTGGTAGATCGAAGCGACGCCCATCAGCTGGAGCCCGTTGCGGAAGACGCCGACGATCAGAACGCCGATGAAGGTGCCGAGGACGGCGCCCCTGCCACCGAAGAGGCTGGTCCCGCCGAGGACGACAGCGGTGATGCTGTCGAGGTTGTCGGTCTGTCCGGCCTGCGGATCGCCCACGCCGGTACGGGATACGAGCAGGAGGGCCGCGACGCCGTACACGAGCCCGGCGAGCGTGTAGACGCCGATGGTCAGCCGGGAGGTGCGGATGCCGTTCAGCCGCGCGCTTTCCGGGCTGTTGCCCAGGGCGTAGACGTGGCGGCCCCATGAGGTGCTGCTGAGTGCGTAGGCGAAGGCGAGGAACAGGGCGATGGTGACGAGGGAGCCGTAGGTGATGTCCGTCCCGCCCAGGGGGAAGGTCTCGCCGAGGGCGGTGAGCGGGGCGGGCAGATCGGTCACCGTCTGCTCCGCGGAGTAGATGTGCGTCAGCGCGAACGCCACGTTGAGCATGCCCAGCGTCACGATGAAGGGCGGCAGCGGGATCAGTTGCACGAGCAGGCCGTTGAGGAGCCCGAAGCCGCCGCAGACCACCAGTCCGAGGGCGATCGCGGCGAGCGGGGGAAGCGTTCCATGAGCTGCCGTCTTGGCGATGACGATGCTGCCGAACGCCATGACGGCGCCGCAGGAGAGGTCGATGCCGGCGGTCAGGATGATGAGGGTCTGGCCGATGGCGAGGGTGCCCACGACCATGACCTGCTGGACGATCAGGGAGAAGTTGCCGCCGGACAGGAACTGCTCGGTCGTCAGTGAGAAGAAGACGCAGGCGAGCAGGAGCGCGGCCAGAGGGCCCGCGGTAGGTGTGGCGATCAGCCGGCGGACCGCGGTCGGTCCTTTCAGCTGGCCGTAGGGTGTGGTCGTGGCAGTCATGGTGGTCCTTGCCGGTGATGGGTGCCGCGGATGCGTGCCGAAAGCCGGTACGCGAGGCGGGTGCTGGAAGTCGTCGCCGGTGCGTGGTGCCGCTGCGGGGCTCAGCCCCAGCAGTTCTCCAGGCCGTACGCGGTGTCCTTGGCGTCGATCCCGGTCTGCTCCTGGTCGGTGACCAAGGTGACGCCGGTGTCGGTGTAGCCGGAGGCCTTCTTGCCGTCCACGGCGAAGTCCGCGACGGCCTTGACGCCGAGGGACGCCATCTTGAGCGGGTACTGCTGCGAAGTGGCGGCGATCTTGCCTGCTTTGACTGCCTCGGTGCCGGTGCAGCCCCCGTCGACGGAGACGACGAGAACCTTCTTCTCCAGGCCCTTGGCCTTCAGCGCCGTGTAGGCGCCGAGCGCGGCCGGTTCGTTGATCGTGTAGACGACGTTGATTCCGGGTGCCTTCTGGAGGCAGTTCTCCATGGCGGTCTGGCCCTTGGCCTGGTCGCCGCCGGTGTCCTGGCTGCACACGATGGAAGGGTCTCCCTCGGGGACGCCGAAGCCCTTGAGGAAGCCCTCGTGCCGCTGCACGCCCACCGCGACTCCCGGGGCCAGGTCGAGTGTGGCGATCTTCGCCTCCTTGCCGGCCATGGCTGCCTTCGCATACCGGCCGATGAGTTCGCCGGCCTTGACGTTGTCGGTCGCGAACAGGGCGTCGGTGGCGTCCTGGGGCTCGGTGGGGCTGTCCAGGGCGATGACCAGTACGCCCTTGGCGCGGGCCTTCTCGAGCGCCGGCACGATCGCCTTCGAGTCGTTGGGCGTGATGAGGATGCCCTTCACGCCGGAGTTGACCATGTTCTCGACCGCGGTGACCTGGCCCGCGTTGTCGCCGTCGAACTTGCCCGCGGCGCTGACCAGTTCGACGCCGCTCTCCTTCGCGGCCTGCTCCGCGCCCTCCTTCATCTTCACGAAGAAGGGATTGGTGTCCGTCTTGGTGATCAGGCCGACCTTCACCCCGCCGCCGGAGCCGCCCTGTGCTCCGGAGCCGCAGGCCGTCAGTGCGAGGGTCGCGGCGGTGGTGCCGGCTGCGACTCTGATCAGGGTGGTAACGGCACGGTTGTTTCTGGGCATGACTGAACTCCTGCTGGTTCGGGGCGGAGCGGCCGCGCTGCCCAAAGGCTCTGCGGCGCGAGGAGATTGCTTGCTTCGGCGGTGTCATCGTTGACCTATGTCATCGTTGACACTACTTGCGGAGGATGATGGACTCCGGCTCCCGGCAACGTCAATGCCTTGACGCCGTCACAAATCCGCAAAGCAGAGCCGGCCACCGCACTTCGGCGGCGCCGGCCCTCGGCTCCCCCTCCGCGGCACGCCGCCCCCGCGCCGCCCTACCCGGAGAGAAGCAGTCATGCGCCTGCCTCAGATCACCGTCCTCGGTGAATGCGTCGCCGACGCCTTCACCGTCCCCGCACCCGCACCGGACGAGCTCGGCCTGCGGGTTCTGCCGGGCGGCGGCCCGGCGAACACGGCTGTCGCCCTCGCCCGGCTGGGCACGCCCGCCCGCCTGCTGGCCCGGCTGTCGGACGACGTGTTCGGCCGGCTCTTCCGGGCCCGCCTGGAATCGTCGGGCGTCGATCTGTCGCAGGCCGTACGCGCCGGGGAGCCGAGCACCCTGGCCGTCGCCGAGCTCGACGCGGCGGGCCGGGCGGCGTACTCCTTCCACGCGCAGGGCACCGCGGACTGGCAGTGGACGGCGGACGAACTGGCCGCGACGGACCTGGCGACCACCACCTGCGTGCACTCCGGATCGCTGGCCCTCGTCCGCGAACCCGGCGGCCCGGCCGTCGAGGAGTTCCTGGCCCGCGCCTCGGCCACCGCCACGATCTCCCTCGACCCCAACGTCCGGCCGCTGCTCGTGGCGCCCGACGTCTACCGGGAACGCCTGCCGCGCTGGTGCGCGCTCGCCGACGTCCTGCGCGTGAGCGAGGACGACTTGGAGCTGCTGCTGCCCGGTCACCCGATCGACCGGGCATGCGACATCTGGCACGCGGCGGGCGCCCGGCTCGTGGTCGTCACCCTCGGGGGACGCGGCGCGATCGCCTCGCTGGACGGTGAGCGGGTGACGGTCCCGGCGCCGCCGACCGCCGTGGTCGACACCGTCGGAGCCGGCGACTCCTTCACGGCGGGACTTCTCCACCACCTCGGGGCCAAGGGACTGCTCGGCGGCCGACTGACGGACCTGTGCATCGAAGATGTCACGCTGGCGTGTGTGTACGCGGCCAGGGTCGCGGCCCTGACCTGCTCGGTCAGCGGCCCGAACCCGCCGTGGGAACGTGAGTTGCGGCAGGCGGCGGCTTCGGTCGGGACGTAGGGCCGTGATCCTTTCCCGTTTCGGCGGCTCTGCCGGAACCATTGACGGACCGCCCCGAGCGCGCCCATCATCACTCGCCAGCGGGTGTCATCGCTGACATATGTCAGCGATGACACCGAGGTTCCGGGCCACTTCGCCGCCCGGCACTGCGAATCCCCTCGGCGTCGTGGCCCCGGAGCGGACGCGGGCAGGACGCCGCCGCCCACAGCGCAGGAGAGACCATGAGCCCAGGCCCCGCGTACCGACGTGCCCGGCTGCGCCTTGCCGCCGCGGCAGCCGCGACATGCGCGCTCGCCGTCACCGCCGTAGTCCCCCCGGCGGCGGCGACCGGCACGGCGCCCCACACCGAGATCTACCGGCCCCAGTTCCACTTCTCACCGGAGAAGAACTGGATGAACGACCCCAACGGGCTGGTGTACTTCAAGGGCGAGTACCACCTCTTCTACCAGTACAACCCGAGCGGCAACACCTGGGGCAACATGTCCTGGGGCCACGCGGTCAGTACGGACCTGGTGCACTGGGAGGAGCTGCCGCTCGCCATCCCGCACGACGACGAGGAGATGGTCTTCTCCGGCAGCGCGGTCGTCGACAACGAGAACACCAGCGGCTTCGGGACCAGGGACGACCCCGCGATGGTGGCCGTCTACACCAGTGCCTACAAGAAGGACGGCAGGCAGGCACAGTCGCTGGCGTACAGCACCGACCGGGGCCGCACCTGGACCAAATACGAGGGCAACCCGGCCCTCGACATCGGCTCGAAGGAGTTCCGCGACCCGAAGGTGCAGTGGTACGCGCCGACGAAGAGCTGGCTGATGACGGTGTCCCTGTCCACCGAGCACAAGGTCCGCTTCTACTCCTCGAAGGACCTCAAGAGCTGGACGCACCTGAGCGACTTCGGCCCGGCCGGCGCCGTCGGGGGCGTATGGGAGTGCCCCGACCTGTTCCCGCTGCCCGTCGACGGCGACAGCGGGCGCACCAAGTGGGTCCTGGTGGTGAACATCAACCCCGGTGGCATCGCGGGCGGTTCGGCCGCCCAGTACTTCGTCGGCGACTTCGACGGCACCCGCTTCACCCCGGACGACGACGGCTCGTACACGCCTCCCCCCGGGCATGTCGTACAGGACTTCGAGTCATCCGACTACGGAAGCTGGACCACGACCGGTACGGCCTTCGGTGGAGGACCGGTCCCCGCGCCGGCACCCGGCTCTTCGGGCACGAGCGGCGTCGAGGGCCGGGCGTTCGTCGACAGCTTCCACGGTGACGACGCCGAGACCGGCACGCTCACTTCACAGCCGTTCACCGTGGACAGCGCGTACCTCAACTTCAAGGTGGCCGGCGGCCGTCACCCGCACGTCCCCGGCTCGGTCCTGGGTGACGCACCGGCGCCCGAGGGCACGGTCCTCGCCGACTTCGAGCAGGACGGCTACGGATCCTGGACCGCCACCGGCACCGCCTTCGGCAACGGCCCCGCCGCGGGAACGCTCCCCGGCCAGCAGCAGGTGTCCGGGCACACCGGCGACCGGCTGGTGAACAGCTTCCTGGGCGGCGACTCGACCACGGGCACGCTCACCTCGCCCGAGTTCACCGTCACGGCGAAGTACCTCAACTTCCTCGTCGGCGGCGGCAGGCACCCGTCCGGAGCCGAAGCGCCCACCGCCGTACGCCTCGTCGTCGACGGCCGGACCGTACGCAGCGCCACCGGCGCCGACTCGGAGGCGCTCAACTGGGCCTCCTGGGACGTCGGCGACCTCACCGGCCGCAAGGCGCACATCGAGGTCGTCGACGAGAACACCGGCGGCTGGGGGCACATCCTGCTCGACCAGGTCATGCTCTCCGACAGCCCGGCACGGCCGCGTTCGACCGAGACGGCGGTCAATCTCGTCGTCGACGGCAAGGTCGTCCAGAGCGTGTCCGGTGCGGACAGCGGAAGCCTGGACTGGGCGTCGTTCGACCTCCGCGCCCACCAGGGCGAGCAGGCCGCCGTCCAGCTGGTCGACATGAACAAGGGCGGCTGGGGCCACATCATGGCCGACCACTTCGTCGCCGCGGACGAGCCCGCGACCTCCAGCGTCCAGCGGGCCCACTGGGTCGACCACGGCAAGGACTACTACGCGGCCGTCTCCTGGGAGGACGCGCCGGACGGCAAGCGCCGAATGATCGGCTGGATGAACAACTGGCAGTACGGCAACAGCATCCCCACCTCTCCCTGGCGCAGCGCGCAGAGCATCCCTCGAGAGATGGCGCTGCGGACCGTGGACCGGCGGATCCGGCTGACGCAGCAGCCGGTGACGTCCGTCCGATCGCTCCGTACCGGGCAGGCTGTCGGTGTCCGCGGGCTCACCGTGACCGACGGCTCCACGCCGCTGGCCGATGGTCGGGCGGACGGAAAGTCCCTCGACCTCGAGGCCACCTTCTCCGTCGGCGACGCGGAGCGCTTCGGGCTCAAGGTTCGTACCGGTGAAGGGCAGGAGACCGTCATCGGGTACGACACGAAGACCCAGGAGCTGTACGTCGACCGCACGAAGTCGGGCGCGGTGGACTTCCATCACGACTTCCCCGGCGTCCAGCGCGCGCCGCTGGCTGCCGAGGACGGCAAGGTCAGACTCCGGATCCTGGTCGACTGGTCGTCGGTGGAGGTGTTCGGCGGCGACGGCCAGGCCGTGATCACCGACCAGATCTTCCCCGCTCCGGACAGCGACGGCATCCAGGTCTTCGCGGAAGGCGGCTCCGTCGGCGTGGACCGGATCAAGGTCTGGCAGCTGCGGTCCTACCGCGACTGACGCTCACGGCGAAGCGGGCGGGGCGGCGACCGCCCCGCCCGCTTCCCGTCGCACCGGCCCGTGCCTGGCCCGTGAAGGGGAAGGCCTTTGCCTCGTCGCCGACATCGATGAGTTCGAGCCTGCGTACCTCGCCGTCACCGCCGTCGTGGTGGGTGCCGGTCCGTGCGTCGACGCAGGATGATCACAGCAGCCAGGATGCCGAGGACCCAGGCAATCAACAGGGCGCCCCACAGCGGCATGGTCACCTCGGGGACGAGCAGGCGGATCTTGACGCTCTCGCGGTTCTCGAAGATGAAGACCAGCGCGATCGCGGTGATCAGAGCGAACGGTGCGAGGCGGCGGACGCCGGGGCGGGAAAGGAACGGTGTATGCGGCTGCTGGTCGTCTGTTCTGCTCCGAGCCATGAGATCCCTCTCCATCAGGTGGCTCCGTCACCGGCTTCCCCTTGCGGCACGTTGCTTGCCGCAAGGGGTCGGGACGCGTGCCACGGCACGTCGGGCAACGGGCTCCCTTGCTCTCTCAGAGGTTCGCCCCGGGCGACCGTGGCGGCCTCACCCGCAGAGGGTCATTCGGACACAGGGCAAGTACCGCCGGGGAAGGTGCGGCAGGGCGGTTGTGGCGTGCTCGGCCGCCGGACGGACTCGCGCCTCAACAGACGGTCCTGATCGGCCCCGTCACCGACGAAGCGCACCTGTACGGACTGCTCGCGCGCCCGCGGGCCCGGCATCACCCGGCCCAGGGGACCCGCTGGTGGCCGTCGCGCGTGACGGGTCGCAGTTCACCCTTTGATGCTCACCCCGCCGTCGCGCGATCGCAAACGGAACCGCAGGTCGCCGGCCCCGCCCCGGCCTGCGGCGGGGAGGGCCGGCGGCACGGGTCGGATCCCGATTCAACCAGCGACTTCGCGCGGCTCCCGCCCGGGATCGACGTCTTCTCGCTCCTCGTCGGCTGCTCACCGCGTACCGGAGTCACATGTGGTGAGTGCTGCGGCCGCCGGTGCCCCCTGTCGGGCCGAAGTCGTCCGTGTGGACCGTGCACAGTCCCCAGATGACGAGGGCGTACAGGGCGATGGCCACGATCGACCAGACCGGGTAGTACGGCAGCGACAGGAAGTTGGCGATGATGAGCAGGCCGGCCAGTGCCACACCGAGGACACGCGCCCAGGCGGCGGCCTTGAACAGGCCGAGACTGACGATGATTGCCAGTGCACCGATGATCAGATGCAGCCAGCCCCACGTGGTGAGGTCGAACTCGAAGACGTAGTTCGGGGTGTTGACGAAGACCTCGTCCTCGGCGACGGCCATGATGCCGCGCAGGACATCGAGGACTCCGGCGATCAGCAGCAGGACGGCGGCGAACACCACCAGTCCGCTCGCCACCGCTGTCGACCTGTGGGTGTCCCGCTGAAGAGTACTGGTCATGGTGCCTCGATTCGGGTTCTCGCCGGCGATCGGTGCTGAGCACACGGCCCGGCGTGGCGGCGACCGGGAGTCAGCGCCGAATCGCCTTCCTGGCGGTGGACCTGTCCGAGATCCGCCGCGCGAGCCGATGCCGGCTCACGTGCAGTCATCATGGTGCGTGGGGCGCGAAGGCGCTTCACCCGCAAGGGGTGAGTGATGGGACAACGACCTGTGACCCCGGCACTGTGGCCCGGTGTTCACCGCGGAGCGGTCCCGCCCCACCGGCGACGCGCCCTTTCCGATCACGAATTCCCAGGACGTCGCAGAGCCGGCGCGACGAGCCATACAGAGACGAGGCGTTCGCAAGGGTGCCGAGCTACGGGGGCGTCGCGTGCGCGGCCCCTGATGGCCGCGGTGGGGTTCGTGAATCACCCGGGGCGGGTGATGGCGTCGCCGGTGTGCGTGCCGAAGCTGGGGCAACGACCGGTGCCGCACTCCGGCAGGCACCGCAGGGCCACGAGGAGTGACGATGGACAGCCATCTGTTCCTGGCGTACGACTACCCGGTGCTCGGCGCGTTCTGGACCGTGATGTGGATCTTTCTGTGGGTGATGTGGCTGCTGCTGCTGTTCCGCATCATCGTCGACGTCTTCCGCGACGACAGGATGAACGGATGGGTGAAGGCGGCCTGGTTGATCTTCGTGCTCGTCGTGCCCTTCCTCGGCGCGCTGGCTTATGTGATCGTCCGAGGCAGGGGTATGGGCGAGCGGGAGCTGCATCACACCCGGGAGCAGAAGGCCGCCGTCGACGCCTACATCCGCGAGACTGCGGGAGCCCGCAGCAGCACGGACGAGCTGGCCAGGCTGTCCGAGCTCAAGGCAAAGGGAGACATCACCGAGTCGGAGTTCCAGAAGGCCAAGGAGAAGATCCTGCACTGACGCGGCGTCGGCCGCAGGACCCTGCTGTACGCCGGCGTACGCAGGAGGTCCCGCAGCCGTTCCGCCTCGTCGGACTCCGCGGCTGTGGGGAGGGGGCTCCGGCGCCGTCGTGGACCGTCCGGCAAAGCGCTCCCTTCGGGTCCCGCTACGGGAGCGGCGCCAGGGTCGGCCGACCGGACGAACCCCACCCGCTGATCCGGTCGGCCTCCAGCGGTTTCCGCGGC
Source organism: Streptomyces sp. WAC00040 (assembly GCF_056835925.1). Classification (NCBI taxonomy): domain Bacteria; kingdom Bacillati; phylum Actinomycetota; class Actinomycetes; order Kitasatosporales; family Streptomycetaceae; genus Streptomyces; species Streptomyces sp. WAC00040. The sequence continues at coordinate 237,681 of NZ_JAKQZE010000003.1, forward strand.
CCGCTGTGCCCGCCGACACCACTGGCAAGGCGTCAAGCGCGAGCTCCGGGAGAGCGGTGCGTCGCCCGTACCGCCCGTCAACGGGTGACTGGGGCCGCGACGGTGGCGACGAGGTCCGGCGTGGAGCGACGCCGCCCCGGGGACCGCGCCGAGGAGCAGGCCGGGCTGGGGCAGTTATTGCAGTTCGCTGAAGCGTTCGGTGTCCCGGGTGCGGCCCGCGACGATGATGGTGTCGTCGGCACGGACGACGGTGTCAGCCGTCGCGTAGGTGAAGCCTTCGCCCGGGCGTTTGATGGCGACGACGGTCAGGCCGAAGCGGCTGCGGATGGCGCTGTCACCGAGCCGCTTGCCGATGACGTCCGCGGGCGGATTGGTCTTGGCCATGGCGAAGTCGTCCTCGAACTCGATGTAGTCGAGCATGCGGCCACGCACCAGGTGCGCCACGCGCTGGCCCATGTCGTGCTCGGGGTAGACGACGTGGTGCACGCCGAGCTGGGTGAGGATGCGGCCGTGGGCGTCGCTGATCGCCTTGGCCCACACGTCCTGGATGCCGAAGGAGACGAGCAGCGAGGCGGTCAGGATGCTGGCCTCGAGGTCGCCGCCGATGGCCACGACGGCGCGGTTGAACTCGTGGACGGCCAGTTGCCTCAGTACGTCCTCCTTGGTGGAGTCCGCCCGAACGACATGGGTGAGGGACCCCGACAACTGCTGGACGACCTCGCCGTTCTCGTCGATGCCGAGGACCTCGGCGTCCTCGTCGACGAGCTCGAGCGCCAGGGCGCGACCGAAGCGGCCCAGACCGATGACCACGACGGAGTCGTTGTGGGCGCGGCGGGTGAGGTGGCTGCGTTTCCTAGCCAATGACGGGTCGCTCCTCGGGCAGGTCGTACAGGCGGACGCGCCGGCGCAGGGCGAGCGCGGAGGCCACCGTGATGGGTCCGAGGCGGCCGATGAACATCAGCACGATCAGCAGGACCTGTTCGGCGGAGGGCAGATCCGCGGTGATACCGGTGGACAGGCCGACAGTGGCGAAGGCGGAGATGACCTCGAACAGTGACTGGTCGAGGTTGATGTCGGTGAAGACCATGAACACCACCGTGGATCCGACGACGGCGGCCACCGACAGCAGCACCACCGTCAGCGCTTGGCGCTGGGTGTCGCCGTGCAGACGCCGGTGGAAGATGTTGACCGCGCTCTCACCGCGTACTTCGGCGTACAGGACGAAGAACAGCACGGCGAAGGTGGTGACCTTGATGCCGCCCGCAGTGCCGGCGCTGGCGCCGCCGACGAACATCAGGACGTCCACGCCGAGCCAGCTCGCGGGATTCATCTGGGCGGTGTCGATGCTGTTGAAGCCCCCGGAACGGGGCATCACGCCCTGGAAGAAGCCGGCCAGGAGCTTGCCGGGAACGTCGAGCGGTCCGAGGGTCGCCGGGTTGGTCCATTCGATCCCGGTGATGAACGCGCTGCCGCCGACCAGGAAGGTCGCGCTCGCCCACATCACGATCTTGGTGTGCAACGACCACGACATCGGCCTGCGCCAGCGGCGCCGGAGCTCGAACAGCACAGGGAAACCCAGACCGCCGGCGATGACCGCGCAGGCGATCGGCAGGCAGATCCACGGGTCGGTGACGAACCCCATCAGGCTGTCCGAGTAGAGGGCGAAGCCCGCGTTGTTGAACGCGGAGACCGCGTGGAACACGCCCAGCCACAGGGCCCGCGGCCACGAATTGTCGTAGCCGGTGGCGAAGCGCAGCACCAGCACCAAGGCCGTGACCGCCTCCAGCAGCAGACTGACCTTGACCACGCCGAGGACGACCGACCTGACCTCTCCCAGCCCCAGTGTCTTGGTCTCGGCCACCGCGGTCAGACGGGCCCTCAGCCCGAGCCGCCGGGAGACGAGAACCACCAGCAAGGAGGCGAACGTCATGATGCCCAGGCCGCCGAGCTGGATCAGGCCGAGGATCACGACCTGCCCGAACCCGGTCCAGTGCCCCGGGGTGTCGACCACGCTCAGCCCGGTCACGCACACGGCGGAAACCGACGTGAACAGGGCTTCGAGCAGACTCGCGCCGCCGGGCCCTCTTCTGGCCACCGGGAGCATCAGCAGCGCCGTACCGAGGCCGGCCGCGACCGCGAACCCGGCCACGACGACCTGTGCGGGATGCCGCAGACGCGGCCACCGCCGACTCACCACGGCAGCTCCACACCGGCGCCGGAACACGGTTCGATCGCTCGCACCGGACGACGATAGCCATCCAAACGCGATCTTTACGCGAACGCCGCACTCTCATACGCGGCCCTGACGTCGTAGCGCCACCGTGTGCGTGGTGCCGCCCCTACCGTTGCGTCATGCCTCGTTCGCACACCCGGCCGAAGACCGCAGACCCTCCGGTGACGTCCCACGGCCAAGGGGTTCGGCAAAGTCCCCGGAGAGAGTGTCCGTGACCGACCGCCGCATCCGATGGGCCGTTCTCGCGCTGACCTTGACCGCGACGGCCCTGATCATCGGTGGCTTTCTCGCCCGGACCGTGTGGCTCATCGGCATCGGCGCCTGGCTGGTGATCGCTGCCTTCCTGCTCGAAATGATCTACCGGCCGGGACGGTATCCGGGCGAGCGGTGACCGAAAGGGGGCGGCGCGCCGCGGACCGGGCTCGGACCGTGCGAGTCGCACGAGCCGGGCGGCGCGGTTCTGCCCGGCATGCCGTCGGGCACGGCGAGGACGGTCAGCGGCAGGCTCGCGGCCCGGGGCGGCAGGGCATGGCCCGGCCGGGCGAGCCGCGGAGCAGCACGGCCCGGGGCGGCGCCCGGCTCTCGGCTCGCCCACTCCGGATCAGGGCCCTAGCGGCCGCGCAGCAGTCCTCTGCGGAGGCGCTTCAGGAAGGGGACGTGCGACAGGTCCCGCTGCGGCGGGCGGTCGGTGCCGCGGAGCGGCACCAGCGGCATCAGGTAGCGCATGCCGGCACTTTCCATCGCGCAGAGCGGCGCTCCGTCGGCGCCTTCCACGGGGGCGAGCAGGATGCGGAACGGACGCGCCGGATCGCCGGGCAGTTCGGCGGTGAGCGCCGTGGTGTCCTTGCCGAGTCTCCTCCGGTACGCCACCACCTTGCCGTCCACCAGCACTTCGGCCTCGCCATGTGCGCGGCGGACCTGAACCGTGACGGAGTGGCCGTCCTGGTCCAGGTGAAAGCGCCAGCCGCGCGCCATGAAGTGCCTCCTGCGTTTGCCACGAGACGCTGTGGTCCCAGCGTAAGCAGGCGGAGGTCCGCAGCGGAGCGGCGGGCTCCAGGACCAAGAGACCGTGACGGCCGGGTTCGCCTTCCGCACAGCCCGTTTCGACGACATGGGCACCAGGACCGAGGAAGCCCGCGGCATGGTGGTGGGGAACGGCACGGCCGTTCATGGTGGCGTGGCGATCACAGGACCGACCGGTGCGGAATCCGGCCGGTCGCGCCGCACGGAAAGCGCAGCGACCCGTGCGCACGGGCTGCGGCACGGACCGCCCGACCTGTTCGAGGTGGCTGCTTCGTCCGGGCGCAGGACATGCGGGACACTCATGCACTGCCGACAACCCCTGTCCCATAACCTTTGGGTGAAGACGTCAGATGCCCTGTGTATCCACTGCGAGGAGGCAAGGGTGCTCGGAAGGGGCATGCGGTTGCTCGCGGGCGCCGCGATCGTGGCCTGCGCGGTGCTCATCGGCCTCGGTGCACCGAGTGGCACCCTCTTCGCCGGGCCGACGCCCGCCGAAGCCGTCAAGGACGTCGTACCGAACCGGGTCATGACGTGGAACATCTGCAACCCCTGCGACACGAGCAACGTCGACCGGGCAGCGGAGATCGCCACGTACGCGCCCCAGGTGATCGGCCTGCAAGAAGCGTGCGTGCGTGACGTCGAGAGCATCCGGGACCATCTGAGGCGCCGTCACGGGCTGGTGTACCACGTCGAGTACGGCTCGGTTCTCCAGAACTGGGGCCGCTGCGGTGGAGTGCCGTGGAGCCCGGGGGCCTACGGCCAGGCGGTCCTCTCTGCGGCACCGATGACGGACCGCGTCAGCGTGGAATATCCCGACGGGGGATCCGAGGACCGCGGGTACATGGCGGTCACCACCATGGTGGGCGGCAAGCCGGTCCGGGTCTTCAACACACACCTCGCCGAACGACGTCAAGAGGCAGTCCGGGCAGATCAGACCGGCGTGATCGCCGCCCAAGTGGCCCGGCACGACCGCGCGATCGTTCTCGGCGACTTCAACGCCGTGCCGGACGCGCCCGAGATCACCGGGATGCAGGCACTCGCCTCGGATACGGACCCTGAGTGCCTTCCCTCGTCCCCCGGCGCCTGCGAGGCCACCACCGACTGGCAGCGCAAGTTCGACTACGTCTTCCTGCGAGGCATCACCTCGCTCGAGCACGGTGTGCATCCCACCGCGCACTCGGACCACCACCTGCTGCACGCCGACCTGGACCTCGCTTGAAGCGGCATCCCCGCGGGCCCGGCCTCGGCGACATCCAGTGCAAGAACTGGTGACACCACGGCAACCCGTCGCCGCCGCCCCGCCGTTCGATCCACGCCGGGCGGCACCGACGTCGACACATCGAGCTCTCGAATGCCCGCACGTGCGGCAGGGAGATCGGACAGGAACCCGCGAGCCGTGATGATTCCCCGGTAGCCGGCGGTCGTACTGTCGAAACCGTTACAGAGGAGGACTGCTGATGCGCAGCGGCCGAGCCGGGGGAGGGTGAGATCGCGATCGGCGGCGCGACGCTCGCGGCCGAGGCGGCCGCGTCGGGTCTGATCGACGAGTACCGGGCCATGGTCCACCCGGTGCTGGTCGGCGGTGGCATTTCCTTCTTTCCCCAGCGGGAGCGCCGGGTGGATCTCGAACTCGTCGAGACCCGTACCTTCAGCTCTCGAGTCGTCTACCTGCGCTACCGCGTGGCGCGCCGGGCCGCGCCTCAGGAGTTGCCGGTGTCCACGCGGAAGGCGCGCCGGTAGGCGGCGGGGGTGGTGCGCAGGGCCTCATGGAAGCGCCTGCGCAGGTTGACTGCCGAGGAGAGGCCGACCCGGCGGGCGATGGACTCCACCGGCAGGTCGGTCTCCTCCAGCAGCGCGCGCGTGGCGGCGATCCGCCGGGCGAGCAGCCAGCGTCCGGGACTGATGCCCAGCTGTTCGGTGTACGGCAGCTGACAGCCCTCGCGGTGCGGTGGCATCACCATCTGCCGGGCGATCCGCATCGCGTACGCGGCGCCGTGGTCGGCGCTCACCAGGTGGAGGCAGAGGTCCACGGCGGCCTCCGATCCGGCACTCGTGGCGACGTCGCCTTGGTCCACGTAGAGCACCGCGGGATAGACCCGGACCAGCGGGAACAGGGAGGCCAACTCGGCGGACGGGCCCAGTGGGTGCGGCCCGTCGGCCGTCCAGCAGCCCGGCGGCGGCGAGCACGAAGGCACCCGAGCAGATGCCGACGATCCGCGCGCCGCGCCGGTGGGCCCGGCGGACCACCTCGACCACCACCGACGGCACTTCGGTGCCGGGCGCCTGCTGCCGGCCGGGGATCAGCACGGTGTCCGCGTCCCACCGCCTCCAGCCCCGCTGTGACCAGCAGGTCTGACGCAGCGTGGAGACTCGGCGTTTCGGCCATCCACTCCCTGGACGACACCCGTGCACGGCGCGGGTCGGTGCATCGCGCATGCTCCGTATCTCCCGTGGTCATAAGGATTTCGTCGCGTCCGAAACACGTGTGTTCGAAATTCCGTGCCCTGTCGTTGACCTCGCGACAGCACCCGATCGGCAACCGACATCCAGGGGGACCAGTTGACCTCGGCCGACACTCACAGCAAACAGAACACCGCCCCTCCCCCACCGCCACCGCCACCGCCACCGGCCGAGATCACGTACAGCGGGCAGTACTCGGTGAACCCGCTCGGCAAAGCGTCCTTGCGGAAGATGGGCGCCCGGATTCCCGCCGTACTGCGACGGATCGCCCGGATGTCCTGGGACATCGACCGCCGGGGGGTTCAACTGCTGGTGGCCTGCCAGGTGGTGACAGGCGTGGCCGCGGCGATCCTGCTGGCCGCGACCGCCCGGGCGATGGAACCGATCCTCGGCGCCGGTGCCGTGAGCGAACGGCTGCGCACGGCGCTGCCGGCGCTCGTGGTCGTGGCCGTGGCAGCCGCGTTCGCCCGCGGTGCGGTTGCCGTGGCCACCTATGCCGAACGGCGGATCACCCCCAAGCTCACTACCCGGACGGACGTCGCCCTGGTCGAGGCGGTCTGCCGGGTCGAGGCGTCGGCATACGCGGTGGACGGGTTCGCGGACCGGCAGGAAGCCGCTGAGATGGGAGTGCTCCGCACCCATGTGATGGTCACAGACGCCCAACGCTTCATGTCGGCCCTGATCCGCATGATCAGCGCCGGAAGCGTCCTGTCGGTACTGAACGTCCTCATGCTGCCGCTGCTGCTGCTCGCCGTCCTGCCGGCCGGGGTCGGCGCCGTCCTCAGCGCCCGCGTCGACTACGAGATCCACTACGCGAACGTCGCCGACCGCAACGTGCGCGGCATGATGCGCTGGTGGTCGACCACCCCCAAGTACGGCGACGAGGTCCGGGCCAACGGCATGACGGACTACCTCCTGTTCTGGTACCGCTCCCTGTCCGAACGGTGCGACCGCCGGACTCTTTCCGCTGCCCCTCGGACCCTCCGCATCGCCCTGCTCTCCTCACTGGCCGGCGGCGTATTCCTCGTCGCGACGTGGGCCGCACTGGCCTGGCTGGCCGTGACCGGCCGGATCGAGCTCGCCATCGCCGCGACCGCGGTCGTCGCGGTCCAGACGACGCTCGCGGCCCTGTCCCAGGTCGTCATCAACGGCGCCGCCGTCTTCCACACCAGCCTCTACCTCACCGACATGCAGACGTTCCTCGACGATGCCGGCGCGAGGGCGCCCAGGCGCGGCAGTGTGCCGATCAGCCCGCCCGTGGAGGAGATCCGCCTCGATGAGGTCGTCTACCAGTACCCCGGCAAGGAGCAGCCGGCCGTCGACGGCGTCTCCCTGACCTTGAGGCGGGGGCAGATTCTCGCAATCGTCGGAGTCAACGGCTCCGGGAAGTCGACCCTGACGCGTCTGATCACAGGCATCTACCTGGCCGACAAGGGCCATGTCAGCTGGAACGGCTCGGACCTGGCCGAGGTCGACCCGGCCACCGTCTGGAACGCCACCGGCCTGGTCCCGCAGATCTTCGCGCAATGGCCGCTGCGCGTCCGCGAGAACATCACCCTCGGCCAGCCCCGCACCCTCGACGACGGGCCCGTGTGGGAAGCCGTCGACGCGGTCGGCATGCGAGAGCCCATTGCCGACTTGTCGGCCGGCCTGGACACCCTCCTCGCCCGCGAGATCTTCGGTGGCGCGGAACTGTCCGGCGGCCAGTGGCAGAGGCTGGCCTGTTCCAGGGCCCTGTACCGCCGCCCGGCGCTGCTGATCCTGGACGAGCCGACCTCACAGATGGACCCGCGCGGGGAACACCGGATCTTCGAGGAGATCAAGGCCATCGCCGGCGACCGCATCACGATCGTGGTCACCCACCGGCTCGAGAACACCAAGGTCGCCGACCACATCGTGGTCATGGAACAGGGCCGCATCACCGAACAGGGCCACTACGACGACTTGGTCAACGCAGGCGGGACCTTCGCAGAGCTCCTGGAACTCTCCCAGGACCGCTAGGTGTTCCGTACGGGGAGATCGACTCCGGCTGCTGGGACCGGACGAAGCCGTACCCGCCGAGGACAACGTGCACGTCGGTGATTCCGGGGGTGTGTCAATGGGTCTCAAGAGTCGAGCAAGGCGGCTACGGCTTCGAATTCGACGAGCTCGTCCCTGTGCCGAGCACGGTGACGCCCATGGGGATCGGTGAGGATCACGTACTCCGTCCTCTGCCTCGGCGCATCTTGGCAATGCGGTGCCATGGTCCGCCTCTGTCGGCAGGGGTCGCCAGAGCACGGGTGATTTCGGTCAGCACCGCGGTTACCTCGGGATCCCCATCGAGCCGCGCCGCCAAAGCCAGCGCCTGTGTGTGGAGTTCGCGAGCCTCCTCGGTGCGCCCGACGGCGACGAAAGCGAGCCCGAGCCTTGCGAGGGCGTCGCAAAGAGCGTGCTCGTGCGCCCTGAGGTCCTCTTCGGCCAGTTGCCTGAAGACCTCCACGCCCTCCGAGGCCCGCAGCACGGCGTCTTCCGGTCTGCCCGCCTCCAACAACTTGGCACTGAGGTGGATCAACAGATCGGCGTAGTACCTCTGGAAGGCTCCCGGGGCCGCCTGCGCCTGGCGTCTGCGGATCTCCATGGCTTCCTGAGCGGGGGCGACGGCCTCCGAGTGCCGGCCCAGGTCCGCGAGCGCGACGCTGAGGTTGTGCAGTGCTCCCGCGAGTTCCACATTGGGGAGTGCGGGGTCGTCCCCGCGTGCCCATCGGCGTCCGATGGACACGGCCTCCTCGGCGGCCACCCGGCGCCTTTCCGGATCGCGCTCCTGAATGGCGAGGTTCGCAAGGGAACGTCCTACCAGGGGTTCGGCATCAGGCTGGTACCGGGCGAGTTCCCGGTAGATCCTGATGGACTCTTGTGTCGCGGCGACAGCCTCTGCCCGCCGCCCGGCCCCGAACAGCGCCATACCGAGGATGGTGTGGAGCCCGCCCCTGTCGCTCGTCGTTCCGTGACCGTCGACCACTGCCAGCGCCGCTTCCGCCACAGCGGTTCCGTCATCGAAATAGCGCCACTGGAAGAGGCGATACACGAGGTCGAAAGCGATGCGAACCACGATGTCCGGGTGGCTCCCGGCGAAGGTCCGGGCGGCAGCGGTGAGGTTCGCGCGCTCGTCCTTGAGCCAGCCGAGCGCTTCACTGCGGCTGACGAACCGCTGACGGATACGCTCCTCCGGCAGGTCCACCAGGAGCGCGGTCGCGGCTTCGAACGTCGTGGAGTAGTGCTCCAGCAGCCGGTCCGCCGCCTCCGCCCGAGCCCCCGCGTCGTCCCCCTCCGCCAGTTCCGCCGCGTACAGCCTGATCAGGTCGTGCATCCGCCACCGCCCTGCACCCACCGGCTGCTCACTCAGCAACGCCGTGCGGGCGAGGTCCGCCAGCAGGCCCCGGGCCCGGCGGCCGATCAGGGCTTCCGCCGCGTCCGTGGCCAGGTCCGGGCCGGGGTTGACGGACAACAGACGGAAGAGCAGGGCCTGTGCGGGGTCCAAACGACGGTACGAGCCCTCGAAGGCGGCCCGTACGGCGAGGGAGTGGCCGCCGTCGTCGTAGCGCAAGTGCTCCAGGCGGCTGCGGGTGTCCGCAAGTTCGGCGGCGAAAGCGGCGAGGGAGAGGCCCGGGTCGCCGGTGAGGCGGGCTGCGGCGATCTCCAGGGCGAGCGGGAGCCTGCCGCAGTGGCGCACGACCTCGTCCAGTGCCTCACGCTCGCGCGAGGGACGGGCGTCGTCGGGGCGCGCGCGGGTGAGGCTGTCGCTGATGAGTTCCCGGGCCGGGCCGGGCGCCAGTTCGTAGAGGGCGAGCTGACGCGCGGGGAGGGCCGCGAGGATGTCCCGTGAGGTCACCACCAACCGGTGTTCGCGACGCGCCGGAATCAGCGGGCTCACCTGCGCAGCCGTTGAGGCGTTGTCCGCCACCAGCAGCACGCGTCGGCCCTGGTCGGCCATGCGGGCCAGCTCGGATCGGTAGACGGCCGCCTGTTCGTCGGTCGCGGACGGCAGGTCCTTGTCCCGCACGCCGAGTGCCCGCAGCATCGCGGCAAGTGCCTGCCCGCCCGTGACCTGGCCCTCTGGGTCGTAACCGCGCAGATTCACAAACAGCACCCCGCCGGGGTACCAGTTGCGTACGATCGCTGCTTCGTGGGCAACATGCAGCGCCAGTGCGGTCTTGCCGATCCCCGCGAGCCCGGAGACGGCGGAGACCACGACGGCCGAGGGGCCCTGCCCTTCGGGATCGAGGAGTTCCAGCAGTTGTTCGGCCTCGGACGTGCGGCCTACGAGGTGCGCCGGTGGGGCCGGAAGCGCCGCCGTTGCCTGGGGTACGGGGCCCGAGCCCGTGGAGATGATGTTGTACTGGTCGCCGGCGAACTGGTCCACGCGTCCCGCTCCCTGGGCGCGCGCGTGCTGCTCTGCGCGGAGGGTACGCCGCTTCTCCCCCGCCATCCGGCTACCGCCCACCGGTGTGCTGATCGCCGCCTATCTGGGTGATGCGCGCAGTGCCCGACGATTCGGCCTGCTGCTCCACATCCCCAGAGGGCCGGGAGGCCGAGCCACCCAGGCTGCCGCCGATCTGTGTCGTCCGCGAGGCGCCCCTCACCGTCGCCCGCTGGACCACCCGGCCTCCTGTCCGCGTTTCGCGCCCGGCCCACCAGCCGAGCGGCGCCCCAACCGCACCCGCGGCGACGGTGGCGAACGCGGCGGCGACCGCCCAGCGTTCGGCCTCACCGCGCGGCAGCCAGCCGGAGAACACCGATCCGGCCAGCCACAGGCCGATTCCGAAGCCCACGACCGATGCCGTTGCCGCCACTGCCCACCGAACCGTTCGCGCCACAGCGGAACTCCTCTCGTGGTCCCGGTGGTTCGAGTGTTCCAGGCCCCGGCCGGCGTGGGAACACAGCACAAGGCCCGCGGTGCTCCTCGCGGAACCACGGGAGCCTGCCCCTGCGGCACCGGAACCGCACGCGGACCTTGAGCGCCTTGACGGCAGGTGGAATTCGCTCGGTGGTGCAGAAAGCCGCCGCCGCACGGCCTGACGGTGCTGGAGCTCTACTCCACTGGGTGATGTGTCGATGACTGTCTCCTCACAGGGCCGTCGGCGAAGGTCTTGAGCGCGTCGAGTTCCGCCTCGTCGACGGCCAGGCCCCGGCGGAGTGGTACCGGCTGTGTTGCCTGTCATGTCTGAAGCAGTGAACGTTGGAGCCGCCGTATCGGGCACCTCTCGTTACCAGTGAGGTGGTGGTGCGGACACGGTTCATCAGGACCAGCGGGCTGTCTCCCCGCGGGCCGTGGGCCGGTAGGCGAACTTCGCGGAGGGACCGTCCACGGAAAGGTTCTCGCACGCGCCTGCCGTGCGGGAGTTCATGACGACCTTCGCTCTCTTGCCGCTGGGCCCCGGTGCGCGGAGGCGGGGCCTCAGGCGGGCAACTTGTTGAGCTTGCGCAGCCGCTGGTCGAACATCCGAGCGGGGACGAGGCGCCGCATGGTGCGGACGCGTCCGGTCAGCGCGCCGGCGGCGTAGCGCAGCTTCGGCTTGGAGTCGGTCGCCGCGGCGATGATCGCTTTGGCGACGATGGTGGGGTCGTCGCCGTCCTTGACCGCCTGGGCCATGTACTCCTCGAAGACCTGCCGCTGCCCGGCGTAGACCTGCAGTGGCTGGTCCGGCTGCGCGCTGTTCGCGTCGAACGCGGTGCTGGTCCAGGCCGGCTCGACCAGCAGGATCCGTACACCGTGCTCGCGGACCTCGTGGTCCAGGGACTCCGAGTAGCCCTCGATGGCGTGTTTCGTGGATGCGTAGACAGCCATGTAGGGCTGCGGCACGAACCCGAGGACGGACGAGATGTTGATGACGCGGCCGCTGTTGCGGGCCCGCATGTGCGGCAGAACGGCGTTCGTCATGCGGATGACGCCGAAGACGTTGACGTCGTAGACGCCCTGCGCCTGCGCTACGGAGCTTTCCTCGGCGGCACCCGAGGAGCCGATGCCGGCGTTGTTGACCAGGACGTCGATCCGGCCGAACCTGTCGATCACCTGCTTGACCACGGTGGTGACGGATTCGTCGCTGGTCACGTCGAGGTCGAGGAAGGTCACGCCGCCGCACGGAATGATCTTCGCTGTGCTGCGACTGGTTCCGATCACCTCGTAACCCGCCTTGGCCAGCGCTTGTGAGGCTGCTTCGCCGATGCCGGAGGACGCACCTGTCACCAGTGCCACCGGTCGAGTCGTCGCCATCAGGGCTCCTTTGCAGATTGACGGGGGATCGGGCGTTGATCGTTCACGCCGCGAACTGGCGGTACAGCGCGGCAACATCGCCGGCCAGTGCGGCCTTGACCTGCCGCGTGATGCCGTCGGCGAGGACTTCGTAAGCGCCCTGCTCCATGCCGTCGAGCGCCTGCGCGGCGACATCGCGGGGGCTGGACTTGGGGGCTTCCACGCCGGCCGTCAAGTCCGTGTCGACGTAGGCGACGTGCAGGCCCGTGACCGTGATGCCAAGCGGGGCCAGTTCCAGCCGCAGGGCGTTGCTCTGCTGCCACAGGGCGGCCTTGGAGGCGCTGTAGGAGCCTGCGATGCCCAGCCACGAGAGCACGGAGTGGACGTTCAGGACGTGCCCGCCGCCGTTGCGTTCGATGGCCGGGGCCAGGGCCCTGGTCACGAGCAGCGGACCGTAGAAGTTGATCTCGAAGTCCTGGCGTATGCCCTCGACGGGGGCGTGAAGGAGGGAGCCGCCGACGGAGGCGCCGGCGTTGTTGATCAGGAGCGTTATGTCCGGTGCCCGCTCGGCCATGGCCGCTACGGACGCCGGATCCGTGACCTCCAGGGCCAGCGGCACGGCGTCGGGGTGAGTCACGGTGCGGGGGTCGCGGGCCGTTGCGTAGACCTTGCTCGCACCGCGCTCGAGCAGCTGCTCCACAAGCTCCTTGCCGATGCCGCGGCTGCCGCCGGTGACGAGCGCGACCGAGTTCTTGATGTGAGTCATTGAGAGACCTTTCACAAACAGCAATGGAAACCGATCGGTTTCCGCACGGTAAACCGATCGGTTTCCACAAGGCAAGCGGAGACGTAAGCTGGCCGCATGACCGAAGCGACCTCCGCCCCCGTCACAGCTCCCGCAGCACCCTCGACCCGCGACCGCCTCCTCGACGCCGCGGCGGACCTCTTCTACCGGGAAGGCATGCACATCGGCGTCGAGGCGCTGTGCCGCGCCGCGGGCGTGTCCAAGCGCTCGATGTACCAGCTGTTCGACAGCAAGGACGAAGTGATCGCCGCGAGTCTGGAACGCACGGCGACCGCCTACCGCGCAGCCCTGTTCCCCGCAGCCGACGACGGGCGGTCGGCCCGGGAACGGATCCTCCACGTCTTCCGACGCCTGGAGGAGCTGTCCGCGGAGACCGACTTCCACGGCTGCCCGTTCGTTGCCGCTGCCGTTGAGCTTAAACACCCCGAGCATCCGGGGAGCAGAGCCGCGCGCCGCCACAAGGACGCGCTGGTCGGCTACTTCCGCAACGAGGCCGAGGCCGGCGGGGCCCACGACCCCGCGACACTTTCACGACATCTCACGGTCGTCTTCGACGGGGCCAACTCATGGGGCGTCGTCCAGGGCACCGGTACGGACGGCCTCGCCATCTCGATGGCCACCACGCTCCTCGACACGGCAGGCATCACAGGCACGACACGGGCAGGGTCCGGCTGACACCGGCCGCCGAGCCCGGGCGGGGCGAACGGAGTCGCGTACCAGCGCGTCGCAGGCGGCCCCGACGGGAAGGCCTGGTCGCGAACCGTCACAGGATGAAAGAGGCGCGCAGCGCCGGACAAGGGCAACGTTCACAGGCGAATGAGCCGCTGGTCAAGCCCTGCCGTCCCCCACCGGGCACACGGTCGGCGTCCGTGATGAGGGCGCCGTCGACACGGCGGACACAGTAGCGCCACGGGGTCCCGGTCCCGGTCACAAGCTCCCGAGAGGCCACAAGAGTCTCCGCGAGGCAGGCTGGACCCATGCAGTGGCTCTTCCACTCGCCCGCTCGGCCAAGGGCAGGCGACCTTGGCCCGGTCCGGTTCACGCTGGCGCAGTGCGTACCGTTCGCGCTCGGGCTGGCGGTGCTGGTCATCGAACTCACGCCCGCGCATTTCATCTATACCGGTCCGCTGCTCACCGCGATACCGGCGCTGGCAGCGGTGACGGTGGGCCCCAGGGGCACACTGTCGGCGGCGGCTCTAGCGCTGGTGATCAGCACGACCACGGCCTCCTACAACCAGGCCTGGGGCACCTTGCAGGTCTACACCAATTTTCTGGCCCTCGGCCTGGTGACCACGGCCGGTTTCATCCTGAGCAGCGCGGCACAGTCTCGTAAGCAGAGCGAGCTGGACCAGGTGCGCCGCATCGCCGTGGCGGCACAGGACGTCATACTGCGGCCTGTCCCCGCCCGGCTGGGCCCGCTGAGGGCGGCCAGCCTGTGCCTCGCGGCCGGGACCGGCGCACAGGTCGGCGGAGACCTCTATGAAGCCGTGCAGACCCCGTACGGCGTCCGGATGATCGTGGGCGACGTCCGCGGCAAGGGACTGAACGCCATCCGCGCGGTAGCCGTGGCGCTGGGTGCGTTCCGGCAGTTCGCCCACTACGAGGACGACCTGGTGGTGGTCATGGACCTCTGCGCGGCGGCGCTGCGCCGGGAAGCCGCCTTGCCCGGTGCCTACAATCAGGAAGTACGGATGGAGGGATTCACCACTGCGCTGATCGCCCAGGTTTCGGACGAACCCGTGGTGCACCTGGTCAATCGAGGGCATCCGCCTCCGCTGCTGCTGCACCAGGGCAAGGTCCAGGCCCTGATGCCCGCCTCGCCGCTGCCGCCTCTCGGCCTGGAGGACCTCGTCACCGGCCCTGCCGAAAAGCCCGAGACCTACCCGTTCGTACCCGGTGACCGTCTGCTGCTGTACACCGACGGCGTGATCGAAGCCCGCAACCGGGACAACAACTTCTTCCCCCTGGGTGAGGCCATGGAAGCAGCCCCCGCGCTCACCCCGCCCGCGTTCATGGACGGGCTGCACCAGCAACTGCTCCGCCACACCGAAGGCCACCTCGCGGACGATGTGGCGATGATCCTCATCGACCGACTCGACGGCGAGACCGGCGCGTAGATCCGCGCAGGTGGATCAGAGCAGCCGGCCGCCGTCTCAAACCCCCAGGTCTCATACCGGCAGCTTCCCTCATGGTCGCGGGCTCGTCGTGGGACGTACCGCAACGGACTCGCTGCCCTCAGCCGGACCCCGCCGGTCACTTCCGCGGGACGTCGCCCGGCACATCGGCAGCGACCCCGCTTTACGCCGGCGACCGCCGGCGGCACCCGGCTCGTCGAGCGCAGCCGGGGCGGCATCCGCTGATCCGGGCCGCCGCGTACGGGAGCCCCCCGCTCGCCCGCTCCAGGCGGAGGTTCCACCTGGCGGGAGCGTCATTCCAAGCGTGCGCTGTTCCCGTGCTGGTTTCTCGTATCGCAGCCTCAGAGCTCGCGTGTCCGAGGTGGCTGTCGCACTGCTGGATGACGAACGAGGGTGTGAGAGCGGGTTTTGTGGACGTGCGGGCGTTGTTGCTGCGGACGGACTGGAATGCTGTGGAGCACTGCTGCCCGAATGTGGCGCCGATGACGCCGGTGATCCTTCGGCAACTGCTCGATGACGATCCGCGAGGCCAGGGCACCGCGGTGCGAGATCTGTTCGACGCGGTGACGCACCAGGAAACCTTCTACAGCGCCATGGCGCCGGCCGCATTGTTCGTCGCAGCGATCCTGGGCGATCCGCGGACCCTGGGCAATGGTGACCGAGCATAGGCCCTGGGAGATCGACCAGCACGGCGAGAAGCCGTCCTCGCTGCGCGTGCTTCTGCTCCACTGGCTCGGGGACACCGCCCAGGACACGGACTATCCGCCCGAGTGGCCGCCCGGCGAGCAGGAAGACATCGACGCCTTCCTTGCGACCCGGCCAGCCCTCTACGACGCGGTGCACCCGTTCCTCGGCGACAGTGCGCAGCAGGTCCGCGACGCCGCCCTCTCTGCGATCCTGCCTCTGCGGGCCGACCCGGCGCTGGCCCACCACATCCCCGCCCTGACCGACGCAGTTCACGAACTCGCCGCCCGCCATACTCCCCACCGCTGGTACGCCATCGACCGACTCGCCGCCTGGGGCCAGGACACCTCCCGCTACCCGAGCCCTCACAACCGGACCCGAACCTTTTCGCCGGTGTGGATAACCAGACCGTCATTCACGGCGACCATGACCCGTGGGCAGGACACCTCGAGCCGTGGCCGGACTCTGTACACGACAGCCTTCCATAGAGGCCGCCAGCGGGCCTACCGATCCGTGGGCATCTTGTCCGAACGTCTCTGCAGATGCGGGCACGACGACACGATGTCCGGACCGGCGTCTCGCTGCGCTACAGCGCTTCCTCATAGAGGACCTTCGGTTCCAAGACCACTGCACCACGAGGCAGCAGCGGCGGTGCGGGATCCGCTGACGCGGAGCTGATGGTGAAGTCAGTCGATGGGGACGGGAATGACGCTTTGCATCCGCTTCCTCGGGCCGCACGGGTGAGACTGGTGTCCACCTGAGTGGCCCGCTCCACGTGGTGCGCTCCGCCTGCGCCTGGCCGCGGTGGTGAGTCCGTTCAAGAGTTGGGGCACCGGGCGCGGGCGTCCTCCACCGATGGTGTCGACGGAAGGCAGCGGTGGTCACGATCGCGTGCCGGTGAGTACGGTCGCGGTCTCGCTCTCCTGCACGTCCGTCGTCTCGTTGAGAGCATCGCGGACGGTGCGCCTGGATGCCTTTGGGGCGCGAACAGTCGGCGGCGGAACGCGACTTCCTCCGATACGGTACAACGTGCCCCTTTCGCAGGGTGCGGCGGGGGTCGGAACCGGGTGCGTCAGGCTTATGTGGTTGCAGGTCGGTGCGGTGCCGAAGAGGACGTGGGTGGACCTTCATGTTCGTAAGGGTGCGACAGTGTTCCGGTGATCTCGTACACCCAGGTCCTGCCGTCCGGTCCCGCGGCATACAGGTCGGGGCGCCCGTCGCGGTTGGCGTCGCCGATGCCGACGAGGTGGTTGTAGGGCATTGCCGACGCCACCGATCCTGACCGTGTGATGAAGGTGCCGTCACCCTTGCCCTGGTAGAGCCACTGCACACCGGCCTTGTCCGCGCCACCAGATCCCCAGCCGCGCCGCCGGCCAGGCTGCCTGCGGCTTCGATGCTGTTGAACTGCTGCCAGCCGCTGCCCACGAGGTGCGGTGCGTCTCGCTGAGGGCGAGGAGGCGGCGGTGTCCTCCCGCCACAAGCGCCCCGAGGGGTCCCGGCCAGCAGGTCCGGGGAGCCGTTGTCGCTGTAGTTGTGGGGGCCGGTTTGCGGACACGTGAAGTTGCCGGACGCGGTCGCGGCCGGTCCGATGCCGTTCGTGGGCTTGGCCTCGATCGTCCAGGTGTAGTCGCGGTTCGGCGCGTTGACCGCATCGCCGTTGCCGCCGTCGAGTAGCCCCTCCCACCGGAAACCCACCTACTGCGCAACGGGGTTGCCTCCGATGAGCGGGTCCACGTCCGCGTCCGCCTTCACCAAGAACACGATGCCGGCCTCGAAAGCGACCACCATGAGAACCGCGACGGCGATCGCGAGCCGGAGCAGGCTGCCGGCCCGACGCCGGTAACCGGCACTGCCTTACGAGAACCGCGGCCGCCCGCACCCGCCGGGCGGACCGGGCAACGGCCTTGGCGCCGGGCGTCGGGCCAGCCGCTGATCAGACATGCGGCCCACTTCTACGGTGCGCGGCCTCGGAACACCGACTGCCGCCGCCACAGCACGCACCGGAGCGTCGTTCCCCGGATCTCTACTTCACCGAGTCCCACGCACCGGCGTTGAAGCTGCGCAGGAGGGCGATCAGGACGGCCCCGAGCCGCCAGTCCACACCGGTGCGTGTACGTGCAATCTGTCGCCCCGGATCTGAACTCCAGCGGGACCTGCCCGTTCGCGCGCCACCGGATGCGCCGGGGTGCGCGTGCGAAGCCGCCCTCGTTGCCAGGGACGCTGTCGAAGACACTGATTGCGAGGACGACGGTGCTCAGGGGCAGCAAGAGCCACCACCGAAACCCCGTGACGCCGCCGCCGGCCGAGAGGGTCACCACGGTGGCCACCCGCTCCCGGCGTTGATCGTCGGCGCACAGGGCGAAGGAACGGACCCCGCCGCCCCGGGCCGCAGGGTACGCGGGCGTGCCTCCCGGCGGCAGTTCGCGCTCCACGTACACGGCCGAAGGCGCCGGCCCGGACCCGTCGGAGAAGCTGACCATGTCTGCCACCCTCGCCTGACCCTGGCTGTCGACTCGTCTCGGCCCGCCGACCGTCATCCACTCGTGGGTGCACTTCATAGAGGCCTTCGGCGAGATCCCGACCGAGCTGAGCGAGTACGCCGAGCTGATGAAGAAGTGACGGCATGACCGTGCGATCGAAGCCCCCGGCCCGCCGCACCGGTCGCACCCTGGACGGGCCAAGAACCGGCACCGGCATTCGTCCTCCGCCCAAAGCGCAGCAGCAAGGGCACCGGTGTCCAGGCGTCAAACGGTTGACTTCCTGATTCCGTGACTGTCCAACTTGTCCCATCCCGTCAGCTCACCTTGCCGGTCAGGGCGTCGAGGAGTGTGACGGCCTCACGGCGGCTCAGCAGCTCGTGGAAGCGCTCGTTGCGGAAGTTCCGCAGGCACGCGTAGCAGCTGCTCTCCGGGCCGCATTCGCAGGCATGCACCCGGGCAAGCGCGGCAGAGACAACCGGTTCGAGCCGCTCGCCCATGGACACGGCGTTGCCCGCGCCCCCCGGAGTGGTGTCGAAGAGCAGCAGGGACGGCATGCCGTCGGTGCCGGTGTGCACCGTTCCGTCGATGTCGTCGCGGCTGATCTCCAGGTGCGCGGCAGCGCCTTCGAGCAGTGCGTACAGGCCGGAGCGCAGACGGGCCGCGGTGGCGGTCAGGGCTGTGAGGGGGTCCAGATGGATCTGGAGGAAGTCGGTCTGGTATCGGTGAGCGAGAGAGACGACACGGAGGGGGCCCGTGCACTGGGTGTCTTTCAGCAGATGCGGGTGCCCGCCGCGTGGAGGCCCGGCCTGGGCGTGCGGACGGCCCCAGCCGCACCAGTCGCAGATCTGGTATCCGGCGCCGGCCGGTCCCTCGGAGACGACCACCATCTCTCCCCTGGTGCCCGCCGACCAGAGCGTGGTGTGGCCGGAGACGAAGGCGGTCGCGCCTTCCTGGAGGTCGGCAGTGTCGGTGGACATGTGGACGTCGCCGTACCAGGACCTTCGTGGCGGCGTCTGCCCCGGGCGGCGCTGTGTGCCGCGCGCGGCGACGAAACCGTAGACCGGTTCGACGTACCGACGTTGCGCGGCTGCGGACTGCGTGCCGCAGGCGGCGCAGAAGGGGTCCACGGGTTCGGTGGCCTCCCGGTAGCGGCCGCAGGCCGCGCACACGGCGTAGTGGCGGCTGATCAGTTCGCGGTCCGGCAGCCGGTAGACGCCGGCTGACGCCCACAGGTGGCCACCCGCCACGATCTCGGACCCCGGGGCGTACTCGTAGACGGCGGCGCTCAGGTCACGGGTGAGTTCGAGTTGTCCCGAGACGGCACCACCCTCCTGGGGAATGCGTAGTTCAACGGTGTCCACGGGGAAGCCGTACTTGGGCAGCACGTTGCGGTTGGCGAGGACACCGAGCAGTTCGCGCTGGGTGAGGTTGCGGATGACCTTCTCGTACATCTCCGCCTGCCGGTACTTGCGGGCGGCCGCGGCGTGGTCGCGGCGTTCGCTGTACGAGGTGACGTCCTGGTCGAGGATCTGCTGTGCGGCACGCAGGAGCCGGTCCAGTTCGCCGACCCAGTCGCCGGAGTCGATGCCGATCTCTTTCTGGACCTGGCCGGGGAGAACCCGGCGCAGGGAGGCCATGACGCTGTCCGGGACGGGGGTCAGCCAGTCGCAGACCGTGTGGGCGGCGATCTCACCGGTGGTGTCGTCGGGAAGGAAGAACTCTCCCGCCTTGCGCCAGATCCGGCCCCGCTCGTCCTTCATGGCACGGAAGAAGGCGGCGAGCGCGATGGAGTGGGCGTGGCGGCGGTCGATTCGGACGTTGTCGACGGGGACGATCGGGGCCCTCACCTCCCCGGCGATCATCCGCTCGGGCTCCGCGAACCGGGAAAGGTCGTGGGGGCGCCGCTGTGCGTAGGTGAGGACCAGCGCGGCCGAGTCGGCTCGGCGGCCGGCGCGGCCAGCGCGCTGGACGTAGTTGGCGGTGGAGGGCGGCATGTTGCGAAGGACGACGGCCTGAAGTTCACCGACATCGACACCGAGTTCGAAGGTGGTGGAGCAGGACAGGGCGTTGACCTGCCCTCGGACGAACTCCCCCTGGATCTCGGCGGCCTTCTCCCCCGTCCACTGCGCGGTGTGCTCCTGAGCGCGCAGCGGGACGGGGTCGAAGGTCAGGTAGAGGCGCCGCAGATGCTCGTCCGTCTCGGGCGACGGCTTGAAGTCCTCCAGGCGTCCTGTGCAGCGCAGCGTCGGGCACACACCGCGCACGGACACCGCGGTGATGCGGCGGCAGCGGTCGCAGGCGTACAGCGGATCGCCGTCCGCCGTCACCGGTCGCAACCGCAGCCAGGCGTGGTCGAGTCGGCGGACGACGCCGATCCCCGGTTGGCTCTCGGACGGCAGCCAGTCGGCGAGATGACCTGTCGTGAGGTCGGTCCACAGGCGGTTCAGGACGTCGAGAGCAGCGGCCCGTCGTTCACCCTGGTGGCCGAGGGCGTCGAGTACGCGTACGAGGTAGTCGACACGCCGGTTCGAGGCGCTCGCGGCTCTGGGCAGCCAGCTGATCACCCTGCGCTTGGCCTCGGAGCCCTGGGAGCGGACCCAGATGGGCCCCTTGCGCGGGGCGAACGCCTCGTCGCCAGCGTCGACGTCCTCGGGCATGGTGAGCGCGCCCTGGTTGCGCAGCGTGCGCAGGAGTTCCTGCAGCAGCAGCCATGCCTCGTCGTCCGTGAGGCCGAGTGAGGTGAGGGCGGCGGGCGGCTGCCAGAAGGGCTCGCGGTCGATGTCGATCCGGAGCAGGCCGAGGCCTTCGAGTGACTGCCGGTCGTCGAGGCTGAGCACTTCCTGCATCACCCACAGGGCCACTTCGCGCTGCTTGGCCTGGCGGGAGTCGTTGCGTCGGAATACTCCGGCACGGTCGGCGGCGCGGATGGTATGGGCGACGAGGTCGTCGATGTGCAGGGGCTCGTCAGGGTCGGGGCAACCCTGCCGGACGGCCTGGGTGATCAGGCGCCGGTGCTGGATGCGGGTGTAGGAGTCCTCCAGGTAGGGCGCGAAGTACGCGGCGGCCTGTCGGCTGTCGCTGAAGAACAGCAGCTTGCGGCCCTGTCCGGGCAGTGCGGCGGCCGGGCCGTCGGTCACCGGAGGCAGCGCCTGGTAGAGGGCGGTGCTGAGAACGGCAGCCGAAGCCTCGTTGCCCGCCTCGAACAGGCGGATCATGCCGTGACCGCGCGCTCCGCAGGCGAGGCATGCGGCCGGGGTGCCCTCGTGGGTGTCGAGCTGGTGGACGCGGCGCAGTTCGGTGCCATCACATCCGGGAGCGGTGCAGGATGCCGTGGCCGCGGGGTGCACGGCCGCGCAGCGGGTGCACAGTCTGCGTTCCTTGAGGCCGCCCTTGGCACTGTCGCCGAGTGTCTCGTCGTCCTCGTCGGCACCGGTGTCCGAGCCGTCCCCGTCGAGCAGCAGCCAGGTGTGGGGGCTGTCGGGAGACTTACGGTGTGCGAGGCGGGCTTGTGCCCCCTTGCCGGTGAGGGTGCCGTGCAGGTGTACGGCACCGCAGCGGCGGCAGGCACCCAGCTCGAAGGAAGGGCGGGCACACCGCGCGCAGGTCTCGTGGCGGGCCAGGTCGAGGTGGGGACCTGTCGGATCGAGGCAGGTGAAGGCGCCTTCCGTGGCGCGTGCGAAGAGGTGGTAACGGGCGGAGAGCACGGGAGCGCCGTCGGTGTCGGTCATCTGGCTGGCGAGTTGGATGAGCGCGGTGACCGCCGCGGGTCCGACGGGGTCACCGGGGAAGACGTCGCGGGCGATCTCGTTCACGGGCCGGGGTCCGTCGGCGAGAGCCCGGCGCAGAGCCGCGGTGCCGGCCTCTGCGGCGAGGGCGGTGGCCGCGGTCGTGCCGGCGGGCAGGCCGTGCATGCGCGCGGCCGACACGATCTCCGGTTCGGGGTCGGCGGTCGTGGCCAGGCGCAGGTACTCGGTGGTCGGCAGCGGCCCCCAGTGCGGGCCATCGGGTGTGGCGACCCGGGTGGCGGTGACCAGGTCCTGGGCGGCCGGGTCGCTCGCGTCCCAGCGGAAGGGAACGTCGAAGAGGGCCTGGGCGAAGGCGGTGACGGCGGCCGGGTTCTCCTCCGCGCCGACGGTTGCACTGGTGGCGATGGCCTGGATCTCCCGCCCCTGCCCCACCCGGTCCTTCAAGCGGCGCAGCAGCATGGCGAGTTCCGCGCCGCGTGCTCCGTCGTAGACGTGGGCCTCGTCGACGACGACGAACCGCCAGGAACCCGCCTGCTCTCCCTCGAAGAGGTCCATGTCCTGGGGGCGGAGCAGCAGGTACTCCAGCATGGCGTAGTTGGTGAGGAGGATGTGGGGCGGTGTGGCGCGCATCTCGCGTCGGCTGAGCAGTTCGTTGGGCAGGCGCGGTTCGCCGGGGTTGAGCTGCTCGAAGGTGTCGGCGGCGCGCTGGGGATCGTCCTTGGTGTCGCCGGTGTAGCGGCCGAAGGTGATGTGGGGGGTGTCGGCGAGCAGCCGGCGCAGTCGCTTCATCTGGTCGTTGGCCAGGGCGTTCATCGGGTAGAGCAACAGGGCGCGGACGCCGGGCCCGAGGGTGCCGCGGGTGTGTTCGGCGGCGAGGGCGTTGAGGACGGGCAGGAGGAAACTCTCGGTCTTGCCGGAGCCGGTGCCGGTGGCCACGACGAGGTTGCGTCCGGCGACGGCCTTGCGCAGCGCCTGCTCCTGATGCCGGTACAGGGGACGGTCGGCGGGCAGTGCGGGACCGGTCAGCTGCTGGAACGCGGCGTCGAGTACGCCCTCTGCGACGAGCTCGTTCAGGGTGGCGCCCGGCGCGTAGGCGGGGGTGGTCTCCAACAGCGGACCCTTGGTGAGCAGCGGGCTGGTGTCGATGGCCTGGGCGAGGGCCTCGGCCAGGCGGGGCTCGCGCAGGGGCAGCAGGGAACGCAGATAGCGGCGGTAGGTGTCGCTGATCATGCGGGAGGTGGCGAGCGGGTCGAGGCTGTGCACGGGAGGCTCCGATGTGACGGTCGGCTTCGGACGAGCGGCGGGGCGGTAACGCTGCGGTACGGGCTGGACGGGAATCGGTGGTCAGCCGGTGCTGTGCACGGCCTCCGCCGTGACCAGGCATTCCGCGAGGGCGATGTCGACGGCGGTGAGATCCGGTGCGTGAGACGCGACGGGCGCCCAGAGGTGGCGAAGTCCCCGTTCCAGGCCGGCGGCACGGGCGTCACCGGCGGCGGCGAGCCTCGCGATCAGCGCGCATCCCAGAGACAGGTGAGGGAACCGCATCCAGGCTTCGCCCGGCCCGTGCAACCGGCCTGGGTCCCGTCCGCGGAAGGCCTGGGCCAGGTCGGGGTGTCCGTCGTCCAGGAAGATCGATACGGCGTCCAGTGCTTCGGAGAACTCCTCACGCGTGGCGTGGTACTGGAGGTCCTTGCGGGCACGGAACGCCTGCCAGGCGGCGTCGGCACGGGTGTCGGGGTCCAGAAGGCCCCGAGGGACGACACGGGCGCTGCGCCACACGGCCTGCTGCTGGAGTTCGGGGAGCTGGTCGAGGGCACGGGTCTGGGCGTCGAACCGGCCGACCGCGCCGCTCGGATCCGCCTGCCCCGCCAGCAACGCCGCGCTGGCGTCGCCCAGAAACTGGCCGACCTCGCCGAGGAGTTCCGCCTCCCCCGAGTAGAGCTCGCCGACGTCATAAGCGGGGTGACCGGAGAGATACGGCAGCAACGGGGCCGTGAGCAGCAGCGCACACAAAGGAGCCTGCCGCCAGATGCGACGTACGGTGGCAGGGTCCGCCACCTCCCGTATCCGCAGGGCGGCGAGACCGCTGCCCGCGAGCACGGAGGCGAGTTCGCCGGAGCGCAGTGCGCTGTCGGCCGCTCCCGTGAGGGCGGTGGGCCCGGCGTCCACGAGGGCGCTGCGGCATTCCGCCGGTGCCGTCTCTCTGGCTCCGCACGCCTGCAGGTCGCGTCCGCGGGCGGCCACGATCCACTGGTAGGGGATCGCGTCGGTGTCGCGCGGCAGCGCGCCGTGCCCAGCCAGGTACTCCGAGACCCTGGCGCCGGATCCGTGGCCGGCGGCGGAGGTCCACGGGGAGCGGCGCAGCACGAGGGTGTCGCGATCGCGCAGGCGGGGCCATCCGGGAGCTGTGGGTGTGGGGGCGCCCGCGTTCAGGTGCACGATCAGGGGGCCGAGCGACCGCCAGGCCGCGGGCAGCTGGATACGGCCGCTCTGGTCGACGGTGGCCGTCAACGGCTGTTCCCACGGGGCGAAGACGGCGTGCAGGCGGGCGGTCAGTTCGCCCGGGTGGCGCAGCCCCCGCAGCAGCAGTCCGCCGCCGTCGGGTACGACGTTTTCCGCGATGGGCTGGGTGCGCGCGGTCGCGACATGGACGCTCTCCCCCGCGACCAGCAGCCGTATCTCGGCTTTCACGCAGTCGCGCACGGTGTCCGCCAGGGCCGCCAGTGAGTACCGGAGGTCTCCTCTGCGCGTGCGAGTGCGGCGTTCTGGACGCAGCGTGAGCAGGGTCGTCCCTTCGACGACCAGTGCCAGCAAGGGTGTCACCGCCACCGCCTGTTCCGGCAGGCGAACGGTCAGGGCGCTCTCGCCGACCAGGTCAGCCGCGTTGATGTCGAGCGGCCGGATGGACCAGGTCAGGGGGTGGCCGCCGAGTTCGAGGCGGACCTCGGAGTGCGGGATGCACGCCTCGACGGCGAACTGACGGATCCCGTCGCCCAGCACCAGCCCCTTGGTGATCTCGTACGGGGAGAACGCGACGACGCGCTCGGAGGCGGTGACCGGTCCGCCGGCGCCGAGCGTCAGCCGAGCGTGGGCCAGGCCTCCGTGCGGGGCGAGCAGCCGCCACTCGGCGGTCGGTTCGGCCGTGATGCCCTCGGCGAGGAAGGCCGCCAGTCGGCGGCTGCTCCGGGAACCGACGCGGTGGACGAGGATTTGGTACGGTCCCAGAAGCGGGCGGGGTACGTCCTTCCAGGGATCGAGGAGCGCCCCGGGAGCACCGGTCTGACGGGCGAGAGGCTTCTCGTGGCCGCGGCGGCGCACTTCGGCCTGCCAGAGTCGCGCGTCCGGCTCACCGGCGCGCCGCGGAAGCCGGAGAGCGGGCGGACGGTGCCACACGGGTGCCCCGTCGTCGCCCGTGATCCAGGGCAGCGTCGCACCGCCCTCCCACCCGAGCGGCCGTCCGGCGGCTACGTCCAGCCAGTTTCCCGGAACCGCGGCGGCGGCCCGCACCCGCGTCACCCCGGTCAGTGACACCCTGCTCAGCGTCCAGCCGTTCCAGCCGTACGGGGTGGGCAGTTCCACGATGCCGGGGTCGGCGCCCTCGGTCTGCAGGGTGCCGGCGTGGAGAAGGCAAATCTCGGCGGCGGGCAGGGGCTCGTCCGGGGGGATGCGGTGGCCGTCGGCGCCGAAGGCCAGGAGGGCGTCGTCCGGGTCCGCGATCGCCGAGACATGAGTGGTTCCCGTCGGGTCTGTCGCCTCGACACGGCGCACGGGGCCCGGCAATACCCAGTAGGGCGGCAGGGCTGCGAACACCTCACCGTCGGCGGACAGTTGCCAGCCCCCCGCGTCCGGCTCGCCGGGCAGGGTCAGGAGCACGCTGCCCGCGCCGGGCCCGAGACGGACCTCGGGAGCGGAGGTAGCGCCGCGGGACGGAGTGACCGAACCGTCCGCCGCGGTCGGCACGCGCCATGTCCAGCCCAGCGAGCGGGCGGCCTCCTGCGCGGCGCGACTCCATTCGTCGGCGCTCTCCGGGGTGGCTCCGTGTGACCCCAGGTCGGGGCGCGCCGCGAGCACGCGCGCGCGGGCTTCAGCCACCAGGCGCGGGAGTTCCGGACCGTTGGCCAGCGCCACGGTGTGGACCGCGCAGGCGGGCCAGCGTGCGAAGACCGTGTCGCGCGGGAGGTCGGAGTGGTCCGCGAGCAGCCGGTACGCCACCAACGCTTCCAGGACGAGCGCGGTACGTACGGCGGCCGACTCCACCGCGCCGGCAGACGGCTCCCCCGCCTCGCGCCAGGCCCGCTCGCAGTCGTCCAGCAACTGTGTGGGATCGACCAGCATGCCCCGCCCCTCCCCGTCTCGGACGTACCGATCTCGCCCGGGACCGACCATCGTTGTACGTTCTACCATTCCTTCACATAAGGAGCAGGGGGAATCCGCAAGTGAACGGCGCGTTCCACCCAGGGCGTGACTGACTGTCAGTGGTGGGTGGTGCAATGCCAGAGGCTCGTTGCACCGCAGTACGGCACATGGGGGCACGCTGATGACGACGGACACCGAGGCCGGGACGCCGGCCGTGCTGCGCGAGGCGCTGGTAACTGCCGCGGGGCCACAGCGAGCCCTGACCCCGGTGGCCTTGCGGGGACTGCTGGCCGGCGTGGACCCCGCGGTGGTGGCCGAGGTGCTGGGCCGGGTGATGGCGGAGGGGGTCGCACTGCCTCCGGCCGCGGTGGCCGCGTTCGGCCTGGGAGGCGGTTCGGCGGTCCCGGCCGCGCCAGAGCTTCCCGCGACGGCCGAGCCGTTGAGCGACACCCAAGGTGAACGCAGCGTTCCGGCGGGGCCGGAGCCGGAACCACACCGACCACCGCGCTTCACCCTTGAGCTGGAGCAGGGCAGCAGGCTGGACCTTTCCGCGTTGACCGTGCGAGCGCTCGGTCCCGGCGTTCCCTCCGCGTCCCGGCCGCCCCTGCGGGCCGAGAAGCCGTACGAAACGCCCGTCGGTCCTACCACCGCACTCACCGTGCCGCCTTTGCCCCGCCCCCGCCCCGAGCCCGTCGCCGAGTCCCCGGAGGAAGACGCTTCCCCACGTCAGGCCGTGGGCGACTCTTTCACGCACTACCGCAAGGAGATCGGCAGGTTCCCGCTGCTCTCCCGGCAACAGGAGGCGGAACTGGCCCAGACCATCGAGGCGGGACTACTGGCTCGCGAGAAGTTGGACGAGGCCGGCCGGAAGGTCGCTCCTAAGCTGCGGCATGAGCTGGAACAGCTGGTCCGGCTCGGGGAACTGGCGTTCACGGACTTCGCCCAGGCGAACCTCCGGCTGGTTATCAGCATGGCCACCTGGTACACGGGCCGCGGGGTGGACCTCATGGATCTGATCCAGGAGGGCAACCTCGGTCTGCTGCGCGCCATCGAGAAGTTCGACCACCTCAAGGGGCACAGGTTCTCGACGTACGCCGTCCCGTGGATCCGGCAGGCGATCACACGGGCCCTGGCGGACAAAGGCCGCACGATACGGATCCCCGTCCACGCGTACGAAACCCTGGCCGCGCTGCGGAAGGCGGCACGGGAGTCGGGGCACGAGTCACCCACCGACGCCCTCCCCTCGGTGGCCGCCCGCGCGGGTGTCACCGTCGACGAGGCGCAGGTCCTACTGGCCCGGGTCCGCCGAGTACTCCCCCTGGAAGACCTGACCGAGTCCATCGGTGACGACGCCTTGCACGAGGAAGCGGACCGGAGCATTCAGGGACCGCACTGGACCGAACCGGACTTCTACTACGGTGACCTGTCTCCGGAAGAAGTCCGTGATCTGCTCAGCTGCCTCTCCGAACGAGAGCGCCAGGTGATGACCCTCCGGCTCGGACTCGACGACGGCCCTGAGCTCACCCTCGAAGCAATCGGGGCTGAGCTGAACCGCACCCGGGAGCGGATCCGCCAGATCGAGTCCAAGGCCCTGGGCAAGCTGCGGGGGCGGATCGACGAGAACCGCATCCGCGCCGCCCGTCCGGTCCGCGAGCCGTCGCGCGCCGTACCGAGTGACATGGACGGGCATCCCAGCGGCGTGGAGGGGCCTCCCACCGGCTTCGCTTCCGACGCCCCCTGTGTGCGCCGAAGGGTCTACCGGCCCGGAGGATTCATCGTGGTCGGCCATCAGACGATCCACGTGGGCCTGCAATGGCACGCGAGAACCGTCACCGTCCTGGTGGCGGACGAGTGGTTCCGAGTGGTTCACGACGGGCGCGAGATCACGACGGTGCGTCGCCGCCGCACGGGGGTCGACAAGATCCATGGGGCTCCGGACTGAGGCGGTGCCGGAGCCCACACTCGGCATCACGCCGCGAGGAACTCACTGGCCCGCCCGCTGTACGACACGTACAGCGCCTCCCGCGCCCGGGTGCAGGCGACGAACAGCAGGCATCGCTCTGCGGCCAGGTCGGTGGTGTGTTGGATGCGGTCCACCTCGGCCGGGGTGACGGCCGGTGCGAACGGGAAGGCGGAGCGGGTGACCCCGGCGACGGCGACGCACCGGTACTCCAGGCCCTTCATGCTGTGCAGCGTCGACACCCGTACCCCGACCGCGCTCTCCGGTTCCCCGTCCCGCACCCGCACCACGGGGATGCCGGCCGCGGCGAGGCGGTCGCCGAGCTTGCCCGCCAGGGTGTTGAAGCGGGCGCAGACGGCGATGTCCGAGGGCGCGACGCCGGCGTCCATCCAGTCGCGCACTCGGCGCACGACGGCGTCGGCCTCGTCGTTCTCACTCCCGTGACCCTCACACACGGGCTGTGCGCCGTGTAGCAGCGAGCGGTATCCGGTGAGGGTGTCGTGGGCGTCGCCGGTCAGGTCGGCGACGGGCTCACTGTCGAGCAGGCCGCGGGCCCAGCGCAGGATCTCCTCGGTGGAACGGTAGTTGACGCGCAGTCGTCCGCTGCGTCCCGCGACGGAGATACCGAGGGAGCGCAGCGAGACCCGGGCGTCGTAGATCCGCTGGTGCGGGTCGCCGGTGACGAACAGGTCGTCGGGTCCGTCGGGGGCCAGGACCCGCAGCAGGCGCCACTGCGCAGGGTGCAGGTCCTGCGCCTCGTCCACGACGACATGGTCGTACGACGGTCCCGCACCCGGCTTGTCGCGCAGCAGCCGGGTGGCCTCGGCGCAAACCTGGAGCCAGGTGTGCGCCCGGTCACGGGTCAGGCCCTCCTCGAACAGGGTCACGGCCTGCCAGACGCGCCGCCGCTGGGTCTGCCCGAGCGCGCTGCCGCGTCCACGCCGTTCGCAGGCCAGGTACTCCTCCTCGCTCCGCAAATCCTGGGCGAGGACCACGTGCCGGTACTCCTGGGACAGGAACGCCTCGTTCCAGGGCAGTTCGAGGCGGCGGGCCACGCGCTGCCAGCGGGTGCGCTCGTCCCGGTCGCCGAGCGCGGTCCCCGGGTTGCCGCGCAGTTGCCGTACTACGCGGTGGGCGACGGCGTCGATGGTGGTGACGTCGACGCGGGCGAGCAGCGCCGGGTCGTGGTCGAGCAGCAGGGCGAGGCTGCTCTGCAGGGAGCGGGCCAGGGCTCCGGTGTAGGTGGTGAGGAGGACGCGCGTGTCGGGTGCCCGGTCCAGGAGGTGCTTGACCCGGTGCAGGGCGACGACCGTCTTTCCGGTGCCGGGGCCTCCGGTGATCTGGGCGGGACCGGCATAGGCGGGCCGGTAGGCGATGCGCCGCTGGGTGGGGTGGAGGAAGATCCGCCAGGCGGCGAAGGGCTTGGTCAGGATGTCGGCGAGTTCGTCGGGGCCGGTGACGAGCGCGATGCGGCTGCGGGTGCGGGTGACGGCAGAGGCCAGGTCGTCCCCGGCGGTGTCCTCCCTCGCCGCGCTCTCGGCGACGGTCGTCTTCTGGCGTACGGCGACGAGGTCCCGGTAGATGTCGTCGGGGTCGAGGCCCTCGGCGAGCAGCCACAGCGCCTCGTACTGGTCCTCCGGCATCAGCGACCCGAACGCCTCAAGCTGCGCCTTACTGGTGACGGTGCGGGCCGCCCGCAGGGTGACGTCGTCGACGCCGAGGTGCCGCAGGACGGTGTCCGACCAGGGGGCGAACAGGAGTTGGGGGGCCGCGGCGGCCTCCTGCGCGAAGAGCGGGGTGATCTGCTCCATGGCGGTCAGGTCGCGTACTTCGAGGCAGCGGGTCACGGAGTTGACCGTGTAGAGCCGTCGGCGGGCCCAGGAGTAGGCCTTGTCGTGGGGGACGACGTGGACGAAGACGAAGAGGTCGCTGCCGTCGTCGGGCGCGAGCAGCACTATGCGCAGGCCGTCGTCAACACGGATGGTCCGCATCCGCGGGTCACGCGAACTGACCACCGACTCCAGGTGCAGCCCCTTGTCCGCGTGGAGTTGCGGGACCGTCAGCTGCTGGAACTTGGCCATCGCCTTGTGGACGCGGGCGCGGGCCGGCTTGTCCAGCCGGTCGACGCCCTCCCAGAACGTGTTGGTGATCGCGATCTGCGGCATGTTCCCCACCCTTCGACAACACCGACCGACAGACTATCTGTTGACTCAGTTTACGAAAACCTCCATGATGCGTCGCAGGAGTTGCCGCACGACACAGCGGCATCGCGAGCGCGGGGGTTGTTGGGGAGATGACACTGCTGGAACCCGATACGGACGGCCAACTCGCCCTGGAAGACGACTGCGTGGACCTCTTCGATCTGGCCGGTGACCCTCTGGACGCGGCCGTGGCCCGGCTGCAGGCGGGCGTGAAGCCGACCGCCGAGGACATCGCCATGCTCACCGAGGCGGCTCGCACCGCGCAGCGCGCCTTCGAGGAGGTCGGCGCGGCGAACGACGTACTGGACGACGCCTCGGACCTGGGCGAGGACCTGACGACCGCTCTCGCGGAGACCCTGCGGCGCCGTGCCCGGGCCGAGGTCCCGGCACTGCTCGGCGCCCTGCGGGCCCAGGCGGCGCGCGTCGAACGCTCCGAGGCCGTCCGTACGATCGCCAACCGCATCCTCGGCAACGGCGGACCGGACGAACCGGCCGCCCTGGACTCCGTCCCCGCTCTCACCGCCGACCTGCTGCCCCGCGTGCCGTCCGTGTACGACGACGAGGAGGAGCCGGGCGCGAGCCTCGCCGACCTGTGGGAGCGTCAGGAGCGCCTGGAGCGGGTTCAGGACCGGGTGCGCGGGGAGCGGGTGGAGCACGTCGCGGCGCATCTGGTCGCACTCGCGGAGCGGATCGTCGACCGGGCCTTCCTGGACGCCCGGTTCACCCGGGCGGCACTGGAGGAGATGGACCGGGCCTACGCGCTGTGGTGTGCGGGCCTGGACGAGGGCTGAAGCGCCCCTGGCTGTCAGCGGGAAGCCCTAAGGTCCTTCTCACGCGCTACGACCGGACCGATCACCGAGGGGGACGCCGTGCAGGCGAAGGAGACACTGTTCGCCGATCTCGTCCAGGGCAGGGCACAGCAGTTCCAGGTGCCGCTCTATCAGCGGACGTACTCCTGGACGGAGAAGCAGCTCAGACAGTTGTGGACCGACATCCTGGAGCAGGCCGAGCTGCTGGAGTCCGGGGAGAAGGCGAGCACACACTTCCTGGGGTCCGTGGTGCTCGCGCCGTCGCCGCAGAATGAAGCGACGTTCCCCCGCTGGCTCGTCGTCGACGGTCAGCAGCGGCTGACCACGCTGTCGCTCGCCCTGGCCGCGATCCGCGACCACATAGCGGACGGCGAGCCGGACGAGGCCGAGCGCATCGATGAGGAATACCTCATCAACAAGCGCAAGAACGGCAGCGATCGCTTCCGGCTACTGCCGACCCAGGCTGACCGGGCGCAGTTCGCGGCATACGTTCGCGGGCCGCTCTCGGAGCAGGCCGCCGGCGGAGCCGTCGCCGCCGCCTACGGCTTCTTCCGCCGCAAGCTCGTCGAGGCCGCCGATCCGGCCGCCCCGCAGGACGTGCTCCGCATCGAGGAGGCCATCACCTCCCGGCTCACGCTGGTGGCGGTGACAGCCGAGCGCGCGGACAACGTGCACCGCATCTTCGAGTCCCTCAACAACACCGGCCTCAAGCTGAGCCAGGCCGACCTGCTGCGCA
The DNA here is from genome assembly GCF_056835925.1 of Streptomyces sp. WAC00040. Taxonomy (NCBI): domain Bacteria; kingdom Bacillati; phylum Actinomycetota; class Actinomycetes; order Kitasatosporales; family Streptomycetaceae; genus Streptomyces; species Streptomyces sp. WAC00040. The sequence goes on from NZ_JAKQZE010000003.1 coordinate 269,538, forward strand.
ACTACCTGTTCATGCGGCTGCCCACCCGCGGTGAGCACATCTACGAGACCTACTGGCTTCCGCTGCAGGACAGTCTGAGCAACGACGAGCTGGAACAGCTCATGTGGCTTCAGTTGGTGCTCGACGGGGACGACCGGGTCCGCCGCCAGGACCTGTACGCGGCTCAGCAGCAGCGCTTCGAGCGGGGTGAGGTCAGCGAGGCGGAGATCGAGGCGTACATCAGGGAGTTGTACCGGCGCGGCGCCCTCTTCCGTCGGCTGCTCCACCCCGAGGAGGAGGCGAACGAAGCGGTCCGCGCCCATCTGCACCGGCTGGACACCTGGCAGGCCCAGGTCACCTATCCCGCGCTGATGCTGCTGCTCGACCGGCGCGAGAGCGGGGAGCTCGACTCCACGGATACGGCCCGCGCGATGTCGTACGTCGAGAGCTTCCTGGTGCGCCGGATGATGTGCCGGGTGCCGACGAACAACCTCAACAGGATCTTCCAGGCAGTGCCCGGACAGCTCCCGCTGGACGTGGCTGTCGCCGACGGGCTGCACCAGCTCCTCTCCGCCGAGAACCGCTTCTGGCCCGATGACGACGAGCTGCGCGAGAAGGTCCGGACGGCGCCCTTCTACAAGTTCGGCCGCGGGCACCAGCGCAAGATGGTGCTCCAGCGGTTGGAGGAGAGCTACGAGCATCCCGAACCGGTCGACTTCGCCACCGCGCAGCTCACCATCGAGCACGTCATGCCGCAGTCGCCAGGCGACGAGTGGCTCCGGATGTTGAGCGAGGACGTGGTCGACGGCGAGAGCGCGAAGGACCTGCACTCCCGACTCCAGCACACGCTCGGGAACCTAACGCTCACCGCGGTCAACGCGGAGTTGTCCAATCACCCCTTCGAGCGCAAGCAGGGCCTGCTTCAGGGCAGCCACCTGGAGATGAACCGCCGCATCGCCACCACAGAGCGGTGGGGCGCGGACGAGATCCGCGCCCGTGCCGACGAACTCGCCGACCGCGCGATCGCGCTGTGGCCGGCCCCGCTGCGCGGAGTCGGCCGAGCGGAGCGGAGCCGGGACTGGAACTTGGCCCACCAGGTGCTCGCCGCGCTCCCCCACGGCACCTGGACGTCGTACGGCGATCTCGCGGCGTTCATCGGCTCCGGCGCCCAGGCCGTGGGCAATCATCTGGCCAATACGCCGGGGGTGGCCAACGCGTACCGGGTGCTCACTGCCGAGGGCAAGGTCTCCGACGGCTTCCGCTGGACGCCTCAGGACGCGGGAGGAGACGTCCGCGCCCGGCTGAGCGCCGACGGCGTGCGCTTCACGGCCAACGGGGCCGCCGATCCGGCGCAGCGTCTCTCCGCCGACGAGCTTGCCTCGCTGGTCGGGGAAGCCGACGGCGAGGAGGACGCTGCGCAGCGCGCCCCGGAGAGTCAGGGTGAGGAGACGCGCGCCGACCAGTTCTACGCTCAGCTCGTGGCGGAGAACTCCGACGAGAGGCGGTTCTTCCGGCGGCTCGCGGCGCACGACTCCCCCGAGACCGTGGATGCGGTGCGCGCGCTCTTCGCCCACTGGGAGGAACTCGGCGGCTCAATCCAATGGGTAGGAAACGACACCATGAGCAGCGCGTTCCTCACACTGGATGAAACGATCGCCCCGAACCGCTGGACCTCGCCGATGAGCCTCATGCCGGGCAGTGGGTGGGCCGGCTCGGCGCACGTCGCCTTCCAGGCTCTGGCCGTACATGAGCCTTTCACCGACCACGCCCTGCGTGCCGAATTTCTCAGGCGCCTGAACGAACTTGAAGGTGTCGACCTCCAGGAGAGAAAGCCGGGGCCGGACCCCAGCTTCCAGTTGTCCGTGCTGGAGAAGGACCGCAACCGTGAGCTGCTCGTCGAGACTCTGACGTGGTTCCGGGACCGCTGGGAGAGTTGGGGCACGGACTGAGGGGCCCAGGTTGATCGTCACGAGTCGAACAGTGCCCCCCTGGCGGTCCGCCCCTCGCCAAGGGGCGCGAGCAAGGACGAGAGCCCTTACCTCAGCCCGCGTAACAGGCGGGCGACGCCCTGCAGCTGCTGGCCGGTGGTGAACAGGTCGTCGAAGAGGAGGATGGTCCGGTCCTCGACACGGCGCTCGATGCGGATGGCCTTGGCATGGGCGGCGGCCGCGAGGCGTTTGCCGCATCGCGCCCGGTTGCCTCAGGGCGACGAGTCCTCGGCCGCCGGGCCGGCGGCCTCATCGTGCCGCAGAGCGGGCTGTTCCGGCCGCCCCCGGAAGGCGGCTCCCTTGGCTGTCCGCGATTCGACGCGTTCCACGATGCGGTCGATGACCCGTTGAGGGTCCTTCCACTTCAGCGCCAGCCGGTCGTGGTCCATGCCGTGTTCGGAGACGATGTCCCGCAATTGTTCGAGGCCGAGCTCGCTCAGGCTCGAACGGAGTCCCGTCTCGCCGGTTTCGGCGAACACCGCGAACGGGTCGATCACTCCCGGAGCTCGCCGGCTACGCCTCGGGCGTTCTGCCGGCCGAGGTGCGGTCTGCGCATCGGGAGGCGTCAGCGCCTTGGCAAGTGCTCGGGCGAAGCGTGTCGTGCGTGCGGCTTCGGACGCCACCACGCCGAGGACACGTGCGAGCGTCGCCGCGAGCTCCGGGTCGGAGGCGCCGAGCTTGGTCAGGGCTTCTTCGGCCTGCCGCACCTGGGCATTCAGGAGACCGTTCTCGTCGGGCCGACTGTCGCTCTGCTCGGTCACGCCTTCTCCTCGACCAGTTCGATGAACTCCTGCGTCATGCCACGGAAAGCGTCGAACCCGCCCTGGTAGCCGTACTTCTGCCGCAGGGTACCGCGACCGACGAACTCCGCCGAACCGGCGATGTCGTTCTTCTCGGGGATGAAGGTCGGCAGCACGGCGGGGAGCTTCTTGTCGCCCTGAAGTCGCCTGACGGTGTTCCAGTGGACCGTCGAATTGGCCTTGTATTTCGTGATGACGATGCCGATCTCTTTGATGGTCTCCCCCAGGTCTTCCGCGAAGGCCCGCACACGCCGCTGGATCTGAGGGATTCCGTAGGTGGACAGGACATCGGGAATGGTCGGGATGATATATCCCTCGGAGATGCGCAGACCGTTCAGAGTGACGATGCCGAGGTTGGGAGGGCAATCGACGAGCACGTAGTCATAATCATCAATGATCTTTCGGATCGCCTTGCGCAGGAGATCGGTGGGGTTGTTGGCGTGGAAACGCCCCCTGGGCATGGACGCCAGGCGGTCCTGAACATCGATGAGGTCCAGCGAAGAAGGCAGGAGGTCCACCTTCGTCACCGCATCGACCGATGAGACATTGCGCTGGAGTGTTTTCTCCAGGTCGAACTCGAGAGGCTCGTCCTCGGGCCGCAGTGCGTCCTTGAACAGGGTCGCCAGGGTGTACCCCTCGTCGTTGAGCTCCTCCCACTTCTCCTCCCCGATCAGGACCGTGGTCAGATTGGTCTGCGGGTCGAGATCGACCACCAGGACCCGCTTGCGGAACTCCGCGGAGAGGAACTCCGCGAGTCCGGCCGTGGTGGTGGTCTTCCCGACACCGCCCTTCAGATTGATGGTCGAGATGACATGGGCTTTTGGGGCCATGTGCTTCTTCCTCCGCTTGAGGTAGCGCTGAATCTGACTCGCCCGGAAAACCGGCCCGCTCCGCAGGTCCGCGACGGGAGCGGGGAAGTGTTTGTCACGGGCGCGCCAATTCGCTACGACCGTCCGACCGACCCCCGCCATCTCCGCCACTTCGAACAGTCCGACGAGTTGGTCATCCGCCTCGGGTATGCCTTCCATGACATCTCCCCGTGAACGGCCTTCACGATTACCTGTTAAGCGTGAAGGCTGTTCACGATCACCGTCAATCCCCAACTCCTGCGAATGGATGCATAGTTGAGTTCACGCGCCCCCCTTGAGCGCGGGTTCACGCCGGCCGCACTCGGCCCAGACTGTCTTGCCGCCGGGATGGTGGGGCTCGCATCGGCAAGCGAGGCGACGAGGAGCAGGCCGCGCCCCAACTCGCCGTCCCCATCCCCGTAGCCGTCTCTGCCCGGTGCCGGTTCGGGCAGGCGGTCACCCCGGGCGTCCGTGACCTCGATGCCCAGGGTGCCGGACGTGAGGGTCAGGGCGAGGCGGGCGTGGCGGCCCCGTACGCGGCCGTGCAGGGCGGCGTTCGCAGTGAGTTCCGCGATGAGGAGGGAGGCCGTGGCCGCGTCCTCGCCGCCGACTGCGGCCTCCGGGCAGTCCCGCTGGTCGGCGAGCCAGCGTTCGGCAGCGTGGCGGGCGGTGTGGGCGCCGTGTCTGCTGGTGGGGAACGTGACGCGGAAGTGGTGGGTGGTGGCGGTCGGTTCACCGGTGACGGTGACGGTTTGCTGGATCACCTCACCGAGAGTGACGGAGTGCTTCTACCGTGGGGAGGGTGCGGGACGGTACGGAGGGTGACTGTCCCGGGGCGGAGGGCGGGATGTCCGGGCGTACGGCCATGACCTGGCCGGACGTTCGGCGGTTCGCCCCTGGTGCGACGGAAGTGGGCGGTGGTGCGGGATGGCGGCACAGGCGGGCGGTTCGGGGGTTCCCACCGGCGGTGAGGCGGACGGTACGGACGAGGTGGCCGACCTGTTCCGGGCGCTCGGGCGGCAGATCAAGGTCGCGCGGGTACGGGCCGGGATGAGCCAGAAGGAGCTGGGCGACCAGCTCGGGTACGGGGAGGAGACGATCTCGTCCGTGGAGCGGGGGCGTCGGACGCCTCAGCCTGAACTGCTGGTCGCGGTGGATGAGTCGCTGGAGTGCGGAGGGCTGCTGGCTTCGGCTGCGGAGGATGTGGAGCGGGCGCGGGCGCGGAGGAGGGTGCGGCATCCGGAGTGGTTCAGGGATTATGCGCGGTTGGAGGCGGAGGCGGTTGAGCTCCACGACTACAGCGCGCTCGCCGTTCCCGGGCTCTTGCAGACCAAGGCGCACGCTCAGGTGGTGTTCCGGACGCGGCAACCCCTGTTGGACGAGGAGACCGTCGAACAGCGCGTGGCCGCACGGTTGGACCGCCAGGAGATCTTCAAGCGTTGGCCGCCGCCGTTCACGACGTTCACCATCGAGGAATCAGTCTTGCGCCGCCCGCTCGGTGGGTGGGACGTTCATTACGAGCAACTTGAAGCACTGCTGAGGTTCGGCAGACTGCGCAGCGTCGAACTCCAGGTGCTGCCGATGGACCGAAAGGAACACCCCAGCCTGGGCGGGCCGTTCATCATGCTCACACCGAAGGGTAAGCCACAGGTGGCCTATCTGGAGGTGCAGCACATCAGCCGTCTGATCACCGACCCGGACGAGGTCCGTATCCTTGCCGCACGCTACGGCAGCATCAGGGCGCAGGCGCTCACGCCAGAAGAGTCACTGACCCTGATCGAGAAGATGCTGGGAGACCGATGAACGCCGAACAGCCCACACGGCTGGACTGGTTCAAGAGCAGCTACAGCAGCGGCGAAGGGGGTGCGTGCGTCGAGGTTGCCGCCGACATGGCCGCCGTCCGCGTACGGGACTCCAAAGAACGGGGCGGCCCGCAGCTCGCGTTCACGCGGGGCGCGTGGGCCGGGTTCGTCACGGACCTCGGGCGGGACGGGTTCTGACCGACGTGCCCGAGGTGGCGGTACTCAGGCTTCGTGGCGCGGGCCCTTGCCCGGCGGCGGGTCCAGCACCGTTCGGTACTCGTCGCCGGTCACCCGGGCCTCCTCCATTCGGTCGTAGATGTCGAGGATGAGGTCCTTGGTGCGGTAGGCGCCGCCGTGGGCGGCCTCGTCCTCGCGCCTGACCACGGGGAAGGTGTCCATGATGTATTCCACGTCCGCCCGGCTGACCCCGTAGAGGTGGAAGAAGGCAGCGTCCACTTCGGCGCGCAGGAGCTCACGGCGCCCTTCACCCCATTGGAACGGTGCGCCCTGGTCTCCGAGGGCACGCGCCAGCGGCGCCATGTCGGTCGCCGTGTAGGTGAGCTCCAACACGCGCTGGTCAAGCCAGTCGCCAACCGACCCGGCGCCATCCGGGGCAGTCTCTTCGTATGCGCTCGGAGGCAAGAGGGCGAGCTGCTGAAACTGGAAGAAGTTCAGGTTGGTCCCGGCGAGCTTCTGCCGCAGCACGTAGTCCAGTACGAACGATGTGGTGTTGGCGTAGAGAGCAGCAGCGTGGCCCTCGGCCGTCGGCAACATTAGGTTCGCCGAGTCGCCAAGTCCCACCGCCGGGAAAAGGAACGAGAGCACAGTCCGGCGGTCGGTGGACCGGCAGATCTTACGGAAGCCCATCAACCAAGGGCTGTACCAATCCCGCTCCGCCAGCCGCGTCTCCACCCCCGCCCACATGATCCGGTTGCCCTTCTTGTCCCGCTTGCCGGAGTCCACATCCTGCGCCGGCACCCAGTACCGGGGCATCGGAGCGAAGTCGGGATCGTCGTGCTGTTCCGGCGTCACGCGCGGGAGGGTGCCGACGTTGGCCTGGGCCTGGGTTTGGCCCTCGTACGTGCCGAGGCGGTGGTCGAAGTGGTGGAGCATCTTCGCCTCGTACAGCGGGAGATAGCGGCGCGTCTTCCCCTCTTCGTCGATGCGCGTGAAGACGTTGCCGGTCAACTGCCAGCCCTCGTCCGCCAATTCCTGTTTGCCCTCGAACAGGTGGGAGTCGTTGGACATGTCGAACATGCGCATGAACGTCAGACCCCACGGGTTGGTCCCGCCCCAGCCGTTCTCGTCCGGCTCCTTCATCAGCACCGGGACCCGGCGGTAGATCCCGAGGGTGATCTCGGCGTCCCGACGGGTGCGGAACACCGGAAGTGTGCCCGTATTGGGGTTGACCAGCAGGATCTCCTCCGGGGGCATGGCGAACCGCCGGCCGTCCAGGTCCTCCATGTACCGGGTACCGAAGGCGAAGGACGCCTCGTCGACGCGCGCGCCGACGCCGGTGACGGTGAACAGGGAGAAACGCACCGAGTGGTGCACGTCCCGGCTGAGGATGAACGCCTCGTTCTCGAAGTCCAGGAACGACGCGAGGCGGGCCGTACGCACCAGGTCCGAGAAAAACGGCGCCGTCGTCGCGTCGGTGGCGATGCCGGTCGGCAGGACCAGGCCCAGCCGCCCCGTCGGCGCGATGCCCAAGGAGGCGGCCTCGGCGAAGACGGCGTACGTGTTGACGTCGCCGCGTCCGGCCAGCGGGAAGCGGCCCGAGTCGCGCAGCAGATGGCTGATGCCCTCGGAGAGGCGGCGGGCATCGATGAACTCGGTGTGCAGCGTGCGGTCCGTCTCCTCCTCGCTCTCGGCCAGCGCGTCGATCATGCGCTCGCGGGCCGCCTTGTTCGCGGCGTTCGCGATCTTCTCGTCACGGGTGGCGAAGAACTCCTGCTCCTGGAGCTTGACCCGCTCCCACGGCGGATTCCCCAGCACACAACTGAACCCGCCCTTCCACCCGGTCCGCTCGTCCACCCCTGGCGCCTTCGCATCCGCCGGGACCCGGAACACCTCCGGGAACTCCAGGTGCCAGTGGAAGAAGTGATACTCCTCCCGCAGCCGCACGACCTCTTCCACCGTCCCGCGCGGCAGGCTCGCGCCGCCGTCCTCGGAGTGCAGGGTCAGCAGCGACTTCGTCGTCAGCGCGGGCGGCGTCGCCGTCTTCGTCTTCTTCCAGACGAACGCCGCGCACCACGCGTCGGCCAGCTCCAGTGCCCGGATGTAGTCCGGGGAGGTGGTCAGCTCCCGATACGCCTTGGCCTGGTTCCGGACGTCCTCCAGTTCCTGCGAGTCCGTCCCCGTGATCGCCGAGACCGTCTCACCGAACTCCGCGTTGGACTCGGCCAGCACCTCCTCCTCCGCGAACAGGGCGTCCTGGTTCGCCCCGTGGCGCAGCGCGATCTTCCACGACATCCGCTCCGCCGCGTTGCGCTTCCTCAGATCGGTGACGTGCTTCGGCTCGTCGCCCTCCAGCGGCTTGAACGCGTCGTCGGGCAGGCCCTCGGCCAGCAGCTTTGGCGTGGTGCCCAGCAGCCCGTTGCCGTGCTTGATGTGGGCGTCGAGGAACGTGAGCGGACGGCCCGGCCTCATCGCCTCGATCCACAACGACACCTTGGCCAGCTCCACGGCCATCTCGTTGAGGTCGACGCCGTACACGCACCGCGCGATGACGTCCCGCAGCGCGTGCCGTACGTCCTCGGCGCTCGGCTCGGGGTCGTCCGTGCGGATCTCGGCGAGGCGGCGGGCGATACGGCGGGCCGCGGCGACCAGGAAGTGGCCGGAGCCGCAGGCGGGGTCGCACACCGTCAGGGCGAGCAGGGCGTCCTCGCGCTCCTTCCGCGTCGTACCGGACTTGACGGCCTGGTCGATGACCGGGTCGAGGGTGGAGTCGAGGAGGCAGTCGATGAGGGGGGACGGGGTGTAGTAGGAGCCGGAGGTCTTGCGGTCGTTGCCGTCCAGCTTGGCCAGGACGTACTCGTTGCCCTCGCCGAGGCGCGGCTCCAGTTCGAGCAGGGACTCGTAGACCGAGCCGAGCTCGTCGGCGCCGAGGTGGCGGTAGTCGACCTTGCGGGGGCGGCCCAGCTTGGCGTCGTACACCTCGGACAGGGCGCGTACGGCCTCGTACAGGGACTGGTTGGACAGGCTGAGGCCGTCCAGGATCGCGTCCGTGGCGGTGGGCTCGAACAGGCCGCCCAGCGCCGGGAGTCCGAGTTCGGGGCGGCCGCCGGGGGTGCCGAGGCCCTCGATGACCAGCCGCAACGCCTGCCACTGGTCGCCGTGGAGGGTGCCGGTGCGGCGGGCGACGCGGCGCAGGCGGGCCGTGGAGAAGTACTTCTCGTACGTCTCGCGGGCCTGCTCGGTGGCGTCGGGGTGCAGGAGCAGGTCGCGGTCCTCGGTGACGAAGAGGAACAGCAGGCGGTAGGCGAGGCGCAGCAGGGCCGGGTGGAGGTCGTCGCGGACGTTCTTGTCGCGGGTGGTGCGCAGGGCGTCGCGCAGGTCGGCGTTGTCGGGGTGGGCGATGAGGCCCGTACCGATCACGGTCAGGGCCTTCTCGACGCCCTTGCGGAGTTCCTTCAGCGCGCGGGTGCCGCTGTCGATGGCCTCGGTGCGCCACTTCTCCAGCGGGCAGGTCGCGGCCGGCTCGCCCTCGGCGCGGGGCTCGAAGCGGGTGCGGTGCAGCAGCCGCCACAGGAGGACGAAGTCGTCGGAGCGGTCGCCGTCGAAGATCGCCTGGAGGTCGAACTCGATGAAGGCGGCGCCGGTGAGGGAGGCGGACTCGCGCAGCAGGCGCAGCTGGCGGCCGTTGGAGAGGACGCCCCAGAGGGTGGAGTCCGCCGAGCGGTTGAGGTACTCCTGCACCATCGACTGCGGGGCCTGCTTGGCCAGTTCGGTGGTGCGCGTGTCGAGGGGGACGTTCCAGCCGGTGAGGTGGACGGGGACGTGCGCCCAGTGGTGGCTGACCTCGAAGTCCTTCTCGGCGTCGTGGGAGGGCAGGCCGGGCGCGGGGACTGGGGTGAGGGCACCGAAGCCGAACTGCTCGAAGAGGGGCAGCAGCCAGCGTTCGGTGGTGACGCCGACCGCGTGCACGCCGGGGTCGGCGTCGGCGCCGTCGCGGGCCAGGGCGTCCTGGTAGGAGGCCCACACGCCGCGCAGATAGCCCCAGGAGCGTTCGGCGGCGTCCCGTACCGAGTCGCCCCTGGCGTACAGGCGGTAGTCGGCGGGCTTGGAGCCGGTCTGCTCCTTGCCCTCCTTGATCCGGACCAGGAGGTCGTAGGGCAGGAGGCCGCCGACGGTGGCGACGGAGTCGGTGACGAGGGTCCTGGCGGTACTCATGCGCCCACTCCCTGGGGGAACGTCGGGGCCGGGCGGTAGTGGTACACGCCCAGGATGTCCGGGTCGCCCTGGGGGACGACCTTCAGGCCCGCGAGGCGGGCGCGGGAGGCGGTGCGGACCCTGCGGTGCGAGGCCTCCAGGGTGCGGCCCAACTCGGCCGACTGGTCCCGCAGTTCGGGCATGATCGCGGGCAGGGCGGCCAGGATCTCGGCGATGTGCTCGGTGGCAAACCTGGGGTCGGTGTTCTGTGTGGCGCGGGCTTCGAGGAGGGCCACGGCCTCTTTCTCCGGCAGCCACTCGGGTGCGTCGGGCCGGCCTCGGTAGGCGACCACGCGGGCGTCCTCGGCGAGCTGCTCGCGCACCGAGCCGTCGCGCGCGGGCAGGTTCAGCTGGAAGCGGTGGCGCACCAGCAGGAGCGTGGTGTTCCGCTCCACGGCCTTCGTACGGACGACTCCGCAGCGGCGGGCCGGGCGCTGCCACTCGGGGACCTTGCCGGCGTCGTCGAGGGCCGCGTCGAGGACGAAGCGGGCGACGGCGGCGACCACCGGGTCGGTGCGGGTGAGGGCGGCCTCGCCGCGCGGAGCGCTGGGGGAGTCGTGGAAGACGACCGGGCGGGGGTGGCGGGGGCCGAGCGCGTGCGCGATGGTGTCCCGCAGGCCCTGCGGGAGGGCGTCGGTGTGCGCGGTGAAGCCGCCCTGCTTCGTGGGAGCGGGCATACCGCGCAGGGCGCCCAGGGCGCGGCGGGTGAAGTCCCGCACCTCCTCGCCGGTGCCCAGCGCGGCACGGACCTCGTCGACCTCGGCAGCCACCTCGTCCTTCTTGATGGTGAGCTGGGCGTAGCGGGAGCGGTGGCGCTTCTCCCGGTCAGCGGAGGACTGCCAGGCGATCTCCAGCTGCTCGGCCACCTCCTCCTGCGCGAACAGCCCCTCCTGCTCGTACGGCGACCGCTCACCGCGCAGGATCAGTCCCTCGAAGACGGCCTGCATGGCGCTCTCGGACTCCTTCGGCACGGGCACGGAGATGCCGGTGACGCGGCGGATGCGTTCGTGCTTGCGGAGCAGAACGTTGAGGACAATGCCGTCGACGGGGTTGTCGGCGCCGTACAGGGTGAGCGCCTTGACGACGTCGGTGCGCTGGCCGAAGCGGTCCACGCGGCCCTCGCGCTGCTCGTGGCGGGTCGGGTTCCAGGCGAGGTCGTAGTGGAGGACAGCGTCGAAGGACTCCTGGAGGTTGACGCCCTCGGAGAGGCAGTCGGTGGCGACCAGGACGCGGCGCTCGGGCGCGGGGTTGCCCTCCTCGTCGGTGCCGGTCAGCTCGGCGATGCGGGTGACACGCTGGTCGGGCGAGAGTTCGCCGGTGACGGAGGCGACCGCGACCGGGTGTTCGGTGCCCTTCTTGTTGAGGATTTTCTTGAGGTGGTCGGCCACGTAGTCGGCGGTCGCGATATAGCGGCAGAAGACGATGGGGCGGTAGCCCTGGTCGAGGAGGTCGGAGACGGTGGTGATCAGCTTCTTCAGCTTGGCGTCGCGGGTCGGGCCGTAGAGCTTCTTGGCCGCTTCGGCCATGGCGACCAGGCGGGCCTTCTCCTCGTCGTCGGCCTCGGCGTCGACGTCGGTGCTGGTGGCCTCGGTGCCGGTGGCCGTGGGCAGGCGGGTGCCCGGTACAGCGTCCGCGGACTCGGGGGTCTCGCTGTCGGCCGGGTCGGAGACGGTGCGCTCCCCGGTGCGGTCCGCCTCGGCGGGGGTATCCGCCTCCTCGACGCCGGCGCGCGTGTTCAGGGACTGCACGGCGGCGGCCGGGGAGGAGGACAGGGTGCGCAGCAGGGCGAGGGTGGACCACCAGCGCTGGCGCTGCTGGAGGGCGCCGTCGGCCGCGCGTACGGTCTCGCGGGCGTACGACAGGACCTCGTCGAGGAGCTTCTTGTTCTCGCGGTGCAGGGTGTAGGCGGTCTCGGCGGTGTCCCGGGAGGACGGGAAGTGCGCGCCGTCCTGGAAATCCTCGCGGATGTCGGCGCGGCGGCGCTGCACGAAGAACTCGGCGAGCAGCTTGCGGCCCGCGTCGGTGTCGAGGGGGATGGCAGCCAGGCGGTCGTCGAGCAGGCCGATCAGGCGGCGGAAGGGCTCCTCCTTGCCGCTGTGCGGGGTGGCCGTGACCAGCAGGAGGTGGCGGTCGGTCCGGTCGGCGAGGGCGCGCAGCAGCGCGTACCGCTGCTGGGAGGAGCGGGCGGACGCGCCGACCGTGGTGTCGGAGACGCAGGAGTGCGCCTCGTCGACGATCACCAGGTCGGGGCAGTGGCGCAGGAAGTCCTCGCGGTGGCGGGGGGACTTGATGAAGTCGGTGGAGACGACGTACGCGCCGTCCGGGCGGAACACCGACTGGCCGTACGGGGTCTCACGCTCCAGACGGCCGATCGTGGACGGCAGCACGAGACGGGCGTCGACGCCGAACTTGCCGTACAGCTCGGCCCGCCACTGCTCGGCCAGGGCGGGCGAGCACAGCACGACCAGCCCTCGGGCGTCGCCCTGCGCCAGCAGCTCGGCGGCGATCAGCCCGGCCTCCACGGTCTTGCCGATACCGACGTCGTCGGCGATCAGCAGCCGGACGGTGTCCTGACGCAGCGCCATCAACAGCGGGACCAGCTGGTAGGGGCGGGGGTCGACGGCGATCGAGGCGAGCGACCGGAAGGGGCCCGCGCCGGAGCGGAAGCCGATGCGCAGGGCGGTGCGCAGCAGCCCGGCGGCCTGCTGGTCGCCGAGGTCGGAGGGGGTGGGCGGGGCGAAGGTGGCGGGGACGACGGTCTCCAGGCCGGGCAGGACGCCCGCGATGTCGTCGTCGGCGCCGCCGAGCGGGCGCAGGACCAGCAGCTCGGGTGTGGAGTCGGGCAGCACGACCCACTCACGGCCCCGGGCATGGACGAGGGAGCCGACGGCGTACTGCCGGGTCGGCTGGGCGGCGGTGGTCATGCGGGCCTTCCGGGTCGGGGCGGTAGGGGTCGTTCGGGCGGGTCGGCCGGGGCGGTGGCCGGGCGGAGCGCGTGCAGGCCGTGGGACCGGGGCGGACCGAAGCAGTCCGCCCGGTCCCTGAGATCAGCGGCGCGCCTCGCCGAACACCGAAGGGTAGTCGGCCACGGCCTTCGACCAGTCGTCGTCGTAGCGGATGCGGATAACCTCCCAGCCGATCTCCTTCAGCCGCTCGGCGGCCTCCTCGTCGCGCAGCGTCGTCTCAGCGTGGTCGTGGTGCGGGCCGTCGACGAAGACCGCGACGGGGCCGAAGGAGGTGTCGTAGACGAAGTCCGGCTTGGACAGGGCCGCGCTCAGCCTCACCTGCTGGTGGTCGGGCAGGCGGTGGCCGTGGGTCCTCAGGTAGGCGACGAACCGCTCCTCCAGGGAGGAGTCGGCGCCCTCGATGAGCGCGGCGGCCTGCTCGTCGCGGGTGCGGCCCGCGTGGCTGGAGCCGACCTCACCGCCCGCGAAGTCCATCAGGAGCTCCTTCACCAGGTGGCGGTCGATCATCCGGTGGTGGCGCTGGTTACCGAAGGAGAGCAGGCAGTCGTAGCAGCCCTTCTCGCACGGGTCGCCATTGCGCTTCTCGGCTCCCCGGTCGCGCCCGACCTGGTCGAAGTGCGCGATCTCCAGGGCCCGGCGGGCGGCGCGGGCGAGCGCGTCGGGCTCGGCCTGGAGGCGGCGCAGGACGCCCGCGCCGCCCTCGGCGCTCTCGATGAACAGCAGCCGCTCGCGGGGACCGTCGTGCGGCGGCAGCTCCTCGGTGTCCAGCTCGGAGTCCTCCAGCTGGAACTCCGCCTCGATGCCCCGCTCCAGCGCGTACTGGAGGGTGATCGCGGTGTCCTTGTCGACTGGGGCCGCGAGCTTGAGGACAAGGATGTTGCGGGTGTCCTGGACGTACGGGATGACGGGGACCTTGCGCACGACCTTCTCCGCGTCGGCAAGGCCCTCGTCCTCCACCGGGGTCTCCCGGCCGGGTCCGCTCGTGCTCGGCCTGCCGGTGGAGCCGGCCAGCCACTGGCCGGTGGCCGGGTCGAGCCAGAAGCCGATGTCGCCCTTGGCGACCGAGCGGCGGTAGCCCAGGTTGGTGAGCCGGACGGTGGCACTGTCGCCGTAGGCCAGTTCGGCGAGGAGACGGCCGGCGGCGGCCTTCGCCTCGGCGCGCAGCGAACCGTCCCGGCCGTCCTCGCGCTGCTTGAAACGGTAGGAGATCTCCACCGCGTAGCCCGTGCGCTGGCGCTCCTCCTCGTCGGAGGAGATCCGGTCGCGGCGGTGGGTGAAGACGGTGTGCAGGTGCAGCAGCCCGGTGCGGGGGTCGCCGTACGCGCTGCCGCAGCCCAGGCAGGTGTCCTCGCGCCGCTCCTCGGGGGACAGATAGCCGCAGCCCTGGCACACCTTGGCGCTCTCGGTGGTCAGTTCGCCGCTGGTGTCCGGGGGCAGCTGCACCCGGTCCACCTTGAACCGGCTGCCCTCGTGGTAGATCAGCGCGCCCGGCCCGAACTCGCGGATCGCGATGAAGCGGGACCGCTGGAGGTAGTCGCCGTCGTAGCCGCGGCTGGTGCGGCCGGTGCCGGGGATGTACGCGGCGAGCGGCAGCCGGGGGAAGGAGTAGCCGGGCAGGAAGCCCTCGGAGGCGAAGTAGCGGTACGGGTAGAAGTCGGACAGCACCGTGCGCTCGCCTCCCTGCCTGTTCTCCAGGAGGGCGATCTGGTTCTCCGCCTGGGCGCGGCGGCGGACGGCCTGGGCCTGGGAACGGCCGGTCGCCGTGCGGTTGCGGATGTTGTCGTGCTGGATCTCCCGCTCCTCCAGGGCCTTGCGGTAGAGGTCCCGCCACCGTCCGCACTTCTCGTAGAAAAGCCCAGGGGCCTTGGCGACGGTGTCCTCCAGCCACTGCTCGTGCCACCAGGACGTCTCGCGCAGGGCGTCGACGCAGCCCGCGAGGACGGTGCGGGCCCGCACGAGGGCGCGCTGCTGGGCGGCCGGCGTGCCGATCTGCTCCCGCACCTCGGGCAGCAGCTCCAGCGAGGGGGTCTTGCCGTGGGTGTCGAGGATCTTGGTCATGGTGCGGCCGAGTTCCAGACGGGTCTCGGCGAGCCAGATGGCGTGCACGTGGGAGGCGAGCAGGTCCTCGTTGGCCAGGTCGAGGCGGGGCGCGGCGACGGTACCCGCGACCATCTGGTCGGAGCGGGTGAAGTAGTACTGGTCGTGGCTGTTGCCGGTCGCGCAGTACGTGGTGACCAGCGCGGGCTGGCCGGAGCGGCCCGCGCGGCCGGAGCGCTGGGCGTAGTTCGCGGGGGTCGGCGGGACGTTGCGGAGGTTGACGGCGTTGAGGCTGGCGATGTCGACGCCGAGCTCCATGGTGGGCGAGCAGTACAGCAGGGGCAGCGGCAGGCCCTTGCTGAACAGCTTCTCCCGCTCCTCGCGGACGTCGGGGTGGACCTGGGCGGTGTGCTCGGCGGCGTGCAGTCCGGCGAAGGTGGACGCGACCTCCTTGTAGAGCCCCTTGAAGAAGGCGTTGACGCGGGGGCCCTGGCCGGTGCGGTAGGTGCGGCGCAGCCGGTCCACCGTGCCGTGCTCGTCGTCGCGGGCGTGCCAGCGGATCACCGGGTGGTGGATCTGGTAGCCGGGGTCCTCGCCCCGGCCCTGGGTGATCCGGCTCAGGACACCGCCGTCGGCGAGGATCTCCAGCAGGTCGCGGATCACGTCCTGGGCGTCGTCGAGGGAGAGGTCGTGGTCCCAGCCCGGGAAGGTGTCCGGCTTGCGGACGTGGCGGCCGAAGGCGCCGCGGCCGGTGAGGTTCTTCTCGCTGCGGCTGCGGCCGGGCCGCCCCGCGCGCGGCAGGGCGACGGTCGGTGTGGGGGGCGCCGCCTCGGTGTCGGCGATCCCCCAGGCGTCGTTGAGCTTCGCCGACTCCTTGCGGAGCTCGTTGAACTTCGCCTCGGTGAAGTACGGGGTGTCCACGGCCCGCTGGCGGCGCAGCTCGTCCATGAGGACCCGGGCGAGATCGAGCCGGGTGGCGGGAGTGGCGGTGCGCAGCGGCCCGGCCGCCCGCTGCCAGCGCTCCTCGTCCTCGGCGATCTGGTCGAGCCCCGCGTACTCCAGGCCGAGCAGGCCGGTCTGCTCCAGGTTGGGCATGGTGATCCGCCAGCCGCGCTCCAGGTCCAGGAAGAGCCGGTACTCGGCCACCTGGGCCAGCGCGTCCCGCGTCTCCTCGGCGAGCGCCTCCACTTCGGTGGGGTTGTTGGCGTACTCGTGCGGGGCCAGTCCCAGGGCCTCGACGACCTCCTCGCCCAGCCGCTTCCAGCGCAGCCCCTTCCCCCCCGCCTTCAGCATCGCGCGGTACAGCGCACCCCGCAGCTGGGTGACCATCACGAAGTCGTTGAAGTGCCCGGACTGCAGGCTGGCGTCCTGCCGGTTGTCGACGAAGGTGAGCAACTTGCGTGCGTCCTCGCCGAGTTCCTTCTCCGGCAGACTCTTCAGGTGGCGCACGATGGAAGCGCTGACGACAGACGTGGCCGTGGACCGGCCCTCCTGGTCGAGCGTCATCAGCTTGGCGAAATCCCGCTCCCGCACTTCCTCGTAGCTGACCCCGCACTCAAGGCAGAACAGGAACGGGGCGGGCACGTAGGCGGCGTACAGGCCCTCCCCGTCCTTGTTCACCGCCGTGCCGTCGGGCCTCACCCACACAGGCTGCGGGGCGCGCTTCCTGCGGCTCGTGGTGAGGGCGGGCGTGCCCTTCTTCGGGTCGAGGGTGAGCCAGCTGTCGGGGAAGCGGCGCTGGTCGATCGCGTCCGTGACCCGCTCGGGCCACGGGTTGGCGGCCGAGAGGTAGAGATAGCCCTGCTCGTCGTCCGCGTCCTCACGGGTGCGGAAGGAGACCTTGCCGTCGTCGCTCTGCTCGCGGGCCACGGTGAGGTACTCCTGGCCGCACTCACGGCAGAAGGACAGCGGCAGCAGAAGCTTCTCCGGCTCTCCGGGCACCCGCTGCTGGTAGGTGCGGGTGATGTGGCGGCTGTCCGCCGGCTCCAGGGAGACGTACGCCGAGCCGCCCTTGGAGAGGAACTGGTGGAGGCGGAACGCGAACAGCGCGCGGTCTTCGGCGTCGCGGACCTGCGTGCCGGCCCGGAGGGTGGACCGGATGGCCTTGGCGCAGGCGGTGTACGGCTCGTCCTCGGGTGCGTCGCGCGGGATCTCGAAGGCGTCCTCGCGCAGGGCGCGCGCGGCGAGCTCCACGGTGGTGGGCTTGGCGCGCACCAGCAGGCGGGTGCCGTCCTCGTCTGTGGTCTCGGTGAGGCCGAAGGCCGTCTCCACCCAACGGGCCAGCGGGTCGGCCTTGAGTGCGTCGTACTCCAGCGGAGGGTTGTTCTCCCTTACACGGGTGGCGAGTTCGGCACGTGTGGGGATCGTGTCGCCGGTCGCGCGGACCAGGGTCTCGCCCACCACCCGGTCCGGGGAGATCTCCGTGTCGAACAGGGTGGAGGCGACCTCGGCGACCTCACGGCGGCGGGCGGCGGGGGTGCCCTTGGTGGACATGGTGGCGGAGGTGCCGACGCACTGCAGGGCGGGCGACTCGCACGCCTCACGCACGCGCCGGACCAGCAGGGCGACGTCGGCGCCCTGGCGACCGCGGTAGGTGTGCAGTTCGTCCAGGACGAGGAAGCGCAGGCCCTTGGCCCGGCCGATGAGCCGCTTGCGCTCCTCGGGGCGGGTGAGCATCAGCTCCAGCATCACGTAGTTGGTGAGCAGGATGTCCGGGGGGGTGTCGAGGACCGCGTCCTTCTCGGACTGCTTCTCCTGGCCGGTGTAACGGGCGTACGTGACGGGCTCGTCACCCTCGCCGTATCCGGCAGTGAGGAACTTCCTCAGCTCGCCCCGCTGACTGTTGGCCAACGCGTTCATCGGGTAGACGATGATCGCCTTGATGCTCGGGGGGTCTCCGGGCCGCTTCTCGCTCAGGATCCGGCTGACGATGGGCACGATGTAGCCGAGGCTCTTTCCTGAGCCGGTGCCGGTCGTCAGGACGTACGAGTCCTTCGAGTCGGCGGCCTCGATCGCGTCGCGCTGGTGCCGGTGGAAGCGGATGGGACGGATCGTCGCGCCCCGCTTGTCCTTGCCGGTGCGGAAGATCCGCTTGCACTCGGGATGGAGGAGGCCGAGGTCGTCGGCGAGGTGGTCGACGGTGCCGCCGCTCGCGAAGCTCGGGTTGAGCGAGAGCCAGGGGTCGGGCCACTGGTCGCCGTCGGCAAGGGACTTGGACACCTTGTCGCCGATCCGCGGGTCGTCGATCACCACCGATCCGGACGTGTACTCCTTGTAGTCCCGGATGAGCCGACGGTGCACCTCGAAGACGTCCACGTGATCCTCACTAGCTCCCGACGCGATCCACGCATCACCGTAGTGGGTGAGGCGCACGGGACGAACCGCCCCGCCTTCACCCCATTAGAGCAAGAGCATGTGAACTCAGTCAACGAATAAAGCGTCGCGCGGGCAGCATTCGACGCACCACCGTGTCACACTCTCCCTGACACCAGCCCGGGCAGGGCGCGGCAGGGCACGGAGGGGACGGGCCGCAGCGCGAATGGACACCGGAACACTGATCGCCGGTCGCTACCGGATCAAGCGCCTCATCGGACGGGGCGGCATGGGAGTCGTCTGGCTCGCCCACGACGAGAACCTGGGCCGCGACGTGGCGCTGAAGACCATGAACGTCGATCCGGGACTCACCGAGGAGCAGCGCGCCCGCGACGCCGAAAGGTTCCGCCGGGAGGCGCAGGCCGTCGCACGGCTCGACCACGCGGGGCTCGCCACCGTCTACGACCTCGGCGAGGAGAACGGCACCCGCTTTCTCGTCATGCAGTACGTGATCGGCCCCCCGCTCGACGACCGGATCGTCGAGGAGGGGCCGCTCTCCATCGAGGAGACCGCGTCGATCGGGGTCCAGATCGCCTCCGTCCTGGGGTCAGTGCACGCCCGTGACGTCGTGCACCGCGACCTCAAGGGCAGCAACGTCGTGATCCGCACGGACGGCGTGGTCAAGGTCCTCGACTTCGGAGTCGCGGCGTTCCTCGACCCGGACACCACGGGCCTCACCACCACCGGGGAGCGCCCCGGCAGCCTGGAGTGCATGGCGCCGGAACAGGTGCGGGGCAAGCCGGTCGACCCCCGAACCGATCTGTACGCGCTGGGCTGCCTGCTGTACGCGATGCTGACGGGCGAGCCGGTCTTCACGCACGAGTCCGAACTGATGCTGCCCGGCATGATCCTTGAGCAGCCCCCCGTACCGCCCGGAAGGCTCCGCGCGGGCATCCCCTCCGAACTGGAGGACCTGGTGCTCCAGTTACTGGCCAAGGACCCCGACGAGCGGCCCGCCCACGCCGGCGAGGTGTGGCGGCGGCTCGCGGTGTGGCTGCCCGAGCGTCGCACCCCCGAGCAGGCGCTCCTCCCCTGGGCCGAAGTGGACCCGCTGCGGCCCTTCACCCACCCCATGGGACCCGAGGCCCGGCCGGTGCGGGCATGGGCAGCATCGGGGCGGCACGACCGACCGTCGCGCTGACCCGCGCGCCTCGCCGACCGGAACGCGACGTACACCCTCAAACCCGCCATGGCACATCTGTGAACAAAGTCAATGGTCATGTACGCTGACCGATGCAGTTCGGAGGAAGGGTGGCTTGATCACACACCCATGACCGGGGGACAAGTCCTCCCTCCACCAGAAATGCCCTGGGAGTGTAGATGTCCACGTCGCGCGCCGTACCGGTGACCTTGGCCGAAATCGCCCGCCTTGCGGGTGTGGGACGAGCCGCGGTGAGCAACTGGCGGCGGCGGCATCCGTCCTTCCCCGAGCGGATCGCCGGCACCGACACCAACCCTCAGTTCTCCTTGACCGACATCGAGGGCTGGCTGCGCGACAACAAGAAGTTGAAGAAGTCCGCCGAGAGGGAATGGCTCTGGCCCGGTTTCGAGGCGCTCGGCGGGCGTGACGAGACCGGGGCCGCGATCGCCGAGGTGGGACGGCTCCTCTCCGGGCGGGTGAGCGACGAAGGCGAAGAGATTCGTGCCGACACACGGGAGCTGATCGAACGGGCCGTGGATCTCGGACAGCGTGAAGGAGGCACGGATACGTTCGCGTTTCTGCTGCGCCGCTGGCTCGACGTCCATGTGCGCCAGATCGCCACGACCCCGGAACCGCTGGCATCCCTCATGGCGCAGCTCGCCCTCGGGGCGGCCAACAGCGTGGTGGGCGACAGCCCGGGCAGCTCCGGTGGCACCACGGTCATGGACCCTGCTTGCGGCCCCGGGCATCTCCTCCTGGCCGGGGCGGACGCCGCGAGGGCATCCGGCGCCGAGGCACTCACGCTGCTCGGCAGTGACCGGGACGCCGTCCTCGCCTCGCTGGCGGACTCCCGCTTGGCCCTCGCCGAGAACGAGCGCCACAGGGAGGAGGAGTGGGCGCAGGTCTCCGTACGGGCTGCTGACTCCCTGCGCGACGACCCGTTCTCCGGCACCCCCGCCGACATCGTCCTGTGCAACCCGCCCTTCAACGAACGGGACTGGGGATACGAGGAGTTGGCCACCGACGCGCGCTGGAGCCATGGCCTTCCCCCGCGCACCGAGCCCGAACTCGCGTGGGTCCAGCACTGCCTGGCCCAGCTGCGGCCCGGCGGCGCCGCGGTACTGCTGCTGCCGCCCGCCGTCGCGGCCAGGAAGGCCGGACGCCGCATCCGCGGCTCGCTGCTGCGCACCGGGCAACTGCGGGCCGTCGTCGCGTTGCCGCCGGGCTGCGCCGCACCACACAGCGTCTCCCTGCACCTGTGGGTGCTGCGGATGCCCGCCCACGGGGAAGGCACGCCGGTGGGCGATCGGCTGCTGGTCGCCGACGCGGCCTCGCGCTTTCCCCGGGACCCGGAGGAGAAGTGGACCCCCGACTGGGCGGCGATCAGCGCTTTCGTGCGCGAGGCCGTCGAAGAGGCGGACTCCCCACAGGCCCCTGCCTACGTACGACAGGTGCCCGTCATCGAACTCCTCAACGACGAGGTCGACCTCACCCCTGGACGCCACATTGCCCCGCCCCCGGCGGACACGGCACTCCGACTGGCCGAATCCTGGCGGGAGTTCACCGGGCTCACCGCGAACGTGAACAAGTCGGCCAGGCTGCTCGCGGCGCTCGACCTCGCCACGGCCGAGGCGGAAACGCCGACGGCAACCACAGTCGCCGAGCTCGCCCGGGCCGGGGCGCTCACGCTGCGCGGCGGCCAGCAGCCGCCGGAGGAGTCGATCCACGCCGGCCCGCCGTCCGACGACGGCATCCCCCTCCTCACCGTCCCCGATCTTCTGGTGGACGGCGAACCCCGCAGCTGGCTCGCTCCCGGCACCGCGGCGGCCGGCGAGGCCGTGATCGCCGAATCCGGGGACATCGTGGTGGTGGGCGTCGCCCGTGCCTTCTCCGCCTGGGTCCACGAGGGGCCGCCGACCGCCCTCGGCCCCCAACTGCATGCCGTGCGAGTACAGCCCGAACAGCTCGACGCCTGGTTCCTCGCCGGTTCACTGCGGGCTCCCGCCAATGCCCGGCAGGCCGGCACCCACACCACGAACTCCTCCCGCATCGACGTCCGCCGTCTTCAGATCCGCCAGGTTCCCCTCGGAGAACAACGGCGCTACGGAGAGGCGTTCCGCGAACTCACCGCCTTCGAACGGCTGCTGCGCCGCGCGGCCGACCTCGGCACCAGCCTTGCCCGCGACCTTGGCGACGAACTGGCGGCCGGACGCCTGGCCAACCAGGCGTAGCACATCGACGCGCCCGCAACGGCTGGCGTCACGCCTCCCCGCGTCTGGGCTCGGCCAGGCGGGCCGTGAGCTGGGCGTCGACCGCGTGGCGTACGGCCTCGACACGAGCCGCGAGTTCCGTTGGCAGTCCGGCGGCGGTGCGGCCCGCCGTGTCAACCGCCGCGATGGCCGCCTCCAGTTCACCGAACGTGAGCCGGCACTCGGCCGTGCGCAGCCGGATCAGCGCGCGATCGGCCCGCTCGGCCGGGCCGTCCCCGTGAATGAGATCGTTGTCGACGGCCTGGTAGAGGCGGGCCGCAGCGCCGAAGTTGCCGGCGAGGCGGAATCCGTCCGCAGCCCCCTGCCACACGCGACGCACCAGAGGGCGCCGCTCACCCCACTCCTTGCGGACCCGTTCTGTCAGACCGTGTAGCCGGTCGGTCGCGTCGCCCGGCTCACCGGACGCGATCTCCGACTCGGCCTGCGCGCAGAGCTGTTCCACCACGCGGGCGTCCAGCCACTCGTCGGCCGGTGCGGACGCGGCAGGCAGCGTGAGAGCGACCGGGCGCGGACGAACAGCTCGGTCCCGCGGCCGACGCAGGGGGGCGGTGGGGTCGGGGTGGGTGCGGGGCCGGGGTTCGGGATCGCCGATCCCCGGGGCGAACGGGTCGAGGACCTCCAGGACCTCGTCAACGGCCGGGCGCTGCTCGGGGTTCTTGGCGAGCATCCGCAGTACGAGATCGTCGATCGGCTCCGGGATGCCCGCGGCGTACGTGCTCGGTGGCAGCGGCTCCTCGTTGAGGTGCTTGTCGGTCAGGCCGGACTCCGCGCCGAGCGGGAACGGGGGCCGCCCGGTGAGGAGTTCGTAGAAGATGCAGCCGAAGCAGTAGACATCCGTGCGCGTGGTGGGCTCGCGCTCCAGGAGCTGCTCCGGCGCCAGATAACCGCGGGTGCCAAGCGTCGAACCGTGCGCCGTGTAACGGGTGGCGTCGGCGTGCAGCGGCTTGGCGATGCCGAAGTCGATGAGGACGGCCCACCCCTCTTCATCGATCATGATGTTCGCGGGCTTGAGGTCCCGGTGTACGACCGGGAGCGTGTGTGCGCAGGCCAACGCCCCTGCCACCTGGATGGCGACGGCAACCGCCGTGGCCAGAGGCAGGGGGCTGTGCTCGTCGAGGAAGGTCCGCAGACTCACTCCGGTCACCAGGCGCATCGCGATGTAGGGGACGCCCCGGTGCGATCCGCTCCCATACAGTTCGGTGATTCCCGGATGGTCGAGCGCGCCCAGAAGGTTGGCCTCGCGCCGGAACCGGGCGTCCCTGACGGCGAGTTCGGCATCCCGCTCATACGGGTCGAGGCAGTACAGGGCCTCGGAGTCGTGGCGCAGGAACTTCACCGCCACCTCCCGCCCCCCGGACACCTCTCGGGCCCGCCAGACCTGGGCCATCCCGCCCTTGCCCAGAGAGTCCTTCAACTCGTAGCGCCCGTCGACCAGATCACCCACGCCGGGCCTGTAAGTATCCGCGTCCACCACTGTGCCCCTTCGCACCACTGCGCATCAGACCCACCAGCGTAGCGTGAAAGATTCTGGACACGAGCCGTCCATGGACTCAGTTCACAGATTTGTGCCATGCTCTAGTGGTGCCCGGACGTCCTCGGACTCCCGTTGCTCTGGACACCTTCCTGCCCATACCACCTGCCAGGGGGGTCACCATGCAGAACCCACCCGGTGTCGCCGGCCACGACTGGTTGATCAGGGCGAGCCCCCGGATGGCCCGGCCCGACGACGCGGCCTGCCCCACCCACCGACGCACCGCGATGCGGCCTCTGCTCGTCGCCGACCCGGCCGTGCCGTTCCGGCGGCCACCCCGCGAGGAGTTCGCATTCGGCCCGCTGTTCACCGCCCTCGACCTGCTGGAACACGACGGATGGTCCGTGGAGCGGGTACGCGAGGAACTCCGGGGCACCCGCGGTCCCTTCCGGGGATGGGGCGCCCCGGTCCACCTCGCCCACCTGGCCTGGACCGCCCACTCCCTGGAGCGCTACGTGGCCGCCCGTACCCGCGAACAGGCGGCCGCCGTCGAGGCCGGGCTGCCTGAGACCAAGCCGGTGAAGCAGCCATGGACGTGGCGCACTCCCCGCACGGACGCTCCCGACGCCCGTGGCGCCCGGCAGTACGAGCACACTCTCTGGGGCCGCATGTACGCCTCCTCCGACGGAAGGGTGCGCGACCTGTGGCTGCCTTCCATGGGCCGGGCCAAGACCGGCCGCCCCGACGCGGAGCTCGGGGCCGTGGCACAGGTGATGGCCTTCGGCGCGCCCACGCCTCGCCGCAAGCAACGCGCCCACCCTCCGGCCACCGCGACCGAGAGCACCAGCTTGCCCCGATTGGTCCGCGTCTTCGACGTCGGGTGCGCCGACGGATCCATGGAGGAGCTGCTCTCCGAGGACCCCGCCGGGGCAAGGCAGCGTTTCAGGGACGACGCTGTGCCTGCCTTCGTCACTGCTGCCACCGAACCCGGCGTGCAGCCCGGGGAGAGCTGTGTCGACTGCAAGGCCATCGCCGGCTGCACGGATCTGAAACGCACCCCGCGGCTGTGGGGTGGGAGCCCTCCGGCTCTCGCACGCCAACGCCGCTCCGTCTCCGTCTGGGACCTGCGGCTGCACGCCAAGTGCCCCGCCCAGTACCACCTGGTGCGGCGACTGCACCTCAACGACCTCTCGGCCGAGGACCGGGGGGCACGGCGCGGCAGAGCCGTCGACGCCTGGCTCGACGCACAGCACGCCGAACGCCCGGTGCGCGGCTGCCGGGACCGCGAGATCCCCGAGCCGACGGCGGTAGGGGCCAGGGCCGGACTCGACGACACCTCCGCACGCGAGGCTGCCGGAATGCTCGCGGAACACCGGCTCCTGTGCCCCCTCAACGGACTTGACGCCGACGAGCAGGTGCTCGTACAGCATCGGGTCACGGCCTACGTGCCCGAACTCGACATCGTCGTCCTCGCCGTACCCGACCTGGTGTACACCCACCGCGGCCGGTGGATCTGGCGCGAGACCAAGACGTCGGCCCGCCCGCTGTGGGAACGCGATTCCCTGCTCCACGCCTATCCCCAACTCGCCCTTGGTGTCTTGTTGTTCCACGCGGGCGCGCTCGGCGACGACCCGCGCCGCTCCTGGGTCGAACTGGAACACCTACGTGAAGGCCACGGGGAGAGTCGGCTCGAACCCGTCGACCCCGGCCGCGCCGAGAACGTCGACGAAGCCCGCGCCGTCATCGCCGAACTCGCCCAGCCACTCCTGGACGACACCACCTTCGAACCGAGGACCGGACGCCACTGCCACGGCTGTCAGGCCCGGACATGGTGTCGGCCCGGCACCGCCTACGTCACCGATCATCCGCGCCCGCCGAGCTACGACACGCAGGCCTCGCCGCGAGGAGACGCCACGCCCCATGCCTGACCAACAGCTCGTACCGGACTGGCTGTCCAACCCCGATGTCGTCCTCCTGCGGGACGTGGCCACCGCCGTACTGCACCTGGCGGCCGTCGACCGCCTCGACTCCTTCACTCTGCCTTACCCGGCCGGCGCGCAGCGGGCCCTGGATGCCCTGGTACTCCAGTGCCTGCGCAACGGCGCCAAGCCCCCGTCCGGGGTGCCCGAGATGATGCGCTGGGCCCGCGCCCGCCCCTTGGGCAGCTGGCCCCTGGACCGACTGCCCACCGACCTGTTCGACACCGCGGACCGGCTGATCGACGAGGATTCCGGAGAGCCCTCGCAGCTCTGCCACGAGCTCGCCGTTCGGGGATATGGCGACAGCACCGGACGGCAGTACGACCGCCTGGTGATCCATGAGGCCCTGCGTGCCTGCCGGGCCGTGTCGTCGCCCGAGTCCTACACGGCCTTCCGTCGTCTCCTGGTGAATCGGCCCGTCCTCACCGAGGCGGACTGGGCCGAGGTGAGCACCGACCTCTTCCTCGACCCCGTGCGCTTTCTCATCGACGAGATCTACGCCCCCGTCCCCCTCGGCTTCCGCCGGGACGGCGCGTACCTGTGCTGTCATCGCTGCCTGACCCTGCTCCATCCGGTGTCCGACACCGAGTGGTGGTGCGAGCGCGACCAGTGCCGGCACCAAGGTCCCCCACCGCACGGCCGGGAACTCGTCGCGTCCGAGGTGGGCGAGCTGCGTCAACTGCGGAAACCTCTGCGGCAGTTCGTCACCGGGCCCGGACGCGCCGAGGTCTTTCTGGAGGGCGAGCTACGCGCCCTGGGCCTCACCGTCGAGATGTGGCCCGGCTTCGACGCGTACGACCTTCGCATCACCTTCCCCGACGGTCACGTGTGGGCCGTCGACGTCAAGGACTGGGCACACCCCGCCTTCCTCGGACGCGCCGCCACCGCCGTCCGCCCCGAGCCCCCGTACGACGAAGCCTGTTGGGTGGTGCCCGCATTCCGGGTGCGCGCCCGCCGTGACTACCTGGCCATGTACGCCAGGGAGCGGGGCGCGGGGGCGGGCGGTCTGCGGCTGCTGACGGACGACCAGCTGAAACGGACCGCGCGGCTGCGGCTATCCGGCGAACGCGGGCCGGACGCGTCCATCGCGCCCCTGCACACCGTGCCTCCGGCCAGGGAGCACGGCGGGGCACGCAAGGCGTCGTCCCGGTCCGAAAGTCAGACGGCGGCGACCGACGGCGCCGGGAAGAAGGGAGCAGACCATGCGTGACCGCAGCAGCTGGTACCAGCCGGTCGTCGCCGCACTGAGGCCTTGGCCCGAAGAACACGCCGGGACCCGGCCCGCTCTGCTCTGCCAGGTCGAGCTCGCTCTGCGGCTGATGGAGACCGTGGCGCCCGGTCACGCTGCCGACGGGGCGTGGACGCTCCTCGGCGGCTACGGCCTCGCCTTCGCACGGGCCTCGAAGCTCCCCACTGGCACCACCGAACAGGTCGCGCTGGCCGCGGCCCGGCACCTGCTCTGGCCGATGCGCCGCGGCCGGATGTGGCAGCAGAGCTTGGACGCCTACCTGGAACTGCCCGAACGGCTGCGCGCGTACCGCGTCCCGGCGGCCGGGGAGCCCGCCCACCGGGTCCCCCTCAAGGTGGCGGCCGACCGCTTCACCACCTACGACGACGCGCTCGCGAACCTCCCCGGCTTCGCCACGAAGGTGCTTCCCCCGGCGGAGGCGGGCGAACACCGCTTCATGGACCGCCGCCACCGGCGCACTTCCGTCACGGTCCCCGCCGATCTCGTGCGGGACCCCTTCCCCGGCCACCCCCTCACCGCCGAACGCCCGGCCACGGCAGGCCCCCTCGACGTGCCACTCGACGAACTCGCCGACGTCGCACGGTGGATGGACACGGAGGAGCAGCGGCGCGGGCTCAAGGCGGGGAACTGGGAGCAGCGCCTCGCCCAACTCGACCTCGACACCCGTACCCCGGACGGGACAGTCTTCGAAGCGGCGTCCGCGCTGCCGCTCGACCAACTCACACACCTCGTCGGCATGGTCGGCGCCGGTAAGTCGACCTTGATGACCGTGCTCGCCGTCTGGGCGTACCACAACGGCCTGCGCATCACTCTCGTCGTCGGCGACGTGGCCGAACAGCTGACGCTGACCGAGCTGTTCCGCACGCTCGGCCTGAGCGCCGCCCTGGTGCAGGGGGGTACGACGCGGCCCCAGCATACCCAGCGGCTGCACCGCAGACTCGCCGCACGGGGAGAACACTCCCTACTGGCTCACACCGGGCCCGTCTTCGCCCACCTCAGCACCGCCTGCCCGCTCGACGCCCTGCGCGCGCTCGACACGTCCGAGCCCCTGCGCTACACCGACGCGCCGTGCGGTGCCCTTCACCCCGCTCGGCGCCAGGAGACCGCCGAGGAGCCCGCGGCCGAGCGCGCGGTACGCGAGCTCGAACGAGCCCGAGGCGCCGCCGGCAGGGAGGCCGCCACGGACGACACCGACACCGACGAGGAGGGCCTGGGCACCCCGCACGCCTGCCCGCTGTGGAGCGTCTGCCCCCGGCACTCCGCCGCCCGTGCCCTCGTGGACGCGCTGATCTGGGTGGCCAACCCGGCCAGTCTCGTCCAGACTGCGGTTCCGCGTCAGCTCAACGCCGAGCGCCTGCGCTATCTGGAGCTGGCCTGCCTGCGCAGCGACATCGTCGTCGTCGACGAGGCCGACCGCGTGCAGATGCAGCTCGACCAGATGTTCGCCCCGTCGGCCACGCTCGTCACCACCGGTGTCTCCGACTCCTGGCTCGACCAGCTGCAGACCCACGAGATCGCCGAACTCGCCCGGCAGGGAAGGCTGCAGCTCTCCGACCAGGACGTGGAACGGTGGTCCGCCGCCCTGGACGTCGTAGGTACCGCCGCGGACCGGCTGTACGCCATGCTCATCGACGACGGAAGCCTGCGGGACTGGGCGCAGATCGACTACTTCAGTGCCTGGACCCTCCAGGAGAAGCTGCTGCACGCCTGGTACCCGCTGACGCGAGGCCAGGCCGCCGGGCGGCCGGACAACATGAACGCAGGGGATCTCGAGGACGAGAGCACACTCTACGAGGACGAGGAAGGTCTCGGGGCCGATGGCGACTCCCCCGTCCCCGACGCTCCCTGGGCGCAGCGACGCACCGCGATCACAGGGTTCTTCGACACATTCCGCGACGATCCGCTCGGCGGACGCGGCCCCTACGGAACTCCCGCCGACGAGCTCACGGCCCTCGCCCACGACGTCCTGCACACCCTCGACGAAAAGCGGACACGACGCCGAGTCCGCGCGCTCCTCGACTCCTTCCTCGTCGGAGCGCCGGGCCCGGAACAGCGCCCCATGCCCGCTGCCAAGCGAGGCAAGGAGCCTGCCCCCGAGGACGTACCACTCACCGAGGAGTGGCGTGAACTCAACGCACGGCGGCTGGAGTTCACCCTCGTCCTCGCCGCCTTGCACCAACGCCTGGACCGGGTGACGTTCCTGTGGCCTCAGGTGGAGGCAGCGCTACGGCTGGACTCCGCGGCCCACGAGCTGACCCGCCGCCCGCCCCTCGACTACGCGCCACTGCTGCCCGAAGCGCCCATGGGCAACGTCCTGGGCTTCCAGTACCTGGTGGACGAACGGGCCGCCGCCCGCAACAAGGACGGACACCGTACCGGCACCCTGCGCTTCTTCCGTTGCGCGGGCGTAGGCCGGGAACTGCTCCTGGGTCTTCCCCAGCTCGGCGCCGACCCAGGCCTCGGCAAAGCCGGCCCACACGTGCTGTTGATGTCCGGCACCAGTTGGGCCGGCACCTCTACCCGGGCCCACGTCCTCGCACCTGTCCGCGCCGTACTGAAACCGCAGCCCAAGGCTCTCGACGCCATCCGGAAGACCGTGTTCCGCACCGAGTTCCTGTACGACGCCGCAGGACAGCCGATCCGGCTCTCCGGCCAGGACCCCGACCAGCGCGAGGACGTCCTGCGCCTGATGATCGACCGGCTCGCCCGATCCCGGATCGACGGCAATTCCTCCCCTCTCCAGAGCGAACTCGCCCGAATCCCCGACCAGCGCCGCAAACGTGCCCTGCTCCTGGTGGGCAGCTACGCGGAAGCCAAAGTGGCCGCCACCGCCCTGAACGAGATCCCGCGCTGGCGTGGCCGCGTACGCGTCCTGGCCGCCGACGACGCCGAACTGGAGGCCGCCGTCGACGGGACGGCGTCGGCACGAAGCCAGGCGCCGGGCACGGAATCGGGCGCGGGAGCGGTCCGGCGTGGGGACCTCGCGTCCTTCGCGGACGACCCGGACGCCGAACTGCTCGTGGCGCCCCTGCTCGCCGTGGAGCGAGGACACAACATCCTCACCGCCCCTCAACGGCCCGGCGAGGAGAAGGTGGCGGCGTTCGGGACGGTGTTCTTCCTGGTCCGCCCGCACCCCCGCCCCGACGACCTCTCCCTGGCGGTCTTCGCCATCAACGACTGGGCGACGCGGTTCGTACGCGGTCAACTGAAGCTGCCGGACGAAGGGACCTTCAGCGACATGGTCGCCCAGGCCGGGGACCTTAACGCGGCAGGCAGCGCTTTCAGGACCACCGCGCGCGGCGTGTGGCGACACGTACTGTCACGGCCCTACATCTACTCCTCGCTCTCCGATGACGAGAAGAAGTCCTTCGTCTGGGACCAGCTCGTCACCATCTGGCAGGTCATCGGGCGCCTCGTCCGCGGTGGCGTACCCGCCCGCGTCGTGTTCGTCGACGCGGCCTTCGCACCTCGACTCGCCGCAGCACAGGCCCCCTTCACCGGCCAGAACCGGCGTCCACGCCGCGCAGGCGACCCGGGGCTACTCGTCCGACTGCGGGACGTCCTGGCGCCGTACTTCACCCAAAGCGACACCGGCACCGTCGCGTACGGCGCGCGCACCGACCCCGCCGACGCCGCACTCGTCAAGCTGCTCTACCGCCCGCTGTACGAAGCGCTGTGTGCCATGGGGACGTCACCCGGCCCGCGATCGGTCGACTGAAGCACGCCAACCACCGCCCTGGGCAGCACTGTTGGCGGGCAACCGCACCTGCCCACGTACGGACATCGCAGGGAGAACCGACATGTACAAGAACATCCGCCGATCCGCGTATCACCTGGCCGAGGAGGGCACCCCTTGGACCGAGGACTTCCACGCGCTCCCTTTCCCCGAACACTGGCATGCCGGACTCCTCGAACTGCACAACCACGGGCGGGACGAGGAGAAGCGGCAGCCGACGCTGCCCACCCGCCGACTCGACGGCGTGCTCCAGACTCTCGCCCCCGACGTGATCGTCCGCCCCCGGCCGCGTATCCCCGTCGAGCCGGGGCCGCAGGCCGCCGAGGACTTCTGGATGTACGTACCGGCCTCGGCGCCCGACCCCCTCCCCGGCCGTTCCATGCAGCAACTCCTCGACGCCTGGCTGCGTACCCTCGGTCCCAAGGGCTCCGCACAGGATCCCCGGTTCCGCTCGCTGTTGCTCGCGAGCAGCACCGAGCTGAAGCAGAACCTGCCCGAGTGGCAACCGGTCAGCGGCGTCGAACTCCTCACCACCCCGACCACCCGGGGCGGCACTGCCGCCCCGGAACCGCGCCAGTTCCAACTCGCCACCGACGCCCTGGCACGCCGCATCCTGACCCTCGACCCCTTCCCGTTCGAGGGAGGGGAGCTGCGGTTCCGGGCGCTGCCCCGCGGACCTCGCGACCAGGGGGCGGAACTCATGTCGCAGCCTCTGTGCCGGACCGTCAAACGCAAGGAGTGGTGGTTCTCCGTCCTTCTGAACATCTCCCTGCAGACCACGCCGTTCGACCCCAGGCCGCGTCTCCACCTGCACTGGGGTGTACGCCGCTGGGCGACCCACCCTCGGACCACCACCAAACGCCTCAGCCTGCCCTACCGGGAGGCCACCACCGTCTACCTGCGGCCCACCATCCCCTGGCTGCCCGGCGCACCGGCCACCGAACGCTACGCACTGGCACGCCTGCGCCGCGACCGGGCCGCCGGCACCTTCGTCTGGTCGGAGAACGACACCTCCGGCATCCTGCGCGGACTCAGCCTCGCGGGCAACTTCCCCGACCCCGAACAGCTCCTCACCGAACCGGTCTCCTGGATCGGCGAGGGCCGCGGCGTCCGCGCCAGCGTGGTCCACAGCACTAGAATGGGTAAGCACGAGATCGGCACCGGCTTCATGCCCAACCAGCGGGCCCAGCTCACCGAATGGGCCGAGCAGGCCCTCCCTGAAACACTGATCCGGGTACCCGACCTCACGCGCGGACGTGCCAAGGGCATCGGCGCGCCGCAGAACCGGCGGCCCAAGCCGAGGACCGACGAGGCCAAGAAAGCCGAGTTGCTGCGCGAGACCCAGGCACGGCGCGTGGCACTTGCGGCGCAGGCCCGAATCGCCTCCCACGGCCCAGATCAGGCCGGCCCGCCCGTTGTGGAGGCCCGGCTGCTGTGGCAGTCACCCGAGGTACGCAGAGAGGCGGTGGAACAGTTCGCCAAGGCCCTGGGCCTCGACGGCGACGGCGGCGCCAGTGCCGCCCACGTCACGGACCGGGACTTCGACGAGGCCACGCCCGGAGCACCGGTCGTCCTGGAGTGGCGGACGACGGAGGTCACACTCCGGCTGCGCTGCCTACCCCTCGCCGACGGACTGGGCGACCGGCTCGTGCCCGACACGGCGGTCAAAGGCGCGGCGCTCGCGGCGGCCGTCGCCGAACGGCGCCGCGCCCTGCGCGCCTGGCTCCGCGCGGACGGCGCGGACCCCTCCCGGCCCGAACTCGCCCTCGTGGAAGTCGCCCACCGCAGCACGTTCCGCCCGGCGTCGACGGACCCCAAGTTCGCCATCCGCCTCGGGTGCGCCGACGCGGGCCTGCTGACTCAGTTCGTCGTCACCTCGTCCACCGACCGGCAGATCGACAATGCGGAGAGCCTCGACCACCGCACGTGCAGCTCGTGGCTCGACGGACTGCGCCAACTCGGCGTCCGCGTCCTGCCCCAGCACACCCTCGGTGACGATCTTCCGGACTCGCTGCAATACGCGGCGGTGTGGATGGTGAAACGTCGCAAGGACGGCCCGACCCGGTTGCCCAAACACCTGCCTGTGGCCGTCCTGGTCACCCCGCTCCCGGCCGGGGAAGGCCTCGCGGCCGTACGCGGCTGGGATGACACCGCGGGGGAATGGGTGCCCTATCCGCAGTTCCTCCTCGGTCTGGTGAAACAGGCGGAGATCGACCCCGAAGCGTTCACGGAACCCGGGACTCCAGACGATGACGCACGTCCCGATGCCTCTAGGGTCACCGGCAAGCAGTGGCGCAGCAACCTCGCCCAACAGCGCAGGGAGACCGCGGCATTCCTCCAACGCGTGCTGCACTCCCTCCGAGGGCAACCCACCGCACTGATCACCCACGCTCAGAACAGCCGACTGCACTGGCCCTGGCTCCAGGACGGCCAGACCGAACGCGATCTGATCAAGACCGGCCACGCCCCGGCAGGACGACTGGACGACGAACTGCGCCTCGTACGCGTGCGCGGATGCGGCGGTCGCGAGAGCGCCCAGTGGTGGGGGCTGGCCGACCCGGGCAAGCCCCACGGACAGCCGGCTGGCTTCTGGGCACAGCAGCGTTACGGGGACGGGGCTTCGTCGCGCGAGCGGGTCTTCTACAGCACCACCGAACGCCCCGGAACCCATGCGATCTCCCCCGCACTCGACCGCCTCGCCACCCGGGTCAACGCGGCAGGCAACCTCACCTCGCAGGCGGGCACCAGCGCCTGGAACCCGACCCTGGTGGAGATCGCGGTACTTGGCTGCCACGAAGACGACGACTCCGCGGCCCCCGTACTGGAAAAGCCGGACGCCCCTGAGGCGCTGGCCCTCGCCATGCACCAGCTCCGCCAGGCCCCGGACTACGCCGCCTCCCTGTCTCTCCCCCTCCCCCTCCACCTCGCGGGGCTGGCCCAGGCATACGTCCTCCCGACACTCGCCGACGGCGACCGGACTTCGAACGAGGAGTCGGACACACCTGCTGGAGACCAGAGCACGGAGGACCCAGATCTCGCCGACGCGGCCGGACTGTCCACGACGCCGGACGACGAGGCCGAGACTGCCCACGACTGACGACGGGATCGACATATGCGCACGGATATCCCCAGGACCTGTGGTTCTGAGAGAGCAACGACAGTCCCTCCTTTCGCCTTTCTGTGCTCCTGTGCGGGTCCAGCGGAGGATTGCCGAGCTCCTTGAGTCACCGTGACCGGTTGCCAAGTTCTACGGAACGTAGTCAGCACCAAACCCGCACGGGGGTCGGCATGACACCGTCAAAAGCTATGCCTCTCCGACACCAGTCGCTTCACCCCTCCTAGTGCCGTATCAGAGAACCTTCGCCCTGTTTCTCGGTGAGAGGATCACTGGCAAGCGCCGGGACTGATGGTCTCGGATCGAACGGGCGGGGGGACATCGAGAGTGGCCGAGGGTGAACCTTGGACTGGTGACGATCAAGATCACAATGATCGGTGTCATGCGCGTTGGCGGGCTTCGTTGAACCGCTCGACGGCCCACTCCGACTACCGGGACGAGTGGTATGACGCCCAGTGCGGAGGATGCCGCTTCTGGATCGTGTTGAGCGGGCAGCTCGGCCAGGACTACGGGGCGTGCAGCAACCCCGGCTCGTCATTCGACGGGCGAGTGCGGTTCGAGCACGACGGCTGTGCGAGCTTCGCGGGTCGAACCGACGGCTCGTTCGGGTAGCGGCCGGTCAGGCGACGTTGGCTCTGGCCACGACCCTGTGGAGGCGTTCGTCTGCGGCGTTCTTGTTCCGCCAGATGATGTATCGGCGGATCATGCTGCCCTGGGCCTTGTGACTGGCATGGTCGGTGCCGTCGAGGGCGAAGTAGCGCAGAGCTGTGAACTGGGCCTCGATCCGGTTGAGCCAGGAGCTGTTGGTCGGGGTGTAGGCGATCTCGACGTTGTTCGCCGCAGCCCAGGTACCGACCCGCTGGCACCGCTTGGTCGTCAGGTGCGGCGAGTAGTTGTCGCAGACGATCGCGATGCGCACGTCCAGCGGGTGCAGCGAGCGCAGGTAGCGGCAGAACTCCAGGAACTTCGACCGGTTCTTCGTCTTCTTGATGTGACCGTAGAGCTGGTCCTTGGCCAGGTCGTAGGCGGCGAACAGGTGCCTCACCCCGTGCGGGCGGGTGTAGGTCGCTCGCCGCCGGGCCTGGGCTCGCGGTCGGGGTCCTTGTGCCGGCCGCCGCGTTCGGCCCACTGCCGTCCGGGGTGGGGCTGGAGGTTGAGGGGGCCGAACTCGTCCATGCAGAAGATGGCTTCGGGCTCGCTTTCTTCGGGTATGACCTCGCCGTCGGCGATCGCGTAGAGGTGTTCGACCCGGGCCTTCTTGGCCGCGTAGTCGGGGTCGCGGGAGGTCTTCCAGGTCTTCACGCGTTGAAAGGAGACGCCCTCCTCGCGGAGCAGGATGCGCAGGCCCTCGTGGCTGATGTCGTCGACCACCCCTCGGCGACCAGGAAGTCGGCCAGTTTCGCCAGGCTCCAGGTCGAGAACGGTAGGCCGTGCTCGGCCGGCTTGGACTTGGCGGTCTTCTTGATCTCCCGGCGCTCGGGCAGGGTGAACGTCCTGGGCCGGCCGCCCTTGTACTTGGGGTAGAGCGACTCGAAGCCGGCGGCGTTGAAGTTGTGGATCACGTCGCGGACCCGGTCCGCGCTGGTGAACGTCACCTCGGCGATCTTCGCCACCGGCATGCCCTGCGCGGACAGCAGCACCATCTGGGCCCGCCGCCAGGTCACCACCGACCCAGTGCCCCGGCGGACGATCCGCAGCAACCGTCTGCCCTCGTCGTCATCGATCTCCCGGACCTGCACGCGTTCAACCACATGATCATTCTGGCGGTCCGATGCCGCCCGGCGCAGCAACCGGGCGACACGTCACGACGGGGCGAACGTTGCCTGATGCGGCACTAGCCCCTGAACCAGCGCTCAATGAACGGGCATGGTGGCCACACGTACAACCAACCTCTGAACTATGTTGCCCCGCCACATGTGCGCCTGACCTGCGTGTTTCTACGGTGTGGCGACACGCAAACGTCCCTGCCAACTGTCCGGAAGTGGTGTACATGGCCGCCCCAGAAACCGCTCAACCAGCGCCGAGCTCGCTGAAGCGCATCGTCGCCGCCAGTCTCATCGGCACGACCATCGAGTGGTACGACTTCTTTCTCTACGGGTCCGCCGCCGCCCTGGTCTTCAACGAGCTGTTCTTCCCGGATGAGGACCCGCTGGTCGGAACCCTCCTCTCGTTCCTCACCTACGCCGTCGGCTTCGCCGCGCGTCCGCTCGGCGCGCTCGTCTTCGGACACTACGGGGACCGGCTCGGACGTAAGAAGCTGCTGGTGCTCAGCCTGCTCATGATGGGCGGTGCGACCTTCGCGATCGGACTCATGCCGACCCATGCGACGATCGGCTCCGCCGCTCCGGTCCTGCTGACCGTGCTGCGGCTCGTGCAGGGTTTCGCGCTCGGCGGCGAGTGGGGCGGCGCGGTGCTGCTGGTGTCTGAGCACGGCGATGCCAAGCGGCGCGGATTCTGGGCCTCGTGGCCTCAGACGGGCGCCCCGGCCGGGCAGTTGCTCGCCACCGGTGTGCTGTCCGCGCTCACGGCGCTGCTCTCGGACGCCGCCTTCTCCTCATGGGGCTGGCGCATACCGTTCCTGCTGTCCGGCGTGCTGGTGATCGTCGGCTTGTGGATTCGTCTCTCTGTCGATGAATCGCCGGTCTTCAAGGCCGCGTTGGCCCAGGCCGAGCAGCGCAAGGCGGAAGCCGGCCAGGTGGAGAAAATGCCGGTCATCGCCGTGCTGCGTCACCACTGGCGCGATGTCCTGATCGCCATGGGCGCGCGTATGGCGGAGAACATCAGCTATTACGTGATCACCGCGTTCATCCTCGTCTACGCGACCACCGCCGTGGACATGAGCAAGCAGACCGCGCTCAACGCCGTCCTCATCGGCTCCGCCGTGCACTTCGCGGTGATCCCGCTGTGGGGTGCGCTGTCCGACCGGATCGGGCGCCGGCCGGTGTATCTGATCGGCGCGATCGGCGTCGGAGCCTGGATGTTCCCGTTCTTCGCACTCATCGACACGGCCGGGTTCGGCGCCCTGCTCCTCGCCGTCACCGTGGGTCTCGTGCTGCACGGTGCGATGTACGCGCCCCAGGCGGCGTTCTTCTCCGAGATGTTCGCGACGCGGATGCGCTACTCGGGCGCCTCGATCGGCGCGCAGTTCTCGTCCGTCGCCGCCGGTGCGCCGGCACCGCTGATCGCCACTGCTCTGCTGGCCGACTACGACTCGTCGACGCCCATCGCCCTGTACGTGATCGCCGCAGCCCTGCTCACCGTGGTGGCCATCGCCTGCGCACGGGAGACGAGGGAGCGGGACCTGACCACGCTGGACAGCGCCGCGCACGACGTCGAGGACGCTCCGGCCACAGCCGCCGCGGACGCCCGTACCGTCTGACCCGGTGGGGGCCGGCCGGTCGGCCGGCCCCTCCATATACGCGAACGGCGCGGGCCCGGACGGGTCCGCGCCGTTCGCGTATACAGAGGCGGTGGGGACCGCATGGACGGCCGGGAACATGGGCTCACGGCCCCCGCAGAACGGGACACGCGGTCGCCCGTACAGGTGGGCAGGGGCTCAGGAGCCGGCCGACGACGACATCGCGTGCAGCCTCAGCGCCAGCTGGATCTCTAGGGACCGCGTCGGCGCCTGCCAGTCGGGGCCGAGCAACCGGCCTATGCGCTCGAGCCGTTGGGCCACGGTGTTCACATGGACGTGCAGGTCGTCCTTGGTGCGGGCCGGGCTCATGCCACTGGCGAAGTAGGCGTCCAGGGTTCCGACCAGGTCGGTACCGCGCCGCCGGTCGTAGCCGATGATCTCCCCGATGGTGCGGTGCACGAAGCCGTCGATGTCACCGGGGTCGGCCAGCAGCAGCCCGAGGAACCCCAGGTCCTGCGCCGCGGCGCCCTCACCGGAGCGGCCGAGGAGGCGCAGGGCGTCGAGGCAGCGGCGGGCCTGGGCATAGGCCGTTGCCACCGGCGCCGGGTCTTCGGCCGGTGAGTCGACCGGCGAGGAGGCGCCGACGGTCACCGGCTCGCGGAGCGCGCCGCTCAGCTGCCGGGCGGTCTGGCGGGCGAGGTCCGCCGCCGTGTCGCCGGGGCCGAGGGGCAGGAGCAGGACCGTGCCGCCGTCGCGTGCGGCGGCGAGACCGGAACGGGTCGCGGCCAAGTGCGAGGCAGCGGACCACAGGCGTCGGCGGTCCGCCGTCTCACGTGCGGAGACGGCTGCCCCGTCGAGAGAGCCCGCACGGCTCCATGAGCC
Source organism: Streptomyces sp. WAC00040 (assembly GCF_056835925.1). NCBI lineage: Bacteria > Bacillati > Actinomycetota > Actinomycetes > Kitasatosporales > Streptomycetaceae > Streptomyces > Streptomyces sp. WAC00040. The sequence continues at coordinate 306,962 of NZ_JAKQZE010000003.1, forward strand.
ACCGCGCGCGCCGGGCTTACGGCCGGCGCCGGGCTCGGCGCGGGTGGCCTCTGCCCGGGTGGCGGTCTCCTCCGCCGTGCCGTCGATCCGGGCGGCGAGCACCACATGGGGGGCGTCGAGGTCGGCCCGCAGCCGGGCGGCCCGCTCCCGCAGCAGCCTGGGGTCCCGGTCCGGGGAGTCGAGCAGGTCGTCGAGCAGTTCGCCCCGCACCCGCTGTTCCGCGTCGTGGGCGGACCGTTCGGCGAGGAGCAGCAGGGAGGTGACCATCGCGGCGCGTTCGAGGGTGCGGCGGCCTGCGGGATCGAGGTCGGGCTGCCCGTGCAGGACCAGGGAGCCGAAGACCTCCCCGCCCGCGGCGACGGCGGCGACCCAGTCGTCGCCGTGCCGTGTCGCATGGCCGCCGGCGCGCGCGGTGTCCGGGCCGCCCGCGGTGAACTCGACCGTCCCGTCGAGGACTTCGGAGAGCGCCGCGGCCACATCATCGACGCCCCCGCCGCGCAGGACCAGCTCCGTCAGACGGTCGTGGACGTCCGAGGCGCGCTCCAGAACGCCGCTGTGCTCCTGGATGATCGCGTTGGCCCGCTCGAGGTCGGCGAGCGCGGAGCGGGTCTCCGCGAGGAGGTTGGCGGTGTCGATGGCGACGGCCGCGTGGGCGGCGAAGGAGGCGAGCAGCGCGACCTGCTCCCGTTCGAAGACCCTGGCGCGCCGGTCGGCGGCGAACAGGACGCCGATGACCTGGCTGCCCAGCATGAGCGGCACGCCGAGGATGGCGACGAGGCCCTCGTCCTTGACCGCGGCGTCGATGGTCCCTGTGTGCTCGAACCGGGCGTCGTCGAAGTAGCTTTCCGTCACATAGGGCCGCGCGGTCTGGGCGACGAGGCCGCCGAGCCCCTCCCCCATCCCGAGCCGCACCTGCTGGAACCGGGCCGACACCGAGCCCTCTGTGACCCGCATGTAGGTGTCGCCGGCCTCGGGGTCGTTGAGGCTGAGGTAGGCGACCTCGGTGCCCAGCAGCGACCGGGCCCGCTGCACGATCGCCCGGAGCACCGCGTCGAGGTCGCGCAGACCGGCGAGGTCGTGCGCGGTCTCGAAGAGGGCGGACAGTTCCGCCTCGCGGCGCCTGCGCCCCTCCAGCTCGGCCCGCACCCGCAGGGCCAGCTGCTTGGCGTGTTCGAGCGCGGCCAGCTGGTCGGGCCCGGCGCCGTCTGCGCGGGCGAGGAGCAACGGCCTGTCGTACGCGTCGGCGGCCGCGCCGCGTGCGAGGAGCTCCAGGTAGTGGGCTTGATCGTGGGACATGGACACAGGATTCCTGCCGTACGGGCGGTCGCACCAGCCCTGTGGACAACGATGCGGTACCGCCCGAGGACAGGGGCTGGATCCGCTCCTGATCGATACAGCCTGTCGTGACGCCTGGCGCAACACGCGCCGTGATCGATACGCCTAGTGAGCCGTCCAGCCGCCGTCGAGGGTCAGGGACGTACCGGTGATGAAGGAGGCCTGGGGCGAGCAGAGGTACAGGGCGGCCTCCGCCACCTCCTCCGGCTCGACGAGCCGCTTGATCGCGGAGTCCTTGAGGAGGACCTCGGTGAGCACGCGGTCCTCCGGCAGGTCGTGCGCAGCGGCCTGGTCGGCGATCTGCTTCTCGACGAGGGGTGTGCGCACATAGCCGGGGTTGACGCAGACGGACGTCACGCCGTGCGGTGCGCCCTCGAGGGCGGCCGTCTTGGAGAGTCCTTCGAGCCCGTGTTTGGCAGCCACATACGCGGACTTGTAGGCGGAGGCGCGCAGTCCGTGTACGGACGAGATGTTGACGATCCTGCCCCAGCCCTGTGCGTACATGTGCGGCAGCGCGCCCCTGATCAGTCTGAACGGGGCTTCGAGCATCACCGTGAGCACGGTGTGGAAGACGTCCGGCGGGAAGTCCTCGATGGGCCGGACCAATTGCAGGCCCGCGTTGTTGACGAGGATGTCCGTGCCGGCGGCCGCCGCTTCCGCGGCGTCCAGGTCGGTGAGGTCGAGCAGGTACGGTTCCACGGCCCCGGCGAGGCCCTCGCTGTGCGCGGCGAGCGCAGCCAGTCCGTCGGCGTCCCGGTCGACGGCTCTGACCTTGGCCCCGGCGGCCGCGAGCCGGAGGGCGCAGGCGCGGCCGATGCCGCCCGCGGCACCGGTGACGAGGGCGGTGCGGCCGCCGAGGTCGACGGACAGGGTGGACGCCGCGGCTGCGGGGACGGGGGTGCCGGGCGGTGTGGTGGGCGCGGTCATGTCCGGCACATTAGGCAGCGATCATCCGTCGACCGATGTGGTCGCAGCCCATACTTCGCTACGCCTTGGTGGGTTCAAACCATGCTGGTCCTTCGGACAGCGCATGTTTGATCCGGAAAGTGGCGAAGTCTTGGAGTTCCGGCAGCGCGTCGACGGGGAACCAGCCCACCTCGAGGGACTCCTCGTCGTTGACACGCGCCTCGGCGGCGCCGGTCACCGCACGGCAGCGCATGGTGATGTCCATGTACTGGCACACGTCGCCATTGGGATAGGTGACGGGCCTGGGCAGCGCCTGTACCAGGACGACCCGCTCGGCCACGCAGCGCACGGCGGTCTCCTCGTACACCTCGCGTGCCGCCGTCATGGCGGGCTGCTCGCCGGGCTCGGGGATGCCGCCGATGACCGACCAGTTGCCCGTGTCTGCGCGCCTGCCCAGCAGCACCCGCCCCGCGTCGTCGAAGACGACTGCGCTGACACCCGGCAGGAACAGCAGCTGGTGGCCGGCGGTCGCCCGGATGGCGCGGATGAAATCGGGAGTTGCCATGCCCGGACCCTACCGCTGGCCCGGCCTGACCGTCCGAACCCCTCCGCGGACCGGCACAGCCCCCGGGCGCTCTCCCGGCCGGCCACGACAGTGCAGCACCCTGGCCGGACGCCCGGCGGACTCAGGCCTTGTCCGCTGCCGTGGCCGCCTCGTCCCTCGCACGGTGCCGGGTCCGGACCACGCCGACGGCGACCGCGGACAGGCCGCCGGCCGCGAGCAGCACGAGGGCCAGTTCGGGCGCGCTGCCGAGGCGGGTCGCGGGCGTGAGCGACGAGCGCAGCGGAACCTCGGCGACCAGCGCGTCCGGCGTGAACATCGCCGTCTGTTCGACGATCTCCCCGTCGGGCAGGATGACGGCGCTGACACCGCTGGTGACGGGGACGACGACGGACCGGCTGTGTTCGACGGCCCGCACGCGGGACATCGCCAGCTGCTGGTACGTCATCTCGCTCCGGCCGAAGGTGGCGTTGTTGCTCGGCACGGAGATGAGCTGCGCCCCGTGCGTGACTGTGTCGCGGGCGGCGTCGTCGAAGGCCGCCTCGAAGCAGGTGACCAGGCCGACCTCGGTGCCGGCGAGGTCGAAGACCCCCACCTCGTGCCCGGGCCCGAAGTCACGCTGGACCCGGTCCACGTCGGAGTTGAAGACCCGCACGACGGACCGCATCGGGATGTACTCGCCGAACGGCTGCACGTGGCGCTTGTCGTAGGTGTCGACGGGCCCCCGGTCGGCGTCCCATTCGATGAGGGTGTTGCGGAGCTTGCCCGTCTCCGGGGTCAGCACGGCGCCCACGACGGTCGGCACGCCGATGGCCTTGACCGCCCGGTCGATGACCAGGCGGGCGTCCGCGTTGCGGTACGGGTCGAGATCGGAGGAATTCTCGGGCCACAGGACGAAGTCCGGCCGGGGTTCCTTGCCGGCCGCCACGTCCGCGGCGAGCTGTTCCGTCCGGCGGGCGTGGTTGTCGAGGACGGCCCGACGCTGGGCGTTGAAGTCGAGACCGAGGCGGGGGACGTTGCCCTGGATCGCGGCGACGGTGGCGGTGCCGTCCTCGGCGGAGGCGTCGACCAGCGGCCGGGAGGCGAGGGCCGCGGCAACGGGCACGAGGAGGGCGAGCAGCGCCGCCACGGCCGCGCTGCGCGGAACGGTCCCGCCGCGGCGGTGAGCAAGCGCCTGCCGCGCACATTCGTAGAGGCCCAATCCACAGAGCACGACGGCGAAGCTCAGCACAGGGGTGCCGCCGAGCGCCGCGAGCGGCAGGAAGAAGCCATCGGCCTGACCGAACGCGATCTTGCCCCACGGGAAGCCGCCGAACGGTACGCGGGCACGCGCGGCCTCGCCCGCGATCCAGACGGCGGCGGCCCATACGGGCCACGCCGGCAGCCGTGAGACGAGGGCGATGCCCATGCAGGCGAACGCCACGAACAGCGCCTCCGCCGCGACCAGCGCCAGCCAGGGCACCGGGCCGACCTCCTCGCCCGTCCAGAACAGCAGGGGGAGCAGGAAGCCGAGGCCCGCGAGGTAGCCGAGCCCGAACGCGGACCGCGGCCGGCGTCCGTGCAGGGTCAGGCCGAGCAGGGCGAACGCCGGAACGGCCAGCCACCACAGCGGACGCGGCGGGAAACTCGCGAAGAGCAGCAGGCCGGAGAGCGCGGCGGCAGCGGGGCGCGCGAACCGGCGCAGCAGCGGCCGGCCCTCCGTGGGTGCGGGTCCGGGGGTGTCGACGGGGGTCATGATGGCGCTCACCTGGCGGAGTCTACGGCGGAGGCCTGTGAGCGGCGCAGTCACGTCCACCTCACCCAGAAGCAACGTTTCTTCGCAATCACTCCACACATGTCCGAGGCTCCCGTTAGCGTGTTCGCCGGTCCCGCGCACACCACGAGCCGTTCAGGTCGGTTCGGGTTGTCGCGCATCCGGCGCCCGTCGGCGTCCGGCCAGTTCCGGCCGCGCGGGGCCCGTCACAGTCGGGGGGCGACGGAATGGGTTCAACGGGCGGTCCGCCCACGGACCGGGAACACCGAAGCGATCCGGACATGGGCCCGGACCGCGCGTACGGTGCGCACGCGCACCCGGCACGCGGCTCGCACCGGGATCCCGGGGAAGGTACGCGCGCCCACCCGGACCGCGGGCAGCGTGCGGACACGGGTGGCGAGGGCCGTAGCGGTGCGGACGCGGCGGGCGTCGTCGCCCTTGTCGGCTGCGCCGTGTGGTCGCTGGTCAGCGCCGCCGGACGGGAGGGGCGGCCGGAAGGCGTGCTGCTCGCCGTGTTCGCCGTGACCGCGGGATACGCGTGCGGACGGATCGCGGGCTCGCTCCTGCCGGTCGGCGGCTTCGTCATGACCGCGGCGGGGGCCGCCACGGTCGCGGTCACATCCCATGACGGGGTGGTCCCGGGAGCCGCCGCCGGTGCCGTCACGCCCTTGGGACAGACGGGCGCCGTCGCCGCGCTCCTGGTGCTCGGCACGGGTGCGGCCTGCTGCGCTGCGTCCGCCGCCCGGACGGCGGGAAGCAGGACGGTGTCGCGCCTGTTCGCGACGGCCATGGCCTGTTCGGCCCTCGTGCTGGCGTCCGTCCCCGCGTTCGCCGCCTGTCTGAGCGTGCTGCTCTGTTCGCTCGCCGTGGCCCGGATACGCCGACGCGCCGCCGTTCTCGTGGCACTCGCGCTGGCGACGGGTCTCGTCGCGGGAACCACGTGGGCCGTCGCGGAGGACGCCCTTCCCTCCGGCCTCGCCGCCTCGGTGGAGGCGCCCCTCACCGTCCACCGGGTCGTTCTGTGGCGGGACGCCCTCACCCTGGCGGAACAGGAGCCTGTCCGGGGCGTCGGTCCCGCTCGCTTCGGCCGGCTGAGCCCCGCGTCCGTCCAGTCGCCGGCCTCGGGGAACAAACCCCACTCGGCACCGCTCCAGCAGGCGGCGGAGCAGGGAGTGGCCGGCGTCGCGCTGCTCGCGGCGGTCTTCGGCTGGATCCTGTACGGAATCGGGCGTTCACCCCGCCCGACGCCCGTCGCGCTGAGCGCCGCCGCCGCGCTCACGGCAGTGGCGGTACTGGCCTGTGTCGGCAACGTGCTGAGTTTCGCCCCCGTCACCACCGGGGCCGCGCTGCTGGCGGGACTGGCCACGGCGCGCCCGCCACGCGAAGGACAGGACCTGTAGGACACGGCACGGCGCGTACATCCGCCAGCAGAACGCGCAAGGGCCGAAGTTGCCGAGGCCGCCAGGGGAGGCACGGGGGCGGTCACGAAAGGTGGCGGTGCCGGGGGCCGCTCCGCACGGGCGGGCTCACGCCCCTGGCGCCTGGCTCGCCCCCGGGGCTCCCGGTGCCCCCGTCGCCCTGAGGTGATTGAGCCTGGCGCGGAGGACCCGCACCGCCATGGCCGCGTCGTCGACAGTCACCGTGAACCTGCTGCCGTCGCTGAGGTTGACCGCCACGCCCTCGCCGCGCCGGACGACGACCGCGGTGCCCTGCTCCGGACGCCAGCGGCAGCCCCAGCCGCCCCACTGCCGGGGCGTCACCCTGTGGACGAACTCCGCGCTCTCCACATGCGACAGGGGGATGTGCCGGCGCGGTACGCCGATGTGGCCGCAGCGCACGTCCAGCGCATGGCTGTCGATCTTCACCGCCACGTGCACGAAGGCGAGGGTCCCGTAAAGGATCATGAGGCCCGCCGCGACGCAGCCGATGACCGCCATCAGCATGGCCGCGATGCCGGTGGTCCACGTGGCCCCGACGGCAAGCTTGATGCCGAGGGCCAGACAGGCCAGGCCCGCGACGGCGAGCAGCCACTGCATGCGGTTGGTCGCCCGGCCGGTCCATACCTCTGGAAGGGGCTCCGAGCCGCGCCCCTCATGGCGGAAGTGGTGCCTCATGCCTAGGACCCTACCCAGCCTCGGGACAACCAGCACTGATGCGGCGAAACGGCCACAAGGGCGGGAAAGGCACCCATCAGCGCTCCCTGGCCTCGGAAACGCACGCGCCGACGAACCACCCGACCGGGTTCGGCGCCTGCCGTCGTCGCAGGTGGAAGGTGGCGATCGGGGACCAGGGTCGTCCCGGCCGGCGGGTCAGCGGCACACGCCCGCGAAAGGGCCGCGAGCCCGGTTCAGCGGACCGGGGTCACGGCCGGCAGCAGGTGACTCTCTGCGTAGCCGAGCGCCTCCGCCGGAAGAGTGGCTTCCGTCCCGCTGAGCAGGACCGTGAGCCGACCGCTCGGCGGCGCGTCGGGCGCGGGCTCCGCACCGATCCGGCGCAGGGCCTGCGCGGCGACGGCTCCCGCCGAGCCGTGCAGGACGAGGGGCGGCATGCCGGGCTGCTGGACGGCCGCCCGGATGCGCTCGGAGACCAGTTCGTAATGGGTGCAGCCGAGGACGACGGCACGGACGTCACGCGGGGTGAGCGCGGCCGCCGCGGCGACGGCCCGGTCGATCGCGTCCTCGTCCGCCCGCTCCACCGCGTCGGCGAGACCCGGACAGGGAACCTCGGTCACCTCGACGGAGCCGGCGAACTCCTTGATCAGTCCGCGCTGGTAGGGGCTGCCCGTGGTCGCGGGCGTCGCCCAGATCGCGACCGGACCGCCTCCGGCGGCGGCAGGCTTGATCGCGGGGACCGTACCGATGACCGGGATCGACGGCTCGAGCTCGGCCCGGAGGGCGGGCAGGGCGTGCACGGACGCGGTGTTGCAGGCGACGATGAGCGCGTCGGGCCGGTGCGCGGCGGCCGCTCGCGCCACCGTCAGCGCCCGCCCGGCGACATCGTCCGGTGTACGGGGACCCCAGGGCATGCTGCCGGGGTCGGAGGACAGCACCAGGTCGGCGTCGGGGCGCAGCGTACGCACTGCGGCCGCCGCCGCCAGCAGGCCGATACCGGAATCCATGAGCGCGATCTTCACCCGGTCACCATAGTCGACCGCCGTCACGGCGGGCCTTGCGTGGGGCAGACTGCGGCGGATGAGCGCTCTTGCCTGGACCGCTGTCGGATCGCTGGCCGCCTGGGTGTGGCTGCTGCTCGGCCAGGGCTTCTTCTGGCGGACCGACCAGCGGCTGCCGGACCGCGAGTATCCGGCGCATTGGCCGGATGTCGCCGTCGTCGTGCCCGCGCGGGACGAGGCGGACGTGCTGCCCGTGAGTCTGCCGACGCTGCTCGCCCAGGACTATCCGGGCCGGGCCGAGATCGTGCTCGTCGACGACAACAGCGGTGACGGTACGGGGGACCTTGCGCGGTCACTGGCGGCGCGGCACGGTGGCCTGCCGCTGCGGCTGGTGACGCCGGGCGAGCCCGGGCACGGCTGGACCGGGAAACTGTGGGCCCTGCGGCACGGCATCGACGCCGCGGAGGAACGCGACCCGGAGTTCCTGCTGCTCACCGACGCCGACATCGCCCACGCACCGGACAGCCTGCGGGAGTTGGTCGCCGCGGCGCGCACCGGCGGGCTGGACCTCGTGTCGCAGATGGCGCGGCTACGGGTGGCGAGCGGCTGGGAGCAGCTGGTGGTACCGGCCTTCGTGTACTTCTTCTCGCAGCTCTATCCGTTCCGGTGGATCAACGAGGCAGGGGCGCGGACGTCGGCCGCAGCGGGCGGCTGTGTGCTGCTGCGTACCAAGGCCGCGACGCGGGCCGGTGTCCCCGACTCGATCCGCCAAGCGGTGATTGACGACGTCTCCCTGGCCCGTGCCGTGCGGCGCTCGGGCGGCAGAATCTGGCTCGGTCTCGCCGACCGGGTCGAGAGCGTGCGTCCGTACCCCCGGCTGGCGGACCTGTGGCGGATGGTGTCGCGCAGCGCCTACGCCCAGCTGCGTCACAGCCCTCCGGTACTGGCGGGGACGGTCGCGGGGCTGGCACTGGTGTATCTCGCCCCGCCGACGGCGCTGGCGGTCGGGCTGCTCGGCGGGGACGCGGTGGCCGCGTGGGCGGGGGCGGCGGCGTGGGCGGTGATGGCGGGCACGTACCTGCCGATGCTGCGCTACTACCGCCAGCCGCCGCTCCTCGCGCTGACCTTGCCGTTCACCGCCTGGCTCTATCTCCTGATGACGGTCGACTCCGCGGTGCAGCACTACCGGGGCCGGGGCGCCGCGTGGAAGGGACGCACCTACGCGCGGCCCGAGGCCGCCGGCGACTCCTGAGCGCACCACGGGTGACGGGTTCCGCGTGAAACGGCTCCCGCCCCGCCGGGTGACGGCGGGGCGGGAAGCACGCAGGGCCGCTACTTGCGGCCGGGGGTCCAGTTCATGCCCCAGCCGTAGGCGTGGTCGATCGTGCGCTGCGGGCTCACGCCGCGTTCCGGGACCAAGAAGCGGGCCTCCCGCTGGACGACGAGGTCGGAGCCGGTGTTGGTGATGAGGGCGAGGGCACAGACCGTGGAGGGGACGGTGCACTCGCCGAGGGAGAAGTCGATCGCCGCTCCGTGCTGCGGCTGCAGCGTCACCGTCGCGTCGAGGTCGGCGAAGCTGCGGGCCCCTTGGTAGACGGTCACGAAGATGACGACGCGGCGGATGTCCTGCCGGCGGTCGAGGTTGATGGTGAGGTTCTCGCCCGGGGTCCCGCCCGTGCGGTCGTCCCCGTCGAGGTGGATGAACGGGGGCTGGTTCAGCGCCCCGAAGGCGTTGCCGAGGGCCTGCACGACGCCCTTGCGTCCGTCGGAGAGTTCGTAGAGGGCGCACAGGTCGAGGTCGAGGTCGCCATGCATGGCGATGGCCCGGCCGAGTTTGGCGCCCCAGCCCTGGAACTGCTTGCGGACCTGCCAGCTGAGGTTGACGCGCATCGCGCCGGAGGTGCCGCCCTGCTTGGTGAGGGAGACGCTCGGCGACTCCTTGGTCAGCGTCACCTTCGTGAGGCGTACCGGAGCCGCGGGGGCGGGCGGCGCGGCGGGGGTGGCCGCTGCCGGCGGCACTGTGGGCGTGGCCGGTGCGGAGGGTGCCACGGGCGGGGGCGGCGGGGTGGCGACGGGCGGCGCGACCGCCGGCAGGGTGGCCTGGGTGACGGCGGCTTCGGTGACGGCGGCCTGCTGCGGTTCGTCGACGGTGATGCCGAAGTCCGTGGCGAGCCCTTCGAGGCCGGTGCCGTAGCCCTGTCCGACGGCGCGGAACTTCCACGCGCCCTGGCGCCGGTAGAGCTCTCCGAGCACGAAGGCGGTCTCGACCGTGGCGTCCTGGCTGTCGTAGCGGGCGATCTCGGCCCCGGAGCTTGCGTCGAGCACCTTGATGTGGAGGCCGGGCACCTGCCCGAAGGTGCCACCGTCGGCGGAGGCGGCCAGCACGACGCGTTCGATCGAGCTCTCGACGCGGTCGAGGTCGACGGCGACGGAATCGGTCGTGGCGCCGGTCGCCGACTGCTTGCCCTCGTGCCGTACGGCTCCCGAGGCGTGGGCCGGCTGGTTGTAGAAGACGAAGTCGCTGTCGGAACGGACCTTCCCCGACGACAGAAGGAGGAGTGCCGACGCGTCGACGTCGGGCACCCCCGGTCCGGAGTGCCAGCCCAGCTCGACGCGGACACTCCGCACCGACACCGGAGTATTCGCTCCCTTAAGCATGGACATGCTCTCCCCCATCTCGATTCGTTGCGCCCGGAAGATCATTCATCGTCAACCTATTCCGCATACATCCCCCACAGGGGGGCCGACCCGTCGGTAACCCTCTCCCAGCTTGCCCTTTACACGATCACGAGACGTCAGGAAGCCCGTTTCCCCCAACTTCGCCCACATTAGTGAACCGTGGTCACTCACAGCTGATGAAACAACCCTCTTATCGGGCTCCCCAACCAGCACATCGTGGGCTTAACTTATGTGCCATGACCTCCCCCCGCGCCACCTATGGCGGCGGTTACTACTCCGCGCCGGCGTTTCCCGACACCCCGATCTACGACTCCCTGGTCGCGGAGCGGGGCACCCCTCAGATCGCCCCGATCCGAGTGCCTTCCGCATACGACACCGGCAACAGCTACCTGCCGGCGCTCCCCGCGGCCCTGCCCGCCCTCCCGGCGGCGCCCTCCCATCCCGCCCCCGCCTACGGTTACCCGCAGCAGACGCAGCAGCCGGTCCCGCTGCAGCATGCGCCCGCCCCGTACATCCCGCAGCAGGCCGGCCCTCCCCGCGGCTATCCGGGACCGCAGTACCAGTCCCAGCCGCAGCGGCCGGTGTCCACCGGCTACGAGGCCATGCGGCCGGCGGCGGCGCGTCCCGCTCCGGCGCCCGCGCCCTACGAGGATCCGTACAACCGCCCGTACCAGGGCCGGGGGTACTGAGCGACGGCGAGGGCGGCCCGTCCGGACAGTGCTCCGGCGCGGAGGCAGGGCGGGCCGCCGCTCGACGAGCAGGGCACACCGGAGCCCGCCCTGGACGCTCATGAGTTCCCTCGCCACGTGCTCATGTGCCCACGTGCACCACGTACATGAGGCCCTCACCGGCTCGCCCCTCCCTGATCACGCAGAGCGACCGGCCCCCACCTCTGCCCGCGCGTGACCGACCCTGCCCTGCACCCGCTGCCGATGTCGCCCCGCCCTACGGGAACCGATCCTGGTGGCAGGCTCGTTGGACAGTGCGGCACGGCCCGCAGGGTGACGTCCCTGTCTCTTAGCACCACCCGCGCTTGTGCCGTGCCCTGCCGGGCTATCACGGACGAGGGAAGGGGGTGCGGTTCGTGCGGGCAGCCGTCGGCATCTGGCGCTGGCGCCGCAATCCCCTGCGTCGTGCCACAGATCTGTGCGAGGCATGGCTCGCGCTGGTCGCCGTCCTGCTCATCGTCACGGCCGCCCCGGCGGTCGGCTGGATCACCGGTGCGCTGACCGAGGAGTCGCTGCGCCAGTCGATCCGTGTCCAGCGCGTCGAGCGGTACGCCACGACGGCCACCGTGCTCGGGTCGGCCGAACTCCCACGGCCCGTCGCCTTTGATCCGGAGACCGCCGTGGCCGACGAGCGCCGTGGGGCGGTCACTGCGAAGTGGACCGCCCCGGACGGCAGTCGGCACACCGGCACGGTCCCCACCACGCTGCCCGCACCCCGCCCGGGTGACACCTTCCCGGTGTGGACGGACGGTTCCGGACGCATGGTGCCCCGCCCGATGAGCACGGCCGCCGCCGAGGTGCACGCCGCGCTCGCCGGCGTCGGCGCCGCTCTGGCCTGGGGTGTGCTCGTCGAATGCGCCAGGAGGCTGCTCCTCTGGCGACTGGTGCGCCGCAGACACGCCGCGCTGGACCGTGACTGGGAAGCGGTGGGGCCCGACTGGGGGCGCACCGGCGCAGGAAGCTGACCTGCCACATCCCGTCAACTCCCGCGGGCCGCGCGCGCTACGGTGGTGCGACGCCCTTCGGGGTTCGGGAGGCGTCCCCCTCAGAGACGCGGCGTTGTACGGAACACGAGGTGGGGGCAGAGCAGCACGATGGCACAGGGCACGGTCCAGGTGACGCACATCGGCACCTCGCGGTGGCGACGCCGCACAGGCGAGTACCCCTCCCTCGCCGCTGCCCTGGAGGCCGCCGGTGACGGGGACATCCTCACCGTCGCCCCCGGCACCTACCGCGAGAATCTCGTCGTCCGCCGCGCGGTCACGCTGCGCGGCCCCGAGGGCGCTGCCGGGTCGGTGCGCATCGCCCCGGCCGACGGTGTGCCGCTGACCGTCCGGGCCTCCGCCACCGTGCGGGACCTGCATGTGGAAGGTCAGGACTCCGCCGCCCCCGCCCTGCTGGTGGAGGACGGCACGCCAGAACTGACGGACCTGCGGATCGTCACCAGGTCCGCCGTCGGTCTCGAGGTGCGCGGCGCCGCACGGCCCACGGTGCGCCGCTGCACCGTCGACAACCCCGCGGGCGTCGGGATCGGCGTACTGGACGGCGCGGGCGGCGTGTTCGAGGAGTGCGAGGTGGTGGCGGCGGGCCAGTCGGGCGTGTCGGTGCACGGCGGGGCGCATCCACGGCTCGAGCGCTGCCGGGTGCACCACACCTCCGGCGCGGGTCTGAGCGTCTCCGGCGAGGGCAGCGGCCTGGAGGCGATCGGCTGCGAGGTCTACGAGATCAAGGGCACCGGCATACAGATCGCGTCCCGCGCCGGCGCCCACCTGACCGACTCCTCCGTGCACCGCACCTCGGCCGACGGCGTCACCCTCGACACGGACGCGGTCCTCACTCTCTCCGACTGCGACATCCACGACATCCCGGAGAACGCGATCGATCTGCGCTCCCGGTCCGTGCTGACGCTCACCCGCTCCACGGTGCGCCGCTTCGGCCGCAACGGCCTGTCCGTGTGGGACCCGGGGACACGCGTGGACGCCAACCAGTGCGAGATCCACGACAGTACGGGCGACTATCCGGCGGTCTGGGTCAGTGACGGCGCGACGGCTGTGCTCGACTCCTGCCGCGTCCACGACGTGCCCGACGCGCTGTTCGTCCTCGACCGCGGCTCCCGCGTCGACGTCGTGGACAGCGACCTTTCGCAGGTCCGCAACACGGCGGTCTCGGTGAGCGACGGCGCGACGGCACAGCTCGACGACTGCCGTATCCGCGAGGTCTCGACCGGCGCCTGGTTCCGCGACCACGGCAGCGGCGGCACCCTGAACGGCTGCACCATCGACGCCGCCCAGACGGGGGTGATCGTCACCAAGGGCGCGGACCCGGTGATCGAGCGCTGCACCGTCACCTCCCCGGCCGAGGCGGGCTTCTACGTGTCCGCGGAGGGCCGCGGCACCTTCCGCGGCTGCCGGGTGACCGGCAGCGGGGGCTACGGCTTCCATGTGATGGACGGCTGTCGGACGACGCTGAATCGCTGTCGCACGGAGCGCTGTGCGCGCGGCGGTTACGAGTTCGGCGAGGACTCCGGTCCTGTCGTCGAGGACTGCACCAGCGACGAGAGCGGGATCGCCCGCCCCGGCGCGGAGCCTGCCACGGCCACCCTGACGGCGACCAGGACGCCCGGTCTACTGTCCGCCACACCCGCACAGGCCACGCAGTCCGTCCCGACTCCCGCCCCCTCAACGGAGCCGGTGCGAAGTTCCGTCGCGGTCCTCGGCGAACTGGACGCCCTGGTGGGCCTGCACAGCGTCAAGCGCGAAGTCCGTACGCTCACCAACATGATCGAGGTGGGCCGCCGCCGTCAGGAGGCCGGACTCAAGGCGGCCTCCGTACGGCGCCACTTGGTGTTCACCGGCTCACCGGGCACGGGCAAGACGACCGTCGCCCGGCTGTACGGGGAGATCCTCGCCTCCCTCGGGGTCCTGGAGCGCGGCCATCTCGTCGAGGTGTCCCGGGTGGACCTGGTGGGCGAGCACATCGGCTCCACCGCGATCCGCACCCAGGAGGCGTTCGACCGGGCGCGCGGCGGTGTGCTGTTCATCGACGAGGCGTACGCGCTGTCTCCCGAGGACTCCGGCCGGGACTTCGGCAAGGAGGCCATCGACACCCTGGTGAAGCTGATGGAGGACCATCGGGACGCCGTCGTGGTCATCGTCGCCGGCTACACGGCGGAGATGGAGCGCTTCCTCGCGGTCAACCCCGGCGTCGCCTCCCGCTTCTCACGGACCATCACCTTCAGCGACTACGCCCCGGAGGAACTGCTGCGGATAGTCGAGCAGCAGGCGGAGGAGCACGAGTACCGGCTGGCCGAGGGCACGTCGGAGGCGCTGCTGAAGTACTTCACGGCGCTGCCCAAGGGGCCGGCCTTCGGCAACGGCCGTACCGCGCGCCAGACGTTCGAGTCGATGGTGGAGCGGCACGCGGGGCGGGTCGCCGAGCTCGCGGAGACGGACACCGACGACCTCACCCTGCTCTACGCGGAGGATCTGCCCGAACTGCCCTGAGCCTGCCGGGGCACGGCCGGCGTGAGCCGGTCGAGCAGGGCCGCCCGCTCCTTGGCGAAGTCCGGGTGGGCCTGGTAGTCGGAGTGCCCGAGGATCGGCTCCGGCAGCGGATGGCGTTCCGAACGGCCGTAGACCACCGGGTCCTTGAGTGCCTGGCGGTCGACGTCGGTCGGGTCGTCGCAGCCGTCACCGGGGGGATCCGTCTCCGCGGCGATCAACATCGGCCCGCCGATGGGGTCGGTGCGCCGCCACAGGTTGCGCCAGCAGTCGACCTCGCTGCTGAGTTCCAGCAGCGCCTTGGGCCCGAAGTAGGCGGGGAACCAGCGCCCGTACAGGCGCTCCAGCGGCGATCCGTACGTCAGGAGCGCCACCCGTTTGCGGGTGGCGGCGGGCAGTTGCCACACGGCGGCCGCGGCGAGCACGCTGCCCTGGGAGTGCCCCGAGATCACCAGTCGGCCGCCGGTCCGCCCGGTCCAGGTGCACATGCGCCAGGTCAGGTCGGGGACGGCCCGCTCGGCGTAGCACGGCGGCGCGAAGGGGTGCGCGGCGCGCGGCCAGAAGGTGCCCACGTCCCACAGGATGCCGATGGTGCGCCGGGCGGAGGCGTCGCGGTAGGCGCGGCGGCCCATGGTGACGAACAGTATGAAGCCGAAGCCGACGAGCCAGGAGCCGAGTGCCTGAGCGGTCTCGGCCGCCGACTCCGCGGGCCCGTCGCCGAAGGAGCGGCCGGGCACCTCACCGCTGAGCCACGCGCCGCCGACGGCCGCGGCGCCGAGCAGCAGGGTCGCGCCGGAGACGACGCCGACGATCAGTGGGGCGACGTCGGTGAGTGCCGCCCGGGCGCGGGTGCCCGCTATCCGGCGGGTGCGGACACGGTCGCGGCGGCCTTCGCCGGGGTCGCCGTCGAAGTACTCGGCCTCGATCTGCGGTACGAGACGGCGTGCGGCGAGCCAGGTCCGTACGGCGAGCAGCACGGCCGGTACGAGCAGCACCGCCAGGAGTACGGGGATGACGGACGCCTGCCAGCTCAGCAGCACCGGCGGCCCCGGGATGGTGCCCTCCCCATCCATGCCGGGGGTGCCCGGTCCGTCGAGCCAGTCGGCGACGCGCTGGGCGACGCCGCCGGTCATCACGCCACCGAGCGCGCAGGCCAGCATGGCGACGGCGGGCCCGCCGAGCCCGTGCAGCACGGTGCGCGGGTGCCGGGCGCGGCGATGCAGCCGCCGGGCGGCGACGGCCAGGGCGACGACGAGGCCGCCCTGGGCGAGGACGATCACCCGGAAGGTGACGTCACCGGGCAGTGTGCCGCCGGAGGTCCATCCGGGGCGTGACCAGGAGGCATAGAGCAGCGACAGGGCGAGCAGGGCCAGGGCTGCGCCCGGCAGGCAGCGCACGGCGGCCCGGTCGATGCCGGCGTCGACGCGCCGCTCGCTGCGTCCCCGGAGGGCAACGACCCAGAGCACGGCGGCCGCGCCGGCGACGAGCGCGCCTTCCAGGAGGATGCCGCAGATCTTCAGAAGGGTGTCCTCGCCGCCCCGGTCGTACCGGGCGGCGGCTCCGGCGACCGCGGCGGCGACGGTGAGTAATCCGGCGGCGGTGTGGGCGGCACGCAGCCGGGCGACGAGCCGCCGGCCGTACCAGAACCCGGGCCTTCCCAGCGCGGGCCGGACGAGCGGCTTCCGCTG
This sequence comes from Streptomyces sp. WAC00040, assembly GCF_056835925.1. Lineage (NCBI taxonomy): Bacteria > Bacillati > Actinomycetota > Actinomycetes > Kitasatosporales > Streptomycetaceae > Streptomyces > Streptomyces sp. WAC00040. Next base: position 323,225 of record NZ_JAKQZE010000003.1, read on the forward strand.
CCCCGCGGCCTCACCGGCGCCGCGGCCGTCGTGATCTCCGTCCGGACCGCGGCCGTTGTGATCGCCGTCGGCCTCCGGATCGTCCTCGTCGTCCTCGTCGTCCCCGGCGGCCGCGTCGCCGACGCCGGTCGGCGGGCGCTGCGACTCGTAGGCGCTCCAGGTCCGGTTGGACAGGTACCAGAGCAGCGCGACCAGCGCGGCGGGCACCACCGCGGCAAGCGCCAGGCGCCGCCCCGGCTGGGACCACCAGCCTTCCTTGGCGGCGGACATGAAGCCGAGCCATGACCTCTCTTCGCTGCACCCGTCCGACCCGGCGCACTGCCAGGCCAGCAGGTCGAGCGCGACCTCACAGGCCGCCGCGGTCAGCAGCACGGTGAGGCTGAGGGCGACCAGGCGCACCAGCGCGCCGTAGAGACGGGTGGTCCTGCGTCTTCCCTCGGCTCTGGGCCGCATCCAGTGCGCGAGGTTGACGACCATGAACGGGAGCAGCAGCAGCCACAGGGCCCGAGCGCCGTTGCCGGACGTGAGGTTGGACCAGCAGTACGCCTCGGGGATGGGCCGGTCCCGGTACTCGCCGGGGCGGTTCTCCGCCTCAGCGTCGTCGGTGCGGCGGTACACGGCGGCCTTCTCGTCGCCGGTTATCCGTACGGTACGGGGGTCGCCGAGCATGTCCTGCGGGGTCGCTCCCCCGACACCGTGGACGAGAAGCTCGAGTGCGGGACCGCCGCTTCGCGGCGCCGGGGTTGCAGGGGACACTGGGGTGACTCCCTCATCTCGGGACGATCCGGAACACAACAGGACGGAACGGGTGGAACCCGATGGCCCGGTACGGTGCGGCCCGGCCCGGTGCGCCCCCCGCGGCAACGATGGCGACAGAATCGCGGAACACGACAGCCCGCCGCACCGCTCTCACGGAATCTCCCCGAGCCCGACCGGCAATACGCGTGCGAGGATGAGAAGCCTTGGCCACGGCCTCGTGGGAGGGCGTGGACGGCGTACGGCAACCAGGAAGGACCGGCCCCGGCGGTGAGCGACAACCAGAACCTCCTCGCGGAGCAGCGGCGTGCCCTCATCCTCGACGAGGTGCGCAGGCGCGGCGGGGTCCGGGTCAACGAACTGACCCGCAGGCTCAATGTGTCCGACATGACCGTGCGGCGCGATCTGGACGCCCTGGCTCGGCAGGGCGTCGTGGAGAAGGTGCACGGCGGCGCCGTCCCGGTGGTCGAGGCGAGCACCCACGAGCCCGGGTTCGAGGCGAAGTCGGCGCTGGAGCTGAGGGCGAAGGAGGACATCGCGCGGGCGGCGGCGGCCCTGGTGGCGGCGGGCAGCGCGATCGCCCTGTCCGGCGGGACGACGACGTACGCGCTGGCGCACCATCTGCTGGACGTGCCGGACCTCACGGTCGTCACCAACTCGGTGCGGGTGGCCGACGTCTTCCATACGGCACAGCGCGCGGGCGGCCAGCGGCCGGGCGCCGCGACGGTGGTGCTCACCGGAGGGGTGCGCACGCCGTCGGACTCGCTGGTCGGGCCGGTGGCCGACCAGGCGATCCGCTCGCTGCACTTCGATGTGCTGTTCCTCGGCGTGCACGGCATCTCGGCGGAGGCCGGTCTGTCGACGCCGAATCTGGCGGAGGCGGAGACCAACCGCCACCTCGTGCAGGCGGCACGCCGTGTGGTGGTGGTCGCGGACCACACCAAGTGGGGGACGGTGGGCCTCAGTTCGATCGCCGGGCTCGACGACGTGGACACCCTGGTCACCGACGCGGGGCTGTCGGCGGCGGTCCGCGAGGAGATCGCCGAGTATCTGCCGTCGCTCGTCGTCGCGGGCGAGCAGGCCGACGCGCAGGACGGCTCAGCGCTGTGAGCACCTTCCGTATCGGACGGGTCACCGGTCTACCGGCCGCCGAGAGCTGGCTGAAGGTCACAGACTGGCCGGCGCACGGGGCGGCGGTGCCGCTGACCGCCGTCACGGTGTCGGGCCCCCGGCCCGCCGGCGTGGGCACCACGGTCGTCGCGCGCAGTGGTACGGGCCGGTTCGGCTTCGACGATCCGATGGAGATCGTCGAGTGGGAGCCGCCGTCGGCGGGCCGGCGGGGCCGCTGCCGGCTGGAGAAGCGCGGCAGGGTCGTGACAGGGTGGGCCGAGATCGAGGTCCATGGCACGGACTCGGGTTCGGTGGTCCTGTGGGTGGAGGAGCTGCGCCTCGCCCGGCTGCCGCGGCTGCTGGACCGGCTCGTTGCCCGGGTGGGAAGACTGGTGTTCGCCCGCGCGCTCGACGAAATCCTGAACGGCAGGGCGGGGCACTGAGGGCGGACATCGGACCGGGCTGCGGCTATGGTGTGCGGTCCCGTCGTCCGCCGCTGGAGATAGGACTCCCATGGCTCGTCAACTCCGCCCCGTAAAGCTGGAGTTCGTGGAGAGCGCACCGCTGCGTCTGGTCTTCGCCGCGCATCTCACGGCGTCGCCGCAGGCGTTGTACGCGGCACTCGCCGACGATGTCGCCGACTGGTCCGAATGGTTCACCGCGGTGACCGCGGCCCGGCCCGTGGACGACGGCGCGGGCCGCGAGATCAGGCTCAAGGGCGGCACGGTGTTCACCGAGACGGTCCTCGCGCGCGAGCCGGACACCCGCTACGCCTATCGCGTCGACCAGACCAACGCCCCTGGGCTGCGCGCCCTGTTGGAGGAGTGGCGGATCACCCCGACGCCGACCGGCTCCCGGGTGCAGTGGACGTTCGCGGCCGACGGCCCCGCGCCGCTGCGGATCGTGCTGCGCCTGGGCCGTCCCGGGCTGGGGCGCGCTTTCAAGGACGCGATGCGCAATCTGGACCGCCGGCTGGGCCGCTCCACCTGCTGACCTCCGTCCCGGCCGGTCAACAGGGCCAGACGCCGCCGGCGAGGAACTCCTCGATGGCGACCGTGTACGGATGGATGTCCAGCCCTTGTTCGGCGAGCCAGCCGTCCGAGTAGTACTTGTCGAGATAGCGGTCGCCCGGATCGCAGATGAGGGTGACGACGCTGCCCTTCTCGCCCGCGGCCACCATCTCCGAGACGATCTTGAACGCGCTCCACAGCCCGGTACCGGTCGAGCCGCCCGCCTTGCGCCCGATCGCCTGTTCCAGGGCCCGTACGGCGGCGACGCTGGCCGCGTCCGGCACCTTCATCATCCGGTCGATGGCTCCCGGCACGAAGCTGGGCTCCATGCGGGGCCGGCCGATGCCTTCGATCCGCGAGCCGCAGTCGCTGCTGGCCCGGGGGTCGCCGTGGGACCAGCCGTCGAAGAAGCAGGAGTTCTCCGGGTCGGGGACGCAGACGCGTGTGTCGTGCTGCATGTAGTGCACGTAGCGGGCGATGGTCGCCGAGGTGCCTCCGGTCCCGGCGGTCGCGACGATCCAGGCCGGTTCCGGATAGCGTTCGAGGCGCAGCTGCTGGTAGATGGACTCGGCGATGTTGTTGTTGCCGCGCCAGTCGGTGGCCCGTTCGGCATAGGTGAACTGGTCCATGTAGTGGCCGCCGGTGCGCTCGGCGAGCGCGGCGGACTCCTCGTACATCCGGCGCGGATCGTCGACGAAGTGGCACTGCCCGCCGTGGAACTGGATGAGGCGGATCTTCTCGGCACTCGTGGTGCGCGGCATGACGGCGACGAAGGGCACGCCGATCAGCTTGGCGAAGTACGCCTCGGAGACGGCGGTCGAGCCGCTGGACGCCTCGATGACGGGCTTGCCTGGTCTGATCCAGCCGTTGCAGAGCCCGTACAGGAACAGCGAGCGGGCCAGCCGGTGCTTGAGGCTGCCGGTGGGGTGGGTGGACTCGTCCTTGAGGTAGAGGTCGATCCCCCACTGTTCAGGCAGCGGGAAGCGCAGCAGGTGCGTGTCGGCGGACCGGTTGGCGTCGGCCTGGACCTTGCGTACGGCCTCTTTGAGCCATGCCCGGTAGTGGGGATCGCTGCGGTCGACGTCGACGGTCACGGCCGGCGCGCCCGGCGCCTGCTGCTGCCCGGTGCTGTTCATATCGTCGCCCTCCGTCTGCGCTCCTCGGTGCCGTCATCCGGCCACACCGGCAACAGTAAGCCCGCCACCTGCGTAAACGTTCGCTTTGGGTATCCATAGGCACCGCTTGTGGCGTGACTGCGCCGGGCGTACTGGTGTGCACGGCGCGAGTTGTGCACACTTCGAGGAGAGTCGCTGCAAAGGGGGCGGACGCAATGACCATGGCAGAGCCGGAATTCAGCGCCACGGGGGTGCGTATCGAGCGCTGGCCACGCTCGCTCACGCGGGCCGGACAGGTGCTGATCAAGGACGGCAGGCTGGCGCTGATGACGAGTTACGGCCGGGTGATCGAGAGCGCGCCCGTGCGTGCGGTCACCGCGGGACGACCGTGGTTCGCGGGGGACGACAGCACGGTTGCGACGCTCAACGGCAAGCGGTACCGGCTGACCATGGGGCAGCGCAGTCGGCGGCCCGATGCCCGCGCCCTGGCTGGGCGTTTCCTCGAAGCGGTGCACGGAGCAGGTGGTTCCGAGCGCTGAGACGCGCGGAACCCGTGAGTTGCGGGCCCCTCAGCGATGGTCCACGCTGGTTCCACATCACTAAGGGTGCACCGGTGGTTACGCTGCGAACCAGCCCCGCCGGTATGATCAGCAGGTCGGCCGACTGCTGGATCGCTTTTCTCGTCTTCTTCCGGACTATTTCGGGGAGTCGCAGCCGTGATCAGCCAGCCAAGCAGGCACTGCACGGTGGAGCTCCAGGCCCTGCCGTCGCGGATCGGTCAGGTCCGCAGAATCATCTCGGCGCAACTGCGCTACTGGCATCTCGATCCTTTGATCGACCAGGCGGCGCTGGGCGTCACCGAGCTGCTGACCAATGTCCACCGGCATGCTCAGCCGGACAAGATGTGCACCGTGGACGTCGAGCTGCTGCTCGACCGGCTCACGGTGTCCGTCCATGACCACGATCCGCGGATGCCGACCGTCCGCAGGCCCGGGGCGTCCGCCACCTCAGGACGGGGCCTCGCGCTGGTGGCCGCCATGAGCGAGAGCTGGGGCGTGCGACCACAGGGCGACAGCGGCAAGGTCGTCTGGTTCACGCTTCCGGCCTCCTGCCCCGTCGTCGCCATGCCGCCCCGTGCGGCGGTCTACGGGGCGACGACCATCGGCCCGTTCACCGGTGCACCAGAGGCCGAGATCCTTCCGGTCGTACCAGAGACGGAGACGGCTGCCGCCCGGTCGGCCGTAGCCGGCTGACCGGGCGGACAGAGGGTCGCGCGCACCTGGGCTGCGCCTGCATGGGTCGCGCCCCGGCTGCTGTGTCCGGCCCGGTGGTGAAGGCGCCGGTCATGCACCGTCCTTGGACGCGCGGCCGAACTGCTCCTCCAGGACCGACAGGCGCCGCCAGTACTCCTCCTCGTCGATCTCGCCCGCGGCGAAGCGACGGCCCAGGACGGCGATGGGCGAACTCTCGGCGATCGGCGGGCGAGCGCCCTGCCACCGCGCGGGACGGCCGCGCCGGACGCCCGTGCGGCGCAGGACCGTGACGGCCCCGACGACGACGGCAGCCCAGATCAGCGGGAAGAACAGCATCCATGGGCCGGGCCCGTCGTAGGTGAGCTCGTTCATCTCGATCACTCCTCGGGGGCGATGGGGGCGTTTCCTTGTTCGCTTCGAGGCTCCCGCCGACGGGGGGTGCGGGTCGTCGTACGGCCGGCGGCGGTGGGCGTACCACCTGCGGAGTACGCGGCGTCCGTGCGGCTCCTTCCGTCGACGTTGGTCACTGTACCTACTGGTATGTACAGTGGCCTCATGAGCACTTCCGAGCGGTTGATCGAGGCCACTCGCGAGCTGCTGTGGGAACGCGGTTACGTGGGCACCAGTCCGAAGGCGATCCAGCAGCTCGCCGGTGCCGGCCAGGGCAGCATGTACCACCACTTCGCGGGCAAGCCGGACCTCGCGCTGGCCGCCGTCCGGCGCACCGCCGAGGAGATGAGGGCGGCCGCGGCGGCGTTGCTCGACGGACCGGGCACCGCGTACGAGCGCATCGCCGGCTACTTGCTGCGCCAGCGGGACGTGCTGCGCGGGTGTCCCGTCGGCCGGCTGACCATGGACCCGGACGTCATCGCGGACGACCGGCTGCGGGCACCGGTCGACGAGACGCTCGGCTGGTTGCGCGGGCGGCTGGCGTCGATCGTCGAGGAGGGCGGGGCATGTGGCGAGCTGAACCCGGCCCTCGTTCCGGGCGACATCGCCGCGACGATCGTCGCCACCGTCCAGGGCGGCTACGTAATGGCCCGCGCTTCCGGCTCTCCGGCCGCCTTCGACGCCGGAGTGAGGGGACTGCTCAGCCTGCTGAAGCCCTCCGCCGCGGACAGAAGGTGAGTGCGCCGTGCACGTGATGCAGTACGAGATCACACTTCCCGCCGACTACGACATGGGCGTCATCCGCGAGCGGGTCGCGACACGAGGACATCTGCTCGACGACTTCCCCGGCCTGGGTCTCAAGGCCTACCTGGTGCGGGAACGCGGCGCGGACTCGCCGGTGAACCAGTACGCGCCGCTGTACCTCTGGGCGGCGCCGGAGGGGATGAACCGATTCCTGTGGGGCCCCGGGTTCCAGGGCATCGTCGACGACTTCGGACGGCCCGAGGTGCGGCACTTCGCCGGACTCGCCTACTACGAGGGCCCCGCCGCTGGGGGCCGTCCGCGCACCGCCGTCCGGCGGCGCCTCGCGCCGGCCCCGGGCGCCGCGCCCGCCCCGCTGGTGGACGAGGCCGTGCGGGAGACGGAGCGGCTCGCCGCGCTGGACGGCGTCGTCTGCGCCGCGCTCGCCGTCGACCCGCACCACTGGGAGCTCCTCCACGTCACCTTCTGGGCCGACGACCGGCCCGGAGCCGACGGCGACCGCTACGAGGTGCTGCACCTCTCGCAGCCGCAGCGCGCGGCGCTCCGGCGCGGCAGACACTGGTGATCAAGGATGCGGCGGGCCCTGCCTCCCGTGTGGCCCCCCGCGCTTGCGCGCCAGATGCCGCCTCGTCCACATCTCGTGGCCGACGCGCCCCGCGATCGCGCCGCCGTAGACGACGACCCCGACTCCTACGAGCCAGGACTGGACCACGAGAACCGTGCCGAACGGGCCGTAGGTCACCGCGTTCGACGCGATCAGCGGGGAGAAGACGAGCTGGGAGAAGACCCGCAGCCCGAGCAGGGCGATCGCTGTCGCCACGGCCCCCGGCAGGAGGGCCCGCCAGCGGACCCGTCCGCAGAGCAGGACCCTCTGGGACGCCCAGAAGAACAGCACCGTGCCCGTGAGGTCACCGATGGCCCCGATCGTCGCCGACAGCAGCGACTCGCCCGGCAGCGGCGTGCTCACGAAGATCATCAGATAGATGATCAGCATCCCCAGCCACACGACATGCCGCCACATCGTGTGCCACCGGGCTGCGGGCAGGTCCCAGACCTTCTCGTACGTGGTCTGCACGGCGGAGCCGAACGTGAGCCCGAAGACGGCGAGCGCGGCGAGACCGAAGGCCGTGGTCCGCTGCAGCGCCTGGCGCGGCAGGCCGAACAGCCGCTCCACCTCGTCCTGCGAGGACTCCGCGAGCCCCAGCGCCTGGCTCATCCACCGGGCGAAGCCCTGGCCGCTCGCCGGGTCGGTGGCCGCGACGACGATCAGCAGCGGCACGAGCGTCAGGAAGGCGAGTGCGGCGAAGCCCATGGCACGGTGCATCAGTTCGAGCCGGCGGCCACGGCTCCAGCCGACCCCGAGCGGCGACTCGGCCAGCTTGCGCCACAGGCGCATAAGACGGTGCGGGTGGGCGGGGTCGTAGCTCACATGTCGTGGCCTACCCGAAACCGCCGCCGAACCGGCCGGTGTGCCCCCGGACGGGTGGCCCGGCCCGGGGCCGCCCGGTGCTCCTGGCGTCCCGGGCCCGCGGAGCGGCTTCCACCGGCCGGGGGACGCAGCCGGACCGGCGGACGCGCGCATGCGTGGCGGAAGCGGCGGGCCCTTCGGACCGCGCCGTCAGGCGAGCGCGCCCAAGGGGTCGTCGAGGACCGGCTGCCAGGCCAGTTCCGCCGCGCCGACGAGGCTGTTGTGGTCGAGGGAACAGGCCAGGATCGGTACGCCGCCGCTCCTGCCCCACAGGCTGCGGTCGGCGACCACGGCCCGCAGCCGGTCGGGGTCGGCGTCGAGCAGTTCCCGGTGCAGGCCGCCCAGGATGATGCGATCCGGGTTGAGGATGTTGACGAGGCCCGCCAGTCCCAGCCCCAGACGGTCGATGAGCTCCTCCGCCGCAGCACGCACGGACGGGTCGTCGTACTGCTCGCGGAGCAGGTCCCTGGCCCTCTGCAGCAGGGAGACCTCCGGGCCGGGGTTGCGGCCCGCCGCGGTCAGGAAGGCGAGCGGGTCCGTCTCGACATCGAGGCAGCCCCGGCTGCCGCAGTGGCAGGGGCGGCCCTCCGGGTTCACCGTGAGGTGCCCGACCTCGAGCGCCAGCCCGGAACTGCCGCTGTGCAGGCGTCCGTCGAGCACGAGCGCGCCGCCGACGCCGCGGTGGCCGGTGGCGACGCACAGCAGGTGCTGTGCGCCCCGGCCGGCGCCGTGCCGGTGCTCGGCGAGGGCCGCGAGGTTGACGTCGTTGCCGGTGAAGGCGGGTCCCGTGATGCCCGCCGCACTCACTTGCTCGGCGAAGATGTCCCGTACCGGAGCACCGGCCGGCCAGGCCAGGTGCAGCGGGTTCAGCGCGGTGCCCTCGGGTTCCGCGACGGCGGAGGGCACGGCGAGTCCGGCGCCGACGCAGCGCCGGCCGCTGAGGCGCAGCAGTTCGGCGCCGGCGTCGACGACCTCGCCGAGTACCTGGGCGGGGTCGGCCTGGACGGTGACGCAGCCGGGTGCGGTGGCGACGATCCGGCCGCCGAGTCCGACGAGCGCGGCGCGGAATCCGTCGGCGTGCACCTGTGCGGCGAGGACGACCGGGCCGGTGTCGTCGACGGACAGCCGGTGGGACGGGCGGCCCTGCGAGCCGGCGGCCGCGCCGGGCCGGGAGTCGACGCGGATCAGGCCGAGTGCTTCCAGTTCCGCCGCGACGGCCCCGGCGGTGGCGCGGGTGACGCCGAGTTCCGCCGTGAGCACGGCACGCGTCGGCGCACGTCCGGTGTGAACCAGCTCCAGGGCAGGGCCGAGTGCGCTGCGGCCCCTCTCGAGTCTCGTCCGGGTGGTCGTCGCCTTGCCGTTCATGGAGGCGAGTCTCCCATGATCCCGGAGGTGCGAGCGCTGCCGCACGGCGAATCCGGCCGCCTTGAAAGGAACCGGCCGCACCCCCTATCCTCACTTTGTGCCGCTACTAAACAAACTCCGGACAGTCGTTCCGGGCGGACCCGGCGGAGACCCCGCCCCCGTCTCCCTGTCCCGCCTCCGCGTCGCCCTCACCGTCTTCTTCGCCCTCGACGGCTTCCTCTTCGCCGGCTGGGTCGTCCGCATCCCGGCGATCAAGCAGCAGACCGGCTCGTCCGCGAGCGACCTCGGCCTCGCCCTGCTCGGGGTGTCGGCCGGCGCCGTCGTCACGATGACCCTCACAGGACGGCTCTGCCGCCGCTTCGGCAGCCACTCCGTCACCGTCGCCGCCGCCGTACTGCTGTCCCTGAGCATGGCCCTGCCGCCGCTCACGCACTCCGCGCTCGCGCTCGGACTGGTGCTGCTGGTCTTCGGCGCCGCCTACGGCGGCATCAACGTCGCCATGAACAGCGCCGCGGTCGACCTCGTCAGGACGATGCGACGGCCCGTCATGCCCGGCTTCCACGCGGCGTTCAGCCTCGGCGGCATGCTCGGCGCAGGCCTCGGCGGCCTCGTCGCGGGTGGGCTGTCCCCCACCGTCCACCTGCTCGCCCTCACCGGCATCGGGCTCCTGGTCACCGCCGTCGCCGGACCCGTGCTGCTCCGCCACCCCGCGCCCACGGCCGGGACACCGACGGCGTCCGCCGCGCCGCGCCGCCTCGAGGGCCGCACCCGCCGGCTCGTGGTGCTCTTCGGCGTCATCGCGCTGTGCACCGCGTACGGAGAGGGTGCGATGGCCGACTGGAGCGCACTGCACCTCGAGCAGGACCTGAACGCCCACCCGGGTCTCGCCGCCGCGGGCTACTCACTGTTCGCGCTGACCATGACCGTCGGGCGACTCAGCGGCACGGCGATGCTCGAACGGTTCGGCCAGACCCGCACGCTCGTCCTCGGCGGGGCGACCGCCGCCGCCGGCATGCTGATCGGCGCCCTCGGGAGTTCGGTCTGGGTGGCGCTGGCCGGTTTCGCCGTCGCGGGGCTGGGCCTGGCGAACATCTTCCCGGTGGCCGTCGGACGGGCCGGTGAGCTCGCCGGTCCCGGTGGTGTCGCCGCCGCGTCGACCCTCGGATACGGCGGCATGCTGCTCGGCCCGCCCGCGATCGGTTTCCTCGCCGACTGGTTCTCGCTGCCCGTGGCGCTGACGACGGTGGCCCTACTGGCTGCCTGCGCGGCGGCCATCGCGGGCGGCGCTCGGGGTGCCGCCGCAACGGGCGCCGCCCGGCCGCACAATGTCTGACGGCGCCCCCTCGAGAGCCGGGCGGTCCGCTGGCACAATCGGCGTCATGGAGACCTCTGCCCTGATCAAGTCGCTCGTCCAGGAGGGCCAGTTGCTGGCCCTCGCCGCCGAGGAGGCGGGGCCGGACGCCGCTGTGCCCACCTGCCCGGCGTGGCAGGTGCGCCACCTGCTGCGGCACACGGGAATGGTGCACCGCTGGGCGACGGTCTTCGTGGCGGAGGGCTGCACCGAGTACCGCCCGGACGGCGGTGAACCGGATCTCGACGGCGACGAGCTGCTCGAATGGTTCCGCGAGGGCCACGGGCTGCTGGTGGGCGCGCTCAGCGAGGCGCCACCGGACGTGAGCTGCTGGTCGTTCCTGCCCGCACCGTCGCCGCTCCACTTCTGGGCACGTCGGCAGGCCCATGAGACGGCCGTCCATCGCGCGGACGCCCAGTCCGCGGCCGGCGGCGACCCGGGCGATGTCGCGCCGGACTTCGCCGTGGACGGCGTCGACGAACTGCTGTCGGCGTTCCACGCCCGCGGCAAGAGCCGGGTGCGCACCGAGACGCCCAGGGTGCTGCGGGTCAGGGCCACGGACACGGGCGACGTGTGGACCGTACGGCTCTCCCCGGAGCCGCCGCGTACCGGACGAACGGAGGAAGGACCCGCCGACTGCGAGGTCAGCGGCACCGCGGAGCGCCTGTATCTGACGCTCTGGAACCGGCTTCCCCTCGACGCCGTGTCCATCACCGGTGACGCCGGACTGGCGCGGCTGTGGCGGGAGCAGTCGGGCATCACCTGGTCGTAGTCCCGGCGCCCGCTCCGGGGCGGTCGCGATCAGTGACGTCTGCCGCCCCGGTGGCCCTTGTCAGGGCCGCGGGCCGGGACGAGGGGTGCGGACGGTCGGGATGCTGCGGCAGCGCGTTGCATGGCGGTCAGTCGGTGGACGAACCGGATCGCGAGCGCGGCGGCGATGATGTCGACGACCTCGGCGGCGACGAGCAGCTCGGTGGCGGAAACGATGTCGTGCGGCGCCTCGGCCGCCGCGTAGCGGCGTCCCGCCGCGTTCGCCGCGAGCCAGCTCGCGATGTAGGCGACCCACCACAGGTTCACCAGGGTACGAGGCTGGTGCTCGTCCCCTGCGTGCGGCCGTGAACGGCTGGCCGTCCAGACCTGTGCGGCAATGCTTCGGGGGATCCACAGGTTGGCGATCGGAACGAACCACGAGCCGATCGCCCAGCCCGTGCCGCGAGTGAGCACATCAGGCGCCAGCAGGACCGCGTTCTTCGTGACACGGTGGAACCAGATGATGAAGACCAACGCGGTGGCGAAGAAGGCCATCATCTGGAAGGAGGTGGTGAAGTACACGAGCATGTCCGCTTGTTGGCCCTCCTCCACCGTGTACGCGGCGAACGGCTTGGTACCGGTGTCCGCGAACAGGGCGCGCATGTTGAGGACGGCGCCGATCGAGGCGATGTCGGTGAGCACCACGAGACCCAGCAGGACCGTCACGGCCCGCCCCAGCCCGAGCGGCGAGCGCAGCAGCGAGGCGGCCGGCACCGGGGTGGGGGTCAAGGACGCGGGGACTGCCGGCGTTCCTGCCGCCGCCTCGGTGAACACGCAGTCGGCACAGCGGCCTTCCTCGGTCGTCGTCCGGCTACGGCAGTTGGAACACAGCATGGCGGAGCAGCCCCCCGGGAAAGTGAACGGACCGGAACCCTCCCCGGAGGCCCCTCGCGTAGAAGCGAGCGGACGCGCTCAGGCGGCCGCCTGCGGACGGTACGCCGGTACGGTTCCCGCCGTCCAGTGCGAATCTCCGGCTCAACGCGCGCGGACGTCCCGCTGCGGGTCCGGTCCGTCCGTATCGCCGTCGCGTCCCCGCCGGCGGGTCACCGTTGCGACGAAGGCCACTACGGCGCGACCGGAGAGGCCCCCTCCTCGGGCGCGGCCGTGTCCAGTCCCGAGCTCACGGCGTCCCGGTCGTTGACACCGAGGTGCCGGAGGAACGCCCAGCGGTCGAGGTGCTTGCACGCCCATACGGGGTCGTACGCCGCCGTTGGCAGTTGAGGGATACGTTTGCGGCCCGTCTCGTCGAGTCGGTACGGCACGTCGAAGGCCGTGTTCCAACGATCGACCTCCGTGGCGAAGCGCTCTTCCGCTTGCTCGGCCTCGATGCCCAGGTACGAGGCGATCTCGCCCCACGAACTGCCGCGCTCACGCTCGTAGATCACGGCCGAGGCCAGCGCGCGTTCCGCGAGCTCGACGAGCTGGGCCGCCTGGCTCACCCGGCCGCCCGGGCCGGTGTCCGGGTCATTGCCGGTGGGAACCAGGCCCTCGGCACTCTGGGAAACGTCCACGGCGTGGTCGCAGAGGACCAAGCGGGCCAGAGCGGAGCGGGAGAACCTGGCGCGGTCGGCGTCGTAGGGGGTCGTCTCGGTCATGGGCTCAGCGTCGCAGGTCACCGCCGCTCCGGGCACCGGATTTTGCCGCGGAGGGGCTCATCTTCGGACGGCGCGGGAGGTGAGCCGCGTCGCTGCCGCGCGGCGCGCGGTTCATCAGCCGAGCCAGCCGGGGCGTACCAAGCCCGACTCGTAGGCGAGGACGACAAGTTGGGCCCGGTCGCGGGCACCGAGCTTCACCATGGTGCGGCTGACGTGCGTCTTGGCGGTGAGTGGACTGACGACCAAGCGGCGGGCGATCTCCTCGTTGGACAGGCCGATGCCGACCAGGGCCATGACCTCCCGTTCCCTTTCCGTGAGTTCGCCGAGGCCCTGGGCCTCTGCGGGGCCCTTGGAGCGGGCGGCGAACTCGGCGATCAGACGGCGCGTCACACCGGGCGACAGCAACGCGGCTCCCTCCACGACCGCCCTTACCGCGCGCAGCAGTTCCTCCGGTTCGGTGTCCTTCACCAGAAAGCCGGAGGCACCCGAGCGGATGGCCTCGAAGACGTACTCGTCCAGTTCGAAGGTGGTGAGCATGACCACCTTCATGTCCGCCAGGCGCTCGTCCCCGGTGATCCGGCGGGTGGCGGCCAGGCCGTCCATGAGCGGCATCCGGATGTCCATCAGCACCACGTCCGGGCGCAGTTCGCCCACCATGCGCACCGCTTCCTCACCGTCGGACGCCTCGCCCGCGACCTCGATGTCGGGCTGGGCGTCCAGCAACGCCCGGAAACCGGCCCTGACCAGCAACTGATCGTCGGCGAGCACCACACGGATCACGGCGTCTCCTTGGCCTGCACGGGAAGGTCGGCGACGACCCGGAAACCGCCGTCCGGCCGCGGACCGGCCTCGATGGTGCCACCGAGCGCGCCGGCCCGCTCCCGCATACCGATCAGGCCGTTGCCGCTCCCGCCGGCGTCGGAGCCGGTCGCGGGCCCCTCGTCGTCGACCTGCAGGGTGAGCCTGCCGGGCGAGTACGCGAGCCGTACGCGGGCGGTGCGTGAACCGGAGTGCCGCACGATGTTGGTCAGTGCCTCCTGGACGATGCGGAAGGCCGCCAGGTCGGTGCCGGCCGCGAGTGAGGCCGGTTCCCCGACCCGCTCGACGCCGACTGTGAGGCCGGCGCCGGCGGCCTGTTCGACCAGTTCCGGCAGACGGTCGAGGCCGGGTGCGGGGGCGCGGGGGGCGTCGCCGGGGGTGCGGAGCGTGTCGAGGACCTGGCGTACCTCTCCAAGGGCCTCCTTGCTCGCCGCCTTGATGGTGGTCAGGGCGCTGCGGGCCTGTTCCGGGTCGGAGTCGATCAGCGCGAGGCCGACCCCCGCCTGCACGTTGATGACGGAGATCGAGTGCGCCAGCACGTCGTGGAGTTCGCGGGCGATGCGCAGCCGTTCCTCGTCGGCCCGGCGTCGTTCCGCGGCGGCGCGCTCGGCCCGTTCCCGGGCCCGGACCTCGCGCCGTACCCGCACCAGCTCGGACGCGGCGACGATCGCGGCCACCCAGGCGGTGATGAACACCTCTTGGCCCCAGGGCGCGGCGTCGTCACCCGCCGGGGGCAAGTACCGGTACAGCCAGTGCGCGATCAGCAGGTGCCCCGCCCAGAGCAGGCCGATGGCCCACCAGGCGGCGCGCCGGTGCCCCGCGACGATCGCGGCGAAGCACGCGACGACGATGGTGAGGAAGACCGGCCCGTACGGATAGCCGGCGGCGAAGTAGACGAGCCCGACGGCGCAGACGCCGAAGACGGTGGCGACGGGATACCGCCTGCGCAGCAGCAGCAGCGCCGGGCCGGCGAGGAGGAGGACCCGCGCGAACACGTCGAGCGGCTCGCGGGTGTCCTGCTGCCCCTCGGCGGCGAAGCCCGTGCCGACCATGACGAAGACGGCGAGGGCGAGGGTCGACAGCCACGGGATGCGTCCGCTGTCGTGCCGGTCCTCGAAGGCCCGCATCCACGGCGGTCCGGCGCGTGACCAGGGCGGACCTCCGTGGTTTCCGGTGCGCTGCTGTTCCATACGGCCACGCTAGACCGGCGCGGTCCACACGGGCGTCAGCCGGGCGTGGCGGTCACGTGTACTCCCTGGGGAGTACGTAACGGTGGGGCGGCGGCCTCCGGGGTCCCGGCCTCGGCGTGCGAGCGGCACGCCGAGCGTGCGGCGTGCGGGCGGCGCATGTGGGCGGGGGCGCGATGCACGGGCGCATGGGTCCGCGTGCGGGGAGGCGCGACGTGCGGGCGGCGCATGAGGGCGTGGCCCCCTCCCGTTCGCGCGGCCGGCGCCGGGACCCCGGAGCGGGGCCGGATCCCGGAAACCGTGGGCGCGCGTCGCGTTCCGGCGCTGTGGGCCCCGCGCGGGCGGATACCGCGTCAGGCCCCGCGCGGGCGGATGCTTAGCGACGACGGGCCGCCGGCCTCGGCGCGCAGTCCCACCTCGTGGGCGATACGCGTGACGGTGTGCTCGAAGAAGGCCTCCCGGTCCGCGACCACGTTGTTGAAGTGGCCGAAGAGCTCGAAGGAGATCGTCCCGAAGACGTGCGACCAGGCGGCGACCATCGCGGCGACGACGGGCGGCGGCAGGTCGGGGGCGATGTCCGCGGCCATGCGCTCCGCTTCCGCGCGCAGCCCGGCCGGCAGCGGCGGCAGCGCGAGACCATGCGTGCGGTGTGCGTCGCGGACCACGGAGACGAGCGCGAGCGGGACGCGGGAGGCCGCGGCGATGGTGTCCTCGGGTGCGCTGTAGCCGGGGACGGGTGACCCGTAGACAAGGGCGTACTCGTGCGGGTGCTCGAGGGCCCAGGCACGTACCGCGGCACAGGCCGCGGTCCAGCGGGCGAAGTGGCCGGCGGAGGGCGGGGCAGCGGCGAGGGCCGACTCTGCGGCGGCACCGGCGGAGTTGTAGGCGTCGATGATCAGGGCGGTGAGCAGGTCGTCGCGGCTGGGGAAGTAACGGTAGAGGGCGGAGGAGGCCATGCCGAGTTCGCGGGCGACGGCGCGGAGGGAGAGCTTGGCCGCGCCTTCTGCGGCGAGTTGGGCGCGGGCCTCGTCCTTGATGGCAGCGGTGATCTCGGTGCGGGCCCGTTCCCTGGCCCCTCGGATGGTGCTCATGGCGGACACTCTGTCACGTTCGAGAGCAGCAGCCAACAACGAGAGCAGTGCTCTTGCCTTGCCGAGGCCGAGCATGCACACTGATCTCAAGCGAGAGCACCGCTCTCGAAGAGAAGCACCGGTCACGAACAGGGCACCGGACGAACCGGTCCAGCACAGGGGAGAACGCCATGCCGCAGGCGCACTACATCAAGCCCAACCGGTTCGACACCATCCTGAACAACGTGGTCGGCCGGCTCGCCCGCCGGGGCATCAGTCTCATGGGCACGGCGGAGCTCTCCGTACGCGGCCGGACCAGCGGGGAGTGGCGCGCGATCCCCGTCAACCCGCTGCCCTACGAGGGCGGCCCGTACCTGATCTCCGCCCGTGGCCACTCCCAGTGGGTCCGCAACCTCCGCGCCGCCGGCGGCGGGCAGCTCAAGGTCGGCCGGAAGACACAGCGGTTCACGGCGGTGGAGCTGCCCGACGAGCAGAAGCCGCAGCTGCTGCGCACCTACCTCGAGCGCTGGGGCTGGGAGGTCGGCCGCTTCTTCGAAGGTGTCGACGCCCGGTCCACGGACGATGAGCTCCTCGCGGCGGCCCACCGGCATCCCGTCTTCCGGATCACCGTCACCGGCTGACCGCGCGGACACGTGCGGCACCCAGCGCCGAAGGAGCGTCCGGACCGGCGACGCACCGGGGCGGCCGACGCACCGGGCCTCACGGTGGCCGGGGCAACTCACAGGGCCCGGCCGGGGCCGCATGCCGCGGCCGGAGCGCGCGCAGACCGGGACACCTGGCGCACCCGGGCCGGCGGGGCCTCCGGCGCCGGAAGTGAACCGCCTCCCGGGCCGGACCGCCCGCGGGCCACGGGGCCCGGCCGGGAGTGTTCACGGTGTGAGTTGCGACGCCGCCCGCTTGTCCAGGACATCCAGCGCACGCCGTGCCAGCGGGTGCGTGCGCACCAGGCCGGCCAGCGTCGTGGACCCGCGGGTGATGTCCGCGAACGCCTTCCATGCGGGCCGGAAGCCGGTCAGGACCGCGTGCAGCAGTCCCGGCCGCCGTTCGAAGACGGACAGCATCCGCCGCCCGACCGCCATCTCGACGCCGAGCCCGGACTTGACGGCGAACGCGTAGTTCAGCGCCTGCCTGCGCGCGTCGACGGCGTCGTGGGCCTCCGCGATCCGCACGGCCCACTCCCCCGCGAGCCGTCCGGAGCGCAGCGCGAACGAGATGCCTTCCCTCGTCCACGGCTCGAGGAGCCCGGCCGCGTCGCCGCAGACCAGGACCCTGCCGCGGGAGAGCGGCGAGTCGTCGCTGCGGCAGCGCGTCAGGTGGCCGGAGGAGATCGCGGGCTCGAAGCCGGCGAGCCCCAGCCGCGCGATGAAGTCCTCCAGATACCGCTTGGTGGCGGCCCCTTCGCCGCGGGCCGAGATCACACCGACCGTCAGCGTCCGCCCCTTGGGGAACACCCAGCCGTAACTACCGGGCATCGGGCCCCAGTCGATGAGGACCCGGCCCTCCCAGTCCTCCGCGACCGTCGCCGGGACGGGGATCTCCGCCTCGAGCCCGAGATCGACCTGGTCGAGCTTCACACCGACATGTGCGCCTATCCGGCCGGCACTGCCGTCGGCGCCGACGACCGCGCGCGCCAGGACCGTCTCCCCGTCGGACAGCACCACGGCGACCGTGCGCCGGTCCGGCACGGCGGGTCCGTGCTGCTCGACGCGGGACACCGTCGCGCCGGTGCGCAGCACCGCTCCGGCCTTCTGTGCCTGCTCCACGAGACCGGCGTCGAACTCCGGGCGGTCGATGAGCCCGAAGAGCATCCGCTTGGAGCGGCGGGTTCGGGCCAGCCTGCCGTTGAGCGAGAAGGTCACCGCGTGCACCCGGTCACGCAGCGGCAGTTCGAAGCCGGGCGGCAGGCTGTCGCGGGACGGTCCGATGATCCCCCCGCCGCACGTCTTGTAGCGGGGCAGTTCGGCCTTCTCCAGCAGAAGCACTCTGCGGCCGGTCACCGCCGCCGCGTAGGCCGCCGACGCCCCCGCGGGCCCTCCGCCGACCACGACGACGTCCCACACGGGGTCGCCAAGCTCATTTGCCGCCTCTGCTCCGGTGGCATCGTTCTCGCTGCTCACGATGTACTTCTGCTCCCGATCCGACCTGTGGCCCAAGCTCTCGACGGCATCCTACGGCGCGGTCGCCTCCCATCCCTTGTGGGAGGATCGACCACACATTCGCCGTACACACATCGCACAACGTCGTGCCCTCGAGGAGCGTGCCCATGACCGCCGTACCGATCGCAGAAACCGTCGCGTCGCTGCTTCCCCGCGCCAAGGCGGAGCTCGCGGAGCTGGTGGCGTTCCAGTCGGTCGCGGACCCGGCGCAGTTCCCGAAGAGCGAGTGCGAGGCAGCGGCCGCATGGGTGGCGGGCGCCCTTACCGCGGAGGGCTTCACGGACGTGGCTCTCCTGGACACCCCGGACGGCACGCAGTCCGTCTACGGCTTCCTGCGCGGCCCGGCCGACGCCCCGACCGTGCTGCTGTACGCGCACTACGACGTGCAGCCGCCGCTGGACGAGGCGGCGTGGATCTCACCTCCGTTCGAGCTGACCGAGCGGGACGGCCGCTGGTACGGACGGGGTGCCGCGGACTGCAAGGGCGGCTTCATCATGCACCTGCTCGCGCTGCGCGCCCTCAAGGCCAACGGCGGCGTGCCGGTGAACGTCAAGGTGATCGTGGAAGGCTCGGAGGAGCAGGGCACGGGCGGTCTGGAGCAGTACGCCGAGGCCCACCCCGAGTTGCTGGCCGCGGACGCCGTCGTCATCGGCGACACGGGCAACTTCCGTGTCGGCCTGCCCACGGTCACGGCGAGTCTGCGCGGCATGACGCTGCTGCGGGTGCGGATCGACACCCTCGGAGGCAATCTGCATTCCGGGCAGTTCGGCGGCGCCGCCCCGGACGCGCTGGCCGCACTCATCCGGGTGCTGGACTCGCTGCGGGACGAGGACGGCTCGACGACCGTGGACGGGCTCGTGGCGGACGCGACATGGGACGGACTCGCCTACCCGGAAGAGGACTTCCGCAGGGACGCCAAGGTGCTCGACGGGGTGGGTCTGATCGGCGAAGGCACGATCGCCGACCGGATCTGGGCCCGGCCCGCGGTGACCGTGCTGGGCATCGACTGCCCGCCCGTGGTCGGCGCGACGCCGTCGGTGCAGGCTTCCGCGCGGGCGCTGATCAGCCTGCGGGTGCCGCCGGGCCAGGACGCGGCCGAGGCGAACAAGCTGCTGACAGCGCACCTGGAGGCGCACACGCCGTGGGGCGCGCGAGTGGCGGTCGAGCAGATCGGCCAGGGGCAGGCGTTCCGTGCGGATGTGACGAGCCCCGCGTACGCGTCGATGGCCGAGGCGATGAAGGTGGCGTACCCGGGTGAGGAGATGCAGGCCTCGGGCATGGGCGGCTCGATCCCCCTGTGCAACACGCTGGCCGCTCTCTACCCGGAGGCGGAGATCCTGCTGATCGGCCTGAGCGAGCCGGAGGCGCAGATCCACGCCGTCAACGAGAGCGTGTCGCCCTCGGAGCTCGAGCGGATGTCGGTCACGGAGGCGCTGTTCCTCGGCAACTACGCCCGGTCGAAGCGGAGTTGACCTCCACAGATCTGCCGAGAGCAGAGACGCGTGCGGCGGGCAGGTGCGCCTGCGTAGGTTCGCCGCATGGACTTCATCCAGGTGTCTCCCCGGCTGCACATGTTCCGCTTCCCGATCGGCCAGGCGTACGTGTGGCGCGACGGTGACGATCTCACGCTGGTCGACGCGGGGCAGGCGGGCTGCGCACCGCTGATCGAGGAGGCGCTGCGCGGCGCCGGGCTGGACCCGGCGCGTGTCCGGCGGATCGTCCTGACGCACTGCCACCGCGACCATGTGGGCGCGGCCGGGGAGTTGGCGGAGCGATACGGCGCCGAGGTGCTCGCGCACCGGTTGGACGCGCCGGTGGTCCGGGGCGTCCAGCCGGTTCCGGAACCGGTCCTGCTGGACTGGGAGCTTTCGTTGTACGAGCACGGGTTGACCGTGCCGCCGGCGCCGCCCACCCGGGTGGACCGTGAACTGGAGGACGGCGACGTGCTGGACTTCGGTGACGGTGCCCGGGTGGTGCACTCCCCCGGGCACACCGACGGCTCGATCGGCCTCCATCTGCCGGCCCACGGGGTGCTGTTCACGGGCGACTGCGTCGCCGGTGTCGGCGAGGTGATGCTGGGGGTGTTCAACGTGGACCGGGCGGCGGCGGTGGCGTCGATGCGCCGCCTCGCGTCGCTCGCGCCCTCGACGGTCTGCTTCGGGCACGGTGAGCCGCTCACCGAGGACTCGGCCGCGATGCTGCTGGCCGCGGCGGAGGCGGCCACCTTCTGAGGCCGGCGGCCGGCGGCACGATGGTCGTGCGACGCGCCGGCGGAGGCCGCCTCACGTCCGCTCCTCCCGGTCGCGGGGTCCGGCGGGCACACCGGCACCGTCACGGGCGGTGAACCACGGGCGTCCACCGTCAGGGGAGGTGGGCCGTCAGGAGCCGCCCACCGGGACGCCCGCCTCCAGGTTGAGGACCGTTCCCCGCTCGCGGGCCCGCAGCGCCCAGCGCAGCCGCTCGTAACGGTGGGGCGGGAGCATGGCGGCCGCTTCCTGTTCGGTGGCGAACTTCCAGCCGCGCAGTTCGGAACCGGGGAGCAGTACGCGTCCGGCATCGCCATCGGGGAGCCGGCCGCCGTCGAACAGCAGCCGCAGTCCGCCGTAGCCGGGCGGCTTGGGCGGCTCCCAGTCGACGACGAGCAGCCTGGGCACCTCGGCCAGTTCGATGCCGAGTTCCTCCGCGACCTCCCGCATACCCGCGCGGGCGGGTGCCTCGCCGCTCTCCACGACGCCGCCGGGGAACTCCCAGCCCGGCTTGTAGGTCGGGTCGACGAGGAGCACACGCTCGTGTGCGTCGAAGAGCAGTACACCGGCGGCGAGGGTCTCGGCCTCGGGTTCGGGCGTCTGGACGATATCGCTGACCGGTGCCGCGCCCGTGCGTACGGCTTCGGCGACGGCTGCGGCGACCGCCCGGGCGCCGACGCGGCTGTTGTCTATCACGTGCGCGTCGCCCGCGAGCCAGTCGAGCGCGGCCTGATAGCGCTCGATGTTGCCGACGGCCCACCGGCGGACGCGTTCGCTCTCCTCCGCGTCGCCCGGGAATGCTTCACGGGCGGCTATCCGCTCGCGCAAAATCGTTTCAGCAGGTGCCAGCAGCACATGCCGCACCGCTATCCGGCGAGCGGCGAGGCCACCGAAGATCTCGTCACGGTAGTCCTGGCGCAGCAGGGTCATGGGCACCACCAGCACGCCGCCCAGCTCGGCCAGCAGGGCGGCCGCCGTGTCGACCACGAGCCGCCGCCAGATGGGCAGGTCCTGGTAGTCACCCACCTCGGCCAGCCGCTTGGCCGGCAGTAGGTGGCGCATGCCCGCGCCGATCAGTTCGGGGTCGAACAGAGTGCTGTTCGGGATCAGGTCGATCAGTTCGCGTGCGGTACTGCTCTTGCCCGCTCCGAACGCACCGTTGATCCAGACGATCACGGGTCCCCCTCTTCCGTAGCCCACAGTGGATTGCCCGCAACACCCTGCCACGCAAACGCGGTACCGGAACCGGTTGGCCGGTCAGGCACTCCAACTGTGGCCGGGCCGTGACACCTGCCGGGGACCGTCGTTGGAGCGGGAGAGACGAGGGAGTGCGTCATGCGCCGCACAGTGTTGGAGAAGTTCCCGGCGGGTGATCCGCGGGGCAGTCGGCAGGCGGAGGAGTACGCCCGCCACCGCAGGAACGAGGGTCTGGCCGCGGAAGTCGTGATGGACCTGGACTCGGACGCGTTCCTGGTCGTGGTGCCGCAGCAGCAGAGCTCGGAGCGGGACTGGTGACGGCCGTCGGGGCTCAGCCCTTGGTGGAGCCAAGCGTGAGCCCGGCGATGAAGTTGCGCTGGAGCAGCAGGAAGACGACGACGGCGACAAGCTGCCCATCACCTCGGCACTGAACAACCTGCGCGGCCAGTTCTTCACGGACTCCAGGAGACGAGGACCAGCGCCCCCAGGAAGTCGTTGTACATCCAGGTGAACTGCAGCGTGCCCAGCGCCGCGAGCGCGGGCCGGCACAGCGGCAGCGTGACCCGCCCGTACCGGGTCCACACGCCCGCGCCGTCCACGGTCGCCGCCTCGAGGATCTCCTGCGGCAGGGTGCGCATGAAGTTGGCGAGAACAAAGACGTAGGACCCGGCCCGGAAGCCGGTCTGCACGAGCAACACGGCCCATTACGAGTCGAGCATCGTCATCGAGTCGGACATCCGGTAGGGCAGCGGGACGCGGTGGAACAGCACGCACGGCGGGGTGACGACGACCTGCTGGAGCAGCAGGTCGTCCGCGGTGAGAGACAAGAGCCCGTCCGGCGGGGAGGGGCGGGGCACCCCTCCCCCGCAGGATCGCAACGCCCCCTCACCGGGGCCATGCCATGCAAGGACGACACAAGCCAAGCCCCGCGAGGCGCACCACCTGCCCGGCCGCCCCCGAAGGGGCGACACGCCCCGCAGGGACGTCACCCCCTACCGGACCACCCCCACTCAGCCACGCCCCGCCGGCACCGCCGCCTCCCCCCGCCCCAGCATCGCCGCTGCCGCCGCGCCCACCAGCCCGGCGTCCGTGCCGGTCATCGCAGGCACGACGGTCAGCCGCTGGACGAAGGAGAGCGCGGCGTAGTCGCGCAGCGCACGCCGCAGCGGGCCGAACAGGACGTCGCCCGCCCCGGCCACTCCCCCTCCGACCACGGCGATCTCGATCTCGACGAGCGTGGCGGCGGCGGCGATCCCGGCGGCGAGCGCCTGGGCGGCGCGTTCGTACGAGGCGGTGGCGACGGGGTCGCCGGCGCGCGCCGCCTCCGCGACGGCTGCGGCGGACGTGTCTGCGCCGGGACCGGGCCGCCAGCCGTTCTCGAGAGCCCGGCGGGCGATGTTGGGTCCACTGGCGATGCGTTCGACGCAGCCGCGCCCGCCGCAGGGGCACAGGTCGCCGTCGAGGTCGACGCTGATGTGGCCGATGTGCCCGGCGTTGCCCGTCGGTCCGGCGTGCGGCTTGCCGCCGAGCACCAGGCCGCCGCCGACGCCGGTGGAGACGACCAGGCACAGCGCGTTGTCGTAGCCGCGTGCGGCGCCCTGCCAGTGTTCGGCGGCGGTCATGGCCACGCCGTCGCCGACGAGGGTGATGGGCAGGTGGCGGCCGACGGCGTGCGACACCCGCTCGACGAGGGGGAATTCACGCCATCCGGGCACGTTGACGGGGCTGACCGTACCGGCGGAGGCGTCGACCGGGCCGGCGCTGCCGATGCCGAGCGCCGTGGCAGGGGCCCACAGCGGTGAGGCCGTCAGCTCGGCCAGGACGTTCTCGACCGCGTGCATCACCGTCTCGCCGTCGTCGTGGGCGGGGGTGGGGCGCTGGGCGCGGTGGAGAATCGCGCCGTTGCCGTCCACCAGCGCGCCGGCGATCTTGGTGCCGCCGATGTCGAGAGCGGCGACGAGGCTGTTATGCATCGGTACGGGATCCCCCGGGAGCTGTCGGACCTGCGGTTTCCATAACAGTCTCCATTCCCCTGACAACGTTGTCCAGGGCCTATGCTCGACGCCACACGCTACAAATACGAAGAACGTGACCGCCAGACCCATAAGGACAGCGCACTGTGGCCGATTCGACCCGTCCCCCGACGCCTCCGGGCGGCCCCCGCGGCCCCGAGCCCCGCTACGGGAACCGGCCCACGATGAAGGACGTGGCGGCACGGGCCGGTGTCGGGCTGAAGACGGTGTCGCGGGTGGTCAACGGCGAGCCGGGTGTCACGCCGGACACGGAGCGCCGGGTGCAGGAGGCGATCGAGTCCCTCGGGTTCCGCCGCAACGACAGCGCGCGTGTGCTGCGCAAGGGCCGTACCGCCTCGATCGGCCTCGTTCTGGAGGATCTCGCCGACCCGTTCTACGGTCCGCTGAGCCGCGCGGTCGAGGAGGTCGCGCGGGCCCACGGGGCGCTGCTCATCAACGGTTCCAGCGCCGAGGACCCGGAGCGGGAGCAGGAATTGGCGCTGGCCCTGTGCGCGCGCCGGGTGGACGGCCTGATCGTGATTCCGGCGGGCGACGACCACCGCTATCTGGAGCCGGAGATGAAGGCGGGCGTGGCCACGGTGTTCGTCGACCGTCCGCCGGGCCGGATCGACGCGGACGTGGTGCTGTCCGACAGCTTCGGGGGCGCGCGGGCCGGTGTGGCGCATCTGATCGCCCACGGCCACCGCCGTATCGCCTTCATCGGCGACCAGCCGCGCATCCACACCGCCGTGGAGCGGCTGCGCGGCTACCGGGCCGCCATGGAGGACGCGGGTCTGGTGATCGACGACTCGTGGGTGGCCCTCGGCTCGACGGCTCCCGAGCGGGTCCAGGATGCCGTGAAGTCGGTGCTGGCGGGCCCGGAGCCGGTCACCGCTGTCTTCGCCGGAAACAACCGGGTGACGGTGACCGCCGTACGGGTCCTCGCCGGGCACGACCAGCGCGTCGCCCTCGTCGGGTTCGACGACATCGAGCTCGCGGACCTGCTCGGGATCACGGTCATAGCCCAGGACGCCGCGGCGCTGGGGCGCACCGCGGCGGAGCGGCTGTTCCGCAGGCTCGACGGCGTGAACGACGAGCCGGTCCAGGTGGCACTGGAGACGGTGCTCGTGCCGCGCGGCTCCGGCGAGATCCCGCCGCCGTCCTGACCGGGCGGGCCCGGGGGACGGCAGGGGGTCAGCAGACGGGTAGGCCCGGTACCGGATCGTCGTTGGCACCGCCCTGGACGTAGACGTCGCTCACCCAGACGTTGCGGTTGCCGCTGTCGTCGTCAGTCCTGGCCCACCAGACATTGGTCCACTCGCCGGAGGTCTCACGGCGGCCGAGGTTCGCCTGGCAGTAGAAGTAGTTGATGCCCGCGTTCAGGACACCGACCTGGGCGCCGCCGTCGTTGTAGGAGTGCGCGGTCTTCCACACCTGGCAGTTGTACTTGCCGGCGCCGATCGCGTGGCACGCCGGCGCGGGCTCCGCGTCGCCGCCGCCCGTCGTACCGGCCCCTCCGGTCGAACTCCCTGCGGTGGAACCGCCCGTGGAACCCGGGGACGCGGCGCCTTCGGAGCCGCCGGCCCCGTCGCTCCCGCTGCCGCCGGTCGATCCTCCGGACTCCGATCCGGCCGCCGAGGCGCCCGGCACGGGCGCTTTCGAGGAAGGCGACGGTGACTTCCTCCTGTCCCTGCCCTTGTCGTCGGTCTCGCTGCCGGTGGTCGGGGACCGCTCCCCCGCCGGGCTGGTGCCCGGCGTGTCACCGGATGGGCCCGCTGCGGCGGAGGGGCCCGCGGCCTCGCCGCCCGCGAGTCCGCCGCCGATGCTGCTGCCGTCGTTGCCGACGAGCCCGTATGTCACGCCGCCGCCTGCGAGCAGGACCGCGGCGAGGGCAGCGGCGATCATCACCTTGCCGCGACCGGGCCGGACCGGCCGCCCGTCGGTACGTCCGAAGGGCTCCGCGGATCCGGCGGCACCCGCCACCGGTGAGCCGGCTGCCGACTGACCGTACGACTCCCCGAGGCCGGGCATCGCACTGCCTGCGGAACCGGGTCCCGGCGGCCCGTACGCCGCCTCGGATCCGGGCACCGCACCGCCCGCGACAGGCCCGGACTCCGCAGGGCCGAAGCCCTGCGGCTGGTACGGCGCCGCGTCGAGCACGGTCGGGATCCTGGGCGGCGCCTGTTCCCGCGGTCCGTCCGGCGGGGGCACGAGCGGCGCCGTGTGTCCGGCGGGATCCTCACCGGCTGCGACGGCCGACAGCATCCGCGCCGCGGCTTCGGCGTCCGGCCGCTGCGCCGGATCCTTCTGCATCAACTGCCGCAGTACCGGCCCGAGCGGACCGGCGCGCCGGGACTCCGGCAGCGGCTCGACGACGATCGCGGTGAGCGTCGACCAGGTGGAAGTGCGGCGGAACGGCGACGAACCCTCGACCGCCGCGTACAGGGTGGCGCCGAGCGCCCACACGTCGGAGGCCGGGCCCGGATCGTGGCCCTGGGCACGCTCGGGTGCCAGGTAGTCGAGGGAGCCGACGATCTCGCCGCTGCGGGTGAGACGGGACGTGAAACCGTCGCCGGGATCGTCCATGGCCGCGATGCCGAAGTCGGTGAGCACGATACGGCCGGAGCGGTCCAGCAGGACGTTGCCGGGCTTGACGTCCCGGTGCAGCACGCCGGCGCGGTGCGCGGCGGCGAGCGCCTCGAGGACCCTCGCGCCGATGCCGGCCGCCTCTCTCGGGTCCATCACGCCGCGGGTGTTCAGCACGTCGTCGAGCGAGGGGCCGTCGACGAGTTCCATCACGATGACCGGCCGGCCCTCGTGCTCCGCGACGTCGTGGACGGCGACGACCCCGGTATGCCGGACGCGGGCGGCGGCCCGCGCCTCGCGCTGCATCCGCACGGTCAGGTCGGCCAGTTCGGGCGCCGACGAGTCGGTGTACGTGCGCAGTTCCTTGACGGCGACCTCGCGCCCGAGCACCTCGTCGACCGCCCGCCAGACGACGCCCATGCCGCCGCGGCCCAGTTGTTCGACCAGCCGGTAGCGCCCGGCCAGCCGCTCGTTCTCCCCCGTTGACACCGCTGCCCCGCTCCTCGCTCCGGAAGTGACGGATCACAGACTAGAGGGGCCAGCGCGGTGCCGAGGCCGGGTGTTATCCGGCTGTGGCGGTCAGGTCGCCGCGCCGCGGCCGGGCGAAGCTGTCGAGACCGGCGCGGTCGAGGGCGGTCAGTCGGGTGACCTCCGCCTCGTCGAGGGCTCCGCAGTCGATGCCGCGCAGCAGGTAGGAGCTGAGCGCCTTGGCGGTGGCGGGTTCGTCCATGACGTCGCCGCCGACGTGGCCGGCGTAGGCGGCGAGGCGCGCCGCTGCCTGCTCGAAGCCCTCGCGGTAGAACGCGAACACGGCGGCGTACCGGGTGGGAAGGTGGCCGGGGTGCATGTCCCAGCCCTGGTAGTAGGCGCGACCGAGGGCACGACGGGTGAGGCCGTAGTGGAGCCGCCAGGCGTCGTGGACCTTCTCGGTCGGTCCGACGGGCAGCACGTTGGTGGACCCGTCGCACACACGTACCCCGGTGCCGGCTGCGGCCACCTGCATGACGGCCTTGGCGTGGTCGGCGGCGGGGTGGTCGCTGGACTGGTAGGCCGCGCTGACGCCGAGGCAGGCGCTGTAGTCGAAGGTGCCGTAATGGAGTCCGGTGGCCCGTCCCTCGGCCGCGTCGATCATGCGGGCGACGGTGGCGGTCCCGTCGGCGCCGAGGATCGACTGGCTCGTCTCGATCTGGATCTCGAAGCCGATGCGGCCGGGTTCCAGGCCGCGCGCCTTCTCGAACTCCTCGACGAGTCGCACCATGGCGGTGACCTGCTCGGTGTAGGTGACCTTGGGCAGGGTCAGGACGAGCCCGTCGGGCAGTCCTCCGCGTTCCATCAGGCCGGTGAGGAAGATGTCGAGGGTGCGGATGCCCCGGTCGCGTACGGCGGCCTCCATGCACTTCATCCGGATGCCCATGTACGGGGCGGCGGTGCCCTGTTCGTACGCCTCGGAGATCAGCCGCGCGGCGCGTGCGGCGGCTGCGTCTTCATCGGCCCCACCGGCCCCCGTGTAGCCGTCCTCGAAGTCGACACGCAGGTCCTCGATCGGCTCGCGCTCCAGCTTGGCGCGAACGCGCGTGTACACGGGCTCCGCGAGTTCGTCCGTGAGGCCGAGGACGCCCGCGAAGGTGCGGGCGTCGGGCGCGTGCTCGTCGAGTGCGGTGAGTGCCTGGTCGCCCCACGAGCGGATCGTGCCGGCGGCGAAGTCGTTGCCCGGGACGTAGACGGTGTGGACGGGCTGGCGGGTGCCCGGATCCCCGGGGTAGCGGCGGGCGAGTTCCGCGTCCACCGTCGCCAGGGAGGCGCTGATGCCCTCGCTGACCGCGCCCGCGAGGCTCGTCGCCACCTTCTCCTGCTGACCCATTCCCACACCCTCCGCACACTTCGGGATCCGTGGTTTCCGCATCACGGATTCAACATTCTGTTGAATGAAGTTAATGGGCGGCCGTGATCTGCGTCAATGGTCCCCCGGAACGGGCCGGGGCCGCGCGGTGGCGAACACCGCGCGGCCCCGGGCCGGAAGACAACCTGCGGATCAGCCCTTGCGGGTCTTGACCTCTTCGGTCAGCTGCGGGACGACCTCGAAGAGGTCGCCGACCACGCCGTAGTCGACCAGGTCGAAGATCGGAGCCTCGGCGTCCTTGTTGATGGCCACGATGGTCTTCGAGGTCTGCATGCCGGCGCGGTGCTGGATCGCGCCGGAGATGCCGGAGGCGATGTACAGCTGCGGCGACACGGACTTGCCGGTCTGGCCGACCTGGTTGGTGTGCGGGTACCAGCCGGCGTCGACGGCGGCGCGCGAGGCGCCCACGGCGGCACCGAGGGAGTCGGCGAGCGCCTCGATGATCGCGAAGTTCTCGGCGCCGTTGACGCCACGGCCGCCGGAGACGACGATCGCGGCCTCGGTCAGCTCCGGGCGACCGGTCGACTCACGCGGGGTGCGGGAGACGACCTTGGTGCCCGTGGCCTGATCGGAGAACGACACGGTCAGCGCCTCGACGGCGCCGGCGGCCGGGGCGGCCTCGACGGCGGCCGAGTTCGGCTTGACCGTGATGACCGGGGTGCCCTTGGTGATGCGGGACTTGGTGGTGAAGGACGCGGCGAACGCGGACTGCGTCGCGACCGGGCCCTCGTCGCCGGCCTCGAGGTCGACGGCGTCGGTGATGATGCCGGAGCCGATACGGACCGCGAGGCGGGCGGCGATCTCCTTGCCCTCGGCGGAGGACGGGACGAGCACGGCGACCGGGGAGAGCGCCTCGTACGCGGCCTGCAGCGCGTCCACCTTCGGGACGACCAGGTACTCGGCGAACTCGGGGGCGTCGGCCGTGAGGACCTTCACCGCGCCGTGCTCGGCGAGCGCGGCGGCGGTGTTCTCGGCACCGGAGCCGAGAGCGACGGCGACGGGCTCGCCGATGCGGCGGGCCAGCGTCAGCAGCTCCAGGGTGGGCTTGCGGACGGCGCCGTCCACGTGGTCGACGTAGACGAGAACTTCAGCCATGGGACTTCTTCTCTCCTGCTTGCGAAGTATGAAGGGGGCGGTAGAGGGCCGAAGCCTCTAGATGAACTTCTGGCTCGCGAGGAACTCCGCGAGCTGCTTGCCGCCCTCGCCCTCGTCCTTGACGATCGTGCCGGCGGTGCGGGCCGGACGCTCCGCGGCCGAGTCGACCTTGGTCCAGGCGCCCTCGAGGCCGACCTCTTCCGCGTCGATCTCGAGGTCCTCGAGGTCCAGGGACTCCACCGGCTTCTTCTTGGCGGCCATGATGCCCTTGAAGGACGGGTAGCGGGCCTCGCCCGACTGGTCCGTCACGGACACGACGGCGGGCAGGGACGCCTCGAGCTGCTCGCTGGCGGTGTCGCCGTCACGGCGGCCCTTCACGGTGCCGTCCTCGACGGAGACCTCGGAGAGCAGGGTGACCTGCGGGACACCCAGACGCTCGGCGAGGATCGCCGGCAGCACGCCCATGGTGCCGTCGGTGGAGGCCATGCCGCAGATGACCAGGTCGTAACCGGTCTTCTCGATCGCCTTCGCGAGCACCAGCGAGGTGCCCATGACGTCGGAGCCGTGCAGGTCGTCGTCCTCGACGTGGACGGCCTTGTCGGCACCCATGGACAGCGCCTTGCGCAGCGCGTCCTTCGCGTCCTCGGGGCCGACGGTCAGCACGGTGACCTCGGCGTCGTCCGCCTCGTCCGCGATCTGCAGCGCCTGCTCGACCGCGTACTCATCCAGCTCCGACAGCAGGCCGTCGACGTCGTCGCGGTCGACGGTCAGGTCATCGGCGAAGTGCCGGTCGCCGGTGGCGTCGGGCACGTACTTCACACAGACAACGATCCTCAGGCTCACGCCGGCTCTCCTACTGCATCGTCTCTACTGGACTGCCTTGTGAACGCAGCATAGGCGTCCGATGGGGCGGATCCCGGTCGGGGCGGGCCGCGCTCCGAACGAAATATTACTCGTCAGTACACCCAGTGTGTTCCCGCTAAGCAAGCGCTTTGCACTGTGACCTTGACAACGGAGCGTCCGCCGCCTCCGCCAGTTCACTCCCGCAGAGCGGTGAAGCGTCCCTGGTGGTACAGAAGTGGCCGGCCGCCGCCCGCCGGATCCCCGACGACCACCTCGGCGATCACGATGCGATGGTCACCCGCGGGCACCCGGGCCACGACACGGCACACCATCCAGGCAAGCACACCGTCCAGCACGGGGACACCTTCCGGACCCGCGCGCCAGCTCGTCGGCGGCGCGAAGCGGTCGGCGCCGCTGCGGGCGAAGGTGGCGGCCAGCTCGCGCTGGTGCTCGCCGAGTATGTGCACGCCGACATGTCCGGCCTCCGCGACGACGGGCCAACTGGAGGAGCCGGTGCCCACACCGAACGAGATCAGCGGCGGCTCGGCCGCGACGGAGGTGAGCGAGGTCGCGGTGAATCCGACCGGACGCGGGCCCGCAGCGGTGATCACCGCGACACCCGCGGCGTGCTGCCGGAAGACCGAGCGCAAGAGGTCGGGAGAGGCGAGCTGAGCGGCGCCGAGATCGGGCGAGGCCGTCATCGAGTGTTCCTTCTTGGGGAGCGGGCTATGCGACTGCGGCTGCACGGGCAGCCTGACAGCGAGCGCTCGCGTCACGGGAGAGATCGGCATGAACCCGCCCGTCGAGAAGGAGTTCTGGATGCACGGAAGCCAGCCTGTCGATACATGGCGTGCACAGTCAAGTGCGCACCGGAAGGTGCGACCAGGGTCACGGGCGTCATATCGCCCGCCCCAGTGCGGCGATGACATCGGCCTTGCGGGGCGTGCCGGACGCCCTGGTGACGATCCGTCCGTCGGCGTCGAGGACCAGCACGGTCGGCGTGCTCTCGATGCCGAGTTCGCGCACCAGGGCGAGTTGGTCCTCGGCGTCGATCTCGACATGGACCACTCCGCCGACCATCGCGGCGACGTCGGCGAGGATGCGCCGGGTGGCCCGGCAGGGCTGGCAGAAGGCGGTGGAGAACTGGACGAGGGTGGCGCGCTCACCCGGCGGTCGGCCCAGCTCCGGTGCGCCCAGCCGTCGTTCCGTGTCCTGTCCCCGCACCTTCTCCGCCTTCCGCCGTGCTCCATGCATCCACTTCCCCCAGATGCAGCGTTCCCCACCCGGCGGGGATTCCCGCAGGCCGTCGCCGGTGGCCGGGTTCCCGTCCGTGGAGTGACGAGAATCTCGCGCCCGCGGGCGTCCAGGACTGGTCAGCACGGCGCACATGGGGCACGATCGGCCCAAAGCCGAAAACCTACGGCTGCGTAACTTCCAACCGGGCGAACCCTCCCCGGGCGTGACGAAAGGGTCCTCCCCCCATGGCAGAGCTCGTCTATCGGCCGGTCATCGGCGCCGCTCTCACGATGTTCAAGGCGCTCGACCTGAAGATCGACACTCAGGGGTCGGAGAACATTCCGCGCACGGGCGGAGCGGTGCTGGTCAGCAATCACATCAGCTATCTGGACTTCATCTTCACCGGCCTCGGGGCCCTGCCGCAGAAGCGCCTGGTGCGTTTCATGGCGAAGGACTCGGTCTTCCGCCACAAGGTCTCCGGCCCGCTGATGCGGGGCATGAAGCACATCCCCGTGGACCGCAAGCAGGGCGAGGCGGCGTACACGCACGCGCTGGACTCGCTGCGCTCGGGCGAGATCGTGGGCGTCTTCCCCGAGGCGACGATCTCCCAGTCGTTCACGCTCAAGTCGTTCAAGTCGGGTGCGGCGCGACTCGCGCAGGAGGCGGGCGTCCCGCTGATCCCGATGGCGCTGTGGGGTACGCAGCGGCTGTGGACCAAGGGCCGGCCGCGCAACTTCAAACGCTCCCACATCCCTGTGACCATCCGCGTCGGCGAGCCCCTCGAGGCGCCCGCCGACCAGTACGCGGGAGCGATCACCCGGCGGCTGCGCGAGCGTGTCCAGGAACTGCTCGAGGCCGCGCAGCGCGCCTACCCCGTACGCCCCAGGGACGCGGCCGACACCTGGTGGGTGCCCGCCCACCTCGGCGGCACGGCCCCCACGGCCGCCGAGGTCCGCGAGGCGCACTGAGCCTGCCCGATCGGGCAGGAGCCCTTGGTACGCACACGGGATCTCACCGCAGTACTGGGGTCTTCCGTTCGGATCAGGCTGGATCAGGGAGCGGGGTCCGGCACGGACGCTCGCCGCGTCGTCCCAGCCTGATCCGAACGAGAGGCCCTAGCTGTTGACCATGTCCCGCGTCTGGGCGTAGACGGTGCTGTCCGTCGTGACAGCGTTGTGGCCCAGGCATGCCGTCCTGGTGTTGGCCGCTCCGGACAGGGACACACTGCTGTCAGGGTTGATGATCGTGTCGCACGGGGACCACCAGGTGGCGTAGCGGGGGGTGCCCGGCGTCTCGTCCCCCGAGTTGAGGTCGGCCAGGAAAGCGGAACCGATGCGCATCTCGACACACGACGCGTCGATGCAGGAATTGGCCCAGTCCGTGCCGTGGTTGGGGCCCGCGAGGGACACCCAGGCGTCGATCTTCGAACTGCCGCCGAGGTTCTTCGCGTAGTGGCGGGAGGAAAGCCCACCCATGGAGTGCGTGATGACGTCGACCTGTGAGGCTCCGGTGGCGGCGAGAAGGCTGTCGATTTCGCCCGCGAGCTGGTGCGCCGTGGTCGCGTTGGACTGGCGCCAGTCGTAACTCCACTGTTTCACATGGCTGACGGGCCACCCGTCGTTCTGGAAACGGTCGGCCATGGTGTTCCAGATGGAACCGCTGGAGTTGTAGCCGTGGACGAAGATGATCGGATTGCTCGACGGGCGGTAGCCGGACGGAGCGGCCGCGTCGGCCGGCGCCTGGCCGACCACGAGGAGCAGGGCGGCAGCAGGCACGGCGGCGCCGAGGATCTTGTTCATGAGACCTCACGTCGGGTGGGGACGAACGAATGGGTGCCTGCCGTTGGGAACGGCATGGCGTAAAAGCGAGAGAGGTCCGTCGACGCACGAGGAGCGGCTCCCGGATTGCGGGAGCGACCGAGCAGCGGATGAGCGGGTTTCCGCAGGCCGCAGGGCACAGGTGCTCTGCCGGGTGAGCGCATATTACTGGCGGGTTTCGGCCAGCCGTCAAGAGGCCTGCATGGCCGAATCCGATCAGTTGCCGCCGGCGCCGAACGACACTGCGGCTCCCGGTCCGGCACGTCGACCGCGTCTGACGCGCTGGATGCGCCCGGCCCCGGCGGGCCGGGTGGGCACACCGGGCCCCGCGATCAGCCGACGGACTCTCCACGGCCCTGCCGGCCACATACGGCTCCGGACTCTTGGGCGATGTGACATGAGCCATCGCGCGTTCCGCTCCAACGATGCCCGTTAGCAGCAGATCCCTGGCACACATCCGGACAAGGCGCCCATAGCGGACATGCCCTGCGAGTGGCGACGCGGCATTCGACCCGCCCGCCATTCCGCCGCCCGCCATGCGATGAAGGCGCTTCGGCGGCGAGATGGATTCCTTCCGCGAAACCCTGGGACCGGACAGCATGCCGCAGGTCCGTAAGCAAGACCTCTCTCGCCTACGAAGTCCCTTCGTAGCGATCTTTTGTTGCCCTGCGCGTCAGGCTCTCCTAAGAATGACGGGGCCGCGGGGAGGCCCGGGTGGCTCAGGCGTAGCGCATTACAGGAAGCCTGGTCGGTAGGTCGGCGAGTGAGTGAGGAAGGCCAAGGATGAAGCGCAGGCTGGTAACGACAGTGGCCATGGCGGCGGCTACTCTTTCGCTCATGGCAGTGCCGTCCGAGGGTGTCGCCACCTCCTCGCACCTGGGTGTCTATGTCGGCCCCGGGAAAACCGATGACCTGAACAACTTCCGGACCTGGCTCAGCCGGTCACAGGTCCACGCGACCGACTATGCGGACCCGTCCGAGAACACCAAGTGGAACCAGTACGCGTTCAAGTACTGGGGCGACTGGAAGAAGGCCGAAGCCGGTCGGCAGTTCGTACTCGGGCTGCATATGCTGCCGAAGGGCGGCAATTTCGCCGACGGGCTCGCCGGTAAGTACGACAGCCAGTTTCAGGGCCTCGCCGACCTGATGATCAAGAACGGCTTGGGCAACTCGGTCGTACGCCTCGGGTACGAGGGTAATAACAAGATCATCGGACCATGGCAGGGCACTGACGATCCAGCAGCTTATAGGGCCATGTTCCGACGCGTGGTCTCTCTTATGCGAGCTCGTACCGGAGCGGCTTTCCAGTTCGACTACAACATGGCCGTCGGCCCATCGGGCAAGGTCACGTCGTTCGAGACGCTGTACCCCGGCGACTCCTATGTCGACATAGTTGGATTGAACATCTACGACGTGTGGTGGCAGCACCCGGGCGCTACGCCGGCTCAGCGGTGGAACCACACCCTCACCACCGCCATGGGAGTGAACGAGTTCAAGGCATTTGCCGCCGCCCACAACAAGCCCAAGTCCTACCCGGAATGGGGCCTGTACCTGAAGGGTGACGTCTATGCGGGGGGCGGCGACTCGCCCTATTTCATCGACCGGATGGCCGAGCTGGTCCAGGACTCCAAGTATCAGGCGTATTTCAACCATGACTGGGGCGGCGGGACGCTGGACGACTTCCCGAACGGCAAGGCGCAGTACAAGCTCCGCTTCGGAGGCTGAGACCTGTCCCGAGCCCGGTCTTCGAATCAGCATGGGCCAGGTCGGTCGCCGTACGGCACCCTCGTCCATCCGGCGAGGGCGAGGGAGTGCAGGTGGGCGATGCCGCTCATGGCGTGGTGCACGCCTTCACCCTTGGGACGACAGTCGCGCAGCATCTTCCAGGTATTCGTACGGGCGAAGGCGTGCTCGATTCGAGCACGGACACGGCGCGGCGCCGGCGATCGGATCGGTCACGGGTGTGCGACCCGGCATCGCCTGGGCCGAAGCCCCCTGGTTCAGCGATGAACAATTTCGCAAGACACTACTGGAGCGGGTCATGGACGGTGATGCGCACCCCAGGGCTCAACTTCTCCAGCGACTCGGCGAGTTCCTCCCCTGCGGCCGCCACCTGGCCGCCCGCCAGGGGACCCATGCCCTCGAGGAGGAACAGGGCGTTCACCGAGTCCTCCGTGAGCCGGGTGCGCATTCCCTGGCGCCAGTTCCAGCGACGGCAGGTGACGCCTTCGTCGTCGCGCCAGACGACTTCGCCGGGTTCCGGGTGTTCGACGATCTCCTCGCCGCCCGCCACGGTGACGAACGGCTCCTGCCCTGTGGCCCTGACGAGCCTCATGCCGCCCTTGATCCGGTCGGTGTCCTCGCCGCCGACGGGGATCAGGTGCGCCACGCTGATGGCGTTGTAGACGTCGACCAGGACGTTGATCCGGGGCAGCCCGCCGTCCGCGAGCGCCCTCCTGGCCAGCGCCTCCGCCGAGTTGCGGGTCCGGGACGGCTTGGCACCGAACGCCGTGTAGGCCTCGCGCCACGCGGCCATGCCGGGGTCCTCGTGGGGCGCGCACCCGTCGAGGCGGCTCATGAGTCGGCGGGTGGCCTCGTCAAGGAGCGCCGAACTCCCCTCGTTGCTGGGACCGTTGGTGAGCCCGTTCGCCTCGACGGCGACATGGGTGAATCCGGGCGCGATTGCGCGTACGTCGTGGGACACGGTGAGCCGGAGTGTCATCGCCTGCTTGCCTCGAACTTCTCAGAGGGTGGCCGGGAGCGCCTTCCACAGACGTTCCCGGTCGGGAGCCTTTTGGAGCGCTTCCAGGACCACGGGGTGCGGTGCAGCATAGAGTACCGGGTAGTCCATGTCACTGGACTCAGATCGCGGGGTGTACGGCAGCCGCTCCCCCGTCAGCGAGAACGGCACGGACCCACCGGGCCGGCCACCCCTGGGGTCCTGACGGTGCCAGGCCCCGTGGAAGCGCACCGCCACCAGGCCGTGCACCACCCCCTCCAGCCGCTGATAGCACAAGGCCGCCGGGATGTCCTCGGCGCGCAGCAGGGCGGCCAGGGCATGGGACTTGGCGTAGCAGATGCCGGTGCGCTGCCGCAGCACGTCGGAGGCGCGCCAGGTGACCCGGGGGTCGCCCGTGTCATGCGAGTGCGGTACGGCGTCACGGACGTACTCGTAAGCGGCCTGGGCGTATACGTATGAATCAGCAGCTTGGCGCGCCAGCTCGGCAGCGACCTCGCGAACGACCGGATGGCCGTGGTCGATGGCAGCATCAGCCGCCAAGTAGGCCGACAGTCCCGGGTCTTGCTGGATGAGCTCCATGACCGGGGAGCATAGAAAGACGACCGACCGACAGTCAATGACTTATCGGCCGGTCGTATATCTATGCAGTTTTCAAGCCGGGTTCAGGGCCGGCGCGCCATCTCTTCCTTCAGCGCCTGGAGGAAGGCGTCCACGTCGTCCTCCGTGGTGTCGAACGAGCACATCCAACGCACGTCGCCGGCCGCCTCGTCCCAGAAGTAGAACCTGAAGCGCTTCTGCAGCCGCTCGCTGACGTCGTGCGGCAGCCGCGCGAAGACGGCGTTCGCCTGCACCGGGTAGAGGATCTCCACCCCGTCCACCGCGCGCACTCCGTCCGCGAGCCGCTGGGCCATGGCGTTGGAGTGCCGGGCGTTGCGCAGCCACAGGTCCTTGGCGAGCAGCGCCTCAAACTGCACGGAGACGAAACGCATCTTCGAGGCGAGCTGCATGGAGAGCTTGCGGAGATGCTTCATGTGGCTGACCGCGTCAGGGTTGAGGACGACGACCGCCTCACCGAAGAGCATGCCGTTCTTGGTCCCGCCGAAGGACAGGACGTCGACGCCGACGGCGTTGGTGAAGGCCCGCATGGGCACGTTCAGCGACGCCGCGGCGTTGGCTATCCGGGCCCCGTCGAGATGGACCTTCATGCCGTGGCCGTGGGCGTGGGCGACGATCGCGCGGATCTCGTCCACGGTGTAGAGGGTGCCCAGCTCGGTGTTCTGGGTGATCGACACCACCTGCGGCATGGCCCGGTGCTCGTCGTCCCATCCCCACGCCTGCCGGTCGATGAGCTCGGGCGTGAGCTTGCCGTCCGGCGTGGGCACGGTCAGCAGCTTCAGCCCGCCCATGCGCTCCGGCGCGCCGCCCTCGTCGACATTGATGTGGGCCGATTCGGCGCAGATCACTGCACCCCAGCGGTCGGTGAGCGCCTGGAGCGCGGTCACGTTGGCTCCGGTGCCGTTGAAGACCGGGAAGGCCTCGGCGGTCGGGCCGAAGTGGCTGTGGACGACACGCTGGAGGTGGTCGGTGTACTCGTCCTCGCCGTAGGAGACCTGGTGGCCGCCGTTGGCGAGAGCGAGCGCGGCCAGGATCTCCGGGTGGGCACCCGCGTAGTTGTCGCTGGCGAACCCGCGCACGGACGGGTCGTGGTGGCGCCGTGCGTCGGTCTTTACGGTTCGGGGGTCAGCCACAGACGCTGTCCATTCACTTCCTGTGCGGGGCGGCCCCAGACTCCGGCGATGGCGTCGGCCAACTCCGTCACGTCGGTGAAGCCCGCGAACTTCGCATTGGGACGCTCGGCGCGCATGGCGTCGTGCACCAGTGCCTTGACGACCAGGATGGCAGCAGCGGCCTTCGGACCCTGCTCGCCCCCCGCCTTGCGGAACGAGTCGGCGAGGGCCAGGGTCCACGCCTCCGCGGCGGCCTTGGACGCCGCGTACGCCGCGTTGCCCGCCGTGGGCTTGCTCGCCCCGGCGGCACTGATCAGCAGGTAGCGGCCCTTGTCGCTGCGCAGCAGACCGTCGTGGAAGGCGAGCGAGGTGTTCTGGACGGTACGGATCAGCAGCTTCTCCAGCAGCTCCCAGTCGGCGGGGTTGCTCTCGGTGAACGAGGCGCTGCCGCGCCAGCCGCCCACGAGGTGGACCAGTCCGTCGATCCGGCCGAACTCCTTCTCCGTCTTGTCGGCCCACTCGCGGGCGGCGCCCAGGTCGAGCAGATCGACGGTGTCGCCGGTGACGGTGGCTCCGCCGTGGGCGTACCTGGCCGCGTCCACGGCTTCGGCGAGCCGCTGGGCGTCGGCGTCGGAGGCGACGACGACGGCGCCCGCCTCGGCCAGCCGGAGCAGGGTGGCCCGGCCGGCGGGACCGGCCGCGCCGGCCACCGCGATCACCGCGCCCTCCAGGGCGCCACTGCCGTTGGTGTCCATGCTGGTCGCCTCCTCGGTTCGAGAGCTCACGCGGCAGCCCCCGGAGCGGAAGCGGCGGTGATCCCCTTGGTGGAGGCGATCACGTTCTTCAGCTTCTTGGAGAGCGCCTCATAGAACATGCTCAGCGGAAACTCGTCCGGAAGCACGTCATCCACGAGCTTACGAGGCGGCAGCGTCAGATCGAGGGCGTCGGGGCCCTTGGCCCAGCGCGACCCGGGGTGCGGGGCGAGGTAGGTGGAGACCAGGTCGTACGCGGCGAACCAGTGGACCAGCTTCGGGCGGTCGATACCTTCGCGGTAGAGCTTCTCGATCTCGCCGCAGAGCTGGTTGGTGACGTGCGGGGCACGCTCCCAGTCGATCTTCAGGGTGTTGTCGGTCCAGCGGACGACGTCGTGCTTGTGCAGGTAGGCAAAGAGCAGCTGGCCGCCGAGGCCGTCGTAGTTGCGCACCCGGTCGCCGGTCACGGGGAAGCGGAACATGCGGTCGAAGAGCACCGCGTACTGCACGTCACGGCCGTGCGGGTTGCCCTCGGCCTCCAGCTTCACGGCCTCCTTGAAGGCAGTGAGGTCGCAGCGCAGCTCCTCGAGGCCGTACATCCAGAACGGCTGGCGCTGCTTGATCATGAACGGGTCGAACGGCAGGTCGCCGTGGCTGTGGGTGCGGTCGTGGACCATGTCCCAGAGCACGAACGCCTGCTCGCACCGCTTCTGGTCCGCGACCATCTCCCGGATGTCCTCGGGCAGTTCGAGACCGAGCACCCGCACGGCCTCTTCCGTGACGGCGCGGAAACGGGCCGCCTCGCGGTCGCAGAAGATGCCGCCCCAGGTGAAGCGCTCGGGCGCCTCACGCACGGCGATGGTCTCGGGGAAGAGCACCGCGGAGTTGGTGTCGTAGCCGGCGGTGAAGTCCTCGAACGTGATGCCGCAGAAGAGCGGGTTGTCGTAGCGGGTGCGCTCGAGCTCGGCGAGCCACTCGGGCCACACCATCTGGAGGACGACCGCCTCGAGGTTGCGGTCGGGGTTGCCGTTCTGCGTGTACATCGGGAAGACGACCAGGTGCCGCAGTCCGTCCTCGCGGGAGGCGGCGGGCTGGAAGGCGAGCAGCGAGTCCAGGAAGTCAGGCACCGCGAAGCCCGCGTCGGCCCACTTGCGCAGGTCGGCGACGAGGGCACGGTGGTAAGCGGCGTCGTGCGGGAGCAGCGGGGAAAGGTCCTCCACCGCGCCGATCACACGTTCCACGGCGGCCTCGGCGTCCGTACGGGAGGGAGCGCCGTCAGCGTCGAAGTCGATCGAGCCGTCCTTGGACTGCCAGGGGCGGATCTCTTCGACGGCATTCTTGAGCAACGTCCAGCTCGAATGGCCGACCACCGGGCCGGCCTGGGATATGCCCCTTGCAGCCACGTCCTGCACAAGAATTTCCGTCATGTCACTTCCTCCACAGGAGAACCTCGCGTCAAGACACCGTATCCATGTGCGGTTCTCCCTCACAAGTCAGTGTGAGGGAAATTATCCTGCCCTACCCCCATGATCGCCGCAGTTTTTGCGGTGACGGGTGCGCATCACGACCGCATCGGTGTCCGATGAGGGCTCGAAGAGTCCATCCACGTCAAGCTCCAGGAGGACTCGCCCACCCACGGGTGACCCGATCCCACAGGCCGCGGTCCGCAGGCCGCTGACGCCGTCGGTGTGCGGCTTCCGGACACCCCGCGCGCGAGCGGTTCCGTCTCCGGGAGGGGCCGTTAGGCTGCCTCGGTACCGCCGGGCGTCGGGCTGCGTCCCGCGGGAGCCGCCGTCGACGGAAGCGAGAGAATCTTGACTTTCCTCACCATCGGTCATCGCGGGGTCATGGGCGTCGAGCCGGAGAACACCCTGCGTTCCTTCGTCCGCGCCGAGCAGGCCGGCATGGACGCCATCGAACTCGATCTGCATCTGAGCAAGGACGGCGCGCTGGCCGTCATGCACGACGCCGACGTGGACCGCACGACCGACGGAAGCGGCTCCATCGCCGAGATGACGCTGGCCGAGCTGCGTCAGCTCGACGCGGGCGGCGGCGAGCAGGTGCCGGTGTTCGAGGAGGTTCTCGACGCCGTGCGGTGCCCGCTCCAGGCGGAGATCAAGGACGTGGCCGCCGCGCGCGCCCTCGCCGAGGTGATGCACAGGCGCGATCTGGTGCCCCGGGTCGAGGTCTCCTCGTTCCACGACGACGCGATCGCCGAGATTTCCGCGCTGGTGCCCGGGGTGCGCACGGTGCTGATCGCCAGCCGCTGGGGCGGCGACATCACGGACCGGGCAAAGGCCGTCGGCGCCCGAGCGCTGGCGCTGAACATCCGCAGGCTGACGCTGGAGACCGTCGAGGCCGCGCACGCCGAGGGACTGGGGGTGATCGGCTGGGTGGTCAACACACAGGAGCATCTGCGGCTGGTGCGCGCCCTCGAGCTCGACGGCGCGACCACGGACTTCCCCGAGATCCGGCGCACCGGCCGTTTCACGGCCTGACCACCGCCCGCACCCGCGCTCGCCGGCACCGCTGTGGAACCGGCGGGCGCGCCCGGGACAGGTCGCTCAGGCGAGGGTCTTCACCAGCAGCTCGAAGGCGAGATCGTCGCGCCGGGGAATCCCGAACCGCTCGTCGCCGTACGGGAAGGGGGTCATCCGGCCCGTACGGCGGTAGCCGCGGCGCTCGTACCAGGCGATCAGGTCCTCGCGCACGGAGATCACCGTCATGTGCATCGCCACCACGCCCCAGGTCTCGCGCACGCTACGCTCCGCCTCTGCGATGATCCTGCGGCCCAGACCGGCGCCCTGAAGGTCCGGGCGGACCGCGAACATGCCGAAGTAGGCGGCCTCGCCACGATGCTCGAGCTGACAGCAGGCCACCGGCTCCCCGTCCCGTTCGACGACCATAAGACGGCTGCCAGGGGCGGTGATGACCTCGCGCACCCCCTGCGGA
The DNA here is from genome assembly GCF_056835925.1 of Streptomyces sp. WAC00040. Classification (NCBI taxonomy): domain Bacteria; kingdom Bacillati; phylum Actinomycetota; class Actinomycetes; order Kitasatosporales; family Streptomycetaceae; genus Streptomyces; species Streptomyces sp. WAC00040. The sequence goes on from NZ_JAKQZE010000003.1 coordinate 364,566, forward strand.
TCGGTGCGCTGCCCGCCGAGGATGTCGGCCTCCGAGGTCCAGCCCGCGCGGCTCGCCTCCCCGCGGTACGCCGACTCGATCAGCGCGACGAGCGCCGGTACGTCGGCGTCGGCGGCGTACCGGTAGGTGAGCTCGGCCGAGTCCCTGGGCGGGGCGGTGTCCATGGAGTGGCTCCGTTCCAACGGGGTGCGGTCGGCATGAGAGTAACCCGGCCCCGCGCACACGCCCCGAGCCGGTCCGCCATGAGCTCTCGCGCGCTCGCCGCACTCCCCTCGCGCCTCCGTGTACTCCCCCGTACCCCCGTGCGCTCGCGTACGCGGGCGGGAGGTGGGCATCGACTCCTCAGCCGCCGCCGAGGCCGGCCGAAGGGGGAGGTACGCCGTGCACGGACCCGCGATGTCCGGCTGGCTGCTCATGGTGCTGTGCACCGCGACCGGCCTGTACTGCCTGATCCGGATGCGCAGTTGCCGAGCGCCGGACAGAAAGGTGGCAGGCGGTGAGGCGCTGATGGGACTCGGCATGGCGGCGATGGCCGTGCCCGCCCCCGTGTTCACCCCGCCGACCTGGCACTGGATGGTGTACGCGGTCGTGTTCGGCGCCGCGGCGGTGCACGCGGTGCGGCCCGCCGGGCACGGCGCGCGTCATCTCCACCACGCCGTCGGTTGCGTGGCGATGGTCTACATGGCGGCCGCGATGGGCGGCACGGGCGCTCACGGGGCGCACACGGCCGGCGGCGTCCCGCTCCTCACCGGCGTGCTGCTCCTCTACTTCGCCGGATACGTGCTCCTCTCCGGCCCCCGGCTCATGCCGCTCGCCCCGGTGGGCGGCGGCACGGTCCCCGTCGAGGATCCGGCCGGTTCGCGGCCCGAGTTGGTGCCGGCCTGCCGGGTCTCGATGGCGACGGCCATGCTGGTGATGCTGCTGGCCCTGTGACGGGGTGCTGCCCCGTGCGAGCGGCGGCGTGTGTACCGCCGTGGCGTGCGTCACTTGACGCGCACGGGCATACCCGCAGGTAGCTCCGCGCTCATAGGCTGCCTCCATGATGGTCTCGCTCGCGCTGCTGCTGCTCGGCGCACTGGCCGCCGTCGTCGCCCCGCGCCTCGTGTCGCGTGCCGACTGGCCGGAGCGCGAGCCCGTCGTTGCCCTCTGGGTCTGGCAGTGCGTGGTCGCCGCCGTGCTGCTGTCGTTCGCGCTCTCCATGACGTTCAGCGCTGCCGCTGCCTGGCAGCTGGTGCGCGGCCCTGTCTTCGCATCCGCACCGCACGGGGTGGTCGAGGCGTACGCGCTCGGGGCGAACGAGACATGGTCCGCCGCCCTCGCCGTGATCCTGGCATGCGGCGGCGTGTGGACCGGGGCCATGCTGGCGAGGGAGATCCACCGGGCGCATGTCCAGCGCAAGCGGCAGCGCGCCGAGCTGCTCGTGCGCTCCCCCCTGATGCCGGACGAGGTCCCTGGAAGCGAGCCCCTGGTGGTCCTGGAGGCGGAGCGGCCCGACGCGTGGTGGCTGCCGGGCGCCGCGCCGCAGCTGGTCATCACCACCGCGGCGTTGCGGCGGCTGAAGGGCCGCCAGCTCGACGCGGTGCTGGCGCACGAGCAGGGCCACGCACGAGCCAGGCACGACTGGCTGCTGCACTGCTCGGCCGCGCTGGCCAACGGATTTCCGCAGATCCCGGTCTTCGCCGCCTTCCGTGACGAGATGCACCGGCTGGTCGAGCTGGCGGCCGACGACGTCGCCTCACGGCGCTTCGGCCGGCTGACGATCGCACTGGCCCTGGTCGAACTGAACGAGGAACGGGGCGTGTTCGGCCCCTGCCCGACGCCCGGAGCGCAACTGCCGCAGCGCGTGAACAGGCTGCTGACCCCGGTGCCCCGGCTCACTCCGGCCCGCCGGCTGCGGCTGACGGCGGCCGCCGCTCTGGTTCCGGTGGTTCCGCTGCTCGTGGCCTTCGTGCCGGGACTGCGCGCGCTGGGATAGCCGTACGGCCACGAAGAAGACAGGATTTATTCATGTCTTCCCCCCACTCCACGGACCCCGCTGCCCCCCACGACACCAAGGACACCTCCCCCCGCACCGCCCGGTCGCGACGGGCGACCAGGACGAGCGCCCTGTGCGTGCGCACCTGTGCGGTGACCGCCGCGCTGAGCGCCCTGCTGCTTGCGGCGGTCGCCGTCACCTGGTCACCGCTGGTCTCCTTCGACCGTGCGGTGGTGGACGCGCTGCATACCTCCGCGGTCCAGGAGCCGACGTTCACGCACGTCAACCGCGTGCTGACCGACTGGGTGTGGGACCCATGGGCCATGCGGCTGCTTGCCGCGGCGGCGGTCGTGTGGCTGTGGCTGCGCGGGGAACGCCTCCTCGCGATGTGGGTGGCGCTCGCAAGTGTCCTCGGCGCGGGCCTCCAGCAGGGCATGAAGGCCCTCGTCGGGCGGGAGCGGCCGCTGTGGCCGGACCCCGTCGATTCGGCGCACTACGCGGCGTTCCCGTCCGGGCACGCGATGACCGCCGTGGTCACCTGCGGGCTGCTGCTCTGGCTCTGCAGGCGGCGGGGCATGGCCGCGGGCGCCTGGATGTGGTGCGTCGCCGTCGCGGCCGTCTCCGTCCTCGGCGTCGGCTTCACCCGGCTCTATCTGGGGGTCCACTGGCCCTCCGACGTGGTCGGCGGCTGGCTCCTCGGGGTGTGCGTCGTCGCTCTCGCCGTGGCCTCCTACGGGCGGGTGGCCTTGTCCCGCGGTCACTGAACAGCCGAGGATCCGGGGCATGACGATCAGGACTGTTCTCTTCGACTTCTCCGGAACGCTCTTTCGCATCGAGTCGGCCGGCAGCTGGCTCCGCGCGGTGCTGCGAGAGCACGGGGCCTGCCTGCCCAAGGAGGAACTCGACGGTTTCGCCCGGCGGTTGGAGGCGGCCGGCGCACTGCCGGGCGGCGCCCACCCGGAGCGGATCCCCGATCATCTGGCCGAGCTGTGGGCCGCGCGGGACACGGACACGGCCCGGCACCGGGCGGCATACACAGGACTGGCGCGCGAGGTGCCCCTGCCGGACGAGGCCCTGTACGACGCCCTCTACGACCGCCATATGACTCCGGGGGCCTGGAGCCCCTACCCGGACGCCGCAGAGGTGCTGCGCGGCCTGCGCGAACGGGGCATCGGCGTCGGCGTGGTCAGCAACATCGGCTGGGACCTGCGCCCGGTCTTCCGGGCCCACGGCTTCGCGGAGCTGGTCGACACGTACACCCTGTCGTTCGAGCACGGCGTGCAGAAACCCGATGCCCGGCTGTTCCGGACGGCGTGCGAGGGACTCGGCCGAGATCCGCGGGAGGTGCTGATGGTGGGCGACGACCGCCGGGCCGACGGCGGCGCCGCTGAGCTGGGCTGTGCCGTCCACTTCGTGGACCACCTGCCGGCGGAGGAACGGCCCGCGGGGCTTCTTCCGGTGCTCGGACTCGTCGACCGGCGGCCCGCGCCGTAGGAGACTGGAAGCAGAACAAAGCCACCCGAACCGGACGATCCCCCGCGTCGCCCGGTTCGGGCAGCACCACCCGCCGGCCCAGGCCCCCGAGGGCCGGACGACGGGACGCGCTGAGTATATTGGCTGAGAGCCAGTCAACGCAGGAGCCAAGCATGTCCCCGCGAAGCGCATCGGTCAATGAAGAGCTTCGTCGACGTTCTCGCCAGCGGCTTCTGCAGGCGACGGTGGAGCTGATCGACGAGCGCGGTTACGAGGCCACGACCCTCGGTGACATCGCCGACCGGGCAGGTTCCGCCCGAGGTCTCGTCTCGTACTACTTCCCGGGCAAACGGCAGCTGTTGCAGTCCGCCGTGCACCGGCTGATGCACCTCACTCTCGAGGAGGCGCTGGAGAGGGAACCGCGCACCGACGACGGCCGCGAGCGGCTGGCCAGGGCCATCGACGCGATCCTCGGCCTCGCGATCGACCATCCCGTGCTGATGCGCACGCACATGGCGGGACTCCTGCAGGCCGACGGCTTCGTGCAGTGCCCGGAGCAGCAGCGGCTCGCCGGACTGCTGCGGGACACGGTGGAGCGCTACGGATCACGGGACGTCGACACCGACTATCCGCTGCTTCGCGGGCTGCTGATGGGGGCGGTCTTCGCCCTTCTGCTGCCCGGCGTACCGATGCCCCGCGCGCGGCTGCGCGCGGAGCTGTTCCAGCGGTACGGGCTGGACTGGGAACTGGGTGCTCCGCCGGGCGGTCCCCCGCCCGGCGGAGCGCCGGATCACATACCGGATCAGTCGTCGAAGTCGTCGAAGTAGTCCGGCTGCGTCTGCACGTTGAGCTCGTGCATCCGCACCTTCGCGCCGGCGTCGGTGCGCCGGTCGCTGATCTTCAGGACGTCGAAGCCCTTGGCCATGTCGTTGGAGTAGATGTAGCCGTTGTAGTAGTACGCGGACCAGGAACCGCCGCTGGACAGCCTGTCGGTGGTCAGCGGGCCGCGCTCGAAGTAGGCGATCTCCTTCGGCTTCGAGGAGTCGGTGAAGTCCCACACGGAGACGCCGCCCTGGTACCAGGCCTGGACCATGATGTCGCGGCCCTTGACCGGGATCAGGGAGCCGTTGTGGGCCACGCAGTTCTCGGTCGCGGCCTGGTGGCGCGGGATCTTGAAGTAGCTGCGGAAGACCAGCTTGCGCCTGTCGCCCTTGCCCGCGATGTCGTAGATGCCGTCCGCGCCGCGGTTCGGGCCGATCTCGGCGTTGCAGGTGGCGGCGCCGCCGCCGCCGAGCTCGTCGGTGAAGACGACCTTGTTCGCCTTCTGGTTGAAGCTGGCGGAGTGCCAGAACGCGAAGTTGACGTTGTCCTGGACCCGGTCGATGACCCTCGGGTGCTCCGGGTCCTCGATGTCGAACAGGATGCCGTCACCCATGCAGGCGCCGGCGGCCAGGTCCTTGGAGGGCAGCACGGTGATGTCGTGGCAGCCCGTGGTCTTGGAGACGCCCGGGTTGGTGGGTGCGCCCGGGTTGCCGCCGCCGTCGGGTCCCTCGCCCGGGAAGAGCACCGGGAAGTTCACGATCGCCGACTTCTCCGGGGCCTTGCGCGGCACCTTGATGACGGAGATCCCGTCGTGCGGGGGCTGGCAGTCGGGGAACGCGGCGTTCGGCGAGTACGAGGAGACGTACACGTAGACGTTCTTGCGTTCGGGCACCAGCGTGTGGGTGTGCGAACCGCACGCCGTCTCGACCGCTGCGACGTACTTCGGGTTCTCCTTGTCGCTGATGTCGAAGATCTTCATGCCCTCCCAGGACGACTTCTCGGTCGCCGGCTGGGACGTGCTGTTGCAGGAGTTGTCGCTCCGCGAGGAGTCGGTGGACAGGAACAGCAGGTCGCCGGAGACGCTGATGTCGTTCTGCGATCCCGGGCAGAGGACCTGCGAAACGGTCTTCGGACGCTCAGGGTTGCCGATGTCGTAGATGACGAAGCCGTCGTAGTTGCCGGCGAACGCGTACCTGCCCTGGAAGGCCAGATCCGAATTGGTGCCGGTGAGCGCGGCCTTGGGGATGTTCGTCACGTGCTCGATGTTGTCGCTGTGGACGACCTCGTCCACGCCGGGTATCTCGCCGTCGCGGATCGCCGACCTGGTTTCCGCCGACTCGCTCGCCGAGATGCTCTCGCGGACGGTGGCGTCTCCCGGATCGGGAACTGCCGCCGCCGGGCCCGCCGCCAGCATGGTGGCGAGCAGTCCGGCCGCCGCCGCGGCGACACCCAGTCGTCTGCGTCGCACTTGGGTGGTGTGCAACAGGATCACTGCGGTCCTCCCCTGGTATCCGTTCCTGGTTGAACGGTTCACGGACCCCGGCAGTATCTTCCCTAGCATGCACATCTCAACAGATGGCAACACGGACGTAATCAAGGTTTCTGAGCGGCGACACGTGCGCAGTAAGTGAAGGCGGCTGTCGCAAGAGGCCCGAGTTCCCCAGGAGGTCACCCGTGTTGAACCGCCCCCGTACCGCGCGTCCGCGCAGATCGGCCGTGGCCGTGGCGGTCGCCGTGGCCGTACTGTCCCTGGGCGCATGCGAGTCGGAGTCCGACGGCCCGAAAAGGGCGGCCGGCGACGACGGCCCCTCGGTGGTGGCGCCGGGGAAGCCCGGAGAGCCGGCCAAGACGCTCTCCGCGGACGAGGCCGCCGCCGCACTGCCCGACGACAGCCCCAACTCGGCCGACTTCGGTTATGCGCAGATGATGATCGAACACCATGAACAGGCGCTGCAGATGACGGCGCTCGCGCCGCAACGGGCCGAGTCGACACAGGTGAAACGGCTGGCAGAGCGAATATCCGCGGCCCAGAAGCCCGAGATCGACGCGATGCGCGGCTGGCTCACGAACAACGGTGGTCCCAAGAAGGACGGCGCGCACGGGCACGACCACGGCGCGATGCCCGGGATGGCCACGCAGGTTCAGCTGAAGCAGCTGCGTGAGTCCGACGGCAGCGCATTCGACGAGCTCTTCCTGAAACTCATGATCACCCACCATCAGGGCGCCGTGACGATGGCCGCCGAGGTGCTGTCGGACGGGAACAACGTCCAGGTCGAGGAGATGGCCAACGACGTGATCGCCCAGCAGACGGCGGAGATCGGCCGGATGCGCAAGATGTGACGCGACGGGGTCGCGTCGGAGCCGAGGGACCGGGCTGCCGGGGCGGACCGGTCCTGCGGGCGGGTGCGTGGGCGCCGCGCTCGGGGTGGCCCGGCCGGAGGGGTCGCCCGGCGGACCGGGCTGCCGCTGGCGGGCGCGGGGACGCCAGGGCGGTGGCCCGGCGGACCGGCTCGTCCGGGACGGGCGGGGCCGGCGCGTGCCGCCAGGGCCGCAAGCCTGCGCCGGGGCCGGCGGGCACCCTCGGGGCGCGACGGACCGGGCGGGTCACCCGGGGGCGGCCCGGTCGCCGGGCGGACGCCGGCCGACGCGGGACGGAGGACGATACGCCGGGCCAGAAGGGTGGCCTCGGAGCGCGACGGAAGGACGCGAGGGCGCAAGCCTCCCCAGGGACGCGCTCCGGTGCGATGCTGGAGATCCCACTGCGGGAAGGAGCGCCACGTGCTTCGCGTCGCCGTCGTCGGATCGGGTCCCAGTGGGGTCTACGCCGCGCAGGCCCTCGTCGGCCAGACCGCTGTGCCCGATGTCCGGGTGCACATCCTGGACCGCCTCCCCTGCCCGTACGGACTCGTGCGCTACGGCGTGGCTCCCGACCACGAAAAGATCAAGTCGCTGCAGAACAGCCTGCGGGCGGTCCTCGAGGACGACCGGATCGATTTCCTGGGGAACGTCGAGGTCGGCAGGGCGGGCCTCGGTCCGGCGGAGCTGCTGCGGCTCTACCACGCGGTCGTGTACTGCGTGGGCGCGGCCAAGGACCGCAAGCTCGGCATCCCTGGCGAGGACCTTCCCGGCAGCCACTCCGCCACCGACTTCGTCTCCTGGTACAGCGCGCATCCCGACGCAGCCCCGGACGCCTTCGCCCTCGGGGCGCGGGCGGCGGTCGTCATCGGCGTGGGCAATGTGGCGGTCGACGTGGCGCGCATCCTTGCGCGTGGCGCGGACGAGCTGCGCGGAACGGACGTTCCCGAGCGGGCGCTGGCGGCACTGGCGGCCAGTCAGGTGCGCGATGTGCACATGGTCGGCAGGCGCGGCCCGTCGGGAGCCAAGTTCACCACCAAGGAGCTGCGGGAGCTGGGCGCGCTGCCCTCGGCGGACGTCCTGGTGGACCCCGCGGATCTCGCGCTGGAGACGGCGTACGCCGATCCGGCCGCCGTGCCGGCGATCGTGCGCCGCAACCTCACCGTCGTACGGGAGTGGGCCGCCAGGCCGCCGCAGGGCCGGCCGCGCCGCATCCATGTGCGGTTCTTCCTGAGGCCGGTGGAACTTCTGGAGCGTGACGGACGGGTGGGCGGTGTCCGCTTCGAGCGGACCGAGCCGGACGCCACGGGCGGCGTGCGCGGGACCGGCGCGTACCAGGACATCGAGGCGCAGCTGGTGCTGCGCGCGGTGGGATACCGGGGCGTGCCGACGGAGGGACTGCCGTTCGACGCCGATCGCGGTGTGGTGCCGAACGCCGCGGGACGGGTGCTGCGGGAGGGCCGTTCCTCGCCCGGCGAGTACGTGGCGGGATGGATCAAGCGCGGACCGAACGGCGTCATCGGCACCAACCGCCCTTGCGCGAAGGAGACCGTCAACTCCCTGCTGGAGGACGCGGCGACGCTGGTGGGGCGGCCGGTCGCCGCTGATCCGGAAGCCGAACTCCGGGCCATGGGGCAACAGCCGGTGCGGTGGCGCGGGTGGCTCGCGATCGAGGAGGCGGAAGCGGCGCTGGGGCGCACCCTGGGCCGGCCGCCCGTCAAGATCGCGGACTGGGAGGGGCTGCTGGAGGCGGCACGGGGCGCCGGCTCCGGCGTGCCCGGCGAGGGCGGGCGCTGACGGCCGTCGCGTCGGCGCCCGGCGCGTTCGACGGCGCCGGCACCTGGCTCGGCCGAGGGCGTCGCGAGGGTCGTGTCAGACGTCGGTGAGGCGGCGTTCCTGGGCCTGCGCCGCCTCGAGCACCCGGTCGAGAAGACCGGGAAACAGTGCTTCGAGGTCGTCCCGCCGCAGACCGTTCATCTTCGCCGTGCCCTGGTAGGTCTGGCGGATCACACCGTTCTCACGCAGCACGCGGAAGTGGTGGGTGGTCGTCGACTTGGTGACCGGCAGCTCGATGTCGGAGCAGCTCAGATCGGCCTCGCCGGCCGCGAGTTCGCGCACGACGCGCAGTCGCATCGGGTCGGAGAGGGCATGGAGCACGTTCTCCAGCCGGATCTCGTCCCGGCCGGGGTGGGCGAGCACTCGGGGGCTGGTCACGGTGGTCACGACGGCTCCGCTTCGTCCGGGGAGGTCCATGGTACGAGGCCCTTCGTAGTTCGGCGTTTCGCGTGTTCCCCCTCCCGGGCCGGGTCCCCGCCCGCGATACGGCGAGCCGGTAGTTCGATACCCCTCGTAGTTTGACTTCCATCGTACTACGGTGTCTATCGTACGAGTGCCCCGGACCCTCTACCGAACGGAGCCCGCAGTGAGCGCGTTGTTCGAGCCCTACGCCCTTCGGTCACTGACCGTCCCCAACCGCGTCTGGATGGCGCCGATGTGCCAGTACAGCGCCGAGGTCTTCGGCCCGAACGCGGGCGTCGCCGGCGACTGGCACTTCGCCCACTACGCCGCCCGTGCCGCCGGCGGTACCGGGCTCATCCTCGTCGAGGCCACCGCCGTGAGCCCCGAAGGGCGCATCAGCCCCGCCGACCTCGGCATCTGGAACGACAACCAGGTCGCGGCGTTCCGCCGGATCACCGCGTTCCTCGAGAGCCAGGGCACGGTGCCCGGCATCCAGATCGCCCACGCCGGACGCAAGGCCTCGACCGACCGGCCGTGGAACGGTGGCGAGCCGGTCGGCCCCGAGCAGCACGGCTGGCAGCCCCTGGCGCCCAGCGCGATCCCCTTTGCCGAGGGGCATCCGGTACCGGACGAGCTGACCGGCGTACAGATCGCCGATATCGTCGGCCGGTTCGCCGACGCGGCCCGTCGCGCCCTGGACGCCGGGTTCAAGGTCGCCGAGATCCACGGGGCCCACGGCTATCTGATCGGCGAATTCCTGTCACCGCACAGCAACCACCGCACCGACGAGTACGGAGGCTCCTTCGACAACCGCGTGCGCTTCGCGCTGGAGGTCGTGGACGCGGTACGCGGCGTCTGGCCGGAGGAACTGCCGCTGTTCTTCCGGATATCCGCCACGGACTGGCTGGAGGAAGGCGGCTGGACGGCCGACGACACGGTCCGCTTCGCCTCGCTGCTGAAGGAGCACGGGGTGGATCTCCTGGACGTCTCCAGCGGCGGCAACGCAGCCGGCGTGCGCATCCCCACCGGCCCCGGCTACCAGGTTCCGTTCGCGGCCCGGGTCAAGGCGGAGACCGACCTGCCGGTGGCCGCCGTCGGCCTGATCACCGACGCGGAGCAGGCGGAGAAGATCCTCGCCAACGGCGAGGCCGACGCGGTACTGCTCGGCCGCGAACTGCTCCGCAACCCCTCCTGGGCCCGCCACGCTGCGCGCGAACTCGGCGGAGAGGTCCACGTGCCGCGGCAGTACCACCGCTCCGTCTGAGCCGGGGGCGCGCCTGGCCGCCGCTCGGCCCGGGCCGGTGGCGGTTCGCGCCGCTGCCGCTCTGTCCGAGCGGGAGGCCCGCCGCGTCCCAGACGCGGTCGGCGGACGACTGCGCGCGGACGACGCTCCGCGGCGCACGGGCCCGCGCGGACGCCAGTGCCTCCCTGGACGCGCTTCCGCGCCTCCCCCGGGGCGCGGCGCCGGCCCGGCGGATGTGCACAGGTTTCCGTCCCGCCGATGAGTTCCGGGCCGGCCGGCGGTCAGCACTTGCATTGCCGGGCCGGCCTGGGTGACGGGCGCCCACCTGCGCCGAGAGCGTCCTGCGGGCCGCTGTCGGTGGTCGGGTGCAGACTGGCCCACAACCGAGACAAAGGCGTCCTGGAGGTAGCAGGTCATGACCGATGTTCTTCTCACCGTGGGCACACGCAAAGGGCTCTTCATCGGCCGCAGGAGCGGCGGGACCTGGGAGTTCAGTGGCCCGCATTTCAACGCGCAGGCGGTGTACTCGATCGGCATCGACACCCGCCGGGCCGTCCCGCGGCTGCTGGTCGGCGGCGACAGCGCCCACTGGGGCCCGTCGGTGTTCCACTCGGACGACCTGGGGAAGACCTGGATCGAGCCGGAGAAGCCGGCGGTCAAGTTTCCCCAGGACACGGGTGCGTCGCTGGAGCGTGTCTGGCAGCTGCACCCCGCCTCCGACGCCGATCCGGACGTGGTCTACGCGGGCACAGAGCCGGCGGCGCTCTTCCGCTCGGAGAACGGCGGCGACAGCTTCGAGCTGGTCCGACCGCTGTGGGAGCACCCGACGCGTTCGCAGTGGGTGCCCGGTGGCGGCGGCGAGGCCGTCCACACCGTGATCACCGACCCGAGGGACCCACTGGCCGTGACGGTCGCCGTGTCCACGGCCGGTGTGTTCCGCTCCCGTGACGGCGGGGAGAGCTGGGCCCCGTCGAACCAGGGCGTGTCGGCTGTCTTCCTGCCCGACCCGAACCCGGAGTTCGGCCAGTGCGTGCACAAGATCGCACAGGACGCCGTCGACCCCGACCGCCTGTATCTGCAGAACCACTGGGGCGTGTTCCGCAGCGACGACGCCGGGGCGAAGTGGACCGACATCGGCGCGGGGCTGCCGTCCGACTTCGGCTTCGCCATGGCTGCCCATCCGCACCGCGCGAACACCGCGTACGTGTTCCCGATCACCGCCGACGCGGATCGCGTCCCCGCCGAGCGCCGCTGCCGGGTCTACCGCACCCGTGACGCGGGAGAGACCTGGGAGGCGCTGTCGGCCGGCCTGCCCGAGGGCGACCACTTCGGCACGGTGCTCCGGGACGCCCTGTGCACGGACGACGCCGACCCGGCGGGCGTCTACTTCGGCAACCGCAACGGCGAGCTGTACGCGAGCGCGGACGACGGCGACAGCTGGCAGCTGCTCGCCTCACACCTCCCGGACGTGCTGTGCGTGCGGGCGGCCGTCATGAAATGAAGCACCACGCTCACGGCCGTCCCGAGGCTTCTCGATCGCCGGTGCCGGGGTGCGGCGGAGGGAGGAGATGCCCGGCGCGACCGGTGAGGAGCATCAGAAGCGCCGAGACCGGCGCGGACCTCCTCCTCCGCGCCGTGGGCCCTCTCGGCGTCGGTGGCGACGAGCCGGGCCTCGGGGAGCGGCCAGGGCCGGAGTGGGAAGCGCATGGTCCCTACCCGGTCCGTCGCGTCGGCCGCGGCGGACACCGGCATCGTGCGCTCCCGCCCGGCGCCAGGGCGGTGTCCTGGCCGTGCACCAGAATGTCGATGGTCGGCGTCCCTCACCCGCCGGTCGCCGGTCAGGAAACCCGCGTCCGCGAAGCGCGTCCTTACGGGAGCCGCCAGTCGACCGGCTGGGCCCCCTGGCGGAGCAGGAGTTCATTGGTGCGGCTGAAGGGCCGTGAGCCGAAGAAGCCCCGGTCCGCCGACATGGGCGAGGGGTGCGCGGACTCGATGGCCGGCAGGTCGCCCAGCAGGGGTCGGGCATTGCGGGCGTCACGCCCCCACAGCACCGACACCAGCGGCTTGCCCCGGGCGGCGAGCGCCCTGATGGCCTGCTCGGTCACTTCCTCCCAGCCCTTGCCGCGATGCGCCCCCGGCTTCCGAGGGGCCGTGGTCAGTGCCCTGTTGAGCAGCAGCACACCCTGACGGGTCCACGGGGTCAGGTCACCGTTCGACGGGCGGTCCAAGCCGAGGTCCGTTTGCAGTTCCCGGAAGATGTTCTCCAGGCTTCCCGGCAGCGAACGGACCTCGGGTGCGACCGCGAAGCTGTGTCCGATCGCCATTCCCGGCGTGGGATAGGGATCCTGACCCACTATCAGCACCCGCACCTCGTCGAAGGGCTGCTGAAAGGCGCGCAGAACGTGCTGCCCTGCCGGCAGATAGGTCCGGCCCGCCGCGATCTCCGCACGCAGGAAGTCACCCATCGTCGCGATGCGCCCGGCCACGGGGCGCAGCGCCTCGGCCCATCCGGGCTCCACAAGTTCACTCAACGGTCGTGCTGCCACGGCGCGTCACTCTACCGGCCCACGGAGTGCCATCCGACCGGTGGCGGAGGGCTCGCACGGCGGAGACGTCAACGCCCGCGCCTGTTCCCCCTGACCGCGACTGGTCACGCCTGCCACCACCCTGGTTCCCTGCCGACCGCGAACCGGTTACCCACCGCGGCCCGTCGGCGCGGCCGCTGTGGCGCGGAGCGGTCGGCACTCCGTCACCGGTCCGACGCCCGCGCCGCGACGGCCTCAACCGCCACCGCTGCGCCCCGACATGCGCCTGCGGATAGGCTGCCGCCGTCGTTACCGGTCCTCTTCGTCCTGGAGTCGCGTGAACGAGCTTGTGCTGCGCCAAGGCGCCCGTCCTTCCAGCCGGCGACTGTCGTGAGCTGGGTGCTGGGTGTGGATTCGGGCGGCTCCGGCCTGCGCGCGGCGCTCGCGGAGGCCGGGCAGCCGGAGCAGGCGCGGACCGCCTTCTCCGGTGAGCCGGTGCGCACCGGCAGCGCGGGGATCGATGCCGGACACATGCGGGAGCAGTTGGTCCCCATGGTGCGGCGGCTCATGGAGCAGGTCGGGGCCGGCCGGCTGTCCGCCGTGGTGATCGGCGCGGCGGGGATGGCGACACTCGGCGGCCGACTGCGGGCCGAACTGCCCGCCGCGCTGGACCGCGAGCTCGGCGTACGGCGTCTGGGGCTGGCCGCCGACGCGGTCACCGCGTACGCGGGCGCGCTGGGCAGCAGGCCCGGGGCCGTGGTCGCCGCCGGCACCGGGACGATCGCCCTGGGCACCGATCTGACCTCCTGGCGACGTGCGGACGGCTGGGGTCATCTGCTGGGCGACTGCGGGAGCGGCGCCTGGATCGGAAGGGCGGGACTCGAGGCGGCGCTGCGCGCCCACGACGGGCGGCGGGGCGGCTCGGCCCCGCTCCTGGAACGGATGGAGTCGGCACTCGGCCCGGCCGCGGAGCTGCCGGGGATGCTCTACCCCCGCCCGGACCGGCCGGCGGTGCTCGCCTCCTTCGCACCCGAGGTCGGCCGGTGCGCCGGATACGACCCGGTGGCCGCAAGCATCCTCGAGCGGGCCGCGGGGCACATCGCGGAGGCGGCCGCCGCCGTGTGCCCTCCGCCGGACGAGGTGCCGGAGGGCTGCGAGGTCGCTCTGACCGGCGGGCTGCTGAAGCTCGGGGAGCCGCTGCTCGCCCCGCTGCGCGCCGAGCTGGCCGGGCAGTTGCCGCACGCCCGCCAGGTGCCGGCGGACGGCGACCCGCTCTTCGGGGCGCTGCGCCTCGCGGCTTCCCTCGCGGCCGGTGAACTGCGGCTTCCGGCGCATCCGACCATGCTGTACGTCCCCGGTGGGACGGCGTCGCGGGAGGGCCACGACGACCCCACCGGATAAACCGGGACAGATGACGCTCGTCCGCCCCCTCCCCGAACAGCCGCTCAGGCAAAACCAGTAGCATGCGGCGCCATGAGCTCCTCCACTGGGCCTGCACCCGGCCTGCCTGTACGAATGCCGCGACCCCGCCAGTCCGGGCGACACCGTCGCCCGGAGCCCGTGGCGGCTCCCGAGGGCGCCCCCGCCCTCGTGCTCGCTGTGCCCGGCGCCCCGTCGCCCACCACGCGCAGCCTGGCCGAAGAGGTCATAAGCATCGCCCGGTCCGAGCTGCCCGGCCTCGATGTCGCCATCGGCTACCTCGACGGTGACGACGCCGAGTACCCCGCGCTGCGGACCGTGCTCGCGCACACCGCCGCCCGGCGTACAGAGCGCTACGAGATCGCCAAGGCCGCCGGCCGCGACGTGGCGGCGCCAGAGGGTCCCGCCGCGGTCGTGGTGCCGCTGCTGGCGGGCCCGGACAACGCGCTGATGCGCCGCGTCCGCCAGGCCGTCATGGACAGCCGCGCCGCCGTGGAGCTGACCGACGTCCTCGGCCCGCATCCGCTGCTGGCGGAGGCCGTGCACGTACGCCTCTCAGAGGCAGGGCTGGCCCGCGCCGACCGTGCCCGGCTGTTCACGGTGGCCACCGCCGCCGACGGCATCATCCTGGCCACCGTGGGCGGCGAGGAAGCGGTGCAGGCCGCGGGAATCACCGGCATGCTGCTCGCCGCCCGCCTGGCCGTGCCGGTGATGGCCGCCGCGCTCGACGAGGAGGGCTCTGTCGCCGCGATCGCGGAGCAGCTGCGTGGCTCCGGGTCGATGCAGCTGGCCCTCGCCCCGTACCTGGTGGGTCCGGAGCTGCCCGCAGGTCTGCTCGACGCCGCCGCGAAGGACGCGGGCTGTGCGGCCGCCGAGGCGCTCGGCGCGTACCCGGCGATCGGCAAGCTGGTGCTGTCGCAGTACACGACCGCGCTGGGCATCGCGCCGCAGCCCGGGACGCCGTCCCACTGACGCCACCGGGCGGCGGACGCGGCCGACGAGGAGCAGCACACCGCAGGGCCCGGGCCGGGCGACATGAGTCGCCCGGCCCGGGCCCTGCGTGTACGAAAGGCATCGCGTGCCGGCGCGCGCCCGGTTGACCGGCGCGGGTACGAGCGGTGCCGCTCACCGGCTGCCGGCGGCCGGTGAGGACACCGCGGTCCTCGATACCGTGCGGGCGCCCACCGTGCCGGTCGTCGCCCGTGCCCGGCGGCGGCCCGGTCGGCGGCCAGGGCGCACGCCCGGAAGACCCCGTCCGTCCGGGAGGGTCAGGCGAAGACCACGCATGAAGCCGCCGGGACGGCGAGCGACCCGCTGCGGTGCGGGATGCCGGTGGCCGGGTCGACAGCGAACCAGGTCACATCGCCCGAGCGCTCGTTCGCCACGTAGAGCCGGCGGCCCGTCGGGTCCAGCGTCAGATCCCGCGGCCAGTGCCCGCCGCACGGCACGTTCGTGACGAGCGTCGCCCGCTCCCCCGTCGCGTCGAGCGCGAGCACGGCGATGCTGTCGTGCCCACGGACCGCGGCCCACAGGTGCCGGCCGTCGCGCGAGACGACCGGCGCGGAAGGGTGGACGGGGCCCGTCGTGCCGTCCGGGACCACCCTCGTCTCGCTGACCGGTTCCAGCAGGCCGGCGGCCGGGTCCCAACGGCAGAGGGTGACTGTCGGCTGGAGCTCGCCGAGTACGTAGGCGTGCCGCCCGTCCGGATGAAAGGCGAGGTGGCGGGGTCCGGTCCCCGGCCGCAGCGGCGCCTCCCGGTGGAGGGTCAGGGCGTCCGCGGCGGTGTCGAGCGCGCAGGTCCGTACGGAATCGGTCCCGAGGTCCACGCTGAGCACCCAGCGCCCGGTCGGATCCGGCAGTACCTGGTGGGCGTGCGGCGTACTCTGTCGCTCGGCCACGGGGCCGTGCCCCTCGTGCCGCATGACTCCACCGAGGGGTCCGGGCGCGCCGTCCGTTCCGACAGGCAGCACGCTCACGCTGCCGGAGCCGTAGTTGGCGGTCATCAGGTGCCCTTGCGAGACCGCGATGTGCGTCGGGGACGCGCCGCCCACCGGCACCCGACGGCCGATGGGCCGCGGATCGCCGCCGGTGGCGGCGAAAGCCGCCACCGCCCCGTCCGCCGTCTCGGAGACCGCGTAGAGGACGGTTCCGGCCGGCGTCGTGACGGCGGCCAGGTAGGAGGGATCGGCGAGGACGTCGCTCGCTCCTGTCCCGGTGAGTGCTCCGGTCACCGGATCCACGGTCGCGGCCACGATGCCGCGCCCTCCCGCCGAGGTGAACGAGCCGATGAAAGCCCGTCCCGCACTGTTGTCCGCCACTGTGCCGCCCCTCTTCGGCCCGTCGGCCGTCCGTCACCGATCACTGCTGCCGCCACGAAGGTAGCAGGTTGGTCCAGACCAATCCGCCGGTCGGGGTGACCGATGGGACCGCTCGTGAGGGAACGGCTCAGGCCGCTACGAGCGGCGCGCGCGGCGACGTGCGTACGGGAGCGGCCAGCTCCGCGAGCGCGCGCTCCAGGCCGTGGAGGTGCGCGAGTGCGGCCTCGGCCCCCGGGTGGTGCCCGGGGGCGGGAGTGACCGCCACGGCCGCAGGGGCGGAGGGCGGCGCCACCAGGGCGTGGACCGCCGCCTCCACGCGCCGGCAGGCCGCCGCGAGGCGGGCGTCGTGCGAGGCCCGGGGATCCGCCGCGACCGCGGCGAGCCCCCGTACCTCGCGGGCGCAGTCGTCGAGGAGCGCCAGCACCCGGCGGGCACGCGCCTTGCGGGCGCGAAGCGGCGACAGGGGGTGCGTCAGCGGGGCGAGCGACAGGCGGACCCTGGTGAGCAGCCCTTCCAGCTCGGTGACGTGCGGGGCCGGGTCGGCGTCCACGGCGCCGGCCAGACGTGCGGCGGCCTCCGCGGTGCAGCGGTGAACACTGCGCACTGCCTGCTCGATCCAGGCATGGGTGGTGGCGTGCGTGGTGACGGGAAGGACGAGCAGCACTGCGAGCATCGCGCCCGCCGCGCCCACGGCCGTCTCGGCGAGGCGGAGCAGGAGCAGCGCCGGCTCGAGGAAGCCGAGGAGCCCGTACAGCAGGCTGACCAGGACCGTCACGGCGAACATCATCCAGCTGTACGAGACAGCGGCGGTGTAGAAGATGCCGAAGACGCACGCCGCGGTGAGCACCGCCGTGGGGACGGTCGCCCCGTGCAGCGGGACGGCGACGAGAACACCGGCGCCGATCCCGAGGAACGTACCGAGGACCCGGCGGAAGCCGCGGACCAGCGTCTCCCCGCGCGAGGAGGTGTTGACGAACACCCACCAGGAGGCGCCGACGGCCCAGTACCAGCGGTCGCCGGAGACGACCTGGCCGACGACCAGTGCGAAGGCCCCGCCCGCCACTGCCTGGACGGCCTGCCGTGTGGTGATCCGGGCGAGCCCCGAGCCGCCGGGCAGTACCGGGACGACCGGCGGCGGCATGCGCCGCTCGTAGCACCAGAGCCCGAAGCGGACGGCCGAAGCCGCCAGCACGGCCAGGATCACGGCGGCGTACACCTCGGGGAGCTGCCGGGGCGCGGTGCGCAGGAACTGCGCCACGAAGAACGTCATGAAGGCGAAGGTGCCGAGCGCGTGACCGCGCGGACCCCAGCGCCGGGCGTACACACCGGCGCCGGCCACGGCGAGGAAGGCAAGGTCGCGGGGCACGGCGTGATCGTGCAGGCCGGCGGCGAGAGCCAGTACGGGAAGGCCGACAGCGGGCAGCAGCGCGGTGGTGACGGCCTGGCCGCGTACCGTGCGGTCGGTGACGGTGAACAGGGCGAGGAGCGCGGAGAGCCCGCCGGTGACGACCGCGGGCAGAGCGAGACCGGCGAGAGCGCAGACCGCGACCGCCAGGCCGGTGCCGAGCACGGCCCGGACGGCGCTGCGCAGGCGCAGCCGTCCGGGATCCGCGGCGACGAACATCCTCTTCAGCACTGCTTACCGTCCCCTTTTCGTTCGGGCATGAAAAAGGCGCCACGGAATCCCGCAGCGCCATCGACGTATCTATGACACCATCCGGCGGCCCGCTGGCTCAACTCATCCGGATCAGACTGTGCCATTGGCTCAGCAGAGCGCACGGTCGTCGGCCGCGGGGCCGGCCATTGGCCCACGACCCCCGGCGTTGCCCGACCGAGGGACCCCGGAGCCCGGCGCGGCACCGTCCCGCCCGCAGCGGCTGCGCGACACTCCAGCCATGCCCCGCCCGGCCATGGCCGCCGCGCCGCTCCCTCCGTGGCATGCCCCCTCCATGCCCCTGCTCGCGCCGGCCCCGCCCCCACCCGCGCGTGCCTTTCGCCCCCGGGTCTTCGCCTCTAGTGGGTCTTCGCCGTCCATGGGTACCCGCCGACTTCCGGACGGCGGCGGCGGCACGGGCCGAGGAGGCACCGGCAGAAGGGCGGCCGGCGTACCGGACGACAGGCACAGGAGGTGCGGTCCCATGGCAACGGCAACGGAGACGGTCGCCATCGACGCCGGCGACGTCACCCTGACGGGTGATCTGGTGCTGCCGGAGGCGGCTCCGGGCATCGTGTGCTTCGCCCACGGGAGCGGCAGCTCGCGGCACAGCCCGCGCAACCGGCAGGTGGCAGAGACGCTGCAGCGGGCCGGCCTCGGCACGCTGCTCATGGACCTTCTCAGCGAGGACGAGGAACGCGTGGACCGGGTGACCGCCGAGCTGCGCTTCGACATCCCGCTGCTCGGCCGGCGTGTGAAGGCGGCCGTCGACCGGATCACCGAACGGCCGGACACCGGGTCCCTGCCGGTGGGTCTCTTCGGCGCGAGCACGGGCGCCGCCGCCGCGCTCGTCGCGGCAGCGGCCAGAGCGGACCGGGTGAGCGCCGTGGTGTCACGCGGCGGCCGCCCGGACCTGGCGGGCACCGCGCTCCGCAGGGTGCGCGCTCCGGTGCTGCTGATCGTGGGCGGGGAGGACCGCGAGGTGCTCGAGCTGAACGAGCAGGCCGCCGAGCAGCTGAGCGCCGAGTACCGCGTCCATGTGATCCCGGGCGCGACCCATCTCTTCGAGGAACCGGGGACCTTGGAGGCGGCGGCGGACGCGGCCCGGGACTGGTTCCTGCGCATGGGCGGTGCCGGAGGGCGGTGAGCTGGGGGCACGGCCACCGGGATACTGGTCGTGCTCGATCGGCTTGCTGACCACGAGAGGCAGACGCATGGTGGACGACGCGCAGGGGAAAGGCAGTTGGGGGCGGCGGGGCACAGGCGGGCGGCACGCTGTCGTCGTCGGCGGGAGCCTCGCCGGGCTGCTGGCCGCGCATGTGCTCGCGGATCACGCCGACACGGTGACGCTCGTCGAGCGGGACCGCTTGCCCGAGGACGCCGCATCGCGCCCCGGTGTTCCGCAGGGACAGCACCCCCATGTGCTCCTGGAGGGCGGTCAGCTCGCGCTGGAGGACCTGCTGCCCGGCTTCATGGCCGAGTTGAGGGCGTCGGGTGCGCCCCGGATCGGTATGCCGTCGGACATGGTCCAGTGGCAGGGCGGCCATTGGTTCAGCCGTACGGAGGCCACGACGCACCTATACACCGGCTCGCGCGGGCAGGTGGAGCATCTGGTGCGCCGGCGTGTCCTCGCCCGGCCCTCGATCCGGGTCCTCACCTCGACCGAGGCCGTCGGCCTGCTCGGCGACTCCACGCGCGTACGGGGCGTCCTGGTGCGCGACCGCGGCGCGGGGGCCGGCCAGGAGCCGCGGCCGCTGGAGGCGCACCTGGTGGTGGACGCTTCGGGACGGGCGTCGCGCGCCCCCCAGTGGCTGTCGGCGATCGGGGCGGAGCCGGCGCAGGAGGAGACCATCGACACGGGCCTCGCGTACGCCTCCCGCGTCTATCACAACGGGAGCGGCAACCTCGGTTCCCAGTCGCTCGGTTACTACGTCCTGCCCGGACCGTCGCAGGTGCACGGGGGCGGGGTGCTGCCGTTGGAGGACGGCCGCTACCTGGTGACCCTTTCGGGCCTGCGGGGTGACGAACCCCCCACGGACGAGGAGGGCTTCACCGCGTACGCGGCCCGCCTCCCGCACCCCTTCATCCACGACTGGCTGCGCGCGGCGCGGCCGGAGGCACCGGCGTTCGGCTTCCGCGGCACGTCGAACCTGCGCCGCCGCTACGACCGGCCGGGCCGCCGTCCCGCCGGTTTCCTCGCTACGGGCGACGCGCTGTGCACGTTCAACCCCATCTACGGGCAGGGCATGGCGGTGGCCGCGATGAGCGCGGTGGCACTGCGCGACGCGCTGACCGACCACCGCCGTACACCGACGACACGCCGGGTCCAGCGTGCGCTGCTGGAGGCGTCACGGCAGGCGTGGGACATCTCGGCGGGGGCGGACAAGAAGATGCCCGGGGCGGTGGGCAGCGCCGTCACCGCCACCCCGGCCGACCGGGCTGCCGGCTGGTACCTGTCCCGCGTCCAGCACCGCTACCCGGGGGACCCGGTCGTCGGACAGGCGTTCCGTTCCGTGCTGACGCTGACCACTCCGCTCAGCACCCTGTTCGCGCCGAAGGTGCTCCGGGCGGTGCTCCTCGGCCCGCCGCCCAGGACGCCCGCCGAGCCCCCGATGACAAGGGAGGCCACGCTGCGCTGAGAGTTGCGCGCCTCCGTGCGGCGACGCCCGGAAAGCGCCTCAAGTGTTAGAAAAGAGACATGACCGGGCCGACCGCCCGGTCCGGAGTGCGGTAAGTGGCTCTCGCCGGCGCATCAGCCCGGCGTCGGCGCCCATCTCCGGGAAGTGGAGCGCTATGAACGGGCACAGGCCCGACACATCGAGGCGCCCGCTGTGGGGACCGCGGGAGTCCCTGCTGGGCGCGCGCAGCGTCGCCGGGCAGGTACTCCTCCTGCAGATGGTGGTCGCCGTGCTGCTGATCATCGCCGCGGTCGCCGCGCTGGTGATCCAGGCACGGAGCAACAGCGAGCAGGACGCGGAGAACCGCTCCCTGGCGACGGCCACGGCCTTCGCCCACGCTCCCGGAACGGCGGCCGCGCTCAGGTCGCCGGACCCCACTGCCACGCTCCAGCCGCTCATCGACGGTGCGAGCCGGGAGGCGGGGGTCGACTTCATCACCGTGATGTCGAAGAACGGCACCCGCTACGCCGATACCGACCCGCGCCTGATCGGCGTGCGGAATCTGGGCGTCGAGCGGGCCGCCGCAGGTGAGGCCTTCACCGAGATCTACGAAGGCGCTCCCAGCGACGCGGCACGGGCGGTCGTACCCGTCGCCGACTCCCAGGGCACGGTCATCGGCCTGGTCGGGGCGGGCGTCCAGATCGAGAACGTGGGCAACGCGGTGGACCGGCAGCTCCCGATGCTCCTGTTCTCCGCGGCCGGTGCGCTGGCGCTGGCCACGGGCAGCGCCCTCCTGGTGAGCCGCCGGCTGCGCCGCCAGACGCACGGCATCGGTCCCGCCGAGATGACCCGGATGTACGAGCACCACGACGCGGTCCTGCACGCGGTGCGCGAAGGCGTTCTGATCGTCGGGGGTGACGGGCGGCTGATGCTGGCCAACGACGAGGCCCGCAGGCTCCTCGAGCTGCCGCCGGACGCGGATGGACGCCTCGTCACCGACCTCGGCCTCGACAGCGGCATCGCCGCTCTGCTGGCCTCCCACCGAGCCGTGACCGACGAGGTGCACACGGCCGGGGACCGGCTGCTCGCGGTGAGCACCCGACCCACCGCTCCGTACGGCGGGCACTCCGGCAATGTGGCGACCCTGCGGGACACCACGGAACTGCGGGCCCTGTCCGGCACCGCCGAGACCGCCCGGCAGCGTCTGAAGATCCTCTACGACGCCGGCGGACGGATCGGCACCACACTGGACGTGGTGCGGACCGCGGAGGAGTTGTCCCGCGTGGCGGTCCCGCGGTTCGCGGACTTCGTCACGGTCGAGCTGCTGAACCCGGTGCTGCACGGTGACGAGCCGTCGGGTGCTCCCACGGAGATGCGCCGTGCCGCGCTGACCGGCATCCGCGCGGACCACCCGTTCCAGCCGGTGGGTGACGTGATCCGCTTCCTCTCCCCGGCCACGCCGATGTCCGAGGCACTGTCGGGCGGGCACGCGGTGCTCGAGGCCGATCTGACCGTCGCGAACGGCTGGCGCGCCCAGGACCCGAAAGGGGCGGACAACGCCCTCGCGTACGGCGTCCACTCGCTGATCACGGCTCCCCTTCAGGCCCGCGGCGTGGTGCTGGGGATGGTCAACTTCTGGCGTTCCCAGCGCGAGGAGCGTTTCGGCGAGGAGGATCTGTCCTTCGCCGAGGAACTGGCCGCACGGGCCGCCGTCGCCATCGACAACGCGCGCCGCTTCACGCGCGAGCACACGATGGCCGAAACCCTCCAGCGAAGTCTGCTGCCCCATGGCCTGCCCAGTCAGACCGCGGTCGACATCGCCTACCGGTATCTGCCGGCGCAGGCCCGGGTCGGCGGCGACTGGTTCGACGTCATCCCGCTGCCCGGGGCGCGGGTCGCTCTCGTCGTCGGAGACGTCGTGGGCCATGGACTGCACGCCGCGGCGACGATGGGCCGGCTGCGCACCGCGGTCCACAACTTCTCCACGCTCGACCTGCCGCCGGACGAACTCCTCGCCCGTCTCGATGAATTGGTGGGCCGTATCGACCAGGACGAGCCGGGCGGGGGCACTGAGGGGATCACCGGCGCCACCTGCCTCTATGCCATCTACGACCCGGTCTCCGGCCTGTGCACGCTGGCGACGGCCGGGCATCTGCCGCCGGCCCTCGTGCGCCCGGACGGCAGCGTGGAGTTCCTGCGCCTGCCCGTGTCCCCGCCACTGGGCCTGGGCGGCCTGCCGTTCGAGTCCTCGGAGGTGCGACTGCCCGAGGGGAGCCGTCTCGTCCTGTACACCGACGGCCTCGTGGAGCATCGCCACCGCGATCTGGATGCCGGTTTCCACGCACTCAGCACGACGCTGGCAGGCCGCCACGACGAGACCCCCGAGGAGACCTGCGAGGCCGTGTTCGACGCCATGGTGCCGGCGACGCGGCGGGACGACATCGCCCTGCTGGTGGCCCGCACCCGGCTGATCGACAGGAGCCGGATCGCCACCTGGGACGTCCCGCGCGACCCCGCGGCCGTGGCGCCCGTCCGCAGCGCGTGCAGCAGGAAGCTGGACGAGTGGGGGCTCGAGGAGGCCGGATTCACCACCGAGCTGGTGCTGAGCGAGCTGATCACCAACGCCATCCGGTACGGGAGCGAGCCGATCCGCGTGCGGCTGCTCTACGAGCGGACCCTCATCTGCGAGGTGTCCGACGGCAGCAGCACCTCGCCGCACCTGAAGCGGGCGGCCACCACCGATGAGGGCGGGCGCGGCCTGTTCCTCGTGGCTCAGCTGTCCGCGCGGTGGGGAACGAGGTACACGGCGACGGGAAAGGTGATCTGGACGGAACAGTCGCTGACCGACGGGCAGGTGCCGCCCGGCGGCACGCTGCTGGACGACTTCGAGTGGTGAGCGCCGGGCGCACCGGCGGGCCCAGGCCCGGCCGACTGGGCCATTGGTACCGTGGGGGTCCGGAAAACGCGCCGCGGAAGGGCCCGACGGACCATGGCGGTGGACGAACTCGACACCCGCATCCTGCGGCTGCTGATCGAGCAGCCGCGCACCAGCGTGCGCGAGTACGCCCGCATCCTCGGCATCGCCCGCGGGACGCTGCAGGCCAGGATCGACCGCCTGGAGCGCGACGGCGTGATCACCGGGACGGGCCCCTACCTCTCCCCCCGTGCGCTGGGGCATCCGGTACTGGCCTTCGTCCACATCGAGGTCACCCAGGGGCATCTGGACGAGGTGGGCGATGCCCTGGCGGCCGTGCCGGAGATCATCGAGGCGTTCTCGATCACTGGCGGCGGAGACCTGCTCACCCGGGTCGCCGCACGGGACAACGGGCATCTCGAGGACGTCATCCAGCGGCTGATCAATCTGCCCGGCGTGGTGCGGACCCGTACCGAGATGGCCCTGCGCGAGCGAGTGCCCTACCGGCTGCTGCCGCTGGTCGAGGCCGTCGGCCGGTCGACCGGTACGCCGCGCTGAACCGGCGCTTGGCATGCTGGACGGCATGAGCACTGCGCGTACCCCTTCGGTGATCTTCGATCTCGACGGCACACTCGTGGACAGCGAGCCGAACTACTTCGAAGCGGGGCGCCGGGTCCTCGCGGCGCACGGAGTGCTCGATTTCGACTGGGAGCAGCACAAGCGGTTCATCGGCATCGGCACGCGCGAGACGCTGGAGATCCTTCGCGCCCGGTACGCCATCGACGCGCCGCTCGACGACCTGCTGGCCGCGAAGAACCGCGCCTACCTGGAGCTGGCGGGCGCCTCGACGGACGTGTTCCCGCGGATGCGATCGTTCGTGGAACGCCTGTCGGCCCGGGGCGTGCCGATGGCGGTGGCCTCGGGCTCGTCGCCGGCCGCCATCGAGGCCGTGCTCGCCGTCACCGGTCTCGCCAGGCACATCCCCGTGACGGTCTCCGCGGAGGAGGTCGGGCGCGGCAAGCCGGAGCCCGACGTCTTCCTGGAGGCGGCACGTCGCCTGGCCGCGGCGCCGGGCGACTGCGTGGTCGTGGAGGACGCGCCGCCGGGGGCGGCGGCCGCCCGCGCGGCGGGCATGCGGTGCATCGCCGTGCCGTACGTCGAGGACACGGCCGAGGACACGGCGTTCCTCGCGGCGGACCTGCTGTTCAAGGGCGGGCAGCGCGAGTTCACGGCGGAGGCCGCGTACGGGTGGGTCATGGGCGAGGCGTGAGGCCTGTACACGTGCATCGCTCGCCAGACGTGACGGCGGCAGGGCACACCGCTCAGGCGCCACCCTCCCCCAGTTGCCCGCGCAGCCGTTGGGCGCGCAGCACGAGGAGCATCTCGAAGCGGCGGTCGGGGTCGTCGATCACGTCGCCCCACAGTTCGCGGATCTGCCGCAGCCGGTAGCGGGCCGTCTGAGGGTGGATGCCGAGGCGGTGCGCCACCTCGGGTGCCCCGCCCGCGGTCTCCATCCAGGCGAGAAGGGTCTCCGCCAGACGGCGTGCCTGGGCGGGGGCCGCGTCACGCAGCGGCGCGAGGCAGCGGTGGGCCGCCGCGTCGATCAGCTCCCCCGACGGCAGTAGCACCAGTTCCTCCGTGCGCTCCGTGCAGTGCAGCACCTCGCCGTCCGGCAGCAGCCCGCTCTCGATGAGACGGACCGCCGTCTCCGCCCAGCGCAGCGACCTGGCGGCCGCCGCGAGCGGCACCGGGGGGCCGATCGCGCCCGACCAGCCGGCCGTGGCGCGGCGCAGGGTCTCCGAGCGGCCGGCGGTGCACGGTTCCGGCACGACGATGCGCGGCTGCTCGCTCTCCATGTCGAGGAGGATGCCCGGCTCGACGGCCGGTGCGACCGCTTCCCTGGCCGGGCGCACCAGGACGCCGACGGCGACGGTGGCCGGGAGCTCCCAACTGATCCGGGCCGCCCGTTCGGCGAGGGTGCCGGCCGGGTCACCGCGGTGCTCCACGAGCAGCAGGTCGATCAACTGGCGTTGCAGGCGCAGCCGTTCGCCCGCGCGGCGGGCCGCGGCCTCGGCGTAGCCGCGTACCGACTGTTCCACGAGGCCGTCCAGGTACTCGAAGCCGGATTCGGCGAGTTCGTACATGGCGGGCGCGGCGATGTCGACCTGCTGCCCTATCTCGGCGAATCTCCGCCAGGCGAGTCTGACGCCGAGCCGGTAGGTGGCCTGGAGCGAGTCGAGGCTGCGGCCGCCGCGTCCCTCGCCGCGGCCGAACTCCTGGAAGACGTCCGGCGGTACGCGGGGACGCCCGGCGCCGGACGCCAGATTGTGTACGAAGCCTTCGATGGCCCGGCGTATGCCGACGAGTGCCATCGGCTCGCCGGACTCGTCCCCGACGAGCTTCAGTTGCGGGTGCTCGCGTCGTATCTCGCCGAGGATCTCCTCGGCCAGCTCCTGTGCCCCGGCCAGGGCGATGGCGGAGAAACGGTCGACCTGAGCCTTGGGCACCTCGCTCCACGCGGGACGGGTCATCGGGCGGGCCGGCCGGTGTCGTAGCTGATCAGTGGGGTGTTCGGCTGTTCCGGGGTGGCCTGCAGCGCGGCCACGATGCCCAGCGCCGTTCCCACGGCGAGCGCCGTGGCCAACGCTGCGGTGACGGCGGCGGCAAGAAGTCTGCGCATGTCGGGTCAGCTCCTAGCTGGAGGCGATCCCCACCCGTCGGCCGGCCCCCACCGGCTGAACGCACAGTGTTGACAGTACATTGACATTCCGTCAAGTGGCTGCCTACTGTTCTGAGCCCTTGAGGGCTGACCGGCCCGGGGTCCGTGCATCTCCCTGCGAATTCTTTCGATCCAGGAGTGCCGGATGCGCCGTACTGCTTCACCGACCTCGCTTCTGCTCTTCGGGGCAGGGGTCTTCCTGCTCGTACTGGCTCCCCTTCTCGCCTGGTACGTGGCACCCCAGGCCAAGCGGACACCTGTCGACGTCGACACCACGACCGTGTTCACCGGTACCGGCAGCTACTTCGACACCTCCAAGGTGAGAACCGTGCACGGGCAGCGGATCACGGTGACCCGCCAGGTGCGGGGCGACGTGGCCGACAGCGAGAAGAGCGGCAACGCCGTGTGGGACGTGTCCACGTCCGTCGACAGCGACGCCACGCTGCCGGCGGCCGACACCCGCGACTCCTTGCAGTGGACGCTGGAGCGCTGGGTGACCGACCGCGCCACCAACGAGCCGGTGCACTGCTGCGACGAGTCCCCCGCCTTCGACGGCGAGGCCTACCTGAAGTTCCCCTTCGACGTCGAGAAGCGCTCCTACCGCTGGTGGGACGGCACGCTCGGGGGCGTGATCCGGCTCCGCTACAGCGGCACGGCCAAGGTCCGGGGGTACGAGGGGCTGCGGTTCACCGGCAGCGTGCCGCCGACCAGGACCGGGGTGCGCCAGGTGCCGGGGCGGCTGGTCGGCAGGGCCGGGGCCCCGCAGGTGCTGGCCGAGGAGTGGTACGCCAACAGCGGCGTCGAGCTGATCGTGGACCGACGCACCGGGCGGATCATGCACGCCGCCATCGGTCCCCGTAAGACGCTGCGCGCGCCAGGGTCGGACAAGGACGCGGTGGTGCTGCTGGAGAGCGAACGGCTCGCGTTCACCGCGGAGACACAGCGGCAGCAGGTCGCGCTGGCCTCGCGCGACAGCGGCAAGCTCGCCCTCATCGGCTCCACCGCGCCGGTGGGCGCGGCGGCGCTGGGCTCCTTGCTCGCGGTGATCGGCGCGGCGCTGGTCGCACGCGGTCGCCGTCCGGCTCCGGACCGCGCGAATGCTCACCTGATGACGAGTCCGCCCGCCTGAGAGCGGCAGAAGTTGTCATACCGGTGAGTAGCCGCGCGCCGACTGCGTATCCAAACTGGCTGTCCCCACCACAGCACGGCCCCCCGGTCACCCCCACCGTCCCCGACCCGGCACCGCCACCCCCCATTCCCCTCCGCACCCCGAAACGAGTTGGAGCACCCATGCCCCAGCACGTACCTCCCCCACTGCTCGAGGCGCCGCAGCAGCCGCCGGCCCGCCCGCACCAACGCCAGGCCTTGCTCCCGGAGTTGTCCGAGAGCCCCCGGCACATCGTCTTCCTCGCCCATCGGGACCTGGGCAACGCCGCCGCCGGCGGCTCCGAACTGCTCATCGACCAGCTCGCGCAGGGCCTCACCGCGCGGGGCCACCGGATCACACTGCTGTGCGGCGGACCCGCCGTGCACCGGTCGTACCGGGTGGTGTCCGCCGGCGGCGCGCTCGGGCACTACGCCGGCGCACGGTCCGCGTTCGCCCGGCAGGTCGGCGAGTGCGATCTGCTGGTCGAGGTCTGCAACGGCATGCCCTACCTGAGCCCCCTCTGGCACCGCGGACCCACCGTCTGCCTGGTCAACCACGTCCACACCGAGCTCTGGGACATGCGCTTCCCACCACCCGTCGCCCGTGCCGGCCGGCTGCTCGAGCACTGGGCACTCGCTCGCGCGCACCGCGGCAACCTCATGGTGGCCGTCTCCCCGTCCACGGCCGGCGCCCTGCGCGCGATCGGCGTGCCCGACCGGCAGATCCGCGTGGTGCACAACGGCGTCGACGAACCGGCCGCGCGCAGCCCCCGCTCGCGGACGCCGATGTTCCTGGCGCTGGGCCGGCTGGTCGACTACAAGCGCATCGATCTGCTGCTGCACCTGTGGGAACGGGTCCGGCCGGTCACCGGCGGCCGACTCGTCATCGTCGGTGACGGACCCGAGCGGGCCCGTCTGGAGCGACTCGCCGGTGAGGGCGTCGAGTTCACCGGTCATGTGCCGGAGGAGGAGAAGCACCGCCTGCTCTGCGAGTCGTGGCTGCTGCTGCATCCCGCGGCCGTCGAGGGATGGGGTCTCGTGGTGACGGAGGCGGGGGCGCGCGGCACGCCCACGCTGGGCTTCGACGTACCCGGCCTGCGTGATTCCGTCCAGGACGGCGTCACGGGCCTGCTGTGCCGGGGCGAGTCGTCGTTCGCCGCGGCCTGGTGCACGCTGGCGCTCGACTGCGACCGGCGCGAGGACATGGGGAAGGCCGCCGCCGAGCGGGCCGCCGCGTTCCGCTGGAGCAGCACGGTGCGGCAGTTCGAGGCCGTGGCCGCGGAAGCGGTGCACCGCTCACCTGCCCCGCAGGGCCCCGCGCCCGCCGTCACGAACGGCGCACGGACGTGAAGGATCCTTCGTTCCGGCGTTCCCTCACCCTCTTCCGGGCGTTCCTGCGCGAACAGGCCGACCCTGACTCCGCCTACGGGCTGCTCGCCCGCGACGCTGCCGACCAGGTGGAGCGCCATGTGAAGCTGGACGGCCGGGTCGTCGTCGACATCGGCGGCGGCAGCGGTCACTTCACCCGCGAGTTCAGACGGCGCGGCGCCCACAGCTACCTCTTCGAGCCGGACGCCGCCGAACTTGCGGCCGAGCCGGCCGAGGGAACGGTCGTCGCCGACGGATACCTCCTTCCCCTCGCCGAGGGCACGGCCGACGTCTGCTTCTCGTCGAACGTGCTGGAACACGTCGCGGACCCGCGGACCTTCCTGAGCGAGATGGTCCGGGTCACCCGCCCCGGCGGCCTGATCTACGTCTCGTTCACCAACTGGCTCTCGCCCTGGGGCGGTCACGAGTGGGCGCCCTGGCACTATCTGGGCGCCGAGCGGGCCCGTGCCCGGTACGAGCGCCGCAGCGGACGCGCCGCGAAGCACCGGCTCGGCGAGAACCTCTTCGAGATCGGTGTCGGCTCGACACTGCGCCATGTCAGGGGCCGCGGCGATGTGGACCTCGTCTGCGCGCGCTCACGGTACTGGCCGGTCCTGCCGGAGCTCGTCCCGCGCGTCCCCGGCCTGCGTGAGTTCGCCACCTGGAACCTCCTCCTCATTCTCCGGCGGTGTTCATGACCAGCGCTGTCCACACACGACCGCCCGCCCGTCCCGCGGCCGGGGGTCCGCCCTCCGACCGGCCGCGGGGGCCCCGGTCGCGCCGGTGGCTGCTGGGCTTCTGGGCAGCGGTTTTCGTGGCGTTCCTGGCGGTGTCGCCGGGCCGCATGACGTTCGAGACGAAGCTCGGCGTCGTCGCGGACCCGTGGCAGTTCCTCAGCGACCTGAGCGGGCTGTGGCACGACCGGTCCGGCTTCGGCGGCATCGCCGACCAGTACGTCGGCTACGTCGTCCCCATGCTGCCGTTCCACGCCCTGGCCGATGTGCTCCAGCTGCCCGTCTGGCTCGCGGAGCGGCTGTGGCTCTCGATCGTGGTGACGACGGCCTTCTGGGGCGCGCTGCGGCTGGCCGAACGGCTGGAGGCCGGATCGTCGGGCAGCAGGCTCCTCGGCGCGGCCGTCTACGCCCTGTGGCCCACGTACACGATCGTCGTCGGCTCGACCTCCGCGGCCGCGCTGCCCGGCGCGATGCTGCCGTGGGTGCTGCTGCCGCTGACGAACCCGCACACACCGCCGCGGATCGCCGCCGCCCGCTCCGCGTTGCTGATCCCGCTCATGGGCGGTGTGAACGCCGCGTCGACACTGGCCTCACTGCTGCCCGTCGGGCTCTATCTGCTGTGCCGGCCCGGCGGGCCGCGCAAGCGGGCGCTCATCGCCTGGTGGACCCCCTTCGTGGTTCTCGCCACCGCCTGGTGGATCGTTCCGCTGCTGCTCCTCGGTACGTACGGCGAGAACTTCATGCCGTACGTGGAGTCCTCGCAGACCACCACCGCCACGATGTCGGCGACCGAGGTGCTGCGCGGCGCGGGCAACTGGGTCGGCTATCTCAACTTCGGCGAGGCGTGGCTCCCGGCCGGCTGGACCGTCGCCACCTCCGCCGTGGCCGTGCTGTGCTCGGCGCTCGCCGCGGCACTGGGGCTCGCCGGTCTCGCCCGGCGTGATCTGCCCGAACGCCGCTGGCTGGTGGTGACCGTCCTGACCGTCGGCCTCGTCACGCTGGCCGGGTACGGCGGGGCGCTCGGCGGCCCCTTCCACGGGGCCGTGCAGGACTGGCTGAACGGCCCGCTGGTGCCGTTCCGCAACATCTACAAGTTCCAGACGGGAGCCGCCCTTGCCCTGGCGCTGGGCCTCATGCACCTGACCGCCGTCGTCTCGCTCGCCGCGTGGGTCCGCGGGCGCCGGCTCGTCCCGGCGGCGGCCCTGCTCGTACTGCCGGGCCTGTGCTGGCCGTACGTCAACGGCTCGGTCCTCCAGCCCGGTTCGTTCCAGCGGCTGCCCGCGTACTGGGAGACGACCGCCGACTGGCTGGCGGACAACGCGGCACAGGACCGGGCCCTCGTCGTGCCGGCGACCGCGCACGGCATCTACACCTGGGGCTCGCCCATCGACCAGCCGCTCGACGTCCTCGCCCGCTCGCCATGGGCGCAGCGGGACTACGTGCCCTTCGGCACACCGGGCAACCGCCGTGCGATGGACGCCGTCGAGCAGGCGCTCACCTCCGGCGGCGAGGTACCGGGTCTGAGGGCCTTTCTGCACCGGGCCGGACTGCACCACGTCGTGGTGCGCAACGACCTCGACCCGCGCCAGCTGGGCCATGTCCCGACCACCACGGTGAAACGGACCCTGGAGGCTTCCGGATACAGGCGCGTCGCGGGCTTCGGCCCGGTGCTGACCGGCGGACGTATCGCCGACGACACACCGGTCCAGGTGGAGGGCCTGTTCCCGCGGCAGCGGGCCGTGGAGATCTACGAACCGCCGGCGGGCACCGCACGCCCCGGCAAGGCCCGGCTGACCCCGGCCTCGGCGGCGGCCGTCGTCAGCGGCGGTCCCGAGTCCCTGCTGCCGCTGTCCTCCGGCGGGCGGCTCGACGGCCGGGCGGCCGTACTCGCCGGCGATGAACTTCCGGGCGTGGACCAGCCGTCGCTGTACGCGGCGGGCGACGGGATGCGCCGCGCCGACACCCGCTTCGGACTGGTCAACTCGAACACGTCCCACACCTACACCCGCGAGGAACGCAACGCCCCCGAGGCGGTGCAGGACCCCGGCGCCGAGCCCCGACAGATCCTGCCCCTGCCCGGCCCCGGGCACCAGACCACCGCCGTGCTGCGGGGCGCCGCGTCGGTGACCGCGTCGTCCGCCGGGAACTGGCTCTTCCACCTGCCGCAGTACGACCCGGTCAACGCCTTCGACGGCAATCCCGGCACGGGCTGGGCGGAGGGCTCGCCCGGATCGCCGGCGGGCGAATGGATCAGGATCGACTTCAACGGCCCGACCGACGTCCCGGCCACGCTCCGGCTCACCCCGCTGCCGAGCGGCAACGTCCGGGCAGCGCCGACGGCCGTCCGCGTCGAGACCGACCTCGGCAGCCGTACGAGCACGCTGCGGCCCGACGGCTCGGTGCAGGACGTCGACGCCCCCGCGGGTGCCGCGACCTGGCTGAAGGTCACCGTCCTGGAGTCGCAGCAGGGCCGTCCCGGACTGACCGGCGCAGGGTTCGCCGAGATCTCCGTTCCCGGCGTCCAGGTCACGCGCATGCTCCAGCTCCCCGAGGACGCACCGAAGGAGACCGGCGGCTCGGTCGTCTACTCGCTCCAGCGCGGCAGCGACCCGGGCGGACTGTCCGCCGTCGCCGCCGAGGTGGGGCTGCACCGGCAGTTCACCGCGGCCCGCTCCGGCCCGTACACCGTCCGTGCCACCGCGCTGCCCGTGCCGGGCGAAGCGCTGGACAAGCTGCTGTTCGACCTCACCGGGCAGCGCGACAAGATCGTCGCGAGCGCCGACTCGACGGCGGCCCTGGGGACGAACCTCAGCCCCCGCAACCTCACTGACGGCGACCTCACCACGGCCTGGATCGCCGGTGAGCGCCCCGTGCTCCATCTGTCCTGGCCGAAGAAGACCTCGGTCGGCGAGATGGTCTTCGCGGCGGCCGGCGGGCTCTCCACCCGGCCGGAGCAGGTGCAGATCAGCTCTCCCGACGGGACCGCCGTCGCCGCGGTGGACGAGAACGGCATGGCCCGCTTCCCGCCCATCACCACCGACCGGATGGACATCACCGTCTCGCGGACCGCGCCGCTCACTCTGCACAACCCGGTCGCCGACGACCAGTTGCAGCTTCCGGTCGGCCTGAGCGAGATCCACATCCCGGCCCTCAAGGAGTTCCGCGCACCTCAGCCGGACCCGGAGCGGACGTTCACGCTGCCGTGCGGCAAGGGGCCGGTCCTCTCCGTCGACGGGCAGTTCCTCGAGACCCGTGCCGAAGGACGGGTGGGAGACCTGACCGGGCGCCGGCCCGTCGAGGTCTCCCTCTGCACGGACGGGAGCCGGGTGGACCTCGACGAGCGGACCCACACGGTCGAGGCCGGAGACGCGGGCCCCCTCGCCGTCATCGGCGTCACGCTCACGACCGGCACGCCGGCGTCCCGCGCGGGCGCCGGGACCGACCGCGCCCTGGAGGTCCGGGAAGGCAGTGGCGACCACCGGTCCGTGCGGGTCGGGCCGGGAGACGCCTCGTACCTCCAACTCCACGAGAACCACAACCCCGGCTGGAAGGCCAGGCTGGACGGCGAGGAGCTGACGCCCCTGAGGATCGACGGCTGGCAGCAGGCCTGGCTGGTCCCCGCCGGGAAGGGCGGCACGGTGACGCTCGAGTACGAGCCGTCGTGGATGTACCGCGCCGGTCTGGCGGGCGCCGGGCTGCTGCTCGCCGTGCTGGTGTGCCTCGCGCTCGTCGGACGGCGCGGCCGGGCTGCGGAGCACCCCGTGGCGGCCCCTCCCGCACCCGGGCCGCTGGTCGGCGCCGTGGCCCTGACCGTGGTGGCCGTGGTGGTCGCCGGACCCGTGGCGGTGGTGGTGCCCGTGCTGGCGGTCCTGGCGTGGCTGCGGCCGGCGTTCCTCGTACCGCTCGCGTTCACGGCGATGGCCGGGGCCGGCGCGGTGGCCGCGCTGGGAGCCGGCGACGGGCTGTCGCCGGACCGGGGTGCTTACGGGCCGGCGGCTCAACTCCTCGCCCTCACCGCCTTGTTCGCCGCTCTGGTGAGCGTGGGGCGGGAACGTGGCGGTCCCATGGGCGCCCACCGGTCCGGCGGAGGGCCCGCGCCGCGGGCGCCGGGCCCTGACGAGGGGCGTCCCCCCGGTTCGGGCACACCGGAACCGGGTCCGCCCAGGCCGCCCGGCGTTCCGCCGCCCCCTGCCGCCGGCAGCGGCGGCCCGCCGCGCCGGCATCCCGGAGGGAGTCTCTGATGGCGACGGTCGAGCGCCCCGTGTCCCCCCACGCGGCGGAGCCGGAGCTGCCGCGGGTGCCGTTCCCCGTCGTCGACGAGGTCGCACGGCACTGCGCGCAGGACACGGAACCCAACACGGTGCACATCGAGATCCATCTTCCCGGCGCCGTCGAACCGGACCGGCTGCGCGCCGCGTTCGGGCAGGCCCTGTGCCGCTATCCGCGTGCGCTGATGCGCGAGCGCGCCCGCGGCCCGCTCGCACGGCGCTACGAGTGGGAGCTGACGGGCGGGCCCGACACGGAGGTGGTGACGTTTCCGCCGCGCGCGGCCGGCGCCCTCGCCCGGGCACGGGAACGCGCCCTCGCCGAGGCGCCGCCGCTGACGTCCTCGCCGCCGCTGCGGCTCGAGGTCGTCGAGGAACCCGGCAGGCCCGGCTGTGTGCTGGTGTTCACGCTCAACCACACGGCCCTCGACGGCCCCGCGTGCCTGCGGCTGGCGGCCACGGCCGCGGAGATCTACAGCGGCACGCCGGCCCCTGCCGCACCCCCGCCGGCCCGGCCCGCGCCCCCCGGGCGGCCGCACCGGGCGGGCGGCCCCGCCCTGCCGGGCAGACCCGCGCGGGTCGCGGCGGGTACCCCGGGACCGGTTCCGGGCAACGCGATGCTCGTCACCGAACTGCCGGTGCCCCGGCGGGAGACAGGAGCCCGCTACACGGTCAACGACCAGTTGATGGTGGCCACCGCCCTGATGATCGCCGACTGGAACCGGGCCCATGACGCCCCACGCCGGCCGCTGCGCATCACCATGCCCGTGGACGACCGTAGCCGTGGCCCCGAGATGCCCATCGGCAACGGCACCCGGCTGGTCGAGGTCGGCTTCACGGCCGCCGAGACCGACGGCCTCGACCTCGCGCGACTGCTGCGCCGCACCGCGGAGCGCACACGCGCCCTCAAAGCCGCACCCCGTCCTCAACTTGGTTACGGGGCATCCCTGTTGACGCTTCCCGTACTGCCGGTCGCGGCGCGGGCCGGGCTCACACGTGGTCTGCGGCTGCTGGCCGGGCCGTGGACGTCGACGACACTGCTGAGCAACATCGGCCGCATCCCGTACCCGCTGGACTTCGGCGACGCCGGACGGGCCGTCGCCGTCTGGTTCTCCGCGCCGGCCAGGATGCCGCGCGGGCTCACCGTCACCACCGCCGCCACTGCAGGCCGGCTCCATCTGGTGCTGCGGTGGTCGCGTTCGCTGCTCTGCGACGAGGACGGCGTACGGCTGCGCGAGCTGTTCGCACACCATCTGAAGGCGACGGAGGCCCTGTGACCGGCACCGGCTCACCGTCCTTGCGGGACTTCTACGAGGATCCCGCCGTCCCCGTCGCCTCCGGCGACGCCCGCAGCAGACGCCAGGCACGGCTGCTGGCCGACGCCCTCGGCCCGGCGACGGGGCGGCTCGTGGTCGACGTCGGATGCGGCGACGGCAGCGCGGCGCGGGCCGCGGCGCCGTACCTCGGCAGCCATCGGCTCGTCGGCGTCGACTGGTCGCACGACGCGCTGCGCCGCGCCCGGCCGCACATCGGGAACGTGGTGCGCGGCGAGCTCGACCACGGGCTGCCGTTCGCCGACGGCTGCGCCGACGCGGTGCTGTTCAGCGAGGTCATCGAGCATCTCGTCGACCCGGACCACGCGCTGGACGAACTGCGCCGGATCCTGCGGCCGGCAGGCCATCTGATGCTCTCGACGCCGAACCTCGCGGCCTGGTACAACCGCGCCCTGCTGCTGGCCGGGGTGCAGCCGGTGTTCTCCGAGGTGAGCCTGCGCGGGATCCACGGCCGGCCCGGCTCGCAGGTCGTGGGCCACCTGCGGCTGTACACGGCCCGTGCCCTGCGCTCGTACCTCACGGCCGCCGGATTTCGCGACGTGCGGATCACCGGCGCGCCGTTCCACGGGGTGCCGCGCGGGCTGCGGCTGCTGGACCGGGCGGCGTGCGCGGTTCCCGGCGCGGCGTCCATCCTCCTCGCGCACGCCCGGCGGGGGTAGCGGCCGTGTGGTGGGGCGTGGGCGCGGCACTGCTGGCCAACCTGCTGTACAGCGTGGGATTCGTCCTGGAGAAGAAGGCCCTCGGCCGGCTGCCCGCGCTCTCCGCGGGCAGGCCCGTGCACGTCGTCCTGGTGCTGCTGACAAGTCCGGCGTGGATCGCCGGATCGCTGGCACTGGCCGCCGGGTTCGCGGCCCAGCTGATCGTCTACCGGGCGCTGCCGATCGCGGCCGCCCAGGGAATCTTCGTTTCGGGACTCGTCCTGCTCCTGCTGCTCTCTTCGGCGGTACTCGGCGAACGGCCGTCGGGCCGCGAACGCTACGCGCTCGGCGCGGTGCTCGTGGCGCTGCTGATGGTCGTCGCCTCCGTCCGGGAGGGCGAGGACACGGTGAGCGGCGGAGCTCCGTGGACGCTGGTGCTGCTGGTGAGCGTGCCGACCCTCGCCGCGGGCGTGTGGCTGTACGGCCGGGTCGAGCAGCGCTCCCGCAAGCGCCACCGGCTGCCGACCAACGGCATCGGCTATGGAGTGGCCGTTGGTCTGCTGTACGGGGTCAGCTCGCTGGCGATCAAGGGCGCGTCGAGCCGGCTGACCACGGCCGACGTCGGCGACGCGGCCCGCTCGCTGTTCACGTCGCCCTACCCGTATCTGCTGATGTTCACGGCGGCGGCCGGTCTCGTCATGTCGCAGGCTGCGCTGCAGCGTTGCCGTGCCTCCCTCATCGTGCCCGTATGCACCACGGTGACCTGTCTGTTCACGGCGGTGCTCGGGACGATCACCTTCGGGGAGCGGCTGCCGGAGGATCCGCTGCTGCTGACACTGCGGGTGGCCGGCACGGCGCTTGCGCTGTCCGTGCTGCTCGCCCTCCCCCGCCACGATCCGGCCCCGCGTACCCAGGGACCGCCTCCGGTCACCTGAACCGACCGACCCGACCCGACCGCCGAACCGTAAGGACGTTGCCATGGACGCCGACGACCCGCTGCTGCGCATCCTCGCCTGCCCGCTCGACAAGGGCCCCCTGACACTGCTCGGCGGACAGAACATCCTCTACAACCCGAGGCTGCAGCTGAGTTACCCCATCGTGGACGGCATCCCCCAGCTGCTTCCGTCGTCGGGGAGCAGGGTCACGGAGGACGACCACGCAAGGTATCTGCGGGCGGCCGCCGAGTGACCACTGTCGCGGCGGCGGTCGCCTCCCGCCTGCCCACCCGCTGGGTCGGCTCCGCGGCCTGCGCCCTGTACCCGCGCTTCGAACCGGAACTCGGCCGGCTCGCCGACTTCTGCCCGCGAGGAGGCACGGCGATCGACATCGGCGGCTGGTACGGCCCCTGGTCCCGCCGGCTGGCCGCCCGCTGCGACAGGGTCGTGACCTTGGAACCGGTGCCCCACCTCGCCCGTCATCTGCGGTCGACCCTGCCCGGCAACGCCCGGGTCGTGCAGGCGGCCGCCAGCGACCGGGAGACCACCGCCCGGCGGCTGTGGCTGCCGGCGGGCGACCGAGGGGACCGGGGGGTCTCCTCGCTCGCCCGCCGGGACATCCACTCCCACAGCGTGTCCGTACCGGCGGTCACCGTCGACAGCCTCGGCCTGCGCGACGTGCGGTTCGTGAAGGTGGACGTGGACGGCGAGGAACTCCCGGCGCTCCTCGGCGCCGCGGGCCTTCTGCAACGGGACCGCCCGGCGCTCCTCGTCGAGCTGGAGACCCGTATCCGGCCCATCACCCCGGTGATCGCCCTGCTGACCGGGCAGGGCTACAGGGGCTGGGTACTGGCCGCCCGCTGGTGGATGCCGTTGGACGACTTCGACCTGGCCGGCCACCAGTCGAGGACCGAGCACCTCGTGCACCGGGGGCTCCTGCGCCGGGCACTGGCGCAGCGGGAGGGCCGGTACGTCAATTCGGTGCTCTTCCTGCCGGCGGGACGCGTCCCCGCGGGCACGACGGCCCCCGGGCGACCACTCGCATGACCCCCACAGGAGGAATGAATCCGGTTTGAGGCGTTGATGCGAAGATGTTCGTATGGATGTACGGAACAGGAACCGCGTCACGGTGAGCGGGAGGGCCGACGGTCCGGTGGTGATGCTGGCTCACGGGTTCGGGTGCGACCAGAACATGTGGCGTCTCGTGGTGCCGGCGCTGGAACGGGACTTCCGGGTAGTGCTCTTCGACCACGTGGGGGCCGGCCGGTCCGACCTGTCGGCGTGGAACGAAGAGCGGTACTCCACCCTCGACGGCTACGCCGATGACGTACTGGAGATCTGCCACGAGCTGGACGTGCGTCCCGTCTTCGTCGGGCATTCGGTGAGCGCGACGGTCGGTGTCCTGGCAGCCTCGCGGGAACCGGAGCGCTTCGCACGGCTCGTCCTGCTCACCCCGTCGCCGTGCTACATCGACGATCCCGCGACCGGCTACCGGGGCGGATTCAGCGCCGAGGACATCGACGAGCTGCTGGAGTCGCTGGAATCGAACTATCTGGGCTGGTCGGCGGCGATGGCGCCGGTCATCATGGGCAATCCGGAGCGCCCGGAACTGGGTGAGGAGCTGACCAACAGCTTCTGCCGCACGGATCCGAAGATCGCCCGCGTCTTCGCCCGCGCCACCTTCCTTTCCGACAACCGGGACGACCTCGCCAAGGTGCGCGTTCCGACGCTGATCGCCCAGTGCTCCCAGGACGCGATCGCCCCACGGGAGGTGGGGGAGTTCGTGCACGCGCAGATCCACGGGAGCGAGCTGGTCACGCTCACCGCGACCGGCCACTGCCCGCAGCTCAGCGCGCCGGAGGCGACCGCCGCGGCGATCGCCTCGTTCGCCGCCGGAGCGGGCCGGTGACGTCCGGGGACACCCCCGACCGCACAGCCGGCCCCCGGGACGGCGGCGCGACCCCCGGCGGCGGAGAAGGCACCGGCCAGTTCTCCGCGCTGCTGGAGGACAGCGCAGAGGACCTGTACGAGAACGCACCGTGCGGCTACCTCTCCACCCTGCTGGACGGGCAGATCGCCAAGATCAACCGCACCCTGTTGGACTGGCTGGGGTACCGGCGCGAGGACCTCGTGGGCCGCAAGCGGTTCGCCGACCTGCTCACCGTCGGCGGCAAGCTCTACCACGAGACCCATTTCGCGCCGCTCCTGCGACTGCAGGGAGAGGTCAGCGGTATCGCGCTGGAGATGAAGGCCACCGACGGCAGCCGGCTGCCGGTCCTGGTGACCTCCGCCCTCAAGCGGGACAGCGACGGCCGGGCCCTGCTGATCCGTACCACCGTCTTCGACGCCCGTGACCGCCGCGCTTACGAGACGGAGCTGCTCCGCGCCCGGCAGGAGGCCGACCGGGAACGCGAACGCCTCCAGCGCCTGGCCACCACACTGCAGAGGACGCTCCTGCCGCCCGCGCTGGAGAACGTCCCCGGCCTGGACGTCGCCGCGCACTACCACATCGCGTCGATCGACGAGGTGGGTGGCGACTTCTACGACCTGTTCCCCTTGACCGCCGGCACCTGGGGGCTGTTCCTGGGCGATGTGTGCGGCAAGGGTGCGGCCGCCGCGGCCGTCACCTCGCTGGCCCGGTACACCCTGCGGGCCGCCGCCGTCTACCACCCCGACCCGGCGGCCGTGCTCGGCAACCTCAACGCCGTGCTGAACCACGAGCCCCACGGTGAGGACCCCCGTTTCTGCACTGTCCTCTACGGCCTGCTCACCCCCGCCGACCGCGGCGGTTTCCACATCACGCTCGCCAGTGGGGGGCATCCGCCGGCGGTGCTGATGCGCGCCGATGGGAGCGCCGACTACGTACACACCCCCGGCGGGCAGCTGCTCGGTGTCGTGCCCGACGCCGACATCGCCACCGCCACCGTCCGCGTACGGCCCGGCGACACGCTGCTCCTCTACACCGACGGCCTCACCGAGGCCCACACCACCACGGCCGGCGGTCGCTACGGCGACGAGGCGCTCCTGGACTTCGCCCGGTCCCTCTCCCCGACCACCGCGCAGGCCGCCATCGGGGCAGTGCGGGACCTGCTCGACTCCTTCGACAAGGTGGACGACGACACCGCCCTCCTCGCCATCACCGCTCCGCGCCCCGGTCGTAAGGAGGCTCGGGGAGCCGGCTGACGAGCACGCCGGACCTCGCGCTGCCGAGCCATGAGGAGTCGGCGTTCCCCCGTGAAAGCGGCACCGTGACGCTGTGCCATACTCAGCGCGCTCACTGCCCGTCCCGAAGTCGTGGGGAACACCGTTGAAGCCCGATCTCGCCGCCCTCGGCACCGGACCCGTCGCCGCCCTCCCCACCCGGCCCGGCGCGCGGACGCAGAGCCCCTTCCCGGCGGTCGCCGGCGTCCGCGCGGGCGAGGACACATGAGCGGTATAGAACTGACGACCCCGTACCTGGACACGGACGCGGACCAGCTCTCCTTCACCCTCGGCCGGCCCCCACGCGAGGCACTCGCCGTACGCGACCTGACCGTCGACGGGCTCGACATCCAGCTCCGGCTCCTCGGCGCGTCCCATCAGGTCTTCGCGGGGCCGGTCCGGGAGACCGTGGCCTGCCTGCCCGGCGTCGCCGGGGGCCTGCCCGGGTCCGCGCTACACGAGTTCGACGAGTGGCACTACCGCTTCACCGCCCGCGTCCGGCACTTCACCGCCGCCGGGTTCAGCGAAGAGGTGCACCGGATCCGCGAGCGGTCCGACGACGCCGCCGAGTCGCTGCACGGCATCTTCCCCGGCTCCCCCGAGGCGGTCACCGCACTGACCGTCGAGCGGCTCAGCACCGGGCCGGGATGGCGCACTTGGCACACCTACCCGCAGAGCCGCCAGATCGTGGCGACGTACACCCGGCTGGAGGCCCGATGAAGACAGCCCGACTCATATCCGTGACGATACTCGCCGCGATCGCGCTCACCGCCTGTTCCAGTGAGCCGGACGACGACAACGACGTGCCGTCCACCTGGATCCGCCAGCAGTACACCAGCAACGGCGTGGGCTATGTCGACAACAGCGACACGACGTCCAAGGTCGCGAAGGAGATCGACGGCCACACCTCGGCCCGTGACCGTATCGACGACTCGGGCAAGGTCTTCCTGCGCTACCGGGACGACATCGTCTCGATCGTCCCGCACCAGAACGGCAGCAGGATCGAGATCGACGACTACCGCACCGGCTATTACCGCTGGAAGTCCAACATCCGGTCCGTGTGGCCGGACCCGGACAGCAACGAATTCCGCGGCGGCGGCCCCGGATCCGGCAAGTGACCGCCCACCGCGCCCCGTAGCGTCCCCGGTCCCGCACCCACCCGCACTCCTCGACGACGTCCCCGAAAGGCATCCCCGTGGCAGAGATCTTCGAGTCGGCAGGCGTCGCCCTGCTCTACGGTCTGGTCGGCTTCATCGTCATGGCCGTCGGCTTCATCGCCCTCGACCTGGTGACCCCCGGCAAGCTCGTCCATGTGGTGTGGACCGAGCGCAACCGCGGCGCGGCAGTCCTCCTCGCCGGCCAGACGATAGCCATCGGCCTTGTCATCGACCAATCCATCCGGGCCAGCGAGTCCGAGCAGGGCCTCGGCCTGGGGCTCGCCAGCACCCTGCTGTACGGCCTGTCCGGAGTCGTGGTGATGACGTTCATCGCTGTCGTCGTCGGTCTCCTCACGCCCGGCCGGCTGGGTCACTCCGTGCTCGACGACAACGGCGACCGCCCCCACCCCGCCGCCTGGGTCCAGGCGGCGATGTACATCGGCACGGCCTTCATGGTCGGCGCCGCGGTCTCCTGAACCGGACGATGAGCACCACCACTTCGGACGACACTGCCGCGGACGAGGCGGCACCGGACGGGGCGGGGAACACCGCCGCGTGCCCGGCCGCGGCGGACGGCCCGCCCGCCGCGGCCGACGCCGAGCCCTCCCTCGCCGCCTACTCCCGATGGTCCCGCTTCCTGCTCCTGTTCGCGGTGTTCCTCTGCGCGGCCTGCGGCCTGGTGTACGAACTGGCGCTGACGGCGCTGGGCAGCTACCTCATCGGCAACTCCGTGATGCAGACCTCCGTGGTCATCTCCGTCATGGTCTTCGCCATGGGCATCGGCTCGCTGGCCGCCAAACCGCTGCAACGGCGGGCGGTCGGCTCGTTCGCCCTGGTGGAGGGGATGCTCGCGCTCGTCGGCGGGCTCTCGGTGCTTGTCCTTTACGTGTCGTTCGCCTGGCTGCGGATCTACATGCCGTCGATGGTGGTGGTCACGTTCGCCGTCGGCCTCCTCATCGGGGCCGAGATCCCGCTGCTGATGACGCTGCTCCAGCGGATCAGGCGGCAGGAGGCGGGCAGCGCCGTCGCCGACATGTTCGCCGTCGACTACATCGGAGCGCTGGTCGGCGGGCTGTGCTTCCCGCTGCTGCTGCTTCCCGCCTTCGGGCAGCTCAAGGGCGCGCTGGTGGTCGGCGCCGTCAACGCCGTGGCCGGGGTCGTCGTCGTCCTGTGGATCTTCCGCCGGCAGACCCGCCGCGTCGTACGCGTGTCACTGCTGACCGGTATGGCGGCCGTCCTCGCCGTGCTCGGCACGGTGTACGCCCTGGCGGACGACATCGAGGTGACCGCACGTCAGCAGCTGTACCGCGACCCGATCGTGCACGCCGAGACCACGCCGTACCAGGACATAGTCGTCACCCGGTCGACCGCCTTCACCGGGGACCCCGACATGCGGCTGTTCCTCAACGGCGATCTGCAGTTCTCCTCCGTCGACGAGTACCGCTACCACGAGGCCCTCGTCCACCCGGCATTGTCGGGCAAGCGCTCCTCGGTGCTGATCCTCGGCGGCGGCGACGCACTCGCCCTGCGCGAGGTGCTGCGCTACGAGGACGTCGAGGACGTGACGCTGGTCGACCTGGATCCGGCGATGACCAGGCTCGCCCGCACCTTCGAGCCGCTGCGTGAACTGAACCGGGACGCGCTGCGCGACCGCCGGGTCACGTCCGTCAACGCCGACGCCTTCAACTGGCTGCGGGACGCCACGCGGCGGTTCGACACGGTCGTCATCGACTTCCCCGACCCCGACAGCGCGGCGCTGGCCAAGCTGTATTCGGTCGAGTTCTACCACCTGCTCAAGCAGGTCCTGAAGCCGGAGAGCCAGGTCATGGTGCAGGGCGGGTCCCCGTTCTTCGCCCCCAGGTCGTACTGGTCCATCGCCGCGACCATCGGCGAGGCCGGATACCGCACGACCGAGTACCAGGTGGATGTTCCGAGCTTCGGCAACTGGGGCTTCATCCTGGCCACCCCCGGCTCCGAGGGCTCGCCCCCGGCACTGCGCCTGGCCGAACAGGCGCCGCCGCTGCGGTTCCTGGACGACTCCGTCCTCGAGGCCGCCGCCGTCTTCCCGCTGGACCGCCGCCGCCTGGACGTCCGGGCGAGCACGCTGATGGATCCGGTGGTGCTGGAGTACACGCTCAACGAGTGGCGGAACTACTGAGCCCCACAGGAGTCCGGGGCGGGCGACAGCAGTAGGACCGCCCGTCGCCGTGCCCGGCGCACCGCAGCCTCCCTGCGGTCCAGCCGCCCTCGCCGCCCTGCGTCTGCCGTCCTGCCGTCCTCTCCTCCTGCGTCTGCCGTCCTGCCGTCCTGCCGACGCGGAACTCCGGTTCCCCCGGGGCCGGGTGCGTCGGTGCGCCGTCTCCTGCCGACCCTCCCAGGCGTCTGCCGCCGGTTCTTCCGTCGCCGAACCGGCCTTCACCTCTGCCTGATTCACGGCACTTCGCCGCATTCATGACGCTCCACGGAATCCCGCACCGGCGACATCCGGCCATGCCCTCTCGCCGATTTCGTACTGAGGGGTAGGCCCGCATCCGCTCTTGCTATACGGTCCGTCCAACAGCTTGCTAGACGCTGCGTCTAATAAGCTGCGGCGGCATCACGGCGGCGAGGACGGCCGACGGTGCCTGCCGGCCGCACCCGACTGCGAACAAGGAACATCACACCACTCGTTTCGAGGAGCCGCACCATGTCCAGCAGCACCCTCCGGCCCAAGACGCAGGAACCGTCGCATGAGCATGACGTCGCCCGGCGACTGCTCGACTCGGCCGCCGTGCTCGCGTACGACCCCGCCACAGAGGTGGACTGGGAGACGCCGCTGGACAAGGACTTCCATGGCGCCAGCCCCGAGTGGAGCACCCTCTACGGCACCGCGTACTGGAACGAACTGACGGACGCCCAGCGCAAGGAGCTGACGCGGCAGGAGGCCGCGTCCGTGGCCAGCACCGGCATCTGGTTCGAGATGATCCTTCAGCAGATGGTCCTCCGCGACATCTACGCCAAGGACCCGACCGACGCCACGTTCCAGTGGGCGCTCACCGAGATCGCCGAGGAGTGCCGGCACTCGATCATGTTCGCCCGTGGCGCGCAGAAGCTCGGGGCCCCCGCGTACCGGCCGCACCGCTTCGCGGTCGAACTGGGCCGCGTCTTCAAGACCGTCGCGTTCGGCGAGGCGGCGTACGCCGCGATCCTCGTCGCCGAGGAGGTCCTCGACGTCATGCAACGCGACTGGATGCGCGACGAGCGGGTGGTGCCGTTCGTCCGGACCATCAACAACATCCATGTCGTCGAGGAGTCCCGGCACATGAAGTTCGCCCGTGACGAGACGCGCAAGCGCCTCCGCGGGGCAGGCCGCCTGCGGCGGCAGATCAACGCCCTCATTGTCGCCATCGCGTCGTACGTCATCGTCACCAGCATGGTGAACAAGAACGTCTACGCGAACGCCGGGCTCGACAAGGAGCGCGCCGTCCGCGAGGCCGAGGCCAACGAGCACCACAAGTCCATGATGCGGTCGAGCTGTTCGGGCCTCATGGAATTCCTGGCCTCGGCCGGTCTGCTCACCGGGCCCGCCCTCTTCTTCTACAAGCGCGCCAACCTGATCTGACACCACGAGCGACCCGACCCGATGACCCGACCGAATCTGAGCCGAGCCGAGTTGACGACATGACCTACGCCATCACGCAGAC
The DNA here is from genome assembly GCF_056835925.1 of Streptomyces sp. WAC00040. Classification (NCBI taxonomy): domain Bacteria; kingdom Bacillati; phylum Actinomycetota; class Actinomycetes; order Kitasatosporales; family Streptomycetaceae; genus Streptomyces; species Streptomyces sp. WAC00040. The sequence continues at coordinate 409,300 of NZ_JAKQZE010000003.1, forward strand.
CTGCTGCAGCGACGCCACGTGCGTCGCCGTGTGCCCGGTCAACTGCATCCACCCCACCCCGGAGGAACAGGCCTTCGGCAGCACGGAAATGCTGTACATCGACCCGAAATCCTGCATCGACTGCGGCGCCTGCGCGGACGCCTGCCCGGTGGACGCGGTCTTCCCCGTGGACAGCCTTTCCGGGTCGCAGCAGGAGTACGCGGCGATCAACGCGGCCTACTTCGAGGAAGAGGCGCCCGAACCGGCGGGCGACAGCCCGAATTTCCATGTCTGGGGGGAGCCGGAGTTCAAGCGCGTCCTGCCGGCCGACTTCGCGCCGATCCGGGTCGCGGTCGTCGGCACCGGCCCGGCCGGCATGTACGCGGCGCAGGACCTGCTGCTGCACACCAACGCCGAGGTGACGCTGGTCGACCGGTTGCCGGTGGCCGGCGGTCTCGTGCGCTACGGCGTGGCGCCGGACCATCCCGCGACCAAGAAGGTCGGTGAGACCTTCGGGCGGTTCCACACGCATCCGCGGGTGCGGATGCACCTGGGTATCGAGGTCGGCAAGGACGTCACGGCGGAAGAACTCGCCGCGCACCACGACGCGGCGATCTACGCCGTCGGCGCCTCGTTCGACCGCCGGCTCAGGATCCCGGACGAGGACCTGACCGGCAGCATCTCGGCGACGACGTTCGTCGCCTGGTACAACGCCCACCCCGAGGTCGCGCCGGACGCCGTGGACCTGTCGGCCGAACGCGTGGTCGTGGTCGGCAACGGCAACGTGGCCCTCGACGTCGCGCGGATCCTGGCCCGTGACCCAAAGACGCTGGCCGGCACCGATATCGCCGACCACGCGCTGGCCGCCCTGCGCGCCGGGAAAGTACGCGAAGTGGTGCTCCTCGGCCGTCGCGGCCCCTCGGACGCGGCGTACACCAGGTCGGAACTCCTCGCTCTCAAGCACCTGCCCGGTGTGGAACTGGTGGTGGACGACCACGATCCACGGATCGGCGCGAGCATCGAGAACGCCGCGGCCAAGGACAAGGCCGCCGATCTGAAGGACGTCACCCGCCGCGAGATGGACTGGTCCCTTCCGCCTGCCCCGGGGCGGCGCATCGTGTTCCGCTTCCACTCCGCACCGTCGGAGGTTCTCGGCGATGACACCGTGCGTGCCGTACGCACCACGGGGACGCCAAAGCCGCGGGACATACCCGCCGGCATGCTGCTACGGGCCGTCGGCTATCGGGGCGCGCCGATCGCCGGCCTGCCCTTCGACGAGGCCACCGGCACCGTGCCGCACGAGAACGGCCGCGTGACCGGGATGCCCGGGACGTACGTCGTGGGCTGGATCAAGCGCGGGCCGTCCGGCGGCATCGGCGCGAACCGTACGTGCGCCGCCGAGACGGTCGGCACGCTCCTCTCCGACGCCGTCGCCGGCACGCTGCCCGCGCCCCCGTCGCCGGCGAAGGCGTTCCAGCGGCTGGTGCGCAGCCGCAACCGCCAGGTCGTCGACGCGTCGGGGCTGGCGGCGATCGAACGGGCCGAGGTCGCCCGCGGCCTGCGCGAAGGAAGACCGCGGGTCAAGCTGGCCACGGTCGCGGAGCTGGTGAAGTCGGCGAAGTCCGGCCGCCGGCTGATGCCGCGCTGACAGGCGTCTCCCCGGGAGGGCTGCGCCCGGGCACGGCGAGGCCCGGGGTGCGCGAGCGCTTCCCGGGCGTGCGCCGGTCAGCCCAGGAAGCTCAGCCTGACCCGGCGGTCCGGGTTGTCCTTGTTGGTGTCGACGAGACACACGGACTGCCACGTGCCGAGTTCGAGCCGGCCGCCGACCACGGGAAGCGTCGCATGCGGCGGGACCAGGGCGGGGAGCACGTGGTCCCTGCCGTGGCCTCGGCTGCCGTGCCGGTGCTGCCAGCGGTCGTCGGCCGGGAGCAGGGTGTGCAGCGTGGTCAGCAGGTCGTCGTCGCTGCCGGCCCCCGTCTCGATGAGGGCGATACCGGCGGTGGCGTGCGGGACGAAAATGTTGAGCAGGCCGTCGGCGCCGCCCGCGTTCTCGCTGAGGAAGCGCTCGCACTCCCCCGTCAGGTCGGTGACCGCCTCGTCGGAGCCGGTGCTGATGGTCACGGTCTTGGTGGTGAAGGTTCCGGGCATGGCCCCATCTTCTCGTTCGCCGCCCGGTGTGGCCCTGCGGGAAGATCCGCGCCGCCCACCCTGTTGGTAGAAACGTGAACGACTTGGTGGCTCGTGAAGTGGACGTCGCGGTCGTCGGCGCGGGGCAGGCCGGCCTGTCCGCCGCCTATCACCTGCGGCGCGCCGGCCTGCTGCCGGACCGCGACTTCGTGGTGCTCGACCACGCCCCGCGCCCCGGTGGCGCCTGGCAGTTCCGGTGGCCCTCACTCACCTACGGCAAGGTGCACGGAATGCATTCGCTGCCGGGCATGGAGCTGACCGGCGCGGACGACGACCGGCCCTCAGCCGACGTGATCGGCGCGTACTTCACGGCCTACGAGCGGCGTTTCGGCCTGGCCGTGCACCGGCCCGTGGCGGTCGCGGCCGTCCGCGAAGGGGACGGCGGACGGCTGTCGGTGGAGACTTCGGAGGGCATCTGGTCGACGCGGGCCCTCATCAACGCGACCGGCACCTGGGACCGCCCGTTCTGGCCGCGCTATCCGGGACAGGAGAGCTTCCGCGGGCGGCAGCTGCACACAGCGGACTACCGCGGCCCCGCGGAGTTCGCGGGAAAGCGGGTGATCGTCGTCGGCGGCGGAGCGTCGGGGACGCAGCATCTGATGGAGCTGGCCGAGGCGGCGGCCGGGACGACATGGGTGACCCGGCGGCCCCCGGTGTTCCGGGACGGCCCGTTCGACGAGGGTGCCGGAAGGGCAGCGGTGGCGCTGGTCGAGGAGCGTGTACGGCGCGGCCTGCCGCCGCGGAGCGTCGTCTCCGTCACCGGTCTGCCACTGACCGACGCGATTCGGCAGGCCCGGCGGACGGGGGTGCTCGACCGGTTGCCCATGTTCCACCGGATCACACCGTCCGGGGTCGCCTGGGACGACGGCCGGAGCGTCGAAGCCGACGTGATCCTCTGGGCGACCGGCTTCCGCGCGGCGATCGACCACCTCGCGCCACTGCGCCTGCGTGAGCCGGGAGGCGGCATCCGGGTGGACGGCACCCGAGCGGTGCGCGACGCCCGCGTCCACCTCGTCGGCTACGGTCCCTCTGCCTCGACGATCGGCGCGAACCGCGCCGGGCGGGCCGCCGTACGGGAGATCATCCGGCTGCTGGAGAAGGAACCGGCACCCGTCTGACGGGCGTACGGCCCGAGGGCGGGCGTGCTCATGACCAGCGTCCCGCACGACGCGCGCCGTGACGACAACTCGACGTCTCAGCCGTCCGTGGCGCGCGCCTCTGCCCGTGCGGCGTTGAACTCCGCCACATGCCGCTGATGTTCCTCATAGCTGCTGGTGAAGCGGGTGTCGCCCGGCTTCACCGTCACGAAGTACAGCCAGTCGCCCGGCGGCGGGGCGACCGCCGCGAGCATCGCGACCTCCCCCGGGTTGCCGATGGGTGAGGGCGGCAGCCCCTGGTTCTCATAAGTGTTGTACGGGCTGCGCAGCCGGGTGTCCGCGGTCGTGGTGTCCACGGTGCTGCGGCCCAGCGCGTAGTTGATCGTCGAGTCCATCTGCAACGGCATGCCCTGGGCGAGCCGGTTGTGGATGACGCGGGCCACCTTGCCCATGTCGTCGGCGCTGTCGGCCTCGGCCTGCACGATGCTGGCGATGTTCACCGCCTGATGAAGAGTCACACCGTTGCGGCTGACACCGTCGGCGATGCGCCGGCTGCCGAAACGCTGGTCGGCGGTGTTGACCATGAAGCTGAGCAGCCCGGCCGGGGTGCTGGTGGCGTCATAGGGATAGGTGGCCGGGAAGAGGTAGCCCTCCGGATTGCCGCGGGCGTCGGGCGGAAGCCTCAGCTTCGCCGTTGCGGCCGCCTTTCCGGTGGTTCCCGGCGCGACCTTCAGGGCCTTGTCGACGGCGGCGTACACCTGGGTGGCACGCCGGCCCTCGGGGATGACGAGCTTCTGCTGCGGAGGCGGCGGCGGGCGGTGCGGCTTCTCCGGCTCCGGGGTGAGCAGCGGCACCAGGACCGCGGCCGCCGACACCGCCACGGCGCCCGCCACCACCACCAGCCGGCCGCGCCGCGTCAGACGTGGCCGGTGCCTGGGCCGTCCCCGCGATGAGGGCTCGTTCATCATATCGACACGCTAATCGGGACATGTACGCCGATCCAGGAGCCGCGCCTGCGCGCCGACACCATCGCCGCGACGAACGCTGAGCTGATCGAGACCCAGGCGCGAGCGCCGATCGTCTCCCCCTGGGGCGACGGGCTGCTCGCCTCCGTGGACGGGCTGCGGACAGATCATGCAGGCGTACCGCAAGCGCCGGAAGGACCAGCTCGGCGCGCTCGGCCTGGTCCTGAACGCCGCGGTGCGCCGGACCACCCGCTACCTGGACGTCGAGCAGTTGCGGGCTCCGCCACCGGAGGAGCGGGAGTACGACGTCCTGGACGAGGACGTCGCCCGGCTCTCCCCGCTGCGTCACGCGCACCTCAACTGCCTGGGCCGCTGCAGCTTCCGCGCCATCGTACCGGCCCGGCGGCGGCCTGCGGCCTCTGCGTGACCCAGCTGGTGCCGGTACCGATGAGGGCGAGGAGAAGTAGGAGGCCGGCGGGGGCCTTGCGGCCCCTGCCGGGCTCAGCAGGTGGCGAGGATTCCCCCGTCCACGGGGATGACGACCCCGGTGATGTAGCTGCTGGCGGGGCCGGCGAGGAACACGGCGATCCCTGCCATGTCTTCGGGACGGCCGATGCGCTTGAGGGGGATCTGCTCGGCGACGGCGTCGGTGCCGAGGCTGAGGATGCCTGCTGTCATCTTCGACTCGAACAGGCCGGGGGCTACGGCGTTGACGAGGACGTCGGGGGCGAAGGATCCCGCGAGTTGCCGGGTGAGCATGTGTACGGCGGCCTTGCTGGCGCTGTAGGAGAAGTTGTTGAAGCCGGGGGCGGGAGCGCGCAGCCCGTCGACGCTGCCGGTGTTGATCACACGGGCGGGGTCGTCGGGGGTCGACGCCGCCTTCAGGAGCGGCAGCAGGGCCTGGGTGAGGGCGAAGACGCCCTTGACGTTGACGGAGAGCACCTTGTCCCAGGCCGAGTCGGGGAACTCCTCGATGGGCGCCCCCCAGTTGGCGCCGACGTTGTTGAACAGCGCGTGCACGCGACTCTCACGTTCACAGAGGTGGCCGGCCAGGGTCTGCACACCGTGGGCGGTGCCGAGGTCGGCCGACACAGCGTGTACCTCGCCGAGGGGGCTCAGCTCCTCGACGGCCGAAGTCAGGTCGGCTTCCTTGCGGCTGGAGATGTAGACCTTGGCGCCGGCTTCGAGAAGTCCTCGGGTGATCATCTTGCCGATGCCGCGGCCGCCTCCGGTGACGACGGCAACCTTGCCTTCGAGGACAGGCGTCTGGGTGCTCATGTGATGCTCCGGTGAGGTGGTAGAGGGCTGGAGGGCTGGACGTGCGGGAGACGGTGTCTACCGGATGCGGCGGCCGGACAGGGCGCGGCCGATGGCCAGGCGCTGGATCTCACTGGTGCCTTCGTAGATGGTGAAGATCTTGGCGTCGCGCGCCCAGCGTTCGACGGGGTAGTCGCGGGTGTAGCCGTTGCCGCCGAGGATCTGCACGGCGCGTTCGGTGGTGCGGACGGCGACCTCGCTGGCCTTGAGCTTGGCCATGCTGCCCTCGGCGTGGGTGAAGGGCTCGCCGCGCGTCATCATGTGGCTGGCGCGCCAGACGAGGAGGCGGGCGGCGTCGATCTCCATGGCCATGTCGGCCAGGGTGAAGGCGATGGCCTGGTTGTCGATGATCGGCCGGCCGAACTGCTCGCGGACGCCCGCGTATTCGAGGGCGTACTCGTAGGCGGCGCGAGCCACGCCGACGGCCATCGCGCCGATGCCGGGTCGGGTCATCTCGAAGGTGGCCATGGCCGCGGGGACGCGGACGCGGGTGCCTGCGCGGGCTGCGGCCAGGCGCTGGTCGAGCGCGTCCTTGCCGCCGAGGACCAGGTCGGCGGGGATGCGTACGTCATCAAGGACGACCTCGGCAGTGTGGGAGGCGCGCAGGCCGTGCTTCACGAACTTCTGGCCCTGGCTGAGACCGCGGGTGCCGGGCGGGATGAGGAACAGGGCGTGTCCGCGGGCGCCGAGGTCGGGGTCGGTGACGGCGTTGACGACGTGGATGCCTGCGATGCCGCCGTTGGTGGCCCAGGTCTTGGTGCCGTTGATCACCCACTCCTTGGCTGCTTCGTCGTAGCGGGCGTGGGTGCGGATGGCGGCGGCGTCGCTGCCGGCGTTCGGTTCGCTGGCGCACAGGGCCGCGACGGCCAGGTCGCCGGGGGTGCCGAAGAAGGCGGGCAGCCAGGTGTCGATCTGCTCCTTGGTGGCGGCGCCGAACAGGGCCGCGGCGGGCAGGAAGGTGCCCAGCAGGGCCTGGCCCATGCCGCCGTCACCCCAGAAGACCTCCTCGGCGACCACGGGCTGCAGGAGTCCGGTGGGGTCGGCGATCATCTGCAGTGCGAACTCGGGGGTGTACAGGCCGACCTTGGCGGCTTCCTCGATGACCGCCCAGGGCATCTCCTCCCGCTCGTCGTACTCGGCGGCGACGGGGCGTACGTACTTCTCGGCGAAACCGTGGGCCCACTCACGGGCCTCGGCGATCTCGGGCGGCAGGTCGAACAGGGAAGGCGTCTTCACGGTGGTCACAAGATCTCTCCTGATGGGGTTGGGCGGGCTGGTCAGCGGCCGGTGAAGAGCAGCCGCTCGATCGCGGCGCTCTCCCCGTACTCGTGGGCCAGGTGGGCGGAGGCGAAGACGGTGCGCACACCCAGGGGCACGGACTTTTCGGCGATGCGGGTGGCGATCTCGGTGGCGAGGGCAATGGCGGCCGGCCCGTCGGCGGCGAGTTCCTGCACCAGGCCGATGCGGTGCGCTTCCGCGGCGTCGAACTCCTCGCCGGTCAGGATCCAGCGCATGGCGTTGCCCCACCCGGCCTGCCGGGGGAAGCGGAAGGTGGCGCCGCCGAAGGGGTAGATGCCGCGTCGGATCTCGTACTGGGCGAACCGTGTGTCCTCGGCGGCCACGCGGATGTCGGCGGCCAGGAGCAGCTCGATGCCGAGCGTCATCACCCAGCCCTGTGCGGCAGCGACGACTGGCTTGGACCACGGTCCGTCCAGGCGCCAGGGGTCGCGCCCTCCTTCGGGAGCGTCGAACTTCCCCGAAGCCAGCTCGGCGCCGACGTCGAGCATGTCCAGGCCGCCGGTGAAGTGGTCGCCGTGGGCGAACAGGACGCCGCACCACAGGTCGTCCTCGGACTCCAGCAGACCATAGGCGGCCGATAGCTCGCTGAGCATCTGCTTGGTGAAGGCGTTGCGCTTGGCGGGCCGGTTCAGGCCCATCAGCAGGACGTGGCCGTCCCTCTCAACGGTGACCGCCGGTGTGCTCGCAGGCGTGGAGCTCATCGCCCCTCCTCGTAAGTTGCATGATGAGACTCACGGGACGCCAGTCGGGCCGGGACACCGAGGGCAGTGAATCTCATGATGAAACTGATAAGGTCGTTGATATGAGACGGACCTCGTTCGACAACTGGCCCTGTTCGATCGCCCGCACCGTGGACATCCTGGGCGACGGCTGGACGCTGCTGGTCCTGCGCGAGGTGTTCTACGGCGAGTCGCGTTTCGACGGCTTCATCGACTCGCTCGGCATCGCGCGCAACACCCTCACCGACCGGCTCCGACTCCTGGAGAACGCGGGCTTGTTGCAGCGCCGCCCCTACCAGAGCGAGCCGGTCCGGCACGAGTACCTGCCGACGGACAAGGGCCGGGACTTCTTCGGCGTGCTCGCCGCGATCAACGCCTGGGGCGACCGGTGGCTGACCGACGATACCGGCGCCCCTGTGGTGATGCACCACACCGCCTGCGACCACGACACCCAGGCCAAGGTCGTCTGCTCCTCATGCGGTGAACCACTGCACCACCAAGAGGTCACGGTGCGCACCGGACCCGGCTACCCGGCAAGGCTCCTCGACAGTCCCGACGTGCGGGCGCGCTTCGCCATGGACGGGCACCCCGAACAAGTCGCCAGCACCTGAACCGCGCTCAGCCGAAGCAGAGGCAGTCCCGTCCCACCTGCTCTCGCGCAGCGAGATGTCCCTGGAGGCATCTTCCTGTGCGGGCAGGCCGAGGCCGGACGCGAGAGCCCCCGAGGCGATTGCGTTTCCCCAAGTCGCCGTTCACGGAAGTCCTCGAACGGGGGGTCATATCGCTTCCCGCTGCCCAGCTCGCGTCGGAAACGGCATCCTCACTGTCCGTAAGTGACCGGTCTCCGTGTCGATGAGCAACGAAGCGCTTTGCTGCGGATATTGTGCGTGCGCCGACAAGCTCGGCCTACGGATGGTTACCGAATGCTTCGAAGAGGTGGAACAAGCCGGAGGACATCCATGGGCCATCGGTCCGGTGACGAGCGTCAGTTCGCCCGTCCGATGACGGTGGACCACGAGGAACAACTTTCGTGCCCCGTGGGTGAGCAGCGCATGCCACGCCTTCTCAGGAGCACCGCGTCGTCAACCGGCGCGAGGCCGTCAGGGCCGCCCCTTCATCGCAGCCCTTCGAGAGCATGTGAGTCGGCGCGGGGAAGGAGGAACCTTTGGCCGGATCGCGGGTCGGCGACCGTGTGCGCCGCGAGTCCCCCGATGGGGTGATCTCAAACCCCGGGCAGGCGCGTCCGCGGCGGCGATCGCTCCCTTGGGGAGGTCCCCCTGGCCGAGGGCCGAACCGGGAGGCACTCGAAATGTTTCATCAAGGACCTGGATGAGGATCCTCGACGCTGCGGGAGGCGCCCGTCGAGTGCGCCTGCTGACGCCGCTGGCCCACCGCGACTTCCGGCTCCTCTGGATCGGGATGAGTGTCTCGCTGCTGGGCGACGGAGTGTTGCTCGTCACGCTCGCGTGGCAGGTCTACACACTGTCCGGCACCCCCAGCGCCATGTCCGTCGTCGGTGTGGCCCTGGCCGCCCCGCAGATTGCGCTGGTGCTGGTCGGCGGTGTCGTCAGTGACCGCTTCGACCGTCGCAAGGTGATGCTCTCCAGTGACCTGGTCCGTGGTGCCTGCCTGGCAACGCTGGCCGTCCTCGCGCTGAGCGGCACTCTGCGACTGTGGCACGTGATCTGCGCGGTCGCGGTGTACGGCGCGGCATCCGGCTTCTTCCCGCCCGCGTTCGACGCCACTGTGCCCACTCTCGTCCCCAAGTCGGAGCTGGTGGGGGCCAATGCACTTGATCAATTCGTCAGACCGGCAGCCGTGCAGATCGGTGGAACCGCCCTCGGCGGCGTGCTCGTCGCGGGAGTGGGACCCGGCTGGGCCTTCGGATTCGACGCTCTCACCTTCCTCTTCTCCGCCGGGTGCCTGGCTCGTCTTCGGCCCTTGCCGCCCGACACTTCCCAGGAGCGGGAGTCTCTGTGGAAGGACCTGCGCACAGGCCTCGGCTATGTCAGGGCCAACACCTGGCTGTGGGGCACCTTCGTGTCGGCCACCTTCGCCTACCTGCTCTTCCTCGGCCCGACCGAGGTTCTGCTGCCGTACATGGTCAAACACGTGCTGCACGGGTCGGCGACGGAGCTGGGACTGGTGCTCGCCAGCGGCGGTGTGAGTGCCATTCTTGCGGCGGTGATCGTAGGACAGGCCGGGCTGCCCCGCCGGTTCATCACCTTCATGTACTGGACCTGGACCTTCGCCACACTGGGGGTCGCCGGATACGGCCTCGCCAACAGCAGCTGGCAACTCGCCGTCACCTGCGCCGCGGTCAACGGACTGGAGACAGCCGGCATCATCGCCTGGGCCACGGCGAAGCAGCGGCTGGTACCCGCCGAGTTGCTGGGCCGGGTATCCAGCGTCGACTGGTTCGTCTCACTCGCGCTCCTGCCGCTCTCGTACGCCCTCGCGGCACCTGTCGCAGCGGCTGTAGGAGTGCGCCGGACTTTCATCGCCGCAGGCGTCATCGGCGCAGTGGTCACCCTCGCCTTCCTCTATCTGCCCGGCGTACGTGCCGTGGAGCAGGACCGCGGCGGCGGCACCGGCCGGGAAAGGGACATCTCATGAAGTCGGGAGTCGTCTCCGGTTCGGCTCGTCAGGTTTGCGGCCGCCGCTGAGCGCTCCGACGACTGCGCACGACGCTCCGTGCTGCGGCGGCAGGTGTCCGGGTGCGACCGTCCGGCGCCGATCCTAAAATTGTCACCGTGACGTCAAGAGGATACGGCGATGCCCCCTCATGGCCAGGCTGATCGAGGACTACGCCATCATCGGCGACCTGGAGACCGCGGCCCTTGTCGGCCGGGACGGGTCGGTGGACTGGTTGTGCCTGCCCCGTTTCGACTCTCCCGCCTGCTTCGCGGCGCTGCTCGGTACGCAGGACAACGGGTATTGGCGAGTCTCGCCCGCAGGTGCCGACACCTGCAGCCGCAGGGCGTACCGGGGGGAGACCCTGGTGCTGGACACCTTCTGGGAAACCGTCTCAGGCGCCGTGAAGGTCACGGACTTCATGCCTCCGCGCGCCGGTCCGCCTTGCCTGGTGCGGCGGATCGAAGGCCTCGCAGGAACGGTCGACATGCGAGGAGAGCTGAGACTGCGTTTCCACCACGGACGTGTGGTCCCGTGGATGCGCTCCACCGAGACGTACACCATCGCGGTGGCGGGCCCGGACTCCGTGTGGCTGGGCGCTGATCAGCGGGTGCGTGTCCACATGGCCGACGACCGCATGTTCTTCGACTTCCGGGTCTCGGCGGGCGAACATCTCGCCCTGATGCTCGTCTGGGCGCCCTCCCACCTGTCCTTGCCCGGCTGGGCCGACCCGCATGCCGCACTTCGCAGCACCCTCGACTTCTGGGAGGAGTGGGCGGCCAAGTGCCGCTACCGGGGGCCCTGGCGCGAGGCGGTGGTGCGCTCGCTGATCACGCTCAAAGCGCTCACCTACGCTCCCACGGGCGGCATCGTCGCGGCCGCGACCACATCGTTGCCGGAATGCATCGGAGGGGAACGCAACTGGGACTACCGGTTCTGCTGGCTCCGCGACTCCACCCTCACCCTGTCCTGTCTGCTGCGCAGCGGGTTCCGGGACGAAGCGGAGGCATGGCTGGAGTGGCTGCTGCGGGCCATCGCGGGTGATCCGGCGGATCTGCAGGCGCTCTACGGCCTGGCAGGACAGCGACGCCTCAAGGAGTCAGTGGCCCTTTGGCTGCCCGGATACCAGGGCTCACAGCCCGTCCGCTTCGGCAACGCCGCAGTGAACCAGCGCCAGTTGGACGTCTACGGCGAAGTGCTGGACACACTCTGTCTGGCGCTGCGCGCGGGCATCCCCATCCAGCACCATATGTGGAGCCTGGTGAAGTCGCTGATGAGCTACCTCGATGAGCACTGGCGTGAGCCCGACGAGGGCCTGTGGGAGGTGCGCGGGCCCAGGCGCCACTTCGTCCATTCCAAGGTGATGACCTGGGTCGCCGCCGACCGCGCCCTGCGCATGGCACACATGCTGGGAGTGAGCAGTTCGGTGGGCCGCTGGCGGGAGATGCGCCACGAGGTGCACCAAGAGGTGTGCCGGGAGGGCTGGGACGACCGGCAGAGGGCGTTCGTTCAGTCCTACGGCTCCCAGGCGCTGGACGCCTCGGTCCTGCTGATCCCGAAGCTCGGCTTTCTCCCTGCTGACGACGAGCGGGTGTTGAGCACCGTCGAGGCCATCAGGTCGCTGGACGACCACGGGTTCCTCCGCCGTTATGCGGACTTCGGGCACGGCCTGCACGGCGTGGACGGTTTGCATGGACCCGAGGGGACATTCGTCGCGTGTTCACTGTGGTTCGCCGACGCGCTCGCCGCCACAGGTCGTCCGCAAGAGGCCTGCGAGACCTTCGAAAGGGTCCTGGACATCCGCAACGATGTGGGCCTGCTGTCCGAACAGTGGGATCCGCAGCGGCGCCGGCAGCTCGGGAACACTCCTCAGGCATGCAGTCATATCGCCCTGGTCGACACAGCGTTCACTCTGAAGAAGGCGTTGGACTCTCCGACCGGCGCGTCGGTGAACGCACGGTACCGGGCCCCGCCGGAGACGCCTGCCGAGTTCTGACGCCTCTCATCAACACCATGCCGGTGTCCCCGTAGTCGGGCAGGGTGGCGTCCGCTTCGATGCGGGTGACGGTGAGTCGCTCGGTACAGGAAGCGAAAGCTCTGTGTACGGACGCCCGGTCCACCGGGCAACCCGGCCAGTGCGATGCGCTGCCGATGCGATAGCTCGGCATGTTCTCCATGAACGAGGCGACGAGGTAGCCCCCCGGGCGCACGGACGCGGCGAAGAAGTGGCAGAACTCGGTGAACTCGTCCAGGTCCTCGGTGACGCTCTCGGCCACGAAGTTCATGGAAGCGAGGCTGTAGGTGCCACGTGCGACGGATCGCGCATCGCTGTGAACGACGCGCACGCGGGACAGGGCGTCGGTAAGGGCGGGGGGCAGCGCGGGGTCCAGCCGACGGCACAGCGCGTAGAACGCCTGCCAGCTCTCGTCGGGTCCCTCTCGGAGCTGGCGGGTCAGATAGGCGACGTTGCCGGCGCCGAGCTCGACGGCTTCGATTCGGCGGCTGGCTGCGGCAGCCAACATCAGGGGGTACAGGTTGGGCCCGGCACCGAATTCGAGGGAGCGTTCGATGGACCCGGGCGCGAACTGCCGGTAAAAGCTCGAGTGGTGTCTGATCACCGCGGCGTCACAGGGATGGAGCACGCGGTAGTTCTCGGCCAGGTAGTCCTGGACCGGCCAATCGTCCCAGTCCACGTCCTGGTTGCGGATCGGTCGGCGAGGCACGGCTGGAGGGCCGCTCATACGGGCCTCACAGCTTGGGCCGGAACTCGAACCGCTCGGTCAGAGCGGTCAGCGTGTCATTGAGCCGGTCGATGTCCTCGTCGGTGTTCAGCGCCGTCACCTGGATACGGAATCCGACACGATTGCGGGGAACCAGGGGATAGGCCGCCAGCGTGACGTAGATGCCCTTGTCCCAGAGGAACCGTCCGAGCGCGTCGATCTCGGAGGCGTCGGCGAGCGGGAGCTCGATGATGGGCAGACCGTGGACGTTGGGGGTAGCGATGCCGAGCCGGCGCACATGGTCGAGGACAGTGGCCGTCTTGCGCTGGAGGTCGGCGCGAATGGCGTCCCCGCGCCGCTCGTTGACGTCGAGACCGGCCAGCACCGTGGCGAGAGAGGCGGTCGGTGAAGGCCCGGAGTAGAGGTAGGGTGCCGCGGCGACCTTGAGATGCTCCTTCAGCCAGGTGGGCAGGGCGATGAAGGCGAGGAGCGAGGAGTAGGCCTTGGAGAAGCCTCCGACGAGAACGACGCCGTCGTACGTCTCGCCGAGATGGCGCACGACGCCGTTGCCGCGGGATCCGTAGGGGGATGTCTCATCCGGACCGCGCTCACCGATGATTCCGAAGCCGTGCGCGTCATCGACGTACAGTGTGGCGCCCCAGTCCCGGCACAGCCCGGCGAGCTGGCCCAGGTCGGGCATGTTCCCGGTCATGCTGTTGACGCCGTCCAGGCACACCACCCGGGCGCCCCCGTGCGGAACGGCCCGCAGCAGATCGACGAGTTGGTCGGGCCGGTCGGCATGGAACCGCCGCACGGTCGCGCCCTGTCCACGGGCGACCAGGCAGCCGTCGTACACCGTCCGGTGTGCCTCCGCCTCGACGAAGACATGTCCGCCCTCCCCGGCCAGGGCCGGGATCACCGAAGCGTGGATCAGGGTGATCGTGGGGAGGACCAAGGTGTCCGGTGCGCCGAGGAGCTCGGTGAGCCTCTCCTCGATCTGCGGGTAGAGCTGGGGGTTGCCGATCATCCGTGACCAACTGGGATGAGTGCCCCACTTCCGCACCATCGGCTCGATCGATGCCATGATCTCCGGGTCGAAATCGAAGCCGAGATAATTGCATGACGCGAAATCGGTCAGCCAGTGGTCGCCGCAGCGGATACGACGTCCGTCGACCTCGTCAAAAACCGCGTCGCTCATGGGACTGGTCTGGCGGAGGCGCTCGAGATCTCCCCATCTCGGGTCGTGCCGGACGCCTTGTGCTTCCGGGGGCGCTTTGCGCATTGCTTCCTCGTTTCCCGTAGGGGTGGGGACGTTCTGCGGAGGCATCCGGCCGACGGCTGGAGATTCACGCAGAGGGCTGCTCGGCAGCTGGAGCGCCGTTCGACCCGTCTTGTTGTCGACCAGACTGGCGGTCCGGTTCTGCCGCTCGCCGCGCAGCAGCGTCTCCGCCTGATCCGCCGTCATCGGACGGGCGAACAGGTAGCCCTGCCCGAAGCGGCAGCCCAGAGCAGCCAGCAACTCACGCTGCTCCAGGTCCTCGATGCCTTCGGCGATGACCTGGAGACCAAGAGTGTCGGCGATGCGGACGATTCCCTCGACGAGTGCAACCTGCTGGGAGTCCACGCATATGTCGTCGATGAAGGACTTGTCGACCTTGAGGACATCGATCGGAAATTCCCTGAGATAGCTCAATGACGAGAATCCCGTACCGAAGTCGTCGATCGCAATACTCACGCCGAGATCCTTCAATATCCTCATCACGCCTTGGACCTGTTCGTCGCGGCGCATCAGTACGCTTTCCGTCAGCTCCAGCACCAGCGATCCCGGCGCCAGCCCGGTCGACTCCAGTGTGCGACGCACCTGGTCCAGGAACCCCGGGTCCCGGAACTGGCGTGCGGACACATTGACGCTGGCGCAGAGCGGGACCGGACGTGGGACCGTCTGCTGCCAGCGCGTGATGTCGGCCGTGGCTCGGCCCAGTACCCATGCGCCGAGCGGCATGATGTGCCCGGTTTCCTCCGCGAGCGTGATGAACTCGTCCGGTGGTACCAGGCCCCTCCGCGGATGCGGCCAACGGACCAGCGCCTCGAAGCCGATGATTTCGCCGTTGCCGAGCGCGACGATGGGCTGGTAGCGCAGGGCGAAACCCTCCTGCGAGACCGCGGCGTCCAGGCCGGCCTGGAGTTCGTGGCGTTCCAGCATGTCGGCGTGGAGGGCGGGCTGGTATCTGCGCCACTGCCGCTTCCCCGCAGCCTTGGCCGCGTAGAGGGCGAGGTCGGCGTGACCGAGCAGTTCCTCCGCGTCCGCACTGTCGAGTGCAGTGGCTATGCCCACGCTGGCCGATACGCTGACGATGCCGTCGGACAGCCGGAACGACTGGTTGAGACTCTGTATGACCTGGCTGGCCAGCACCTCCGCATCGAGAGGTACCTTCGCCCCCTCCATCAGCACCGCGAACTCGTCGCCGCCCAGTCGGGCCGCCGTGTCGCTGCGCCGCAGTGTCGCGGAAAGCCGCGCTCCCACCGTGGCCAGGAGCTCGTCCCCCACCGTGTGGCCCATCGTGTCATTGACGACCTTGAAGTCGTCCAGGTCGATGAAGAGCACGCAGGCGATGGTCGACTCCCGGCGATCACGCGCCAGGGCCCGCTCGATGCGCTCCAGGAGAAGCATGCGATTGGGCAGGCCGGTCAGCGAGTCGTGGAAGGCATGGCGTGTGAGTTCCCGCTCCAACTGACGCTGTTCTGTCACGTCCCGCAGGGTGAGGACGAGCCCGTGGACCGTCTGGTCGTCGCGCAGATTGCTGCAGCGGGCCTCGACGTCGGTGCGCCGACCGTCGGGACTCAGCATCCGCCAGTCCTCATGCATGTCCTGGTCACCCGTGACCCGCATCCCCGCCAGCGCCCGGCACGCCCGCTCCCGGTCCTGCGGATCGACCAGCGCGGTGAACCTCATGCCGATGAGGCTGTCGTTGCCGAACATGCCGTCGGCCGACGGGCTCGCATACCGGACGGTGTCGTCGTCGTCCAGGATGAGGATGACGTCCGAGGCGTTGTGCACCAGCGTGCGGAAGTACGCCTCGCTGTTGCGCCGGTTGACCTCCTGACTGAGTCCGACCCGCTCCACCGCCAGCGCTGCCTGGGAGGCCAGGATCTCGAGCGAACTCCACAGCTCCATCAGTTTGTGCTCGGGGCCTGCCACGAACAGGGCCCCGACGAGAGGTTCCCCGGTCGGCCGGTCCTGCAGTACCAGGGGGCACAGCAGCGCGGTGTGCACGTCGTCCAGACCGTCGACCACGTGTCGGTCGAGTTCCGCGAGCGGGACCAGTCGGGCCCCGTGGTTGCTGAGCGCGGAGACCAGATTCGGCCCGGTGTCGTCGTCCCTGCTGATCCTCCAACTCCACGCGTGAGAGTCGGTGCTCACGGCGTACAGGCCCGTTTCTCCCTCCACGGCCAGCAGGACGGTCACGTGGGGCACGCCGGGCCCGAACAGCGCACTCACTGCCCTCTCCACGGAGTTGGCTACCTCACGCGGTCTGACCGCTGTCAGGAGCGAGGCAGCGGCCATGCGCAGACTGCGTTCCCTGGCCACGGCCTGCCGGTGGACTCCCACCGCGCCCGCCAGCCGCAGTATGACGAGGAGGAACAGCGCCGTGGAGAATACGGCGATGACGCCCGCGTCACTGACTTTGCCGCGCTGGGCCTGGTAGAGCAGAATGCCGGGCGCGATGAGCGAGGCGGCCGCGAGAAGGGCAAGCCTGTATCTGGGGGGAAAGGCGGGGGAACTGCGCTGGGGCACCTGCTCCGTCAGGTCCCGCATGGTCGGATGGAGCGCGGCGAGACCCCATGCGGTGAAGAAGACCACCCAGCCCAGGTCCATGGGGGTGCCGACCTGCCAGGTGCCGTTCAACTGCAGCAGCCCGTACAGCAGGTCCGAAGCGAGGATGCCCACGGTACCGAGGGTGAGTAGCTGCATACTGCGCGTGATGACCACGTTGGAGGCGAGCAGACGGGTGAGCATCGTCAGCATCAGTACGTCACCCAGCGGATAGGCGATCGAGATCGCCCGCTGTATCCAGGTCATTCCCTCCACGTGGCTCAGTGGACCGATCAGGTAGACCCAGAGGAGAACCGCCAGACCGGCAGTGATGATCAGCGCGTCGAGCAGGCTCGGCAGGTCCCTTCCCGGCCATCGGTAGTGGATGAAACCGATGAGCCCCGCGGCGAAGAGAGGGTAGGTGGACAGATAGAAACCGTCCGCGACCGAGGGGAACGGATTACTTTGATCGAAGACGCTGTTGAGAATGTTGTACGCGGTGTCGCCCGCGGTGAAGGCGAGGTTCGCGGCGGCGAGTGTCAACCAGGGCCAGCGATGGGACGGGCGGTTGACGCGGATTCCCACCAGGATGGCGGCGACGCCGGCGAGCCCGATGACGGCCCACATGGTGGTACGCCGGTCCGGATAGGTCAGATAGAGAACCGTGAACGGGACCACGAAGGCGAGGTAACAAGCCATCAACCGGTGGATCCGCGTCAAGGAAACCGCCTCCTCACGCGGGAGGGAATCCGCAGGTGGGCATCGCCCGCCACGAGCCAGTGGAACCGCCAACGGCAGACGCGACGCTCGACGAGAACTTCCCATGCCGCCCTCGGAGTTACAGGGCGGTCTCCGTTTCGAGAGTAGGCGCGGAAGGTCCACGGTGCATCTCGGCAGCGGCACCTGCCCGGGAGTCGTCCGTGCCGGTCACCGCACCCCCGGCAGCGCGGTCATGGGGCCCGCCCGTCGGCGCGGCCCGGTCCGTCGCTCTCCGTCAGGGCGGCTCCGACCGGCGATGTCCGCCCAAGCGACTCGCCGAAGTAGTCCTGCCTGCCCACATCGGTCCCGAACAGAGCGCGCAGGTCGAGGCCCTTGTCCGCCAACGTGTTGCACACGGGCGCCAGGAGTGGGGCGTCGCTCGCCTTCTTGACGACGGGCGCCTCCCCTCCTCTGAAGCAGGGGTCGGCCTCGAAGCCTGTTCCGCGCCCGTCTGTCGTCTCCTGACCGGTGGCGGACCGCCATTCCGCGAGACCGGAGTAGGTCTTGCCACCCCACTGCAAGGTCCCGCGGCCGGCGGTGCTGTAGTAGTCGTTCCCCTGCCACAGGGCCTGTCCGCTCGGGAACGCCTTGTCCGCCACAACGAGCGGTGGACCGTCCGTGACCAGAATGTTGTTACGGAAAGTCATGTTCCGTCCCTCGACGGTCAGTCGTACCGCGGGTCCGGGCCGCACCGTATCCGTCATCACCACGGTGTTGTTGTACACCTGGAGGCTGTGCATCACGGTGCCGTGCACATGCATTCCGCCTTTCTCCGGCCATTTGCGTCCGTCATTGCTGCTGATATTGAAACGGAACACGTTGCCGTTGTGGGCGTCGTTCTTCTTGCTGGTGTACGCATGGAATCCCGGACCGTCGTTACCGAATGCCAGATTGTATTGAACGGTCGAACGTGAAACGTTCGAGTCGAGCCCGAAGCCCGCTCCGTCGACCCGCGACCCCGTGTGATTGCGGTAACTGCGGTTGTGTTCCACGAGAAGGCCGGTGGAGTCGTAGCTCCAGATACCGATCGGCCCCTCGCCGGCTGCGGCCGAGGCGCGGGTCCCGTTGTCGTGAGCACTAGAGCCCTGTATCCGACCGCCCCGGACACTGCCGAGGATGATGCCGTTCCCGGTGTGTCGATCGTCGGCATGGGGGTCACCCGCGTTGTGGTGCGCCTCGACTCCCGAAACCACCACATCCTCGTGGGCATATCCGAGAGGGGCCTCTTCACGGGTCGCCGGGCCGTATGTCAGGAGCCCGATATCCTTGTTGTCCCGCATGACGGAGTCCTTGATCCGCACCTCACGGAAACCGCTCGACAAACTGGCACTGCCGATCTGAATGCCGATGCGGAAACCGGAAATCTCCACGCCGGCAACCGATACGTGCCGCAGCTCCTTGCCGTCGGGCCTGTCGCTGTAGACATGAATGCCGCCCTGACCGGCATAGGCGCCGTTCCCTCCGACGATGGCCAACTTGCGGACTTCGACACCGGCGGTGTTGTGGATGCTGATGCCCGGGGCGTTGTCCGCAACGATCGTGGCCCTGCCGCCGCCGTAGCTCCCCACGACCACGGGCTCGTCCGCCCGGCCCGCCTCGCCCTCGCCCAGCTTGAGCGAGCCCTGGAAACGGCCGTCTCCCCGAAGCAGCAGCCGGTCGCCGGGCTCGAAGGCCCTTGCGTCCGCTCGCTCGAGCGAACGCCACGCCTGGCCCGGGGACCGGCCGTCATTGTCGTCGTCGCCTTCCGGACTCACGTAATAGGTGCGGGAGGGTGTGTAATGCGGAGTCGCGGCGCAACCTGCGACGAGAACAGCCGTCACCGCCGCCGACACGGCGGCGAGGCCGCACGCACGGTTGTGCCCCAGGAGGCGTGCGGAGTGGCCTGGCATTCCGATCAGCCCCTCACGGACTCCTTGGCGGTTCGCCCCGCCAGGAGGGGACTGCGCCTGGACATGAACCAGCCCACGGTGTGCCGCAGCCCCTCCTCGATGGTCACCTGAGGGAACCAGCCGAGATCATGCTGCGCCCGCGTGATCACGGGACGCCGCCGGACAGGGTCGTCCACGGGCAGTGGGCGGAACTCCAGTCCCGACGCCGATCCGGTCGTCTCGCGCACCAGTTCCGCGAGTTCCCGCACCGTCCGCTCGCTGGGATTGCCCAGGTTCAAAGGCCCGGGGAGATCAGAGTCGATCATGGCGATGATGCCCCGGACCAGGTCGTCCACGTAGCAGAAACTGCGTGTCTGGCTCCCGTCCCCGTAGATGGTGAGCGGTTCCCCCGTCAGAGCCTGCCGGATGAAGGTCGACACCACCCGACCGTCATAGGGACGCATCCTCGGTCCGTAGGTGTTGAAGATCCGCAGTATGCCGACGTTCGCGGCCAGGCTGCGCCGGTACGCCATGGACAGCGCTTCGGCGAACCGCTTGGCCTCGTCGTACACGCTGCGCGGCCCCACCGGATTGACATTCCCCCAGTAGTCCTCGCGCTGGGGGTGCACCACCGGGTCGCCGTACACCTCACTGGTCGAGGCGAGGACGAAACGTGCCCCGTGACTGACCGCCAATCGCAAGGCGTTCTCCGTTCCCCTGCTGCCCACGGCCAGTGTCTCCAGGGGGCGGCGATGGTAGTCGGGGGGCGAGGCGGGGCTGGCGAGGTGCGCCACGGCGTCCACCGGCCCCGGAACATCGAATGCGGCGGAGACGTCGGCGCGGATGAGCGTGAAGCCGGGGTGCCCGTGCAGATGCGCCGTGTTCTCCCATTCACCGGTCGAGAAGTCGTCCACGCACAGGACGCGGTCTCCTCTGCACAGCAGGGCGTCGCACAGGTGTGACCCGAGAAAGCCGCCCCCGCCGGTGACCAAAACATGCATGATTCCTCCCAAGTTCTCGCGTTCAGGCGGCGTACGCGCCGTTGATCCGGGGACGGCCGAGCGCGCTCAGCGTCCAGCCCGCCGACTGCCAGGAGGCGGCGTCCAGGGTGTCTCGCGCATCGAGGATCTGCCGGCTGCGCACCACAGAACCGAGCTCGGCGGGAGAGAGCTGCCGGTACTCGGGCCATGCCGTCAGATGCAGGACGAGATCCGCGTCCTCGCACGCCTTGGGCACTTCGAGGGTGTACTGCAGCCCAGGGAACCTGTGCCGGGCGTTGTCGAGGGCTTCCGGATCGTGCACCCGGACCTCGGCGCCCTCACTGCGGATCGCCGAAGCGACGTCCAGGGCGGGCGAGTCCCGCACGTCGTCGCTTTCGGGTTTGAAGGCCGCTCCCAGGCCCGCGATGCGCCGGCCGGCGAAGGAGCCACCCACCATTTGCCGTGCCAGGTCGACCGTGCGGCGCCGCTGCCGGGTGTTGATCTCGTCGACCTGGTGGAGGAAGGCGATCGCCTCGCCGGCCCCCAGTTCTTCGGCGCGCGCCGCGAAAGCACGGATGTCCTTGGGGAAGCAACTGCCGCCGAAGCCCAGGCCGGGTTGCAGGAACCGGTGTCCGATGCGCGAGTCCTCGCCGACGGCCTCCGCCAGCGTCAGCACGTCGGCACCTGCGGCGTCGCACACCTCCGCCATGGCGTTGATGAACGAGATCTTGGTGGCGAGGAAGGCGTTCGACGCCACCTTGACGAGTTCGGCGGTGGCGGGGTCGGTGCTGAAGAAGGGGACGCCGCCGATCAGCATGGGCTCGTAGATCTCCCGAAGTGTCGCCTCGGCCTGCCGCGACTCGACGCCCACGACGATCCGTTCGGGACGCCTGGTGTCGGACACGGCGAAACCCTCGCGCAGGAACTCGGGGTTCCAGGCGATCTCACTGTGCGGTGCGACGGCCCGCAGGCGGGCGCCCAGGCGGGCCGTTGTGCCGACAGGCACCGTGGACTTGCCGACGATCAGGCTGCCGGGCTGCAAATGCGGTGCCATGCTGTCGACGACGGCATCGACATGGCTGACGTCGGCCGCTTCACCGCCGGGCACCTGCGGGGTTCCCACGCACACGAAGTGCAGACGCGCGAACCTGGCGGCCTCGGTCATGGAGGTGGAGAAGCGCAACCGTCCCGCCCTGACGGTTCGGGCGAGGATTTCGTTCAGGCCGGACTCGTAGATCGGGGCCCTCCCCGCCCTCAGGGCCGCGATCCGCTCTTCGTCGATGTCCACGCCGAGGACCTCGTGGCCGATGTCCGCCATGCACGCGGCATGGACCACTCCGACGTATCCGGTGCCGATGACTGTCATCCGCATTGTCGTTCTCCTTGGTTGAAACGGCTCGGACAGGTCAGTCCGCGTAGCCGAGGGGGTTGAGTTGCCGGAACCGCCACGCGTCCCGGCACATCGCGGCGAGATCGCGGGTCGGGCTCCAGCCCCATTCGTGTGCGATCACGCGGGGATCGGCGACGAGTTCGCTCACGTCGCCCGGACGGCGGTCCTCGACGGTGTACGGCATCTCCCTGCCGCTGGCCTCACCGAAGGCGGCCAGCAGTTCCAGGACCGAAGTGCCCGATCCGACGCCGAGGTTGAACACTCGCATTCCGGGTGCGTCGTCGAGATGCTCCAGCGCCACCCGATGGGCCTCGGCGACATCCATGACATGGATGTAGTCACGGACCCCGGTGCCGTCCGGGGTGGCGTAGTCGCCGCCGTACACTGTGACGCTCCCGCGCTCGCCGTCGGCGACCTGGGCCAGGCGAGGCATCAGGTTGAGGTCGCCGCCACGGGGCGACTCGCCGAGCAGGCCGCTGGGATGTGCGCCCACGGGGTTGAAATAGCGCAGGGACAGCACGCTGAATTCCGGACGGAGCCGGCATACGTCGGCGAGTATCTGCTCACACGCCCATTTCGACGCGGCGTAGGGGTTCGTGGGCCGGGCCGGATCCTGCTCGCTCAGCGGGACCTTGTCACTCTCACCGTAGATGGAGCAGGACGAGGAGAACACCAACTGGTGGACCCCGTGATCGTCCATGGCTCCCAGCAAGGCTGTCGTACCACCGATGTTGGTGTCGTAGTACTCGATCGGCTTCCGCATCGACTCACCGACGGCCTTCTTCCCGGCGAAGTGCACCACCGCGTCCACGGAATGGTGGTCGAACACGTCCGCGAGGGCGCGCCTGTTGCGCAGATCCAGCCGGTAGACGGCGCTCAGATGGCGGTCGGCGACCTTCTGCACGCGGGAGAAGACGTGGGGCGAGCTGTTGGAGTAGTTGTCGACGACCACCAGGGCGTAGCCGTGATCGAGCAGTTCGACACAGGTGTGGCTGCCGATGAAGCCTGCTCCACCGGTGATCAGGATGGTTGACGGAGCTGGCACGGGCTTCTCCTTCGCAAGGTCGAGGGGATGGTTGACTGCGGGCACCGGGGCTCACCAGCCGAGAACAGCGGCCGCGTAGGCGGGGAAGAACGTGATGGCCAAGATGGGGGGAACGACGGAGGCGACACCGACGAGCAGCGATGTTTTCGCTGTGGCGAGGGCGGCACGGAAGCTTGTGCCCGCCGCGCGGGACGTCTCGCGCACGTGCAGCAGGGGCACGGCCAGGGCGACCACACCGTAGGTCACGGCGCCGAGCAGGGACAGGAAGACGTAGCCCACCGCGGGACGCGTCAGCTCCCCGAACAGGCTGACACCGGCCAGGGACACAGCCAGGACGGCGAACGGCAGCACCAGGCGGGTCAGCAGGGGTTCCAGGCCGCTGCGTTGCTTGGGCGTGACCTTGAAGACCACCGGCCGGGGGTGCATCCGCTGGCGCGCCGCTCCCAGGACGCCCCACACGATGTAGGGCCAGCGGGCGAGGGCGAACAGCCAGATCTCCCAGCTGATGACCGGGGCGGAGGGCGGACGCAGCAGTCCGCACCGCCGCATGAGGAACAGGGCCAGCAGGACCCAGAGGGGCATGAACAAGAAGTGGAGCAGGAAGTCGAAGTAGTTGACGTTCATCCAGGGCAGCCCGGTGAGCACCGCGATCGGCGGCAGTGACATGCCGGCCAGAACGGTCAGCGCGAGCAGCGGGTAATAGGCCAGCGCGTAGGCGAAACGCAGACGGCACAGGAAGGGCATACGGCCCAGGTGGTGCCAGATGAGGCTGAACAGCATCGTGGTGAGGCTGCGCGACCACTGGTATTCCTGCGTGACCATGTCGGCGAAGGTGAGCGGCCCGTCACCATGTGCCTCGGCGTCAATCGCGAATGCCCCTTGCCATCCTGCTGAGTTGAGAAGCATCGTCGTGGAGAAATCCTCTGCCAGCTCCGGTCCGAGCCCCCCGATGTCGCGCAGCGCGGCGGTGCGGACCGCGTAGTGCGAGCCGATGCACATCGGTGCGAGTCCGTTGCTGTGGCCGAGCTGTACGGCCCCGTGCCAGACGGCCTCCCGGTACAGTCGGCCCCGCGCGGACCATGACTGGGCGGCGTTGACGTCGCAGACGCTCGGAGCGGCCACGTACCCGATGGCCGGGTCGGCGAACGGCCTCACCATTTCGGCCAGGTAGGTGGGGGACGGAACATGGTCGCAATCGAGCTGGGAGACGACCGCGTAGTCGCGGTAACCCCAACGGTCATAGAAGAAGGCGAGGTTGCCTTCCTTGCAGCGGGTACGCCGGGGCCAGGTGGTCCGGTGGTACGCCAGGACGCCCCGGCGGCACGACACATGGACGCCGTGGCGACGGCACCACTGGAAGATCTCCTCGCTCGGGTCCTCGTCGCACAGCCAGACGTCGTAGGGGTGGGGGAAGACCTGAACCGTCATGGCTTCGAGCGTCTTGCGGACCGTGCACCACTGCTCCGAGGGCGCCCGGGTCACCACGAAGGCGACCGGCAGGGCGGGAACCTCCAGCGAGGGGTTCACCCGCTTCAGCCTGTTGACGGTGTACAGGAAGTAGAAGGGGAGTGCCGTCAGGTACAGGAGCAGGAGGCTGTTGACGATCAGCCCGGCCCATCCGACCCGGTGCTCCGGCCTCAGCCACCACATCCAGAACCAGGCGAAGGCCAGCGTCCAGCTGATGGCGAGACCGATGACCACGGCCTGGTCCCTGCCGGACAGCACGCGCACGAAGGTGTCGGGGCGTATGGACCGGGTGGGCGGTCGCCGCCTGAAGACGGGGCCTTCCGCCGTGATCCGTGCGACACGTCCGCCGGACAGCGTCCGGATCTGCTCCTCCAGCGACGTCCCGCTGCCCGCATCGGACAGGGCCCTGCCGTCACCGGTGTCGTGGGAGATCGCGAGCCGCCTGGTAGACATGGCAACGCTCCGTAGTGGCGTGCGTACTGAGGTGCAGGCCCGCGCTGGACTCACGGCCGCAGCTTCCACTGCGGGGATCCTCGCGCTCGGGACCTTGTATCCGTAGGCCGTATATTTACGGCGTATACGTACACATTCCACCCATCGGGGCATATGGTCAAGAGGAAGGACCGGAAGGCTCGTTCCGCCATCGGAGGCGACGCATGACCAGGGAGACCGGGCAGGGTGCGGGCCGTCGCGCCGGCGACAAGGGCCGCTACGGGCGACTGAACCGGGAACGGGTCCTTGCCACCGCTCTGCAAGTGGTCGATCGCGAGGGGCTCGGGGCGCTGAGCATGCGGCGACTGGGCGCCGAGCTGGGCGTGGAGGCCATGGCTCTGTACCGGTACGCGGCGGGCAAGGAAGCCCTGCTGGACGGCCTGGTCGAGGCTCTGTATCTGGAGCTGGAGGACACGCTGGCCACTGGGCCCCACGACGCAGGAGCGCCGCCGGCGAACGCCTCGCGACCGTCTCCTGCATGGCGCGCGGAACTCCACCACGTCGCACGCCAGACCTACTTGGTCGCCCTGCGTCATCCCCACGCAGTGCCGCTGCTGGCGACCCGGATGCTGGCCGTCCCCCTCGCACGCCGTTCCCCGGCCGTACTCCGGGACCACGAGCGGGTCCTGGTCCTCCTGCAACAGGCGGGTCTGGATGACGCCGCCGCGGCAAGAGCCCATCGGGCGTACACCGCGTGGCTGCTCGGCTATGTCTTCGTCGAACTCCGAGCCATGGTGGACGCTCCGGAGGAGTCCGATCCGGCGTTCCGACTCGGCCTGCACCGGATGCCGGCACAGGAACTTCCCCGCCTCCGCGCCGCCACCGCCGACCTCGCCGAACGCGAGGGGCCGGAGGGGCTCGCCGCAGGGCTGGATGCCCTCCTCGACAGCCGTGTTCCGAGCGGCGGTGACCCGCCTGCCGCCGGCGGGTCCGGGCATGGGCCACCGCGGTGATCAGGACTGACGAACGGTACGGAGGACTCGCGCATCACGTCGGTCACCCCGACGTCGGCCGCGACTGTCCGGGCTCCTGGGCGCGGGGCGCGGTCTGCCCGGTGGTGCGGTCTTCCGCTTCTCGGGCGGTGTCGGCGTCGCGGCGAAAGAGGGCCCGGCGGCTTTCGCCGCGTACTCGTTGGTGCGGGGCTGCCCCCGCACCGGGCGACGAGGTCCCGGGCCCGGATGCCGGGCCGGCGCTGCGGCAGGAGCAGCCGTGGCGGCAGCGGTGGGTCGGCAGGCTGGTGAGCAATCCGGACCAGTCCGGCAGGGCCTGTGAGGCGGTGGAGGCGGACTGGGCAATGCGCCGCCGCATCGGCGGGCGGGCGTGTGCGACCCCGGCGGACACGAGCCCGCCCGCGCTCAAGAGGCAGCGGGGGTCAGTTGTGCGTCGCGGTGCACCAGCGCGGCATAGCGGCCACCCTGTTCGAGGAGCTCCTGATGGGTGCCGCACTCGGCCACGCGGCCGGCGTCGAGCACGACGATCTGGTCCGCGTCCCTGACCGTGGAGAGCCGGTGGGCGATGGTGATGGTGGTCCGGCCACGGGACAAGGACTCGATGGCCTGCTGCACCGCGTGCTCGGTACGTGTGTCGAGGGCGCTGGTCGCCTCGTCGAGAACCAGGACCGGCGGGTCGCGCAGGATGGTGCGGGCGAGGGCGAGCCGCTGCTTCTCGCCGCCGGAGAAGCGGTAGCCTCGCTCGCCGACCAGGGTGTCGTAGCCGTCCGGCAGGGAGGCGATGTGTTCGTGGATCTGCGCGGCGCGGGCGGCGGCCTCGAGCTCTTCGGGCGTGGCGTCCGGCTTGGCGAAGCGCAGATTGTCGGCGACGGAGGCGTGGAAGAGGTACGTCTCCTGGGAGACGACTCCCACGGCCCGCGCGAGGGTCCCGAAGTCCAGGTCCCGTACGTCGACGCCGTCGATGGTGACCCGGCCGCCGGTGACGTCGTACAGCCGGGGAACGAGATAGCTGAGCGTGGACTTGCCGGAGCCGGTCGGGCCGACGACCGCGAGCGAGCCGCCGGCAGGGACAGTGAGGTCGATGGCGTCGAGCGTCGGCCGCTCCTGAGCCTGGTCGTAGGCGAACTCGACCTTCTCGAAACGGATTTCGCCCCGCACCTTGTCGAGCGACACGGGCTTGGCGGGCTCGGTGATCTCGACCGGAAGATCAAGATACTCGAAGATCCGTTGGAAGAGGGCGAGTGAGGTCTGCATCTGTACCCCGGTGGAGAGCAGGCTCACCGCGGGCCTGAAGAGCCCCTGCTGGAGGGAGACGAAGGCGACGAGCGTGCCGATGGAGATCGCGGGACCACCGGACTTGAGCGTGAACCCCGCGGCCCAGTAGATGAGGGCGGGCATGGCCGCCATGACGATTCCTATGGTCGACATCCGCCAGCGGCCGGCCATGCTCGAGCGCACCTCGAGGTCGACCAGGCGCTCCGACTCCTCGGCGAAGGACCTGGTGAGGGAGTCGGCCCTGCCCATGGTGCGGCCGAGGAGGATGCCGCTGACGGACAGGGACTCGGTGACCGTGGCGGCCATCGCGGCCATCTGCTTCTGCCGTTGGGTGGTGATCTTCTTGCGCTCGCGGCCGACCCGGCGGCTGATCCAGACGAACAGCGGCAGCAGGACGAGGGAGACGACGGTGAGCCGCCAGTCCAGGGCGAGCATGGCGACGACGCTGGCGACGACCGCGGTGAGGTTGGAGACCAGGGAGGTGGCCGTCGACGTCACGGTGGCCTGCATGCCGCCGATGTCGTTGGCGATGCGCGACTGGACCTCGCCGGTGCGGGTCCTGGTGAAGAAGGCGAGCGGCATCCGCTGCAACTGCGCGTAGACCCCGGTACGCAGATCGTGCATCACCTGCTGGCCCACCGTGGTGGAGATCAGCGTCTGGAGCACACCGAAGACGCTGGTGATCACGGCGGTGGCGATCATGCCGAGGGCGAGCAGGCTGAGCAGCCCGGTGCGGCCCTGCGGGATCGCGGTGTCGAGGATCTCGCGCAGCAGGAACGGCGAGGCGACGGACACCAGCGACGAGGCGCCGACGAGCAGGCCCACGGCGGCGAGCCGGCCGCGGTAGGGCCGGAAGAGCCGCAGGATCCGGCGCACCTCGGCAGGTGGTTGGTCCGGGTCCTTGGGCGGTGGGGTCCAGGTGGTGTGTTCGGGCCGCAATGGTCTCCTCAGGCAGGGATGCGGTGAAAAGCCTAGCTCATTGTTACCTATACTCACAATGAACAAGGTCCTGATACTGTTCCCGGCATGAGCACCCCCGACGCCGACGGCCTGCTCGCCGAGCAGTTGCTCCGGCTGACCCGCCGGCTCCACCGCAGCCAGAAGCGCCAGCTCCAGTCGGCGGACATAGCGATCACGCCCGCCCAGTCGCGGCTGCTGCGCACCGTGGCCCACTACGAAGAGCCGCCCCGAATGGCGGATCTGGCGGAGCGTCTCGAGGTGGTCCCCCGCGCTGTCACGAGTCTGGTCGACGGGCTCGAGGCCGGCGGCCGGGTCCGCCGGGTGCCCGACCCGGCCAACCGCCGTGTCACCCGGATCGAGTTGACCGACACGGGCCGCGCCACGCTGCGCGCCCTGCGCGACGCGCGCCGCGCGGCGGCGGAGGACGTGCTCGCCCCCCTCACCACGGAGCAGCGTGAAACCCTCGCCGGCCTGCTGTCCGCCCTGGTCGACAGCCCCGGACCGCGCTGCTGACCCACCGGCAGCGGAGCCCGGAGACCGGGATAAATCGGTTGCTGCCGCCCGTCCCGGGGCGGGACGCTGGCAGATCTGTGCCGACCTTCCGAACGATCTGGGACATCATGCAGATTCGCGACCTTCCGTATGTCGATCCTGGTCTGCCGGACGTCCGGTCGGGGCCGGGATTCCTTATCTGGCTCGGACGCCGGCAGCTGCGCGGCCAACTCCGCTCCCTGTCGTGGGGACTGCTGCACTTCGTGTCCGTCATGGCGCTTCCCTACGGGGTCGGCAGGGCCGTCCAGGCGGTCGTGGAGAAGTCGGGAAGCTCCCTCGCCCTGGCGGGCGCGCTGCTCGCCGTCTCCGCCGTCGGCATCGCCGTCGGAGACACCATGCTGCACCGCACGGCCGTCACCAACTGGATCACCGCCGCGGCGCGCGTCCAGCAGCTCCTGATCCGCAAGACCTCCGAACTGGGCTCCGCGCTCACCCGGCGGGTCGCGGCCGGGGAAGTGGTCGCCGTTTCCACCGGCGACGTCGAGAAGATCGGCTGGTTCGTCGAAGCGGTCTCCCGTTTCCTCGCCGCCGCCCTCACCGTCGTGCTGGTCTGCGTCGGCCTGCTGATCTACCAGCCGGCCCTCGGGGTCCTCGTGGCCGTCGGCGTGCCGGTGCTGGCCCTCGGCGTCCTGCCGCTGCTCCCCCGGGCCACCCGCCTCGCGGACGTGCAGAGGGAGAAGGCGGGCCGCGCCACGGAGCTCGCCTCCGACACGGTCGCCGGCCTGCGCGTGCTCCGCGGCATCGGCGGCGAGGAGCTCTTCCTGAAGCGCTACCGGCACGCCTCCCAGGAGGTCCGCACCGCCGCCGTCCGCAGCGCCCGTATGTGGTCGGCCATCTCCGCCGTGCAGGTGCTGCTGCCGGGCCTGCTGCTGATCTCGGTCGTCTGGTACGGCCTCGGTCTCGTCGGGGACGGCCGGATCGCCGTGGGCGAACTGGTCACCGTGTACAGCGCGGTGATGCTGCTGAGCTACCCGCTCCGGCACTTCGAGGAGATCGCCATGGCGTACTCCTTCTCCCGGCCCTCCGCGCGCCGCGCGGCACGGGTGCTGTCCCTCGAGCGGAGCGCCCGGCAGGCCACCCCCGCGGACGACGCACGCGAGCTGACCGGCGATCTGTACGACCCGGCCACCGGCCTGCTCGCCCCGGCCGGAACGCTCACCGCCGTCGTCTGCGGCGACCCGGACGCGGCGGGACTGCTCGCCGAACGGCTCGGCGGGCACCCGGCGGAACCGGACGGCCTGCCCTCCGTACTGCTCGGCGGCGTCGCGCTGGACGGCCGGCCGCTCGAAGAGGCACGCGGCGCGGTGCTCGTCCAGGACAAGGACCCGGTGCTGCTCTCGGGCACCCTCACCGAACTGCTCGACGTACCGGCGTCCGGGGATGTCGCCGTGGAGCGGGCGCTGGCCGCGGCGGAGTGCGGCGACGTGCTCGACGCGCTGGCGCAGGCGTCCCTCGCCGACGACCCGATGACGGCGCCCATCACCGAACGCGGGCGCTCCCTGTCCGGCGGCCAGCGGCAGCGGCTCGCGCTGGCGCGTTCGCTGGTCACCGACCCCGAGGTGCTGGTCCTCGACGAGCCGACATCGGCCGTCGACTCGCACACGGAGGCACGGATCGCGGACGGCGTACGCAAGCTGCGCTCGGGCCGCACGACGGTCCTGTTCACGTCCTCACCGCTGCTGCTCGACCGCGCCGAGCGGGTCGCCCTGGTCCACGAGAGCACGGTCGTGGCGGTCGGCACGCACCGCGAACTGCTCCGCGCGGAGCCCCGCTACCGCGCGGTCGTGACCCGCGAGACCGACACGGAGCAGCGCCTCGTCGCGGCCCCGCGCGGCCCGGTCGAGGCACAGCTCACGAAGGCCGGCACCGAAGACATCGAGGAGACGGCATGATCGGCCTGCGGCCACCGGAGTACGACCCGGCGGCCCTCCGCAGGGCGACCACCCTGCCGGTGGGCACACCGGCCACCGTGCGCGCGTACGTGAGCGAGCTGCTGCGGCGGCACCGGGGCGCCTTCGCGCTCCTCGTCACCGTCAACACGGTCGCCGTCGTCGCCTCGATGGCCGGTCCGTGGCTCCTCGGGTCGCTCGTGGAGAAGGCGGCGGACGGAGCGCGCGACCTGCACCTGGAACGCACCGCCGCACTGTTCGCGGCCGCCCTCGTCGTCCAGGCGGTCTTCGTCCGGCTGGTGCGGCTGCGCGGGGCGATGCTGGGTGAACGGATGCTCGCCGATCTGCGCGAGGACTTCCTCGTCCGCTCCGTCGGACTCCCTCCGGGCGTGCTCGAACGCGCCGGGACAGGTGATCTGCTGTCCCGTATCACCACGGACGTCGACCGCCTGGCCAACGCCATGCGTGAGGCCGTGCCGCAGCTGACGATCGGGGTCTTCTGGATCGTGCTGCTCCTCGGCGGGCTCACCGTGACGGCGCCGCCGCTCGCGCCCGCCGTGCTGCTGGCGGTGCCGCTGCTGGTCGGCGGATGCCGCTGGTACTTCAAGCGCGCGCCGTCGGCGTACCGCTCAGAGGCCGCCGGGTACGCGGCCGTGGCGGCCGTGCTCGCGGAGACCGTCGACGCCGGCCGCACCGTGGAGTCGCACCGGCTCGGGGCGCGCCGGGTGGCTCTCTCCGACCGGCGGATCAAGGAGTGGACGTCCTGGGAGCGGCACACCCTCTACCTGCGCTCCGTCCTCTTCCCCGTCATCAGTTTCACCCACGCGACCGTGCTCACCTCCGTGCTGATGATCGGCGGCGTGTTCGTACTGCAGGGCTGGATCGGCATCGGCCAGCTGACCACCGGCGCGCTGATCGCCCAGATGATGGTCGACCCGGTGAACCTCGTCCTGCGCTGGTACGACGAGCTCCAGGTGGCTCAGGTGTCCCTGGCGCGGCTGGTGGGCGTTCGGGAGATCGAACCGGAGGCGGGCGACGAACGGTTGCGGCCCGACGGCCGGGACGTCCGCGCCGACCGCGTCCACTTCGGCTACCGCGAGGGCGTCGACGTGCTGCACAGGGTCTCGATGGAGGTGCCGCCCGGCACCCGGATGGCGCTGGTCGGCCCGTCGGGCGCCGGCAAGTCGACCCTGGGCCGGCTGCTCGCGGGGATCTACGCGCCGCGCAGCGGCCATGTCACGCTGGGCGCGGCGGAGTTGTCGGGTATGCCGGCCGAGCGGGTGCGGGAGCACGTGGCGCTCGTCAACCAGGAGCACCACGTCTTCGTCGGCTCGCTGCGGGACAACCTGCTCCTCGCCCGCTCCTCCGCCGGGGACGCGGAGTTGTGGGCCGCTCTCGGCGCGGTGGACGCGGACGGCTGGGCGCGGGCGCTGGACGACGGTCTGGACACGGAGGTCGGCTCCGGCGGCCTCTCGCTGACCCCGGCCCAGGCCCAGCAGATCGCGCTCGCCCGCCTCGTTCTCGCGGACCCGCACACACTTGTGCTGGACGAGGCCACCTCGCTGCTGGACCCGCGGGCGGCCCGCCACCTGGAGCGCTCGCTGTCCCGCGTCCTTGACGGCCGCACGGTCGTCGCCATCGCGCACCGGCTGCACACCGCGCACGACGCGGACGTGATCGCGGTGGTCGAGGAGGGCCGCATCAGCGAGCTCGGCAGTCACGACGAGCTCGTATCGGCGGACGGCGCGTACGCGGCGCTCTGGCGCTCCTGGCACGGGTGACCCCGGAGCCCGGCCCCTGCCCGTACCGAGCGGGGGCCGGGCTCCGGGCTCGTCAGATGAAGTTCAGCGCGGCGGCCCCGCCCACGCCGCCCAGCAGCATGAACGCCGGCATCAGCACCTTCAGCTCGACCCAGCTCCCGGCCCGGAAGCGCATCGGCTTCGGGGGCCCCACGGCGTACCAGCGCTTGTTGCCGATCGGGATCGGCCACAGGATCGGGCAGCCGGAGACGGTGAGGGCGTCGCCGATGTCGTGGACGAGGGCCCCGAGAACGATCGGCAGGCCCAGCCACAAATATTCCTGGCCCGGCGCGGTGAACAGCCAGTCCGCGCCGTTGCCGGGCTTGTCGAGGACGCCCGCGAGGATCCACGCGCTGGTGGCGCCCAGCAGCCAGACCAGGATGTCGCTGGAGACCCGGGCGGCGCGCCACAGCAGGCCTTCCACGGCCAGCACCATGTGGACGAACAGAATCGCGAGGACGGCCCACCGGCCGCCGAAGATCGCCAGCGCGGAGGCGCCCGAGCCGATGAGCACCGCCCACAGCCAGGTGTGCGTCAGCGTCCGGTGCCCGCCGGTCCTGCGCTTGTCGCCTTGTTTCCGCGTGGCTTTGTAGACGGCGTACGACAGCTTGTCGACGATCTCGCACAGGCCGCGTGACACGGGCCCGAAGGCCCGCGAGATCGTCGCCGCCTTGTGATCCAGGTCGGGCGCCAGCGCCGCACCCGCGCAGATCAGCGCTCCGACGACGAGGACGGGCCACGGCATGGGGTGGCCCGTGGCGGCCGTAGCCGCTCCCACCCCCAGCCAGGCGGCCGCCCCGGACAGAGAGTGCGCCGGCCCCATCATGTGCGTTCCCGCCCCATCGTCGCCCCATCGCTCGTGTGCGTGACCCCAGTTGACAGGGCAGCGTATCGGTCATGATCTTGCCGCTCACGGCCGGTTCCCTGATCCGGCCCGGGGACAGGCAAGATGGGGGTGTGACCCTTATCGATCAGCTGCCTTCAGACGCCGACCCCGATGCCCTGTACGAAGCCTTCTCCTCCTGGGCGGAGGGCCAGGGCATCACGCTCTATCCGGCTCAGGAGGAGGCGCTGATCGAGGTGGTCTCCGGGGCGAACGTGATCCTTTCGACGCCGACCGGCTCGGGGAAGAGCCTGGTCGCGGCGGCCGCGCACTTCGCGGCACTGGCGAACGACCAGGTCACGTTCTACACCGCACCGATCAAGGCCCTCGTCTCGGAGAAGTTCTTCGACCTGTGCAAGCTGTTCGGCACGGAGAACGTGGGCATGCTGACCGGCGACGCGTCCGTGAACGCCGACGCGCCGGTCATCTGCTGCACCGCGGAGGTGCTGGCCTCGATCGCCCTCCGCGACGGAAAGCACGCCGACGTCGGCCAGGTCGTGATGGACGAGTTCCATTTCTACGCCGAGCCGGACCGCGGCTGGGCGTGGCAGATCCCGATCCTGGAACTGCCGCAGGCGCAGTTCGTGCTGATGTCGGCGACCCTCGGTGACGTCTCGATGTTCGAGAAGGACCTGACCCGCCGCACCGGCCGCCCCACCAGCGTCGTCCGGTCGGCGACCCGGCCCGTTCCGCTGTCGTACGAGTACCGGCTGACGCCGATCACGGAGACGCTGACCGAGCTGCTCGAGACGAAGCAGGCTCCTGTCTACATCGTCCACTTCACCCAGGCGCAGGCCGTGGAGCGCGCCCAGTCGCTGATGAGCATCAACATGTGCTCCCGCGAGGAGAAGGACAAGATCGCCGACCTGATCGGCAGTTTCCGGTTCACCACCAAGTTCGGCAAGAACCTGTCCCGTTATGTCCGGCACGGCATCGGTGTGCATCACGCGGGCATGCTGCCCAAGTACCGGAGGCTGGTGGAGAAGCTGGCGCAGGCCGGCCTGCTGAAGGTCATCTGCGGCACCGACACGCTCGGCGTAGGTGTCAACGTCCCCATCCGCACGGTGCTGTTCACGGCGCTCACCAAGTACGACGGCAGCCGGGTGCGGACACTGCGGGCGCGTGAGTTCCACCAGATCGCCGGGCGTGCGGGCCGGGCCGGCTTCGACACCGCGGGCCTCGTCGTCGCGCAGGCGCCGGAGCACGTCATCGAGAACGAGAAGGCGCTCGCGAAGGCCGGTGACGACCCCAAGAAGCGCCGCAAGGTGGTCAGGAAGAAGGCTCCTGAGGGCTTCGTCGCCTGGTCGGACAGCACGTTCGAGAAGCTGATCGCGTCCGAGCCCGAGCCGCTGACGTCCCGCTTCCGGGTCACCAACATCATGCTCCTCTCGGTGATCGCCCGGCCGGGCAACGCCTTCGTGGCCATGCGCCGGCTGCTCGAGGACAACCACGAGCCGCGCAAGGCCCAGCTGCGTCACATCCGCCGGGCCATCGCCATCTATCGCTCGCTGCTCGACGGCGGAGTGGTGGAACAGCTGGACACTCCCGACGCGGAGGGCCGAACCGTCCGCCTCACCGTCGACCTCCAGCAGGACTTCGCGCTGAACCAGCCGCTGTCGACCTTCGCCCTCGCCGCCTTCGACCTGCTCGACCCTCAGTCCCCGTCCTACGCGCTGGACATGGTCTCCGTCGTCGAGTCGACGCTGGACGATCCGCGTCAGATCCTCGCCGCCATGCAGAACAAGGCGCGCGGTGAGGCCGTCGGCAAGATGAAGGCGGACGGCATCGAGTACGAGGAGCGCATGGAGCGGCTCCAGGAGATCTCGTACCCGAAGCCGCTGGAGGAGCTCCTGTGGCACGCCTACAACGTCTACAAGAAGTCGCACCCCTGGGTCGGCGACCACCCGGTGTCCCCGAAGTCCGTCATCCGTGACATGTACGAACGGGCGCTGACGTTCACCGAGTTCACCTCCTGGTACGAACTGGCCCGCACCGAGGGCATCGTGCTGCGCTACCTGGCGAGCGCGTACAAGGCCCTCGACCACACCATCCCGGACGACCTGAAGACGGAGGACCTCGAGGACCTGATCGCCTGGCTCGGCGAGATGGTCCGCCAGGTCGACTCCAGCCTGCTGGACGAGTGGGAGCAGCTCGCCAATCCGGAGGTGGAGACGGCCGAGGAGGCGCAGGAGAAGGCCGACCAGGTCAAGCCGGTCACGGCGAACGCCCGCGCCTTCCGGGTGCTGGTGCGCAACGCGCTGTTCCGCCGGGTGGAACTTGCCGCCTTGGACCGGGTCGGCGAACTGGGCGAGATGGACGCCGAGTCGGGCTGGGACGCCGACGCCTGGGGCGAGGCGATGGACGGGTACTGGGACGAGTACGACGACCTGGGCACCGGCCCGGACGCCCGCGGCCCGAAGCTCCTGGCCATCGAGGAGGACGCGGCACACGGCCTGTGGCGCGTGCGGCAGACCTTCGCCGACCCGAACGGCGACCATGACTGGGGAATCAGCGCGGAGGTCGATCTGGCGGCCTCCGACGAGGAGGGCCGGGCGGTCGTGCGGGTCACGTCCGTCGGTCGGCTCTGACAGGGAGAACTGAGGATGACGAATCCGGCCGAGCGTCTGGTCGATCTGCTCGATCTGGAACGGATCGAGGTCAACATCTTCCGGGGACTCAGCCCGAACGAGTCCCTTCAGCGCGTCTTCGGCGGGCAGGTGGCCGGTCAGGCCCTGGTCGCCGCGGGCAGGACCACGGACGGCGACCGTCCGGTCCATTCGCTGCACGCCTACTTCCTGCGGCCGGGACGCCCCGGGGTGCCGATCGTGTACCAGGTCGAAAGGGTCCGGGACGGCCGCTCGTTCACCACCCGCCGGGTCACGGCCGTGCAGGAAGGGCGCACCATCTTCAATCTGACGGCGTCCTTCCACCGCCCCGAGCCGGGCAGCATCGAGCACCAGCTGCCGCCGCGTCTCGACTTCCCGGATCCCGAGTCGCTGCCGACGGTGACGACCGAGATCCGGGAGCATCTGGGCGAGCTGCCGGAGGCTCTGGAGCGGATGGCCAGGCGCCAGCCGTTCGACATCCGCTATGTCGACCGGCTCCGCTGGACGGCGGACGAGATCAAGGACGCCGACCCGCGCAGCGCGGTCTGGATGCGCGCGGTCGGGCCGCTGGGGGACGATCCGCTGGTGCACACCTGCGCGCTGACGTACGCGAGCGACATGACGCTCTTGGACGCGGTACGGATCCCGGTGGAGCCCCTGTGGGGCCGCCGCGGCTTCGACATGGCGTCGCTGGACCACGCGATGTGGTTCCACCGTCCGTTCCGCGCGGACGAGTGGTTCCTCTACGACCAGGAGTCGCCGATCTCGACGGGCGGCCGCGGGCTCGCCCGTGGCCGGATCTACGACCGCGAGGGCCGGCTGCTGGTGTCGGTGGTGCAGGAGGGCCTGTTCCGGCCGGTGTAGCCGGCCGCCGGCCGCGGTCCTCCCGGTACGGGGAAGATCGCCGCGCCCGGCGGCGTTGTCCGATGTGCCGCCCGTGCTCCGTCACGGGCGCACCCGTGTTTTCATCGGTCGTCCACCGGTGCGGCCGTCCGGCCGCGCGCCGGCGACCCTGTGAGGAGCTTCGATGACTCTGTACGACATCCCGCTGCGCACCCTGTCCGGCGAGCCGACCTCGCTCGGCGACTACCGGGACCAGGCCGTCCTGGTGGTCAATGTGGCCTCCAAGTGCGGGCTGACCCCGCAGTACGCGGGCCTGGAGCGGCTGCAGAAGGAATACGGCGACCGGGGCTTCACGGTGCTGGGAGTGCCGTGCAACCAGTTCGGGGGCCAGGAGCCGGGCAGCGCGGAGGAGATCACCACGTTCTGCTCGGCGACGTACGGCGTGTCCTTCCCGATGCTGGAGAAGACGGACGTGAACGGCGAAGGCCGTCACCCCCTGTACGCGGAGCTGACGAAGGTCGCGGACGCCGACGGTGAGGCCGGCGACGTCCAGTGGAACTTCGAGAAGTTCCTGATCTCCCCGCAGGGCGAAGTAACCCGTTTCCGTCCCGGTACCGAGCCGGAGTCCCCCGAGGTGCTGGCGGCCGTCGAGGCAGTACTGTCTGCCTGACGTCGCGGGGCGCGACGCTTTTGGCTGCCTTTCCCGGGGGGATCCGGTGGGGAACAAACGCAGGGACGACGATGCCATGTGGCCGCTCGGCGTCGGCTTCGTCGGCGGGGTGCTCGGTCTGGCACTGGGTGTCTGGGCCGCCTACGAGGCGTTCGTGGGCGGCACACTGCCGCTGATCGGCTATGAGATGCCGCACGGGTCCTTCGTGCTCGGGATCGTTCTGGGGGTCGTGGTCTCGCCGGTGCTGTTCAAACTCGGCTTCGTGGTGCTGCTGCTGCCCTCGTTGCTGATCGAGAAGCTCACACGGCGCTGAGGGCCGAAGACACGCAGAAAGCCGGCACGCGGAAGGCTCCGGCACCCCTCGGGGGAGCCGGAGCCTTCGTCGTGTCCGCCGGATCAGCGGATCGGCATGCCCGACAGGGTGCGGGCGATCACCAGTCGCTGGATCTCGCTGGTGCCCTCGAAGATCGTGTAGATCGCCGCGTCGCGGTGCATGCGCTCCACCGGGTACTCGCGGGTGAAACCGTTGCCGCCGAGGATCTGGACCGCCTGGGCGGTGACCTTCTTGGCGGTCTCGCTGGCGAACAGCTTCGACATGGATCCCTCCGCCGAGGTGAAGGGCTTGCCGGTGGCCGCCATCCACGAGGCGCGCCACACGAGCAGGCGGGCGGCGTCGATCCGCGTGCGCATGTCGGCCAGTTGGAAGGCGATGCCCTGGTTGTCGATGATCGGGCGGCCGAACTGCTCCCGGGTCCTGGCGTAGTCGAGCGCGACCTCGTACGCCGCGCGGGCCGTGCCGACGGCCATGGCCCCGACGGCGGGACGGGATGCCTCGAAGGTGGCCATCGCCGCGTTCTTCACCCGCTCGCCGCCCGCGCCGCCTGCCGTGCGGGCCTTCTCCCTGGCCCGCGCGAGCCGCTCGTCCAGCTTCTCCTTGCCGCCGAGGAGGCAGCCGCCGGGCACGCGGACGTCCTCGAGCACGACCTCCGCGGTGTGCGAGGCGCGGATGCCGTGCTTCTTGAACTTCTGCCCCTGGGACAGGCCGGGGGTGCCCGGCGGGACGATGAACGAGGCGTGGCCCTTGGAGCCGAGCTCGGGATCGACCACGGCGACGACGACATGGACGCCTGCGATGCCGCCGTTGGTCGCCCAGGTCTTGGTGCCGTTGAGCACCCACTCGTCCTTCGCCTCGTCGTACAAGGCGCGGGTGCGCATGGAGCCTACATCGGAGCCGGCGTCGGGCTCCGAGGAGCAGAAGGCGGCCACCTTCACATCGCTCGCGTCGCCGTACATCTGGGGGATCCAGGTGCCGATCTGCTCCTCCGTACCGTTGGCGAGGACGCCCACGGCGGCGAGCCCGGTGCCGACGATGGAGAGCGCGATGCCCGCGTCGCCCCAGAACAGCTCCTCCATCGCCACCGGGATGCCGAGACCGGTGGGGTCGAAGAACTGCTGGGCGTAGAAGTCGAGGGAGTAGATTCCGAGCTTGGCCGCCTCCTGGATGACGGGCCAGGGGGTCTCCTCACGCTCGTCCCACTCGGCGGCGGCGGGGCGCATGACGTCCTTGGCGAAGCCGTTGAGCCAGTCTCGGACCTGCTTCTGATCATCATTGAGGTCGAGCGTGAACTCGGTCATGTCCCCTCCAGAGCTACTGCGACAACCTGCATGTTACCTACGGTAACGGCAGTCTGTTACCGACGGGTAGCCCATGTCAACCAGCCATGGCCCGATCATGTGACCCTTGCGGCAGGGTGTTACTTTGCGCAAGCGTCACGCAATCGTCCGGGCGGGGAGAAACACATGGAGACCACACAACACCAGCGGTCGGCCGACCAGCGGCGCCGGGAACTCCTCGAGGCCGCCGACCGGGTGGTGCTCCGGGACGGGCCCCACGCCTCCATGAACGCCATCGCCGCGGAAGCGGGCATCACCAAGCCCATCCTCTACCGGCACTTCGGCGACAAGGGCGGCCTCTACCGCGCGCTGGCCAAGCGCCACACCGACGCGCTGCTGAGAGCCCTTCAGGTGGCGGTGGACGCGGACGTCGACCGCAGGGAACGGGTCGCCGGCACACTCGACACGTATCTCGCCGCCATCGAGGCTCGACCCCAGGTGTACCGCTTCCTGATGCACCCGGCGGAAGACAACCAGCCCTCGGAAGCCGGCTTCGACGTGGGCCGCCACTCGGCGCCGCTGCTGCGGCGCCTCGGCGAGGAGCTCGGCACGGTCATCGCCGACCGCGTCGACCTCGGCCCCGGCGGAGAACTGGTGGCCCGCGTGTGGGGCCACGGCATCGTCGGCATGATGCACGCGGCGGGCGACTGGTGGCTCGGCGAACGGCCGTGCTCGCGGGCGGAGTTGGTGGCCAGCCTGACGGACCTTCTGTGCGGCCGCCTCTTCCAGGTCGAGGACCGGGCGGACGGCCCCGGCTTTTGAACTCCCGCCGCGCGGAACGTACCGGGGGCTCATCCCCCTACGCCTGGCGGCGCGGGGGGGACCGCCGCCGGAATCCCGCGCCTCGAACGCCGGCGAGGCTTGAGTCGCCGGGCAACTTGAGCCCGCCCAGGGGCACCTCCCACGGCCGCCAGGCCCCAGGGGGAGATCGAGGACACCGCGCGAAGCGCGGTACGGGTCCTGCCCCGCCACCCGGCGGAGCGCACATCGGTACAGCGGAAGGGGCAGGTCGGGGAACGGGCGCCACAGGCGCAACGCCCCGGCGTACCCGCAGGCGCCACTCCCCCGGCATGCCGCCGGCGGCGCTACGCCCCCCGCGTGCCCGCCCGCACCCGCCCCGCCCGCTCCGGCGTCCCCCAGGACGCCTTCCGTACCGCCCTCGCCAGCCTCGCCCGCCGCCACGGCGACAGCCGGTCCGCGTACACCAGCCCCTCCAGGTGGTCGCACTCGTGCTGGAGGCACCGCGCGAAGAACCCGGTCCCCTCCACCCGTACCGGCTCCCCCTCCCACGTCACGCCCTCGACCACCGCGCGGTCGAAGCGTTCGGTCCCCGCCTCCAGGCCGGGCAGCGAGAGACAGCCTTCCGGGCCGCGGACCGTGACACCGTCCGCCTCCACGAGGCGGGGATTGACGATGTGTCCGAGGTGACGGACGTCCTCGTCGTCGGGGCAGTCGTAGACGAAGACCCTCGAAGCGACACCGACCTGGTTCGCGGCGAGCCCGACGCCCTGGGCCGCGTACATCGTCGCGAAGAGGTCCTCGACGAGTTCCTTCAGGCCGGGGCCGAAGTCGGTCACGGTCTCGCAGGGCGTGTGCAGGGCCGGATCGGCGAGCAGACTCATGGGCCTGACGCGTCCGGTACTGCCGGGGATCGGCCGGTTTCGCATGGCGCCCAGCGTACGTTCCCGCCCGTTCACCCGTGACCTCGACCTTCTCCGACGGTGCCGCGGTGCGGGCGGCCGACCGGAGCTGGATAGGCTGAGTCCCGACCGATGCAAGGAGGATCAAGGACGATGTCAGGCAACTCGGAGCCCCTGACGCCGCGAGCCAAGCTGGCCGTGACGGCGGGCAAGGCCGCAGCAGCGGTGTCCCGCGCCGCCGGACGCGGCAGCGGATCGGTGATCGGCGGCCGGGTGGCGCTCAAGCTCGACCCCGATCTGCTGGGGAGGCTGGCGCAGCACCTGGACGTGGTCCTCGTTTCTGCGACCAACGGCAAGACCACGACCACGAGGCTGATCGCCGAGGCGCTCCGGGCCAGTGGCCCGGTGGTCTCCAACGCGCTCGGCGCCAACATGCCGGCGGGTATCACCTCGGCCCTGGCGGGCGGCTCGGACGCCCGCTTCGGTGTGATCGAGGTCGACGAGAAGTACCTCGCCGGTGTGGCGAGGGATGTGACGCCCAAGGCCATCGCCCTGCTGAACCTGTCGCGCGACCAGCTGGACCGCGCGGCGGAGACCAGGATGCTGGCCGAGAAGTGGCGTGAGGGTCTTGCCGGTTCGAAGGCGATGGTCATCGCCAACGCGGACGACCCGCTGGTCGTGTGGGCGGCCTCCTCCTCCCCCAATGTCGTGTGGGTCGCCGCCGGCCAGGAGTGGAAGGACGACGCCTGGTCGTGTCCGTCCTGCGGCGGTGTGATGCAGCGCCCCGGCGACGACTGGTTCTGCGGCGAGTGCGGTTTCCGCCGTCCGGCGCCGAGCTGGGTGCTCAGCGGCGACCATGTCATCGACCCGCACGGCTCCGCCTGGCCGATCCACCTCCAGCTGCCCGGCCGCGCCAACAAGGCCAACGCCGCCACCTCCGCCGCCGTCGCCGCCTGCTTCGGTGTGCCGCCGCAGGTGGCCCTGGAGCGCATGTACCAGGTGCAGGCCGTGGCCGGTCGGTACGACGTCGTCTCCTTCCTCGGCCGTGACGTACGGCTGCTGCTGGCGAAGAACCCGGCCGGCTGGCTCGAGACGTTCTCGCTGATCGACCCGCCGCCGACGCCGGTGATCCTCTCCGTCAACGCACGCGGCGCGGACGGCACGGACACCTCCTGGCTGTGGGACGTCGACTACACCCGTCTCGCCGGCCACCCGATCTTCGTGATCGGCGACCGCAGGCTGGACCTCGCGGTGCGGCTGGAAGTGGCGGGTCTGGACTTCCGTGTGTGCGACTCGGTCGACGAGGCGGTGCAGAGCGCCCCGCCCGGCAGGATCGAGCTGATCGCCAACTACACAGCCTTCCAGGACGTACGCCGTCGTGTCGGCAACTGACCGGTGGACGGACGGAGAGGACGTATGAGAATGAGTGACAGCAGCCTGCGTCTGGTGTGGGTCTACCCGGATCTGCTCAGCACCTACGGCGACCAGGGCAATGCCCTCGTGGTGGAGCGCCGGGCCCGGCAGCGCGGTCTCGACGTGATGCGCATCGACGTACGCAGCGACCAGCCGGTGCCCACCTCCGGC
This sequence comes from Streptomyces sp. WAC00040, assembly GCF_056835925.1. Classification (NCBI taxonomy): domain Bacteria; kingdom Bacillati; phylum Actinomycetota; class Actinomycetes; order Kitasatosporales; family Streptomycetaceae; genus Streptomyces; species Streptomyces sp. WAC00040. The sequence continues at coordinate 451,357 of NZ_JAKQZE010000003.1, forward strand.
GACATCTATCTGATCGGCGGCGGTGAGGACCGTCCGCAGCGGCTGGCGGCCGAGCGGCTGCGCCGCGACGGTGGCCTGAGCCGGGCTGCGTCGAACGGCGCGATCATCTTCTCGGTCTGCGCCGGCTACCAGATCCTCGGCCACGAGTTCATCAACGACCTCGGTGAGCGCGAGCCCGGCCTCGGTCTGATCGACGTGGTGTCGACCCGCGGCGAGGGCGAGCGCTGTGTCGGCGACGTACTGGCCGACATCGACCCGCAGTTGGGCCTGCCGCAGCTGACCGGCTTCGAGAACCACCAGGGCATCACACATCTCGGCCCGACGGCGCGTCCGTTCGCCCGGACCGTCCTCGGCCGGGGCAACGGCACCGGCGACGGCACGGAGGGGGCGTACAACGACACCGTCTTCGGCACGTACATGCACGGCCCTGTGATGGCACGCAACCCGCAGATCGCGGACCTGCTGCTGAAGCTGGCCCTCGACGTGAACGCGCTTCCGCCGACGGACGACCGGTGGTACGAGGCGCTGCGCGCGGAGCGGATCGCGGCCGCGACACAGCCCGCCTGATGGTCCCTCCGCTCACCCGAGCACCCATTCCGCGGCCCCTTCGCTCAGCTGAGCGGAGGGGCCGTGGGCGCGGTCCCACCAGGCGGACGCCCGTTTCAGAACCCCCGCCCCGCGCCGGTAGGGTGGCACGGAACCAACCGGACGACGTGGTCCGGGAGTCCGCCCACGTTGTAAAGGTTTTCGGGCAATGCGCATTGGTGTGCTCACTTCCGGCGGCGACTGCCCCGGTCTGAACGCCGTCATCCGTTCCGTCGTGCACCGCGCCGTAGTCGACCACGGTGACGAGGTCATCGGCTTCCACGACGGCTGGAAGGGCCTCCTGGAGTGCGACTACCGCAAGCTCGACCTCGACGCGGTGGGCGGCATCCTGGCCCGTGGTGGCACGATCCTCGGCTCCTCCCGGGTCCAGCCGGCGCATCTGCGCGACGGCGTGGAGCGGGCCAGGGGGCATGTGGCCGATCTGGGCCTCGACGCGATCATCCCTATCGGCGGTGAGGGCACCCTCAAGGCGGCCCGTCTGCTGTCCGAGAGCGGTCTGCCGATCGTGGGCGTGCCCAAGACGATCGACAACGACATCTCCTCCACCGATGTCACCTTCGGCTTCGACACGGCCGTCGGCGTGGCCACGGAGGCGCTCGACCGTCTGAAGACCACCGCGGAGTCGCACCAGCGGGTCCTGATCGTCGAGGTCATGGGCCGGCACACCGGCTGGATCGCGCTGCACTCCGGCATGGCGGCCGGCGCGCACGCGATCGTGGTGCCGGAGCGGCCCTTCGACATCGAGGAGCTGACCAAGCGGGTCGGTGCGCGCTTCGAGGCGGGCAAGCGGTTCGCCATCGTGGTGGTCGCGGAGGGCGCGAAGCCCCGCGAGGGCTCGATGCAGTGGGACGAGGGCGGCAAGGACATCTACGGCCACGAGCGGTTCGCGGGCGTGGCCCGTCAGCTCTCCGTCGAGTTGGAGGAGCGGCTCGGCAAGGAGGCGCGTCCGGTGATCCTCGGTCACGTCCAGCGCGGCGGCACCCCCACCGCCTACGACCGTGTCCTCGCGACCCGGTTCGGCTGGCACGCCGTGGAGGCGGCACACCGCGGCGAGTTCGGCATGATGACGGCGCTGCGAGGCACGGACATCACGATGGTGCCCCTCGCGGAGGCCACCGAGACCCTGAAGACGGTGCCCGTGGAGCGGTACGAAGAGGCCGAGACGGTCCTCTGACCTCCTGGGAACCGCACGGAGTCCCCACGAACCGCCCCCGGTCGCAGCCGCGACCGGGGGCGGTTCTACTCTGGTGCGAGCAAGCGGACATCCCGTACGAATCACCGGTACGGATCAGGAAGCCCTCCGGGAGTGCACAGATGGATCACAGCGGGCACGGCACGACGATGGATCTGCCGCCGTTCACGCTGGGGCGGGGCCTCGAGTTCTCACCGGACGTGTTCTTCCTCGTCGGCTGCCTCCTCGCGCTCGGCCTGTACGGCTGGGGTGTCGCACGGCTGCGGCAGCGGGGCGACACCTGGCCGGTGAGCCGGACGGTCTGGTTCACCGTCGGCGTGCTGAGCATCGCGCTGATGATGTGCACCAAGCTGAACGACTACGGCATGGTCATGTTCAGCGTGCACATGGTGCAGCACATGGTGATCAGCATGCTGTCGCCGATCGTCCTGCTGCTGGGCGCGCCGATCACGCTGGCGCTGCGGGCGCTGCCCGTCGCCGGCCGCGGCCGCAAGGGGCCGCGTGAGGTGCTGCTGATGCTGCTGCACAGCCGCTACATGCGGATCGTCACGCATCCGGTCTTCACGATCCCGCTCTTCATCGCCAGCCTGTACGGGCTGTACTTCACTCCGCTGTTCGACTTCCTGATGGGGTCGAAGACCGGGCACATCGCGATGATGGTGCACTTCCTCGCGGTCGGGCTCGTGTTCTTCTGGCCGATCATGGGCGTGGACCCGGGGCCGCACCGGCCCGGTTACGTGCTGAGGATGCTGGAGCTCTTCGCCGGTATGCCCTTCCACGCCTTCTTCGGCATCGCGCTGATGATGGCGACGGAGCCGATGATCGGGGCGTACCGCGATCCGCCGGCCTCCCTCGGTATCGACGCGCTCTCCGACCAGAACGCCGCGGGCGGGATCGCCTGGGCGTTCAGCGAGATCCCGTCCGTGGTCGTGCTGCTCGCGCTGGTCTTCCAGTGGTACCGCTCCGACCAGCGGCTGGCCAAGCGCAGGGACCGGGCGGCGGACCGCGACGGGGACCAGGAGCTCGCCGCGTACAACGCCTATCTCGCCTCCCTCCAGGCACGCGGCAACTGAGGCGTGCGAGTCGTCGCCGGCCGGTAGCGCCGGGCCCTCCTTTGGGGCGACGATTGTCCTCGACGGCCCCCGCCGTCGAAGGAGGGCACATATGTCCGGTTCGACGAAAGCGATGGGAGTGCTGACCGTCGGGGCCCTGGTGGTCGTGACGGCGTACACGGCGGCTCTCGGCAGCAACGGCTGGCTCTGGTTCGCCTGGGTGGTGCTCGGGACGGTGACCATCGGAGTGGTGGCCTCGAAGGGCACCTGAGCCGGTCACGCCCCGCCCGGCGGGCGCCGTCAGAAGCGGAAGACGGCCCCCGTCGCCACCGCGAGTTCGCAGGCGTTGGCGAAGGTCTTGTGCCAGGCGGTGGGTCTGCCGCGCCAGGCGCCGGTGGCACTGACCGTCACCGGGTCGTACTGCTTGGTGCACGGGTGCCGCTCCCCCGACAGCCGGTCCAGGTCACCGCGTGCGGCGTCCAGTGCGGCGCACGCGGCCGCCGCCTCAGGGTGGGGTCCCGCGGGCACGGGACTGCAGTGCAGCAGCACGCCGCGGATCCAGGTGTTCTCCGATCCAGACAGGGTCAGGAACAGCCCGCGCTTGGCCGCCGGGGCCGCGTCGGGGACCATTTCGGGCAGCTCCGCGGCGGCGACGGTGCCGGGCCGGTCGGGTACGGGGGAAGCGGACGACGCCGCGGCGGGAACGGCCGCGGCGGCGGTGAGTAGGGCGGCTGCGGCAAGAACGGCGCTGCGGTGCATCCGGTGCTCCTGGCGGGGAAGCCGGCTCTCGGCCGGCGCTGTCTGGGCGAGCCATAGAGCACTCCGCGGACGGGGCCGGTGGCAACGCGCCACGCCGCGCCCTGGCGCGTACGGGTGCTCCGATTGCTCCGTACGGCCCCGCCGCACCCGGTGAGCGCTTCGTCGTACCTCTGTGCCGCCCATGCCGGACGCGCCCCAGCACCGGACCGCTTCCCCGTCATCATGATGGGGCGGCATCAACCATCACCGAATGATCCGCGTTTGTCGGGATTCGGCGAGGGCATTCGGCTCTTTGCCAGGTACCGCGCCGTACCGCGGCGAACAAGGGGGACGCGGACCGCAGGAGGATGTCATGGCCGAGCAGGACAGCCATCGCGTACACGCAGAGCACGACAGGGACACAGCCGAGCGGCTGTTCGAGCAGGCCGGGCGCGCCGACGACCCCGAGCAGTCGGAACGGCTCCGGTACCGCGCCGAGCGCCTGCGGGCGCGCAGTGAGGCGGAGCTGCGCCGGGAGCCCGGCACGCAGTTCGACGACCCGGACGAGGAAGGCCCACAGTGACAGGCGAGCCCTGCGGGCGCTGACCCTCGCCTTCCCGCAGGCCTGGCCTTCCGCAGGCCTGGCCTTCCCGCAGGCCTCGCCTTCCCGCGGGCCGCAGCGGCCCGGCCGATCACATCCCGGCCGGTCACATGTGGCGGTTGGCGTAGTGACGCTCGATCTGCTCGATGTAGTCCGCGTCGTTCTCGTGCTTGACGCTCTCGAAGTCGGGCGAATCCTTGACCTCGGCCCTGGTGCACCCAAGCCGTACGGTCTCGCTCCCGGTGTCGATCTGCGAGACCAGCCCGGCGGGCACCAGGACCCGCCGGCCGAGGATCCACGGCCCGGTGTCGACGACAAGGTAGGAGCGGCCCACTTCCTCGGTGTGCTTGTCGACCTTGCCGATCGACCCGTCGGACGCCTCGACCGAGTATCCGACGAGCTGCGCCCCGGGTACGTACTGCGCGGTCTCGGGGTAGCCCCACATGTCGCCTGCCATCGTCGCCTCCTCCTCCGCGCGGGCCGGCCCCGCACAGCGGCGCGGGTACCCGTGCGCTCCTGCCTGACACCGTCGCCCCGGGGACCAGAGCAGCGCAGCGTGCGCCGTCAAGCCTTCCGGGAGGAGACCATGTGGGCGAAGACGACCACGTTCTCCTTGTAGTCCTTCGCCTTCTTGTCGTACTCGCCCCCGCATGTGATCAGCCGCAGTTGCGGGTCGGGGGTGTCCGCGTAGACCCGGTCGTTGGGGAAGTCCGACTTGCTGAAGCTCTCGATCTCATCGACCGAGAAGGTGACGGTCGTGCCGTCCTTGCGCACCACGTCCACCAGACTTCCCGGCTTGAGCGAAGTGAGACTCATGAACACCCCGGGCCCGGTCTTCGTGTCGAGGTGCCCTGCGACGATCGCCGTACCGGCCTCCCCCGGTGTCACCCCCTCACGGAACCAGCCGACAAGGTTGCTGTCGTCCGGCGGCGGCGCGTCGAGCTGACCGGACGGGCCGATGGACAGGGGCATGAACGGCGCGTCCACAGCGATCGGAAGGATCTTCAAGCGCGTCGGTTCGGCGCGTGGTAGCCCCGGCCGGGTACTCACCGAGGCGCTGGGGGCTGCACCGGGAGAGGCGCTGGGCTTCGTACCGGGGGCGGCGGACACGGAGATCAGCGGGGTCGCGGCGGATTTGGCGTCCTCCGTCGTGCCGACGGAGTTGTAGATCAACACGATGCCGAGCAGGACAGCGGCCAGGGGCCAGAGCAGGGAACGCCCGCGAGAACGCTTCGCGGCCGGCTCCTTCGCTTGCTGTTGCAGGGCCATGAGGGCACACCTTTCACCGGGAGCAGTAGTGGCGACGTGATTACGGTCGGCCCCTTCGCGACGCCTCACCACCCGGAGCAGCGGCATCCGGGCGATGCTGTGGCCCCGAAGAGTGATCCGGGCGGAATGTTTCACCTTTCGGGGCGACGGGCGTCGCCGCGGCGGAGGCTGACCGGTCGTCAGGACTTCGGCCGGCGTGGGCGGTCACGGGGCGCGCCGGCCGAGTGTCTCGACCGCCGCGATCACCCGGTCCCAGAACTTCTCCGCGTCCAGGTCGACCGCGACGAGTGCGTTGACGGGCCGGTCGAGGTACTTGTGCAGGTCCACGACGGTCGCCCCACGCGTGTACCGCCCGTGCAACTCGACGGCCACGTTCGCCTCGACGCACCGCACGATCTCCGGGTCGATGACGCGGGCCACGGCGACCGGATCGTGCAACGGAGGCGCGGCGAAGCCCCACAGCCTGCGGTAGGCCGAGCCGAAGAACGCCATCAACTCCACGCAGAGGCGGGCCAGTGGGGTGTCGAGACGCTCCAGCCGGGCCAGTACCTCCGCCGTGGCGAGCGCCTGATGCGTGACGTCGAGACCGCACATGGTGACCGGAAGGCCGCTGCCGAAGACGATGTCGGCTGCTTCTGGGTCGACAAGAATGTTGAACTCGGCCGCCGGCGTAGTGTTCCCGAGCCCGATGGAGCCGCCCATCAGCACGATCTCCCGGATGTGCCGGGCACTGTCCGGATGACGGGTCAGCAAGAGCGCCACGTTGGTCAGCGGACCGGTCGGGACGAGGGTGACCGGCTCGGGATGCGCGGAGAGGACCTCGTGCATGAGGTCGACCGCGTGTTCCGGCACCGCTTCCACCGCCGGTTCCGGGAACCGCGGCCCGTCCAGCCCCGACTCGCCGTGGACGTCTCCCCCGACCCTGAGGGGCTGGACGAGCGGGCGCGCGCAGCCGGCCGCGACGGGAACACCGGTGATCCCTGCGACGGTGCAGACCCGCCGGGCGTTGAGGGTCGTCTTATCAAGAGTCTGGTTCCCGGCGACCGTGGTGATCGCCAGTAGTTCGACCGCCGGGTCCCCGGCGGCCAGCATGAGGGCCAGGGCGTCGTCATGTCCGGGATCGCAGTCGATGATGACGGGCACGGGCACGGCTCCACCTTGCTCTCGAAAAGGCGGCCGCTGCCCCGGGGGCAGCGGCCGCACATGTCACCGCGAGCGGATCCGGTCAGGCCGCGGGGGCACCGGCCTTGCGGCGCCGCAGCATGTAGGCACCGGCGCCGAGGCCGCCCAGCAGGACCAGGCTGCCCGCCGCCATGCCGCTGCCGGAGGAGGCCAGGCCACCGCCGCCGGTGTGCATGCCGCCGTTGGGCTTCTCGCCCTTCCAGCTGTCGGACTTCTCGTGGTCACCCTTCTCGGACTTGTCCTTGTCCTTGTCCTTGTCCCACTCGTCGTTGGTCAGAGTGGCGAGGGCGCCACCGCCCGCGTGCACACCACCGTGCGGCTTGTCACCCTTGTCGTAGCCCTTGTCTCCCTTGTCGCCCTTGTCGTAGTCCTTGTCGCCCTTGTCCCACTCGTCGTTGGTGAGGGTCGCGAGGGCGCCACCGCCGGTGTGCACACCACCGTGCGGCTTGTCACCCTTGTCGTAGCCCTTGTCGCCCTTGTCCTCGTCCTTGTCCTTGTCCCAGTGGTCGTTCCCGACCGAGGCGAGGGCACCGCCGCCGGTGTGCACGCCACCGTGCGGCTTGTCGCCCTTGTCGTAGCCCTTTTCGCCCTTGTCGTGACCCTTGTCCTTGTGCTCGTCCTTGTCCTCGGACTTGTCCTTGTCCCACTCGTCGCTGCCGACCGAGGCGAGGGCACCGCCGCCGGTGTGCACGCCACCGTGCGGCTTGTCACCCTTGTCGTAGTCCTTGTCGTCCTTATCGCCCTTGTCGTAGTCCTTTTCCTCGGACTTGTCCTTGTCCTCGTCCTTGTCGGACTTCCAGTTGTGCTCGCTGCTGTAGGACGAGTCGTCCTTTTCCGAGTCGGCGACGGCCAGGGCGTAGGCCCCGGGCCCGGCGATGGCGAGAGCGGCCGTAGCTGTGGCCGAGGCAATGAGAATGCGGGCAGAGCGCATTGCGAGGTCCTTTCGTCGCGGCTGCGTCAGCTGACAGTCCGTCGGCTCGTCGGTCCACAGCGGCGACATGCACAACCGTCAAGGCGATGCGTCGTCCTCACCACTCGGGTTGGTGCTTGCGTGTACGGGTGTCGCTCATTCAGTTCTATGACCGGCCGGTCGCGCGGACGCCTGCGGCGTGCGGCCGGCCGTATCGCCGGGGGCGGCGGAGGACGGACGCCAACGCCACTCTCCGGCAGGATCCGGAGTACCGGTCCCGGGGGCCGAACACCGAGCGGGGCCGGGGTCCGAAGGGTGAACGCCACGAGCGGTGACGGCTTGCTCGCACGGGCTTTCCACCGCTCCGCGGAAGGAGCAGGGCCGGCCGGCATCGCCGGGTCGGCCCTGCTCGCGTGCGGCTGCCCGCCAGGACGGGCGGACGGGGTGACCGTGCGTTTGTCACCGCGCGAAATCGGCTACCCGCCGATCAGGAAGAGCCGAGGAGGATGTCATGGCAGTGTCCGACCAGGTCAGCACGGAACTGTGGGACGAGTTCCACACGGTGGTCAACATGACCTCCCGCGAACTCCAGGAGTGGCTGAGCGTCGAAGCAGCGGCAGAGGAGACCGAAGAACTCCCTGATCAGGCCGGCCCGCCCACGGGCCGCAAGGTCCTCGAGATCCTGGGCAAGCGCCGCACGGACCTCACCGCGGACGACGCACGCGTCATGCAGCGGGTCTGTGACGTCGTCCGTTCGCAGCGCAATGCCGAGATGGACCCGAAGGTAGGTGACGCCAACTGGCGGCACGGCCTGATGAACATCGGCCACGATCCGCTCAAGCCGGCATGAGACGTGGCTGCCGATGCCGTCGTGGACACAGATGGAACAGCGCGCCGTACGGCCCGACGGGCCATGCGGCGCGCTGCTGTCCGCCGTTCGCCGCCGGGACCGGCGGCGGATGTGGCTCACTCGTTCGTGTTCGCCTTGTTCTTGCCCGCCGTGGTGGCGGAACCGGTGCCCGCGGACTCACCCAATCCGGGAACCACGGAACCCCTTTCGTCCATGCTGAGCGCCACGTAGGCCGCTTTCGCGTCCTGCGTCTGCGCCAGGTCCGGTCCGTCGGAAGCCACCTTGGACACGGCCCGCCGGCCGGCGGCCCGCCGAAGAACGCGGTGCCGGGATGCGGACCCCCCGCGTCGGCGTTGTCGCACTGCGCGTATCAGCCGGCGCGGCAGTAGCCGCGGCCGACCTCCTCGACGACACCCACGGCTTCGTGACCGGGGATCCGGCCCTCCTGCATGCCGGGCATGGTTCCCTGCACGAAGTGCAGGTCGGCGCCGCAGATGGCGGACGTGGTGGTCCCTGTCGGTCGCGTCGTACGGGTCCTGGATCTTGGGTTCCGGCGCGTCGGTGAGACGGATGTCGCCGCCGGCGTGCCACACGACGGCCTTCCTGAGGCCTCCAGGACGGTGGGGCGGATCGCACATGATCGGACGACCACCGCCAGGATGCCCGTCCGCCCGTCGGCGAAAAGCGCAGCACAGGCGTGCTGCGGCACCGGGAAGCCGCCGCGGCCCGAGTGGAGGAGGGGCGGCTGTGGCTGCGCGACGTGTCTGTGTGGGCGGCGGACATCCGGGAACCCACCACGACGCACGGTCCTCGCCGGGCAGCCCGGCGACGGGTTCGGCCGGTCCGCGTGTCGCGGAGGCGTGGGCCGTCGGCATCGGCGCCGTCACAGGCTGTCACGGCGGGCCGGGCGGCGACGGGCACCGGAACGCCCGCACCGAACCGAGAACCCGACGATCCGCAGGAGCCTCTGATGGCCGACGAGAAGAAGTCCGACACGCAGACACCCCGGCACGACGCGCTGCCTCTCCCCGACTACGACCATCTGCCGACGGAGGCCCTTCAGCAGCGCATCCGCACACTGGCGCGGGAGGATCTCCAGCAGGTGCTGGCCTACGAGGAGGCCCACGCGAACCGGCTTCCCATCGTGCGGGCGATGCAGGTCCGGCTGCAGGAACTGGACGCCGGCGCCACCCCGTCGGGCGGCGCTCCGGGCGGCCTCGCACCGGAGCAGGCACCGGGGGCGGCCGGCGGTTCGGCGGTCTCCCCGCAGACCGCGGGCCCGCCGGTGAACCCGCCGTCGCACGGCACCCCGCAGAACCCGGCGCAGCCCCGCTGAGACGCGAACGACCCGACCGGGAACGCCACAGACGACCACAGGAGCCATCGTCACCGGACGAGGGCTCCTGCGGTCGGGTCCGTGGCGTCGCCGCGTGCCGGGACTCGGCGCTCAGCCTGAGCGGGCTCGGCGCGTGCTCGAACGATTCGCCTTCTGGATCGCCTCGAGCAGCTCGGACTTCGTCATGTGGGAGCGGCCGCCGATGTCGAGCCGCTTGGCGAGGTCGTACAGGTGCTGCTTCGTGGCCTGCTCGTCGACACCTTCGGCGCTGGGGGCCGGCTGCTGCCTCGGCGTGGCGGCCCGCGGGTCCGAGGGGCCCTTGCGCCCCTTCTCCTTGCGTTCCCAGTGGTCGGCGACCTTCTCGTACTTGTGCTTCAGGGCGCTGAACGCGACACGGTGCGCCCGCTCCCCTTCACCGTACTGCTCGACCGCTGAATCATGTGCCTTGATCCAGGTGCGCTGAGCGTCCTTGGGAGAGCGTTCCAGCGTGGACGGAAGCTCTTCGCGTCCTGGCATGGCCATCACCTCCTGCGTGCCGAGTACGACGCGTTCCCACCTCTCACGGGTCGAAACTGCCCGCCCACCGGCACCGCGGGGCCACCACGTGCCCGGTCGGCGCAAGTACGCGCCGCCGGAAGCGACTTCGGCAGGCAGAGAGCCGGCTTCCGGCTCCCTGCGGGCGGACGTGGTGTCAGTGGAGCTCGCCGTCGAGCCACTGGAGCACCTCGGGCGTCACGGGGTCGGAGATGTCCGCGAACCCGTCGTGCTTCTCCAGGTACTTATTGACGTAAGGACAGACGGGCACGATGCGCTTGTGCGCCGCGCGGACGTCGTCCAGGGCGTCGTGCACGAGCCGGGAGGCCATGCCCTGTCCGGAGAACGCGTCGTCGATCTTGGTGTGGTAGAAGACCCGCTGGTCACCGCGGTCGCGGTAGGCCGTGAACCCGGCGATCCCGCCGTCGACCTCGATCTCGTAGCGGTGCTCCGCCGGCACGTGGCGAACGGTGGGCACGGCGGTCTGCTCTGTCATGGTCATTCCTTCTGCGGGCGGGGCGGGGTTCTTCCGTGGGGAGATGATCGCGTTGGGGAGTGCGGGTGCCGGGAGGCGGTGTCCGTCGTAGCCCTCGACCCGGCCGAAGCGGTCCGACTCGTTCTGCCACTCCTCGCGGGCCCGGACGATGTCGTCGTGGGTGCGGCCGATGAAGTTCCACCACATGACGATCTCCTCGGGGAACGGCGGCCCGCCCAGCAGCATCAGCCGCGCTGTCCCGGGTGCCTCGTTCGTGAGGGTGAGCGTGTTCCGGCCAGGGCCGGCGTAGCCGAGTTCGGTGGGCCGCAGAGTCGTCCCCTCCATGCGGACGTCGCCGGTGTCGACGAGAACGCCGTGCTCGAAGTCCGGGTCGGTGCCGAGGGTCACGGTGGCGCCCGGAGCCACGGAGAGTTCGGCCCCGAGCAGGGGCGTGAAGGTACGCACCGGGGACGTGACGCCGGCGAGCGAACCCAGGAAGACGCGGGCCTCGCCGCCGTCCAGTGGAACGGGGTCCGGTACGTGGTGCTGGAAGTTTCGATCGGCGTTCCGGTGCTGCTCGGGCAGTGCCACCCACAGCTGGACGCCGTGCAGCCGTGTGGTCCGGGGCGTCGACACCTCTGAGTGGCTGATCCCGTATCCGCCTGTCATGAGGTTCACCTCGCCCGGTCGCACGAGGGCGTGACTGCCCAGGCTGTCGCGGTGTTCGATCTCGCCGGTGAAGAGCCAGCTCACCGTCTGGAGCCCGGTGTGCGGGTGGGGAGGAACGTCCATGCCACCGGTCGCGGCAACGTCGTCGGGTCCGTAGTGGTCGGCGAAGCACCACGCGCCGATGAGAGTGCGGGCCCGCTGGGGCAGCGTGCGCCGCACCGTCATCGCGCGTGGGCCGCCGAGGGGGACGCTCCGCGCGGTGAGGACTTCGACGGCAGGTCGGGACGCGCCGTCCGCCCGAGCTCCGCAGGCCAACTCGGCAGGGTGCACTTCCGTATTGCTCACCGCGAGCCCTCCTCAGAAAAAGTTTCGTTTTCAACATCCTCATGATAGGACGGGCAGCGAGAGATCGCGCGACCAAGGAGTGCACGTGGCGGAAACCTCAGCACTGGAGACCGGCGGCCGGGTCTTCATCGACAGACAGAGCCCGGACGCCTACCGCGCGCTGACCGCCACGGCCGAGGCGGTCAAGAACGTCGCGGCCGGGTCGGGGCTGGACCGAATCCTCGTCGAGCTGATCAATATCAGGGTCTCCCAGCTCAACGCCTGCGCCTACTGCCTCAGCCTGCACACCAGGAAGGCCCTGCGCACGGGCGAGACCACACAGCGGCTGGGCGTGCTCGCGGCGTGGCGCGACACCGCGCTGTTCAGCCCCCGGGAGCGGGCGGCGCTCGCCCTGGCGGAGGCCACCACCCGTCCGGCGGACTTCGGCGCGCAGGACGCGGCGTACGCCGAGGCTCGGGCCGCTCTTTCGGACGACGAGATTTCGGCCGTGATCTGGGTGGCGATCACCATGAACGCCTTCAACCGCGTCTCCGTCATGAGCAAGCACCCGGTGCGCCGCGACCCTGCGCCGTCACCTCAGGAGTGACGCCGTCAGGGTTGCGATCCCGCCGACCCGTCGCGCCGGTCTGCGAACACGCCCTTCAGCATGCCCGTCGCCTGCCCCACCTCGATGAGGTAGCCGTCGGGGTCACGCAGGTAGCAGCGCAGTTCGGCCTTGCGGTCGAGGGGGGCGGTGAGGAAGCGGGCGCCCTTGGCCAGGGCGTCGGCGTAGAAGGATGCTATGTCCGCGACACGAACGTTCAGGAACGCGGACACCGTGCCGTCCTCCTCCGGCGGCACCAGAGTGATGCCGGGTTTGTCAGGGGTGGGGCCGCCTCCCGGGTTCATGATGATCCAACTGTTTGCCACCTTCACGATCGCCGGGTTCTCCTCCAGCACGATGTCGCCGCCGAAGATCTCGGCGTAGAAACGCCGCGAGAGCGCGACGTCTCGCACGGTCAGGAAGTGCGTGAGGAGAAGGCCCTGCTCGGGTGTGGGCAGATCACCAGGGGTTGCCATCGCTCGGCTCCCTTCCGGACCGGCCCACCGGGCCCGCACCCGGCTGCTCCCGGCCCGGAAGGGCGGGTACCCCGGCCCGGCGGTGCCAGGCACCGGACGCGGTCCGCCCGGGCGCCGGAGGCCGGCGGGGCCCGGACGGTCGTCGTGCCGGGCCGGAAGCGACGCATGTCCGTTCTGGGATGCGGGGTCTCGGGCTACGATCGATCGCCGGAGAACGCAGGCAGAGCCTTCATCGGCCGCCAGCAATCTGACGCCCCATGATGTGAGGGAGCAAGGAGCAGCATGAGTCCGATGAGACCCGTACAGGGTCGACCTCGCCCACAGTGCGACTGAGGCCGCGGGTGCGGGCTGTGCGCGGGCAGAACACGGCCTCAGGGCCGATCCGGGGAGAGTTGGGAGAGACGCCGTGTTCTATTACGTGCTGAAATACGTGCTCATCGGACCGTTGCTGCGGTTGCTCTTCCGGCCGCGGATCGAAGGACTGGAGCACATCCCCGCCGAAGGCGCGGCGATCGTGGCGGGCAATCATCTGTCGTTCTCCGACCACTTTCTGATGCCTGCGATCATCAAGCGCCGCATCACGTTCCTCGCCAAGGCGGAGTACTTCACCGGGCCTGGCCTCAAAGGCCGGCTGACCGCCGCGTTCTTCCGCAGCGCCGGGCAGATCCCGGTCGACCGGTCCGGGAAGGAAGCCGGGCAGGCCGCCATCCGGGAAGGGCTCGGGGTGCTGAACAAGGGCGAGTTGCTGGGCATCTACCCCGAGGGCACGCGCTCGCACGACGGCCGGCTCTACAAGGGCAAGGTCGGTGTCGCCGTCATGGCGCTCAAGGCCGGGGTGCCCGTGGTGCCTTGCGCGATGGTGGGGACGTTCGAGATCCAGCCGCCCGGACAGGTGATCCCGAAGGTCAAGCGGGTCACGGTCCGGTTCGGGGAGCCGCTGGACTTCTCGCGGTACGCGGGCATGGAGAACGAGAAGGCGGCGATCCGCGCGGTCACCGACGAGATCATGTACGCGATCCTCGAGCTCTCCGGGCAGGAGTACGTCGACCGCTACGCCGCCGAGGTGAAGGCGGAACAGCAGGAGCGGCTGGAGCAGGAACAGCGCGGCGCCAAGCCGAAGAGGCTCCCCGGGCGCCGCTCCTGAGCCACGCCCGCGCGCCGTCGGGCGCACGCACCCCGGTGGCGTGCCCGGACCGCGGCTCAGGCCCCCGGCCGCGCATTGCGGCCTCGGAGCGCAAACTCCCGGACCGCGCATCTCCCGCACCGCGGCCGGGGATCCCGCCGCGGAACCCGGCGGCGTGCCCGGGCCGCGGACCGCGAATCTGCGCTCCGCTAATTTCGCGGCCGCCACGCCGCCCCCGCGCCTAGCGTGCCTGTCATGAGCAGAGGAAACGCGTTCGTGCTGGGCGCTTCAGGACAGATGGGACGGGCGGCCGTGGCCGCCCTGGTCGCGGACGGATGGACGGTCCGGGCGGCCTCGAGGGGCGGCGTCGCGGACGAGGCCTGGCCCGACACGGTGCGGTCGGTGCGGGTGGACCGGGAGGACGACTCGGCCCTCGCGGAGGCCGTCGGAGACGGCTGTGACGTCCTCGTCGACATGGTGGCGTTCGGCCATGGGCACGCCCGCCAACTGAGGGGGATGTCGGACCGGATCGGGTCTGCCGTGGTCATATCGAGCGGCGCGGTCTACCAGGACGACCGGGGGCGCAGCTTCGACACCCAGGGCCGGCCCGACGGCTTTCCGCGTTACCCGGTGCCGATTCCGGAGGCCCAGGCCACCGTGGCCGCCGGGGAGTCGACGTACGGCACCCGGAAGGTGGCGCTGGAGCAGGAGTTGCTGGCCGCCGGGGACGAGCTGCCCGTGACCCTGCTGCGGGCGGGCGCCGTCCACGGGCCGCACTGCCGCACTCCGCGTGAGCTGTACTTCGTCAAGCGGGCACTGGACGGCCGCCAGGTGCGCGTGCTGGCGTACGGCGGTCTCAGCAGGTTCCATCCCGTCCATGTGTCCAACGTGGCGGAACTGGTCCGGCTGTCGGCGCGCAGGCCCGGCTCGCGGGTGCTGAACGCGGCCGACCCGGACGCGCCCACCGTGGCCGAGATCGGCGACGCGATCGACGCGGTGCTCGACCGTCCCGCCGAGACCGTCCTCGTCGACGGGCCGCCGCCGTCGTCATCGGTGGGCGAGACACCCTGGTCCGGTGCGCATCCGGTCGTCTACGACATGAGTGCCGCCGAGGACGAGTTGGGCTATCGCGCGGTGACCGGCTATGCCCAGTCCCTGCCGGCGACCGTGGAGTGGCTCGCGGCGAGCCTGCACGGCAGGGAGTGGACCGAGGCGTTCCCCAAGATGGCCGCGAACTACGGGAAGGACGCCTTGTTCGACTACGCCGCGGAGGACACCTGGCTGGCGGAGCACCGCGCCGACTGACCAGGACAAACCGGGGCCACGGCTGCGTCACGGGCTGCCGAGCAGGTGCCGCAGGGCGCTGTCGAGCACGCGCCGCAGCGTGAGGGCGTCGGCCGCGAGCGCGGTGACCAGTGCGGCCGGTCCGGCGAGCGGGGTGAGCGCCGCGGTGGGGCCGAGGGACACCGGCTCCGGCGGCTTGTCCTCGTACGCGGGGTCGACGACGAGGAGTTGGCCGGCCGCCCGGTGGCCGGCGAGCACGGCGGGCCCGTCCCAACCGCCCGGAGCGCCGGGGCCGCAGGAGAACCCCGTGTCCAGCAGAGGGCGGCCGGTGCGGTGGACGGTGAGCCGGGTGGCGAGAGTGCCGGGCTGCTCGCCGTACCGGCCGAGGATCTGTTCCTCCCGCAGCACCAGCCGTGCCGTGGCGGCGAGCCGGACGCGGGTGCGCATCCGCAGGTCGCTTCCCTGCGCGGAGATCAACTGCTCTGGCAGCCAGTGCAGTTCGGCTTCCTCTCCGACGTCCAGCGTGGTGTCGTACCGGGCGTGCCGCCGTTCGGCGCCCGGGAGTGCGATGGTCGCGGCGGCCGAGTCGACGGTGAGGCGGGCGCCGTCGCGCACCTCGGCCTCGACGGCGAGCCGGTCGCCGCCGAGGGGTGCGCTCATGGCGCCGACGAGGGTGACCCGCAGCCGTGGTCCGGTGGAGCGGGTGCGGCGCAGCGCCAGCGGCCCATCGCTCGTGAGGACGGGCAGGCCCGTGCGGTCGGCGACGATCCGGGCAGTCGCGTGGACGCTCATCCGGGATTCACCCGGTCCACGCTGCGAGCTGCGCGCGCACCCAGTCGACGACCGGCGCGATGCCGTCCGCTTCGCGCAGCGAGGTGAAGACGACGGGGAGTTCGCCGCGCTGCTCCTCGGCGTCGCGCGCCATGCGGCCGAGGTCGGAGCCCACGTACGGGGCGAGGTCGGTCTTGTTGACGACGAGGAGGTCGGCCGTGGTCACGCCCGGGCCGCCCTTGCGCGGGATGTCGTCACCGCCGGCGACGTCGATGACGAAGACCTGGGCGTCGACGAGGCCCTTGGAGAACGTGGCGGTGAGGTTGTCGCCGCCCGATTCGACGAGGATCAGGTCCAAGGGGCCGACGCTGTCCTCGAGGTCCTCCACGGCCTCCAGATTGGCGGAGATGTCGTCGCGGATCGCCGTGTGCGGGCAGGCTCCGGTCTCCACGGCCTGGATGCGCTCCGGCGGCAGCACCGCGTTGCGGAGCAGGAACTCGGCGTCCTCACGGGTGTAGATGTCGTTGGTGACGACCGCGATGGACAGTGTGTCGCGGAGCGCGGCACACAGGGCGGCGACCGTGGCGGTCTTCCCTGAGCCGACGGGCCCGCCGAGGCCGATGCGCAGCGCTCGGCGGCTGCCGTCGGGGCGGGCGGCGTCCGCGCCGACGGCGGCCGGTGACTCGTGCTGGTGGCCGATGTGCATGGCTGCGGCTCCTTGGTGCGTGCGGGGATCCTGAAGGCGGGACGGGTCAGGAGGCGAAGAGACGGACGGGCCAGGCCGCGTGCTGCTCCGCCCAGATGTCGAGCAGTGGTGCGGAGGCGGCGGGCAGGTCGTCGACGCCCGTGCGGGCCAGGCCGGCTGCACGAGCCGCGACCTGGTCCATCTCGGGGGCGAGACGGGCGAGGACGGCAGTCGCGCGGAACGGGTCGAGGGACAGCAGCCGTACGGCGGCGGTGGCGGCGCCGCCGACCGCCTCGTACGCGGCGCAGTGCGCGGCGTCCTCGGGCCCGAGGCCCGCCGCGCGGGCGGCGGTGCCGAGAACCACCGGCTGGTGCGCCCCGCGCGGGAACGCCGAGGCCAGAGCGTCGAGTCCGGGGGCGGGCCATGCGGCCCGCGCGGCGCGCATCAGTTGGCGGCCGAGCTTGCGTGAAGTGGCGCGCACTGCGGGCGACGGCGTCCGGGCGTCCGCCGCGGCGTCGAGCGCTACGGGGTCGTGGCCGAACGCCGCCGCGGCGGCGAGCCCCGCGGCCGTGAGGCCCGTGGTGTGCAGCCGCCCCCGGCAGAACGCGGCGAGGTCGTCGGCGTCACGGATGCGTCCCGCCTTCACCGCTGCCTCGGCCCCGCCGGAATGCGCGTGCCCTCCTGCGGGGAACCGCCCGTCACAGAGCACGAGCAGCGCGGCGCGGACGGCGGCAGGCGCCTCATGGACGGCCCCGGCGGCGGACTTCCCGTGCCGAGCGCCGGCGGCGGCATCCTCGTGGCCGATGTGCGTATCGGTGTCGGTTGGGCGCATCAGAAGAGGAAGTACCGCTGAGCCATGGGGAGTTCCGCGGCGGGTGCCGGCTCGACCGCTTCCCCGTCGATCGTCACCGTGAAGGTGTCGGCGTCGACCTCCACCCGGGGCATGGCGTCGTTCTCGCGCATGTCCACCTTCGTCACCCGCCGGGTGTTCCTGATCGGCACGAACTTCTTTGCCAGGCCCAGTCGTCCAGGCAGGTCGTCCTCGATCGCCGCCTGTGCGACGAAGTTGAAGGAACCCCTGGCCGCCGCACGCCCGATCGCCCCGAACATCGGTCGTGGCATCACGGGTTGCGGCGTCGGGATCGAGGCGTTGGCGTCACCCATCTGTGCGTACGCGATCTGGCCGCCCTTGATCACCAGCTGCGGCTTGACCCCGAAGAAAGCCGGGTCCCACAGCACGAGATCGGCCAGTTTGCCGGTCTCGACCGAGCCGATCTCGCCGTCGAGGCCTTGCGCGACCGCGGGGTTGATCGTGTATTTGGCGACATAGCGACGTGCTCGGTGGTTGTCCGCGCGGCCGTCGCCGGGAAGCGCGCCGCGTCGCTTCTTCATGACGTGCGCGGTCTGCCACGTACGCATCACCACTTCCCCGATGCGCCCCATCGCCTGCGAGTCGGAGGAGATGATCGAGATCGCTCCGAGGTCGTGCAGGACGTCCTCCGCCGCGATGGTGGACGGCCGGATCCGGGACTCGGCGAAGGCGAGATCCTCCGGAACGGCGGGGTTGAGATGGTGGCAGACCATCAGCATGTCGAGGTGCTCGTCGATGGTGTTGACCGTGTGCGGCCGGGTCGGGTTCGTCGAACTGGGCAACACATGGGGCTCGGAGACGACGGTGATGATGTCAGGTGCGTGCCCGCCGCCCGCACCCTCCGTGTGGTACGCGTGGACGGTGCGGCCCGCGATGGCGGCGAGGGTGTCGCCGACGAACCCGGCCTCGTTCAACGTGTCTGTGTGCAGGGCGAGTTGCGCGCCGGTCTCGTCGCAGACACGCAGGCACGCGTCGATGACCGACGGGGTGGCGCCCCAGTCTTCGTGGATCTTGAACCCGAGCGCGCCGCCGCGCAGCTGCGAGTGCATGGCGTCGCGGGAGACGGTGTTGCCCTTGCCTAGCAGGCCGATGTTGACCGGAAAGGCCTCCAGCGCCTCGAACATCCGGCCGAGGTGCCAGGGGCCGGGTGTGACCGTGGTGGCCTTGGTGCCCTCCGCCGGGCCGGTGCCACCGCCGACGAGGGTGGTCACGCCTGTGGCGAGCGCCTGTTCGACGACGGTCGGCGAGATGAAGTGGACATGTGCGTCGATGGCTCCGGCGGTGACGATCTTCCCGTTGCCCGCGATGATCTCCGTCTCGGGCCCGATGACGAGGTCGGGGTGGACACCGTCCATGGTGTCGGGGTTGCCGGCCTTGCCCACGCCGCTGATCCGGCCGTCCCGGACACCGATGTCGGCCTTGACGATGCCCCAGTGGTCGAGGACGACCACTCCGGTGATCACGGTGTCGGGCGCGCCGTCGGCGCGTGTCGCACGGGCCTGGCCCATGGACTCGCGGATGACCTTGCCGCCGCCGAACACCGCCTCGTCACCGGCACGGCCCGGACCGCCGCAGCGGTCGTCCTCGATCTCGATGATCAGGTCGGTGTCCGCGAGCCGGACACGGTCGCCGGTCGTCGGGCCGAACAGGTCGGCGTACACGGCGCGGTGGAGTTCAGCCATCGAGAGGTCCTCCGGTCTCCCCGCGCAGCCCGGCGACGATCCGGCGCCCGGCGATCGGCACGAGTGCGACATCGACCGGGATGCCGGGCTCGAAGCGCACGGCGGTGCCGGCGGCGACGTCGAGCCGCTTGCCTCGGGCGGCGGCGCGGTCGAACTCGAGGCCGGGGTTGGCCTCGGCGAAGTGGTAGTGGGAGCCGACCTGGACCGGGCGGTCGGCGGCGTTGACGACGGTGAGGCGGGTGACCTCACGGCCCTGGTTGAGGAGGATCGGGCCGTCGCCGTGGAGGATCTCTCCGGGAATCATCGTTCCGCCCCTCAGACGATCGGGTCGTGGACGGTGACGAGCTTGGTCCCGTCGGGGAAGGTGGCCTCCACCTGGACGTCGTGGATCATCTCGGGAATGCCGTCCATGACGTCGTCACGGGTGAGCACCTTGCGCCCGGACGCCATGAGTTCCGAGACGCTGCGGCCGTCGCGGGCGCCTTCGAGGATGTGCGAGGTGATGAGGGCGACGGATTCGGGGTGGTTGAGCTTCACCCCGCGCGCCCTGCGCTTCTCCGCCACGTCGGCGGCCACATGGATGAGAAGCCGTTCCTGCTCGTGCGGGGAGAGTTGCACGCGTCCACCTCACTGTCGTCCGGCCCGGTAGCTCCCTGGGCGTGAGGACCGTAACGCGCAGCGACACCCTGTTGACCTGTCCGCGGGCATCTCACGACCAGAGGTTGAACGTTAGGGCGCGGATTTTTCCGGCGCGTTAACTGATCTTGGGATCCCGCATGGACATCAGAGCCCGCAGGCCGTCCTCGAGGACCTCGACACGCACGTCGCCGAACAGCGCCTGCTGCGCGATGAACCCCTGGGCGGTGGCGATCAGGGTCCGCGCCACATGGTCGGCGTCGACGTCCGCCTCCATCTGTCCGTTCGCCCGATAGGCGTGTACGAGGTCGGCCCACGCCTGACGCATGCCGTTGTAGCCGCTGGCGAGGATCGCGGCGAGACGCTCGTCGCGCAGGGTCTCGGTCCACGTCTGGACGACCAGCCGGGCGAAGGCCTGACGATCGCCGCCGGGCACCTCCTCGACGAGCATGTGGCGCAGCACCCGCCCGAGGAGCACATCGGGTGTGGGCGGCGGCGTGGTCGCCGCGGCCACCTGGAACGCGGCGCGGAGGCTGCTGAACGCCTCGTCGGCGATGGCGGCGATCAACTCGTCCTTGCCGCGGAAGTACCGGTACACGGCACCGGCCGACAGGCCGCACTCACTCAGGATGTCCTGCATCGATGTGGCGTGGAAGCCGTTGCGGGAGACGCAGCGGGCCGCGCCCTCGAGGATCTGCCGGCGGCGGGCGTCGAGGTGCTGCTGGGATACACGTGCCATGCGCCAAAAGTAAAACGAACATTCCTTCTTGACAAGGACCGGAGGCGGCAGGACAGTGGCGAAAGATAAAACGAACGATCCTTCTCTATAAGGAGCTCCCCATGTCCGCTGCACCGGCCCGCCGCATGGTCGCGGTGATGATCCTGGTCCCCGTCGTGGTGGCGCTGGCCCTGTGGGCCTTCGCCTGGCCGGCCGCCAGGACCGCCCCGCGCGACCTGCCCATCGGCGTCGCGGGACCCGCGCCCGCCGTCACGCAGCTGGAGCGGGGGTTCGAACAGCGCGAAGGCGCTTTCGACGTCCACCGCTACGACGACGAGGCCTCGGCCAAGGCCGCGGTCGAGGACCGGGTCGTATACGGCGCCGTGGTCGCGGGACCGGGCGGCATGAAGCTGCTGACCGCTTCCGGAGCCGGCCCCGTGGTCGCCCAGCTCCTCAAGGAGGCCGTCACCACTCAGGCCCCCGCCGGCACGCAGGTACAGGTGACGGACGTGGCCCCACTCCCGTCCGGGGACCCTCGAGGCACCGCGCTGGCGGCGAGCGCCCTGCCACTGGCCCTCGGGGGAGTCGCCGCGGGAGCGCTGGTGACGATGTCCGGCCTGCGCGGGGCCCGTGCAGCCGCCGCGCTCGTCGGCGCCTCGGTGCTGGTGGGCGTCACCGCCGCGGCGATGGCCCACAGCTGGCTCGGTGTGCTGCAGGGCGACTGGTGGGCGGAGGCGGCCGCACTGAGCCTGACGGTCGCCGCGCCGGGAGCGGCCGTGGCCGGATTCGGGTTGCTGCTCGGAACGCCGGGCATCGGCCTCGGCGCGCTGCTGATGGTGCTGCTCGGCAATCCGTTCTCCGGCGCCGCTTCCGCGCCGGAGCTGCTTCCGGAGCCGGTGGGCGCGATCGGCCAGTGGCTGCCGCCGGGCGCCGGGGCGACACTGCTGCGCTCGGTCGCCTACTTCGACGGGCGCGGCGCCGCGGCACCGCTCCTCACGCTGTCGGTGTGGGCGGCGCTGGGCCTGGTGGTCGTGCTCATGGGCGGTAGGCGCCGCGCCACGGGTCTTACGGGAGCGGAGCGGTCGGCGCCTGTACCGGTCGCCTGACCGGCTGAGGTCCCGGCCATCCGACCGGCCGCGCGTCCCCGCTGCAGCGGACGGGGGCGCGCGGCCTTCGCATGTCCGGACGCGCCAGGGCGCCGGACCGTGCGACGGGCGCACGCGACCGGGCCGGCCCTGGCGCCTCGGCCGGGCCGCTAGGGGCGGTCCCTCGGAGGGCGGTGCTCGGCCGCCAGTCCGAAGCGGCCGCGGCCGGGAGAGACGGAGGACGCCGATCCGAAGGAGGACACGGAGCTGATGATCTGCTCCTCCGCCGCCTCCGGCGCCTCGGCCTCCTGCTCCAGCCGCTCCAGGTCCGCGGCGGAGACCAGCGCGACGAGCGGCTTCCCGTGCCGGGTCACCACCACTCGCTCGCCGCCGTAGACGACACGGTTGATCAGATCGGCGAGCTCGGCGCGAGCTTGCGTCACCGGAATTTCGTAAGCCATGGCCCCATTCTAACGGTCTGTACATCCTGTACATTCTTTCCATGGCCCGGAGAGATCTCCACAGCCGTGACGACGAGAGGTGTGCCATGAACCGTCCGTCCGCCCGCTATGTCCTGCCGGAGCTCACGGAGCGCACGTCCTTCGGGACCCGCACGCTCGATCCGTACTCGAAGCTCATGGCCGAGCGGATCGTCTTCCTGGGGACCGCCGTCGACGACACGGCGGCGAACGACGTCATCGCGCAGTTCCTGCACCTCGAGTACGAGGCTCCCGACCAGGACATCTGCCTGTACATCAACTCCCCCGGCGGATCACTGAGCGCCATGTCCGCCATCTACGACACGATGCAGGTCGTCATGTGCGACGTGGCGACGACCTGCCTGGGCCAGGCGGCCTCCACAGCGGTCGCCCTGCTTGCCGCGGGCACTCCCGGCAAGCGCATGGCCTTGCCCGGCGCGCGGATCGTGATGCAGCAGCCCGCATACGAGGAGCCGTTGCGCGGACAGCCGTCCGATCTGGAGATCCACGCCGCCGAGTTGCTGCGACTGCGTGAGCAACTCGGCTCGATGCTGGTGCGCCACACCGGCAACGACCTGGACCGCATCACGGCCGACCTGGAGCGCGACAAGATCTTCGACGCCACCGCGGCGAAGGAGTACGGCCTGATCGACCATGTCGTCGCGAGCCGCAAGCTCTCGGCCGTGCCACCCACGGCGAGGTGAGCGCGGGATGCTGCCGCCCGAACCGCCGCCACTTCCGGCACTGACCCGCGCCGAGGCAGAGTTCGTCGACACCTACCTCGAAGTCGTCGACCTGCTCGGCAGGATCAACCCCGCCCGCACCACCCATACCTACGGGGCCCTGCGCGCCGCGCAGGCGCTGGTCGGGCGGGCCGCCGCACTCAAGGACGCCCTGACACTCATGCACATCCGGGGGGAGAACGAGGTGTACACGGACACGCTGACCAAGGCGCTGCGCGTCCTGGACGGCGAGCGCAGGACCAACCGGCTGACCATGCCTCCCGTTTCCACGAGTTGACGGACGTTCCGATGCCGCCCGCCGACACGGCGCGCGACACCCGTACCCCGTTCGGTGGAGCCTTGCCCAAGTTGTCGCAAGGCCCCGGACTTGCATCGGCGGGACCACCGATCTGGCGCAATGAGGCGCTTCAACTGCTGGTACGGGACGGGTCCGGAGCGCGGGAGAAGGGGTCCGAGATGCCTGCCCACCCGAAAGGTCCAGTCGTGATCAGCTTCACAAAAGCCGTTTCAACTCGGAAATCGGACATCGGTGGGTAACGATCCGTGAGACGACAAGCCCCCGCCACCTCGACGGGGCGGTCCGGGCGGACGCTGAATCCTGTCGCCGCACCGGATGTCTGGTCGACGGAATTGCATCGGCAGGAGTGGAGGACCCAGCAGTACGGCGTGACCGGTGATCCCGGCCGCGCCTTGGGGTGAAGCCGCTGCGGCGGCCGGGCGTCTTCGCCGTCCGAACCCGACAGGTCACCCTTCACAGGCGGCTGACGAAGGGTTGCGCATGACTGCGCAGATGCATCTCCCCCACCTGTTCTCACGGGCGGGGGCCGTATCGGCACTCACCATCGCCGCCGTCGGCGGCACGCTTCTGGCCCCGGGCGGCGCTGTTGAAGCGCATGCGATCAGCAGCCACGCGAGCAAGGCGCTCAAGGTGGCCGCGTCGAAGAAGGGCTCGCCGTACCGGTACGGCGGCACGGGCCCGTCCCGCTTCGACTGTTCAGGGCTGACGCTCTATTCGTACAAGAAGGCGGGCAAGAAGCTGCCCCGCACCGCCCAGCAGCAGTACAACCGGACCCGTCATATCTCCGCCTCGCGTCGACAACGCGGTGACCTGGTGTTCTTCCATGCCGGCGGTGCCGTCTACCACGTGGGGATCTACGCCGGGAACGGGAAGATCTGGCACTCGCCCAAGACAGGTGACGTGGTCCGGCTGGTCAAGATCTGGACGAAGAGCGTCAAGTACGGCCGCGTGCGCTGACGCGCCGCCAGGTCCTGTGGGACCTGGGTGGAGTCAGTGCGCGGTCGACCGGATCAGCAGGGCCGCGCCGAGCGTGGTCAGCGCGCCTCCCGAGACGCCTTCGACGGCGCGGGCGGTCCGCGGCCGGCGCAGCCACCGGCCGAGCCCGTCGACCATCAGCGCCACCGCCGGGAACCAGAGCAGCGCGATCAGCACGATCGTGCCGGCCAGCAGCAGTGTGCGCGGCATTACGGCCGCGCCGTCGGGAACGAACTGCGGGAGCAGGCTCAGGAACAGCACCGGCGCCTTCGGGTTGAGGACGTTGGTGAGAAAGCCCTGCCGCAGGCCGCGTCCGACGCCGTACGGGGCCGCGGTCCGCGGATCTGCCGGCTCCGGGCACGGGCGCAGTGCGGCGTGCAGCGAGCGGACCCCGAGATACAGCACATAGGCACCGCCCGCTGCCTGCAGCGTCCGGTGGAGAACGGGCGCGGTGGCGAGTACGGCGGCGAGTCCCGCCACGGCCAGGGCCGTGTGGACGAGCAGCCCGCCGGCCACTCCTGCCGCGCAGGCGACACCGGCGCGGCGTGAGGCGACCGCGTTGCGCATGACGACCGTGAAATCGGCGCCGGGCATGGCGACCATGCCTGCGGCGACCCCGATGAAAGCGATGAGCTGTCCGTCCATGCGTCCCAGCGTGGACGCCCGCGGCCCTTAACGTGTACTTGCGATCTCTGCAGGGAGGTCTGAAGCAACGCTTAAGGGGTGGCATGTACGACCCGACCCGGCTGACGGCTCTCGTCGCCGTGGCGGACGCCGGCTCCATCACGCGGGCCGCTGCCCGGCTCGGGTACACGGCTCCGGCGCTCTCGCAGCAGATCGCCAAGCTGGAACGGGAGGCCGGGGCAGTCCTCCTCGTGCGCTCGCACCGTGGCGCACGGCTGACGGCGGCCGGCGAGCTGCTCGCGGAACGCGCGCGCCGGGTGCTGGACGAGATGGCCCGGGCGCGCCATGAGCTGGCGGGGCTCACCGGCCTGGCCGGCGGCCGGCTCCGGGTCGGCACCTTCACGACGGTCGGGATCCATCTGCTGCCGCCCGTGCTGAGCGCCTTCCGCCGCGCGCATCCGGACGTGGAGCTCACCGTCGCCGAGTACGAGCCGCCCGGCGGGGTCACGGCCGTGGCCACGGGTGAGGTCGATGTGGCGCTGACCCATGCCTATGAGCCGGCCGAGCCGGCCGCCGCGCCGCAGGGGGTAGTGGTCGAGGCCCTCCTGGTGGAGGAGTTGGTGCTCGTGACCGCTCCGGGGCATGTGCTCGCCGACGATTCCGGCCGGCTGCCCGTGGGCGACCTGGCGGGACAGCCGCTGATCAGCAGCGCGCCGTCGCATCCGCCGCGCAAGGGGGTGGAGCGTGCACTCGCGAGCGCCGGCGCCACACCTACCGTGGTCTGTGAGTCGCCGGGGTACGCACTGGTGTGCGCGCTCGTCAGCGCGGGACTGGGGGTGGCCGTCGTGCCGGAGATGGTTGCCGCGATGGCTGCGACGCCCCTGCGGGTAAGGAAGTTGGAACCTGCGTCGTTCCGCAGGACGATCTCGGTGGCGCACCGGGGCGAGGAGTCGGGTCCGGCCGTTCGGTCGCTGCGGGCGCTGATGCGCGGCGCGTTCGCAAGGGCGGGCAGCAGGGCACGGTCCGTCCGCGAAGAAGGGCCTGTTTGAGCCGGGACTGTTCGAAGCACGGGCTGTTCGAGCCGCGGGCTGTTCGAGCCGGCAAATCGTTTCTGGCGGGTCGGCGGTCAGCTCTGCACGGGCACGGACCAGGGCAGTGCGATCCAGACGGTCTTTCCCCCCTCCTCCGTGGGCATGACGGACAGCCGGCCGCCGTACTCCGCGGTGAGCGTACGGATGATGACCATGCCCCGCCCGTTGTCCTGCCGGACGGCGGCGGGCAGCCGCTGAGGCCAGCGCGGATGGCTGTCGGTGACACCGATGCACAACTGCTCGTCGCACTCGAGGCGCAGATCCACCGTGAAGGTCGGAGACTGGCCGAAGGTGTGCTGTACGGAGTTGGTGGCGAGCTCGGAGACGATCAGCTTGACGGTCTCGACGGTCTCGGCATCAGGCTCCAGCCCCCATTCGCACAGAACATCCGTGACATATCTCCTGGCGGCGGCTACCGACGCCGGATCGCTCGGCAGAGTGGCGGATGCTTCTTGGTGGTCTGCCATGACGGCGCTGTCCCTTTCCCACCGCGGCCGGGCTCCGACTCGTAGCGGATGAAACGCGGGAACGGCCACGGATTACGCTTCTGCGTCAGACTGCCACTTATCGTCCGTCAGTGGCGCCGATCCACCGAGAGACGCACATTTCTGTCGCTCGATGCGGTGAACTCTGCTACGGCAGACCGTATTTACGGCCACCGACCGGAGGCAGCGGAGCACTCCCGGCTCAACTGCCGGGTGCGGTCCGGATGATCGTGGAGAGCGCCGTTCCGATCTGCCGATCCGTGAGATCCGCCCTGGCGGTCAACCGGATCCGGGAGATCCCGTCAGGTACGGACGGCGGCCGGAAACAGCCGACGACGAGTCCGGCGTCGCGGCAGTCCGCCGCCCAGCGCAGCGCCGCATCCGGGGACGGGGCCTGCACAGAGACGACCGCCGCGTCCGGGCGGGCCGAGGTCAGTCCGGCGTCGGTCAGCCCGTGGTGCAGCGCCGTCGCGACCTCGCGCGCCCGTCCTGCGAGCCCCGGTTCGCGGCGCAGCACCCGCACGCTCGCGAGTGCCGCGCCGACCGCCGCCGGGGCCAGGCCGGTGTCGAAGATGAAGGTGCGGGCGGTGTTGACCAGGTGGTCGATGACGGGGGCGGGCCCGAGGACCGCACCTCCCTGGCTGCCCAGCGACTTGGAGAGCGTCAGCGTGGCGACGGTCCCGGACGCGCCCGCGAGGCCGGCAGCGTCCAGGGCGCCGCGGCCGCCGTCGCCGAGGACGCCCAGCCCGTGCGCGTCGTCGACGAGGAGCCCGGCACCGTGCTCACGACAGACGTCCGCGAGGCCCTGCAGCGGTGCGGCGTCGCCGTCCACGGAGAAGACCGAGTCGGTGACCGCGAGGGCGCGCCGGCCCGGGTGGGCCTCGAGTGTCTTGCGCACGGCCTCGACGTCGGTGTGCGGGACGACCGCCGTCTCCGCGCGTGAGAGCCGGCAGCCGTCGACGATGGAGGCGTGGTTGCCCGCGTCGGAGACGACGAGGGCGTCACGGCCGCTGAGCGCGGTGACCGCGGCCAGGTTGGCCGCGTAGCCGGAGGACAGGACGAGGGCGGCCTCGAAGCCGCAGAAGTCGGCGAGCTCACGCTCCAGTTCGGCGTGCAGTTCGGTGCTGCCGGTGACGAGCCGGGAACCGGTGGCCCCGGCGCCCCACCGGCGGGCGGCCCGCACGGCGCCTTCGGTGACCTCGGCGCGGCGGGTGAGGCCGAGGTAGTCGTTGCTCGCCAGGTCGAGGAGGGCACTGTCGGCGGGGCGCGGCCGAAGGGTGCGGACCAGACCCGCCCGCTCGCGTCGGCGCGACTCCTCGTCGATCCAGTGGAAAGGATTCCTCGGCATGGCGGTCCGGTCCTTTTTGTAGGCAGCGGACAGACCCTAGCCGGGCGGGCCCGGGTACCGGGTGTGGCCATGCACACACCTCGAATCGCAGGTGTTGTGGGCTTCCTCCTTGGCCGGGGCCTGTGCGGTAGGCCAGGATCGGCGCTATGGACCTGCTGAACACACTGGTGGAGAAGGGGCTGCGGCGCGAGCTGCCGACCCGCGAAGAGGCGCTCGCCGTGCTGGCGACCTCCGACGACGATGTGCTCGATGTGGTGGCCGCTGCCGGCAAGGTGCGCCGTCAGTGGTTCGGGCGGCGGGTGAAGCTCAACTACCTGGTCAACCTGAAGTCCGGCCTGTGCCCGGAGGACTGCTCGTACTGCTCCCAGCGCCTCGGGTCGAAGGCGGAGATCCTCAAGTACACCTGGCTGAAGCCGGAGGAGGCCTCGGAGGCCGCGGCGGCCGGTGTGGCCGGCGGCGCCAAGCGGGTGTGCCTGGTCGCCAGCGGGCGCGGCCCGACCGACCGGGACGTGGACCGGGTGTCCAGGACCATCGAGGCGATCAAGGAGCAGAACGAGGGCGTCGAGGTGTGCGCGTGCCTGGGCCTGCTCTCCGACGGCCAGGCCGAACGACTGCGTGACGCGGGCGCCGACGCGTACAACCACAACCTGAACACGTCCGAAGGGACATACGGGGACATCACGACCACGCACACCTACGCGGACCGCGTCGACACGGTCAACAAGGCGCACGCCGCCGGCCTGTCGGCCTGCTCGGGGCTGATCGCCGGCATGGGTGAGA
The DNA here is from genome assembly GCF_056835925.1 of Streptomyces sp. WAC00040. Taxonomy (NCBI): domain Bacteria; kingdom Bacillati; phylum Actinomycetota; class Actinomycetes; order Kitasatosporales; family Streptomycetaceae; genus Streptomyces; species Streptomyces sp. WAC00040. Next base: position 479,853 of record NZ_JAKQZE010000003.1, read on the forward strand.
GCGACGAGGACCTGGTGGACGTCGTCTTCGCGCTGCGTGAGCTCGACCCGGACTCGGTGCCGGTGAACTTCCTGATCCCGTTCGAGGGGACGCCGCTCGCCAAGGAGTGGCATCTCACCCCGCAGCGGTGTCTGCGCATTCTCGCGATGACCCGCTTCGTCTGCCCGGACGTCGAGGTGCGGCTGGCCGGCGGGCGCGAGGTACATCTGCGTTCGATGCAGCCGCTCGCGCTGCACCTGGTCAACTCGATCTTCCTCGGCGACTACCTCACCAGTGAGGGCCAGGCGGGCAAGACCGACCTCGAGATGATCGCGGACGCCGGTTTCGAGGTGGAGGGCACGGACACCACGACACTGCCCGACCACCGTGCGGCCGGCGGCGGCTGCGGCTCGGTGTGCGGCGACGGCGACCAGGGCGGGTGCGCCTCGGAGGCGGCGGAGGCGGAGACGACCGCGGCGGGTGAGGCGTCCGCGGCGCGTACGGATCTGGTGGCGGTGCGCCGCCGGGGAGCCGGGACGGACCTCGCGCCCAATGCCTGAGTTCGGCCCGGACGAGCTCCGCGCGCTGGACCGGGCGCACGTCTGGCACCCGTACGGCCCCATGCCGGGCCGCAGCGACCCGCTGGTCGTCGAGTCCGCGTCCGGCGTACGGCTGCGGCTCGCCGAAGAGGTGCACGGGCAGCGCGAGTTGGTCGACGGCATGTCCTCGTGGTGGTCGGCCGTCCACGGGTACAACCACCCGGTGCTGAACGAGGCGGCGACCGCGCAGCTGGGCCGGATGAGCCATGTGATGTTCGGCGGGCTCACCCATGAGCCCGCCGTGCGGCTCGCGGCCCGGCTCGTGGAGATCACCCCCGAGCCGCTGCGGCACGTCTTCCTCTGCGACTCGGGCTCCGTGTCCGTGGAGGTCGCCGTGAAGATGTGCCTCCAGTACTGGCGTTCGCTGGGCCGCCCCGCCAAGCAGCGGCTGCTGACCTGGCGCGGCGGCTACCACGGCGACACCTGGCAGCCGATGTCGGTGTGCGATCCCGAGGGCGGGATGCACGAGCTGTGGCAGGGGGTGCTGCCCCGGCAGCTCTTCGCCGATGCGCCTCCCGCCGACTACGAGGAGTCGTACGCGCGGGGTCTGCGGGAGCTGATCGCCCGGCACGCGGACGAGCTGGCGGCGGTGATCGTCGAGCCGGTCGTGCAGGGCGCGGGCGGCATGCGCTTCCACTCCCCCGAGTATCTGCGCGTCCTGCGAGAGGCCTGCGACGAGTACGGCGTGCTGCTCGTGTTCGACGAGATCGCGACCGGGTTCGGGCGTACGGGCACGCTGTTCGCGGCCGGGCACGCAGGCGTCGCACCGGACGTGATGTGCCTGGGCAAGGCGCTGACCGGCGGCTATCTGACGATGGCCGCGACGCTGTGCACATCGCAGGTGGCCGAGGGCATCTCGCGGGGCGAGGTCCCGGTGCTCGCCCACGGCCCCACGTTCATGGGCAACCCGCTGGCCTCCGCCGTCGCCTGCGCGTCGATCGACCTGCTGCTCGGGCAGGACTGGCAGCGGGAGGTCCGCCGCCTGGAGACGGGGCTGCGCGACGGTCTCGCTGAGGCCGCGGACCTGCCCGGGGTGAAGGACGTGCGGGTGCTCGGCGGCATCGGGGTCGTACAGCTGGACCACGATGTCGACATGGCCGCGGCCACGGCGGCGGCCGTCCGGGAAGGGGTCTGGCTGCGGCCCTTCCGCGACCTCGTCTACACGATGCCGCCCTACGTGACGGACGACGAGGACCTCGCCCGCGTGTGCCGCGCGGTGCGTGCGGCGGCAGCGGCGGGCTGAGGTTGCCCGCCGCGGAACGTCGCAGCGGACAGCGGATCGAACGAAGGACACACAAGCACATGGCAGTGATCGTTGTGACCGGCACCGGCACCGAGATCGGCAAGACCGTCGTCACGGCGGCGGTCGCCGCAGCGGCTCTGGCCCAAGGGCTGTCCGTCGCCGTCCTGAAGCCCGCGCAGACGGGGCTGGCGCCGGACGAGGACGGCGACGTCGCTGTGGTACGGCGGCTCGCCGGCGACGTGACCTGTGCCGAACTCGCCCGGTTCCCCGAGCCGTTGGCGCCGGCCACCGCCGCCCGGCGGGCGGGACTCGCACCGGTGCGACCCAAGGACGTGGCGAATGCCGCCGAGAAGCTGGCGGCCGAGCACGACCTGGTGCTGGTGGAGGGCGCGGGCGGCCTGCTCGTACGGCTCGACGACGACGGCGCCACGCTGGCGGACGCGGCCACCGAGCTGGGCGCGCCCGTGCTCGTGGTCGCCCCGGCCGGCCTCGGCACGCTGAACATGACGGCGCTCACGGCGGAGGCTCTGCGCGCACGCGGCCTCGAGCAGTTGGGCGTGGTGGTCGGGAGCTGGCCGCGCACACCCGATCTGGCGGCGCGCTGCAATCTGGCGGACCTTCCGGAGGCCGCGGGGGCACCGCTGCTCGGGGCGGTACCGGAGGGCGCCGGCGCGCTCGGTCCCGCCGATTTCAGGGCGCGGGCGGCGACCTGGCTGACGCCACGCCTCTACGGCCGGTGGGATGCGGGGGCGTTCACCGCCTCCGTAGGCTGACGCCCATGCGTGCAAAGATCGACGAGATCGTCTTCGACTGCCACGACCCCGCCCGACTGGTGCGCTTCTGGGCCGCGCTCCTCGGCGGCGATCCGGTGGACCGCTCCGACGACTGGTCGTACGTCGATCCGCCGGAGTTCGTGCGCGTCGCCTTCCAGCGGGTGCCGGAGGGCAAGACGGTCAAGAACCGCCTTCACCTGGACCTGGACGCCGGTGACATCGACGCGGCCGCGGACGAGGCGGTCCCCCTGGGGGCGGAGCGGGTCGGGGCGATCGTGACCGACGACCACGGCCGCTTCCTCGTGATGCGCGACCCGGAGGGCAACGAATTCTGCTTCGTGGCGGCCACGGACGGCTGAGCCGCGCGCAGCGGGGGAGAATGACGGGGACCGGCCCGTCTCCCAAGGAGGCCCCCATGGTCCCGCTCCAGCGAGGTACGAACGTCCCGCGGGACGCCGTCCACCATCCTCTCTTCGCCCGCTTCTACGCGAAGATGAGCGTGACGGCCGACCTCAAGGGCGGCATCGCCGCCTACCGTGCGGAGCTCCTGCGCGGGCTGTCCGGCCGGGTGATCGAGATCGGCGCGGGCAACGGTCTGAACTTCTCCCACTACCCGGCCACGGTCTCCGAAGTGGTGGCCATCGAACCGGAGCGCTCGCTGCGTAAGCTGGCGACGGAGGCGGCCCTGCGCGCCGAGGTCCCGGTGGACGTGGCGCCCGGCGCGGCCGAGGCCCTGCCGGTCAAGAGCGAGGGCTTCGACGCGGCGGTCGCGTCGCTGGTGCTGTGCACCGTACGCGACCTGCCGAGGGCGCTGGCGGAGATCAAGCGGGTCCTGCGGCCCGGCGCGGAGCTGCGGTTCTTCGAGCACGGGCGGGCGGAGGGCCGGGGCCTGGCGACCACCCAGCGGGTCCTGGACCGCACGGTGTGGCCGCTGCTGTTCGGCGGGTGCCACACGGCGCGGGACACGATCGCCGCGATCGAGGAGGCGGGCTTCGAGCTCGGGCCCTACCGGCGGTTCCGGGTGCCGGACCATGGACCGCAGTTGCCGACGTCGCCGTGCGTGCTCGGCGTCGCCCGCCGCCCGGTCATGGACGGGTAGCCGCCGCGACGGGGGCCGGTTCGCGCTCCGGGCGCTCGGTCGCGCCGGGGCCCGGTGGCCGGCCCCGGCGGGAGTCGGGGAGCTGCACGGCTCACCCGCTCCAGCTCCGCAGTTCCTCCGCGATGCGCCCGATGTCCGCGCTGCCGTCCTTCACCAGGCGGGCCAGGTCGCGTACCTGCTCGGGCGAGGTGACGACCTTCAGTCCGCAGGCGACGAGGTAGCCGTAGGCGACGGCCGAGGCGAACATGGCGTTGGAACGCTCCAGCGCCGGTACGTGCAGCAGCAGTTGCAGCAACGCGGCGGCCCGGGAGGCCGGGTCGCCGTAGACGGGGACACCGAATATCTCCGCCTCGTGACGGCTGACGGCGGCGACGAGCGCGCCCCAGTCGGTGACCTGGGGGTCGCCGGGCATCTTGTGCTCCGCGACCATGAGCAGCCAGGCAAGATCGATCCGCAGACTCAACGCTTGTCGCCGAACTCCTCGACGAAGACCGACTCGTACTGCTTCATGAAGTCGGCCGCCGCGTCGACGAAGGTGCGTCCCGCCTCGCCGGCGTCCTGTTTGACGAGCTCCTCGATGTAGCGGTTCACGCTCACGCCGCGTTGCATCGCCCGCTGGCGGGCGGTCTCCGCGGTGGACTCGTCCACGCGTACGTTCAACTGTGTCTTCGCCACACCCTGAAGCTAGCGCGAAGGTGCTAGCAGCGCAAGGGCGGCCCGGCCGTATCCCGTCTCACAGCGCGGAAAGACGGTGGCGGTGCCGGTCGCGGGCGTGCTTGGCTCACCGCCATGACCGACCTGCTCATACGCAACGCCGCTCCCGACGAGGCCGAGGCCGTGCTGGCCTTCTGGAAGGAGGCCGCGGAAGGCACGAGCATCACGGACGACGTGGACGGCGTCACGCGGCTCATCGACCGTGACCCCGAGGCGCTCATCCTCGCCGAGTCGGACGGCGTGCTCGTGGGCTCCGTCATCGCGGGCTACGACGGCTGGCGCTGCTCCCTGTACCGACTGGCCGTGCTGCCCTCCCACCGCCGGCGCGGCATCTCGACCGCCCTGCTCGACGCGGCGCAGAACCGGTTCGCCGCGGTGGGAGGCCGCCGCGGGGACGCGATGGTCCTCGAGGCCAACGAGCAGGCTCACCGGGCGTGGACCTCCGCCGGGTACGTACGCGAGGACCACTGGCGCCGGTGGGTCAAACCGTTCAGCTGAACTCCACCGCCACCTCCACGCTTTTGCCCGTCCTTTACCATGGGCGCACTGTCCGCTCCCGTACGAAAGGTGTGAGCGTCCGCCCATGGGCGAGCCTCCTAGTAGCCGACATCGCGCAAACCTTCTCCCCCTGCCGGATCATGGGATGGAGGTGAACCGATGACCGAAGTGCTTCTGCTCGGCGTGGCCGTGCTGCTCTCCGTCGCCTGCGGAGCCTTCGTCGCGGCGGAGTTCTCGCTCACGACGGTCGAGCGCAGCGATCTCGAACGAGCGGCGGAGCGCGGGGAACGAGGCGCGGCCGGCGCGCTCAAGGCCGCCCGCAGCCTCACCTTCCAGCTCTCCGGCGCACAGCTCGGCATCACGGTCACCAACCTGGTCGTCGGCATGCTCGCCGAGCCGTCGATCGCCACGCTGATCCGTGGACCGGTCGAGGACCTCGGCCTCTCCCCTTCCGTGGCGTCGTCCGCCGCGCTGGTCATCGGCACGGCCCTGTCGACCGTCGTCCTGATGGTCGTCGGCGAGCTCGTCCCGAAGAACTGGGCCATCTCCTCACCCCTGGCCGTCGCCAAGGTGGTCGCCACGCCGCAGCGGATCTTCACCGCCGCGTTCCGGCCCCTGATCTCCCATCTCAACAACACCGCCAACCGCATGGTGACGCGGCTGGGCATGGAGCCGACGGAGGAGCTGGCCTCCGCCCGCAGCCCCAAGGAGCTCGTCGCCCTGGCCCGCCACTCGGCCAAGGAGGGTGCGCTCGAGGCGGACACCGCGGAGCTGTTCGTCCGCACCCTCGGCCTCGGCGAACTCACCGCGGAGAACGTGATGACCCCCCGGGTGCAGGTCACGGCTCTGGAGGCGCAGGCCACGGCCGAGGACGTCGCCAACGCGACCCGGGCCACCGGCCTGTCCCGCTTCCCTGTCTACCGGGGCAGCCTCGACACCGTGGTCGGCATCGCCCACATCAAGGATGTCCTGGCCGTGCCCGCGGAACACCGCCGCCGGCTGCGCGTCTCCGAACTGCTGCGGGAACCGGTCCTCGTGCCCGAGTCACTGACCGTCGACCGGCTGCTCGACCGGCTCCAGGGCAGGTCCACCATGGCCGTCGTCATCGACGAGTACGGCGGCACGGCAGGTGTCGTGACCATGGAGGACATCGTGGAGGAGGTCGTCGGCGAGGTCCGCGACGAGCACGACCCGCACGAGACGCCCGACCTGGCCCCCGCGGGCGAGGACGCCGACGGACGGATCCTGTGGTCGGCCGACGGCGCCGCGCGCACCGACCAGTTGGCGGCCATCGGCCTCCAGGTGCCGGACGGTCCGTACGAGACGCTCGCCGGAGTCGTCGCCACCGAGCTGGGACGCATCCCGGCCGAAGGTGACCGCATCGACATGGACGGATGGCAGCTCGATGTCGTCGACGCGTCCGGACGGCGGGCGGCGCGGGTGCTGATGCACGCGCCGCCGATCGCCACGGAAGGGGCCGACGAGATCCAGGAGGCCGGACGATGATCGCGATCCAGCTCTTCATCGGCTTCCTGTCCCTGGTCGCCAACGCCTTCTTCGTCGGCGCGGAGTTCGCGCTGATCTCCGTCCGCCGCAGTCAGATCGAACCGGAGGCACAGGCCGGCGACCGCCGGGCCCGCAGCGTCCTGTGGGGTCTCCAGCACGTCTCGGACCTGATGGCCGCCGCGCAGTTGGGCATCACGCTGTGCACGCTGGTCCTCGGCATCGTCGCCGAGCCGGCCATGGCGCACCTGCTCGAGCCGGTCTTCGACGCGGTGGGCGTGCCGCACGGTGCGGTCCACCCGATCTCGTTCGTCATCGCCCTCTCGCTCGCGACGTACCTCCACATGCTGCTCGGCGAGATGGTGCCGAAGAACATCGCCCTCGCGGAGCCGGTGCGCAGCGCGCTGTGGCTGGGCCCGCCGCTGGTCACGCTCGCACGCGCCCTGCACCCCGTCATCGTCATGGTCAACGCCTTCGCGAACAGCCTGCTCAAGCTGCTGCGTGTCGAGACGAAGAACGAGGTGACCGCGACGTTCTCCGACGACGAGCTGGCGAACCTGGTGCAGGACGCCGGCGAGGCCGGGCTGCTCGACGACCGCTCCGCGGAACGGCTGCGGGACGCGCTCGAACTCGGCCGGCGGCCCGTGCGCGACGTGGTGATGCCCATCGAGCGCGTGGTGTACGCCCAGGCCGGTACGACGCCGGAACAGTTGGAGCGGCTGTCCGCGGAGTCGGGCTTCTCCCGCTTCCCGGTGGTGGACGCGGGGCGGCGCATCCTCGGCTACCTCCATGTGAAGGACGCCCTGGACGCGGCGCCGAGGAACACGGCGTTCCCCGTGTCGGCGATGCGGCCGATCGCGCGGGTCCGGGCGACGACCCCGCTCGACGACGTCCTCACGGCGATGCGCCGGAGCCGTACGCACCTGGCGGCCGTCCTCGACGAGAACGGCCGGCCGGAGGGCCTGGTCACGATGGAGGACATCCTGCGGGAGCTGGTGGGCAAGCCGGGGTGACGGGCGGGGGCATTTCCAGCCCGCCCGGCACCGAGGGCACCGCGCGCAGCACGGTAGGGGTCCGGGCGGAGCCCGGTTACGGAAGGGGCGGGTGGGGGAAACCGCCCCGCGCAGCGGCTACATCGCCATGGCGCCCAGCCACGCGTCCAGCACCGCGGCCCCGCCCCGGATCGTGAAACGGTCCTCGTTCGGCCGGCGGCGGCCGTAGACGAGGAGCAGGAGGTCGGCCGCGTCCGCCGTCACCGTGACGTCGGCCGCCTCCGCCGTGGGCGTCCACGAGAAGCCGGCGGCGCCGAACGTGATCGTCCAGGCAGCGCCGGTGTCCCGGGCGAACAGCCGGACCGAGCCGCCGGCCGACGACGCCAGCCGCTCGATGGTCCTGGTGTGACAGGGCACGTTCTCGAAGAACTCCGCGATGCCGTCCGCCGCCGTCCCCGGCTCGAGGCGGGGTTCCTGCCCGAGGGCCAGTTGCGCGTCGGCGCAGTGGATCACCGCCTCGAAGAGCAGCCGCCGCGGGTAGAAGGCGACGCGCTGGTCCGCGCCGTAGGACCACATCGGAAGGTCCGGGTCCACCGTGCGCAGGGTGCGCAGGGAGGACTCGGCGGCGCCGGCCATCCACTGCGGGTACGCCGACGGCTCGTCCGGCAGGTCGAGAGGCACTTCACGCGCCCGGACGCGCTCGGCGGCCCGGGTGCGTACGACGTGCTCCGCCCAGCGGTGCGTCGTGCCGTGGTGCGCGATCAGATCGGCCAGGGTCCAGCCCGGGCAGGTGGGGACGGGCGTCGCCGGGTCCGCGTCCCGTACCGCCGCTGTGAAGTCGGCCACGACGTGCGCGATGGACTCGCAGTACCGCTCGTGCTGGTCGTCGTCGAGGCCGAAGCTGTCCGGCACCCTGAGCAGGCCGTCGCGCCAGCCGCCTTCCGGGTGGCGTCCGGCCGCCGCGCGGACACGTTCCGCGAGCTCGCGGCGGTCCGCGGGAGGGAGCCTGTCCAGCAGGAACGCGGTGGATTCGAGCCACTTCACCGCGGTGTCCGGGTCGAGCACGTCGTCGTCGCAGGTGTCGATCAGGGTCACCACTTCGGCCAGTGCTTCGGCCAGGGCGTTGAGCAGCGCGTCACTCACGAAAGCTCCCCTCCGGGTACGGAACCGACGGACCCTACCGCACGGTAGGATCGCTGCGCCATGGAGATCAGTGCCAACTACACCAGCTTCGTCGCGGTCGGTGACTCGTTCACGGAGGGCATGTCGGATCTGCTCCCCGACGGCTCCTACCGCGGCTGGGCGGACGTCCTCGCGGGCCGGCTGGCCGCCCGTACCCCCGGCTTCCGCTACGCGAACCTCGCGGTGCGCGGCAAGCTGATCGGACAGATCGTCGCCGAGCAGGTCGATGTCGCCGCCTCGATGAACGCCGACGTGATCACCCTCGTCGGCGGACTCAACGACACCCTGCGGCCCAAGTGCGACATGGTGCGGGTGCGTGATCTCCTTCAGGAGGCGGTGGAGAAACTCGCGCCGTCGTGCCGGCAGCTGGTGCTGATGCGCAGCCCCGGCCGCCAGGGCCCGGTGATGGAGCGGTTCCGTCCGCGGATGGAGGAGCTGTTCGCCCATGTCGACTCACTCGCGGCACGGCACGGCGCGCTCGTCGTCGACCTCTACGGCTCCTCCGCTCTCGGCGATCAGCGGATGTGGGACGTGGACCGGCTGCACCTGACGGCCGAGGGGCACCGCCGGGTCGCCGAGGCGGTCTGGCAGACGCTCGGCCTGGAGGCCGAGGACGACTGGCAGGCACCACTGCCGCCGGCGCTCCGGTCGAGCTGGGCGGCGCGGCGGGTCGCCGACGCGCAGTTCGCCCGCCGGCATCTGGGGCCGTGGATCGGGCGGCGGCTGACCGGGCGGTCCTCCGGCGACGGCAGGCCCGCCAAGCGGCCCGACCTGCTGCCTTACGCGCCCTTCAGGCCGCCGTCGGCCGACGCCTGACACCCTTGTAGCAAGCTACAACCACGGGCGGGGCGCTGAGCTGCGCAAACCCACAGTAGAATCTGCACACGTGACTGCTGTGTCTGCGAAGCCTCGCATCCCCAATGTTCTTGCCGGCCGCTACGCCTCCGCGCAGCTCGCCGTGCTCTGGTCCCCCGAGCAGAAGGTGAAGCTGGAGCGTCAGCTCTGGCTGGCCGTGCTGCGCGCGCAGAAGGACCTCGGGATCGAGGTACCGGACGCCGCGCTGGCCGACTACGAGCGGGTGCTCGACCAGGTCGACCTGGCGTCGATCGCCGAGCGCGAGAAGGTCACCCGCCACGACGTGAAGGCCCGGATCGAGGAGTTCAACGCCCTCGCCGGCCACGAGCACGTCCACAAGGGCATGACGTCCCGTGACCTCACGGAGAACGTCGAGCAGCTGCAAATCCGGCTGTCGCTGGAGCTGATGCGCGACCGTACGGTCGCGGTGCTCGCGCGGCTGGGCAAGCTCTCCGGTGAGTACGCGGAGCTGGTCATGGCCGGCCGGTCCCACAATGTCGCCGCCCAGGCCACCACGCTCGGCAAGCGGTTCGCGACGGCCGCCGACGAGCTGCTCGTCGCCCACGGGCGTCTCGAGGACCTGCTGAGGCGCTACCCGCTGCGGGGCATCAAGGGCCCCGTCGGCACCGCGCAGGACATGCTCGACCTGCTGGGCGGCGACGCCGCGAAGCTGGCCGAGCTGGAGCAGCGCATCGCCGCCCACCTGGGCTTCGGCCACGCGTTCACCTCGGTGGGCCAGGTCTACCCCCGTTCGCTGGACTACGACGTCGTGTCCGCCCTGGTACAGCTGGCAGCGGCGCCTTCTTCGGTGGCCAAGACGATCCGCCTGATGGCCGGGCACGAGCTGGTCACCGAAGGCTTCAAGCCGGGCCAGGTCGGCTCGTCCGCGATGCCGCACAAGATGAACACCCGCTCCTGCGAGCGCGTCAACGGCCTGATGGTCATCCTGCGGGGCTACGCCTCGATGACCGGCGAGCTCGCCGGCGACCAGTGGAACGAGGGCGACGTGTCCTGCTCCGTGGTCCGCAGGGTGGCGCTGCCCGACGCGTTCTTCGCGCTCGACGGGCTGCTGGAGACGTTCCTGACGGTGCTCGACGAGTTCGGCGCGTTCCCGGCGGTCGTCGCCCGTGAGCTGGACCGCTACCTCCCGTTCCTCGCCACCACGAAGGTCCTCATGGGCGCGGTCCGTGCCGGTGTCGGCCGCGAGGTCGCGCACGAGGCCATCAAGGAGAACGCGGTCGCGTCCGCCCTCGCCATGCGGGAGCAGGGTGCCGAGCGCAACGAGCTGCTGGACAAGCTCGCCGCCGACGAGCGGATCCCGCTGGACCGCGCGCAGCTGGACGAACTGATGGCGGACAAGCTGTCGTTCACCGGTGCCGCCGGCGACCAGGTGACCGCCGTGGTCTCCAGGATCGAGGAGATCGCCAAGCATCACCCGGAGGCCGCCGCCTACACGCCGGGCGCGATCCTCTGACCCGCCCCACCCCGGCAGAGCTGGAGGCCGCCCGCGACCGCGTCATCGAGGACGTGGTCGCGGACGGCCTTTCCGTGCTGTTCTGCGGCATCAATCCGGGCCTGATGTCCGGTGCCACCGGACATCACTTCGCCCGGCCCGGAAACCGTTTCTGGCCGGTGCTGCACCTGTCGGGGTTCACGCCGCGGCGGCTGCTGCCGTCGGAGCAGCGTGAGCTCCTCGACCACGGGCTCGGCATCACCAACATGGTGGCACGCACGACCGCCCGGGCCGACGAGGTGAGCGACGAGGAGCTCCGCGAGGGCGGCCGGCTGCTGGCCGCGAAGGTGGAGCGGCTGGCGCCGCGGTGGCTGGCCGTGGTGGGCGTGACCGCTTACCGCACGGCGTTCGGGGAACGGTCCGCCCGGATCGGGCCGCAGGAACGGACGATCGGCGGCGCGCGGGTGTGGGTGCTGCCCAACCCCAGCGGGCTCAATGCCCATTGGACGCTCCAGGCGATGGCCGAGGAGTACGGCAGGCTGCGTAAGGCCGCCGACCGGCCCTGAGAGTCGAATACGCACCAAAGGACACCGCCCGACGCCGCGGCCGGGCCGCCCGGGCGGGCTGCCGCTGTCCGTGCACGCCGGGCACGGCACCGCCCGACTGTCGCCACCAGGCGTTGTTCGGGAGAAGCTCAGCCGGGTGACGTGCCACGGGAAGACGGTGTCTAGGGCGGGTCGATGTCGGTGACGACGGCGATCAGCCGGTGCTCGTCCTCGCCTTCGGCGCGTGAGACGCCCACCGCTATCCAATGGCCCTCGACCCGCCAGAGGTGCAGGTCCTCGACGCGGTGGCTCAGCTCGCCCCACGGCTGAGCGATCGCCTCTCCGCAGATCGTCCCGATGAAGACCGACCACAGAGCGAACCACTGGCCCTCCCCCCAGCGGCTGCTCAACGCGCCCACCAGTGCCTCGCACTCCGCCTCGTACGGCTCGCGCGACCGGCCGTCCGCACGCTCCGCCGCGTCCAGGCAGTCCGCGGGCGTGCGCAGCTCCGCCAGGTGGTAGCCGGGCCCGCTGTCGCCGAACTCCGACCTGCCGCGCTGTGCCGGGAACGCCCGGCCGCGCAGCAGGTCGATCGCAGCGAGGTGCTGTGCCGTGGTCATGACTCCATTGAACCTGCCGCCACTGACAGTTGGCACACCGTCACCCGCTCCCCCGGGCCCGTCCCGGTCCCGTGGCACGACGCGCGCCCGCAGCGAGTACGATCCGGCCAACACGGGCACGAACTGGGAGGACACACGTGGGGCGGCTGACCGGCGGGGACCCGTCGCTGCTGCGGCGCATCAATTCCGCGGTGGTACTGCATTCACTGCGGGGCGCCGACGCCCCCACGCTCACCGACCTGACCAGGATCACCGGACTGTCGCGGCCGACGGTCGAGGGTGTGGTGGAAGGGCTGATCGAGACAGGGCTGGTCGTCGAGTTCGTCCCCGAGGAGGGCGAGGCCCGCAAGCAGGGCCGGCCCGCGCGGCGGTTCAGGTTCCGGGCGGAGGCCGGGCATCTGCTGGGCATCGAGATCGGGGCGCACCGAGTGGCGGCGCTGCTGTCGGGGCTCGACGGGCGCATCATCGGGGCCGGTTCGCGGGACGTCTCCGAGCGGGCCGGCGCCGACGACCGGCTGGAGCGGGTCCGGGCGGTCGTCGCCGACCTGCTGCGGCGGACCGGTGTGGCACGGAGCGGTCTGCGCGCGGTGGGCGTCGGCTCACCGGGGATCGTGGAGGCGGACGGAACCGTTCGGCTCTCCACGGCGCTGCCGGGCTGGACGGGGCTTCCGCTGGGAGAGCGGCTGCGCAGATCGTTCCGTTGCCCGGTGCTGGTGGAGAACGACGCCAACGCGGCGGCGGTGGCCGAGCACTGGAAGGGCGCGGCGACGGACTCCGACGACATCGTGTTCGTGCTCGCCGGACTCAGTCCCGGCGCCGGTTCGCTCATCGGCGGGCGGCTGCACCGCGGTTACGGCGGGGCGGCGGGAGAGATCGGCGCGCTGCACCTGCTCGGACGCGACGAGACACCCGAGAAGCTGCTGTCGATGACCGGGGAGCCGCTGCACCCGTTGGACGAGCAGGCGGTGGCGGACGTCTTCGCCTCGGCCAAGAGCGGCGACAAGAGCGCGCTGGCGGCCGTCGAGCGGTTCAACAAGCGCCTGGTGCACGATGTGGCGGCGCTGGTGCTGGCGCTCGATCCTGAACTGGTCGTGATCGGGGGCTGGGCCGCCGGCCTGGACGGGGTGTTGCCTCCGCTGCGCGACGAGCTGGCGCGGTACTGCCTCCGGCCGCCGCGGGTGGCGCTGTCCATGCTGGGCGAGGCGGCGGTGGCGACCGGCGCGCTGCGGCTGGCGCTGGACCACGTGGAGGAGCAGCTCTTCGCCGTCGAGGGAACGGTGACGGCCCGCCGCTGAGTGACGTGGGGCGGGCCGAACCTTCTGCGTGTGGTGCGGGACGTTCGCCCGACCCGCGCCGCCGCGGGTGTCACGGCGGGACGGTCCGGTGGTCAGGACGCGCGGCGCTGCTGACCGTCGTGGCTGATCTCGACGTCCCCCGTGTCGCCGAAGGTGAGGCGGCAGGTGTCGGCGCGGTACGTCGCGACGGACACCGCGGCGGTGCGCCCTGCGGAGAAGTACCGGGTGGTGACGACGAGGACGGGCGCGCCGGGCAGCCGGTCCAGCTCTCTGGCGTCGACGGCACCGGCGGAGCCGAGTTCGACGGCGCGGTCCTGGCCCTCGAGATCGAGGCGCTGAAGTTCGCGCAGGACGCCGCGGGCGAGGGCCGGGCCGGACGGCGCCTCGATGGCGGGGAGGTCGGGCACCGACGAGGACGGCACGTAGAGCAGTTCGGCGGCGACGGGCTGGCCGTTGTTCACCCTCAGCCGGCGCACAGTGTGCACCTCTTCGTCCGCCTCGGTGTCGAGCAGCCGGGCCACGGCCGCCGACGGCACGGCCACGGTGCACTCGGCCGCCTGCCAGGCGTCGTGTCCGGTGCCGGGCCAGTCCTGGTGCGAGGTGGTCACGTCGACGCCCACGCGCGGCGGGGCGACGGTGGTGCCGACGCCGCGGCGGCGCTGGAGGCGGCCTTCGAGCTCGAGCTGCTCGAGCGCCTGCCTGAGGGTGGCGCGGGCGACACCGAAGCGGGCGGCGAGGTCGCGCTCGTTCGGCAGGATCTCGCCGACGGTGAAGTCGGTGTCGAGCGCCTCGGCAAGCACGGTCTTCAGGTGCCAGTACTTGGGCTCCTGCACCGGTTCCAACTGCGTGGTCCCCACCCTGATCCTCCGCAATCGCCGTGTCAGCGGCGGCTTTTCCGCGCCCTTGTTTATTAAAGGTTCCTGCACTATCCCTGCGACCATAGGACGGGCCTCCGACTTGGTCAAGACCAATCCTGCGGTTGTCACGCTGCGCATCGGTAGGGATTCGCACGGCGTTCACGCGGCCTTCGTACTGAGAGCCGCGGGGCAGCACAAGACCCCGCGACCGGATAACGGCCACGGGGTCCGACGTGCGAAGAAGGGGTCTCAGTCCGTGCCAGGTCCGGCGAAGGCGGCGAGTTTGTCGGGGTTCCGGACGATGTAGACGCATTGGATGCGCCCGTCCAGCACCTCCATCTGCATGACGGTGTCCGGCTTGCCCCCGGACAGGACGAGGATCGCCGGTGCGCCGTTGGCCTCGACGAAACGGACCTCCGCGTCCGGAACCGGCTGCTGCGAGATCGCGACGACGAAGCGTCCGACCTTGTCCGCGCTCTGCATGACACGAAGAGGCGCCTTGGTCTTGCCGCCGCTGTCGCCGACCAGCCGCACGTCCGGGGCGAGGATGGAGAGCAGTCCCTCCAGATCACCGCCCGAGGCGGCGGACAGGAACCGCTCCGTGAGGTCACGGCATTCGGCGGGATCCACATCGAACCGGTGCTTGCGCTCGTCCACGTGCTTGCGGGCGCGCCCGGCGAGTTGGCGTACGGCCGCCTCCGACTTCTCGAGTGTGGTGGCGATCTCGGCGTACGGGAAGCCGAACGCCTCGCGGAGCACGAACACCGCTCGCTCCAGCGGGGAGAGGGACTCGAGGACCACGAGCACGGCGAGCGACACGGATTCGGCGAGCACCGCCCGTTCCGCCGTGTCGGGGACCGAGGGGCCGAAGTCGGTGACGATCGGCTCCGGCAGCCACGGCCCGACGTAAGACTCCCGGCGGGACTTGACGTGCCGCAGCCGGTCGATCGCGAGGCGGGTGGTGATCCGTACGAGGTAGCCGCGCGGTTCCTTCACGTCGTCGCGCCGGTCGGACGACCAGCGCAGCCAGGCCTCCTGCACCACGTCCTCCGCGTCGGCGATCCGGCCGAGCATGCGATAGGCCACGCCGGTCAGCACGGGCCGGTGTTCTTCGAAGAGATCGGTCACGGTGTCTGCTGCCACCCGTCAATCCCAGCCGACGACGGGCCCGCTGTCCAGCAGGTTCCTGTGCGGCGCGCGCTGCATCGGCGAATGAAGCCGGTCCGGTGCAGAACGGCGACTCATGGCAGGACCCGGTCATGAGACGGGGCGGCACCACCGATACCCCCTCCACCTGGGCGGGCCCCTTGAACTCCAAGCTACTGAACGGTAATTGTTACTGACAGTCTGTCTGTCCCAGCGCATGGAGCGTGCAGTCATGGCCGCAGAGATCTCGTTCTCCGTCGAGACCGCCCGGGGCAGCCGCACGCTGTCCGTCACCTACGAGCGCAGGGGCGCCGGCGAGCCGCTGCTGCTGCTCCATGGCATCGGTCACCACTGGCAGGCCTGGGAGCCGGTGATGGGGATACTCGCCGCCGACCGCGATGTGATCGCGGTCGACCTGCCGGGCTTCGGCGCCTCACCCGCGCTGCCGGACGGCGTCCCGTACGACCTGGCAACGGTCTCCACGGCGCTCGGCGCGTTCTGCCGGGCTCTCGGGGTCGAGCGGCCCCACGTCGCCGGCAATTCGCTCGGAGGGCTCCTCGCCCTCGAACTGGGTCGCGAGAAGCTGGTCCGCTCGGTGACCGCGCTCTCCCCGGCCGGATTCTGGTCGGAGGCGGAACGGCGCTACGCCTTCACCACCCTGCGGGCCATGCGGGTGGGCGCGCGGTCCCTGCCGCTGCCGGTGATCGAGCGGTTGTCCCGATCGGCGGTGGGGCGTACGGCGCTGGTGAGCACCATCTACGCGCGGCCGGGCCGCCGTTCGCCCGAGGCCGCCGTCGCGGAGACGCGCGCACTGCGCGGGGCGACCGGCTTCCACGAGACGCTCGCGGCCGGCGGCGGTGTGCTGTTCCGCGACGACGTCCGCGATGTTCCCGTCACCATCGGCTGGGGCACCAAGGACCGGCTGCTGCTGCGCCGCCAGGGCGTGCGGGCCAAGTACGTGATCCCCAGCGCCCGCCTCGTCAGGCTGCCCGGCTGCGGGCACGTCCCGATGAGCGACGACCCGGCGCTGGTCGCGCGGGTGCTGCTCGACGGCAGCGCCTGAGCCGGCCCGGTGGCGTCGGCCACCGGCACGCCGCATCCGGTCCCGCGCCGCACGGAGGGCCTTGTCGGCGACCGGTCCGGCGGACGGCAGCCGGTGGTGCGCCAGGCGCTCCCCGTCGCGTGGAGAATGACCATGCCCCGCGGCGGCACACGACAGAGGCGGCTCGCGCGGGAGACGAGTGAATGACCCCGCTCGCCCGACGGCGGCGGGGCGGAAACGGAGCCGTGATGGACCAGCAGCACTTCTCGGAGATCACCTCGTTCCTCGAGGACCGGCTCCGGCCCCTCTTCGATCCGGAGAACGGCAGTGACCACGGCTTCGGCATGGACGACACCTCGCGTGCCCTGCGCGCGCTGAGCGGTGCCGTCAAGAGCGCGGCGGCCGTGAAGGGGATCTGCGAGCAACGCGCCGGGGCCGAAACGGAGTTGCGCCGCGTCATCGACCAGACGCTGGCGCACAACTGGGACCAACTGGTGGGCCTCGCCCGGCACTGGGAGGACCACCCCGACTTCCGGCCCCTGTTCAAGCGCGGTTCGTGGGACTTCGAGCCGGAGCCGGCCGCGGGGGGCGAGGGCCAGGACCGGCGCGGGGTGCCGCCGACCTGACCGGGGAGGCGGCGGCGAAGGGGATGCGGCACGCCGTTCACCCGGCGTTCGCACAACGGACTCGGCCTGCCGCTAGGCATGGCTCGGCACACCGGCCGAACCGCCTGGAGGCGCAGCAATGTCGCAGACCCCGCAGAGTTCTCCCCCCGCCCGCCGTTCCGTCCTGCGCGGCACGGTGGCCGCTTCCGCGGCGCTGGCATTGCCCGGCGTCGGCGCGGCCCCGGCGCTGGCTCTGTCCGGACGGCCGCGTGCGGCCTGGGGCGTGCAGACCGGTGACGTCACGGCCACCTCCGGGCTGGTGTGGGTGCGTTCCGACCGGCCCGCGCGGATGATCGTGGAGACGTCCGCGACCGGGTCGTTCCGGCGTGCCCGCAGGTGGCACGGACCGCTGCTCGGACCGGGCACGGACTTCACGGGGAAGACGGCGTTGCGGGGCCTGCCCGCCGGCGAGCAGGTGCACTACCGGGTGACGCTCACCGACCCGGACGACGACCGGCGTACCGGCGAGGCGGTGTACGGGACGTTCCGTACCGCGCCGGCGAACCGGCGGCGCGGCGTGCGGTTCCTGTGGTCGGGCGACATCGCCGGGCAGGGCTGGGGCATCAACCCCGACATCGGCGGCTACCGGGCGTACGAGGAGATGCGCCGTCTGGACCCGGACTTCTTCCTGTGCAGCGGGGACACCGTGTACGCGGACGGCCCGCTCGTGCCGAGCGTGACGCTTCCGGACGGGCGGGTGTGGCGCAATGTGGTCACGGAGGAGAAGTCGAAGGTCGCCGAGACGCTCGACGAGTACCGGGGCAACTTCCGGTACAACCTGCTGGACGAGAACGTCCGCCGGTTCAACGCCCAGGTGCCGACGATCGTTCAGTGGGACGACCACGAGGTGCGCAACAACTGGTACCCGGGGCAGATCCTCGACGACGCCCGGTACAGCGAGAAGGACGTGGACGTCCTCGCCCGGCGTTCGATCCGGGCGTTCGCCGAGTACTTCCCCGTAAGCACGCTCTCCGCCGCCGGCGACGGCACTGGGGGCCGCATGCATCGGGTGGTCCGCCACGGTCCGCTGCTGGACGTGTTCGTGCTCGACATGCGCACCTATCGCGACGCCAACTCGCCGAACCGGCAGGCGGACGGGGGCGAGGGCATCCTCGGCGCCGGTCAGCTCGAGTGGCTGAAGCGGGAGCTGGACCGGTCGAACGCGGTGTGGAAGGTGATCGCCGCCGACATGCCGCTCGGGCTCGTGGTGCCGGACGGCTCCGCGAACTTCGAGGCCGTGGCGCAGGGCGATCCGGGCGCGCCGCTGGGGCGTGAGCTGCAGATCGCCGAACTGCTGCGGCACGTCAAGCACCGCCGGATCACGGGCACCGTGTGGCTGACCGCCGATGTGCACTACACCTCGGCCCAGCACTACGCTCCCGAGCGCGCGGCCTTCAAGGATTTTGCGCCGTTCTGGGAGTTCGTCTCGGGTCCGCTCGCCGCCGGCGGATTTCCGGCGAACACGCTGGACGGGACGTTCGGCCCCGACCGGGTATTCGTGCGGGCGCCGAAGCGGGCGAACGTGTCACCGATGGAGTCTCCGCAGTACTTCGGGGAGGTGGACATCGACGCCGACAGCGGCGAGCTGACGGTGCGGCTGCGCGCGGAGGGCGGAACTGTGCTTTTCACCAAGGCACTTCAGCCGGGGCGTGTCGGCCAGTGACGGGATCCGGCGGGGGTCGGGCGGACGCGCGCCGGAACGGAAACCGGTACGTGTTGAACCATGGAAGCGAACACTGCACGCCAGAATCGACCAAAACCGGCTGATAGCGCTCCAGATCGGCGCTTAACCCATCAGTCACAAAGCGTTCGTGATCACGCAACACCGGTCGGTCACAGTGAAGCCATGACAGATGTGACTTCCGCGAAGAGCGCCCGCCGTCCGCACCACTGGCGGCGGGACCTCGTCGAACTGGCCGCCATGTTCACTGCCGTCGCGGTCGCCGACACCATCGCCAAACTGATCGGGCACACTCCCGACGGGCCGTTCCTGCTCATCGCCTCGGCGGTGGCGCTGGCCGCGACGGCCACGTTCCACACATGGTGGGCACGGCGCCACAGTCATGCGCCGCCTCCGGACGCGGCGGACGCCCAGGCCCCCGCCGCGTCCCAGGAGGCAGCCGGGGAGCAGAGCCCCCGCGGGACCGCCCTGTGGCGGATGCGCACCACCGTCCAGGACACCCCCGGCAGCCTCGCCGCCCTGTGCAACGCCCTGGCCCGCCTCGACGTGGACATCCTGACCCTGCAGACCCATCCACTGGCAGACGGGACGGTCGACGAATTCCTGCTGCGGGCCCCCGCGTCCCTACAGGCCCCGCAGCTCGCCCGCGAGGTCGCCGCGGCCGGCGGCAGCGGCACCTGGACGGAGCGCGCCGACGCGCACGACCTCGTCGACACGCCCACCCGGGTGCTCGGCCTCGCCACCCGTACCGCCCTGGACGCCGCCGAACTGCCTCTGGCGCTCCGGCAACTGCTCGGCCGCTGCACCATCCGGTCCCGCCCGGCCGTCTCCCCCACGGGCAGCCCCACCGGCGAGATGCCCCCGGTGGAGGGCGTCCTCGAGGAGACGGTGATGCACCTGCGCGACCCGAACGGCGGCGCGATCATCGTCGAACGCGCCTATCTGCCCTTCACCCCCACCGAGTTCGCCCGCGCCCGCGCCCTCGTCGAGCTCGACGCACGCCTCGGTCCGCGCGTCCCCCGCAGCCAGGACATCCTCACCCTCCCCGAGGGCAACGAGATCTCCGTGCGCCGCGCCGACCAGGACGATGTGGACGCCGCGCTCGCCATGCACGAACGGTGCTCCGCCCGGACGCTCGAGATGCGCTACCACGGCCCGGTCCGGGACGCGGACCGCTACCTCAACCACCTGCTGAGCCCGCGTTTCGGCCGGACCCTGGCGGTGGAGACGGCCTCCGGCCGGCTCGTCGCCCTCGGCCACCTGCTGTGGGACGGCGACGAGACCGAGGTGGCGCTGCTCGTCGAGGACGACTGGCAGCGCCGCGGCATCGGCTCGCAACTGCTGAAGCGGCTGGCAGACATGGCGTCCGAGGCCGGCTGCGACAGCGTGTACGCCGTCACCCGGTCGTCGAACACCGCGATGGTCGCCGCCATGCGCGGCCTCGGCCTGCCCCTCGACTACCAGATCGAGGAGGGGACCCTGGTGGTCACCGCCCGACTGGATGCGGCTGCCGGCCGTCCGCGATCCCGCTACGAGCGGACGGAGCGGACCGGACGCGGCGAGCGCTGAGCGCCTGCGTCAGGTCCCGCCACAGGTCCTCGACGTCCTCGAGCCCGACCGACATCCGCAGCAGCCGGTCGCTCACGCCGGCCGAGCGCCGGTCGTTCACGTCGACGATGCGGTGGCTGATGGAAGCCGGGTGCTGGATCAGTGTGTCGACGCTGCCGAGGCTCACCGCCGGCGTGATCAGCCGTACCCCGGCGATCACGTCGTGCGGGTCCCCGTACACCTCGAAGGAGACCATCGCCCCGCCGATGCTCGGGTAGTGGACCCGGGCGACCCGCGGGTCGGTGGTGAGCCTTCGGGCGAGGTCGGCGGCCGTGGCGGACGCGGCCCGCACCCGCACCGGCAGCGTCGACAGCCCGCGCAGCAGCAGGTATCCGGCCATCGGGTGCAGGACGCCGCCGGTCGCGAAGCGGACCTGGCGCAGCTTGCGGGCGAACTCCTCGTCGCAGGCGACCACACCGCCCATCACGTCGCCGTGGCCGCCGAGGTACTTGGTGGCGCTGTGCAGGACCAGCCGGGCGCCCTCTTCCGCGGGGCGCTGGAGCACGGGGGTGGCGAAGGTGTTGTCGACGAGCAGCGGCACCGAGCCGCAGGCGTGCCGTACGGCCCGCAGGTCCACCTCGGCGAGCGTCGGGTTGGCCGGGGTCTCGACCATAACCAGTCCGGTGTCGGGTCGCAGGGCCTCGGCGATGCCGGCCGGGTCGGTCCAGGTGACCTCGGTACCGAGGAGTCCGGCGTTCAGCAGATGGTCGCTGCAGCCGTACAACGGCCGGACGGCGACGACGTGCCGCAGGCCCATGCTCGCCCGCACCAGCAGCACGGCGGTCAGGGCCGCCATGCCGCTGGCGAACGCGACGGCGCTCTCCGTGCCCTCGAGCTTGGCGAGCGCCGTCTCGAACCGGGCGGTGGTGGGGTTGTCCAGCCGTGCGTAGACGGGCGGACCCTCCGGCCGGGCTCCGGTCGTGGCGAACTCGTCGATCCGCGCGGCCTCGCCTGCGGCGTCGTACGACGGGTAAGTGGTCGACAGGTCGATCGGCGGGGCGTGCAGGCCGAGCTCCGCGAGATCCTCGCGTCCTGCGTGCACGGCATCGGTGGCCAGGGCCCGGGTCACGGGCGCGGCCGAGGCTGCGTTCTCCATGGCCGCACTGTGAACAGTTACCGGGAGGTAGCGGATCTCCTCCGTGCTACGTTCGGTAAATGGCTGATTCCGTCGCACTGGACCCGATCGATCTCCAGATTCTCCGCCTGCTTCAGAACGACGCCCGGACCACGTACCGGGACCTCGCGGCGGAGATCGGCGTGGCGGCCTCGACCTGTCTGGACCGGGTCACCAGGCTGCGCCGCTCCGGTGTCATCCTCGGGCACCGCCTCGCGCTCGACCCGGCACGGCTGGGCAGGGGGCTCCAGGCGCTGCTGTCGGTCCAGGTACGGCCGCACCGGCGGGAACTGATCGGCCCGTTCGTCGAACGCATCCGCGCGCTTCCGGAGTCGCTGGCACTGTTCCATCTCACGGGCCCCGACGACTACCTCGTCCACGTCGCGGTGACCGACATGGCGGATCTTCAACGTCTGGTGATCGACGAGTTCACGTCGCAGCGCGAGGTGGCCAGGGTCGAGACCCGCTTGATCTTCCAGCAGTGGGAGTGCGGGCCGCTACTGCCCCCGGCGGCACCCACGGGCGGATGATCCACTTCTAGCCGGATGTCAGGCGACCGGGCCCCATTGGTGGTGACGAGGGGCACGTCTTCGTACGAGGATGGGCCCCATGCCAGACACTTCCAGCAGCCCGCTGCCCCGTCAGGTCGCCGACGCCTACGTCGACGCACTCATCGAACTCGATCCGGCCCTCGGTACCTACCTGGGAATCAAGGAAAGTTCAGGGCTCCTCCCCGACTTCTCGCCCGCGGGGACCCAAGCGCTCGCCGACCTCGCCCGCGAGACCCTGGCCCGGCTCGACGACGCGGAGAAGCTGCCGGACGCCGGCAGTGACGTCGAGCGCCGCTGCGGACGACTGCTGCGCGAGCGCCTCACCGCCGAACTCGCCGTCCACGACGCGCAGGAGAGCCTGCGCGCCGTCAGCAACATCCACTCCCCCGCCCACACGGTCCGCGAGACCTTCACCGTCACTCCGGCGGAGACCGAAGACGACTGGGCGGCGATCGCCGAGCGGCTGCGCGCCGTCCCCCGGGCGCTGGAGGGCTACCGCGAGTCCCTCGCCCTCGGACTCGAGAAGAAGCTGTACGGCGGCCCGCGCGCCACGGCCACCTTCATCCAGCAGCTGACGGAGTGGAGCGGCGGCGCCACCGGCCGCGGCTGGTTCGAGGAGTTCGCGTCCGCCGGTCCCGCCGCGCTCCGCCTCGAACTGGACGTCGCCGCCGATGCCGCCACCCGGTCCGTGGCGGAACTGCGCGACTGGATGCGCGACGTGTACGCCCCCGCCGTTGCGGACGCCCCCGACACCGTCGGCCGCGAGCGATACGCCCGCTGGTCCCGCTACTTCAACGGCACCGACCTCGACCTCGACGAGGCCTACGCGTACGGCTGGTCCGAATACCACCGGCTGCTCGGCGAGATGAAGAAGGAAGCGGAGAAGATCCTGCCCGGCGCGGGCCCCTGGGAGGCGCTGGCCCACCTCGACGTGCACGGCGAGCACATCGAGGGCGAGGAGGAGGTGCGGGTCTGGCTCCAGCAGCTGATGGACGAGGCGATCGAGGCGCTCGACGGCACCCACTTCGAACTCGCCGAGCGGGTACGGAGGGTGGAGTCCCGTATCGCACCGCCAGGGGGAGCCGCCGCGCCGTACTACACGGCACCGTCGGAGGACTTCTCGCGGCCGGGCCAGACGTGGCTGCCCACGATGGGAGCGACCCGGTTCCCCGTCTACGACCTGGTGTCGACCTGGTACCACGAGGGCGTCCCCGGCCACCACCTCCAGCTCGCCCAGTGGGCCCATGTCGCCGACCGGCTCTCCCGCTACCAGTCCTCCGTCGGACAGGTGAGCGCGAACGCCGAGGGCTGGGCGCTGTACGCGGAACGCCTGATGGACGAGCTGGGCTTCCTCAAGGACGCGGAACGCCGCCTCGGCTACCTGGACGCCCAGATGATGCGTGCGTGCCGGGTCATCGTCGACATCGGCATGCACCTCGAGCTGGAGATCCCGGCGGACTCGCCGTTCCACCCGGGCGAGCGCTGGACGCCGCGCCTGGCACAGGAGTTCTTCGGCATGCACAGTGGCCGGCCGGCGGACTTCGTGGAGAGCGAACTCACCCGGTACCTGTCGATGCCGGCCCAGGCCATCGGCTACAAGCTCGGCGAACGGGCCTGGCTGCTGGGCCGCGAGAATGCGCGCCGGGCGCACGGGGAGGCGTTCGACGCGAAGGCGTGGCACATGGCGGCGCTCTCGCAGGGGTCACTGGGGCTGGACGACCTGGTGGAGGAGCTGTCCCGCCTGTGACGACGGGGGCGGGGCGGATTCACCGCTGCGCGGGGTCGTTCCCTTCCCCGCCCTCTCCCGAGACCGGGGCGGGCCCCGGACCCCGTACCGTGCTTCGCGCGGTGCCCTCAATCGCCGCAGGGCTGTTTTCGCGGAGCGAAATCCAGCCGGCCGGGCAATTGAGGCGCGGGGGTCCGGGGCGGAGCCCCCGCAACCGGTCCGGGCGGAGCCCGTTTTCGGGAAGGGACGGGTGGGGGAAACGCCCCCTCGCAGGGGCCCCACCTCCGCCCGCGCGGCGTCAGCGGCGAAACCCGCCCTCCGAGTCGATGACCTGCCCCGTGATCCACTCCGCCTCGTCCGTCGCCAGCCACGCGATCAGGCGGGCCGGATCGTCCGGCATGCCCCACCGGCCGGCCGGGAAAATCGACGCGATGGCCTCGTACACTTCGCCGTCCAGGTGATCCGTGTCCACCGGACCCGGGTTGACGCAGTTGACGGTCACGGCGAGGCCGGCGAGCGAGGTCGCCAATGAGCGGGTCGCAGAGGCCAGCGCGCCCTTCGCGAGGGCGTAGGAGATCTCGCCGGGCATGCCGCCCGCGATGTCCTGGCCCGAGGTCATCATCACGACGCGGCCGCCCGCCGTCCGAGCCGGCAGCACGGCACGCGACCGCGCGTACGCCTGGACCAGCAGGATCACGGAGCGGGCGTCGACCGCCCAGTGCGCGTCGAGCACGGCGGCGTCGATCTTGTCCAGCGGACCGTCGAAGCCGCTCAGTGCGTGGTTGGCGACGAGGATGTCGAGACGGCCGCCGAGCGCGTCCGCGGCCTTGGCCAGCAGTTCGGCCGGGGCATCGGCGTCGGACAGGTCCGCGGGACCGTGGCACACGAGGGCCTCTGGGTCCCCAAGGGCCTCCCGTACGCCCGCGGCGACCGCTTCGGGCCCGCCGGGCTCCGCGCCCCACGGCT
This sequence comes from Streptomyces sp. WAC00040, assembly GCF_056835925.1. Taxonomy (NCBI): domain Bacteria; kingdom Bacillati; phylum Actinomycetota; class Actinomycetes; order Kitasatosporales; family Streptomycetaceae; genus Streptomyces; species Streptomyces sp. WAC00040. The sequence goes on from NZ_JAKQZE010000003.1 coordinate 504,559, forward strand.
GGGCGGCGTCGTGCGGGACGTGGTGGTGGAGGTAGACGCTCGCGCCGTACGCGGCGAGGCGCCGAGCCACCGCGTAGCCGATGCCGCCCGTGCGGCTGGCCCCGGTGACGAGAGCGGTGCGGCCGCGCAGCGGGAGGGGGTCCCGGCGCAGCGACTCGGCGGAGGGAGACGGCAGTCCGGCCATAGCCATGCATCCTGATCGATCCATCGGGCGTTGTCATGCTGTTTCCGGGACCGGGCGCTCCTGGCGAACCCGGTACGGCGGCGCGGTCCCGTACAACACCCTTCGGAGCATGCGGCGGGGCCGTCGTCGAGGCCAACGCCGCCTGGGTGAGCGGCCACTACGCCCGCGACGTCGACGCCGTCCTTCCCCACGGGTCCGTCCGGGGGCCGAAGCGGCCTGTACGCGAACCGCCGGTGCGCGGCCCCGGGCCGGTTCAGCAGCCGCAGTCGTCCGCGCCGGCAGGCGCGGTCAGCGGGTCGGCGTCGCGGACTGTACGGCCCTCCCGGGTCTCGAACGCGAAGCCCTCCCTGGCCCAGTACTCGAAGCCGCCGAGCATCTCCTTGACCTGGAAGCCCAGTCGGGCGAGGGCGAGTGCCGCGCGGGTGGCTCCGTTGCAGCCGGGGCCCCAGCAGTAAGTGACGATCGGCACGGACCTGTCGAGGAGCTCCCCGGCCTGCTCGAAAATCAGCGCGGTCGGCAGGTGCACCGCCCCCGGAATGTGGCCCTGGTCCCAGGACTCTGTGGAACGGGAGTCCAGGACGACGAATCCGGGGTCGCCGCCGGCCGAGAGCGCGGCCGCCACATCGGAGACGTCGGCGTGGAAGGCCAGGCTCGCACCGAAGTAGGCCGCCGCGGCGGCCGGGTCGGCGGGCGGCACCCGCAGGACGGGGTTGGCCGACTGGTCCACCGGGGTGTTGCTCTGCGTCGTGGTCATGTCCAGAAACCTACGGTCGGTGATCGCCTCCAGGAAGTGGGATTCCCCGGCGCTCGCCTTGATCGGCCGGGCGATCCCCTGTTGTGTGTGGCCATGACGGGATATTCACCGGACGCCACCGACTGGCGCATACTCGAGGCCCTCCAGACCCGGGGCAGGGCCAGCTTCGCGGAGTTGGCGCGGGCCGTCTCCATGTCGCCGAGCGCTGTAACCGAGAGAGTGCGGAGGCTGGAGGAGGCGGGCGTCATCCAGGGGTACGCGGCGGTCGTGGACCAGGAGCGGATCGGGCTGCCGATCCTCGCCTTCGTACGGTTGCGCTACCCGAACGGCAACTACAAGCCGTTCCACGACCTGCTGGACGCGACGCCCGAGATCCTCGAGGCCCACCATGTCACCGGCGACGACTGCTTCGTGCTGAAGGTCGCCGCCCGCTCGATGAGCCACCTCGAGCAGGTGTCAGGGAAGATCGGCGCGCTGGGGTCGGTGACGACGAGCGTCGTCTACTCCTCGCCGCTGCGCGGCCGCCCGATCAGTCGCTGAGGGCGGCCTCCGTCCGCAGCCGCACGGCCGACCCGCCGCGCTCCTTGACGACCTCCAGTTGCGCCGGAATGCGCCGGCGCAGATCGCCGACATGGCTGACGATGCCGACACTGCGGTCGCGTTCGCGGAGCGAGTCGAGGACGTCGAGCACCTCGTCGAGGGTCTGGTCGTCGAGGCTGCCGAAGCCCTCGTCGATGAACAGGGTGTCGAGCCGCATGCCGCCGGCCTCGTCGGTGACCACGTCGGCGAGGCCGAGCGCGAGGGCGAGCGAGGCGAAGAACGTCTCGCCGCCGGACAGGGTCGCGGTGTCGCGCTCCCTGCCGGTCCAGGCGTCGACGACGCGCAGTCCGAGGCCGGCGCGTTTCCCGCCGGTGCGGGCGTCGGAGTGGATGAGGGTGTACCGGCCGGAGGACATCCGCTGCAGCCGTACGGTGGCGGCTGCCGCGACCTGTTCCAGGCGGGCGGCGAGCACATACGACTCGAGGCGCATCTTGCGTTCGTTGTCGGCGGACGTTCCGGCGGTGAGGGAGGCGAGGCGGGCCACCAGGTCGTACTCCTCGCGCAGCGGGCGCAGCGCGAGGGTCTCCGTGCCTGCCTGCCGGGACAGCCGGTCGAGTTCGGCGCACCTGGCGCGTGCGGCGTCGAGCGCAGATACGGCGTCACGCATTGCGCGTTCCGCGGCCTCGTGGACGGCGCGGGCCGTCCCGGGCGCCGCGGCGGGCCCGGCCGCGGCGGCGCGGGCGTCGTCCTCCGCGAGCCGGTCGGCGACGGCGGCGGCCTCCGCCTGCCAGGCGTCGACACGGTGCTGGATGTCGCGCTGCTCGGCGTCGGTCAGAAGACACGCCGCCGCGTCCGCGGGTGTGTCGAAGCCGGCGCGGAAGGCGGCGTCGGAGAGCCGGTCGTCGGCCTCCTTCAGGCGCAGCGCGGTGCTGTCGACGGCGCGGACGGCGTCCGCCGCGGCGGTCAGCAGACCGGCCCGGCTCTCCAACTGCGCGGCGCGCTCGGCGACGCTGCGGGCGCCGTCCCGCGCTCGGGACAGGTCGTCCTCGAGCAGGGCCAGTTCCTGGTCGAGGGCCTCCCGCCGGGAGGTGCGGGCGGCACTGCGCCGCTCCGCACCCTGCCGGGCGGTGACCCGCTTCTCGTACTCCCGTTCAGCGCGTTCAAGTGCCTCGCGGGCGCCGTGGGTTCCAGCCGCCAGGTCGCGCGCGCCGGCGTACTCCCGCTCCAGTTCCTCCACCACGCCGCGCAGGTCCGCCACCGCCGGGTCCTCGCCGGACCGGGGTACGGGGACGGTCGTGCCCGGCCGGGAGTGTCCGGCGGACGACGACTCCGGGCCGCGGGCCCTGGCAGCCGCCGAGGCCCGGGACCCACCGAGCACGGCCAGCTCCCGTTCCGCGTCCTCCTTGGCCTTCCGCTCCTGTACATACCGGTCGTAGGCCGTGTCCTCCGCGGCACGGTCCACGTGTCCGGCGCCCGCTCGGGCCGGTGCCGGGTGCTCCGCGGAGCCGCAGACGGCGCAGGCCTCGCCCGGGACGAGCGCCGAGGCCAGTTCCGTGGCGATGCCCTGGAGCCGGCGCTCCTTCAGGTCGAGCCAGGTCGCCTTGGCCTCGTTGGCGCGCTCGTGCAGGGTGCGCAGCCGTTCGGCCGCCTTGTCCGCGCGGGCGGCGAGGTCGTCGCGTTCCTGCGCTGCGCGCAGTCGTTCGCGGGCCGGTTCGAGTCGGCCCGCGAGGTGTTCGGCCCGGGTGGCGGCCTCTTGCGCGGCCGTGATCCGTTCCTGGTGGCCGCGGCGGACGCCGTCCCAATCGGCGAGCCAGTCCGCCGCCTCGGCGAGGATGTCGTCGTCGGCGCGGGCCTGCCGGTCGAGGTCCGCCAGTTCGCGGGTGATGTCCGAGGCGCGGGCCTCGGACCTGCGGGCGGCGTCCAGGCCGCCGAGCTCCTGGCGCAGCGCGCGTTCGGCTGCGGTGAGCCGGTCGGCGCCGGCGTCGGCGAGTTCCTCGGGAAGTGCGGTCCTGGTCCGTTCGCGTTCGGCGGCCGCCGTGCGGTGTTCGCGCTCCGCCGCGTCGCGCATCCGCAGCGCCGGCTCGACGAGCGCGGCCTTGCGGCCCCGTTCCAGCCGGGCGCACCGGCTCTCGTGCTCCGCGCGCCGTGTCTCGAGGGCCTCGGAGCGCTCCAGCGCCTCCGCGTACCGCCGCTGGAGCCGGTCCAGTTCCTGTTCGGCCTCGAGGGCCCGGCGGGCGCCTGCCTGCCGGCTCTCGGCGGCGGCGAGGGCGTACTCGGCGATGTCGAGCCGTTCACGGGCGCCGGTGCGGGCCACCGCCGCCCATTGCAGGACGGCGTCCGCGAGGCCGGGGTCGCCGGGCTGCTGCTCGGGGCAGGTCCACTCCGAGGCCGCCGGGCCGGCGGCCTGCTCGATCCGGTGGGCGACTGCGAGCAGCCGTTCGTCGCCCGCCTTCACCTGGTGTTCGGCGGCGCGCCGCAGTTCGGCGAGGTGGTCCTCGACGGCGGCGAACCGGCGTGTGTCGAAGAGTCGTCCGAGGAGCTTGCCGCGGGCCTCCGCATCAGCCCTGAGGAATCGGGCGAAATCGCCCTGCGGCAACAGGACGACCTGGCAGAACTGCTCGCGGCTCATCCCGAGGAGCTGGGTGATCTCCTCACCGATCTCTTGGTGCGACTTGCTGAGTGGCCGCCATTCGCCGCTCGCCGTGTCGTACTCGCGCAGCGTGCTGTGCGCCCGCTCGGTGACGAACCCCTTGCCGCGGGCCTTGGGGCGGGGCTGCGCCGGGCGCCGGGTGATCTCCAGCCGCCGCCCGGCGACGGTCAGTTCGAGGCTGGCCTCGGTCGGCGTGCCGACCGGGGCGTGGTCGCTGCGCAGCGAGGTCCCGGGGCTCTGGCGCGCGCCGGGCACCGCGCCGTACAGCGCGAAGCAGACGGCGTCCAGCACGGACGTCTTGCCCGCCCCCGTCGGCCCGTGCAGCAGGAAGATGCCGGAGCTGGCAAGGGCGTCGAAGTCGACTTCCTGGGTGGCGCCGAAGGGCCCGAACGCTGTGACGGCGAGTCTGTGCAGTCTCACCGGGCCACCTCGCGCACAGCGGCGTCGACCCGTGCGTCCTCGAAGGCGGCGCGCAGGACGGTGCGCTCGCCGTCGTCGGGGCCGTTGCCGCCGCGTACGTGCGCCACGAAGTCCTCCGCGATCTGCTGGTCGCTGCGCCCGCGCAGGCGCTGGGCGTAGGAGGCGAATCCGTCCTGCGGGGCGCGGTCCGGCTCGAACACCAGGCTGAGGATGTGCGGGAAGCGCCGGGTCAGCCGGGCCATCGGATCCGCCGGGCGCACGGCGTCGGTGAGGGTCGCCTCCACGAACGACTCCTCGTGCCGATCCAGCCCCGGGCTGTCCAGGAGCTCCTCGATGGTGCCGCGCAGCCGGGCGAGGGGGCGTGGCACGGGGCAGTCGATCCGCTCGGCGGTGACGGCTCCAAAGGCGTCGAGGTCGACGAGCCACATCGTCTTGCGGTGGTCGGACTCGGAGAAGGAGTAGGCGAGCGGGGAGCCCGAGTAGCGGATCCGTTCGGTGATGGTCTGGCAGCCGTGCAGGTGCCCGAGGGCCACGTAGTCCACGCCGTGGAAGACGCCGGAGGGGACGGCGCAGACACCGCCCACGGTGATGTCCCGCTCGCTGTCGCTCTCCTCGCCGCCCATGACGAAGGCGTGCGCGAGCACGACGGACCGGGTGCCTTCCTCGCGGGCGGCGAGGTCGTCCCGTATCCGCTCCATCGCCGCGGCGAGCACCGTCTCGTGGGCCGCCTTCTCCGTCCCGAACTCGTTCCTGACGAGGGACGGTTCGAGATAGGGCAGGCCGTAGCAGGCCACCGGGCCGTGTTCGTCGGCGAGCAGTACGGGGGTGCCGCAGCCCGCCGGGTCCGTGCGCAGATGTATGCCGGCCCGGTCGATGAGCCCTGCCCCGACGCCGAGGCGGCGGGCCGAGTCGTGGTTGCCGGAGATCATCACCGTCGGCACCCCTGCGTCCGCGAGCCGGTGCAGCACCTGGTCGAACAGCGCCACGGCGGCGAGCGGCGGGACTGCCCGGTCGTACACGTCTCCCGCCACCAGCACCGCGTCGACCTCGCGCTCGCGCACCGTCGCCACCAGGTGGTCGAGGAAGGCGGCTTGGGCGTCGAGCATGCTCACCCGGTGGAACGACCGGCCCAGGTGCCAGTCCGACGTGTGCAGGAGTCTCATGATCGGTGAGCGTATCGGTGGGGTCGGACAATGCGGGCGGCTTCACGCATCTCCGTACGCCTCGCCCCCGAGTTCCAGCCCGGCCGTGCCCGCCGTGACGTCCGCCAGCCAGGCGCGGAAGGCGCCGACGTCGGCGTCCGGCAGCCCGATCCCGATGCGGACGGCATCCGTGTATGTGACGTCGCGCACCTGACGGCCGGTCGCCCGGAGGTCGTTCTCCAGCTTCCCGGCCCGCTGGTGGTCGACGGTGACGGTGGCGAGCCGGAACCGCTTGCGGGTGACGGTGCCGAGCGCGTCCAGGGCCTCGCCGACGACGCCGCCGTACGCCCTGATCAGCCCGCCCGCGCCGAGCTTGACGCCGCCGTAGTACCGGGTGACGACGGCGGCGACGTAGCGGATCTCCCGGCGCATCAGCATCTGCAGCATGGGCACTCCGGCCGTGCCGCCGGGTTCGCCGTCGTCGCTCGCCTTCTGCACGGCCGCGTCGGCGCCGACGACATAGGCGAAGCAGTTGTGCGTGGCGGTCGGGTGCTCCCTGCGGATGCGCGCGACGAAGGCCTGGGCCTCCTCCTCCGTGGCGGCCGGGGCCATCGCGCAGATGAAGCGCGATCGGTTGATCTCGGTCTCGTGGACACCCTCGCGGGCGACCGTCCGGTACTGCTCCTGCATCCGGCCACCCTATGCGGCGTCCGGGGCGGGTCCGGCCACCGGGGAATCGTGAGTGCCTCCCGCCCGTTCTCGTGGCATGTACGCAGACGCAGAGACGATCCGCAGAATCCTGACGGCCACCGGTGAGACCTGGGCGGTGGTCGGCCTGTCCAACAACGAGAGGCGGGCGGCATACGGCGTGGCCGACGTGCTCAAGCGCTACGGCAAGCGCATCGTGCCGGTGCACCCGAAGGCCGAGACGGTCCACGGCGAGAAGGGGTACGCGAGCCTTGCCGACATCCCGTTCCCGGTGGACGTCGTCGACGTGTTCGTGAACTCGGGCCTGGCCGGCGCGGTGGCAGACGAGGCCGTCGCCATCGGCGCGAAGGCCGTCTGGTTCCAGCTCGGTGTGATCGACGAGGAGGCTTACGCGCGCACCAGGGCGGCCGGTGTGGACATGGTGATGGACCGGTGCCCCGCGATCGAGATCCCCCGGCTGGGCTGAGCCGCGGTCGCTCCTGGTCGGGGCATGCGCCCGATCTGCCCGGTGTCAGATGCCGAGGCCCTCGACGACCACGGCGCCGGGCAGGGCGGCGAACGCCTTGCCGGGCAGGATCAGCTTGCCGCGCCGGCGGCCGCTGCCGACGAGGACCCACTCGGTGTCGACGACGGCCGGGTCCACCAGCAGCGGCCAGTCGCCGGGCAGCCCGAGCGGGGTGATCCCGCCGTACTCCATGCCGCTCTCGCCCGTCGCGGTCTCCATGGGCGCGAACGACACCTTGCGGGCGCCCAGTTGTCTGCGCACGGCACCGTTGACGTCGACACGGGTGTGGGACAGGACCAGGCATCCGGCAAGCGTGGTGGCTCCTCCCCGCTTCCCGGCGACGACGACGCAGTTCGCCGACTGCTCGAGCAGCTCGCGGCCGTAGTGCTCGACGAAGACGGCGGTGTCGGCGATCTCCGGGTCGGTGTCGACGTAAAGGATCCGCTCGGCCGGCACGTCGCCGTGCCACGCTCGCACGGCCGCCGCGACGGGTGCGACGAGGAGGTCGAGGCAGTCGGGTGCGGGGGTGGCGTCGTCGAACTTCCCGATGGGTGCGCGCATGTGCCGCACGTTAACACCGCGCCGTACGGCGGCGATCGGGTGTTTCAGCGGACGGGCGGGACGGAGACGGCCATGATCACTTCGACGGCCTCCGCGCCCTCGTTGCGGTAGGCGTGCGGGACGTTCGCCTCGAAGGTGGCCGAGGTGCCGGCGGGGACTGCGTGAGCCTGTCCGTCGACGACGAGGGTCAGCTCACCGGCGGTGACGTGCAGCAGTTCCGTCGTCCCTTCGGGGTGCGGGTCGGAGGCGCTCGCGTCACCGGGCATCAGCCGCCAGGACCACAGCTCCAGTGGCCCGCCGCGCTCGTTGCCTACGAGGAGCGTGGTGGAGCTGCCGGTGGAGGTGGACCACATGCGGACGGCCTGTTCCGGGGGGACGATGCGGACCTGGGCGCCCTGCTCGTAGTCAAGGAGCGTGGTGATGCTGACGCCGAGGGCGTCGGCGAGTTTCACCGTCGTACCGACGCTGGGGTTGGTGCGCGCCTGCTCGATCTGGATGATCATTCCCCGGCTCACCCCGGAACGGGCGGCGAGAGCGTCCAGGGTGAAGCCCCGCTCGCCGCGCCAGTGCTTGAGGTTGCGGGCGAGCGACTGCGTGAGCTGGTCGAGGTCCGACACATTCCGTCCAATATCTTCTATGACATAGCTCAATACATTGCACTACCGTGTGGTGCACCGATTCGTTCACCGCACTGTACTGCGAGGCATCGCATGACCGCACTGTTCGCCCTGGCCACCAGCCTTCTGTGGGGACTGGCCGACTTCGGCGGCGGCCTGCTCACGCGACGCACGCCCGCGCTCACCGTGGTCGTGGCCTCCCAGTCCGTCGCGGTGGTGGTCCTCGGCGCGATCGTCGTCGCGACCGGCGGCTTCGCGGAGGCCGGGCCGCGCCTCTGGTACGCCGTGGCGGCCGGCGCGGTGGGGCCGGTGGCCATGCTCTGCTTCTACAAGGCCCTCGCGCTCGGCCCGATGGGCGTGGTCTCGCCCCTCGGTTCCCTCGGCGTCGCCGTCCCCGTCGGCATCGGGCTCCTGCTGGGCGAGCGCCCCGGAGTGCTCCAGTTCGCGGGGATCGCGGTGGCCGTGGCCGGCATCGTCCTCGCGGGCGGGCCCGAGCTGCGCGGCGCGCCGGTGCAGCGCCAGGCCGTCCTGATGACGCTCGTCGCGGCCTTCGGGTTCGGCGCCGTACTGGCTCTGATCGCGGAGGCGTCGACCACGCTCACCGGACTGTTCCTGGCACTGTTCGTCCAGCGCGTGACCAACGTCGCCGTCGGCGGGGCCGCCCTGTGGGTGTCGGTCAGGCGCGGCTGCCGGGCGCTGCCGGAGGACGGCGGCCTGCGGACCGTCCTGCGCTCGCTGCCCGCGCTCGCCTTCGTCGGCCTCGCGGACGTGGCGGCCAACGGCACGTACTCGATCGCCGCGCAGACCGGGCCGGTCACGGTGGCCGCGGTGCTGGCCAATCTGTATCCGGTGGTGACGGTCTTCGCGGCGCTGCTGGTCCTCAAGGAACGGCTGCGCGCGGTGCAGGCCGCGGGCGCCGGGCTGGCACTGGTGGGCACGGTCCTGCTGGCGAGCGGCTGATCAGCGCCCTTCGAGCTCGGACACGGCCCGGCCGGGAGCCGCCGCCCCCGGCGCCGTCCCGTCCCCGGCATTCCTGCGCGGCGCAGCCACGCCGTCGACGCCCGTCCTCGGCAGTTCCTTCTCGAGCGCGGCGAGCGCCCGCAGCTGCTCCGGGGTGACGCCCGCCGGGATGGGCACCGGCGCGGGCGTACGCAACGGCGGCTGCCAGCCGCCCGCCTCGTCCCACCGCCGCACGACGCGGGCGGGGGCGCCCGCCACCACCGAGTGGTCGGGCACCTCGCCCCGCACGACCGCGCCCGCCGCCACCACCACGTTGCGGCCCAGCCGGGCGCCGGGAAGGATCACCGCGCCCGTCCCCAGCCAGCAACCGGGGCCGATCGAGACCGGATCGGTGCGGGGCCACTGCTTGCCGACCGGCTCATGCGGGTCGTCGTAGCTGTGGTTCGTCGAGGTGATGTAGACGTACGGACCGCAGTACGTGTCCGAGCCGATGGTCACCCGGGTGTCGGCGATGACATGACTGCCGCGCCCCAGGACCACCCCGTCCCCGAGGGTCAGGATCGGATCGGGGCCGAGATCCAGTCCCGGCATCATCCCGGCGGTCAGGGTCACCTGCTCGGCGATGATGCAGTGCTCGCCCAGCTCGATCCACGGTTCGCCGAAGACGGTCCCCTGCGGGAAGGCGAGCCGGGTGCCGCCACCGATCCGCCGGAAGTCGAGCCGCCCTGGGCGGTCGGCCGTGACGGCGCCCGCCTCCTGCACCCACTGCCAGCCGCGGTGGACGGCACGTGCGAGCCCGCGGCGCCACCAGGCGGCAGGCGATGAGAACGTGTTTCTGTTCTTCGGCACCCGCCCACGGTAGTCCGCCCGGGCCTCCCGACGGACGTGACGTGCTGTGATGTTCACCCCAAGGGCCACCCGCCAAGCGCCGTTTACCACGGGAAGCCGCTTTCGCAGGCCACTTCGCGCGCAACTCCACCGTTCTGTGGACAGTGCGCGCACTCCGGAGTCCGCGACCTCCCCCGTGGCTAGCATGAGCACCGCACGCTCCCGGAGGATCACCGTCAGTGATCGGCGTCAACAGTCGCCCGTGGCAGGCGATACGGGCCGATGCGCCGCCGGCCGCCTGTTTCCCACAGCTCTTCCCGCACTCGAGCAGCGAGGGATCGCGGAATGTCAGTGGCTCCGACACCACACCGGACACGTACGCCACGGCGTTCCTCCGTGCCTCTTCCGCTGACCGCGCTGCTGGCGGCCGCCGTGGCAGGTGGAGCGGTCGTCGTGGCCGCTCCCGCCTCCGCCGGCGCATGGGTGGCCGCGACGGTCTGCGTCGCCTGGCTGGGCGTCGCCGCCGGCACCGCGTCGGCGACGCTGCGCCGGCACCGGGGCGCGAACGACGCCGCGAGCGGCGAACTGCGCACACTCCGGGCCCGGTCGGCGCAGCTCGCCGCCGAATCGGCGCACCTGCTCAACGTCACCGTCCCCTCCGTCGTGAAGCGGCTGCGCGACGGCGCCACCGTCGAGGACACCCTGAACGGCACACCGCGTCCGAAGGACGCGCAACTACGGCGCCTGCTCGAGGCCTTCGCCGGCGAGATCGGCGCGGCGGAACACCGCGCACGGGCCTCCGCGGCGAACTGCGCCGCGGCAGTGCGGCAGTTGGCACTGGCCGCGGACGGCGTCGACCGGATGACGACGGTCGCCCTGCCGGCCGCGGTGGCGCATCTGCGCACCGGCGCGTCGGCCGACACGGTGATGGCGGGCCTGGACCGGCCCGCGGACTCCCGGCTGCGGGTGCTGCTCGAGACGACCGTGCGGGAGCTGGCGCTCAGCGAGCGACGCGCCGCGGCCGCCCAGGGCGCGAGCGCGAAGGCCCTCAGCCGGGTGCAGGCGAAGGCCGTGACCATGCTCGCCGATCTCCGCGAGATGCAGGACCGGCACGGCGAGGAGGTCTTCGGCGACCTGCTGAAGCTCGACCACAACGCCTCCCAGCTCGGCCTGATGACCGACCGGCTGGCGCTCCTCATGGGCGGCCGGGCCAGCCGCGCCTGGAACAAGCCGATCCCCATGGAATCCGTCCTGCGCGGCGCGGTCGGGCGCATCGCCGCGTACCAGCGGGTGCGGCTGCACTCCTCCAGCACGGCCGCCGTCGCCGGCTTCGCCGCCGAGGGCGTGATGCACCTGCTCGCCGAACTGATGGACAACGCGGCGAACTTCTCCCCGCCGGTCGACGAGGTCCACGTCTATGTCGAGGAGCGGACGGCGGGCCTGGTCGTCACCATCGAGGACAGCGGCCTGAGAATGTCGGACGCGGCGATGCGGCGGGCCGAGGAAGCGGTGTCCGGCAGGATCACCGACCTCGCCACACTTCAGGGCACCCGGCTCGGGCTGGCCGTGGTCGGCAGGCTGGCCGTGAAGTACCGCTTGAGCGTCAGCTTCCGACCGTCGTCGCGCGGCGGTACGGGTGTGGTGGTGCTGCTGCCGCCGCAGTTGATGGCGCAGCCGCGCGGCGGCCTGCCGGAGCAGGCGGCGACCGGGCACGTGACCCCGGCCCACGGCATCACGGTCCCCCTGCTCGACGCCCCCACGACATCCGGGGCAGGCACGGTCGGAACGACTTCGTGGGACAGCACGGCAGCGACCACGGCAGGCGGAGAAGGTGCCACCCCGACAGGCTTCTGGGACGGCACCGCAGCAACCACAACCGCCGGGACCGGCACGGTCGGAGCGACCCCGGGGGAAGGCGCTGCCGGGATCACGCCGGCTGCGGGCGCGGGCGGTGGCAGCGTGCCCGTCCCGCCGCAGGGTGTGCGGCGGGTGGCGACGCCCGGCGGGCTGCCGGTGCGGCCGGCGGGCCGCACGATGGCGGCGGCGGACCGCGGCCGCGACCCCGGCGCGGGCCTGTCGGAGGGCCACGCCGGGGCCGGCCGGGACGCGGGCACCCAGTTCGGCGCGTTCCACCGCTCCCGCCGTTCCGGGAACTCCGGGTTCCCCGCCGCGGAAACGGGCCCGTCGTTCCCGCCCGGGGCGCCCACGTACACGGACCCTCACGGCGGTCCCCCCGAGGAGACGTCCGGGACGGCCGACCCGTAGCAGGGCCCGGCGCGCCGCCGCAGCGGCGCCGTCCGTCCCCGTCCCGTACACCGGAACCGACAGGAGGCACAGGCCGACACCCGGTCCTCACCGGACGCCCGGCCCACCCCGATCATGCAGATCACCGACACCAGTCTCACCTGGCTCCTGGAAGGCTTGCTGGAGCGCACGCCCGGCACCCGGCACGTCCTCGTACTCTCGCGCGACGGGCTCAAGCTCTGCTGGACCAGGCATCTCACCCGTGATCAGGCCGATCAGCTGGCCGCCATCTGCTCCGGCATCCAGGCCCTCGCCCAAGGCGCGTCGATCGAGTTCGGCAGCGGCACCGGCGGCGTCCGGCACTCGATGACCGAGTTCCACGGCGGCCTGCTGTTCATCGTCGAGGCGGGTGCCGGCGCCCACCTCGCGGTCGTCGCGGCGGACGGCGCAGACCCGGGCATGGTCGGCCACCGGATGACCGAACTGGTCGAACAGATCGGCGACCGTCTGCGGGCGGCGCCGCGGCTGCCGGCCCAGGACAGTCCCCGGTCATGACCCGGCGTCCCGTCGACATCGGTGAACCGGAGCGGCTCTACACCGTCACCGGCGGACGCAGCCGTGCCGACGACGACTCGTTCGACCTGGTCACGTTGATCGTCGGTGAATGCGAGCCGGCGCCCGGCATGCAGTCGGAGCACGTCCGGATCCTGGAACTGTGCCGCGCCCCCACGGCGGTCGTGGAGGTCTCGGCAGCGCTGCGGCTGCCCGTGACGGTCGTCCGGATCCTCCTGGGCGACCTGCTGGCCACGGGCCGCGTCACCGCCCGCCATCCGCCGGTCGACCGCTTCCGCGACTCGCTGCCCGACTCCGACCTCTTGAAGGAGGTGCTCGATGGACTCCGCAACCTCTGAGCTTCCCGGCCGCACGCCGTTGGGCAGGGATGCGGAGAGCGGCCTCAAGATCGTGATCCTGGGCGGCTTCGGTGTCGGAAAGACGACGCTCGTCCGGTCCGTGAGCGAGATCCGCCCGCTGAACACGGAGGAGGTGATGACGCAGGCCGGCGTCGGCATCGACGAGACCGCGGGAGTCGCGACGAAGAAGACGACCACCACCGTGGCCTTCGACTTCGGCCGGATCAGCCTCAACGACCGCATGGTCCTCTATCTGTTCGGCGCACCCGGGCAGGAACGCTTCTGGTTCCTGTGGGACCGGCTGTTCGCCGGCACGCTCGGCGCGGTCGTCCTCGTAGACACGCGGCGCATGAGCGACTCCTGGTATGCCATCGACCGGCTCGAGCACCGCGGTACTCCGTTCGTCGTCGCCGTCAACCGGTTCGACGACGACCCGTCCGTCTACTCCCTGACCGAGATCCGCCAGGCCCTGGCGCTCGACCCGTACGTCCCGCTGGTCGAGTGCGACGCGCGGATCCGCTCCTCCGGCAAGCACGTCCTGCTCAGCCTCGCCGACCACCTCCATGAACTGGCCAAGGCCCGGGAGACGACACCATGAACGACCCCATCGGCACCACGGCACACGCGCCGCACCCGCCAGGCTGCCCCGCCCACGAGGAGGCGGTCCGGCTCCGCGGCCACGCGTTCCAGCAGGACCCGTCGGAGCTGTACCGCTCCCTGCGCGGCCGGTACGGCTCCGTCGCGCCGGTCCTGCTGGAGGGGGACGTTCCGGTGTGGCTGGTCCTCGGCTACAGCGAGGTCACGTACGTCACCTCCCACGACGAGCTCTTCGCCCGCGACTCGCGGCGCTGGAACCAGTGGGGGGCCGTTCCGGCCGACTGGCCGCTGCTGCCGTTCGTCGGGCATCAGCCGTCCGTGCTCTTCACCGAGGGAACGGAGCACCAGCGCCGCGCCGGGGTCGTCACACAAGCGCTGGAGGCCGTCGACCAGTTCGAACTCGCCCAGTGGTGCCGCGAGATCGCCGAACTGCTCATCAACACATTCGCCGGCAGCGGGCAGGCGGACCTGACGGCGGCCTACGCGCATGCCCTTCCGATGCGCGCCGCCGTGCGGATGTGCGGGATGCCGGCCCACGGGGCGGACACCGAAGGCCTGGTACGGGACCTGCGGATCTCGTTGGACGCGGCGGAGAACGACGACCCGGTCGCCGCGTACGTCCGTGTCCAGGAGCGCATCCAGCGGCTGGTGGAGGACAAGCGCCGCGCGCCCGGGCCCGACGTCACCTCCCGGATGCTGGCGCACCCGGCCGCCCTGACGGACCAGGAGGCCGTACAGGACCTGGTCATGGTCCTCGCCGCGGCCCAGCAGCCGACGGCCGGCTGGATCTGCAACACGCTGCGGCTGCTGCTGACCGACGACCGCTTCGCGCTGAACGTGTCGGGTGGCCGGCTCAGTGTGGGCCAGGCGCTCAACGAGGTGCTGTGGCTGGACACTCCGACGCAGAACGTCATCGGCCGCTGGGCGGTGCGCGACACCACGCTCGGCGGCCGCCGGATCCGGGCCGGCGACTGTCTGGTGCTGGGGCTCGCGGCCGCCAATACCGATCCGCGGATCTGGCCGGAGGGACACATCGGCGCCGAGAACTCGGCGCACCTGTCGTTCGGCCACGGCGAGCACCGGTGCCCCTATCCGGCACCGATGCTCGCCGATGTGATCGCCCGTACCGCGGTGGAGACGCTGCTGGAGCGGCTGCCGGACGTGGTGCTCGCCGTGGAACCGGACGAACTGGCCTGGCGGCCGTCGGTCTGGATGCGGGGGCTGGCCTCGTTGCCGGTGAGCTTCACACCGGTCGTGGCCCTCGGGGAGTACGGGAGCGGGAATCAGCGGTAGAGGAGCGGTCCCCGCCGAGCTGCGGCGGCCCGCTTCCCGTTCGGCTCACCGCGCCCTGGGACGAGCGGCGCCGGGCTCCGGGTCCAGCCACGGCCGGCGTCCCGGGCCGGTGGGGTGCGTGCCCGTGACGCCCATGACCACCGAGTAGAGGCTGGTTTCCGCGGCGATGAAGAGACGGTTGCGCTTGGCTCCGCCCCAGGCGATGTTGGCGACCGGCTCGGGGACGTCGAGCCGCCCGATCAGCGTGCCGTCGGGGTCGTAGCAGTGCACTCCGTCGTCCATCGCCGCGGCCCAGAGCCGACCGGAGTCGTCGAAGCGGAGGTTGTCGAAGCGGGCCTTCGGCCGGGCCCCGGCCTCGGCGAAGGTCGCGCCGTCCGACAGCGTGCCGCCGTCGTGCACGTCGAAGACCCGGATGCAGCCGGCCCGGGTGTCGGAGACGAAGAGCTGCCGTTCGTCGGCCGAGAAGACGAGACCGTTCGGGGCGCCGAAGCAGTCGGCGACCAGCCGCACTTCGCCGGAATCGGGATCGATGCGGTAGACGTTGTTGGAACCGATCTCGCTCTCGGCACGATGGCCCTCGTAGTCGCTGGTGATGCCGAAGTCCGGGTCGGAGAACCAGATCGATCCGTCGGACTTCACCGCCGCGTCGTTCGGGCTGTTGAGGCGCTTCCCCTGCCAGCGGTCGGCCAGCACCGTGACGGTGCCGTCGTGCTCGGTCCGCGTCACCCGGCGGTTGCCCTGCTCACAGGTGACCAGCCGGCCCTGCCGGTCGAGGGTGTTGCCGTTGGTGTGCCCGGCGGTGCGGCGGAAGACGCTGACGGCGCCCGTCTCCTCGTCCCAGCGCAGCATCCGGTCGTTGGGGATGTCGCTCCAGACCACCTGCCGCCAGGCGGGCAGGTAGATCGGTCCCTCCGCCCAGCGGCAGCCGGTGTACAGGACCTCCAAGCCGTCGTCGCCGTTCATACAACGGCCGGTCCGGAACCGGTCGTCGAACATCTCGTACAGCGCGGCGCGCTCACTGGTCATACGACACTCCCCTCCATGCGCTGAATATCATTCAGCACATGAGGAAGATTGCTTGACCATGTCCGGTCTCCGCAAGGTGGATCCGAACAGAGAGTCGTGGATCACACCCCCTCCACGGGAGCCGTACCCTGCGGCGCGCTCCGATGCACCGGCCGGTTCAGCCGGCCGCGGGTGTGAAGCGCACGGGCAGGGAGCGGGGTCCACGGGTGAACACGCCCTGCTCGCGGGGGACGAAGCCGTCGGCGAGCCGCAGGTCCGGCATGGCGTCCAGTAGTTGACCGACCCCGGTCCGGACCTCCGCCCTGGCGAGCAGCGCGCCCACACAGAAGTGCCGGCCGAGCGCGAAGGCCAGATGGTCGGCGGCCGCGGAGAACGCGGTCGTCGCGGTGAGGTCGTCGCGGAAGATGTCGAAGCGGTCGGGGTCGCGGTACCGCTCGCCGTCGCGGTTGGCCGCGCCGATCAGGCAGGTCACCGTGGCACCCGCCGGGATGGTGCCGCCGGTGACGGTGACCTCCGCGGCGGTCTGCCGCATGATCATATGGACGGGCGGTGTGAAGCGCAGCGTCTCGGCGAGGGCGCGGTCGATGAGGCTCCGGTCCTCGCGCACCGCGACCAACTGTTCCGGGTGGAGCAGCAGATTGGCGAACATGCCGGCGATGGCCTTGTCGGTGGTCTCGCCGCCTGCCGCGAGCAACAGGCTGCAGAATGCCTTGATGTCCTCGTCGCTCAACCGCACGCCGTCCACCTCCGCCGTGCAGAGCGTGGAGAGCAGGTCCTCGCCCGGGTTCTCGCGCCGCTCCTGGATGATCGGGATCAGGTACTCGGTGAACTCGACGCGGGTCCGCTCACCTGCCGCGGCGACGTCGGGGTCCCTGGCGAGATTGCCGAAGTAGGCGACGACGGACGTGTACCAGCCGCGGAAGCGGTCGTGGTCCGCCTTGTCCAGACCCAGCATGTCGGCGATGACATCGATGGGGAACCGGGTGGCGAAGGAGTCGACGAGATCCACCTCGCCCTTGTGCCGGAAGGCGTCGATCAGCTCACGGGCGTTGCTCTCGATGACCGGCAGGAACCTGTCCCTGAGGTCGCTGCCCCGGAAGGCGGGAGCGACGAGCGCCCTGCGCACGGCGTGCTCCCGTCCACTGAGCTGCACGATCGTCTTCCCGTGGACGGGCTCGAGCTGCCAGTCGTAGTTCTCGGTGGTGAACACCGACTCCTTGTCCTTGAAGGCGCGCTCCACGTCCTCGTAGCGGGAGACCAGATAACTGCCGGTGGGTTCGTGCCACAGCAGCGGGGCGTGCTCGCGCATCGCCCGATAGGCGGGGTAGGGGTCGGCGGCGAACTCGGACGACAGGATGTCCGGGATGTGCTGTGCGGTGGCCATGGGGCTCCCTCGTCAGCAACGGGCAATGCGCGAAAGGCTATTGAGCCGCAGACAAGGACGACAGACGGCAAGGCTGCGCGCACGGGTGCGCCGGCGCGTGCGAACCCGAGCCCTCGCCGCATGTCGCGGGATCGGGGGGCTTACGGTGCAGGTAGGCGCGGGACGACCGGTGAGGTACGAGGGAGCAGGCATGACGGAGCGGGCATTGGTTGCGGGTGTGGGCGGCAAGGAGCCCGACGTCGCCCCCGAGGCGTTCACAGCGCCGACGTCGGTCGTGATGGGGGACGTGACCGTCGCCGCGGGGGCAAGTGTCTGGTACCAGACGGTGCTGCGCGGCGACTGCGGGCCGATCGTGATCGGCGCGGGGAGCAACATCCAGGACAACTGCACCGTCCACAGCGACCCCGGCTTCCCCGTCACCGTGGGCGAACGCGTCTCGGTCGGCCACAACGCGATCCTGCACGGCTGCACGGTGGAGGACGACGTCCTCGTCGGCATGGGAGCCACGGTCCTCAACGGGGCTCACATCGGCGCGGGTTCGCTGATCGCGGCACAGGCCCTCGTGCCGCAGGGGATGCAGGTGCCGCCCGGCTCCCTGGTGGCCGGAGTGCCGGCGAAGGTGCGGCGGGAGCTGACGGAGGAGGAGCAGGAGGGCATCAAGCTCAACGCGGCGGTCTATCTGGACCTGGCCGCCCAGCACCGGGACGCGCACAAGGACTGAGGCCCGAGAGCCCACCGCGCGGGAGCGGGGCCCGCACAGGCCGAGGCGGCGCGGGGCACACCTTTGGCCAGGTGCGTCACTGCGCGCGAAGGGCCGTCCGGTCACCTCAGGGGTGCCGGGCGGCCCTGTGCGGTGCGGGAACGCGCTCAGCTGTTGGGGCGAAGGGTCCAGACGATGTGCATCTCGCCGGTCACGGCACCGTCGGCGCGCTGGATGGCGACCGTGACGGGGAACTCGGGGCGCTCCCCTGCGTCCAGCTCCTCGACGACGTCGGCAACGGGGCGGCCGAGCGTCGCGGTCGCCGTGAGGACGCCCTTGGCGAGCTTCTTGTAGCTGGTCTCCGCCTTCACCGGAAGCGGCACCGAGCGGCTCAGCTGGTCACCGAACGCGGCCAGGACGACGGCGCCGCTCGCCGACTCGGCGAGGGTGAACATCGCGCCGGCGTGCGGCCCGCCGACATGGTTGTGGTACTCGGGCTGGTCCGGCAGCCGGAGCACGGCTCGTTCCGCGGTCGTCTCGAGGTACTCGAGATTAAGGGTCTTGACCATCGGGACGGTGGCGGCGAGCAGTTCGCCGATGGACATCTGGTCTGCGCTCATGCCCCGGATGTTACCCACGAGTAGATGCGCTTGGCCATCCCCCGCGGGGCCCGGACGTGGAAGAGCCACGGCCGCACCTCTATGGTTACTGGCCATGTGGCCAGGACAGCAGCCGCCCGGGGGCGAGCAGAACCCGCAGGACCAGAACCCGTACCAGCAGCCGGGGTACCAGCAGCCGAATCCGTACCAGCAGCCGGGATACCAGCAGCAGGGGTACCAGCAGCCCAACCCGTACCAGCAGCCGACCGCGCCGCAGTACGCCGTGCCCGGCCAGACGCCGGGAGCGCCGCAGCCGGCGGGTGACGACAAGAGGAAGACGACGATCATCGCGATCGTGGCGGCCACCGCGGTCGTCGCGACCGCCGTCGTGACAGGCATCGTCGTACTGCCGGACGACGAGAAGTCGTCGGGCAAGGGCGGTGACGTCGCCGCCTCGCAGCCGGCCGACCCGAACGCCTCTGACAAGCCGAAGGGCTCGGACGAACCGGCCCCGTCGCCGACGGGCAACCCGCGCGGCGGTGAGGCCAAGCCCACCGTCGCCGGCTGGAAGGTCGTCACCAACCCCAAGCACGGCACCCAGTTCGACGTGCCGGCGGAGTGGGAGGTGTCGAGCTCCGGCACGGCCACCGGCTTCGAGGACGAGAAGAAGGGCGACGGCTCACCCGTCGTGGTTATGTCCGCACCCGCCCACTTCAAGAGCAAGTGGTGTCTCTTCGACTCCGACAAGGACGGCAGCGAAGAGGACTACGGGGTGGCCGGCACCGGCACCAAGGGCGGCAAGGGCGCCAAGAGCACCGCGGAGGCCGCCTACAACGAGGCCGGCAACTGGGCCTGGGCCGCCTACGCCCAGACGGAGCCCGAGGGAACCGTCAAGATCACCAAGGCCGTCGACTACACGACGAAGTCGGGCCTCAAGGGCAGCGTCTCCACAGCCACAGCCCTCGGTGTGAAGAAGGAGAACAAGTGCGAGACGGACGGGAAGTCGATCGCGTTCAGCTTCAAGAACGAGAAGGGTGACTTCGCCAGCTGGGTGCTGTACTCCAACACGGGCGTGCCTGACGAGGTACCCGACGCCACGATCCAGCAGATCCTCAGCACCGTTCGGCTGGCCGGCAGCTCGGGCTGAGCCGCCGACCGCCGTCCACGGGATGAGGCGCGACAAGTCGTTTGGCAAGTCCGGGCGACACCGGGGATAGTCCTCCGGTGACATCTCCCGCTGCCGCGCCACGCCGCACATCGCGCCGCCCCGAGTGGGCGGGCCGCAACTACACACTGCTGACCGCCGCCGCGATCATCACCAACCTGGGTAGCCATGGTGCGCTGATCGCGGCGGCGTTCGCGGTGCTTCAGGCGGGCGGCGACGGCGGGGACGTCGGCCTGGTGGCCGCAGCCCGCACCCTCCCGCTGGTGCTGTTCCTGCTCATCGGCGGCGCGATCGCCGACCGGCTTCCGCGACACCGGGTGATGGTCGCGGCCAACGCCCTCAACTGCGTCTCGCAGGCGCTGTTCGCCTTCGTCGTACTGTCCGGCGAACCACAGCTGTGGCAGATGATGCTGCTGACCGCGCTGTGCGGCACCGGCCAGGCGTTCTTCAACCCCGCCGCAGAGGGCATGCTGATGTCCAGCGTCAGCGGCGAGCAGGCGAGCCGGGCCTTCGCCCTGTTCCGGATGGCCATGCACGGCGCGGCCATCGGCGGGGCCGCGCTCGGCGGCGCGATGATCGCCGCGATCGGACCGGGCTGGGTCCTCGCCGTGGACGCCGCGGCCTTCGCGGTCGCGGGCGCGCTGCGGGCGTTCCTGGACGTGAGCCACATCAGACCCCGGGAAGCGGGCGGCGGGCTGCTCGCCGACCTGCGCGACGGCTGGAAGGAGTTCGTCGCCAGACCGTGGCTGTGGGCGATCGTGGCACAGTTCTCGGTGGTCGTCGCCGTCGTGGGAGCGGCCGAGTCCGTCTACGGGCCCCTGGTCGCCAGGGACGAACTCGGCGGCGCGGCGCCCTGGGGTGTGGCGCTCGCGGCGTTCGGCGTGGGCACGCTCGGCGGAGCGCTGCTGATGATGCGGTGGAAACCGCGACGGCTGCTGCTCGCCGGAACGCTGTGCGTCTTCCCCCTCGCGGCGCCGTCCGCGGCTCTCGCGGTGCCCCTCCAGGTGGAGGGCCTCGCGGTGGTGATGTTCGTCAGCGGCGTGGCCATCGAGGTGTTCGGTGTGGCCTGGATGACGGCGCTGCACCAGGAGATTCCCGAGGACATGCTCTCGCGAGTCTCCGCCTACGACTGGTTCGGCTCGGTCGCGATGCTGCCGCTCGCCACGGCGCTCGCCGGCCCGGCGGAGTCCCTGTTCGGACGGAGGGCGTCCCTGCTGGGGTGCGCGGCGCTGGTGGTGGTCGTGACGGCGGCGGTGCTGCTCGTTCCGGACGTACGGAACCTGAAGCGGCGCGGGGCGACGGTCGCGGCGGGCGGGCCGTCGACGCCGACGCTGTCGAAGGAAGCGGCGCCGCAGGCGTAGCGGGCGGGCGCGTGCCGCCTGCGGCGGGCTGTTCCCCACTCCGCCCCTTCCCGAACCGGGGCAGGCCCCCGGACCTCGTACCGCGCTTCGTACGGTGTCCTACGGCTTGGCGGCCGTGGGAGGTGCCCCACGGGCTGAAGTTGCCTGGCTGCTCCGGCCCCGCCGGCGTTTGAGGCGCGGGGGTCCGGGGGCAGAGCCCCCGAAACACCGCGCGGAGCGCGGTGGCGGGTCCGCGCGGAGCCCGTTTCGGGAAGGGGTGGGGGCGGGGAAAGCGCCCCGGCAGCGGACCGTCACCCGACGGTGAACGTCCCGTCCGGCGGCTCCGGCGACCGCACCGCCGTCGTGTCGTCCACCGGCCCCGCGTCGCCCCGCAGCCGCGCGAGCGCCGCCCCCTGCTCGACCCGGGCCGGGAAGGCGTCCGACGCCGTCCGCCGTGCCAGCGGCGCCGTGTCGATCGGCGACTGCGAGGCGAGCAGCACCGCGTTGCCGAAGCGGCGTCCCCTCAGTACGGACGGTTCCGCGATCAGGGCGAGCTCGGTGAAGACCTCCGCGAAGGTGGCCAGTTGGGAGCGGAGAAAGGTGAACGGCGCGCCGTCGGCGAGGTTGGCGGCGTAGACACCGCCCGGCCGGAGCACCCGTTCCGCTGCCCTCGCGTACTCGACCGTGGTCAGGTGCGCCGGGACCCGGGAGCCGCCGAAGACGTCCGCCACCACCATGTCCACGGAGTCCGCCGCCGCCCCCTCGACCCACTTCCGCGCGTCGTCCCGGTGGACGGTGACGCCGGACCCCTCGGGCAGCGGCAGGTGCTCGGCGACCAGGGCGGCGAGCCCTGCGTCGTACTCGACCACGTCCTGACGGGAGCCGGGCCGGGTCGCCGCGATGTAGCGCGGCAGGGTGAGGGCGCCGCCGCCGAGGTGCAGTACGGAGAGCGGTGCACCCTCGTCGGCCACGCAGTCGACGACGTGGCCGAGCCGGCGCAGGTACTCGAACTCGAGGTGCGTCGGATCGTCCAGGTCGACGTACGACTGCGGGGCGCCGTCGACGGTCAGCAGCCAGGCCCGCTCCCGGTCCACGTCGGGCATGAGCTTGGCGGTGCCGCCATCGACGGCGCACAGGACGGGGATCGGCTCGTTCACCGGGCCATTGTCCCCGTCCCGCCGCCCCCGTCTCACAGCACGGTCGTCACCGTGCCCGCGCCGACAGTGCGGCCGCCCTCGCGGATCGCGAAGCCGAGCCCCGGCTCGAGCGGGACGTCCCTGCCGAGCTCGACGGTCAACGCGACCGTCTCCCCGGGCCGTGCCACGCCCGCCGCGCCGAGGTCGATGTCGCCGACGACGTCCGCGGTGCGGATGTAGAACTGCGGCCGATAGCCGGTGGAGACGGGTGTGGTCCGTCCGCCCTCACGGGCCGAGAGCACGTACACCTGCGCGGTGAAGCGCCGGCTCGGTACGACGCTGCCGGGCGCGGCGACGACGTGACCGCGCCGGACACGGTCGCGGTGGAGGCCGCGCAGCAGCAGTGCCACGTTGTCCCCCGCCTCCGCCGACTCCATCGGCTTGCCGAAGGTCTCCAGTCCTGTCACCACGCTCTCGGTGTCCGCGCCGAGCACCTGCACGCGGTCGCCGACCCGTACGGTGCCCCGCTCGACGGCACCGGTGACGACGGTCCCGCGCCCCGTGATGGTGAGCACGTTCTCCACGGGCAGCAGGAACGGCGCGTCGGTGTACCTGACGGGCATCGGCACATAGGTGTCGACGGCGTCGAGCAGTGCCTCCACTGCGGCCGTCCAGCGCGGCTCGCCCTCGAGCGCCCGCAGCCCGGAGACGCGCACGACCGGCGCCGCGTCGCCGCCGTACCCGTGTGCGGTCAGCAGTTCCCGGACCTCCAGCTCGACGAGGTCGGTCAACTCGTCGTCGCCCGCGTCGGCCTTGTTGATGGCGACGACGATGTGGTCGACGCCCACCTGGCGGGCCAGCAGGACGTGCTCCGCGGTTTGCGGCATGACCCCGTCGAGCGCCGAGACGACGAGGATCGCCCCGTCCAGTTGGGCGGCACCGGTGACCATGTTCTTGACGTAGTCGGCATGGCCCGGCATGTCCACGTGGGCGTAGTGACGGGTGTCGGTCTCGTACTCGACGTGCGCGATGTTGATGGTGATGCCCCGCGCGGCCTCCTCGGGCGCCCGGTCGATCCTGTCGAAGGGCACGAACGTGCCGCTCCCCCGCTCGCTGAGGACTTTCGTGATGGCGGCGGTCAGGGTGGTCTTGCCGTGGTCGACGTGGCCCATGGTGCCGATGTTGAGGTGCGGCTTGGTCCGCACGTATGCCGTCTTGGGCATGGCGCGATGGTTCCTTCCCGGAACTCGAAGTGTGGGACCCCTGGGCCTGGCCGACCCTCCCCCTGTGGGGTCCGCCGGACGATCCGGGAAGGGTCAGCTTCGGGCGCCGTCGAGGGGCGCTGCGGCAGCATCGGCTGCGGGGAGAACGGCAGCCTTCGGCGCGTCCGCGAATGCGGACGGCGCTGCGAGGAAGGCGTACCGGAACATGGGTGAATGATCACCCGGTGCGGGTGCGGCCGTCGAACGGTTTTCCCGGCACGGCCGTTCACGCAGAAGCGGCCCGGCGGGGGGACCCGGCCGGGCGCCCGCCGCAAGCAGTGCGATCAGCCGGCACCGGCGCCCCTCAGAGGTGCTTGAGCGCCTCGCGGACGGACAGCGGCGACAGGCGGTCGCGTGCGCCGTCGACGAACTGCCGTACGGCGTCGGGGTCTGTCCTCGCGTACTCGCGCAGTGCCCAGCCGATCGCCTTGCGGACGAAGAAGTCCGGGTGCCCGGCCCGGCGGAGGCAGTGGTCGAACAGCCTGGCGCTGTCCGTCGCGGCCCGGAAGCGCAGTTGGTGCAGGAGTGCCGTGCGCACCACCCACATGTCCTCGTCGTCGATCCATTCGTCCATCACTTCACCGAGCGCCGGATCGGCTGCCACCAGGGGCCCGACGACATGGACGGCGAGCATGTCGACGGTGTCCCACCAGGGCACGGTGGTGACGAGCCCGCGTGCCACGGGCAGGAAGCCGGAGGAGCAGCGGCCGGCGTGACGGCGGAGATAGTCGACGGCGAAGTAGTGGTACTCCCGCTCGGGCAGTTCCCAGCAGCGCAGCGCCACGGCCGTGCAGTCGGCCTCGTCGGGCCGGGGTGTGCCGGCGAGGACCGTGCGCGACAGCTTTCTCCGTGCGGGCGTGGGGATCCCGAGGAACGGGGCGACGCCCTTCATGTACGCGGCGGCCTTGGCGGCACGCTCGGCGTCCCCCGCGGCCGGGTACACGACGACGAGCCGGGCCATGACGGTGTCGGCGAGATCGCTTCGCGGTACGACGTGCGTCATACGGCACACAATAAGGCGATCACGGGCGGCTGTCGGTTAGTCTCCCCGGATGCTCGACCCCGTCCCCAGGCCGGCATCCGGTCTCGCCTTCCGCTGCTCCAGGGCCCTGTTCTCGCCATGGTCGCGGCTGACCCTTCTCGCGGTGGTGCTTGCCTCCGCGGCGGTGACGGTCCTGCTCTACGAGCCGCAGCGGCTGCTCTCGGCCGGCTGGCCGCCGCACTTGGGCGGGCCGGCGGCCGTGGTGCTGTTCGGCGTCGGGTACGGGGTGTGCACGGCGGCCTTCGTGCCGCGGCCCATCCTCAATCTGGCGGCGGGGGCGCTGTTCGGCTCGCAGGCCGGGCTCGCGGCGGCGCTCGCCGGCACGGTGCTGGGCGCCGGAATCGCCTTCACGCTGGGCCGGTTGCTCGGTCAGGAAGCGCTCCGGCCGCTGCTGCGTGGCCGCTGGCTGAAGGCCGCCGACGGTCAGCTCAGCCGGCACGGTTTCCGTTCGATGCTGGCGATCCGGCTGTTCCCCGGTGTGCCGTTCGCCGCCGCCAACTACTGCGCGGCCGTGTCCCGCATGGGCTATGTGCCCTTTCTCCTCGCGACCGGTCTGGGCTCGATCCCCAACACGGCGGCGTACGTCGTCGCCGGCAGCCGGGCGGGTTCGCCCACGTCGCCGGCCTTCCTGATCGCGATGGGCTTCATCGTGGTGACGGGCCTGGCCGCGGCCGCGGTCGCCTGGACCAAGCGCCACCGCCTGCGCGGCACCGAAGGCCGCACCGCCGAAGCCGGAGGCGCCGACACCGCCGATTCCCACGGTGCCGAAGGCCCCGGCAGCGACAGCCGCGTCGCCGAAGGCACCGGACGGGTCACGGCGTAGGAGTCTCCGGCCGCTGACGCACGCGCCTCGGGACGCCGCCCGGCGGCCGGGCGCCGGGGTGTTCGGACCCCCGCCTGACAGGCGCGGGCGGGTACGTCTCCCGACTCCGTGGCGGGGGCTGCGGCAAGCCCTTCATTTTGGGGCGCTACGCTGCCAACCGGCGCCGGCCCGATGACGTACGTGAGTCGTATCTCACGGGTCATGTGCCTTCGCGCGCGCCTGACAGACCGTGATCAGCTCTTGGGTGGCGTAGCTTTCATGTCTTGGTTCGAATCATTCATCCTCGGGCTCGTCCAGGGGCTGACGGAGTTTCTTCCCATCTCCTCCAGCGCGCATCTCCGGCTCACCGCCGCGTTCGCGGGCTGGCACGACCCGGGGGCCGCGTTCACCGCGATCACCCAGATCGGCACGGAGACGGCCGTCCTCATCTACTTCCGCAAGGACATCGCGAGGATCGTGTCCGCGTGGTTCCGCTCGCTCACCGACAAGGCGATGCGCAGCGACCACGACGCGCAGATGGGCTGGCTCGTGATCGTCGGCTCCATCCCGATCGGTGTGCTCGGCGTCACGCTGAAGGACCAGATCGAGGGCCCGTTCCGTGATCTGCGGCTCATCGCCACGACCCTCATCGTGATGGGCATCGTCCTCGGCTTCGCGGACCGGCTCGCCGCCCGCGACGAGGCGGGTGGCCGGCACCGGGTGGTCAAGGAGCGCAAGACGCTGAAGGACCTGAGCGTCCGCGACGGTCTGGTCTACGGCGTCTGCCAGGCGATGGCGCTGATCCCGGGCGTCTCCCGCTCCGGCGCCACGATCAGCGGCGGTCTGCTGATGGGCTACACCCGTGAGGCGGCGGCCCGTTACTCGTTCCTGCTGGCGATCCCCGCCGTGCTCGCCTCGGGACTGTTCGAGTTGAAGGACGCGGGCGAGGGTGGCCATGTGTCCTGGGGGCCGACGATCTTCGCGACGATCATCGCCTTCGGTGTGGGCTACGCGGTGATCGCCTGGTTCATGAAATTCATCACTACGAAGAGCTTCATGCCGTTCGTGATCTACCGGATTCTGCTCGGAATCCTGCTGTACATCCTGGTGGGGACGGATGTGCTGAGCCCGCACGCGGGTGAGTCGGCGGGCTGAGCGAGCAGTTCGCGCGGAAGACGGACGCGGGGCGAAGGCCGTAACCTGGCAGACATGTCCGCCTTTCCCCGCGAGTCCGAATCCGAAACCTCGTTGTCCGCATCCGAGCTGAACGCACGGATCCGAGAGCTGTGGGCCGACGGCGCACTCCCCGAGGACCGGCGTCCGGAGTACGAGGCACTGGTGGTGGAGTGGGCCGCTGCGGCACGCGAGGACGTACAGCGCGCCGCGTAGCGCCCAGCGGGCGGCGGCCGCGCCCCGTGCCGCTGCCCGCCCACGACGCCCGTGACCGGGCAGCCGCCCTCCCCCGCTCGGCTAGCCTGAGTGCACGATGAACCGTCTGACCACGCCATGGGGCGCGTACGAGCTCGCCCGCTTCCCCGAGGACCCGCGCGACACGCTCCGCGCCTGGGACGCCGCCGACGAGTACCTGCTGCGCCATCTTCACGGCATCGACGACGCGGCGCCGACGGACCTGTCCGGCACGGTGGCCGTCGTCGGCGACCGATGGGGCGCCCTGGTCACCTCCCTCGCCGCCCACGGGACGGGCGAGACCGTCCAGATCACCGATTCGTTCCTCGGCCAGGAGGCGACCCGCGGCAATCTGCGCCGAGCCGGCGTCGAGCCGGGCGTGGTGAGGCTGCTCACCGCGCGGGACGAACCGCCGGAGCACATCGACGTGCTCCTGATCCGCGTGCCGAAGAGCCTCGCGCTCCTCGAGGACCAGTTGCACCGGCTGGCGCCGTCCGTGGACGCGGACACCGTCGTCGTCGGCACGGGCATGGTCACGGAGATCCACACGTCCACGCTGAAGCTGTTCGAGCGCATCATCGGGCCGACCAGGACGTCACTCGCGGCGAAGAAGGCCCGGCTGATCTTCTGCACCCCCGACACGGCCCTCCCCCGGCTCCCGAGCCCGTGGCCGCTGCGGTACGCCCTGCCGTCCGACACCGGCGTCCTCGCGGGCCGCACCGTCACCAACCACGCGGGCATCTTCTGCGCGGAACGCCTCGACATCGGCACCCGCTTCTTCCTGCGCCACCTGCCGCGGGGCCGCGGCCCGGTGCGGATCGTGGACCTGGGCTGCGGCAACGGCGTGGTCGGCACGGCGGCCGCGCTGGCCGATCCCGGCGCCGAGGTGACGTTCGTCGACGAGTCGTACTCCGCCGTGGCCTCGGCGGAGGCCACCTTCCACGACAACGTGCCGTCCGGCACAGCGGAGTTCCTCGTCGGCGACGGGCTGTCCGCCCTCGCGGACGCGTCGGTGGACGTCGTGCTGAACAACCCTCCGTTCCACTCGCACCGCGCGACGACCGACACGGCGGCCCGGCGGATGTTCGCCGACGCGCGCCGTGCGCTGCGTCCCGGCGGTGAGCTGTGGGTGGTCGGCAACCGGCATCTCGGCTACCACGTGCGGCTGCGGCGGCTGTTCGGCAACTGCGAAGTGGTCGCCGGCGATCCCAAGTTCGTCGTGCTCAAGGCAGTACGGCGCTGATTCCCAGCGGGCCGCTCAGGCGTCGGCCCGCTGCCAACGGCTGTACCGGGCGCGGGAGGTCTCGCGCACACCGCCGAGCGTGCCCCCACCCGCCCCCGCCGAGCCGGGGCGGCGGCGTGAGCACGGTCGGCTCCAGGTGCCCCTCCGCCGTGGCCTCCTTCGCCGACCGCGGCATGCACGGCCCGCCGAAGACGGCGGTCGAGTCGCAGCGTGCTGCGGGAGTGGGGTGTGGCCGGTTGCCGACGCCGTGCGGGTGACGGGTGCGCACGGCTCTTGGCCTGGCAGGCCGCTTGGCCGACACTGAGCCGATGACACAGCGCGTGGATCTCGCGACCGTGATGGACAGGCTTGCCGTCGACGATGTCGTCACCGACTACGCGGTGGCCGTCGACGACGGCGACTGGGAGGCCTACCGTGCGCTGTTCACGGGCGACGGCCGGGCCGACTACCGCGGCTCCGGGGGTATCGAGGGGCCGGCGGCCGAGGTCGCCGAGTGGTTGGCACGTGCGATGCGGCTCTTTCCCGTCCGCCAGCACCTCATCGTGAACCGGCGGGTGACCGTCCAGGACCTGGACGGGTATCCGGGTGACCGGGCCGAGGTGCGCGCCGACTACCTCAATCCGATGCGGACCGAATCGGGTGACGAGTTCGTTTCGGGCGGTCGCTACAACTTCGTTCTGATCCGCGAGGAGGCCGGCTGGCGGCTGCGGTCCCTGGTGATCGAGGAGAGGTGGCGACGCGGCGGCGGGAAGCTGGGCGAGGCATGACGCGGCACGGTTGCGGCGCCCGCCGACACCGGGCACCGGAGGGCGGGACCCGGCGACGCGGGACACGACGGAGTCGCGCTGTCGGCCGAGAGACCCGCTACGACGCGTATGTCGGTGGCGCCTGGGGCGGGTGAGGCGCACTGTTCGCCGACGCCGATCTTCGCGCACACTGGTGGTGAACGGCTCGTGGCCCCTCGAGGCCGGACGAGGAGGCGCTGCATGCGGATTCCGGTCGGCAGGCGGGACAGGACGCGGCACGACGGGTGGCACGAGCAGTTTCTCCGTTCGCGGGGCTCGCGGGGCGCCGTCGCGTTCGTGGCCGGTGCGCTGCCCGCGCTCGCCTTTCCGGAACCGTCGCTGTGGTGGTTCGCCTTTCTCGCGCTGGTCCCGTGGATGCTGCTGCTGCGCACCGCGCCCACCGCCCGTCGTGCGGCGTTCGAGGGCTGGCTCGGCGGTGCCGGTTTCATGATGGCCATGCATCACTGGCTGCTGCCGAGCCTCCATGTCTTCCTGCTGGTGCTGGCGGCGCTGCTGGGGCTGTTGTGCGCGCCGTGGGGGGTGCTCGTGCGGGTCATGCTCGGCGGGACGCCGTCGACGGCCCGGGCGGCGGTGGCCGTCGGCGCCGTGCCCGCGGGCTGGCTCATGATCGAACTGGTTCGCTCCTGGGAGGGGCTCGGCGGCCCGTGGGGCCTGCTGGGCGCGAGTCAGTGGGAGGTGACGCCGGCTCTGCGGGTCGCCTCGGTCGGCGGTGTCTGGCTGGTGAGCCTGCTGGTGGTGGCCGTCAACACGGTGGTCGTGCTGCTCGTGGCGGTCAGGAGCGCCCGTAGGGCCGCTGTGGCGGCGGTCGTCCTCTGCGCGACCGGCGTGACCCTGGTGTGGGCGTGGGCGCCGCAGCCGCGTGAAGCGGGCCGGGCGAGGATCGCGGTGGTCCAGCCGGGCGTCGTCGGCGGCATGCTCAGCGCGGAGCGGCGTTTCGACCGCGGCGAGGAGCTGACGCGCGAGCTGAAGGGCCGCGATCCCGATCTGGTGGTCTGGGGCGAGAGCAGCGTCGGCGCGGACCTGCGGGCGCGGCCCGATCTGGCCGAGCGCCTGGCCGCCCTGTCCGGTGAGATCGGCGCACCGGTGCTGGTCAATGTGGACGCACGGAGCGAGGGCGCCTCGGGTGCGCCGGGGATCTACAAGAGTTCGGTGCTCGTCGGCCCCGACGGCCCGACCGGGGACCGGTACGACAAGATGCGGCTCGTCCCGTTCGGTGAGTACATCCCTGCCCGGTCGGTGCTCGGCTGGGCCACGTCGGTGGGCCGGGCGGCGGGCGAGGACCGGCTGCGGGGGCGTGCCCCGGTGGTGATGACGCTGCCGGACGACGGCACGCGGGCGCCCGGTCTGCGGCTCGGCCCGCTGGTCTGCTTCGAGTCGGCGTTCCCCGACATGAGCAGGCGGCTGACACGGGACGGCGCGCAGGTGCTGGTGGCCCAGTCGGCGACGTCGTCGTTCCAGGAGAGCTGGGCACCCGAGCAGCACGCGTCGCTGGCGGCGCTGCGCGCGGCGGAGAGCGGCCGGCCGATGGTGCATGCCACGCTCACCGGCGTGAGCGCGGTGTACGGGGCGGGCGGCGACCGGGTGGGAGCACCGCTCTCGACGGAGAGCGCCACCGCCGCGGTCTACGAGGTGCCCTTGGTGTCCGGGACCACGCTCTACGTCCGGTTCGGCGACTGGCCGGTGTACGCGTCGGTGGCGCTGCTGGCCGTGCTGGCCGCCGTCGGCGGTGTGCGTACCCTCAGGCGGCCTGCTCGAGGGCCAGGCGGACCACTCGCTCGCACAGCTCGTGAGTCCTCAGCGCGTCCTGTGCGCTGAGGACCTTCCCCGTGCGCACGGAGTCGAGGAAGGAGTGCACGACCTGCTCGATGCCGCGCTGGCGGGCCACCGGCACCCAGTCGCCCCGCCGCCGGACGCTGGGCTGGCCCTTGTGGTCGACGATCTCGGCGAGGTTGCGGACCTCGCGCTTGGAGTCCTGACCCGAGACCTCGAGGATCTCCTCCGTGGAGCCGCTCATCCGGTTCATGAGGCCGATGGCGGTGAATCCGTCCCCCGACAGCTGGAGGACGACGTGGTGCATCAGGCCGCCGACGATCCGTGCGCGTACGTCGGTGTGCTCGACGGTTCCCGGGAGGAGGAAGCGCAGGGTGTCGACGACGTGGATGAAGTCGTCGAGGACGAGGGTGCGCGGGTCCTCCGGGAGGCCGACGCGGTTCTTCTGCATCAGGATCAGTTCACGCGGGTGCTCGAGGCACTGCGCGTAGCCGGGGGCGAACCTGCGGTTGAAGCCGACGGCGAGGCTGGTGCCGCGTTCCTCCGCCAGCGCCACCAGCCTCTCGGAGTCGGCCAGTTCGTAGGCGAGCGGCTTGTCGACGTAGGTCGCCACGCCCGCTTCGAGGAGCCGGGTGACGATCTCGGCGTGGGCGGAGGTCGACGCGTGGACGAAGGCCGCGTCCAGTCCCTGTGCGAGGAGCGGGTCCAGGTCGGTGTGACACCGCTCGACGGGGATGTGGTGGGTCTCCGCCGTCCGGGCAAGGGTGGCCGGCGTGCGGGTCTGCAGGTGCAGTTCCACCCCGGGCAGGGTGGTGAGCACCGGCAGGTACGCCTTCCGCGCGATGTCGCCGAGCCCGATGCAGCCGACCTTCACGGGGTTCCCCCTCACATGCCCGGCCGGTTCACCGCCGTGCCGGTTGTTCTTCGTGCGCGCCTGGCTCTCCGTGCGCGTCCTGTGCTCCGGCAGCATACGTGCGCCGTGGGGGCCGCCAGTCGGCGATGCCGTCGAAGGTCCGCAGCATCAGGCCGGGGCCGAGGCGGGAGACCGCGGACATGAGGGCGTCGCGGACGGCGACGGCGGGTGCGCCGCGCAGGGACATCAGCCGGGCGACCTGGGCCGACTTCCGGACGATCGCCGTGGTACGGGGCTGCCGCTCGGCACTGTAGGCGGCGAGCCCGGCGCCGAGGTCGAGGCCGGTGGCCGTGTGGTGGGCGAGCACGATCGCGTCCTCGATGGCCTGGTTGCCGCCCTGGCCGAGCGTCGGGGCCATGGCGTGCGCGGCGTCGCCGAGGAGCACGGTGCGGCCGCGGTGGAAGGCGGGCAGCGACCGGATCATGTGGTGGACGTCGTTGCGGAGCACGCTCTCGGGTGCGGCGGCGGCGATGACGCCGGGGACGGGGTCGTGCCAGTCGCCGAACCGGCGCAGCAGCTCGGCCTTCTCGCCGTCCGGCGCCTTGCCTCCCTGCGGGGCGACGGCGGCCGCGTAGGCGTAGATCCGGCCGTCCTTGAGGGGCTGGGTGCCCCAGAGGGAGCCGGGGCCCCAGGTCTCGTGCGGCTCGAAGGGCTGCTCCGGCGCGGGGCCGACCACGCGCCAGGTCGTCATCCCTGAGTACGCGGGCCCCGGGTGGTCGGGGAAGAGGGCGCCGCGCACGGCGGAGTGGATGCCGTCGGCGCCGATGACGAGGTCCGCCTCGATGTCGCCGTCGGGTGTGGTCACCCGGGCCGGGCGTCCACCGGCGGTCCCCGCGTCGGCCACTTCACCGGGGCAGCCGGTGCGGACGGTGCCCTCGGGCAGCCGGCGGGCGATCCGGTCGATCAGAGTGGCGCGGTGGACGAGCACGAGGGGTCCGCCGAACCGTTCCGCGGCGGCGGCGCTGTCGATGCGGGACAGCCAGCGGCCGGCGGGGGTGCGCATACCGCCGGGGCCCTGCCAGGCGGCTAGGCCGCGGACCTCGTCGCCGAGTCCGACGACGTCCAGTGCGCGCTGGGAGTTGGGGGCGAGTCCGATGCCCGCGCCGACGGGCTCGAGGGACGCGGCCTTTTCCAGGACGGTGACCTGCCAGCCGTGCTGCCGCAGGGCGACGGCCGCGGTGAGGCCGCCGATCCCACTGCCGACAACGACTGCGTGTGCGGCTTTACGCGGTACGGGCATGGCTGCTCCTCCACTCGGTTACTACAGATGTAGTGCCATGGCCAAGCTACTACATCTGTAGTTCCGGCGGTAGATTGACGGCATGGCCGCACGCACCGCCCCGCCCGGCGCCCCACGGGCAGAACTCATCGCCGACACCGCGCTCGCGCTCCTCGCAGAGCGCGGGATGCGCGGGCTCACCCACCGCGCCGTGGACGAGGCGGCAGGGCTGCCGCAAGGCTCGACCTCCAACCACGCCCGCACCCGTCAGGCGCTGCTCGAGGCGGCGGTGCGCCGGCTGGCGGACCGCGAGGCGGCCGTCCTCACCGTGGCGGCCCTGCCGCCCGCACTCGGCGGCAGGGCCGACCTGCTGGACGCCATGGCGCTCGCCCTGCACCGCTATCTCACGGGCCACCGCGAACTGCTTGTCGCCCGCTACGAACTGGCTCTGGAGGCAACCCGGCGCCCGGAACTGCGCGAGTTCTACGACCGGACGGGCA
The DNA here is from genome assembly GCF_056835925.1 of Streptomyces sp. WAC00040. Taxonomy (NCBI): domain Bacteria; kingdom Bacillati; phylum Actinomycetota; class Actinomycetes; order Kitasatosporales; family Streptomycetaceae; genus Streptomyces; species Streptomyces sp. WAC00040. Next base: position 537,787 of record NZ_JAKQZE010000003.1, read on the forward strand.
GCCGCTTCCGCACCCCGCTCAACGCGCTGATGGCCGAAGCGGGTTCACCCGAGCCGGAACGCCACGCCCTGTCCCTCGTCGCATGGTGCGAGGGGCTGATGTTCGCCTGCGCCGTCGGCGCGTACCACGCGGCGGTACCGAGCCTGGAAGAACTGCGCAAGGGTTTCCAGGAGTTGTTGCGCGGTCTGCTCGGCGCGCAAGCCGGCCAGAGCGAATAACTCCTGGCAGCGCGGCGGGAGGTGACGCAGGATGATCGCCATGACCACAGACACACGTACCGAGCCGTCCACCACCGCCGGCGAACGCGCCATGCTGGAAGGCTTCTTGGACTACCACCGCGAGACCCTGATCATGAAGTGCGCCGGTCTGGACGACGCGCAGCTGCGGACGGCCTCGCTTGCACCGTCGGAGCTCACCCTGCTGGGGCTCGTGCGACACCTCGCCGAGGTCGAGCGCTACTGGTTCCGCGAGATCATGGACGACGAGGACCTTCCCGACCTGTACTCAACGGAGGAGGACCGGGACGGGGACTTCCATGTCACCGAACAGGACACCTGGGCCGAGGCGCACACGACCTGGCTCACCCAGGTCGCCGACGCCCGCAAGGTCACCGCGGCGCACGAACTCGACGACCTGTCGGTGTCCCGCAGCCGCGGCGGCGAGGCGTTCAGCCTGCGCTGGATCCTCACCCACATGATCGAGGAGTACGCACGCCACAACGGCCACGCCGACCTGCTGCGCGAGCACATCGACGGCGCCACGGGCGAGTGACCGGGCGAGGGCGGCAACCGGCTCAGCCTGCCCCCAGGGTGCGCTCCAGGCGGTCGATGGCGGCCCGCACCCCGCGGCCGTAACCGTCGTCCGCCAGGGCGTCCGTGGACGCGCGTGCCCGCTCCAGATGGGCGCGCGCCTCCTCGGGGCGGTGCAGCTTGACGTAGTCCGCCGCCAGGTTCAGATGGAGCGAGGGGTACAGGGCCCGGACCGCGAGTGTCTGGTGCCGGGCGAGCCGTTCGTCGCTCAGCCCGTCGGCCGCCGACAGGGCACGCAGATCCCAGGCGAGCTCGTCCGCCGGGTCGTCCTGGACGTCCGCCATGCAGTGGGCGAGGGTGCAGCGGTGCAGGGCGTCCCCTTCCTCGCCGATCTGTGACCACAGCAGCGCGAAGCGATTACGCGCCTCCTCGCGGTCACCCCCGTGCAACAGCATCATCGCCTGCCCGATCCGGGTCATGACGATGTCCTGCGACGCCTCCTGCTGCTCCATCACTGTGGCCTCCTCGTCCGCGGCGAAGTGCTGCTTGAGGACACCGACGCTAGCCGCCGCCGGGGCCGATCCCGCACAGGCTCGGGCTGCGGCCCGAGCCTGTCAGCCGGGTGCGCCTCAGCCGAGGTCGGGAATGCGCCAGTCGATGGGGTCGTGGCCCTGCGCCGCGACGGCCTCGTTGATCTGGGTGAACGGACGGGAGCCGAAGAACTTCTTCGCGGACAGCGGTGAGGGATGCGCCCCCTTCACCACGGCATGCCGCTCCTCGTCGATGAGCGGCAGCTTCTTCTGCGCGTAGTTGCCCCACAGGACGAAGACGGCGGGGTCCGGCCGGGAGGCCACCGCACGGATCACCGCGTCGGTCACCTTCTCCCAGCCCTTGCCCTTGTGGGAATTGGCCTCGCCGGCCCGGACGGTCAGCACCGCGTTGAGCAGTAGCACGCCCTGGCGTGCCCACGGCATCAGATAGCCGTTGTCCGGGACCGGATGGCCGAGCTCGCTCTGCATCTCCTTGTAGATGTTGCGCAAGGACGGCGGGGTCTTGACGCCCGGCCGCACGGAGAAGCAGAGACCGTGCCCCTGGCCCTCGCCGTGGTACGGGTCCTGACCGAGGATGAGCACCTTCACCCGCTCGTACGGTGTGGCCTCCAGCGCGGCGAACACCTCCGCACTCGGCGGATACACCGGCCCGTTGGCCCGCTCCTTCTCGACGAACTCGGTGAGCTCCCTGAAGTACGGCTTCTGCAGCTCTTCGCCGAGGACGCCGCGCCAGGACTCGGGCAGCATGTCGGTGTCGGTCACGTCAACAACCTCCGTCGATGGGCCGGTTCCGAGATCCCGGAACCGAGATCTCAGAACCTACCCGGGGGCACTGACAGCCCTACCAGCTGGCCTTGCGGTACAGCTCCCACACCTGCATGACGGTCTGCGGGTCGAGAGCACGCTCGCCGCCGCCGATCTCCTCGCTGGCCGCCACGTACAGTTTGCCCTGCCACAGCGGCAGCAGGCGAACGTCGTCGACGAGGATCTCCTGCGCCTTCTCGAACTGCTTGGTGACCGCTCCGCGGTCGCTCTCACGCCGGGACTGCACGAGCTGCTCGGCGATCTCCGGTGCGTCGTACGGGGTGCCGAGGACGTTGTTCGGGCCGACGAACGGTGCGATGAAGTTGTCCGGGTCCGGGAAGTCCGGGAACCAGCCACGGCCGAAGACGGGGTACTGGCCCGCCTGGTAGCCCTTCTGGAACTCGGCCCACGGCTTGCCCTGGATCGTGATCTTGAACAGGCCGGTGGCTTCGAGCTGCCGCTTGATCTCGGCGAACTCGGGGGCCGTCGCGGATCCGTACCGGTCGGTGGTGAACCAGAAGCTCAGCGGAACGGGCCCGGTGATGCCCGCGTCCTCGAGGATCTCCTCCGCCTTCTTGACGTCCGGCTCGCCGTACCGGTCGAAGAACTCGGTGGTGTGCCCGGCGATGCCCTTGGGGACCATCGAGTACAGCGGCTCGGCGGTGCCCTTGTAGACCTTCTCCACGAGCGCGCCGCGGTCGATGATCTGCGCGATCGCGCGGCGCACGGCGAGCTTGCCTGCATTGGGGTCGGCCGGATTGAAGACGAGGTAGCGGATGTCGGCGCCGACCGTCTCGACCAGCTGGAGGTGGTCGTTCTCCGGCTTCTTCTCCTGGAGTTCGACGACCTGCTCCGCGGTCAGACCACGGTTGATCGCGTCGATCTCCTGCTTCTTCAGGGCCGTCATCATGAGGCCGGAGTCCTGGAAGTAGCGGATCGTCACCGCGTCGTTCTTGACCTTCGCGAAGCCCTTGTACTTGGCGAAGCGGGTCAGTTCCGCCCGGTCGCCCTTCTCGTACGAGGCCAGGGCGTACGGACCGGAGCCGGTGAGCTTGCCGTCCTCCCGGAGCTTGTCGGCCGGGTACTCGGAGGGCGGCACGATCGACATGGCCGGGGTGGCGAGGATGAACGGGAACGTCGCGTCGGCGGTCTTGAGACGGAAGGTCACGGTGCGGTCACCGGTCGTCTCCACCTTGTCGAGCGACTCCAGCAGACCCTTCGGGCCACCCTGCACGGCGATGGTCCGGATGCGGTCGATGGAGTGCTTGACGGCGGCGGCGTCGAGCTTGTCGCCGTTGGTGAAGGTGAGGCCCTCCTTGAGTTCGCACTCGAAGACCTTGTTGCCGGTGTCGGCGAAGCGGCACTCGCCCGCGTCGGACTGCGGCACGGTGCTCCCCGTCGGGAAGCTCACGAGGGTCTGGAAGACGTTCCGGTACAACTCCCACGAACCGTCCCATGCGGCAGCCGGGTCGAGAGTGCTCGGCTCGCTGGTCGTACCGACGGAGATCTTCTGTTCACGGTCGGCGTCCTCGTCCGAGAACAGGCCGCACCCCGCCAGCAGAGATATGGACGCTAGGGCTGCAGCGGCCTGCAGACAGGTCCGGTAGAACACGTGCACGCTCCTCGTTCAGCCATGGGTCGGCGAACCATACCGCAGCGCCCCGCCGGGTCAATGTGGAGGCCCGGCGGGGCACTTGGATCATTCAGGAACAAACCGCCTCAGGACGGTCCGCTCGGCGTCAGTGGACGCCCGCGTTGAGGAAGATACCGCCGTCCACGACGAGTGTCTGCCCCGTGATCCAGTCCGACTGCTCGGAGGTCAGGAACGCGGCCGCGCCGCCGATGTCCGCCGGCACGCCGAGCCGCCCCAGGGGGTACGCGGCGGCCGCCTCGGCCTCCCGGCCCTCGTAGAGCGCCTCCGCGAACTTGGTCTTGATCACCGCGGGTGCGATGGCGTTGACGCGGACCGAGGGCGCGAGCTCGTGCGCCAGCTGGAGCGTCAGGTTGACCATGGCCGCCTTGCTCATGCCGTACGCGCCGATGAAGGGCGACGCGGAGACACCGGCGACCGAGGCGATGTTCACGATCGCACCGCCGTTCTCCTTCTGCCACGCCTTCCACGTCTGCTGCGCGAAGCCGAGGGCGGAGATCACGTTGGTCTCGTAGACCTTGCGCGCCACGTTCAGGTCGAGCTCGGTGATCGGGCCGAAGACCGGATTCGTGCCGGCGTTGTTGACGAGGAAGTCGACGCGGCCGAAGGCCTCCATGGTGCGCTCGACCGCCGCCGCCTGGTGGGCCTCGTCATGGGCCTTGCCCGCCACCGCGATGACCCGGTCGGCGCCGAGCCGCTCCACGGCCTCCTTCAGGGCCTCCTCGCCGCGCCCGGTGATGCACACCCGGTCGCCACGGGCGACGAGCGCCTCGGCGATGCCGTACCCGATGCCCCGGCTCGCGCCGGTGACCAGCGCGACCTTGCCGCTGTCCGCGGCCTGCCCCGCCCCTGCCGTCTGTGCTGCCATGTCGTTCGAACCCCGATTCAGTTGAGCGGGCCGCCGGCCACGTACATGACCTGGCCGGAGACGAATCCGGCGTCGTCACCGGCGAAGAAGGCGATCGCATTCGCGACGTCCTCGGGCCGGCCGACGCGCTGGACGGGGATCTGGGTGGCGGCGGCGGCCTGGAACTCCTCGAAGCCCATACCCACGCGGGCCGCCGTCTGCGCCGTCATCTCGGTGACGATGAAGCCCGGGGCGACGGCGTTGGCCGTGATGCCGAACTTGCCCAGCTCCTTGGCCAGGGTCTTGGTGAAGCCCTGGAGGCCGGCCTTGACCGCCGCGTAGTTGGCCTGGCCGCGGTTGCCGAGTGCCGAGGACGAGGACAGGGAGACGATCCGGCCGAAGCCGGCGTCGACCATGTGCTTCTGACAGGCCTTGGCCATCAGGAACGCGCCCTTGAGGTGCACGTTGACGACGGTGTCCCAGTCGGACTCGCTCATCTTGAAGAGCAGGTTGTCGCGGAGCACACCGGCGTTGTTCACCAGGATCGTCGGCGCGCCGAGCTCGGCCGCGACGCGCGCCACGGCGGCCTCCACCTGCGCGGCGTCCGAGACGTCGCAGCCCACCGCGAGCGCCTTGCCGCCGGCTGCGGTGATCTTCTCGACCGTGTCCTTGCAGGCCGCCTCGTCGAGGTCGAGTACGGCTACGGCCCGGCCGTCGGCCGCGAGCCGGACGGCCGTGGCGGCGCCGATGCCGCGCGCGCCCCCGGTAACGACAGCCACACGCTGCTCGGTGGTGGACATTCTGGTTCTCCTCGCCCTTGAAGCCCGTCAATCCCTGTGCCGGCGACTGTCGCGGTCCTTGACTGAGCAACCGCTTAGTACCTTCGGCAGACAGGACGCTAGAAGCCCTGGCACGCGGTGTCAACGGCACCAGGGATCCACGGCGCATGTCACATCGATCAGCCGCGTCCGTCAGCGCACGAGCAGGTCGAGCAGCCGCTCCACCTCGGCCGCCGGATCGGCCGTGAGCCCGGTGTGCACCGGGCCCGGCTGGACGACGGTGGACCGGGGTGCGATCAGCCACCGGAAGCGCCGTCCCGCATCGTCATGGGCGGCCTGTCCCGCGTCCTCGCCGCCCCGGCAGACGCCCTCCACGGCGTGGAGCGCCGCCCGTACGCCGGTCACGTCGGCCTCCGGGTCGAGCGCCCGCAGCTTGCCCTCGTCCAGGTGGGTGCGGGCGGCCACGAAGGTCCTGGCGCGGCAGTAGACCACCACGCCGGCGTTGAAGCACTCCCCGCGCTCGACCCGCGGCACCACACGCAGCAGCGCGTACTCGAAAACATCGCGGTCGGTCACCGGCGTGCGTCCTTCTCGTCCGTCTGCGCGTGGTTCTTCGTGGCGTGCGGCCACGGCGTGGCGTGTTCGGTCAGCCAGCCGGGCGCCTGGGACGGCCGCTGCTTCGTGGGGGCGTTCAGTGTGATCCGCTCGTGGATCGTCGCGGCACGCGGCAGCAGGGCCTCGACGTAGGAACGGCGCAGCGCGTCGGTGGAGTCGAAGCCCGGCTCGTCGATCAGCCACTCGTCGGGCACGTGCGCCGCGACCTCTGTGAGCAGTTCCTCCGTGACCAGCGGCGCGAGCTCGGCGGCGGCGGCCTCGACGTCCGGGCCGAAGGGGGCGAGGGCGTGGTCGGACGCGTCGTACGGCTTGGCGGCGGAGGCGGCCGCGCCGGGCCAGTTGTGGTGCCAGATCATGGTGGCGCCGTGGTCGATGAGCCATAGGTCCCCGTGCCACACCAGCATGTTGGGGTTGCGCCAGGACCGGTCCACGTTGTTGATCAGGGCGTCGAACCAGACCACCTTCCCGGCCTCGGCCGCCGCGACCTCGTAGGCGAGCGGGTCGAACCCGAGCGACCCCGGCAGGAAGTCCATGCCGAGGTTGAGCCCGCCGCTGGCCTTGAGCAGTTCCTGCACCTCCTGGTCCGGCTCCGACAGACCGATGACCGGATCGAGCTGGATGGTGACGAGGTCGGGCACCCGCAGCCCGAGCCGCCGCCCGAGCTCCCCGCAGATGACCTCGGCGACCAGGGTCTTGCGCCCCTGCCCGGCGCCGGTGAACTTCATGACGTAGGTACCGAGGTCGTCGGCCTCGACGATCCCGGGCAGCGAGCCGCCCTCGCGCAGGGGCGTGACGTAACGGGTCGCGGTGACCTCTGTAAGCATTTTCCCAGGCTATCCGGTGGCTGTACTTCAGGATCAACGGCGTGGCCGGAACCGTCACTTCCGCACGTCTGTGGACGGCCGACGCCACGGCCGCAGACGGGCGCGAAGACGGCGAGGCCGCGACCGGTCCCCGGTTCCGGTCGCGGCCCCACTGGTGCGAAGGTCGGTGCAGCGTCAGCAGCAGTTGCCGGCGGTGACGGGGCCGCGCGCACCGGCGTCGGCTACGGCCTCGCCGGAGCAACATGTGCTGCCCTGCTGCTTGGTGAGGCTGTCGGCGTCGGCCTTGACGACGTACACCTCCCACGGCTCCTGACCGGGGCCGTGGACCCAGACCTTGTCCTGGAGGGCGTAGCAGCAGGTGGTGTCGTTCTCCTCCGCTGTCGTGAGGCCGGCTTCGCTCAGGCGGGTGGTGGCGGCGTGGACGGCCTCGGTGCTTTCGACTTCCACGCCCAGGTGGTCCATGCGCGTGTCCTCCCCTTTCGAGCCTTCGACGAGGACGAGCTTGAGCGGAGGTTCGGCGATGGCGAAGTTGGCGTAGCCGTCACGGAGCTTGGTCGGCCCGGTGCCGAAGAGCTTCGTGTAGAAGGCGACGGATGCGGTCAGGTCGGGGACGCGCAGGGCGAGCTGTATGCGGGACATGAGGGTCCTCCTGCTCGGGGTGGGTGGTGGAGCGTCAGCAGCCGCCGGAGGTGGCGGGGGCGCCGACGCCGATCCGGAGGGTGGCGGGGGCGGCGCAGCAGCCTCCGCCGTCGGCCTGCGCGGTCTCCGGCTCGTCGAACAGCCCGGCCCCGCCGCACACGCCCGTCTCCGGGAGTGTCAGTTCCACGCGCTCGGCGGCCTCCTGGTCGCCGGCCAGGGACGCGGCGATGGAGCGGACCTGCTCGTAGCCGGTCATGGCGAGGAAGGTGGGGGCGCGGCCGTAGGACTTCATGCCGACCAGGTAGACGTCCTTCTCCGGGTGGGAGAGCTCGTTGACGCCGTGCGGGTAGACCGTGCCGCAGGAGTGCTGGTTGGGGTCGATCAGCGGGGCGAGCTCGACCGGGGCCTGGAGGCGCTCGTCCAGGCCGAGGCGGAGCTCGTTCAGGAAGGTGAGGTCGGGGCGCAGGCCGGTGAGCACGATGATCTCGTCGACCGGGTCGAGGCGTCGGCCGTCGTCGCCGACGATGACGAGGCGGCCGTCGCCGTCGCGTTCGATCGCCTCGGTGCGGAAACCGGTCACCGCGTCGGCGTGGCCCCGGTCGACGGCGGCCTTCGCGGCGAGACCTAGGGCGCCGCGGGCGGGGAGCTGGTCCGCCTCGCCGCCGCCGAAGGTGGAGCCGGAGAGGCCGCGGCGCAGGATCCACACGCCGTGCGTGCCCGCACCGTCGCTCGCCTTCGCCAGGTCGGCAAGGCCCACGAGCGCGGTGAAAGCGGAGGCTCCGGAGCCGATGACCGCCGTGCGCCTGCCGGCGTGACGAGCGCGTACGGCCGGATCCTTCAGGTCGGGGACGCGGTAGGTGATACGGTCCGCCGCCGACTTCTCGCCGAGGGCGGACAGGCCGCTGCCGCCGGCCGGGCCTGGGGTGGCCCAGGTGCCGGAGGCGTCGATCACGGCGCGGGCGTTCAGACGTTCCTCGCGGCCGTCGGCGTACTCGGCATGCACGACCAAGGGCCGGCTCTCGCGGTCGGCGTCGACCACCCGGTCACGGCCGGCACGGGCGACACCGGTGACCCTGGAGCCGAAGCGCACCCGGTCGCCGAGGACGTCGGCGAGCGGCTGGAGATACCGCTCGGCCCAGTCCCCGCCGGTCGGGTAGGTGCCCGCGTCGGGCTTCACCCAGCCGGTCGGGGCCAGCAGCTTCTCGGCCACCGGGTCGACGACTTCGCCCCAGGTGGAGAACAGCCGCACATGGCTCCACTCACGCACCGCGGCCCCGGCCGCGTCGCCGGCTTCCAGGACGAGGGGCTCGATGCCGCGCTCCAGCAGGTGGGCTGCTGCCGCGAGCCCGATGGGGCCGGCTCCGATGACGACGACGGGAAGCTGGTGGCTGGTCACGGTGCTCGGTCTCCTCATTGGGAAGGGTGGTCGGGGGGCCGTCAGCGGGCGTAGCTGAGTGCGGTCAGTTCGGCGTGCGCCCGGATCCGCGCTGCTCGGCCTGTGCTGTCGCTGACCTGGGCGCGACTGTCGCAGAAGCTGACGCCGGCCAGGTGGCGGGCGGTGCGGCGCGCCTTGGCGGCACGGAGCGCGGTGCGGATCGATGTCATGACAACCCCCTGTTTCGATGTCCGTCAATACATCGAAGCTTGCCACTCGTATCGACGAGTGTCAACATAGACGCATGTCGAAATCAGAAGTGGTGGGGTTGCCAGTCCTCGAGGGCGAGAGCGTGGTGCCGTGCTGCCCGCCGATCACCGCCGCGGAGCTGTCACAGGCGGACGCGGAGAGGATGGCCGGCATGTTCAAGGCGCTGTCGGACCCGGTGCGCCTGCGACTGTTCTCCAAAGTGGCCTCCCACCCGGGCGGTGAGGCGTGCGTGTGCGACATCGCCGATGTCGGCGTGTCGCAGCCGACCGTCTCCCACCACCTGAAGAAGCTGCGCGAGGCCGGCCTCCTGACCTGCGAACGGCGTGGCACCTGGGTCTACTACCGGGTCGCCCCGTCCGTGGTGGCGGCGATGTCGGCCCTGCTCGACCTGCGCGCCTGACCCGTCCCGCACGGGCCGGTACGGTCGGGCGGCCAGTAGCCCGTCAAGGACGCCGGGGAACCCTCTCGGTGCTCAACCGGCACCGCGCCCCGCACGGCTCCTGGTGAGCCGCCCGGCCTCCGTCCGGCCTGGGGCGCGGCGCGCCCCAGGCCGCCTCAAGGCCCGATGCCCCCTCGATGGCCGAGGCCGAGGCCCGCCCGCCCCGCGCTCACGGGGCGCAGGCCTCGGCGATCGACAGGCTGTTCTCGTAGAGGTGGTGCCGGGTGATACGGCCGTCCTCGACGGTGAGGTGCAGCGCGAACGGGCCCTCGAAGGACTTTCCCGTCGCACGCACGGTCCCCGACACCCGCCCCATCAGGACGGCGTCAACGCCGTCGACGAGGAAGGTGTCGACGGAGGCGCGCGCGTCCTTGGGCACGGTGTGCTCCATCAGCTCCGTGAACTGGGCGGCGCATTCCGCTGCGGTGGACCGCGGGCGGATCCAGGGGACGGCGGGGTTCTCGGCGAGCACCCAGTCGACCGTCTCGGCGAAGAGCGAGACGAGCCGCACGGTGTCACCTGCCAGCCGCGCGGCAAGGAACTCCCGCACCACGGCCCGGGTGGCGTCGGCGTCGGAACTCGCGGTGGTGGCACTCGCCGTTGCGGCAGTGGACGTGACGGACATGGCGCTCTCCTCGCGGCTGCGGCCGGATCCCGGCGGGGGTTCCCCCGATGTGCTCGATCCTGCCCGGGGACGGGAGAGCGGTCGATTACGCCGGGGGTAATGAACGTCTCGCCGCAGGACCGGCCTCGACGCAGGCTAGGAGGCGCGTGGCTTCCGCCGTTCGGTGGCCTTCTTCGCGGTGGCCTTCTTGGTGGTCTTGGCCGTGGTCCCGGCGGTGGTCTTCTTGGCCGTGGTCTTCTTCGCGGGCGACTTCTTGGCCACCTTCTTGGCCGCCGCCTTCTTCTTCGGCTCGGGCATCTCGTGCACCGTGGCGTGCTCGCCCTCGCCCTCGCCACGGGACTCGCGTGCCCGGGTGACGGAGGCGGTGAGAGCGGCCATCAGGTCGACAACCTGGCCGCCCGGCTCCGCCGCCTCCGCGGCGGGGGCGGGCTGCTTGCCTTCGGCCTTGGCGGCGATGAGCTCCTCGAGGGCCTCGCGGTAGTGGTCGGTGTAGTGGGAGATGTCCTCCTCCCCCATCGCGTCCATGAGCGCGATGGCCCCGTCGACCTCTGAATCGTCGATCTCCACGGCCGGCGGCGCCAGCGCCTCGGGGGACCTGATCTCGTCGGGCCAGTGCATCGAATGCAGGACCAGGGCCTCGTCCTTGACCCGCAACAGTCCGAGGCGCTCGCGGCCGCGAAGCGCGAACTTGGCCACCGCGACCTTCGAAGACCGCTGCAGTGCCTGCCGCAGCAGCTTGTACGGCTTGGCCGCGACCTGACCGTCGCCCTCCAGGTAGTACGAGTCGCCGATCCGTACCGGGTCGATCGACCCCGCCGGCACGAACGCCACGATCTCGATCGCCTTCGCCGTCGGCAGCGGAATCTCCGCCAGGTCCTCGTCCGTCACGGCGACCAGCTGGTCCTTCGAGACCTCGTAGCCCTTCACGATCTCGTCGTCGGACAGCTGCTTCCCGTCCAGTTCGCAGACCTTGCGGTAGCGCACCCGGCCCATGTCCTCCAGGTGGACCTGCCGGAAGGAGATGCTGTGGTTCTCCGTGGCGGGCACGACCTTGATCGGGATCGTGACCAGCCCGAAGCTGATGGCGCCGGACCAGATGGGACGGGGCATGAACAACCTCCGGTAAGGCCCCGAGCACTGTCATGCAGGCCTCGGATTTCCTGGCACAGCCTCAGCCGCGATGGCACGTCAGTGACACTTATGCCGCCATTGTGAGACTCCCTGGTCGGGGCTGCCACCTCTTCGGTGCCCGCGGTTCCGTGGCCTGCGTCCATAACGAGCGCCACAGGAGCTGCCACGCCCTTGATCCGGCGGACCGTCCCCCGCGGGTGCCCTCACGGAGGCGGCCCGCACCACCGTTCGGCGCGACCTCGCGGCCGTCCTGCTGCGCCGGGAAGGCGCGCCCGACACCCGCCTTCTTCCGCGCCCGGGCATGGAGCTGCCTCGTGGAGCTGCCCCAAGGCACCCGGGCGATGGCTGCACAACTCCCCGACGCCCTGCCCGAGAAGCACCTCGAGCCCGTGTTCGTCCGCGACACCAGCCTGCCGGTCGCGGACGTGCCAAGGGGCTGACGGCTCCGGACCGTCCGCTCTACGATCATGTTCATGCCCATCACTCCGTCCTCTCTCCCCGTCCTCCACGGCCGCGGCGGCGCCGTCCTCACCGCCGACCGTGACGCGCTGATCCTGGACCGCCCGCGCGAGCAGGTCACCTTCGTGCCGGCAGCCGTCGCGCGGGTACGCGCCGAGGGCAGGACGGTGACGATCGAACTGCGTGCCCCGCGCGGGACAGCCCCGACCGTCTACCAGGTGGAGGACGTGAGCGAGGCGGCCGCCGCCGTCTTCGCCGACGGAGTGAACGCGATGCTCCCGGACCGGGAGGACGACGAAACCGACGGCACCGCCCTGACCGTCGTCCGCGCCCTCACCCCGACCTGGCACCAGAGGTTCGTGCGCCGGCTTCTGTGGGGCATGTTCGGGTTCTTCGTGGCGCTCGTCGCCCTCACCGTGGTCGCAGGTCTGGCAGGCACCGCGGCGTCGGTCATCTTCATGCTCCCGATCGGCGGTATCAGCTGGGTGTGCATCGGAGTCGGCGTGTACACGGTTCGTCGGTGGCTGCGCGAGCGGTGGCTGCGCCGGCACGGCATCACCGTGACGGCCACGGCGGCGGCGACGCCGGGCGCGTATGTGTACATGGACGGCACCGGCACGTACCGGGGCTTCGTGCACGGCGACGACGGCCCGTACGTCACGGTCAGCTACGACCCGCGCGATCCTGCGGACGTGCTGGTGCCGCAGGCCCCGCACCTGCGCCTCCTGAATTCGGTGCTCGGCTCGTTCCTGCTCCTCTGCTCGCTCGGCGGCGTGGCCCTGCTGGCCCTGGCGGTGGTGGACGCGCTCACCGGCGGCGATCTCAGCCGCGGCGCGGACGGCGTCTAGCCCTTCCCTGTCATCGGAGACGCCCACGTCGGACCTGCCCTGGCGGGACGAGCGCCCAGCACTCTCCCGACGTTCGTGCAGCCCTGCGGGCCAGGGTCCGGCGCCGCGCACCGGACCCTGGCCCGTGGCGGACGTCAGTCGAGGGGCGTCAGCGCGCCCGTGCGCGCCAGTTGCGCGTACCAGCGCGAGCTCGCCTTGGGGATGCGCCTGCCCGTCGGGTAGTCGACGTAGACCGTGCCGAAGCGCTTGCTGTACCCGTAGCCCCACTCGAAGTTGTCCAGCAGCGACCAGAGGAAGTAGCCGCGAACGTCCACGCCCGCCTCCATCGCCCGGTGCACCGCCGTGAGGTGACCGTGCAGATAGGCGATACGGTCCGGGTCGCGGACCTCGCCGCTCGGGTCGACGTAGTCGTCGAAGGCCGCGCCGTTCTCGGTGATCACGAGGGGCATGCCCGGCAGGTCCGCGCCCAGGCGCACCAGGAGGTCGTGCATGCCGGTCGGGTCGACCGCCCAGCCCATTGCGGTGGTGCTGCCGGGCGGGAGGTGGAAGGCCACGTTGTCGGCGCCGATCCAGGGGCTGTGGTTGCTTCTGCCGTGGCCGTCGGAGCCGTGACTCGTCCCCTCGGCCGCGGCGGACACCAGTGTCGGCGTGTAGTAGTTGACGCCGAGGAAGTCGAGCCGCTGCTTGATGTCGGCGGTGTCGCCGTCGCGTACGAAGGACCAGTCCGTCAGGTGGGACGTGCCCTCCAGCAGGTCGGCGGGGTAGGCCCCTTCGAACATCGGCCCGGTGAAGACCCGGTTGGCGAGGGCGTCGATGCGGCGCGCCGCGTCGACGTCGGGCGCCTGCCCGGTGAGCGGGCGCACATGGTGGATGTTGAGGGTGACGGACACCTGGGCGCTGCCGGGCAGCGCTGCGCGCAGCGCCTGAACCGCCTTGCCGTGCGCCAGGTTGAGGTGGTGCGCGGCCCGCAGGGCTGCCACCGGCTCGGTGCGGCCGGGTGCGTGCACACCGGAGCCGTAGCCGAGGAAGGCGCTGCACCAGGGCTCGTTGAGGGTGGTCCAGGTGCGGACCCGGTCGCCGAGCGCGTCGGCGGCGAGTGCGGCGTACTCCGCGAACCGGTCGGTGGTGGCCCGCTCGGGCCAGCCGCCGGCGTCCTCGAGCTCCTGCGGCAGGTCCCAGTGGTAGAGCGTGGCGACCGGCTGGATGCCCTTGTCCAGCAGTTCGTCGGTGAGCCTGCGGTAGAAGTCCAGGCCCTTCTGCACCGCCGGGCCGCGGCCGGTCGGCTGCACGCGCGGCCAGGCGATCGAGAACCGGTACGCGCCGACGCCGAGGTCGGCCATGATCGCGACGTGGCACATCCGGGAGGCGAACCGGCATGATCGCCGGGCACGGCCCGGACTTCTGGCAAAATGCGCTGCCTGGCGGCGTGTCACGCCGATCGACGAGGGAGGAGCCATGGGGGGCAGCCGGCGGCCGACCATCAAGACGGTGGCCGCGCGGGCGGGTGTGGGCCGCACGACGGTTTCGCGCGTCATCAACGGTTCGGAGCTCGTCAGCGACGAAGCACGGGACGCGGTCCTGGCGGCGATCGCGGAGCTGGGCTACGTACCGAACTCCGTCGCCCGGGGACTGGTCACCAGCAGGACCGACTCGATCGCCCTGGTGATCCCGGAATCCGAGAGCCGGCTGGGCTCCGAGCCGTACTTCTCCGCGGTCATCCGGGGCGTCAGCACGGGCCTGGCCGACACCAGGACCCAGCTCCAGCTGGTTCTCGTCCGGGACGAGGGCGAACAGGACCAGCTCACCGACTCGGTCGCCGCGCGACGGGTGGACGGCGTACTTCTGGTCTCCGTGCACGAGAAGGACCCCCTGCCGGGGCTCCTCGAGGACATGGGGCTGCCGACCGTGCTGGCCGGCCGCCGCTCCCCCGCCGAGTCGCTGAGCCACGCTCACTCCGACAACGTGGGCGGCGCCGCCGCCGCGGTGCGGCACCTGGTGGAACGGGGCCGGCGGACCATCACGACGATCACCGGACCGCTCGACATGGACGTCGGCCGGAGCCGTCTGCGCGGCTGGCGCGACGCCCTGGACGCGGCGGGCCGGGACTCCGGTGAACATCTCGTCGCCGCGGCCGACTTCACCGAGGAGGGCGGCAGGCAGGCCATGCGTTCACTTCTTGAACGCATCCCGGAACTCGACGCCGTCTTCGTCGCATCGGACGTGATGGCCGCCGGCGCGATGAGCGAACTGCGCGCGCAGGGCCGACGCATCCCCGAGGACGTGGCGGTGATCGGCTTCGACGACTCCTTCATCGCCCGGCACACCGACCCTCCGCTGACGACCGTGCGCCAGCCCGTCGAGGAGATCGGACGCACCATCGCCCGCATCCTGCTGGCCGAGATCACCGACCCGGACGTACCGCGGCAGCACGTGGTCCTGCCCACGGAACTCATCGTCCGCGACTCCACGTGATGTCCTCGGGCGGCGGACCTCATGAGGTCCGCGCAGCGGCCGAATTGCGGGGGGACAGAGAGAACGAGCGGGACAGACCTGGCGGCGATGCGGCCCGTCGCAGAGGACCGGAACGTCGGCTTCGAGACAGCGGGCACAGGTCCTGCTGGAGCAGCACAGTACTTGTCGGGGATCTTCAGCAGCCGAGTAGGGTTCGCCCGCATGGACGATCACGCCCTGGAGCTGCTGCGCACCCGTCCGGAGCTCGCCGAACTCGCCGCGTTCCCGTTCAACTTCGACATCGGCCGTGCCGATCACGTGGAGGACGTCCGGCTGGCGTCCGGCGCCCCGCTGGAAGCGGTCGCCGGGAACGACACCGGCGGCACGTACTTCGTCTGCGGCGGTGGCGCGGTGCTGTACGCGTCCTCGGAGGGGGACGCCGTACTGATCGCCGACAGTGTCACCGAGGCGCTGGAGACGGTCATCAGGCTGCCCTGGTGGTGCGAGGGTGTCCGCCCGGGCCTCGACGAGGAGCGGCTGCTCGCCGCGGTACGCGAAGGGGACGAGGAGGCGCGCGAACGGTTCGCCCCCGAACTGGACGCCCAGCGGGCGGCATTGCTGATCGGGCTGGGCCTGCCCGAGCGTCCCCTCGTCGAGCTGGCCGCCAGGGCGGAGTCCGCCGCGGGGCGCACAGAGCCGGACCATGTCCTGCTCAATGCCGAGGAGTTGAGGGCCTACCGCCTGCCCGGAGACCCACCGCGGCGCTCGCTGTGCGACGTCGTGCTGACGCCGGGGCGGGAGGCCCTGGAAAGGATGCGGTCCGGCGTGCCCGGCTCCTGGGAGGAGGTGGGCGGCGACGCGGTGCTGCGGGCCGGGATGATCCGGGCCGCGCAGTACGACCGCCGGGCGCAGGATCTGCCGTTGCTGCGCTTTGTGCTGGAGCGCGAGAACACCCAACGGACCGAATGGTTCGAGGAGCGCCGCCTTGCCGCCGTACTGGTGGGCCTGCACGGCCGCGCGGAGGATGTGCCGCTGCTGCGGGAGGCGACCGGGGGCCTGGTGACGGACGCCGCCGGCGCCGCGGAGCAGGCCCGGAAGGAAGACGCGGAGCGCCACGGCCGGGACCCATCGACGCAGAGCGAGTTCACGTGGATCGAGCTGGCACGGCGGCAAGGCCGCACGGAGCACGCCCGGGTCGCGCTGATCCGCTTGCTGGACGACACGGGCCCGGACGCGGCGGTACTCCAGGAGTTGAGCCGCGCGCTGGAACGGCTCGGCGACCACGCGCAGGCGGCCCGGGCGCAGTTCGACCTGCTGCCGCTGCGGGACACGGGGTGGGAGCTGGCTGCGGAAGCCTACGTGCTGGCACGGCTTGAACTGCGCAAGGGCGATCTGACGGCGGCGCGGCGGGCGTTGGAGCGCGCGCGTGCGGCGGTGGGACTCGACGGCGCCGTGCCGGACGAAACGGTGTCCGAGTGGCACCGCCGGGGCCTCGGCCGCATGATCACGGAGCAGCATCTGGAGCTGGTACTCGCTGCCGTGGAGGCCGGCGAGGCGGAGCTCGCGCGGGAGACGATGGGGCACGGACAGGTCCTGCTTACCACGATCGCCAAGCAGCTCCGCTCGTCGCTGGGCGATCTGCCGGCGCGGGCGACATGGGCCGTCGCACGGCTCGGCCGGGGGCCGTCGTAGCTCGCGCCCGGCTCGGTCCGGCGTGCGTCGCAGGGCCAGGGAGACGAAGCTCCGGCGGTCGCGGTGGACGCGAGGATGCGCGGCCAAGGCGCGCAGCAGCTCTTTGCCGCCGTACCATCGCAGGTCAGCATGCGTTCGTCGCCGGGTCGGATGCCCTGCGGAGCAGCAGGCGCCGTGAGGGCATCTCCCGGCTCGCCCATGCCGAGCGCCCCGTAGCGTCACCGCTGGACGGCGGATCCCCGATGGACGACGACTCGGTACGTCCACCGGCGCAGCTCGGCGGTGCCGGTGGACACCCGCACTGCTTTTCCGGGCGGGCGGGACCGGGCCGGGCTCCGGTGCCGGGCCGGACGCAGGACGCCCGTCACACGTCGGACCGGGACCCGAGCCGGCCGCCCTCCCCCGGCCCGCCGTCCGGTGATTCCCGACGGGCGTCCCGCTCGCCGGCGACCGGCGGGCCGTGCCCACCAGCCGCGACCCCGCCCGAACCGGTGTCCCCGTACGAACCGGTGTCCGCATCCGTGCGGGTGCCCGCCCCACCCGTGCCGGTGGCCGGCGGACCGGTGACGACTACCTGCGCGGGCCGCAGGAGATGGTCTCCGACCCGGTAACCGGGCCGCAGCACGCTGCTGCAGACCGGCCGCTCCAACTGTTCCGACTCCGTGTAGTCGAGCGCCTCATGAGCCGTCGGATCGAACGGCTCCCCCACCTCTCCGACGGACTGCAGGCCGAGCGCGGCCAGCCGGTCCTCGAGGAGGTCGGCGACGGACGTGAACCCCTTTGAGTCCTCGCCGTGTTCGCGCGCCCGAACGACGACGTCCAGGACCGGCAGGAGAGCGCCGAGCACATTGGACACGGCGATCTCCTGCACCGCTCTGCGGTCGCGTCGTACGCGCTTTCGGTAGTTGTCGTACTCGGCCTTCGTCCGCTGCAGGTCGGCGGTCCTTTCGGACAGCCGTGACCGCAGCTTCGCCATCTCCGACGCTTCGTCGCCGCCGGGCCCGTCGGCCGCCGGTGCCCGCTCCGGTGTCCGCTCCTGTACGCGCCCCCGCCCAGGGCCCTCGGCCTGGCCGTGCTCCGGCTCCGGGCGCGGGTGCCGTGCCTGTTCCGGGCCGGCCCCCGCATCCGCACCGGGCTCCCGCGGCGCCGCGGCGCCGGGGTCCGCCGAGGTCGCGGGCCCGGGTGCCTCGGTGGTCCCGCGCAGCTCGAGGGTGACCGGATCGATGCGGCGCCGGTCGCGGATGATCACGGGTGGACGCTGTTCCTTCCTGTGAGCGCGTCGGTCGTTCGGGACGCTCATCCTTCGCCTCCCTGCCGCCTGTCCTCGTCGACGATCTCGGCGTCGACCACCTCGTCGTCCGCCGGGCTCCCTCCCTCGCCGGCCGCCTGGCCACCGGCGGTTCCTGCGCCGCCCGTCGCGCCGGCTCCGCCCTCGGGCCGGGCATGGGCGTAGATGGCGGAGCCGACCTTCTGGGCGGCCACGCTGACCTTCTCCGTGGCCTCGCGGATCGCGGTCGTGTCGTCGCCCTTGAGCTTCTCCTTGAGGTCGCCGATCGCGGTCTCGACCTCCTGCCGTGCGTCCTGCGGGATCTGGTCCGCCTGGTCGCGCAGCAGCTTCTCGGTGTTGTACACCAGGCCCTCCGCCTGGTTGCGGGTCTCGGCCGCCTCCTTGCGGCGCCGGTCCTCCTCCGCGTGCTGTTCGGCCTCGCGCATCATGCGGTCGATGTCCTGCTTGGGCAGCGCGGAGCCACCGGTGACGGTCATCTTCTGTTCCTTGCCCGTGCCGAGGTCCTTCGCGGTCACGTGCATGATGCCGTTGGCGTCGATGTCGAACGTGACCTCGATCTGCGGCACCCCGCGCGGGGCCGGCGGCAGACCGGTCAGCTCGAACATCCCGAGCTTCTTGTTGTACGCCGCGATCTCGCGCTCGCCCTGGAAGACCTGGATCTGCACGGACGGCTGGTTGTCCTCGGCCGTCGTGAAGACCTCCGACCGCTTGGTCGGGATCGTGGTGTTGCGCTCGATGAGCTTGGTCATGATGCCGCCCTTGGTCTCGATACCGAGGGACAGCGGGGTCACGTCCAGCAGCAGGACGTCCTTGACCTCGCCCCGCAGCACGCCGGCCTGGAGGGACGCGCCGATGGCGACGACCTCGTCCGGGTTCACGCCCTTGTGCGGTTCCTTGCCGGTCAGTTCCTTGACCAGCTCGGTGACGGCGGGCATACGGGTCGAACCGCCGACCAGGATCACATGGTCGATGTCGCCGACACTGATGCCGGCGTCCTTGATCGCATTGTGGAAGGGGGCCTTGCAGCGCTCGAGCAGATCCGCTGTCAGCTGCTGGAACTGGGCACGCGTCAGCTTCTCGTCCAGGTGCAGCGGGCCCTCCGCGGAGGCTGTGATGTAGGGCAGGTTGATCGTCGTCTCGGTCGCGGAGGAGAGCTCGACCTTCGCCCGCTCCGCGGCTTCCCGCAGCCGCTGAAGGGCCATCTTGTCCTTCGAGAGGTCGATGCCGTAGCCGTTCTTGAACTGCTTGACCAGATGGTCGACGACGCGCTGGTCCCAGTCGTCGCCGCCGAGGTGGGTGTCACCGTTGGTGGCCTTCACCTCCACCAGGCCCTCCCCGATGTCCAGCAGTGAGACGTCGAAGGTTCCGCCACCGAGGTCGAAGACGAGAACCGTCTGGTCGTTCTCCTTGTCCAGGCCGTACGCGAGCGCGGCGGCGGTGGGCTCGTTGATGATCCGCAGCACCTTGAGACCGGCGATCTCCCCCGCCTCTTTGGTGGCGGTGCGCTGCGAGTCGTTGAAGTACGCGGGCACGGTGATCACGGCGTCGGTCACGTCCTCACCGAGATAGGCCTCCGCGTCCCGCTTCAGCTTCTGCAGCACCCGGGAGGAGATCTCCTGCGCGGTGTAGCGCTTGCCGTCGATGGACCCCGAGTCCGGGAAGCGCCACTGCGCCTCCCCCATGTGCCGCTTGACCGAACGGGCGGTGCGCTCGACGTTGGTCACCGCCTGACGCTTGGCGATCTCCCCGACGAGCACTTCGCCGCTCTTCGCGAAGGCGACCACCGAGGGCGTGGTCCGCGCACCCTCCGTACTGGCGATGACGGTCGGCTCGCCGCCTTCGAGGACGGCCACCACCGAGTTCGTCGTACCGAGGTCGATACCGACTGCACGGGTCATCTCAGCTCTCCTTCCTGCACAGGCTCGTCGGCGCGCCCGCCGGGGGCGCGCCGCGCCGGAGGTCCGACCGCGGGGGGCACCGCACCACCGCTCGTTCGGAGACGGCGGGTCACGGCCACTGCCACGGGTCCACGTCCATGGCCCATCGCAGCAGCAGGGTCAGCGGATCCGAGGAGTACGGGGCCTCCTGCGGAAGAACGTGTACCCGGACTGGGCCGGCGCGCACGCTCGGCCCCCGAAGGGCGCCTCCCAGGACCACCGGCGGCTCTGCCGGCGTCGGTTCGGCGGGTCGCATACGGGTCGCAGGGCCGGGCGACCGGTCGGCCGTCACCGGGATCCGCCGGGCGCCGGAGGCCCGTCCGCGGTGGTGGTCGGCGTCGTAGCGCTGCCGCAGCTCCGGGTCGCGGAGAATGGCGTACGCCGCCACGACGGCGGCGAGCTCCTCGAGCCGCGTCGCTCCGTCCGGGCTGGAGTCCGGGTGCAGGGCCCGGACCTGCCGGCGGTACGCCGTGGTGATCTGGCGGGGCGTCGCTGACGGCTCGACGCCGAGCACCGTGTAATGGTCACGGGAGGGATAGGGCCCCGGCATCTCGCCCACCTCCTTTCCCAGCGGGGCGGCAGCACCCTGAACCGGGCTGATCCTCGACAAATATGTACATAAAACTTGAGTCGGGTGTTGTCAAGGCCGTCCCTGCGGAGATACCTAAGATGGAAACTGAGGCCGCATCCGACGGGATGGAGGTGGACGACGTGATCACCGAGATGGCCGTCGAACGCGTGGAGTTCACCTGCGGCAGGTGCTGGCACGAGTGGAGCGCCGACTACGACGTCCAGCAGTACCGCGACGACCAGGGCGGGCAGTGGGAGTACTTCTCCCGTGACGGCACCCCGGTGGCCTCCCCGTACACGCCCGCGGGCGCACCGCCGTGCCCCATCTGCGGCCGCCGATGGGTGGGCCGCATCCTGGCGCGGCGGCCCGTCCCTACGCCCCCGGGGGCGGGCCAGACACCCCGATTGAAGATCACCGACTCGTCCGGGCACCGCTCGGAGCGGCACGGGGCACGCCTCCTCGGGTCGTCCGCGCACGTCCAGCCGGAGCCGCTGGGGCCGCCGGCGGAGGAAAGCAGCGGCGAGCCTCGCGTTCCACGGTGATCCGACCGGCAAGGCCCCGCCGACAGCAGTACGGCTCCGACCGAGGACACTTCACGAAGGAGGTGCAGCGCCATGGCCCGCCTTGCAGTCAGGGGCGAGGAGCTCATCGTCGAACTGACCTGGTGGGAGAAGATCACCGCACGGCACACGGACGTCCGGGTGCCGCTAGCGGCAGTGGAGAAGGTGACCGTGGAACGCGACTGGCGGCGCGCGGTGCGAGGCGAGCCCTCCCGGGGCGTGTGGATCGGCGATCTGTTGCATCTCGGTGAGCGCGACGTGTGCGAGCAGGCGGAGGTGCGGGACTTCGTCGCGATCCGCCCCCGCCGTGGCCCCGTGGCGCGCGTCGACCTCCGTCCGGCGGCGGCGCCGTTCGCCCGTCTCGCCGTCTCCGACCGCGTACCCCAGGCGACGGCGGCCACCGTACGCACGGCCGTGAGCCACCACCTGCTCGCGCCGGCCGGATCCGGTTGCGCCGACCCCGCCCCGGCACCTCGCAGACGGCCCGCCTGGCTGCCGGGCCGGTCCCCGGCACCGGCTCCCCCGGCAGGCATCTGAGCAGGACGCGATCGACGCACGGACCGCAGGGCGCGGGCGCAGCAGGCCCGGCGTCAGGAGACCGCAGCACCGGACGCACCAGACCGCCGCCGCGCCAGGCCCTGCAACGAGACAGCACCGCGGCCGGTGTTTCCGGCGGGCCTGGCGACCTGGTGATCCGGCCCGTGGGCACGACTCGGGCCCTGAGGCCCTTCGCCCAGGACCCGAGTCTTTCTGCCACCCCGTTGGGAGCTTCACTCTCGGTCGAGAGCATCGATCTCCACTACGAGCGGTGATCGCGACCGTGAGCGCTGCCCCCCCACGAGCCGTCCGCCAACGGCGTCAGGTCCGCAGTTCCTTCCGCCGACCGCCCCGGATCTCGATCTTGCGACGTCCGCCGCCCTGCGCGACCGGGATCCGCAGGCTCAGGACGCCCGCCTCGTACGTGGCCTCGATGTTGTCGGCGTCCAGGGTTTCGCCGAGAAAGAGCCGCCTGGTGAACGTCCCGGTGGGCCGCTCCCTCACCAGCACCTCGGCGTTCTCCCCGGTCACCGGCTTGCGCTCGGCCTGCACCGTCAGGACATCCCGCTCGACGTTCAGGTCGACGGAGTCCGGGTCCACGCCGGGAAGATCGAACTGCACCCGCAGCGCGTCACCCTCACGCCAGGCGTCCATCGGAAATGCCGTCGTCGGCCGCGCACCCTTGAACAGCTGCTCGGAAAGACGATCCAGCTCTCGGAACGGGTCGGAGCGCAGCAGCATCGTCATCGCCTCCTCATCGATTGCCGTCATCCGCTTCAGCTACCGACACCTTTTATATAGCGCGAGGCAATCAAGTTGACAAGACCCCACTCATGTTTGACTCCCCAGTTCACGAGCCGTCCCCGGCAGCGGCGTGAACGACCTGGCGAAACCGGACCCCCCAGCGGAACTACGCCTTGACCGCTCGCCGGGAATTCGTGATTCCTTGAACGTCGCGATCCCTCGGCGCGTACAACAGCATGAACCGGCCGGTACCAGGGCCGGACGAGACGAGGGAGCCAGCATGACCGGAACGCAGGAGACCGCCCGGACCGTGGCGCGCCGTACCGTCGTCGCCGCCGTGGGTGGTGCCGGTCTCTCCGTCGCCCTGACGGCGTGCGGGGGCTCGGACGACTCGCCGCAGTCCGTGTCGGACAAGCCTGCCGGCGAGGGTGCCTCCTCGGGAGGCGCCAACGGGGGTGGCGCGGGCGGAGGCACGGTGATCGCCAAGACCTCCGACATCCCGGAAGGCGGCGGCAAGATCGTCGGCGACGTGGTGATCACGCAGCCGGTGGCGGGTGAGTTCAAGGCCTTCTCGTCCAAGTGCACCCATCAGGGCTGCGCGGTGTCGGGCATCTCGGACGGCACCATCAACTGCCCCTGCCACAACAGCCGGTTCGACGCCGCGGACGGCAGCGTCAAGGCAGGTCCCGCGACGAAGCCGCTGCCGCCCGCCGCGATCACGGTGGAGGGTGACTCGATCAAGCTCGCGTGACGCGGCGCCGGTCTTTCCAGCAGGAGACCACCTCGTCGGTGGTGGCGATCGTCGCCACCAGTGACAGGGTGTTGCGGATCATCGCGGGGGTGTACTCGGCGGGCACTCCCGCGATGGCGTCCGCCACGACGACGGCGTCGTAGCCGAGGTTCACGGCGTCGAAGACGGCGTTGGGCACCGCCACGTTCGCGGACACCCCGGTGACGACGAGGGTGCGGCAGCCGAGGTTGCGCAGGATCGGGTCGACGTCCGTGCCGGCCAGCGGCGACAGTCCGTGGAGGCGTCGTACGACGATGTCCTCGTGCGCCACGTCGATCGGCGGGGCGATACGCACCGCCGCGGACCCGCTGTGCTGCTGGACGGGCAGACGGGCGGCTGCCCTGAAAAGCCGCGCGTTCCGGTTGGACCCTCTGCCGTCGGGCCGCTGCTCGGCGACCGCGTGCAGCACCTGCACTCCGGCGTCATGGGCGGCGGCGACCAGCCGGGCGACGTTGCGGAGGGCCCCGGAGGAGCTCGCCGCCGCGGCGAGTTCCGGCAGGGCGCTGTCCTTGCCGACGACGCCCTGCTGGCATTCGACGGTGAGGAGTGCGGTGGTGGGCGCCTCGAGCTGCTCCGCGAGCTGATGGAAGGATGACACGCGACTCCTCCTCGGTGTCCCGGCCTTTCGGCGCGGGAGGCGCGACGGTAGCCGCCGTTGCGCCCGAGGGGAAGAGCCTCCATGCTGGCCGGACAACATTTCTGACGACTCGTCAGTCACGGCTTCCGCCGTGTCAGCCGTTTCCGGGGAGGCCGCACATGACCGCCATACAGCGCCGGGGCCGTCGCATCATGATGACCCCCGCGGAGCTGGACGCGTTCCTGACCCGGCAGCGGACGTGCCGGGTGGCCACGGTGTCGCCCGACGGGCGGCCGCACGTCAGCGCGCTTTGGTTCGCCTGGGACGGCACGTCGCTGTGGCTCTACTCCCTCACCCGCAGCAGGCGCTGGGCGGAGCTGCGCCGCGATCCGCGGCTCGCCGTGGTCGTCGACGCCGGCGAGGAGTACGGCGAGCTGCGGGGCGTCGAATTGTCCGGCACGGCCGTGTTCGTGGGCGAGGCCCCACGGACCGGCGAGCACTGCCCCGAACTCGCCGTACCGGAAGCCCTGTTCGCCCGCAAGAACTTCGGGCTCGACGAGATGCCCCACGACGGCCGGCACGCCTGGCTGCGGCTCACACCGGACGCCGTCGCGTCCTGGGACTTCCGAAAGCTGTCAGCGCTCTGACTCCGCGACCGGCCCGGCGGCGGCCCGCAGCGCCTCCACCGCTGCCCTGATGGAGGGCCTGCGGTCGGCGTCGGTGCGCCACACCGCGTAGACGTGGCGGCGCATCCGCTGCCGTACCGGGACGAGCGCGACACCCTCGGGAACGGGCCCCCGGCCGAGCCGGGGCGCCACGCAGACGCCCAGCCCGGCGGCGATCAGGGCGAGCTGGGTGTGGTGTTCGCCCGCCCTGTGACCGATCCGGGGTTCGAAACCCTTGGAGCGCAGGGTGAACATCAGCCACTCGTGGCAGAACTCGCCCTCCGGCCAGGACACCCACTCGTCGTCGGCGAAGTCCTCGAGGTCGACCTCCGCGCGGTCCGCCAGCGGATGACTCGCGGGCATGGCGACATCGGGCACGTCGTCGAGCAGTTGAGCCTGCGCCAGGCCGCCGGGGACGGGAAGCCGTTTATTGCTCCAGTCGAGCACCACGGCGAGGTCGAGGTCCCCGCGGATGACCCCCCTGACACCGGCCTCCGGTTCCAACTCCGTGGAGAGCACCCGCAGTTCAGGGTGCTCGCGGCGCAGGGTGGACACCGCGGCCGGAAACAGGCCGCGGGCCGCGGTGGGGAACGCCCCGATCCTGACCTCGCCGACCGCCTGCCCTCTCTGTGCCTCGATGTCGGACTGGGCGAGCTCGACCTGGGAGAGGATGCGCGCGGCATGGTCGGCGAGGAGCCGGCCGGCGTCGGTGAGGCGCACGCCGCGCCCGTTCTTGGCCAGCAGCTGCTGCCCGACCTCCCGTTCCAGCTTCGCCATCTGCTGCGAGACGGCCGAGGTGGTGACGTGCAGCCCGTCGGCGGCGGCGCTGACGGACCCGTGCCGGGCCAGGGCGTCCAGGGTGCGCAGGCGCTCCAGGTTCAACATGTAAGCAACACTAAGGGAAGAGGTCGAGAAAATCTCGCTTGTCCTAAGAGGTGTGAGACGCGATCGTGGGGCCATGAGCAGCGCAACCACCGAGGCCGACGAGGCCCGCGCCCGCACCCTTCCCCCGGCTCCGCCCGGGACCGCCCCGGCCGGGTCAGCCCCCGTCGGCCGCCCGCCCCGCCGGGCCGTCGATTGGCGCATCCGCTTCGCGGTGCTCTCCGCCGTGTGGGGCTTCAGCTTCCTTCTCATCAAGGTGGGCACGGGGGCCTACGCGCCGTTCCAGGTCACCTTCGGCCGCCTCTTCTTCGGTACCGCGGTGCTCGCGGTCGCGATGGCTGTCCGCCGTGACCGGCTGCCGAGCGGCCTGCGCACCTGGGGTCACCTGACGGTCGCGGCCTTCCTGCTCAACGCGCTGCCGTTCTCGCTCTTCGCCTATTCCGAGCTCACGATCCCCTCGACGCTCGCCGGCATCTGCAACGCCACCTCGCCTCTGTGGGGCATGGCGCTCTCCCTCGTCGCACTGTCCGAGGACCGGCCGACCCGGCGACGCGTCGCGGGTCTCGGCATCGGGTTCCTCGGTGTCCTCACCGTTCTCGGCGCCTGGCAGGGCTTCTCGGGGCTCGACTTCTCCGGCACGGCCATGGCACTGCTCGCCTCACTGAGCTATCCGATCGGCTGGATCTATGTACGCCGCACCCTGGCGGGCTCCAGCCACTCCAACCTCTCGCTGACGGGTGCCCAGCTCGGCCTGGCGACTGTGCAACTCGCCGTCGTCACACCGCTGTTCACCACGGTGCCGGACTCGTTCCCGCTCGTTCCCCTGCTCGCGGTGATCGCGCTCGGCGTCCTCGGCACGGGGCTGGCGCTGCTCATCCAGTACGGGCTGGTGGCGGAGGTAGGGCCGACTACGGCGCAGATGGTCACGTACTTCATCCCGGTCATCGCCACCGCGGCGGGCGTGGCGCTGCTCGACGAGCACCTGGCCTGGAACACCCCGGTGGGCGCCTTGATCGTCCTGGTGGGCGCGGCACTGACGCAGAGCCGGCCGAAGCGGGCCTGAGCCGCATGGGATCCGGGGCTCATGTGAGTTCCCGTCGCCGCCCCGGAGCCGACCGAGCCCCGGGGCCACCCGGCCCCCCGAAGCGAAGCGAGGTCCCGGACCTCGGCGGCGGGCGGCCCGCTCCCCTGGGCCGCGCCGGCGCCGGGACCCTCGGCGTCGCGTACGGTCGCCGACCGCCGGCACCGCCCACCGCCCGGATCAGCCGTAGCTGCGGGCGGGCACCGGGCCGACCGCCGAGGCCACCGCGTCGGCGAGCGGCTCGATGTCCGCGGCCGTGAGGTCGGAGACGGTCAGACGGACTCCGGGCGGCGACGACATCCGAAAACGCGCCCCGGGAGCCACCGCCCACCCGGCGTGCAGCAGCCGCGCCACCGCTCCCGTCTCGTCCTGGACGGGCACCCATACGTTCATCCCGCTGCGGCCGCGCGCCTCGACACCCCGCCGGGCCAGCGCGCCGATCAGAGCGTCGCGCCGTTCACCGTAGGAGCGGGCGACGGCGGCGGGGTCGACGACGCCGGACGCCCACAGATGCGCGACGGTGTGCTGCAGCAGCCGGCTGACCCAGCCGGGTCCCAGGCCCAGCCGCCCCTGTACGCGGTCGATGGTGACAGTGTCCCCGGTGAGGACGGCGACCCTCAGATCGGGCCCGTACGCCTTGGCCGCGGAGCGCACGAACACCCAGCTGTCGGTCGGCCCCGCGAGGGGGTGCAGCGACTGGTCGACGATGGCGTGCCCGTGGTCGTCCTCGATGAGCAGAGTGCGGGGGAACCGGGCGAGCACGGCACGCAGTTCGTCCGCCCGCTCGCGGCTCAGGACCGCGCCGGTCGGGTTCTGCGCCCGGTCGGTGACGACGATCGCGCGGGCTCCCGCCCCGAGCGCCCGCTCCACCTCCCCGGGCAGTGGCCCGTCGTCGTCGAGTGCGACGGGCACCGGCTTGAGGCCGAGCGCGGAAAAGAGATCGAGCAGACTCCCCCAGCCCGGGTCCTCCACGGCGACCGCGTCGCCGGGACGCAGATGCGCGGCGAGCACCCGCTCGATGGCGTCCAGCGATCCGGAGGTGGCGGCGAGCGGCCCGGCAGGCACCCCGTCGGCGTCCATCGCAGCGCGTGCGAGGCGCGCGAACTCGGGGTCAAGCGGCGCCCTTCCGTACAGTCCGGGCTCCTCGGCGTGCCGCACCGCGGCGGCGGCGAGCGCCTCGTGCAGCGGCGGCAGAAGCGCCAGGTCCGGATTGCCCTCGCCGAGGTCGCGCACGCCAGGGGGTGCGTCGACCCGGATCGATCCGCGCACCGTACTGGCCGGGCGGGGGCGCACCCGGCTGCCCCGGCGGCCGGCGGTCTCGATCACTCCGCGTTCGCGCAGGGTCCGGTAGGCGGCCGCGACGGTGTTCGGGTTCACCCCCAGTTCTGTGGCCAACTCCCTCATCGGGGGCAGCAGTCGGCCCGGTTCAAGCTCTCCGGAGCCCACTGCCCGCTCGATGCTCGCGGCGATCTCGGATGCACGCCGCCCAACGATCCGATACTCTCCTAGCACAAAAGATATTATGCACTAGTGCAATGGAGACCGCAATGCCGGAGACCGCGGAAGCCCCGTACGAGCCGACCGACCTGACGATTCCCACCCGCTCGCGGGAGCGGGCATCGTACGACCGCGAATCGGTGCACTCGATACTCGACACGGCGTACGTCTGCCACCTCGGCTTCGTCCGCGACGGAGCCCCTGTCGTCCTGCCGACGCTTTACGCCCGCGTCGGCGAGCGGCTGTACGTCCACGGGTCGACCGGGTCGCGTCCCCTGCGGATGGCGGGCGGGGCGGACCCGGGGCTGCCCGTGTGCCTGACGGTGACGCATGTCGACGGTCTCGTCCTTGCGCGCTCCGCCTTCCACCACTCGCTCAACTACCGCTCGGTGGTGGTCCACGGGACCGCCCGGCAGGTCACCGACCCGTCGGAGAAGCGCACCGCGCTCGACGCTCTCGTGGACCATGTCGTTCCCGGCCGTTCCACCGACTCCCGCCCGGCGAACGCCAAGGAACTGGCGGCGACGGCGGTGCTCCGCCTGGATCTGGCGGAGGTGTCGGCGAAGACCCGCACGGGCGGCCCGCACGACGAGCCGGCCGATCTGGACCTTCCCTACTGGGCGGGGGTCGTCCCCGTCACCACCACCCGCGGACTGCCGGACCCGGCGCCGGACCTCTCCCCGTCGACGCCGCTCCCCGCCTACCTCTGACGCGCCGCGCCGCGCCGGTGCATGAGCCGCGGCCCTGCCGAACGGGGGTCGGCAGGGCCGCTCACCGCCGGGAGGGACCGCCTCACGCCGCGGCAGGCACCCGCCTCAGGACCGCGGCGCCCCGCGCCTCCGCCGCCGCGAGACCTGCGACCGCCGTGAGCAGCAGCAGCGTCCCCCCCACCGTGGCCGGCGTCAGGCGCTCGCCCAGCAGGGTCACCGCGACGACCGCCGCGCTCACCGGCTCCAGCAGCATGATCACGGAGACGGTCGCAGCCCTGACCACGGCCGCGCCCGCGAAGTAGAGGGCGTAGGCGAGGGCCGTCGGGACGGCCGCCACGTAGACCAGCAGTCCGATGACCCTGGCCGCCTCCGCCGTGTGCGGCAGCAGCCCCTCGCCGAGCGCCATCGGCAGCAGCCCGACGGACCCGATCGCGAACGCCCACGCTGTGGTGGACAACGAGTCACCGCCGCCTCCGCCCCGGCCGAGCCGGCGCGTCAGCAGGGTGATCGCCGCGTATCCGGCGGCCGACAGCAAGGCGAGCGCGACGCCCGTCGGCCGGACCTCCGCCCCCTCGCCGCCGAGGACAAGGACGCCGAGCCCGGCCAGCGCCCCCGCGACGGCCAGGAACCCGCCGCGGCCCAGCCGCTCGCCCATGGTGAGCCGTGCCCCCACGGCGATGAGCACAGGACCGGCGCCCAGCGTCACGACGGTTCCCACGGCGAGGCCGGTCGCCTCGACGGCCGCGAAGTAGGCGCTCTGGAAGACGGTGAGGCCGACCCCCGTGGCGAGGATGCGCAGCACCCTTTGCCGGCGCGGTTCGGCGGACGGGGCGGCCCCCCGGCGACGCCGGGCGCGCATCGCGAGGACGGGCAGCAGCAGGAGGAGCCCGCCGACGCACCGCCAGAACGACAGGGCGAGCGGCCCGAGATCGCTCACCCGGAAGACGAGCGAGGCGGCGGCGCCGGCGGTTCCCCAGGCGAACCCGGCGAAGACGAGACAGGTCAGGCCGCGGCCCACGGACATGATGGCGGGCACGCCGACAGCAGGAGTTGAGAGGGAATTCGACACGTGACTTCTCCGTATGAAGAACGGGACGGCTGATCGCTCGGCTCAGTCACGCGGGCAGCACCGACCGCTCGGGGAAGACACCCCGAGCCAGGTCCTTTGAGAACGTCCGCCCGCGCTAGGCGGCGGGCGGCGGGAGTACGGTCGAATGCATGATCGCCACCCTACGGGGCACGGTGCCCCGCGGACAACTCGCCGGCGGCGGACCCGTCGTCGGCCGCCACGGGCAGAGCCTCCGGCCCACCGGCCGCCACCGGCCCGGACGGCGGCCGGGGCGCCTGGGACTGCGCGATGAACGCCCCGAACAGGACGACCGCGCCACCGAAGATCTGCGGCGCAGAAAGGTGCTCACGCAGCAGCACCCATGCCAGCACGGTCGCGATGACCGCCTCGAGGCACGCGACGACACCGGCCACCTGAGGCGAGAGCCTGCGCACCGACACGACACCGGTGACGTACGCGAGCACGGTGGCGATCAACACGATCCACGCCAACAGCACCACTGCCGGGATCTCGGTTCCCCCCATGTCG
Organism: Streptomyces sp. WAC00040; assembly: GCF_056835925.1. Lineage (NCBI taxonomy): Bacteria > Bacillati > Actinomycetota > Actinomycetes > Kitasatosporales > Streptomycetaceae > Streptomyces > Streptomyces sp. WAC00040. Next base: position 567,972 of record NZ_JAKQZE010000003.1, read on the forward strand.
GCGCCACCGGCGAGCAGTGACCAGTCCATGCCCCACGGCCGGGACACGACCGTCAGCACCAGGGCGCCGATGAGGAGGCCGTACGCGATCACACCCAGTGGGTCGGGGGCGTCGTCGCTGTCGCCGCCCTGGTCGGACAGGACGAAGTAGCCCACCTGACAGCAGGCGGCGCCGAGGGCGAGCAGCAGGCCGAGCACGTCGAACCGCAGCCCCGCCCACACCTCGACGACGCATGCGAGGCCCGCGACCGCCAGCACGACGCCCGCGGCGGCCGCCCTGGTCACCGGCCTGCGCTGGACGAAGCGGACCCATCCGAGCACGAGCGCGGGGGCCAGGTACTCGATGAGCAGTGCGACGCCGACAGGAATGCGGGAGATCGCGGCGAAGTAGCACGCCTGCACGCCCGCCACGGCCAGCAGACCGAAACCGGCCAGCAGCGCGGGCCTGCGCCTCAGCAGTCCTCGGTGACGCCAGGCCAGCGGGAGCATCACGAGCGCGGCGCCCGCGACCCGTAGCCACACGACATGGAGGGGGTCGAGTCCCGCCTCGATCAGCGGCTTGGCCGCGACACCCGATCCACCGAACGCGAACGCCGAGCCCAGGGCGAGTCCCAGGCCGGCGCTCCTTCCCTGAGACGCCTGCATCGGCACATCATGTCAGCAGCCGTCAGCACCGTCACCCCTGTGACACATGTCGAGACGCTTCCGGGCCGGCAACCCCGGGGCCGACCGGGCGGCGGGCCCCGCGGACACCCGTTCCGCGATCCGCGCCCCCAGCAGCGGTACGTCGACACCGGCCCTGCGCAGCACTTCGGCGGCCCGGCAGTCCCGGTCGGCCGCGAGGCGGGCCAGTACGTCGATCCCCTCGGCGCGGGTGTCCCCACGGAGCCTCGCCCTGGCCAGCGCACCCGCCAAGGCGGTCACGGCCGACGGTGACCAGCCCGGCAGGTGGGGCAGCGCGGCACCTGCCGCCCGCGCCGTATCGGGCCCCACAGTGCCGGGCGACGGCAGCCGTGGCGCACCACCCTCCCGCACGACCGGCAGTGCGCCCGAGTCCTCGACAGAGCCCTGCCAGGCGAGCCCGTAGCCGATGCTGCGCTGAACGAGGTAGCCGAGCACACGCGCCACTTGGGCGGGTGACCCGAACAAGGCCCGGACCTCTGGGCCCTGTTCCAGCAGGGAGTGGAGGAGGTGGGCGGTGTCGATCTGCCTGTCGCCGTCGCGCAGCGCCCTCCTGCGGGCACCGGCGACCACCGATGCCAGCTCCGCGGTGAGCGCGGCTTCGAGATCGGCACGGACGGGGGCGGCGGGGTGCTGCCGAGGCAGGCACGGGGCAGGGCTTCGCACGCCTTCCACCTCATCAGGCATCCGCGGCCCCGGCGTCCACGTGGGGAAGCATTCGCGCATCCCACCGGAGTTGGGCACACCCGGGCGTTTGCTCCTCCTTGCGGATGAGAAGGGGCGGGCCGTCCCTGAGTCTCCCCCTGCGGCGGCCGTGCCGGTGCCGAGCGACCGGACGCCACCTGACATGTCGTCAGTATTGAATGTTGCCGCACGTACGGCTACGGTCCGCGCACCGGAACCCGACACGAAAGGGTGGTCCCATGGCCGAAGTCACCGCGGAGGCGCGCATCGAGGCACCGGCCGCGAAGGTCTGGGCCCAGCTCACCGACTTCTCCTCGTACGGCCGCTGGAACGCCACTCACACGAGCTTCCCCGCGGGCGGCCCCGAACCGCTGGAGACGGGCGCCACCTTCGCGGAGAACATGAAGCTGATGGGCTTCCCGGCCGAAGTGACCTGGACCGTGGAGGAACTGCAGGCCGAGCGGGTGCTCGCCATCAGGGGCAAGGGACCGATGTCCGTCGTCGTGGGTACCCGCTACTCACTCACCCCGGCCGGCGGCGCGACCGATGTGCGCATCGACGGCGAGTTCACCGGCGCGGCCGTCTCGCTCATGGCCGGCAAGCTGAAGGACTCGGCGACCGCGGCGCTCAACGAGTCGCTCCGGAAGCTGGGCGGACTGGTGGCCTGACCCAGCGGCCGCGCGCGGGCCGGCCGGTCAGCCCTCCACGGACGGCGCCGGCCGCGGGCACAGCAGAAGGGCCCCGCGCCGGCGCGGGACCCTTCACGCCCGCCTCAGTGTTCGTCGGCCAGGATCAAGTAGAGCTTCTTGCGGGCCTCGTTGATCACGGCGACGGCCTTCTGCCGCTGCTCGGCGCTGCCCGACTTCCAGACCTGGCCGAACGCCTCCATCAGACCGAAGCCGGCCTGCCGGATCTCGTTGACCGTGTCCCAGTCGACACCGCGGCCGGCCTCCTCCCAGGGAGCCTCCGGCCCCGACTCGGCCTCGGCGCGCCCGGTGTCGGTCAGCGTGAACAGCTTCTTGCCGCCGTCGCTCTCGCTGACGATCAGACCCTCGTCCTCCAGCATCTGGAGGGTCGGATAGACGGACCCGGGGCTGGGCTTCCATGCCCCGCCGCTGCGCTCGTCGATCTCCTGGATCATCTCGTAACCGTGCATCGGGCGGTTCTTCAGCAGGGCCAGGATCGAGGCGCGCACATCGCCGCGCCGCGCCCTGCCCCGGCCTCCGCCACGCCCGCGTCCGCCACCGAAAGGCCCGCCGAACGGCGGTCCCCAGGGGCCGAACGCCGCGCGACGGCCCTCGTACTCACTCCAACCGTGATGGCCGGGCCCGCAGTGTCCGCGGCCACCTTCCGGCCCGTTTCCACGTGAACGCATCGCTCCGCTCCTTCCACCGTTGATCAGTCGCGATGCGTCAACGATATATCGGAAACAAGGGAACGACAAGGCCTCACCGGGCCGCCGACCTCGAATTGGCCTTGGCCTGCCGGTTCGCCGGAGCTCTACGGTCGGCCCCATGCGGATTCGAATCGTCGACGCCTTCACCGACCGTCCCTTCGCCGGCAACCCCGCCGGAGTGCTGCTGCTGGACTCCACCGGATTCCCTCCCGACACCTGGCTCCAGCACGTCGCGGCGGAGCTGAACCTCTCGGAGACCGCCTTCGCCCATCCCCTGCCCGCCGGGAGCGACGCGGACTGGGCACTGCGCTGGTTCACCCCGGCCACCGAGGTCGACATGTGCGGCCACGCCACCCTGGCCACCGCACACGTGCTGCACACCACGGGGGCGGCGAAGGGCACGGTGCGCTTCACCGCCCGTTGCGGCGACCTGCTGACGACCGCGCACGAGGACGGCACGATCACCCTCGACTTCCCGACCGCCCCACTGCGAGAGGTGACGGTCCCCGACGGCGTCGCCGAGGCGCTCGGCGCGAAGGTGCTCTCCGCCCATGACACCGGGCCCCACATCGGGGACCTGCTGGTCGAACTGGCCGACGAGCAGTCCGTGCGCGCTCTGGATCCCGATTTCACCGCCCTGGTCGCGTATTCCGAGCGCGGCATCATCGCCACCGCCGCCGCGGCGGACGCCTCCGCCGGCTACGACTTCGTCTCCCGCGGCTTCTTCCCCCAGGTCGGCATCGACGAGGACCCGGTCACCGGGAGCGCCCACACGGCACTCGCGCCCTTCTGGTCCGGGCGCCTCGGCCGCGACGAGCTGACCGGCCTCCAGGCGTCGGCCCGGTCCGGCCTGGTCCGCACCGCGCTGCGCGGCGACCGCACCCTGCTGACCGGGCACGCGGTGACCGTGGTCGACGGCGAACTGCTCACCACTTTCTGAACGCACCACGACCGAGGGGGTGCACGGCCTCCGCCCTGCACCCCCTCGGTCGCGCTGCCGGGCCGCCGTTCACGGCGTGGGAAGCCAGTCCACCTTCCCGGACAGCAGCCCGTATCCGACGAAGGCGACGATGTCGAGCAGCGCGTGCGCCGCCACCAGCGGCCCCACCCGGCCCCATCTGCGGTACAGCAGCACGAAGACCACGCCCATCACCATGTTGCCCACGAACCCGCCGATCCCCTGATACAGGTGGTACGAGCCGCGCAGCACCGAGCTCGCGACCAGCGCGGCCATCGGTGTCCAGCCGAGCTGATCGAGCCTGCGCAGCAGATACCCGACGACGATCACCTCCTCCACCACGGAGTTCTGGATCGCGGAGAGGATCAGCACCGGGTACTTCCACCAGACCTCGGGCAGCGCCTCCGGCACGACGGTGAGGTTGAAACCGGAGGCCCTCGCCACCAGATAGAAGGCCAGTCCGGCGCTGCCGATACCGGCGGCGACGAGCGCGCCACGGCCGATGTCGGACCAGGGCCGGCTCCGGTCGAAGCCGATCGAGGAGAGCCCGGCACGCTCGCGGACCAGGAGATGCGCGACGAGCACGACGGGCACCAGCGCCGTCGCGATCCCGAAGAGCTGCCAGGCCAGATCGAGCCACGGCCGCCCCGGCGCGAAGGACCCGTTGAGGGTCGCGGCCTGGTCCTTCAGCCCGCCGGGTTTCGTCAGCGATCCGATAAAGCTGATCAGCGCGGACACACCACTGGCGCCGAGCGACAGGGCGAGCACGAGCAGCATCTCCGACCGGAGGGTCCCGCGCGACACCGCCTCCCGCGGAAAGGACCCGGCCGCGTCTCCCGCCTGCGCCTGCACTACAGCCTCCAGTTGCTCCACCGCATGGGACGTCACAGCTTGCCCGACGAACCTACGGAGGTCGCAGCCAGGTCCCGCGCACGCGCCCGGCCGCCACGCGGCCGCACGCACGCCCGGGTCGGTCAGGAGCGCGCCCCCGGGAATCCCACCGGCCATGTGTGCACCGGCTGTCCCTCCCGCATCAGCTCGCAGTAGCGACGGGTCATCGCCGCCAGCGCCAGCTCCCGCTCCAGCCCCGCCTCACGGGCGCGGTGATACGTGTCCGCCTGCCAGGAGGCTCCGTTCATCCGGCGCCGGCACCGCTCCTCGATCACGCCGAGATAGAGGTCGCGATCGGCGGGCGCCACGTTCCACGCGTCGAGACCCGCCGCGGCCAGCGGCAGCAGCTCGTCCCGGACCAGCTTGACGACCGGCACCCGTGTGACGCCGCCACGACCGGGACGGGGCCACTGCAGCTCGGCGTCGATACCGTGCCGGCACGCGGTCGCGAAGTTCTCCTCGGCGGCCGCGAAGGGCAGCCGCGTCCACACCGGACGAGCGTCCTCCGCGAGCGCTCGCACCAGACCGTAGTAGAACGCGGCGTTGGCGATCACGTCGGTCACCGTTGGCCCGGCGGGCAGCACGCGGTTCTCCACCCGCAGGTGGGGGACGCCGTCGACGACGGCGTACACCGGACGGTTCCAGCGGTAGATCGTGCCGTTGTGCAGGACCAGTTCCTGGAGCCGCGGCACTCCGCCGTCCTCCAGCACCCGCAGGGGGTCTTCGTCGTCGCAGAAGGGCAGCAGCGAGGGGAAGTACCGGACGTTCTCCTCGAAGAGGTCGTAGGCCGAGTCCACCCAGCGCTCACCGAACCAGGTCCGTGGGCGCACCCCCTGCACCTGGAGCTCCGGCGGACGGGTGTCCGTGGCCTGCTGGAAGAGCGGCGGCCGCGATTCGCGCCACAGCTCCTTGCCGAACAGGAACGGCGCGTTTGCGCCGACGGCGACCTGCACGGCGGCCACCGCCTGCGCGGCGTTCCACACGTCGGCGAACCGACCCGGGGTGACCTGGAGATGCAGCTGCACCGACGTGCAGGCGGCTTCCGGCGCGATCGACGCGGACGTGCACGTCAGCCGTTCCACCCCCTCGATGTCGAGGGTGAAGTCCTCCCCGCGTGCCGCCACGATCTGATCGTTGAGCAGCATGTAACGGTCCACGTCGGAGAGGTTCGCGGATACCAGGTCCTGCTGCGTCAGCGTCGGCAGAATGCCGATCATCACGATCCCGGCGCCGAGCTCCTGCGCCTTGCGATCGGCATATCCCAACCCGGTGTGCAACTCCTCCGCCAGCTGGTCGAGCACACGGCCGCCCAATCGGTGCGGGACGATGTTTACTTCCAGATTGAACATGCCGAGCTCGGTCTGGAAATCAGGACTGGCGATACGGGAGAGAACTTCGGCATTCATCATACGAGGCGTCCCGTCCGCACCCGCGAGATTCAGCTCTATCTCGAGCCCCATCAGATTCTTGGGCCGGTCGAACCTCTTCTCCGCCAGAAGCCGCCCCAGGCCGGACAGGCACTGTTGCAGCTTGCCTCGGTACCGTTGCCGATCGGACAGGTCGAACCCGCCTGCCTCGACCTTCTCCCCCATCGAAGGGTCCCTCCTCGTGTGGGTCCCACGTGGCGAGGTCCGCTCACGTCACGGACGATAATGCCCAGCCTCATTGATCCATAACGCCCCACGCGGACTCGGTGGCCGGTAGTCTGGACACAGACGCCGGGCAGGCACATTCCCCTGGCACGAGGCGAACAGCAATTGCAGGCACGGACGGCGGCGAAAACCACAGGCTTGATTCGGCCTACCGCACCGGAGCCGAAACCGCAGGCCGCGGCCTCGACAGCGCGGGAAAGCCCCAGAAATGCCGCAAGAAACGGGCCGGTTCACGCCTTGCCTGAAATACCCGCGACGGGTAGCGGAAACATTACGTGAACACGCGTCGTATAAACTCCGCGAGGGCGGTGAGTTCGTATCCGGTGTCTTCCGGCGGCTGGCCGCCCCGCACGCAGACAGTGACGTCCGCACCTTCACGCTCCACCGTGTCTCCTGAGTGAGAGGCGACCCACCATGCCGCTGCTTGTCCCCCCGGCCCCCACGCCTGCCCTGCGAAGCGTCCTCGCGGCACTCGGTTCCCCCGCGGCCGTCCGCGAGGCCCGAACACCCGCTCTGAGGTCCGTCCAGGGGCCCCTGAGCGCCGAACTGCCGCTGCCGGTCCATGTACTGGACCGGATCGTGCCGAGCGGCCGCACACCGCACACCAGGCTCACCGGCTGGCGTTTCCTGATCCGCAGCGGCGACCGCACCGTGGCCGCCGCGGACACCATGCTCACGCCGGACGGCTGGACCTTCTCCCACTTCTTCGAGGGCCCCTACCTCGACTCGACCGAACGCGCCCTGCGCCAGGCCGAATCGACGGGAACACCGTTCCAGCCCAGACTGCTGTCCGTTCCCGAGCTCTACATGCTCACCCTCTGGCTGCACGGCGACGTCGAGGCCGACGCCGCATCCGGCACCCCGCAGCCTTCCGACGTCCTCGTCCCCCTCGCCCCCGCGCCACCGGGCATAGCCGCCCACCGGCCGCACCGGGTCGCGGACCTCCTGCCTCTCATGACCCTGCGGGTGACGCCGGCCCCGCTGCTCGATTCGCCGGCCGCTTGACAGGAGAACATCCCGGGCATTGCACCCACAGGAGACACTCGATACGCCCCGCGACCTCCCGGTCGCGGGGCGTATCGGTGTCCGGGTACTGGCCCGTTGTGACTAGCCCGGCCGGGCCACTGCGAACCACCCGAAAGGACAGCCTTGTTGAACTGAACCGCCCGAGCGGGTGGTGCGTCATCAATCAGTAGGAAGAGCTGCTGTGAAATGCCTGCGGAGCGACCTCCGTGGGTGAACACTGGGGACCGACCGACAGATACGGGGGAGCGGCCATGAACACCTCATCGAGCCGCACGACACACACCACATCACAGCGAAAGAACCCATCCATGTGCCAGCACCAGCCAGCCTGTCCCACATCCGACTCCGCCGACCGTGAGGCGGCCCGCCTCGTGGCGCACCATCCGGAACAGGGCTGGAGCCTGCTGTGCAACGGCGTGCTCCTCTTCGAGGACACCGGCGAGCTGCTGCCCGACGGCCGGATCATCGCCCCGCGCCGTACAGCGGACGCCGGCCCGCTGGTGACCGCCGCCTAGGCCTCTTCGGTAACACGGGAAACAGAAGGGCCGGCCCGGAGAACTTCCGGACCGGCCCCGACGCATGTGCCGCGCGGCTCGCGTCAGTTGTCGTACTCCTCCAGCGGCGGGCAGGAGCACACGAGGTTACGGTCGCCGAACGCTCCGTCGATGCGGCGCACCGGCGGCCAGTACTTGTCGGCCGCGTTCACGCCCGCCGGGAAGACTGCCTCCTCGCGGCTGTAGGCGTGGTCCCACTCGCCGCCGAGCGCGGACGCCGTGTGCGGAGCGTTGCGCAGCGGGTTGTCGTCGGCGGACCACTCGCCCGACGCGACCTTCTCGATCTCGCCGCGGATCGCGATCATGGTGTCGCAGAAGCGGTCGAGCTCGGTCAGGTCCTCGCTCTCGGTCGGCTCGATCATCAGCGTGCCGGCCACCGGGAAGGACATCGTCGGCGCGTGGAAGCCGTAGTCGATCAGGCGCTTGGCGATGTCGTCGACGCTGACGCCGGTCGCCTTGGACAGCGGCCGCAGGTCGACGATGCACTCGTGGGCGACCAGGCCGGCCGGACCGGTGTAGAGCACCGGGTAGTGCGGCTCGAGGCGCTTGGCGATGTAGTTGGCCGCGAGCACGGCGACCTGCGTCGCCCGCTTGAGGCCCTCTCCGCCCATCAGGCGCACGTACGCCCACGAGATGGGCAGGATGCCCGCGGAGCCCCAGGGAGCCGCGGAGATCGGCCCTACGCCCGTCTGGGGGCCGGCCGCCGGCTGGAGCGGGTGGTTCGGCAGGTAGGGCGCGAGGTGGGAGCGCACACCGACCGGGCCGACGCCCGGACCGCCGCCGCCGTGCGGGATGCAGAAGGTCTTGTGCAGGTTCAGGTGCGAGACGTCGCCGCCGAACCGGCCCGGCTTGGCGAGACCCACCAGGGCATTGAGGTTGGCGCCGTCGACGTACACCTGGCCGCCCGCATCGTGCACCTGGGCGCAGATGTCGGCGACGTGCTCCTCGAACACACCGTGCGTCGACGGGTAGGTGATCATCAGCACGGACAGCTCGTCGCGGTACTGCTCGATCTTGGCCCGCAGGTCCTCGACGTCGATCTCGCCGTCGTCGGCGGTCTTCACCACGACGACCTTCATGCCGGCCATTACGGCGCTGGCCGCGTTGGTGCCGTGCGCGGAGGAGGGAATCAGACAGACCGTGCGGCCCGCGTCCCCGTTGGCGCGGTGGTAGGCGCGGACGGCCAGCAGACCGGCCAGCTCGCCCTGCGACCCGGCGTTGGGCTGGATGGAGACCTTGTCGTAGCCGGTCACCTCGGCGAGGCGCTCCTCCAGCTCGTGGATCAGGGTCAGATAGCCCTGAGCCTGCTCCACCGGGGCGAAGGGGTGGATCTGGCCGAACTCGGGCCAGGTCACCGGCTCCATCTCGGTGGTCGCGTTCAGCTTCATGGTGCAGGAGCCGAGCGGGATCATGCCGCGGTCCAGCGCGTAGTCGCGGTCGGCGAGCCGACGCAGGTAGCGCAGCATCGAGGTCTCGGACCGGTACTGGTGGAAGACGGGGTGGGCCAGGTACTCGTCGTCGCGCAGCAGCGCGGCCGGCAGCGCGTCCGCACCGGACGCGTCCAAGGCGTCGATGTCGCCGTCCACGCCGAAGGCGGCCCAGACGGCGGACAACTGCTCGCGGCCGGTGGTCTCGTCGCAGGCGAGGGAGACGTGATCGGCGTCCACCAGGTACAGGTTGACGCCGCGCTCGCGGGCGGCGGCGACCACGTCCGCGGCCCTGCCGGGCACCCGGGCGGTCAGGGTGTCGAAGTACGAGCCGTGCAGCAGTTCGACGCCGCCGGCCCGCAGCCCTTCGGCGAGGATCGCGGCGTAGCGGTGGGTGCGCCGGGCGATGGCACGCAGCCCGTCCGGGCCGTGGTAGACCGCGTACATGCCCGCCATCACGGCGAGCAGCACCTGCGCGGTGCAGATGTTGCTCGTGGCCTTCTCACGGCGGATGTGCTGCTCGCGGGTCTGCAGCGCCAGCCGGTAGGCCTTGTTGCCGTCGGCGTCGACGGAGACGCCCACGAGGCGGCCGGGGAGGCTGCGGGCGAACTTCTCCCGGACGGCCATGTAGCCGGCGTGCGGTCCGCCGAAGCCCATCGGGACACCGAAGCGCTGGGTGGTGCCGACCGCGATGTCCGCGCCGAGCTCGCCGGGCGAGGTGAGCAGCGTCAGAGCCAGCAGGTCCGCGGCGACCGTGACAACAGCGCCGAGCTCGTGCGCCTGCTCGATCACGGGCCTGAGGTCACGCACGGCACCGGAGGCGCCCGGGTACTGCAGCAGCACACCGAACACGCCGCGCTCGGCGATCTCGGCGGGGATCCCCTCGCTGAGGTCGGCGGTGACGACCTCGACACCGGTGGGCTCGGCACGCGTCTCTATCACGGCCAGGGTCTGGGGCAGGACGTCCGCATCGACCAGGAAGACGCCGTTCTTGACCTTGCCCACCCGGCGGGCCAGCGACATGGCCTCCGCGGCGGCCGTGCTCTCGTCGAGGAGCGAGGCGCCCGAGGTGGGCAGCCCGGTCAGGTCCGCGACCACGGTCTGGAAGTTGAGCAGCGCCTCGAGCCGCCCCTGCGAGATCTCCGGCTGGTACGGCGTGTACGCCGTGTACCAGGCCGGGTTCTCCATGACGTTGCGCAGGATGACCGGCGGCGTGAACGTCCCGTAGTAGCCGAGGCCGATCATGGGGGCGAGCACCTGGTTGCGGTCCGCCAGGGCGCGCAGCTCCGCGAGGACGTCCGCCTCGGTGCGGGCGTCAGGGAGGTCAAGGGCCTCGGCGCTCTTGATGACGTCCGGTACGGCGGCGGCGGTGAGCTCGTCGAGGGAGCCGTAGCCCACATGGGCGAGCATCTTGGCCTGGGCACCGGCGTCGGGCCCGATGTGCCGCTGCTCGAACGGGATCCCTCGCTCCAGCTGGGAGAGCGGAATGCGGTTGGCGGTCATGGTGGGAGGCCTCCTGGTCTTCACGACCTGCGAGGGGCATCACGGCAGGGATGCCCGGACGGCCTCCCCCTCTGTCATCTCGACCTGAGAGCTTCACCGGGCGTCACGGAGCGACATCCCGGCTTTCACCGTCGGTGAGAGCGGATGCCGTCCGACGCCCGCTCTGCTTTCCAGAGTGACCTCGTCCGTGCGGTACAGGTGCCTGAGAGATTCCGGGGAGGATTTGCTCCTTCGGCGCCTCCGGACTGCTCTTCGGAGGACTCTCCCGCACAGGGTCAGCGGCCGTTTGCCAGGGTACCAGCGTGCATCCCGCACGATCGCTCGAGTGGCCGACACCCGCAATGTGGACTTCTGTAGTCGTTGGAGAGCAGCTGCGACCTTTTGGAGGGACCGTGCAGACCGACATCGATCCGCGCAGCCTGATCGGCCGCAAGGCGTTCGACCGCAACGGCAACAAGATCGGAACCGTTGACGAGGTGTACCTGGACGACGCCACGGGCGTGCCCGAGTGGGCGGCCGTGCGCACAGGCCTCTTCAGCCGCGACGCCTTCGTCCCTCTCGAGCCGAGCGAGCTCGTCGACAACGCGCTGCACGTTCCCTACGAACGCGCGCTGATCAAGGACGCGCCCGACTTCGGAGTGGGCCGCCATCTGTCGCCCGAGCAGGAACTCCAGCTCTACCACCACTACGGGCTCGACCTCTCCGGTCCGCCTCCCGCGCCGGCGCCCGCCTCCGGCGATCGGTCCTTCGGCCGGGTCGCGGGTCAGGAGGACTGACCGCCCGCACGTCGGCTTCACCCGGGCTCGGCCGCACGGCCGGGCTCTCTGCTCACCGCCGTTGGGTCGCCTCTCCCCTGCCGCGCCCGGTCAGCCCGGTCAGCCCTGACTCCGGTCCGGGACAGGCGCCCGAGGCATGACCGGTGGCTCCGGCGCCTCGGTGCCGCCTGCCGGCGAGGACTGTGGCGTCGCCCCTTCGGGGGAAGCCGCTGAGGCCCCCGGTGGCGCCGGTTCCATGGATGTCCCGGAGCCGGTGGCGGGCCGGGAAGCCCCCGGCGTTCTCCCCGCCTCCTCGCCCGGGGTCGCAGCCGGATCAGCCTCCCCGCCGGCCGCGGCCTGCGGCGGCTCCGCCTGCCCGGCGGGCCGTACCAGCGGCAGTGGGTCCGCGGCCTCGAGGTCCTCGTCGTCCACCCGGAAGGTCCGGACCCTGCCAGGCGCCGACCAAGGCTCCTCGAACCGCACGGTGACCCTGCCGACGCCGCTCCCCTGGACCCAGCCCGGCCCGTACGTCGCATGGCGCACGTCCTGTCCGGCAGCCCAGCGCCGCTCGGCCGGGTCTGGCCGGCCGGGCTCGGTACGGTGCGATTCACCCGCCCCGGCGGGTGCGCCCTCCGGGGCCGTGGGGGCACCCTCGTCCGGTTCGGCCGCCTCGGCCCCGGCCTCCGCCTCCGCCTCCGCCGCGGCCTGCGCGAACAGGTCCTCCTGGGTGTAGTCCGCGAGCCCCGTCACGCCCACGCCGAGCAGCCGTACGCCGCCGGTGGTGTCCACCGACTCCAGCAGCCTGCCGGCCGCCTCCCGCACCACTGTGGGGTCGTCCGTCGGCCCGCGCAGCGTCTCCGACCGCGTCAGGGTCGAGAAGTCGTACCGGCGGACCTTCAGCACGATGGTCCGGCCGGAGTGGCCGCTGCCGCGGAGCCGCTGCACGCACCGCTCGGCAAGCCGGTCCACCTCGAGCCGGACCCGCACCCGGTCGTGCAGGTCGACGTCGAAGGTGTCCTCGACGGACACCGACTTCGCGTCCCTCTCAGCCACCACGGGCCGGTCGTCGTGCCCCAGCGCCATCCGGAACAGCGATGCCCCGTGCGCCCTGCCGAGCAGCCGTACGAGCTCGTCCTCGCCCGCCTCCGCGAGGTCCGCGACGGTGGTCATGCCCGCCCGCCGCAGGTGCTCCCCGGTCGCCGGCCCGACACCGGGCAGGGTCCGGACGGGCATCGGCCCGAGCAGCTCACGCTCGGTGCCGGGGTCGATCAGCACCAGACCGTCCGGCTTTGCCTGCTCGGAAGCGATCTTGGCGATCATCTTGGAGCCGGCCAGCCCGACCGACCCGGTGAGTCCCGTGACGGCCCGGATGTCGGCACGCAGCCGCTCCCCCGTCGCACGGGCGGACGGGGCGTCATGCGCCGCGCCACCGGCCTCCAGGTCCACGAATGCCTCATCGAGGCTCAGCGGTTCCACGAGCGGCGACAGCCGCCCCAGCAGCTCCATGACCTGCTCGCTCACCGAGCGGTACAGCGAGAAGCGTGGTACGAGACAGGCCGCGTTCGGTGCGAGCCGTCGGGCCTGCGCCATCGGCATCGCCGAATGCACGCCGAAACGCCGGGCCTCGTAGGAGGCCGTGGCCACCACACCCCGAGGACCGAGTCCACCGACGATCACCGGCTTTCCGCGCAACGACGGCTTCGCCGCCTGCTCGGCGGCGGCGAAGAAGGCATCCATGTCGAGATGCAGGATCGTCGGCGCGGTTCTCACATGTCCGATGCTCCCCCACAGCACTGACAACGCGGAGCGGCGAGCGCCGTCAGACGGCCCGGTCGCGTCTGCGTCTGGCCAACTCGTCCGCGGGGTTGTGGCCCACCAGGGTCTCCCCCGTGTCGATCCGCTCGCCGTGCAGCTGCGACAGTGCCGTCTCGACGTCCCGCCACACGACGCCCACGGCGATCCCGAAGACGCCCTGACCGCCCTGGAGGAGGCCGACCACCTCGTCGGGCGAGGAGCACTCGTACACCGTCGCGCCGTCGCTCATCAGCGTCATGCGCTCGAGGTCCCGGAAACCGCGGGCCCGTAGGTGCTGGACGGCCGCCCGGATGTTCTGCAGCGCCACTCCGGTGTCCAGGAAGCGCTTGACGATCTTGAGGACGACCACGTCGCGAAAGCTGTAGAGCCGCTGGGTGCCGGATCCGTACGCGGGCCTGACGCTCGGCTCCACCAGACCCGTGCGCGCCCAGTAGTCGAGCTGCCTGTAGGTGATTCCGGCGGCCGCGCAGGCCGTGGGCCCGCGGTAGCCGATGGTGTCGGTGGAGGGCGCGGCTGCGCTGTCGTGCAGCGGGTACGGCCCGCTTTCCACCGGACCGGGTCCGGGGCCGCCCCCAACCGTACTGTCGCCGCTGCTTCTCACGCCGACCTCCGTCCTTGACCTGCCACCTCGAAGGTAGGGAGTCACCAAGGGTGCGTCAACGATCGCCACACTCGGCACGCCGAGTGATAATCACCCTGAGAGTGGTTTCCCGTGCCCCCATCCGGGGAAAGGCTGCTCGAATGCGCCGCCACGGGAGCGATCCGCCCACGCGTCGGCGGAACCGTCACTGGTTGCTGGACCCGAAGTCCTCGGGGGAGATCTGGTCGAGGAACTCGCGGAACTTCTCCACCTCGTCCTCCTGCTCGTCCGGGATGGCGATACCCGCGTCGTCCAGCACCCCGTCACTGCCGTAGATCGGCGTACCGGTGCGCAGGGCAAGCGCTATCGCGTCGGAGGGCCTGGCGCTCACCTCGACCCCGCTGGCGAAGACCAGCTCCGCGTAGAAGACGCCTTCGCGCAGGTCGGTGATGCGGACCTGGGTGAGCTCCTGGCCCACCGCCTCCAGCACGTCCTTGAAGAGGTCGTGGGTCAGCGGCCTGGCCGGTGCCATGCCCTGCTGGGCGAAGGCAATGGCGGTCGCCTCCCCGGGACCGATCCAGATGGGGAGGTACCGATCGCCTCCCACTTCACGCAGGAGCACGATCGGTTGGTTCGAGGGCATTTCGACCCGGACACCCACAACGTCGAGCTCGTTCACACAGCAACCCTAGGACGTGCGCGACCGGTTTGGGTAGTCGGGCTGGTCCAAGATCAGTGGAGCCGCACTCCGAGGGCGGTCTGCACCAGTGCCGCATGGAGCTTCACGGACAGGGTCACGAGCTCTTTGGTGGTGGCCTCCGCATGGGCCCTGGTCTGTGGATTACGGTGGCGGCGCAGCGGTGCGACGATCTGTTCGACCAGGCCGGCATCGCGGTCCGCGGAGGCTTTCATGGCACGCAGGTGCCTGGGCTCGAGACCGAATCTGCCCAGCTCTGCGACCATCCGTGCGACCGTGACCGCCTCCGGCTCGTAGGCGCCGCTCGCGTCCGGGGTGAGCAGGCCGTACGACTCCCACTCGACGAGCTCCTCCTCGGACACCTCGGCGGCGGCCAGGAGGGCCGCCCGGCCGATACGGCCCCCGCGGGGACGCTCGGCCTCCGGTTCCCAGGAATCATCGAAGAGGTCCCGCTGGGCGCCCTGTGCGGGCAGCTGCACCTGCTCGCCGCGCTCGAAGGCGTCCAACTGCTCGCGGATGACCTTCAGGGGAAGGTAGTGGTCACGCTGCATCCGCAGCACCAGCGCGAGTCGCTCGACGTCCCGGGCCGTGAATTTGCGGTACCCGGAGGGGGTACGACTCGGCTCGACCAGGCCCTCTGCCTCCAGGAACCTGATCTTGGAGATCGTGACCTCCGGGAACTCGTCGCGCAGGTGCCCGAGGACCGCGCCGATGCTCATCGGGCGGTCGCCCGCGGCGGCGGTGCCGTGACCGGCACCGCCCGTCGGTGTTCGCAGCATGTGCCTTCCCTGGGGGTCACCCCGGACGGAGTCTGGGGAGGGTTACACGCCCCGCTGGCTCGCGTAGAAGACCAGCCGGTACTTGCCGATCTGAACCTCGTCACCGTTGGCAAGGACCACGGAGTCGATCCGCTCACGGTTCACGTACGTGCCGTTGAGGCTGCCGACGTCGGAGACGGTGAAACCGCCGTCCGGTCCGCGCCTGAACTCCACGTGCCGCCTCGACACCGTGACGTCGTCGAGGAAGATGTCGCTCTGCGGATGGCGCCCCGCCGTGGTCAGTTCACCGTCCAGCAGGAAGCGGCTGCCCGAGTTGGGCCCGCGGCGGACCACCAGGAGGGCAGAGCCGAGCGGCAGCGCCTCGACGGCGGCCTGAGCCTCCGGCGAGAGCGAGGGAACGGCGGTCTGGCCGGTCACCTCAGAGTCGTAGGCCTCGATGCCGGAGATGGAGATCGTCGACGTCGTCTCCGACGCACGCTCGGCCGGTGCGCCACCCTTCAGCGGCGCACCGCAGTTGGAGCAGAACCGACCGGCCTCGGTGTTCCGGTGGCCGCACCTCGAACAAACCGGCAAACCCGCCATGGACGGATCCTCCTGCCGCGGCTGCCCCGCGTGGGGATTGGTCGCATACGGGTCGGAGGCAAACCCTCCACCCGCACTTGAGGTTGATGGATCCCCGAAACCTATGCCGCGGGCACCGGCAGGGTCAACAGACGACGCGCCCTGTCCGCCCGAATTGTCACCACCGGCCACCTCGTCCCGGAACAGCGGGCGCTCGCCGCTCTGCTCCTCGCTCTGGCCATGACGCGGCGCGCGATGGCGGGCGTTGCCGTCCTCGCGTGAACTCTTGCCGAACAACTTCGCAAACAACTTCACGGGCGTTTCCCCTTGACCGAAATAGACCCGCCCGTGGGGCAGGACGAACCCTCAACCAACACACCTGCTGAACCGGACACCCTCACAACGTCCGTACCCTCCGGACAGTTTCCACCACGCACCACATATGTGATGCGTCGCCCCCCTGCAATCCTCTGCCCGGGTCCGGCACTCCCCATGTCCCCCTGCTTCACTGCGGTGACGACCGAGCGTAGTCAGGCCGCTCCGCCGGTCGCAAGGCGTCGACAATGATCTTCTCTGCCGGCTCCACGGTAGCCGTGGCCTGCTCCTTCTCCAGGGTCTGCACGACACCGCCGGGGATGTTCAGGGCAGGCTCCAGGTCCTGCGGCTTGCCGATGACCTTGAAGGTGTACGGGGCCGTGATCCGCTTGCCGTCGACCTCTATGCCCCCAGCGGCGCCCGAGAAGAAGGTGTCCGCGACGACCCGGGTGCCGTTCACCTGGATCGCCTCCGCCCCGGCCGCCCGCAGCTCCTGGATCGTGTCGAGCAGCATGTCCGACTCCACGGTGTCGGAGGGGTCCTGGATCGTGAGAGTGATGCCCGGTCCCTCCGCGGCGACCGTGCCGGCCAGGATGCCGAGCTGCTGTTCCTTCTGCTGCGTCTGTTTCCGGGCCTCATCGGCCTGGTCCGAGCTGTTCTCGAGTTCGGTGCGCTGGTCCTCGAGGCGCTGCTTCTCGTCCTCGAGCCGCTGCGTGCGGTTGTCCAGTTCGTCGAGGATGCGGACCAGGTCCTCCTGCCGGGCACCGCGCAGCGCGCTCTCGTCGCTGTTGGAACGGACCTGAATGGCCAGCCCCAGACCGAGGACGAACAGCAGGACCGCGACGATGAGTTGGGCGCGGGTCACCCGCGGCGGCCACACCGCCGCACCGAGCCGCTGCCGCCCGGTCCGGACATCGGTCTTCGACGGATCGGGTTCCCGCGCGACGGGGGGCGCGGGCGGCTGCGCCTGCGGGAGCGGCTGGGCGCGCGGCAGCTGCGACTGCGGCGCCTCGTTCTGGGGGGTCTCTTCGCTGCTCATCGTCACGCCCGGAAGACATGCCGGCGGATGGCCGCGGCGTTGGAGAAGATCCGGATGCCGAGCACGACGACCACGCCCGTGGACAACTGCGCGCCGACGCCCAGCTTGTCGCCGAGGAACACGATCAGCGCTGCCACCACGACGTTCGAGAGGAAGGACACGACGAAGACCTTGTCGACGAAGATTCCGTCGAGCATGGCCCGCAGACCGCCGAACACCGCGTCGAGCGCGGCGACGACCGCGATCGGCAGATAGGGCTCGACCACCGCCGGCACTTCGGGCCGGACCAAAAGCCCGACCACGACTCCCACGACGAGGCCCAGTACCGCGATCACGATGTGCCCTTCTCTGATTCGGCCGCTCCCGGCCCACTGCCCTGCGGGGCGTCGGCGGTCGTCGGCTCAGCTGTTCGTACGATCAAGCTCGGGGCCGCGGGCAGTCGTACCGACTCCTCGTCGGAGATGCTGGTGCGGATTCCGAAGTCCTCTTTGAGGACTTGGAGATACTGCCCGTCGGCACTGCCTTGGAAGGCGGTACGCAGCTTGCTGCCGTCCCCCACCGCGAGCACCGTGTACGGCGGCACCAGCGGCCTGTTGTCGACCAGTATGGCGTCGCCGGCCGCGCGGATCGCCGACAGGGCGGTCAGCCGCTGCCCGTTGATCGCGATCGCCTCGGCACCGGACTCCCAGAGGCCGTTGACGACCCGCTGCATGTCCCGGTCCCGTACCCGGCCGGTGTCGGAGAAACCGCTGCTCTCCCGCGGCCCGTCGCCGCCCTGGTCGGTCCCCTTGGCATCGTCCACGACGAGTTTGACGCCCGGGCCGTGCACCTCTGTGGCGCCCGCCAGCAGAGGAACCGTCGCGCCCTGCTCCTCGCCCTGCGCGTTCAGGGCCTTGCGCTGCCGCTCCTCGACGTCGGACCGCAGAGCCTCGACGTCGCGCTCCACGGCGTCGGCCTTCTCGGTCTGCGCCTCGACGCGGTCGATGAGCTCCTCGCGCTCCTTGGCCAGGACCGGTGCCGAAATCTGCGCCTCGGCCGCTCCGAGCGTGACGACGGCGGCCGCGAGCACGAGCCCGGCCGCCAGGCCCAGCTTGGCGCGCAGCGTGCGGGGCATGCCGCCACCCTCGGCCCGGCGCGCCGCCGCCTCCGCGTAACCGTCGTCGAGGCTGTGCTCCATGAACTTGGTGAGCAGCGACATGGACGCATCAGGGCGCGCGGGCGGAAAACCTGTGCTCCGAACGGGGGGCTGCTGCGACATGCCGCACATCGTCGCACGTCGCAACCGCTACCGCCGAATGGCCCCACCGGTGAGCCGACGGACGCCCCACAGGAGTCCGCCGGCACACCGGCAATGTGTCAGTGACCTGCGCTGTCCACGACCGACGACCATTCGTCCAGAAGCGCCTGGGCCGACGCGTCGTCGGGCCCCTCCGCCCACAGATGGGTGACGGCTTCCGACGGGTCGGGGAGGACCATCACCCACCGGCCGTCGGCCTCGACCACGCGCACGCCGTCGGTGGTGTCCACGTGCCGGTCACCGGCAGCCTCGACCACACGCCGCATCACGAGCCCCTTGACCGCCCACGGCGTCGCGAGATCCCGCCTGAGCACATGCGCCCGCGGGATGCGGGCGTCGATCTGGCTCAGCGTGAGCTGCGTACGGGCGACCAGGCCGACCAGCCGCACGAACGCGGCCGTACCGTCGAAGACGCTGCTGAACTCCGGCACGATGAAGCCGCCGCGACCGTCGCCGCCGAAGATCGTGGTCTCCTCCCGGCACACCCTCGTCAGGTCGTCAGGGGACGTCGTCGTCCATTCGACCTGCGTGCCGTGGTACGCCGCGACCTGCTCGGCGATCCTCGTCGTCGTCACCGGCAGCGCCACGCCGCCGCTGCGCCGCTCCGCCGCGACCAGGTCGAGCAGTACCAGCAACGCACGGTCGTCCTCGACGATCCGGCCCCGCTCGTCGACCAGCGAGATTCGTTCGCCGACGGGGTCGAACCGGACGCCGAACGCCGCACGCGCGGAGGCGACGATCTCCCCGAGCCGGACCAGACCGGACCTCCGGGTGTCCGCGGACTCCGTCGGCCGGGACTCGTCGAGGCCGGGATTGATCGTCAGCGCGTCGACCCCGAGGCGTCCCAACAGGCTAGGCAGCACAAGCCCGGCGCTGCCGTTGGACGCGTCGATGACGACCTTGAGACCGGACTCGGCGATCCCGGTGGTGTCCACGTTCCGAAGCAGGGAGCCGGTGTACGAGTCGAAGACGCTCGACGGGAAGTGCAGATCGCCGATCTCGCCCGGGAACGCACGCCGGTACTCCTGCCGCGCGTACACCCGATCCAGCTTGCGCTGACCGCCCTGCGACAGGTCGGCACCGCGCTCGTCGAAGAACATGATGTCGACGGAGTCGGGCACCCCCGGCGACGTACGGATCATGATGCCGCCCGCACTTCCGCGGGCCGTCTGCTGGCGCGCCACGGGCAGCGGCACGTTCTCCAGGTCGCGTACATCGATGGCGCTGGCCTGCAGCGCTGAGATCACGGCGCGCTTCAGGGCACGGGCACCACGCGAGTGGTCACGTGCGGTGGTGACGGTGGCGCCCTTCTTCAGCGTGGTGGCGTACGCACCGGCCAGGCGCACCACGACCTCCGGCGTGATCTCCACGTTGAGGATGCCGGAGACGCCTCTCGCACCGAAGAGATGCGCCTGTCCCCGGGATTCCCAGATGACGGACGTGTTCACGAACGCGCCGGCCTCGACGGTCTTGAACGGATAGACCCGTACGTTGCCCTGGACAATCGATTCTTCGCCGACGAGGCACTCGTCACCGATGACGGCGCCGTCCTCGATGCGGGCAGCGCGCATGATGTCGGTGTTCTTGCCGATGACGCAGCCACGGAGATTGCTCTGCGGGCCGATGTAGACGTTGTCATGGACCACGGCCTTGTGCAGGAACGCACCGGTCTTCACGACGACGTTGGAGCCCACGACGGTGTGCTCGCGGATCTCGACGCCTGCTTCGACCTTGGCGTAGTCGCCGATGTAGAGCGGGCCTCGCAGCGTCGCGTCGGGATGTACCTCCGCGCCCTCCGCGACCCACACACCAGGAGAGATCTCGAAGCCGTCGAGCTCAACGTCCACCTTGCGCTCCAGGACGTCGGCCTGTGCCTTCACATAGCTTTCGTGGGTGCCGACGTCCTCCCAGTAGCCCTCGGCGACATAGCCATAGATCGGCTTGCCTTCCTTCATGAGCTGCGGGAACACATCTCCGGACCAGTCGACGGGAACGTCGGGCTGGACATAGTCGAAGACCTCGGGCTCCATCACGTAAATGCCCGTGTTGACCGTGTCGGAGAATACCTGCCCCCACGTCGGCTTCTCCAGGAATCGCTCGACTTTTCCCTCTTCGTCGACGATGGTGATGCCGAATTCCAGCGGATTGGGCACGCGCGTCAGACACACGGTGACCAACGCGCCCTTCTCCTTGTGGAAGGAGATGAGGTCGGTCAGGTCGAAGTCGGTGAGGGCGTCACCGGAAATCACGAGGAAGGCATCGTCCTTCAGCGCTTCCTCTGCGTTCTTCACACTGCCGGCAGTGCCGAGCGGCTTCTCCTCATTGGCATAAGTGAGCTCCATTCCGAGCTCTTCGCCGTCACCGAAGTAATTCTTCACGAGTGAGGCGAGAAATTGCACGGTGACAACGGTCTCGGTGAGCCCGTGCCGCTTGAGCAGCCTGAGCACGTGCTCCATGATGGGCCGGTTGGCCACCGGCAGGAGCGGCTTGGGCATGCTCGAGGTCATGGGGCGAAGTCGGGTACCTTCGCCGCCGGCCATCACGACGGCCTTCATGTCGGAAGCGTCCTCCTTGAAGAGACGACTGTCTGGCCGACTTCACCCCGTCCACAGGTGACCGCTGGTGACGTGTGGTGACACGCGCGGCCGGCGACACAGCGCGCTCCCACACCGACGAGGTCAATCGGCCATTGTGTCCGCTTTGACGAGACGGCGGACCTGAGTCACATAGAGGATTCCTGCCCACCAATACAGAGTTGTACCCCATCCCGCGAACGCCCATCCGAAAATCGCCGCGAGTGACGCAAGCCACCCCGTTCCGTCACTCAGGAGCAGCAAGGGGAAGGCGTACATGAGGTTGAAGGTGGCGGCCTTGCCCAGGAAGTTCACCTGGGGCGGCGGATAGCCGTGGCGACGGAGGATTCCCACCATCACCAGCAGCATCACTTCACGAGCCAATAGCGCGGCCGTCAGCCAGAGCGGCAGAATCTCCCGCCAGGTGAGACCGACAAGGGTCGACAGGATGTAGAGGCGGTCGGCGGCCGGGTCGAGGATGCGCCCCAGGCTGCTGATCTGGTTCCAGCGTCGGGCCAGCTTGCCGTCGAGATAGTCGCTGACGCCGCTGAGCATGAGAACGAGCAACGCCCAGCCGTCACTCTTGGGCCCGCCGAACTCGGGGCGGAGAATCAGCCACAGGAACAGAGGCACGCCGACGAGGCGAGCCATGCTCAGGATGTTGGGGATGGTGAGTACCCGGTCCGTTTGAACGCGGGTCTCCTGGACCTCCACCCGGGGGCCTCCTGTGTGGAACGTGCCGACGATGCTCCCTGACCTTACCTGCAGTGAGTGCCGGCCTGTGCAGTGCCCCCCTTGAACGCAGGAAAGCCCCGCACCAGAGGTGCGGGGCTTTCCCACAATGATTGTTCGGCGGCGTCCTACTCTCCCACAGGGTCCCCCCTGCAGTACCATCGGCGCTGAAAGGCTTAGCTTCCGGGTTCGGAATGTAACCGGGCGTTTCCCTAACGCAATGACCACCGAAACACTATGAAGTTGGAACTCAAGCCGGCAAGGCGAGTTCGTTACTTCAGAACTAACACAGTGGACGCGAGCAACTGAGGACAAGCCCTCGGCCTATTAGTACCGGTCAACTCCACCCCTTACAGGGCTTCCATATCCGGCCTATCAACCCAGTCGTCTACTGGGAGCCTTACCCTCTCAAGGAGGTGGGAGTCCTCATCTCGAAGCAGGCTTCCCGCTTAGATGCTTTCAGCGGTTATCCTTTCCGAACGTAGCCAACCAGCCATGCCCTTGGCAGGACAACTGGCACACCAGAGGTTCGTCCGTCCCGGTCCTCTCGTACTAGGGACAGCCCTTCTCAAGACTCCTACGCGCACAGCGGATAGGGACCGAACTGTCTCACGACGTTCTAAACCCAGCTCGCGTACCGCTTTAATGGGCGAACAGCCCAACCCTTGGGACCGACTCCAGCCCCAGGATGCGACGAGCCGACATCGAGGTGCCAAACCATCCCGTCGATATGGACTCTTGGGGAAGATCAGCCTGTTATCCCCGGGGTACCTTTTATCCGTTGAGCGACGGCGCTTCCACAAGCCACCGCCGGATCACTAGTCCCGACTTTCGTCCCTGCTCGACCCGTCGGTCTCACAGTCAAGCTCCCTTGTGCACTTACACTCAACACCTGATTGCCAACCAGGCTGAGGGAACCTTTGGGCGCCTCCGTTACCCTTTGGGAGGCAACCGCCCCAGTTAAACTACCCATCAGACACTGTCCCTGATCCGGATCACGGACCCAGGTTAGACATCCAGCACGACCAGAGTGGTATTTCAACGACGACTCCACCTGAACTGGCGTCCAAGCTTCACAGTCTCCCACCTATCCTACACAAGCCGAACCGAACACCAATATCAAACTGTAGTAAAGGTCCCGGGGTCTTTCCGTCCTGCTGCGCGAAACGAGCATCTTTACTCGTAGTGCAATTTCACCGGGCCTATGGTTGAGACAGTCGAGAAGTCGTTACGCCATTCGTGCAGGTCGGAACTTACCCGACAAGGAATTTCGCTACCTTAGGATGGTTATAGTTACCACCGCCGTTTACTGGCGCTTAAGTTCTCAGCTTCGCCACCCCGAAGAGTGACTAACCGGTCCCCTTAACGTTCCAGCACCGGGCAGGCGTCAGTCCGTATACATCGCCTTACGGCTTCGCACGGACCTGTGTTTTTAGTAAACAGTCGCTTCTCGCTGGTCTCTGCGGCCACCCCCAGCTCACCGAGTAAATCGGATCACCAGTGATGGCCCCCCTTCTCCCGAAGTTACGGGGGCATTTTGCCGAGTTCCTTAACCATAGTTCACCCGAACGCCTCGGTATTCTCTACCTGACCACCTGAGTCGGTTTAGGGTACGGGCCGCCATGAAACTCGCTAGAGGCTTTTCTCGACAGCATAGGATCATCCACTTCACCACAATCGGCTCGGCATCAGGTCTCAGACTATGTGTGAGGCGGATTTGCCTACCCCACGTCCTACACCCTTACCCCGGGACAACCACCGCCCGGGCTGGACTACCTTCCTGCGTCACCCCATCGCTTACCTACTACAAGTCTGGTTCGTCGGCTCCACCACTCCGACCTCGTCCGAAGACTCAGCCGGCGGCTTCACGGACTTAGCATCGCCTGATTCGATATTGGGCGTTTCAAAGCGGGTACCGGAATATCAACCGGTTGTCCATCGACTACGCCTGTCGGCCTCGCCTTAGGTCCCGACTTACCCTGGGCAGATCAGCTTGACCCAGGAACCCTTAGTCAATCGGCGCACACGTTTCTCACGTGTGTATCGCTACTCATGCCTGCATTCTCACTCGTGAACCGTCCACAACTCGCTTCCGCGGCTGCTTCACCCGGCACACGACGCTCCCCTACCCATCCCAGCGGGCGTTGGCCCTCATGCTGGAATGACACGACTTCGGCGGTACGCTTGAGCCCCGCTACATTGTCGGCGCGGAATCACTTGACCAGTGAGCTATTACGCACTCTTTCAAGGGTGGCTGCTTCTAAGCCAACCTCCTGGTTGTCTCTGCGACTCCACATCCTTTCCCACTTAGCGTACGCTTAGGGGCCTTAGTCGATGCTCTGGGCTGTTTCCCTCTCGACCATGGAGCTTATCCCCCACAGTCTCACTGCCGCGCTCTCACTTACCGGCATTCGGAGTTTGGCTAAGGTCAGTAACCCGGTAGGGCCCATCGCCTATCCAGTGCTCTACCTCCGGCAAGAAACACACGACGCTGCACCTAAATGCATTTCGGGGAGAACCAGCTATCACGGAGTTTGATTGGCCTTTCACCCCTAACCACAGGTCATCCCCCAGGTTTTCAACCCTGGTGGGTTCGGTCCTCCACGAAGTCTTACCTCCGCTTCAACCTGCCCATGGCTAGATCACTCCGCTTCGGGTCTAGAGCGTGCAACTCGATCGCCCTGTTCGGACTCGCTTTCGCTACGGCTTCCCCACACGGGTTAACCTCGCTACACACCGCTAACTCGCAGGCTCATTCTTCAAAAGGCACGCAGTCACGACTGCATGTGCAAGCACATACAGCGACGCTCCCACGGCTTGTAGGCACACGGTTTCAGGTACTATTTCACTCCGCTCCCGCGGTACTTTTCACCATTCCCTCACGGTACTATCCGCTATCGGTCACCAGGGAATATTTAGGCTTAGCGGGTGGTCCCGCCAGATTCACACGGGATTTCTCGGGCCCCGTGCTACTTGGGTGTCTCTCAAACGAGCCGCATGAATTTCAGCTACGGGGGTCTTACCCTCTACGCCGGACCTTTCGCATGTCCTTCGCCTATTCATACGGTTTCTGACTCGTCTCATTGCCGGCAGACAATGAAAGAGAGATCCCACAACCCCGTATGCGCAACCCCTGCCGGGTATCACACGCATACGGTTTGGCCTCATCCGGTTTCGCTCGCCACTACTCCCGGAATCACGGTTGTTTTCTCTTCCTGAGGGTACTGAGATGTTTCACTTCCCCTCGTTCCCTCCACACTGCCTATGTGTTCAGCAGCGGGTGACAGCCCATGACGACTGCCGGGTTTCCCCATTCGGAAACCCCCGGATCAAAGCCTGGTTGACGGCTCCCCGGGGACTATCGTGGCCTCCCACGTCCTTCATCGGTTCCTGGTGCCAAGGCATCCACCGTGCGCCCTTAAAAACTTGGCCACAGATGCTCGCGTCCACTGTGTAGTTCTCAAGCAACGACCAGCCACCCATCACCCCACCTGCAAGGTGAGTTCACTGGGGCCGGCATCCCGAAGGACGAGCAACGCTCGCACCCTCAGACACCCAACAGTGTGCCCGGCCCTCTCGCCGTCCCCGAGTCCGTGTTCCACGCCGAAGCAGTACTGACAGACCAGAGATGGTCAAGAGTGCCGAATAATCAACGTTCCACCCATGAGCAACCGTGCGAGTCATTCGCTCGCAGTCGGCCATGTGCTCCTTAGAAAGGAGGTGATCCAGCCGCACCTTCCGGTACGGCTACCTTGTTACGACTTCGTCCCAATCGCCAGTCCCACCTTCGACAGCTCCCTCCCACAAGGGGTTGGGCCACCGGCTTCGGGTGTTACCGACTTTCGTGACGTGACGGGCGGTGTGTACAAGGCCCGGGAACGTATTCACCGCAGCAATGCTGATCTGCGATTACTAGCAACTCCGACTTCATGGGGTCGAGTTGCAGACCCCAATCCGAACTGAGACCGGCTTTTTGAGATTCGCTCCGCCTCACGGCTTCGCAGCTCTTTGTACCGGCCATTGTAGCACGTGTGCAGCCCAAGACATAAGGGGCATGATGACTTGACGTCGTCCCCACCTTCCTCCGAGTTGACCCCGGCAGTCTCCTGTGAGTCCCCATCACCCCGAAGGGCATGCTGGCAACACAGAACAAGGGTTGCGCTCGTTGCGGGACTTAACCCAACATCTCACGACACGAGCTGACGACAGCCATGCACCACCTGTATACCGACCACAAGGGGGGCACCATCTCTGATGCTTTCCGGTATATGTCAAGCCTTGGTAAGGTTCTTCGCGTTGCGTCGAATTAAGCCACATGCTCCGCTGCTTGTGCGGGCCCCCGTCAATTCCTTTGAGTTTTAGCCTTGCGGCCGTACTCCCCAGGCGGGGAACTTAATGCGTTAGCTGCGGCACCGACGACGTGGAATGTCGCCAACACCTAGTTCCCAACGTTTACGGCGTGGACTACCAGGGTATCTAATCCTGTTCGCTCCCCACGCTTTCGCTCCTCAGCGTCAGTAATGGCCCAGAGATCCGCCTTCGCCACCGGTGTTCCTCCTGATATCTGCGCATTTCACCGCTACACCAGGAATTCCGATCTCCCCTACCACACTCTAGCCTGCCCGTATCGAATGCAGACCCGGGGTTAAGCCCCGGGCTTTCACATCCGACGCGACAAGCCGCCTACGAGCTCTTTACGCCCAATAATTCCGGACAACGCTTGCGCCCTACGTATTACCGCGGCTGCTGGCACGTAGTTAGCCGGCGCTTCTTCTGCAGGTACCGTCACTTTCGCTTCTTCCCTGCTGAAAGAGGTTTACAACCCGAAGGCCGTCATCCCTCACGCGGCGTCGCTGCATCAGGCTTTCGCCCATTGTGCAATATTCCCCACTGCTGCCTCCCGTAGGAGTCTGGGCCGTGTCTCAGTCCCAGTGTGGCCGGTCGCCCTCTCAGGCCGGCTACCCGTCGTCGCCTTGGTAGGCCATCACCCCACCAACAAGCTGATAGGCCGCGGGCTCATCCTTCACCGCCGGAGCTTTCAACCGCAGACCATGCGATCCGCAGTGTTATCCGGTATTAGACCCCGTTTCCAGGGCTTGTCCCAGAGTGAAGGGCAGATTGCCCACGTGTTACTCACCCGTTCGCCACTAATCCCCTCCCGAAGGAGGTTCATCGTTCGACTTGCATGTGTTAAGCACGCCGCCAGCGTTCGTCCTGAGCCAGGATCAAACTCTCCATGAATGTTTACCCGTGATCGGGTGCACATCCGAAGAGCGGAACAACCGGTCGGAATAAGACCGGTCGTTCACAGCGTCCTCGCTGTGATTGCCACCCCGCAAACGGGATGGACTTTTTCAAAGGAACCTCGACCATCCGAAGATGGACGGGGTATCAACATATCTGGCGTTGATTTTTGGCACACTGTTGAGTTCTCAAGGAACGGACGCTTCCTTCGAGCCCTTCTCGGGGCCCTCCGGGCGCTTCCCTTCGGTGTTTCAAACACTATCAGGCTTTTCCGGCCCTCCTGACCACCACCAGACGGTCGTCCCGGAGGACGTCCAGTGGTTTAGACCAGTTAGGATCTCGCCCTGACAGGTGCTGCCGGCAACCCCCGACTCAGCGTCGCGTTGGGGTCCAACAGAGGTACGAGACTACAACTCCGCCGGCAGATGACGCAAATCCTTTCCAGTGCACACCTAGGTCCGTCAACTGGTAGATCACGGGCGGAACTAGGACTTCTCATGACCTACTCTTCAGAGCAGCGCGCCGTCCGGTCCCAGCACTGACGACGCCTGCCGAATCTCCGCCCCTGGGAGGCTCCATGACCACAGTGACGTCCCCTCTTGCCGGCCGGGCCATCGGTCTCGCGGCCGTGCCCGATCCGGTGTTCTCCGGTGCGATGGTCGGGCCCGGGACGGCCATCGACCCCGTGCGTGAGCCGTCGGAGGCGGTCTCTCCGGTGGACGGCATCATCGTGTCCCTCCACCCGCACGCCTTCGTCGTCGTCGACGACGAGGGGCACGGTGTGCTGACGCACCTCGGTATCGACACGGTGCAGCTCAACGGCGAGGGCTTCGAGCTCCTCGTCAACAAGGGCGACTCGGTGCGGCGCGGCCAGTCCGTGGTGCGCTGGGACCCGGCGGCCGTGGAGGCCGCGGGGAAGTCCGCGATCTGCCCGGTCGTGGCACTCGAGGCCACACCCGACTCCCTGTCCGATGTCCGTGAGAACGGGGACGTGAAGGCCGGGGAAAGCCTCTTCGGCTGGCAGTGAACCGCCGACGTCGGTGACGGAGAGTCGGACATCCATCGCGGCGGCTGGACCGCCGCTCAATCGGAGACGGTGAAATGGAGACAACGCTGCGAGGCGTCGGCGTGAGCCACGGAGTGGCGATCGGCGAGGTGCGGCACATGGGCACGGCGGTTCTGGAGCCGCCGGCCAAGCAGATTCCCGCGCAGGACGCGGAGCGCGAGCAGGGGCGCGCCCGCCAGGCCGTCGAAGCGGTGGCCGCCGACCTCATCGCACGGGGCAACCTGGCCGGTGGTGAGGCGCAGGCCGTGCTCGAGGCGCAGGCCATGATGGCGCAGGACCCGGAGCTGATCTCCGACGTCGACCGCCGTATCGCCGTCGGCAGCACCGCCGAGCGTGCGGTCTACGACGCGTTCGCGGCCTACCGGGCTCTGCTGGCAGGGGCCGGCGAGTACCTGGCCGGCCGGGTCGCGGATCTGGACGACGTGCGGAACCGGATCGTGGCACGGCTGCTGGGCGTGCCCATGCCGGGTGTGCCGGACAGCGACGAGCCGTACGTACTGATCGCCCGCGATCTGGCGCCGGCGGACACCGCGCTGCTGGACCCGGCCCTGGTGCTCGGGTTCGTCACGGAGGAGGGCGGGCCCACGAGTCACAGCGCCATCCTCGCGCGGGCGCTCGGGGTGCCTGCCGTGGTCGCGCTGCCGGGGGCGGGTGAGCTCGCGGAGGGCACACTGATCGCCGTCGACGGCAGTACCGGCGAGATCTTCGTGGAGCCGAGCGACGAGAAGCGTGCGCAGATGGAGCGTGCCGCCGCGGAGCGCAAGGCCGCGCTGTCCGCGTCCAGCGGGCCGGGGGCCACCTCGGACGGGCACAAGGTTCCGTTGCTGGCCAATGTCGGCGGACCGGCGGACGTTCCTGCGGCGGTGGACGCCGGGGCCGAGGGCGTGGGTCTGTTCCGTACCGAGTTCCTTTTCCTGGACGACAGCAAGCAGGCGCCGTCGGAGGAGAAGCAGGTCGAGGCGTACCGCAAGGTGCTCGAGGCGTTCCCGGAGGGCCGCGTGGTCGTGCGGGTGCTGGACGCCGGCGCGGACAAGCCGCTCGACTTCCTTACGCCGGCCGACGAGCCCAACCCCGCCCTGGGTGTGCGCGGCCTGCGTTCGCTGCTGGACCACCCGGAGGTGCTGCGGACGCAGCTGTCGGCGCTGTCGAAGGCGGCGCAGGGGCTGCCCGTCTACCTCGAGGTCATGGCGCCGATGGTGGCGGACCGTACCGATGCCAAGGCGTTCGCGGACGCGTGTCGGCAGGCGGGGCTGCAGGCGAAGTTCGGGGCCATGGTGGAGATCCCTTCCGCGGCCTTGCGGGCCCGGTCGATCCTTCAGGAGGTCGAGTTCCTGTCTCTGGGGACGAACGACCTCGCGCAGTACACCTTCGCCGCCGACCGGCAGGTGGGTGCGGTGTCCCGGCTGCAGGACCCGTGGCAGCCGGCGCTGCTCGACCTGGTGGCACTTTCCGCGGAGGCCGCCAAGGCCGAGGGCAAGAGCTGTGGTGTGTGCGGTGAGGCCGCCTCCGATCCGCTGCTGGCCTGTGTGCTGACCGGTCTCGGTGTGACGTCGCTGTCGATGGGCGCCGCGTCGATCCCGTACGTGCGAGCGACGCTGGCGAAGTACACGCTGGCGCAGTGCGAGCGTGCGGCGGCCGCGGCGCGTGCGTCGGACACCGCCGAGGAGGCCCGGACGGCCGCGCAGGCGGTGCTTTCCGGGGAGTAGGCACTCTCCGGACGATGGTGCAGAAGGGGCTTCCCGCCGACGGCGGGAAGCCCCTTCTGCCGTCAGTGGTGGCTGTGCGGGTCGTCCGTGGTGACGGGGAAGCCCGCGCAGTATTCGACGCCCGGTTCCGGCGAAAGCGGGTCGCCGGTGGCCGCGTCGGTGCAGTAGGCGCTGAACACCTCGCCGGCGGTGAGCGGCTCCAGGTGCCCTTGGTGGAGGCGCCAGCCGTGGACGCGGTCGGCGGTGTCCGGCGTGCTGGTGCGCAGGACCAGTCCGCCGGTGCTCTCGAGCGCGATACCGGCTGCAACGACGGTGACGAACTCGGCTCCTTCCTCCGCGTCGATCCGGGCGGAGGGCGCTGTGCCGCCCTGGGCGTGGAGCACGGCGAGGAGTTGCTCGTCCGGACCCGGGACGCTGCAGACGAGGTGGTGCTCCCCGGGCCCGGCGACTTCGAGGAGGCGCATCAGGATGCTCGACGCCCGGTCGAAGGCGGACCTGCCGATGTCCTGGCCGCAGTCGGCGCACGTGCCGAGGCCGGCCAGGAGCAGGGTGGCGTACTCCCAGGTGGCCCGGCGGACGGTCCTGTCGATCAGCTTGGGCAGCAGGGTTCCCAGCGGCTGGCCGGTGTAGGGGACGTTCGCGCCGCGGGCTGCGAGCTCCGCGGTGAAACGGCTGCGGCCGGCGGGGGCGTCGGCATCGATGCCG
Organism: Streptomyces sp. WAC00040; assembly: GCF_056835925.1. Taxonomy (NCBI): domain Bacteria; kingdom Bacillati; phylum Actinomycetota; class Actinomycetes; order Kitasatosporales; family Streptomycetaceae; genus Streptomyces; species Streptomyces sp. WAC00040. The sequence continues at coordinate 598,607 of NZ_JAKQZE010000003.1, forward strand.
GCCTCCGCGCAGTACTCGGCGAACTCCTCGGGGTCGAAGAGGGCGACGGACGTGTGGAGTTGCTGGGCGGACAGGGTTTTAAGCAATTGCTCCGACTGCCTGAGGTAGGCCGGGTAGTCGTCGAAGGCGAAGGTGCGGTAGCGGCGCATCCGTGTGAAGTCCTGTTCGTCGGCGAGGATGCCGACCGTGCTCGGGACTTCGCGGCGCAATGCGCGCCGCAGCGATGCGTTGGTGCCGGTCCGCTTGGACTGCTTGGTGTGCGCCATGCCGATTCCCCCAGTGCGCTGTCGATGATTCGTGACTCACGGTAGTGGGAGGCACTGACAATCGGCTCCGGCAGCCGCCCTGGACCCGGACCTGCTCTCTGGAGAGGGTCCGGGCCCGGCCCGGCTCACGTGCGGTTGCGGGCGATGTCCTCGTAGAAGCCGAGGAGCTCGAGATTGTCGACGGAGCCCGGGTTGACCGCCTTGGCGAGCGGGGTGCCCTGGAGGAGCCGCTTGACCGGGACCTCGATGCGCTTGCCGGTGAGTGTGTGGGGGACGCCGGGGACCTCGATGATGTCGTCCGGTACGTGGCGCGGTGAGAGGTTCTCGCGGATGGACTGCTTGATCCGGGCGCGGAGGGCGTCGTCGAGGACGGCGCCCTCCGCCACGTGGACGAAGAGCGGCATCCAGTAGCCGCCGTCCGGTTCCTCGAGGCCGATGACGAGGGACTCGCGGATCTCGGGGAGGCGTTCGACGACCTCGTAGATGTCGGCGGAGCCCATGCGGACGCCCTGGCGGTTGAGCGTGGAGTCCGAGCGGCCGTGGATGATCACGGAGCCCCGGTCTGTGATGGTGATCCAGTCGCCGTGCCGCCATACGCCCGGGTACATCTCGAAGTAGCTGTCGCGGTAGCGGCTGCCGTCGGGGTCGTTCCAGAAACGGACGGGCATCGACGGCATCGGGTTGGTGACCACCAGTTCGCCGACCTCGCCGATGACCGGCTTGCCCTGCGGGTCCCAGGACTGGAGGTCGGTGCCGAGGCAGGCGGCCTGGAGTTCTCCGATCTCGACAGGGAGCGTGGGGACGGCGCCGGCGAAGCAGCTGCACACGTCCGTTCCACCGCTGACGGAGGCGATCCACAGGTCGTCCGCCACCTCGTCGTGGAGCCAGCGGAAGCCGTCGGGCGGCAGTGGGGAGCCGGTGGTGGCGACGCACTTTACGCGGGAGAGGTCGAAGTCCCGTCCGGGGTGGACGTCGGCCTTGGCGCAGGCCATGACGTAGGCGGCGGAGGTGCCGAACAGGGTGGCACCGGTGCGTTCGGCGACGCGCCACTGGGCGCCGGTGTCGGGGTAGCCGGGACTGCCGTCGTACAGGACCACGGTGGTACCGGTGAGCAGGCCGGAGACGAGGAAGTTCCACATCATCCAGCCGGTGGAGGTGTACCAGAAGAAGCGGTCGCCGGGGCCGAGGTCGCAGTGCAGGCCGATCTGCTTGAAGTGCTCCAGCAGGATCCCGCCCTGGGACTGGACGATGGCCTTGGGGAGGCCGGTGGTGCCCGAGGAGTAGAGCACCCAGAGGGGGTGGTCGAAGGCGACCTGCTCGAAGACCGGCTCGGCGTCTCCCGAGGTCACCGCGGACCAGTCGAGGGTGCCTTCAGGGGCGTCGGTGCCGAGCAGCGGGATGTGGACGACCGCGCGCAGTGTGGGCAGTTCGCGGCGGAGTTCGGCGACCGTCTGCGTGCGGTCGTGTTCCTTGCCGCCGTAGCGGTAGCCGTCGACGGTGAACAGGACCACGGGTTCGACCTGCTGGAAGCGGTCGAGGACGCTGCGGGCACCGAAGTCGGGGGCGCAGGAGGTCCAGACGGCGCCGACGGCGGCGGTGGCGAGAAAGGCGGTGACGGCCTGCGGGATGTTGGGGAGGTAGCCGCTGACGCGGTCGCCGGGACGTACGCCGAGGGCGCGCAGTTCCGCGGCGAGCGCTCCGACCTGGCGGCGGAGCTCGGACCAGCTGATGGGTGTCGGCTCATGTGTCTCGTCCACATGGAGCAGGGCGGGGTCATGTGCGCGCGCCGGGTCCTCGGCGGTGCGCAGGGCGTGCTCGGCGTAGTTGAGTGTGGCACCGGGGAACCACTGGGCACCGGGCATCGAGCGGTCGGCGAGCACGCGTGCGTAGGGGGTGCAGAAACGGATCTCGAACCACTCGGCGACCGCCTGCCAGAACGTCTCCAGCTCATCGACGGACCAGCGGTGCAGCGCCTGGTATCCCCCCTCGGCCGGAGCCCCGTGGTGCTCGGCCGCCCAGGCCTGGAAGCGGGTGAGGCGAGCGGCGGCGATGCGGTCGGGGTCGGGCCGCCAGAGAGGGGCTTGGTTCGCTGCTGATGTCATGGGGCGGCTCCCGGGCTGGCTCTACGCGGCGTATGCGTGCGCCGCGCACGAGCGGGGTGTGCGCGGACGCGGCTGACAGGACGATGCCATGTGATCGTCATTCGCACCAGGGCGGATCCCCCATGGTCGGCGTGGCGAATATGTGCTCCCACCATGGGTGAACGGCAGTTGAACAGCGCGTCGGAGCTCCCTGCCCGGTGGCAGGGTGAACGGCATGGACGGTCGTGATCTGGTGCGCGCGGTGACAACTCTCGGTACGGCACAGGGGCTGCGTGCGATGCGCTCGGCGTGGCGCCGGCACCGGGCCGATGCCGTGGGGCTGCCGCCCCGGGGTGCCGAGCGGGCCAGAGTGCCCGGGCCGGCGGAGGGTGCGGAGCCGCTGCCGGGCGGGGGGACCGTCAGGTTCGCCCGTTCCGAGCTGCACATCATGGTGACGGTGGGCGGGGCGGTGTTCCGTGGCTGGGACGACGCGCGGCCGGAGCCGTCGTACGCGCTGGCCGGTGCTGCCCCGGAGCCGGATCCGCGGGCAGGGCTGGAGCCGGACAAGGACGGCGGCTGGCAGGTGGTGTCCGAGCGGCTGACGGTCGCCGTCTCCCGGCACGGCGCGGTGGAGATCCGTACACCCGGCGGCGTAGTGCTGCGCAGGGACCTGCCTCCGCGCTGGTGGGAGCCGGTGGAAGGGGGCCCGGCCCGCTGGGTGCAGCGCAGTGAGATCGCGGCCGACGCCCGGGTGTTCGGCCTCGGCGGCCGGGGGTCCGGCCCCCGGCTGCGTGACGGGTCGTACCGGCTGTGGAACACGGCGCCGCTGGCGGGGTTCGGCCCCGGCGAGGATCCGTTGCACATCACGATGCCGGTGCAGACCGTGGTGGCCGACGCCGGCTGCCACCTGGCGTTCCACGACAACACGTGGGACGGCCGCGTCATTGTGCGCGAGGGCCAGGAGGGCGCCGGTTCCGGGCACGACAGGCCCGGCACGGTCGAGGTGCGGATGGACGGCGGGCCGCTGCGCAGCTGGGTGCTGGTGGGCACACCGGCGCGCGTCCTCGGCGGCTGGGCGCAGCTGACCGGCGGGGCGGCGCTGCCCCCGTCGTGGGCGCTGGGCCCGCAGCATGTCCTGCCGGCCGGGGGCGAGGAGGACGTGCGCCGCGCGGTCGACGCCCATCGGGAGGGCGGGCTGCCGCTGTCCGCGGTCCATGTCGGCGGCGGCCTCCCTGGTGCGCCGTCCGGGCCCGCGGCGGACCTCGACGGTTTTCCCCGGCTTTCCGTCCTGGCGAAGGATCTCCGTGAGGACGGGGTGCGGTTGGCGCGTGGGCTGGGTCCGGCGGTGGGAGCCCGGCCCGGGGAGGTGCTGTACGGGCAGGGCTCTGCGGCGGGGCTTTTCGTCCGGGACGCCGCAGGTTCGGAGGTGCGGGGAACGGCCGGCCGGGGGGACTGCGTGTTCCCCGATTTCACGGATCCGCGGGTGCGCGAGTGGTGGGGAGAGCTGGCCGGGCGGGGGGCCGCGGAGGGCTTCGCCGGTGTATGGCTGGACGGGAACGAGCCGGTGTCCTGTGCGGCGTTCGCCGGCGCGACGCTCCCCCGTTCGTCACGGCACGTGCTGGAGGGCCGCGGCGGTGACCACCGGGAGGCCCACAACGTTTACGGGCTGACCATGGCGCGGGCCGCGTACGAGGGGATGCGCGGGCTGCTCCCCGACGAGCGGCCCTTTCTTGTCTCCCGTTCCGGCTGGGCGGGCATGCAGAGGTACGGGGGCAGCTGGGCGGGGGACGTGACGGCGGGCTGGCCGGGGCTGCGTGCCGCGCTGTCGCTGGTGCTGGGCCTCGGGCTCTGCGGCGTCCCGTACGCGGGCCCGGACGTGGAGGGCGCCGACGGGATGTCGGCCGAGCTGTATCTGCGCCGGCTCCAACTGTCGGCGTATCTGCCGCTGTTGCGGGTGCGGGATTCCGCGGCGCCCTGGTTGTACGGGCCCAAAGTGACGGCGCACGCGAGGGCCGTGCTGGTGGAGCGGGAGCGGCTCGGGCCGTACTTCATGACCCTGGCGCACCTTGCGCGGCTGACCGGGGCGCCGTATGTGCGTCCCCTGTGGTGGCGTTCCGCCGGGGACCGGGCCCTGCGGGACTGCGAGGACGCCTTCCTGCTGGGCGACTCGCTGCTGGTGGCGCCGGTCCTGGAGCCCGGGGCCGACCGGCGGGCCGTGCGGCTGCCGCGCGGACGGTGGTACGACACGGGCTCGGGCCGTCCCTACGAGGGTCCCGGGCAGGTGCTGGTGGACGCGCCGCCGTCGCGGATCCCGGTGCTCGCGCGGGCGGGGGCGGTGCTTCCGGTGCTCGACGACGACGGCGGGGCCCCGGGCGGTGGCAATCGGTACGGCGGCATGCGGTCGGGCCGGGTCGGGTTGGAGGTGTGGGCGCCGGCCGCGGGGCGCAGGGGCGGCGGCCTGGTGGTGCGGGACGCCGGCGACGGGTGGACGGAGCCGGAGATCGAGCGGTACACGTCACGGCTGGCCGACGGGCGTGTGGTGGTGGAACGGGCCACGGACGACGGGCAGTCGGCGGTGGAGGGGCCGGTGCTCGTGCGGGGACTCGAATGAGGCGGGCGCGACGTCAGCGGTCGTAGGCGCCGGCGAACCAGTTGCGTGCGGCGATGGTGTGGAGCGGGAAGGCCAAGGGCTCCGGGGTGTGCAGGAGCCGCCGGCCGCCGGTCTCCGCGGTAGGGACGAACGGCGGCAGAGCCGCCGCGGGGCGTTTCGGCAGCAGCCCGAACACGAGGAGGTGGCCTGCCGGGGAGCTGAGGACGTCGGCGAGCCGCACCTCGTGCGCCAAGGCCCTGATACCGGTCTCCTCCCACAGTTCGCGGACCACGGCGTGCCGCCAGTCCTCGCCGTGATCGATGAAACCGCCGGGCAGGGCGGTTCCGCCGCGGGCGGGTTCGATGGTGCGTGTGATGACGACTAGGCCGGTGCCGTGGGCGGGATCGTGCACTGGCTGAAGGGCGACGGCGACCGGCAGCGGATTGCGGTAGGCGGTCGTTCCGCATGCCGGGCAGGTGCGCGGCCAGCCTGCTTCCGCGCCGTACGGCGCTCCGCAATGGCCGCAGTGGGAGTCCTTGGACACGCGCGGACTGTATCCGATCACCCTTTGCGCGAGGAGCGGTTACTGATAAACGGTGGGCATGACTCGACTTGGTTCAGCCGTCCGAATGCTGACCGCCGCGGCCGCGGCTCTGCTCTGCGTCACGTCGGTGGCATCGCCCACCGCGCAGGCCGCTCCGGAGCCGAAGGCGCCGCGGGAGTTCGTGGCGCTGCGCACCGTGACGCCGACGATCATCCAGGAGATGCGCTACACGACGGAGCACAACTTCGTGGGAGAGCCGGTGGACGGTTACCGGCAACCGGTGTGCATCCTCACGCGCCCGGCGGCCGAGGCCCTGCGCAGGGCGCAGTCACAGCTGCTGCGGCAGGGCTACTCACTGAAGGTGTACGACTGCTACCGCCCGCAACGCGCCGTCGACCACTTCGTCCGGTGGGCGAAGGATCTCGAGGACGAGGCGATGAAGGAGGAGTTCTATCCGCAGGTCGACAAGTCGCGGCTGTTCGCCGACGGTTACATCGCGGAGAAGTCCGGCCACAGCCGGGGCAGCACGGTGGACCTGACGATCGTGCGATTGCCTGCGGCGCCCACGCGTCCGTACGTCCCCGGTGAGGCGCTCGTGCCGTGCTACGCGCCGCAGGACGACCGTTTCCCGGACAATTCAGTCGACATGGGGACCGGCTACGACTGCTTCGACACACTGTCGCACACGGACGACCCGCGGGTCACCGGCGAACAGCGCGCCAACCGCGACCTGCTGCGGGGCACGCTGGCGGCGGTCGGGTTCGTCAACCTGCCAGAGGAGTGGTGGCACTTCACGTACAAGCCGGAGCCGTTCCCCGGCACGTACTTCGACTTCCCCGTCGCCGTGCGTTCGGTGGCAGGGCACCGGGTGGGCTGACGCCGCGCGCCGTGGCGGCTACCGTGCGGGAATGGCGCAGCAGCAGACGTTCGAGTCGTACGAGGAGTTCTGGCCCTACTACGTCGCGATGCACTCGCGGGCGGCGACCCGCTGGGTGCATCTGACGGGCACGCTGACCGGGCTCGCGGTCAGCGTGTACGGGCTGGCGCGGGGGCGGAAGCGGTATCTGGCCGCCCTGCCGCTCATCGGGTACGGAACGGCGTGGCCGGCCCACTTCCTCATCGAGAAGAACAACCCGGCGACGTTCGGGCATCCCGCGTGGTCGCTCCGCGGTGACGTGCAGATGATCCGGATGATGCTGTCCGGCAAGGACGGGGAACTGGCCGAGATCGCGGCCAAGTGGCTGGCGGAGAACCGCTGACGGCCCGTTCCTCCCGTGGCACACCCCTGACATGACGCGACGCTCGGCCGCGCGTGAACCGACCCGGCAGGCGGGCGGCACCGTCGGCGACCGGCGGGTCCCTGGCGTGTGCCGCGGTCACCGTGGACGGGGGCCCTTTCGGCCATGGTTCCACGGTCGTGGGCATCCGGCGAGCGTCCGGAGTACCTTGACGTTCCCGGCGGCGGTGTCCAGCACCGGCCGTGAACTGCGCGTGCTGTCGGCGACCTTGACGGTCCATCACGGCAGGTGAAAACTGCCTGTTCGTCGGCAGCCCCGCAGGCCGCCGCACACGCTCACCACGCTCGTCACGGACGCCGGGCTTGGCGGGGACCTACCCTGCCCTCGGCTCCGCAGCCATGGAATCCATGGGAACGCACATGGAGCGCGAACCCTGCACGGAGGGCCGGGGCCGGTGTCCCGGGTGAGGGCCAAGGAGCCGCCATGAGCAACTCGGACATATTTCTCGGCGAGGTCATCGGAACAGCGATACTCATCCTCTTCGGCGCGGGCGTCTGTGCCGCCGTCACACTGCATCACTCGAAGGCCAGGGCGGCCGGCTGGGTCGTCATCGCCTTCGGCTGGGGCTTCGGCGTACTGGCCGGCGCGTACACCGCCGCCCCCCTGTCGGGCGGCCACCTCAACCCGGCCGTGACCGTGGGACTCGCCGTCGACACCGGGGAATGGGGCAAGGTACCGCTCTACATCCTGGCGCAGATGGTGGGCGCGGTCCTCGGCGCCGTACTCGCCTACCTCGTCTACTTCGCGCAGTTCCAGGCGAACGCGAACATCGCCGACGCCCAGCCGACGCTGGGGATCTTCGCGACCGGTCCGGAGATCCGCAAGCCGTGGGCGAACGTCCTCACCGAGGTCATCGCCACGATCGGACTCGTGCTCCCGCTCCTCGCGTTCGGGAGGAACGACGGCATCGGCATCGGGCAGATCCCCGGTGAGGACGCCGGGATCTACGGCTCGGGCATCTCCATCCTGCTGGTGTCGCTGCTGGTCGTCGGCATCGGCCTCTCGCTCGGCGGCCCGACCGGCTACGCCATCAACCCGGCCCGCGACCTGGGCCCGCGCATCGTGCACGCCGTGCTGCCGGTCCCCAACAAGGGCACCTCCGACTGGGGTTACGCCTGGGTGCCGGTGGCGGGACCCATCATCGGCGGGCTACTGGCCGGGGTCATCTTCAACGCAGCCTTCTAGGGCCTCCGGTCCCTGCGCCTCGGCTCTCCCGCCGACGGGCCAGGGGCCGATTCCGAAGCCGATCCGACAAGGGGACGCCATGACGGACAGGTTCGTCGCCGCCATCGATCAAGGCACCACGTCCAGCCGCTGCATCATCTTCAACCAGCACGGCGCCATCGTCGCCGTCGACCAGCGCGAGCACCGCCAGATCTTCCCCAGGCCGGGCTGGGTGGAGCACGACGCCACCGAGATCTGGTCGAAGGTGCAGGCCGTCGTCGCCGGGGCCGTCGCCAAGGCCGGTCTGCGGGCCGACCGGCTCAGCGCGCTCGGCATCACCAACCAGCGCGAGACGACACTCATGTGGGAGCGGGCCACCGGAAGGCCCGTGCACAACGCCATCGTCTGGCAGGACACCCGTACCGCCGCGCTCTGTCACGAACTGGGCGGCGCCGACGGACAGGACCGCTTCCGCGACACCACCGGCCTGCCGCTCGCCAGCTACTTCTCCGGGCCCAAGGCCGCCTGGCTGCTGGACAATGTGCCAGGGCTGCGCGCACGTGCCGAGCGGGGCGAGATCGCCTTCGGCACCATCGACTCCTGGCTGATCTGGAACCTCACGGGCGGCACGGACGGCGGGGTGCACGTCACCGACGTCACCAACGCGTCCCGGACGATGCTGATGGACCTGCGGACCCTCCAGTGGGACGAAGAGATCCTCGCCGCCATGAACGTGCCCAAGGCGGTGCTGCCCGAGATCCGGTCCTCCTCCGAGGTGTACGGGACGGCCGTCGGACAGCTCGCCGGCGTGCCCGTGGCCTCCGCTCTCGGCGACCAGCAGGCCGCGATCTTCGGCCAAGCCTGCTACGACACCGGAACGGCCAAGAACACCTACGGCACCGGCAGTTTCCTGCTCCTCAACACCGGCAACCGGCCCGTCCCCTCGAAGAGCGGGCTCATCACCACGCTCGGCTACAAGATCGGCGACGAGTCACCCGTCTACTGCCTCGAGGGCTCCATCGCCATCACCGGCGCCCTCGTGCAGTGGTTCCGCGACCAGCTCGGCATCATCCGCTCGGCGGGCGAGATCGAGACACTCGCCGCGAGCGTGGAGGACAACGGCGGCGCGTACATCGTGCCGGCCTTCTCCGGCCTCTACGCGCCCTACTGGCGCTCCGACGCTCGCGGCGTCGTCACCGGCCTGACCAGGTATGTCACAAAGGCCCACCTGGCACGGGCGGTGCTGGAGGCGACGAGCTGGCAGACGCGGGAGGTGGTCGACGCGATGTACCAGGACTCCGGCGTGCAGATCACCACGCTCAAGGTCGACGGGGGCATGACCGCCAACAATCTGCTGATGCAGCATCAGGCGGACGTGCTGGGCGTGCCGGTGATACGGCCCAAGGTGTCGGAGACGACCTGTCTGGGCGCGGCCTACGCGGCCGGGCTCGCGACCGGTGTCTGGGCGGACCTGGACGAACTCAAGACCCACTGGCAGCGCGATGTCGAGTGGTCGCCCCGGATGGAGGCGGAGGTCCGCGAGCGCGAGTACCACAACTGGCGCAAGGCGGTGGAGAAGAGCTTCGGCTGGGAGGAGGAGGCCGGCGGGAGCTAGCTGCTTCCGTCCGGGCGCATCCGGATCACCCCGGTCCCACGACGTCCAGGTGGGCCGTAGCGGCAGGGGCGAAAAGCTCACGGCCCGTACCCCGGTCGGGGTACGGGCCGTGTCCGTCCCAGGTGCCGGCGAGGGTACGGGCCCGGTGGCAGGTGCCGGCGGGGATGCGTGCCGTGTCCGTCCCCGGCGGGCGGGGTACGCGCCCGGCCTCAGGTGCCGGCGGTCGCGGCGTGTTCGCGGACCTGGTCGGCGCGGGTCAGTGCGTGCTCGACCACGGCGACGAGGATGTCCTTGACAGATTCGCGGGAGCGCGCGTCGCCCATCAGCAGCGGCACCTCCGGGTCGAGGTCGAGGGCCGCCCGGACGGACTCCTCCGGGAAACGGTTCGCCCCCTCGAAGCAGTTGACGGCGACCGCGAACGGGATGCCCCTGCGTTCGAAGTAGTCGACGCCCGCGAAGCAGTCCTCGAGGCGGCGGGTGTCCGCGAGGACGACCGCCCCGAGCGCGCCCTGCGCCAACTCGTCCCACAGGAACCAGAACCGGTCCTGCCCGGGGGTGCCGAACAGATAGAGGACGAGGTCCTCGCGGAGCGTGATCCGCCCGAAGTCCATGGCGACCGTGGTGGTCGTCTTGCCCTCGACACCGGCTATGTCGTCCACCGGCCGTCCGGCCTCGGTGAGCGTCTCCTCGGTGCGCAGCGGTTTGATCTCGCTGACCGCGCCCACCAGGGTGGTCTTGCCGACGCCGAAGCCGCCTGCCACCAGGATCTTCAGTGTCACCGGCTCGATCGGCGCCTTGCGGCGGCTAGAGCGCCCGAAGACCATTGATCACCTCGCGGAGAATGCTCACGTCCGGCAGTTCGGCCGGCGGAACGGGACGGGTTACGTGTACGAGTGCGTCGTCGACGAGGTCGCCGACGAGGACACGGACCACACCGACGGGCAGGTCGAGACCGGCGGCCAGTTCGGCGATGGACTGGGGGGTACTGCCACAGCGTTCGACGATCTCGACGTGTTCCGGCGAGAGCGTCTGGTCACGGCCCGGGTCGTCGGCCGCTGCCTCCGGCACGACCAGGGCGATCAGGTCGAGCCGGTGCCGGCCGGCATGGCTGGTGCGGCCGCGGGTCATCGCGTACGGGCGCACCACCGGGCCGGCGTCGGCGTCGATCCAGTGGTGCGACCTGCGGCCGTGCCGCAGCGATTCACTCATGGCCTCACCCTCCGGCGGCCTGACCGGTCCGTGGCGCGGTGACGAGGTGCGCTCCGACGCGCTTGACCATCAGCGTCATCTCGTACGCCACCTGACCCACGTCGGAGTCGGCGTCCGCGAGGACGGCCAGGCAACTGCCGTCCCCCGCGGCGGTGACGAAGAGGAACGCCTCGTCGAGCTCGACGACGGTCTGGCGGACCTGGCCCGCGTCGAAGTGGCGGCCGACCCCCTTGGCCAGGCTGTGGAAGCCGGACGCGACGGCGGCGAGGTGTTCGCTGTCCTCGCGGGTGAGCTCCCGGGAGGTACCGGTGGCAAGGCCGTCGCTGGAGAGCACCAGGGCCTTGCGGATACTGGCGACGCGGTCGACCAGCTCATCGAGGAGCCAGTTGAGACCACCCGGGCGCTGGGCCCCGAAGCGGTCCCCTGTGGCGTCGGTTGCTGCGGCGTGCGGTGCGGTCATCGACCGTCCCCCTCCGATGTCGATCCTGGTGCGGTCCGGCCGTCGCCGACGGCCGGGTCGGTGCCTTGTTCTGCCGCGGCTTCCTCGGCGTTGCGGCGGCGGCCGCGCTGCCAGCCGCGCTGCATTGAAGCCATGCGGTTGCGGACCTCGTCCGCGTCACGCTCCGGTCCGCCCGCCGCCGGGGAGGCGGCGCTCTGCTCTGCGGCAGCGGCGGCCGAGGCACGGAGCTGGGGTGCGAGGCTGGCCTGCCGTACGCGGCGGGGCAGACCGTCCGGCAGCGGAGCGGCGGGGACGGGGCTTTCGTCCGGCTGCCGCGCCGGCCACGGTCGTGCCGCGGCGCCGGACGGCGGCACGGGCGCCGGCCCGGACCTGCCCCGGTCGCGGCGGTCGGACGCGGGCGGGGTGGGGGCGGCCGAGAGCGGCGGCCTCGCGAAGGGGGTGGGCTCCACGGCCCGGCCCGACTCCGTGGCCGGATGGCCGCGACCGTCCACGCCTCGCTCGTCGACCCTGCGGCCGTGATCGGCGACGAGCGTCGGGGGCCTGCGCCTCGGGAGGGGCACCGGGCCGGAACGGTGCCCCTGCGACTGCGCCGGGGCCGGCTGGTGCTGCTCGCCCGCCGCATCGCCGCGGCGGCGCGGGCGGAAGATGCCGCCCCGCTCGCTCTCGCTGCCCTCGATGTCGGCGAGGCGGCCGGGGTCCGCCGACACGGGACGGTCGTCGCCGAGGAGCGAGCGGTCCCGGTCGTCGAGGCCCAGCGCGCCGACCGGGGCCTCCAGTTCGACGGGGCCGTCCAGGACGGCGGCCGTCCCGAGGCCGTTGGGCAGCTTCGAGAGGGCCGGCTGCCGGCCGTCGCCGCGCCTGCCGGCGGCGCTCTCGCTCTTGCGGTCGAGCCGGAATCCGGTGCCCTGGGTCTCCGGCGCCTCTGTGAGAAGGGCCGCCGGTATGAAGACCACGGCGGTCGTGCCGCCGTAGGGGGACTGCTGGAGCGACACGCGGACGTTCTGGCGCTGGGCGAGGCGGCTGACGACGAACAGGCCGAGCCGGTCGGTGTCGGAGAGCTCGAACTCGGGTGTCTCCGCGAGCCGCAGGTTCGCCTCGAGGAGGGCGTCGGCCGCCATGCCGAGACCGCGGTCGTGGATCTCGAGGGTGAAGCCGTTGGCGACCCGCTCACCGAGGACCTGGACACCGGTGTGCGGCGGCGAGAACACCGTGGCGTTCTCGAGGAGTTCGGCTATGAGGTGGGTGAGGTCGGCGACGGCGGGGCCCCCGACGCCGATGCGCGGCAGCCTGCGCACCTCGATGCGCTCGTAGTCCTCGACCTCCGCGACCGCGGCACGCACCACGTCCATCAGCTGGATGGGCTTGCGCCACTGTCGTGAGGGCGCCGCACCCGAGAGGATCACCAGGCCCTCCGCATGACGCCGCATACGGGTGGTGAGGTGGTCGAGCCGGAAGAGGTCGGCCAGTTCCTCGGTGTCCTCCGTGCGTCGCTCCATGGTGTCGAGGAGCGACAGCTGGCGGTGGAGCAGGACCTGGTTGCGGCGGGCGAGGTTGACGAACACCTCGGAGACGCCGCGCCGCATGTCCGCCTGGCGCACCGCGGCCTCGACGGCCGCCCGCTGGAGGGTGTTGAGGGCCTGGCCGGCCTGGCCTATCTCGTCCTTCTCGTACTCGAGCCGAGGTGCCTCGGTCTCGACGTCGACGTGTTCTCCGGCGGCGAGGCGGCGCATGACGCTGGGCAGCCGCACGCCGGACACCTCGTGGGCCTCCTTGCGCAGCCGGGACAGGTCGCGGACCAGGTCGCGGCCGATGCGGACGGACACGATGACGGAGACGAGCAGCGCGAGGAAGCCGAGCACGCCCGCCACGCCCGCCTTGACGAGCACGCCGTACGCGGCGGGTTCGACCCGGTCCTGGTAGCGGTCGCGGGCGTCGGAGGCCTCACGGTCGAGGTTGTCGAGGACCGGGGTGGCGGCCTGCTGCCAGCGCTCGGCCTCCGACGGCGGGAGCCCGTCGGAAGGCCCGGCGGCGATGATGCGTTCCTCCGCGTCGCGCAGGGGCGCCGTCTCGGGGCTGCGCCAGTACTGCTGGAACGTCCCCCGGTCGCGGGCGGGCAGCATCTCGAGGTTGGTCTCGTAGTAGACCTGCCGGTGCGCGGCGTCGTCGGTGAGTTCGCGGATCTCCCGTGCGGTCGTCTTCCGGGTCGTCAGCGCGGAGGCGATCAGCGCGTCCTCGCGGGAGAGCATCTCGCGGGCCCGTGAGAGGCCGACCAGTGCCCGGCCCTGACGTTCGAGTTCGACGTCGTCGAGGGCGTGCAGCGTCAGCAGGAATCCGTGCGACGGGTCGATGAGGCCGTTGTAGAACTCCAGCGCCTGTGTGCGGGTCACGGTGTTGGTGTCCACGGACCGGCGCAGAGCGTCGAGCCCGTCGAACGCCTCGATCAGCGAGGTGAGCCGGCGCGACGAGTCGGAGGTCAGGTCTTCGCGGACCGAGGACGACTGCGCGTTGCGGCGCACGGCGGCGACGGCGCTGTCCGTGGCCTGGCGACCGGTGTTCATGGCCTGCTGCGCGCCGGAGGCGCGCCGGTCCGCCAGGTACACGAGCGTCTGCCGGCGTTCCTTCTGGATGACGTCGATGGTGTCCTCGACGGGCTTGCCGACCTGCTCCGCGACGGAACTCGCCGCCAGTAGCTGGCTCGCCTCCCGACCCGTCAGTACGGTGGCGAAGCCCCACAGGGCCGTCAGTGACAGCAGCGGGACGAGCAGCAGCGCCACGATCTTCCGGCGGATGGACTTCCCGCGAAAGCGCATGGCCTCCCCCTGCTCGACCCGCACGGTGCGGGTGGTGTTCCGTCAGCAAACGGCGTGAGCCTACTACCGACGCACAGGCATCTCGAAGACACGTCCGGACGATTTTCGGCCTTCGTAACGCCGTCTGATCATGGGATGTCCCCGTATTCGTGGAGATGGCATTACCGCGAGTACGGGCCGAGGACGTCGGCACGTCGTTTTCGGGACCCGGGCAGATGGCTGGATCTCTTCGCTCTGCGGGAATCATCGCGCCTGGCCGTACGTCATTCCCTGCGGGGGCGCCGGGGGTTCGCACTCGCCACGCACAAGGATCCGGCCGTTGTCGGTGGGGATCGCGATTTCGGGGCACGTGAAGTGCGGTGCGATGCGCTGCGGTTGTGCGGCAACCGGAGTAGGGCGGCAGAATCCGGGCAGCCACCGTTAAGTCGGACTTGAGGTGGGGAGTGACACGATCCATGGACACGGACGAGCGTCGTGAGGCGACGCCGACGGCGGACGACCTGTATGTGCCGCGGCAGCTCTGGGTGGAGGAGCCGGCGACCAGAAGGCGTATGCCCGAGCCTGTCCGCAGAGCCGCTGTCCGCGCGGTGATCATCGTGTCGCTGACGATGATTCAGGCGATGACGGCCCTGCTCTTCACACTCTCCGGGGCATGGCTGGCCTTCCCGTTCGTGCTGAGCACCGTGGCCGGCACGGTGGTCGCCACGTGGGCGGTGCTCGACGTGTGGGTGACCCGTCAGGTGTGGAACCAGCGCAACGGCGTGGTTTCGGTGCCCAGCAGCACCGCGCGCCAGTTGCGCCGCGACCGCCGCCGGGCCCGCCGGGCCGCGCGTGCCGCCGCGAGGGGGGCGTCACGCATACGGCAACGGTCCGGCGGAAGGCTCTCACAGGCATAGCGCCGGTGTGCCGTGCGGCACCGGGCATGGCGCCGTACCGCCGCACGGCACAGCGGGGACCGCCCGGCGGCACGTGGGCCGGGGGCCGCGTGGCTGAGCGGCTCGCTATGCCCGACCGTGCGCGCCGTCCGGGGAGCGGGTGGCGGACTGCTCCCCCGTCGTCTGCCCGGGCAGCGGCGCCCGCTTGAACATACGGGTCGCGGTGATCTCCCCGTGGACGGTCGCGTCGGCGGGGTCCACCTGCGGCAGACCGGGGCGCAGATGTTCCTCGACGCTGATGTACTTCAGACCCGCCCTCAGGTCCGCGTCATTGCGCAGCCGGATCACCAGCGGGAACTCCGCCAGCGCCGTCGTGTCGAACAACCCGGTGGTGTAGAGGAGTTGCACACCCAAGGCATCGGAGACCGCGCGCTGGAGCTCCAGCAGATACGTCGCGTTCGCCCGCCCGATGGGATTGTCGAGGAAGAGCGTCCCGGCGTGCCGGTGCTTGTCCCTGCCCCGGTCGTTGCTGCGCAGCGCGGCCATGGTGCAGTACAGGGCGATGGCCGCGGTCAGCAGCTGGCCGCCCGAGAAGACGTCGCCCATCTGCCCGACCGGCACCCGCTCGGCGCGCAGCACCGCGTCGGGCTTGAGGATCTCCACGGCCACGCCCCGCGGTTCGAGGGCGGCCTGCACTCCGCGCAGCAGCAGCGACATGCCGTCCCTGCGCAGGTCGGAGTTCTTCTTGACCGCCGCGCGGGTCGCCTCGTCGACGACCTCGCCGAGCCGCTCCGCCAAGGTCGCCTGGTCCGGCTCGTCGAATCGGATCCGCAGGAACTCCTGTCCCGACCACTCGCCGAGCCCTTCCGGCAGGCGGGAGAGCCGCTGGGCCGAGCGGAGCGTCGCGAGCGCGGACTCCACCAGGCCGCGCAGCCGGTCGACGATGGTGTCGCGGTTGCGCTCGAGCTGCTCCAGCTCATCGGTGAGCACGCGGAGCCTGGGCGCGAACGCCTCCGCCCACTTGGCCGCGTGCTCGGGCAGCGCGGCGGCGGGAAGTTCGCGGATCTGCTGCCGGGCTGGGGTGCGTACCTGCTCGTAACGGGTCGAGTTGGCGTGCCGTACGAGCACGTCGCTCGCCTCCCGTACCGCCGCCTCCGCGGTGGACAGGTCGGTGGCGCATCCACGCAGAGAGCGGCGCGCCTCGGCGGCGGAGTGGCGGGCCTCTTCCAGGGTGCCGGGGTACGGCTCCGGGCTCTGCGCCGGTTCGTCGTCCTGGTGGTGGTCGCGCAGCAGGTCGCGGAGCAGCGCGGCCGTCTCGTCGAAGCCGCCCGCCGCGTCCTCCGCGCCCCGGTGGGCGTGGAGCAGTCCGGCGTGGGCGGCGCGGGCCGTCTCCAGGGTGTCGTTGCAGGCGGCCAGCCCGGCGGTGGCCGTGCGCAGGAGGGCCTGGGCGTGCTCGGCGTCGGCGGGGACGAGGTCCTCGGGCAGTTCGGTGTGCGCTTCGCCGTCGGCGGGGGCGAGCCGCTCGGCCTCGCCGCGCAGCCGGCCCAGCTTCTCGCTGGCCTCGGAGGCCCGCGTCTCCAGCATCTGCACCAGGGACTCCGCGCGGACGGCGGCCGCCTGGCGTGAGGGCCCGTCGGCGCCGTCCGTGCCCTCCAGGAGCTGGGCGGCGCGGGTACGGACCTTGTTGGTGAGCCGGTCGAGTTCGGCGAGCGCGGCGCTCTCGTCGCTCTCCGCACGGGCCTGTTCGGCGCGCAGGTCCGCTCCGACGCCGACCTTCTCGTAGAGCTGGGAGGCAGCACGGTAGGCCTCGCGCAGCGCGGGCAGCGAGGGGCGGGGGGTCCGGTCGTCCTGCTCCGGCAGGCTTTCGGGCGCTCCGGCGATCTCGGCACGCTCTGCCCTCAGCGCGCGGGCGGTGCGGCGTGCGTCGTCCGCCGCGCGCTGGGCGGCCCTGCGGTCCTCGTCGGCGGCCTTCGCCCGCTCGAGGCAGGTCGCGGCGCGGGCCTCCGACTCGGCGGCCTCGTCGGCCAGTTCGCGGAGCTTCACCTGCCAGGCCGCCCGCTCGCGGAGCCGGAAGGCGAGGCCGGCGAGGGCGTCGGCGGCACGGCGGGCCCGCTGGGCCGCTTCCTGCCGCTCGTCGCGGACACGGGCGGCGTCGGCGGCCACCTCTTCCGCCTCGGCACGGGCGGTGCGGGCTTCCTCGAGTGTCTCCTGCGCTTCGTGTGCGGCCTCGCGGGCCGTGCGGGCGCCTTCGGCGAGCTCGGCGAGCATGCCGGGCGGGCAGTCCGCACGCCATGCGCCGATCCGGGCCGCGAGGGACCGGTCGGCGGCGAGGCGTGCGGCGAGCACGCGGATCTCCTCGTCCCTCGCGGCCGCCCTGGCGCGCAGTGCGTGACGTTCCTCGTCGGCGGCGTGCTCGTCGTGCATCGCCGGGTTCGGCGGCACGAGGAAAACGCCCTCGTCCCCGTCGGCGTTCCCCTGCGGTACGGGGGCGAGCAGTGCGGCGGCGGTCCCGACGGCCACGGCGGACCGCGGCAGCAGGGCTGCTCCGGCAAGGACTTCGCGTGCGCGGGTGTGCGAGGCCGGGTCCGTGATCACGACACCGTCGACCAGTTCCGGCCGCGCCGCCAGCACGGCGGCGTGATCGGCGGGGTCGACGGACTGGGCGAGGTAGCGCCAGCCGGGCAGGGCGGGGATGCCGTGCTCGCCCAGGTATTCGACGGTGGCAAGGACGTCGGGGCCGGGGGGCAGCAGACCGCCGTCGCCGAGCGCGCCGAGGATGCGGGCGTCGTCGGCCGCGGCGGTACGAAGGTCGAACAGCTGCCGTTCCGCGGAGGAGACGGATTGGTCGAGCAGTTCCCGCAGCTCGTCGGCGAATCCGTCGAACTCCTCGACGGTGAGGGGCCCTTCGCCGGTACGGCGGGGGCCGCGGAGGCCTCCGGAGAGCCGGCCGGGACGGCTGCTCGCGGGGGTGTCCCCGTCGGCCGTTGCCGAGCGGTGGGCTGTGTCCGGTGCGTCCGTCGTGGGGCTCTGTCCGTCGGCCGCCGCGGTGCGTGGGGAGGGGAGGGCAACGGGCAGCGCCGGGGCGAGACTCAGCAGGTCCGCGAGGCGTTCGTCCCCCGCGATGGACTCCGCGGCGCGGCGCTCCGCCTCGTGGGCGTCCTCGGCGGCGCGCTCGGCGTCCGCGGCGCGGGCCGCCGTCAGTTCCGCGCGCGACTCCGCCGCGGCTGCCTCCTTCGCCCGGTCCGCCGTCGAGCGGGCCGCCCCACGGGCCTCGTCCCATGCGGCGACGGCGGTCTTCTCCGCGTCGCTCGCCGCCAGGGCAGCACGTGCCGGATCGGCGTCGGGAGCGGTGTCGTCGAGCCATCCGGCCCGTACCGCCTCTGCGGTTTCCTGCTCGACCTCGCTCAGCCGCTGGCGAAGGTGGCCGATCTCGCTGCGGGCGCGCTGCGCCTCGGTCGCGGCGGCGGTGGCGTCGCGGTGGGCGGCCTCACCGGTCTCCTGGAGGGCGCGGGAACGCTCCTCCTCCTCGTTGGCGACGCGTTCGCCGTCCTCCGCGGCGGTGTGCAGGGCGCGCACCAGATCGCCGGCGGCCCTGGCCCGGGCGGCGAGCGCGGGGGCGGCGTCCCGTTCGGCCTCGCGGATCGCCGCGGCGACACGGGCGGACCGGTCGGCGGCCGCCCGGTGGCGCAGCACCGCCTCCGCGGCCAGCCATGCCGAGTGGAGCGTGCGCGCGTCGATCAGCTCACGGCGCTGTGCCGCTGCGCCCTTCTCCGCGGCGGCGAGTGCCAGTGAGGCGTGCCGGTACGCCAGTTCGGCGGCGACGAGGGAGCGGTGATCGCGTTCCTGCTCGGCGCCGGTGACCGTGTGCGCGGCGGCTGTGACCTGCTGGGCGAGGTCAGCGGCGCGGGAGCGCTCGTCCACGGCGCGGGCGGAGAGACGGCGTGCCAGGTTTCGGGTGCGGCGCTCCGCGCCGGCGTGGACGTCCCGGGCCCTGGTCCTGGCCTCCGCCGCGTCGATGATCCGGCCGAGGAGGTCGACGGAGCCCGCGGTGAAGTCCCGTTCCGCGGTGAGCTCCGCCCGGCGGCCGAGCTTGTTGCCGAACGAGCTGACGAGGTCGGCGAGACCGTCGGTGTCACGGGTGTCGGTGACGGCGCGCAGCAGCAGGTCGGTGAAGTCGGAGTCCTTCTTCACTGCGAACAGGCCGGCCGCCTCGCCCTCGTCGGCGTTCATCTCCCGTTGGTACCGGAACAGTTCGGGGTCGAGGCCGAGGTCGCCGAGGTGCTCGTTCCAGCGGTCGTGGATCTCTTCCCAGTACACGTCGAGATGCGGATACGCCTTGCCCGCCTCGGTGATCGCGTCCCGGAAGCCCTTCATGGTGCGGCGGCGGCCCTGGGCGCCGGAGACCCCCTCGACGGGCGGACGGACAGCGGTGGACTCGGCCACGGGGAGCGAGTCGAGACCGAGGCCGGGGCCCGGCCGGAACGAGTACCAGGCCTCGGCGAACTTACGGGGGTCGTTGGACACCTGGCGGCCCCGCCATTCGCTGACCTTGCCGACTACCACCAGTTCGCCGGTGAGCGTGTGCTGCCACTCGAGCGCGACGTGTCCGCAGTCGTCCGCGAGCAGGAACTTGCGCAGCACGCCCGAGCTGGCGCCGCCCAGGGTGTTGCGGTGGCCCGGCAGCATCACGGAGAAGATCAGCTTCAGCAGGACGGACTTGCCCCCGCCGTTCTCGAGGAAGAGCACACCCGCGGGCGCGGGCCGGCGCGGCGGGCCGACCGGCTCCTCCTCGAAGAACTCGGCCTGCGTGGGGGCCGGATCGGGCACCGGCTCGCCGACTCCGCGCAGGTCGAGCACGGTGTCGGCGTAGCGCGCACCGGCCGGACCGATGGAGTAGAGGCGGACCCGGGACAACTCGTACATGGCGGCGGACTCTCAGTCGTCTAACAGTTGCGCGGGCGGTTACGCGTGGAAGGGCAGGCCGGCGTCGGCGGCCAGGTCGAGGTCGTCGCCGTCGGGCGGCGCGACGAGCGTGGCCGAGCCGTCGCCGACCGGGACGACGCCCAGCTCCAGCAGCTCGGCCATCGCGGCGCTGCCTGCCATGTCGCGGACCTGCAACTGGTAGCGGGCGGTGGTGCGGTACGCGCCTCCGGCGTCGTCGCCGGTCCGCTGGAGGAAACCGGAGTCGGTGAGGAAGGCGACGGCCTTGCCGACGATGCCGGTGGTCGAGCCCGCGAGGCGGCGGGCGTCCTTGGTGGCGCCGGTGGCGCTGCGGCGCGCGTAGACCCGCCACGCCGCCTCGAGGCCGGGGGCGTCGCTGGCCGGGTCGGTGTTGTCGCCCTGCTCGTCGGCGCGCTCCTCGAGACGCCGGCAGGCCTGACGTACGAAGGCATCGACGCCGTTGACGGTGATCCGGCCGATGTACCCGTCGTCGGCGAGGTCCTCGGGGCGCGGGAAGGCCATGGCGGCGACGGCGAGATGGGCCAGGCCGTGCAGGAAGCGGTCGGCGGACTCGGCGGAGGCCCGGCGGGCGTAGTCGCCCATCCGTACGGCGAACACCGAGTCCTCGCCGGCGGTGACGGCCACGCCCGCCCGGGGCGACACCTCGAGCACGACCAGGCCGAGGCCGGTCGCGACCGCGTCGGCGAGGCGGGCGAAGGCGGGGTCCTCGCGATAGCGGCGCAGCAGGTCGGCGTATTCGGCGTCGCGGGCCGGCAGCAGCTTGGGCTGGAGGCCGAAGGAGACGAGCCGCGCGGCGTCCGCCGCGTCGGCGGGGGTGACGCCGCCGGGGCCGGCCGCGGTGGTGGCCATCGGGCCGGAAGGGGGTCCCTGCGGGGCGGCCTGGTCGCTCCACGCGGCGGGGGGCTCGGCGTGGTGGTCGCTCACGGGGCTCCTCGGTGGTGAGTGGTCGGGGCGGAGGTGGGGGCGGGGCACGACGGTGCCGCGGCGGGACGGCCGGCGCGGTGCGGTCTCGATGTCGCGTCCATGCACGGCGGTGCGGCAGTGGGACGGCCGGCGCGGGCGGAGGGCACACCGCCCCCGTGCGCAGCGGGACGGCCGGCGGGGTGGAGGCTCATGTCGCCTCCGCGCGTGCCGCCGCCATGCCCACCGCGTCGAGCAGCGCCGTGCCGACGATGAGGTCGGCGCCCCCGAACTCCGGGTCGTCGAGCTCGGTGCCGTCGTCGACGGCGAACAGCAGTCGCTGCTCGCCCTGGCGGTAGGCGGTGCCGACCGGCGGGCTCGCCGCGTGGACGGCCAGCAGCGCGACCAGGTACGGCAGTTCGGGGTCCCGGATACGGGCCTCGGCGAGCAGCCCCGACAGGCGGCGCGGCGCGGCGTGCTCGAGGTCGAGCAGGTCCATGGCGCTCGCGAGCTGCTCCTCGCTGAAGCGGCTGTCGTCGGGGGTGGCGATCAGGTCCGGTTCCGGCATCTCCGCGCCGAGGTGTTCGCGTTCCGCCGGCGGGGTCAGCAGCAGGTCGACCAGATCGCCGACCCGTACGGAGGACGGTGTGCGCAGCCCGGTGCCGCTCGCGAAGAAGGCGTCGGTGACGCGGATGGCCGACTCCACGGGCAGCGGCAGCAGCGGGGCCAGCAGCTGGCCGTACAGGTCGAGGCCGCTGCGGGCGGCGGGCCGGGCGAACGCCTGCCGGTCCTGCTCGGCGCGGAACAGGGGTCCGGCCTCCAGCAGCCGGGACTGGAGCTGTGTGTGCCGCCGGATGCAGTCCTTGACTATGTCCACGAGCTCGGCGGCGCGCCGCTTGTGCTCGGCCGTCTTCGGGTCGGCGCCGGTCTCGGCCTCGTCACGGGCCTTGCGGATGTTGGTGAGGATCGCGTTCTCGTGGCGGTAGCGGTCGGCGACGTGGTCGAGCGCCTCGGCGATCATGTCGGGGACGGAACGGAGCCAGTCGACGGCGCGGACGTTGCGCCGGGTGGCTTCGAGGGTGCGGCGCAGGGTCTCGCTGTACTGCACGGTCCGGTAGCGGGCCTGCTCGGCCGCGAGTTGCGCGTCGGCGAGGCGGCCGCGGTTGATGAGTACCTCGAGCTTCACCTCGGCGGCGATCTGCGCGCTGGTGACATCGGTGTCGAGTGCGCCGACCAGCACGTTGACCGCTTCGTCAGTGGTGCGCAGATAGACGGTGCCGTCGCGACCGGGGACTTCCTCGATGAGCTTGAAGTCGTAGTCACGGCGGGTGTAGACGCCGTCAGGTCCGAAGGTGCCGTACACGGCGCGGAAACCACGGTCCACGCTGCCCACGTTGATCAGGTTCTCCAGCACCCAGCGGGCGACGCGCTCGTGTTCGGCGGCAGGCCGCCCCGGGGCCTGGGCGGCGACCCGCGGGAGGAGGCGCACGATTATCTGGTCGTGGTCGGCGCCGGTGTCGAAGTCCATGTTGAGGGTGACGAGGTCGATGGCCGCGAGGGCGACCTCCGCCATGGCGTAGACCGAGTACTCGCCCGCGAGATTCGCCTTGCGTACGTCCAGGTCGTGCAGGGGCGCGGTGCACGCGAGCGCGCGGAGCCGCCGCGCGAGCCCTTCGTCGGCGGCCGGGCCCTGCGCGGGGCGCGGCCCCGCGCTGAGCTGGGGCGGAGCGAGGTCCGTCGAGGCAGGCGAAGTCACGGAGCACAGATTAGGTCCTCGCACCGACAACGGTCGAAACGACGCAGAGCACCCGTCGGCGCCGCCCGCCAGGGACGGCCGCGCCGTGCGGGCCGCCCTGGGGCGCCGGCCTCGGCGCCGCCCGCGCGAAGGCGCCGCAGTGGACATTTCACGCACGGCCTCAACCCGGCCGCGCGGGGGACCGGTTGGGCTCGCGGAAGCGAGGGAGTACGCCTCCGTATCGCCGGGCGTGAGGCCCGGACGGCGCAGTGACGGCCGGAACGCTCAACACGACTCTTGCCGTATCGTTCAACAATCCTCTACCTTGGCGTGACCGTACACCGCCAGATGCTTCGTCCCGCTCCCCTCCCCCAGCGAGG
Source organism: Streptomyces sp. WAC00040 (assembly GCF_056835925.1). Taxonomy (NCBI): domain Bacteria; kingdom Bacillati; phylum Actinomycetota; class Actinomycetes; order Kitasatosporales; family Streptomycetaceae; genus Streptomyces; species Streptomyces sp. WAC00040. Next base: position 621,496 of record NZ_JAKQZE010000003.1, read on the forward strand.
TGCAGATGAGCACGCCACAGGTCCGGCAGAAGAACGACCAACTCCCCGAGGACACCGGCACGTTCGCCTGGCTGCGCGCCCTCGGCCCACGCGGCCGCCGCGCGTTCGGCGGCGCGTTCGGGGGTTACGCCCTCGACTCGTACGACTACTTCACCCTGCCGCTGAGCATGGTCGCGATCTCCGCCTACTTCGGCCTCGACAACGGAAGGACCGGGCTTCTCACCACCGTCACCCTGGTCGTGTCCGCCGTCGGCGGTGCCCTCGCGGGCATCCTCGCGGACCGCGTCGGCCGGGTGAAGGCACTGATGGCGACGGTGATCACGTATGCCGTGTTCACCGTGCTCTGCGGCTTCGCGCCCAACTACGAGACACTGCTGGTCTTCCGGGCCCTTCAGGGCCTCGGCTTCGGTGGTGAGTGGGCGGTCGGCGCGATCCTCGTCGCCGAGTACGCCGCCGCCAAGCACCGCGGCCGTACGCTCGGCGCGGTGCAGAGCGCCTGGGCGGCCGGCTGGGCGCTCGCCGTGATCGTCTACACCCTCGTCTTCCGGTTCGTCGACGCAGACACCGCGTGGCGCGTGCTGTTCTGGACCGGCGCACTGCCCGCACTGCTGGTGATCTACGTGCGCCGCAATGTGAGCGACGCCCCGATGGCGGCGGAGCTGCGGCGCGCCGGCGTCGCGCGCGGATCGTTCGCCACGATCTTCAAGAAGGACCTGCTGCGCACGACGCTGTTCGCCACATTGCTCTCCACGGGCGTCCAGGGCGGCTACTACACCCTCGCCACCTGGGTCCCCACCTATTTGAAGACCGAACGCGGGCTGACGGTCGTCGGCACCGGCGGATATCTCGCGTTCCTCATCTCCGGCGCCTTCATCGGCTATCTGACCGGCGGCTGTCTCACCGACCGGATCGGCCGGAAGAAGAACATCGCGCTGTTCGCCGTGCTGTCCTCCCTGGGGATCCTCGCCTACACCAACATCCCCCCGGGCTCCAACAGCCTGCTGCTGGTGCTCGGTTTCCCGCTCGGGTTCTGCATGTCGGCCATCTTCAGCGGGTTCGGTTCGTTCCTGAGCGAGCTGTACCCGACAGCGGTCCGGGGCACCGGGCAGGGCTTCACCTACAACAGCGGCCGCGCGGTGGGCGCGTTCCTGCCGACGCTCGTCGGTTTCCTGTCCGACAGCTGGGGCGTGGGCGGTGCCCTGGTCCTCGGCGCCGCCGGCTACGGGCTCGCCGTGCTCGCCCTGACCGGCCTGCCGGAGACGCGCGACCGCGAACTCCTCTGACCGCCGCGCGACGACCCGTTCGCCAGGGGACCCGGCACCCGCCGCCGCGCCACACTCACTCCCCCGTCCCCGGCCCGAGGTGCCCGCCCGGCACGGCCGGAGACATCGCCGCGAGCGCCGCGGACAGGGCCAGTTCGGCGCTGCGGTCGAGGCGGGCGCCGGTGCCCCGGGCCCAATGGTGCACCTCGTCACCCGCGAGGCGCAGCAGCTGCGGCAGCAGGTCTGTGCAGCGGCGGCCCACCCAGGCGGTGCCGGCGGTCGCCAGCCACAGCACCGCCTCCGCCGTGGTCGGAGGCGGCTGGTCGGGCTCGGCGTCCGGTGGACAGCCGTCGGCGAGACCGCGGGCGGCGAGCAACTCGTGGAAGCGCCGGGCGAGCATCCGGTGGCCACGCTCCCCCGGGTGGAGCCGGTCGGCGCTCCACATGGCGCGGTCGGCCACCCATGCCGCGTCGGCGGCGTGCAGGTGGACGGTGTCGTAGCGGTCGGAGAGGGCGTGCACCACGGCGTTGACCGCCCGCTGGCGTCTGGCCAGAGGGCGGGCGAGCGGGCCGGGCAGGCCGAACATGGCGCCGGGGTCGGGCAGGCACGCCGTCAGTAGCACGGTCCCGCGGGCGGCGAGCGCGGACGTGACGTCGTCCAGCAGCCGCGCGACGTCGGCTATGTCGAAGGTGCGGCGCAAGGTGTCGTTCACGCCGACGACGACGGACGCGATGTCCGGTGCGAACGCGAGAGCGGCGGGCGTCTGGGCCTCGGCGACGTCCTTACTGAGGGCGCCGCTGACGGCGAGGTTGCGGAAGAGCACGGACGTGCCGTCGCCGCCGATCGTGCCGGCGAGCAGCGCCGCCCATCCCCGCCGGCCGCCTCCGACCGGATCCCCGACGCCGGCGGTCAACGAGTCGCCGAGCGCCGCGAACCGTACGGTCCGTACGGTCCGTACGGCACGGCCGCCCCGCGCCTTACCCGTTCGGCGGGACGGCGCGGCCGGGGCGCCGGGACCGTGGGCCTGCTCGTCCGTACGCCCGGCGTCCGCTTCCCGCCCCGTCGCGGGCGGCGGGAGGCAGTCCGGTGTGCCGGCCGGCGTCATCGTCCGCTCCCCGGGCCGGACGCCGGGTTCCCGGCAGGCAGCGCCTGGTGTGCGGCAAGGAACGCCGTCACCGAACGCTGCCAGTCGAAGAGTTCGGCCCGCGCCCGAGCCGCCCGGCGGCGCGCCGCCTCCGGGCGGGCGAGCAGCTCCACAACAGCGGCCGCGAAGTCCGCGCCCGTGTCGGCCGCTGCGATTCCCGCGTCGCCCACGACCTCGGGCAGCGCCGAGGAGGCGCTGGCGACGACCGGGGTACCGCAGGCCAGCGCCTCGAGGGCGGAGAGCCCGAAGGTCTCGGCCGGCCCCGGGGCCAGACACACGTCGGCCGCCGCCTGGAGGTCGGCGACCGCTTCCCGGTCGGGGACATGGCCGAGGAAGTGGACGGGCAGCCGGTCCGCGTGCGCCCGGCGCACGAGCGAGGCTTTCAGCGGCCCGTCGCCCGCGACGACCATCGACACCCGCAGGCCCTTCTCGCGCAGTGCGGCGAGCGCGTCGAGGGCGGTAGCGGGACGTTTCTCCACGGACAGCCGCGAACACAGCAGGAGCAGTACGTCGGCTCCCGCCGCGTGCCGGGCGCGCAGCAGTGCGCTGCGGCGTTCCGGCCGGCAGCGCCGCAGGTCGACACCGAGAGGTGCCCGTACGACATTGCGCGCCCCGATCCGTACGAACTCCCGCTCCGCCCACTCCGTCGTGCAGACGATCCATGAATAGGCCCATGCGCTGCGGCGGTTGAGCCGGTCGGCGGTGGCGGCGGCGACGGACTCGGCAAGGCCCCAGGTGCGCAGCACTCCGTCGGCGGTCTCGTGCGAGACCATCACCGAGGGGATCCGCTGCCGCCGCGCCCACTCTCCGGTCCAGCGCAGCGTGGTGCGGTCGGAGACCTCGAGCCGGTCGGGCGCCAGTTCCTCCAGCAGGCCGCGGAGCCGGCGCCGCCCGGCGAGCACCCGGTACCCGCCGGTGCCGGGGATCTCCGGCCCGGGCAGGGTGATGACGCGCCCCTGCTCGGTCAGCCGGTCGCTCTCCACCTCACCGGGGACGACGAGCACCGGCTCGTGGCCCGCGGCCAGGTAGCCGCGGCCCAGTTCGGCGAGCGCGGTGCGCAGCCCTCCGGACGAGGGGGTGACGAAGTTCGCCAGACGTACGATGCGCAGCCCGTGTCCGCCGCTCATGCGGCCACCGCCGTACGCGCGCCGAGCACATCGGCGTAGTGGTCGAGCAGCAGGTCCCCGACCACCGCCCAGGTCCTGCCCTCGACGGCGGCGAGACCGGCCCGCCCGTACGCCGCCCGCAGGGCGGGGTCGCAGGCGAGCGTGGCGACCGCCGCACGTACGGCGTCGGCGCTGTGCGGCTCCACGAGCAGCCCGGTCCGGCCGTGCGCCACGAGGTCGAGCGGGCCCCCGGCGGCCGGCGCGATCACGGGAAGCCCGCTGGCCATGGCCTCCTGCACGGTCTGGCAGAAGGTCTCGTAGGGGCCGGTGTGCGCGAAGACGTCCAAGGAGGCGAAGATCCGGGCGAGATCGTCGCCGGTCCGCCGGCCGAGGAACACGGCGCCGGGCAGGGCGGCGCGCAGTGCCGTCCCGCTGGGTCCGTCGCCGACGACGACGAGCCGTACGCCCGGCAGCGCGCAGACCCCGGCCAGGAGTTCGACGTGCTTCTCGGGTGCGAGGCGGCCGACGTATCCGACGATCACCTCGCCGTCCGGCGCGAGGGTGCGGCGCAGCTCCCCGTCCCGCAGCTGCGGCCGGAAGCGCGTGGTCTCCACTCCGCGCGGCCACAGCCGCACCCGCTCGACACCGTGTTCCTCGAGGTCGCGCACGGCGGCGGTGGACGGCGCGAGGGTACGGTCGGCGGCGCCGTGCACGGCCCTGATACGCCGCCACGCGGCACCCTCGCCCGCTCCTACATAGGTGCGCGCATAGCCGGCCAGGTCCGTCTGGTAGACGGCTAGGGCCGGCAGCCCGAGGCGCGCGGCGGCGGCCATGCCGCGCACCCCGAGCACGAAGGGGCTGGCGAGGTGGACGAGGTCGGCCCGGTGCGCGGTGATCGCCGCCGCCACCCGGCGGCTCGGCAGGGCGACGCGCACCTGCGGATAGCCGGGCAGCGGCAGCGAGGGCACGCGCACGACCGGGAAGGGGGCGGCCGCCTCACAGCTCGTCGCCCCGGCCGCGGCCGGGGCGACGACGAGCGGTTCATGACCGCGGGCGGCGAGATGCCGGGCGGTCTGCTGGGCGCAGTGCGCCACACCGTTGACGTCTGGCGGAAAGGATTCGGTGACGATGACGACACGCATACCCGTGTTGTCGTCGGCCCCGGAGTGGCTGCGCCAACGTGGATCTTTCCGTATGTGGAACGTCCCATGAGCGTTTGTGTCCGGGCCGGGTGCCGATGGGGGTGTCAGCCACCGCGATCCACCGATCGCCCTCCCCCGCGGGCGTCGGCCGGGCCGGGTGCCGACGTCCCAGGACCCCGAGGCGCCCGGGGGTCCATCACGGGATGCGTGTCACACCGTCGGCCGGTCAGGGCCGATCCGGCTCCGTACTGCGGTCTGCACCTCCACCTCCTCCGCCGGATCGGCGGCGAGCCTGCGCAGCCGGTCGGCGACGCGTACGTCACCCGTCTCCGCGTGGAGTGCGGCGACTTCTCTGGTGGTCTCCTCGCAGTCCCACAGGCATTCGACCGCGAAGCCGGTGGCGAAGGAGGGGTCGGTGGTGGCGAGGGCGCGGGCGGCGCGGCCCCGCAGGTGCGAGGAGGCGGTTTCCCGGTACACATGGCGCAGCACGGGGGCGGCGCAGGCGATGCCGAGCCGTCCCGCGCCGTCGAGCAGGGTCCACAGCCGTGGCGAGTCGGGCCCGTCGCCCCGCACGGTCTCGCGCAGGGCGCCGAGGACGAGCTGCGCGTCGCCGGGGAGGCCACGGCAGGCGAGCACCCCGGCCGCGGAGGCGCCAAGGGCGTCGGGGCGGTGCACCCAGGCCCGTGCGCGGTCGACGGCCTCTTCACCGCACATCCGCTCGAAGGCGGCGACGGCGACGTCGGCGACGGTCTTCGAACCGGCGCCCACCGCGGCCTCGATCAGGTCGAGGACGACGGCGTCGCGTGACTCGGCGAGGTAGTGGAGGGCGGTGCAGCGCGCGCCGTCCGGGCCACTGCGGGCGGCCTCGACGATGGCGGGCCGGTCTTCCGGCCCTGCGACGGCGCTGAGGCACCGGGCTGCCGGGACGTGCAAGGCGCTGCCTCGCTCCAGTCCCTCGTCCGCCCAGTCCAGGACCGCCTGGACGCTCCAGCCGGGCCGGGGCCCCGAGGGACGCATCTGGCGTTGCCAGCGGTCGAAGGAACCTGCTTCCTGTGCTGCCCTGATCCTGGCGCCCACGCCTTCCCGTGCGTCCTCCGCCCACAGCCGCCAGGGCCGCGGTTCGAAGGAGTCCCGCACCGCCGCGGCCAGTTCGGCATCGCCTTCGGGTGTCGCGGGGAACCGGGACAGGACGGGCACGGCGAGTGCCCGCAGCCCCGCGTCGTCGTCGCGGAGGGCGAGCTCGTCGAGCGCCCACGCCCAGTTGGCGCCGTTCCTCGCGTACTGCCGCAGCAGGGCGAGTGCGTCGCCCCTGCCGTAGGAGGCGAGATGGCCGAGCACCGCGAGGGCGAGACCGGTCCGGCAATCCTCGGTGTCGAGGTGGTCGTCGGCGTCGCACAGGTGCCGTTCGATCTCCTCGAGGCTGCCGTGGAGATCGAGGTAGAGGCGTGCGTAGTAGAGGGAGCGGTTCTCGACCTGCCAGTCGTGGCGGGGGTCATTGAGCACGCAGTGGTTGAGGGCGGCGAGTGCTTCGGCCCGCGGAGCTGCGAGCGCGTGCAGCGTGCCGTCGCCACGGCCCCTCTGCAGCAGGCCGAGCAGGGTGCCGCTCGGCGCTATGACTGGATCGAACATGGAAAATGCCTCACATCAAGCTGTCGACGCAACCGGGGACTGTTGTGCCTAGGCCACGCAGCAGCATGCAGGGCCGCCCGTCGTCGTACGCGTCTTCCGCTCGGTGTAGACCATCTTCCTCTGCCTCTCTTCGGTGGCCCCAGGGGAAACTCCCGGTTGATGTCGTCCGGGATGGGGCTGACGTCATGATGACCCACCCATTTCGCCACCGCGACCACATTTACGGCGCCCCCCGCGGTGGCCCTCGCGGCTGCCCGCGAGCCGCTCAGCGGCCTTCGAACAACTCCAGAAGATCCGTCTTCCCGAACATCCTCGCGGTATCCGCCGCGGACGGGGTGCCTGCGTGGGGGTCGGCGCCTTTGTCGAGCAGAGCGCGGATGACGGCGTCCTCCCCCTTGAACACGGCGCCGGCGAGAGGGGTCTGCCCGCGATCGTTGGCCCGGTTCGGTTCTGCGCCGCGGGCGAGGAGCGCCTCCACTGCGGCCGCGTGGCCGTGGTAGGCGGCGAGCATGACGAGCGTGTCGCCCTTGTCGTTGGTGAGGTCGGCCGGGACGCCGGCGTCGACGTACGCGGCGAGCGCCTCGGTCTCCCCCTGTCGCGCCAGGTCGAAGACCTTGGTCGCGAGTTCGATCACCTCGGGGTCCGGGACCTCACTCATCGGACGTACCGCCTTTCACCGTTTGACCTGGCCCGCACGGCAGGAGCAGCCGTACGAGTGAATCGACAGGGTACTGCCCGACGGCCGACATGACGCGGCGCGGCGGCGGCAATGGATCCCGCCACGGAGGCGCTGTGCGGGGCGGTCCGGCCCTCTGCCCGCCGGGCAACGACCGACTGTCCACCAGTGCAGTGAAATGCCCAGAATTTCACTCTTTTGCACCTTTTGTCGCATAGATACTTTCGGTAAGGCTGGAAGAACTCATGGTGACTGTCCCCTCACCCAGGAGAACCTCATGATTCTGTCCATGTCAGGCGTCGTGCTGCTCGGCATCATCGTCTTCCTGTTCTTCAGGAAGGACGGCCTCAAGGCCTCGCACGCGCTCGTCTCCGCGCTGTTCGGCTTCTTCCTCGCCGGCACCGCGATCGCCCCCAGCATCCAGGCAGGCACGACGAGCCTGGCCGGTCTGCTGGGCGGGATCAAGTTCTGACCGCCTGTCCCTTCGGCACACACAGGAGACGATGTGGCCCGGCGTCCACTCCCCCGCATTCTGAGCAGCGGCAGCGCGCAGATCACCCGAAGCCGAGAGATCGCGCGCACGGCCGCCGACAGCGCCACGGACGTCCTCCATCCGCTGATCACGGTCTCCCGCGGTCTGCGGAAGCTAGCCGCGAAGGGCCGGCAGAAGTGGGTCGGCACCCCCAAGGAGCGGCGTGGTCCGACCCTGTTCCTTGTCGCCGCCTGCGTCCTGGTGGTCGCGCTCATCCCGTACGGGCCCCTGATCGCCCTGATCTCGGTGATGGGCGCGGCTGCCTGGCAGGGCCGTGTCAGTACCCCCGTCAGGACCGGACCCGACGAAGCGGAGACCGCCCGGCTGCGTGCGCTGTACGAGGCACTCGTTCCGTACTTCTCCGTCCCCGAGGACCCGGCTCCACTGTTCGCCCACGGCGGGGAGTGGAGCAAGGCCTTGAGTGAGTACGAGTTCGACGGCAACGGCCGCCTCACCCGGCTGCGCGTCACGTATCCCGCGTACTTCACAGACGGGGAGGCTGCCGCCCGGGCCCGGATCGAGCAGTTGCTGCACGCGAAGTCCGGCCGGGGGCGCGAGTACCTCTTCACCTGGGACGAGGAGTGCAACGAGCTCGTGATGAGCGTGCTGCCCGCCCTGTCCACCGGCATCGCCGCCCAGCGCTTCGTCACCGTCCCCGGCGAGACCGTCCTCGGCTTCACCGACGCCGACGCGGTCCAGCGCACGGTGCCGGTCACGACGGGCGAAGGGACCGTCCAGGCGCCCCCGGTCGTCTGGCGCACCGGCCCCCGCTCCACAGAGCCCCACCTGCTGGCCGTCGGCGAACCGGGCAGCGGCACCACGACCCTTCTCCGCTCCATCGCCCTGCAGGCGCTGCAGCACGGGGACGTACTGATCGTGGAGGGCAGTGGAACCGGCGAATACGCCTGCCTCACCGGTCGTGCGGGGGTCCTTGCCGTCGAATGCGGTCTCGCCGGCGCTCTGTCGAGCCTGGAATGGGCCGCACACGAGACGGAGCGGCGGCTCATCGCCGCCAACCGTGCCCGGCAGGCCGGGCAGCCGGCCCCCGAGGACACCAGGCGGCCGCTGTGGATCCTGGTGGACCGGCCCGGCGTCTTCGGACACCTGGCTGCGGCCGACGGGCACATGGACCCCCAGGAGCTGCTGTCCGTGCCGCTGCGGCACGGGCGGGCCGCGCAGGTGACGGTGGTCGTTGCCGAGCAGTTCGACAGCGTCGGCGCGCTGACCGAGGCGGTACGCACGCACACCCGTGCCCGGGTGGTGCTCGGCGCGGCCGGTGCCGACGACATCAGGTCCGTGCTCGGGGAGACCCCGCGCTCCATGCCCGTCCCCGACGTCCCGGCCGGCCGGGGCTACGCACGGCTGGGCAACGGCCCGGTCCTGCGGCTCCAGGTCCCGGCGACTCCCGACCCGTTCGACGACGCGACGACGGAGGCCCACCGGCAGGCGGTCCTGGCCCTCCTGCCCGCCGGCCCGGACACTCCGGAAGCTCCCCCGGCGTCGCCGGCGATCCCGGCGAAGCCGCTCTGCCAGCCCACGGTCCCGGCGGAATCCTAGGTCCTGGGCAGGCGACCGTTCGACCGGGCGATCGCCCGGTCGAACGGCGTTGAGGAATGGCACCGGGGGGCGGCTACGCCACGAACGTGCGGGGGGCCTCCGTGCCCGTCGTCGCTCCCTTGGAGACCAGGCGCGCCGCCGCGGCGAGGCGGGCCGCCGCCTCCTCCGCCACCGGGCCGCCCACGGTGAACGGCAGTCGCACGTAGCCCTCGAAGGCGCCGTCGACCCCGAAGCGCGGGCCCGACGGCACCCGGACGCCGACACGCTCGCCGACCTCGGCGAGGCGCGAGCCGGAGAGGCCGCCGGTGCGGACCCAGAGGGTGAGGCCGCCGCGGGGGACGTCGAACTCCCAGGCCGGCAGTTCCTTGCGTACCGCGGCGACGAGCGCGTCACGGTTGTCACGGGCCTGCTCACGGCGGATGGACACGGCTTCGGTCCAACCACCCGTGCGCATCAGCCAGTTGATGGCGAGCTGCTCCAGGACCGGCGTGCCGAGGTCGGCGTACGCGCGGGCGGCGACGAGGGAGCGGATCACGTCGGGAGCGGCGCGGACCCAGCCGATCCGCATGCCGGCCCAGAAGGCCTTGCTGGCGGAGCCGACGGTGAGGACCGTGGAGCCCGCGGGGTCGAACGAGCAGACGGGCGGGGGCATCTCGATGTCGGGGTCGAGGTGCAGTTCCGACATGGTCTCGTCGACGACGAGCACCGTCCCGGCCGAGCGGGCGGCCTCGACCAGGGCCCGGCGCTGGTGCTCGTCGGCGAGCGCGCCGGTGGGGTTGTGGAAGTCGGCGACGACGTACGCGAGCCGGGGCGCGGCATCGCGCAGCACCTGGCGCCAGCGGTTCAGGTCCCAGCCGGTGAGTCCTTCGGCCATGGCGACGGGCACGAGCCGCGCGCCGGCCTCGCGCATCAGCTGGAGGATGTTGGCGTAGGAGGGCGATTCGACGGCGATGCGTTCGCCCCGGCCGGCGAACAGGTGGCAGATCGCGTCGATGGCACCCATGGCGCCGGTGGTGACCATGATCTGTTCCGGCATGGTCGGGATGCCGCGTTCCGTGTAGCGGTCGGCGAGCATCCGGCGCAGGGCGGGCAGACCGGCCGGGTAGTCACCGTGGGTGTGGGCGTAGGGCGGCAACTCCTCGAGGGCGCCCTGGACGGACCGGGTCAGCCACGGCTCCGGCGCGGGCAGGGCGGCACAGCCCAGGTCGATCATGGAGCCGAGCGACTCCGGCGGCAGGGGCTCCAGGCCGCGGGCGGGCAGCGGGTTCCCTGCGGGTACGGCGGTCCAGCTGCCGGCGCCCCTGCGGGACTCGAGAAAGCCCTCGCCGCGCAGTGCCTCGTACGCGGCCGCGACGGTGGTGCGGCTGACCGAGAGGGACAGCGCCAGTTCGCGTTCCGCGGGCAGCCGTGCCGCGACCGGGACGCGGCCCTCGAGGACGAGCAGGCGGATGCCGTCGGCGAGCGCGCGGTAGGCCGGCGGCTTGCGGGTGCCCGGTCCCGCGGGGCGCGCCTGCTGGGACGTGAGCTGTCGGGCGAGCTGGGCCGCGCCCACGGCAGAAGTCCACTGCGTCATGGAAGTCGGTCCACCTTCCTCGAATTGGCCATGGTTGCCGGTCGTTCCATAGCCACAGAGTGTCATGCGTCAGTCCACGAACACCAGACAGGGGGCGCCATCGTGTCCGCGCATCTCACCCGCCGACTGCTTCAGCTGTACGTCGGCCTCGCGCTGTACGGAGCGAGTTCCGCCTTGCTGGTGCGCGCAGGGCTCGGTCTCGAGCCCTGGGGGGTGCTGCATCAGGGGCTGGCCGAGCTGACCGGGCTGACGATCGGCGTGGTGTCGATCATCGTGGGCGCCGTGGTGCTGCTGCTGTGGATACCGATCCGCCAGCGGCCCGGCCTCGGGACCGTGTCCAATGTGTTCGTCATCGGCATCGCCATGGACGCCACCCTCTCCCTCGTACCGCAGGTGACGACGGTCGCCGGGCAGATCCCGCTGATGGTCGCGGGCATCGTGCTCAACGGCGCGGCGACGGGCCTCTACATCGCGGCCCGTTTCGGACCGGGCCCGCGGGACGGCCTGATGACCGGGCTGCACCGCCTTACCGGGCGCTCGATCCGGCTGGTGCGCACCGCGATCGAGGTCGCCGTCGTCGCTACCGGGTTCGCACTCGGCGGTTCCGTCGGTATCGGGACGGTGGCGTACGCGCTGGCGATCGGGCCGCTGGCGCAGCTGTTCCTGCGCCTGTTCGCCGTACGGGAGGGGGACGGACGCAGCACCGTGGTAGCCACCGGGTCACCCTCGCAGGCCATACTGCCGAGGTGACCCGCATACGCCACCCCTATCTGGACCACCCCGCGACCCTCGCCTTCGCCCACCGCGGCGGGGCGGCCGACGGCATCGAGAACACTGCGGAGGCCTTCCGCCGGGCCGCCGCGGCCGGATACCGCTACTTCGAGACCGATGTGCACACGACGTCGGACGGACGCCTCGTCGCCTTCCACGACACCACCCTGGACCGGGTGACCGACGCCAAGGGGCGGATCGCCGCCCTGCCGTGGAGCGAGGTACGCAGGGCGAGGGTGGCCGGCCGCGAGCCGCTGGCGCTGTTCGAGGAGCTGCTGGAGGAGTTCCCCGAGGCCCGGTGGAACGTGGACCTGAAGGCGGAGTCCGCGCTGGCGCCGCTGGTGGAGCTGATCCGGCGGAGCGCGGCATGGGACCGGGTGTGCGTCGGCTCGTTCTCCGAGGCCCGGGTGGCCCGGGCGATGCGGCTCGCGGGTCCGCGCCTGGCGACCTCGTACGGGGTGCGGGGCGTGCTCGGCCTGCGGCTCGGCTCGTACGGGCTACCGGCGGCGGTACGCAGCGGTGCGGTGTGCGCGCAGGTACCGGAGATGCAGGGCGGGATCCGCGTGGTGGACCGGCGTTTCGTGCGCGCGGCCCACCGGCGGGGCCTGCAGGTCCACGTGTGGACGGTGAACGATGCCGACCGGATGGCCCGGCTCCTGGACCTTGGCGTGGACGGCATCATGACCGATCATCTTGAGACGTTGCGCACGGTGCTGACCGACCGGGGAGTGTGGGTCTGATCGCGCCCGCGCGGCCGCGGGGGCACCGGCGTCTGCGACGGCATGAGCGAGGGGGCGCCGAGTGAGTGCGGACACGGCGGACAGCACCGAGGGCACCAGCGAGGACGACGGTGCCCGCAGACGCGAGCAACGAGGCTGGTACTTCTACGACTTCGCGTGCTCCGTCTATTCGACGAGCGTGCTCACGGTCTTCCTCGGGCCCTATCTGACGTCGGTGGCGAAGGCCGCGGCCGACGCCGAGGGCTTCGTCCATCCCCTGGGCATCCCGGTGAGGGCGGGTTCCGTCTTCCCTTACGCGGTGTCGGTCTCGGTGGTTCTCGCGGTGCTGATCATGCCGTTCGCCGGGGCGGCCGCGGACCGGACGGGCCGCAAGAAGCCGCTGCTCGCGGTCGCCGCATACGTCGGGGCGGCGGCGACGACCGGAATGTTCTTCCTGGACGGCGACCGCTATCTGCTGGGCGCTCTCCTGCTGATCGTGGCGAACGCCGCGTTGGCCGTGTCGATGGTCCTCTACAACGCGTATCTGCCGCAGATCGCCGGGCCGCAGGAGCGGGACGCGGTGTCTTCGCGCGGCTGGGCCTTCGGCTACACGTCCGGCGCCCTCGTGCTGGTGCTCAACCTGATCGTCTACTCGGGGCACGAGTCGTTCGGCCTCTCCGAGGGCGACGCGGTCCGCATCTGCCTGGCCTCGGCCGGTCTCTGGTGGGGCGCCTTCACGCTGATCCCGCTGCGCCGGCTGCGCGACCGCAGGATCGCCCCGTCCGGCGAGGGCGCGGTCGGATCGGGGTGGCGGCAGCTCGTCGCGACGCTCCGCGACATGCGCCGGCACCCCCTCACCCTTTCGTTCCTGCTCGCGTACCTCGTCTACAACGACGGCGTACAGACGGTCATCTCGCAGGCCTCCGTCTACGGTTCGGAGGAACTGGACCTGGACCAGACCACCCTGATCACCGCGGTGCTGCTGGTGCAGGTGCTGGCGGTCGCGGGGGCGCTGGGCATGGGCCGGCTGGCCCGTTCGTACGGCGCGAAGCGCACGATCCTCGCCTCGCTCGCGGTGTGGACCCTGATCCTGGCCGCGGCGTACTTCCTGCCCCGGGGCGAGCCGCTGTGGTTCTACTGCCTCGCGGCCGGCATCGGCCTGGTCCTGGGCGGGAGCCAGGCACTGTCGCGGTCGCTGTTCTCGCATCTCGTGCCGCGGGGCAAGGAGGCGGAGTACTTTTCGGCCTACGAGATGAGCGACCGGGGACTCAGCTGGCTCGGACCGCTCGTATTCGGTCTGGCGTATCAGATGTCGGGCAGCTACCGTGACGCGATCATCTCTTTGGTGATCTTCTTCGGAGTGGGATTCGCGCTGCTCGCGAGGGTTCCCGTGAGGCGTGCGGTGGCCGCTGCGGGGAACCCGGTACCGGAGCGGATTTAGACGCCTGAGTAAAAGGCCGGTAGTGTACGCCTTTGGCTTGCCAGGCGGACCGTTACTGCGTGCTGGAATAGTGAAATCAGTGGGTGACACTTTCTGTCAGATGTGACAAACCGGGCACTGGTGGGTACCCCAACCAATGGCAAAGCAGCGGCACGACGGGCGACGCATGACCCGGAACGGGAATCTTTACCGCCGACCGGACGTTGACCGGATGACGACGACAGCGACACCTGTCCTGTGGGCGACAAGCCCGGGAGGCACGATTCATGAGTGAGCGAGCTCTCCGCGGCACGCGACTTGTGGTTACCAGCTACGAGACGGACCGCGGCATCGACCTGGCCCCGCGCCAGGCGGTGGAGTACGCATGCCAGAACGGACATCGTTTTGAGATGCCGTTCTCGGTCGAGGCGGAGATTCCGCCGGAGTGGGAGTGCAAGGCGTGCGGCGCCCAGGCACTCCTGGTCGACGGGGACGGCCCCGAAGAGAAGAAGGGCAAGCCGGCGCGTACGCACTGGGACATGCTGATGGAGCGCCGCACCCGCGAGGAGCTGGAAGAGGTGCTGGCCGAACGGCTGGCGGTCCTTCGTTCCGGCGCCATGAACATCGCGGTGCACCCGCGCGACAGCCGCAAGTCCGCGTAGCGCGTTCAGGCGCGCGAAGCGAGCAGCACGAGAGCCGCGGCCGGCCCACACACCGTGTGGGCCGGCCGCGGCTCTCGTCATGTCCGCATCCGGGAATCTCGCGGCGCCTTGCGGCCCCGGCCGTCATGGAAGGAGCCGCAGCCGGCGGGGTCAGGGGGTCAGCGGCGGCCGCCGGCCGGGCTCGTCGTCGCGGGGCCGCGTGCTGTCGCGGACGACCTCACCCTGGACGACCTTGCCGTCCGGGCGACGCATGCGGGCCTGCTGGAAAGCGTCGCCGAGGCCGCCGGCCGTCGCGGCGTTCATCCGCCGCTCCAGCGAGCGTTCGGCGGCGCGGCCGAGCCGGGCCCGGACCGGCGGTACCAGAAGGACCAGCCCGGCCACGTCCGAGACGAGACCCGGCAGCATCAGCAGCAGACCTCCGAGCATCAGCAGCCCGTTGCCCTCGGCGCGCCCGGATACCGCGGCCTCCTCGCTGCCCGTCTGCTGCTGAAGCGTCGCGGTGAGGTTGGCGAAGGCCCGCCGCCCCGCCCTCTTGACCACCACGGCACCGAGCACGGCAGCGCCGACGAGCAGCCCGAGGACGGCGAAGCCGCCCGCCGTGTCCGCCACGACGGTCAGCAGCCAGATCTCCAGGACCAGCCAGGCGGCGATGGCCAGGGGGACGAATGTGCGGGCGCGGGAGCGCCTCGGGGCGGTCGGGGGCGGTGCGCCGGTCGTCATGCTCCCAGTGTGCCTGGGTGCCTGCCGGAGCGGCGTAAGGGGGCTGTCAGGAAGATCGCGGACGTCGGGGCGGTGACGCCTTGCGGCCGAGGAGGCGGCCGGCTCGCTCCTCGACTCCCCACGCGGTGACGCGCCAGAGGGCCTCGACGACGATGTCCCTGCTCATCTTCGAGTCGCCGAGCTCACGCTCGATGAAGGTGATCGGGACCTCGACGACATGGAAACCGGCGGCCACCGCCCGCCGTGCCAGGTCGACCTGGAAGCAGTAGCCCTGGGACGCGACGTCGGCGAGCCCGAGGCCTTCCAGGGTCTCGGCGCGGAAGGCCCGGAAGCCGCCCGTGACGTCGCGCAGCGGCACACCGAGCAGCAGGCGCGAGTAGGTGCTGCCGCCGCGGGAGAGGATCTCGCGGTGCTTGGGCCAGTTGACGACACGCCCGCCGGGCACCCAGCGGGACCCGAGGACGAGGTCGGCGCCCTTGAGGGCGGTCAGCAGCCTGGGCAGCTCCTCGGGCTGGTGGGAGCCGTCGGCATCCATCTCGACCAGGACGCCGTAGTCGTGCTCGACGCCCCAGCGGAAGCCGGCCAGGTAGGCCGCGCCCAGCCCTTCCTTGCCCTTGCGGTGCAGAACGTGCACCTGCTCGTCCTGCACGGCGAGCTCGTCGGCGAACTTGCCCGTGCCGTCGGGGCTGTTGTCGTCGGCGACGAGCACGTCCGCGTCGGGCACGGCGGCGCGCACCCGGGAGACGATCGACCCGATGTTCTCGGCTTCGTTGTAGGTGGGAATGATCACCAACACTCGGCCGAGCGGGCCGTACCGCCTCCCCTGGGGTCCACCATGGGGAACCGCACCACCGTCGTTCACTGCTGCCCCTTAAAGTCCGTCGCAGAGCCCAACCATAGCGAGCCCCGACATGGCGTCTCCGGCGGCACGGATCTTCGGAGCTGCGGCGGAACGACGAGGACATCGCATGGGGAGTGAACGACGCGCCGGCCCGGCCCGAGACGCAGCGGATCGGGCCCGGCGTCCTTCGGGCCGACCTGGGGCCCGCTGGCTGCGGGTCGACCGAGAGCCGTTGTCTACTGAACGCCGGGCCCCACCCGGGTCGCACCTGCCGATCGGCGGAAACCTTCCCTCTGCCCCCGAGGCGCGGGCGCTGAACCTGGCTCCCAGTGGTGGTGCGCCGGTGCGGCACACCACCCCATGACCCAGCGGCGTTCGACGACTTGCGTGGAGGTTGCCGGTCGGAGTTCTTCGGTGGACTGTCCCGAACCTACCGGCCGGTGGGCGCTCGCTGTCAACAGTCGCCTGATCAGCGAGAATTACGGGAACCACCAGGTCAGGGGCGAAGATCCGCAGGTCGAGGCGGAACGGTGGGAAGGCGGCCCGACGGCGCGATTCGTCCTTACGTCACCCGTTCGGTCCCTCGAAGACGGTTTGTCCTCCCACCACTGTACGGACGCATACGGGCAGTTCGGCACCGGGTCCGAGGTCGGGCAGACCGGGCGTGCCGGAGCGCGGGTCGGTGGACCAGCGGGCCACCCGGTCGTCGGGCGCCTGGACGATCAGCGCCCCGGTGTGCCAGACCGCGTAGTCGGCCGGGGCGCCCGGCACGAGGACGCCGGCGTCGTCCTGGCCGACGGCACGCCAGCCGCCGCGGGTATGGGCTGTGAAGGCGGCCCGTACGGAGATGCGGTGCTCGGGCGTCCGGTGGAAGGCGGCGGCCCGTACCGTGCCCCACGGGTCGAGCGGGGTCACAGGGCTGTCGGAGCCGAAGGCGAGCGGCACCCCGGCGCGCAGCAGTGCCGCGTACGGGTTGAGGGTGCGGGCCCGCTCGGCGCCGAGGCGCTGGGCGTACATGCCGTCCTCGCCGCCCCAGGCAGCGTCGAAGGCGGGCTGGACGGATGCGGTGAGGCCGAACTCGGCGAAGGCGGCGATGGTTTCAGGGGTAAGCATCTCGGCGTGCTCGATCCGGTGCCTCGCGGCGCGGATCCGCTCGAGCCCGAGCAGGTCGGCCGCCGCCCGGACTCCGTCGACGACCGCGCTGAGGGCGGCGTCGCCGATGGCATGGAACCCCGCCTGCAGCCCCGCCCGGGTGCAGGCGGCCAGATGAGCGGCGACGGCCGCGGCGTCGAGATGGGCGCTTCCGGTGGTGGCGGGAGCGTCGGCGTACGGGGCGTGCAGGCAGGCGGTGTGCGAGCCGAGGGAGCCGTCGACGAACAGGTCCCCCGCCGCGCCGAAGGCGCCGAGCTCGCGGATGCGCCGGGCGTCCTTCTCGTCGGCGACCTGTTCGGCCCAGTAGCCCACGACCCGTGGGCCGGGCTCCGAACGGGAGAGCGCGAGCAGGGAGGTGAAGTCGGCCTCGTCGGAGATCTCGGGGCCCGCGCACTCATGGATGCTGCCGATACCGAGGGACGCGGCGTGGGAGAGCGCTTCCCGCTGGGCGGCCCGCCGCTGGGCGGGCGTGAGCGCCGCATGGGCGGCGGCGCGGACGGCATGGTGGGCCGCCGCGGTCAGCGGGGCGTCGGGGTGGTAGCCGGCCAGACCGCTGACGTCGGGAACGAGATCCAGCAGCGCGGTGGTGACGACCGCCGAGTGGACGTCGACCCGCGGCAGGTACAACGGCCGTCCGCCCGCCGCCTCGTCGAGTTCCGCGCGGCTCGGGGGCCGCTGCTCGGGCCAGCGTGTCGCGTCCCAGCCGTGCCCGAGGAGGACCTGGCCGGGAGCAGGGTGGGCGGCGCCGTACTCGCGTACGAGGCGGAGGGCGTCGGAGACGGAGGCCGCACCCGACAGGTCGAGGCCGGTAAGGGCGAGGCCGGTCGAGGTGGTGTGGACGTGGGCGTCGGTGAACGCCGGTGTGACCAGAGCCCCTTCGAGGTCGACCACTTCGTCGACACCGGTGGCGAAGGCGTCGGCGGCGCCTTCCGAGCCCACCCAGGCGACGTGTCCCTTCTCGACGACCATCGCGGTGGCGAAGGGGTCGGCCGGGCTGTGGACTTCTCCACCGCGCAGCAGCACGGTGCGGTGTTCGCTCTGGGGGGCGGTGCTCTCGGTCATGGGGCAAGCCTAGAGAGCCGGTGGGCGCGCCCCGTACCGGGCCGGTGGTCCGTGGCCGCGGCCCGCGGACCGCCGCGGGTCAGATCCGTGGCGGGCGGGCCTCGTACGGGGTGGAGAGGACGACGGTGGTACGGGTGGAGACGCCGGAGAGCGAGCGGATACGGGTGAGCAGGTGCTCCAGCTCGAGGGGGGTCGAGACGCGCACCTTGAGGATGTAGTTCTCGTCGCCGGCGACGCTGTGGCAGGCCTCGATCTCCGGCACACCGGCGAGCCGGTCCGCGATGTCGTCGGGCGCGCTGGGATCGAACGGCTTCACCGAGATGAACGCGGTGAGCGGCAGCCCGACGGCCTCCGGGTCGACGACCGCCGCGTATCCGCGGATGACGCCCCGCTGCTCGAGACGGCGGACGCGCTGGTGCACCGCCGATGTGGACAGGCCGGTGGCCTTGCCCAGGTCGGTGTAGCTCATCCGCCCGTCCTTGACGAGCAGGTCCACGATCTGACGATCCAGCTCCTCCATGCGGATCAACCTATGGCCCCGGATCGCTTCCGGCACAGTCCCGGAGCGTCCGGACGGGCGCCAGAGGCTCTCATGTGACCAACGCCACAGGTTTGCCCGGTCGATGCGCCGTGACCCCACGGTTATCCGACCTGCACGGTGGGCATTGCTTGCTGTGGTCGAGGCCGCACATGCCTGGTCGGCCCATCCAAGGGGGAGATTCTCCATGCAGAGTGTCAAGACTGTGTCTTCCAAGTCGGGACGTACCGAACCGGAGCCTGTTGATCCGGCCGAACCGGCGGAGACGGACGTCCTGGACGCGTACGACACCTTCGAGATGTACCGGGTGATATGCCCGGACTGCGCTCAGCCGATCGCGCTGCTGGCGGACGAGGACGTACTGCCCGAGCACGCACTGTGCCCCACCCCGTGGAACCCGTTCGGTCTGAGGGTCTGCTCGGGCACCGGCCGGGACGCCTCCCTCGCCCGTCCCGCCGACGAGTCGCTGGAGGTCCAGGAGCAGGACACCGCGCTCCTGCTGACGCTTCCGCAGGGCCTGGACTGGCGCACCCAGCCGTTCTCGCACGTCGGCGGCCCGGGCTCGCGGCCGCTGAAGGTGCCGCCGATGCGGCGGGCCGCCTGAAGGACGTGCCCCGGGGAGCCCGACGTGCTCCCCGGACCACAAATATGACCCGCAGACGCGCCCGGGGCGCCGCACGCGCTCCCGGCGCGCCGATGAACACGACCCGGACGTGCCCCTGGCCTCGGATGCTTCCGGTGCCGCAGGAACGTGACCGCGCTGCGCCTCGCGCCGCGGTCGACGACCGTGTAGCCCTTGCACTGGCGCTCGAATAGTCCCGCCGGTAACCGCTTCCGTGTGTGGCGCGTTGGCCGGGCATGAGCCTGCATCCCCCGACCACGCAAGGCCGTCGCCTTGTCGTGCCCGTTCATGAAGAATCGGTTCCGCACCCGACCGATCCGCCCATCTACCGTGAGCTTCTCCAACTGTGGGCGAGCCGGGGCAGAACGCTGCCGGGGCGCCGCGACCCCGAGTGGGCGAGACTCGCGGCGCCGCCGGTGCAGAGCGCGCGGGTCAGCGCGTCTCAGGGCCGGCCAGGTGGCGGGCGATGACCATCCGCTGGATCTGGTTGGTCCCCTCGACGATCTGCAGCACCTTGGCCTCGCGCATGAAGCGCTCCACCGGGAAGTCCTGCGTGTAGCCGTAGCCGCCGAGGACCTGGACGGCGTCGGTGGTGACGCTCATCGCCGCGTCCGTGCAGAACAGCTTCGCCATGGCGGCCTGCCGGGAGAACGGCTGTCCCGCGTCCCTGAGCCGGGCAGCGGCGAGATACAGCGCGCGCCCCGCCTCGATCCGGGTGGCCATGTCCGCGAGCATGAAGCGCAGGCCCTGGAAGTCGGCGATGGGACGCCCGAACTGCTTGCGTCCGGTGGCGTAGTCGAGCGCCTCGTCCAGCGCGGCCTGCGCGACGCCGATGGCGCAGGCGGCGATGCCGAGCCGGCCGGAGTCGAGGGCCGACAGCGCGATGGCGAAGCCTTGGCCCTCCTCCCCGATACGGCGCGAGTCGGGGATCCGGACGCCGTCGAAGTGGAGCTGAGCGGTGGGTGATCCCTTCATGCCCATCTTCTTCTCCGGCAGCGCGGGGTTCAGCCCCGGCGCGTCGCCCGGCACCAGGAACGCGGTGATGCCGCGCGGGCCTTCCACCCCACTGCGGGCGAGGACCGTGTAGAAGTCGGCGACGCCGCCGTGGGTGATCCAGGCCTTCGTCCCGGTGATGACCCAGTCGTCGCCGTCCCGGACGGCCTTGGTCCGCAGCGACGCGGCATCGGAACCGGAGGCGGGCTCGGAGAGGCAGTAGGCGCCGAGCAGACCGCCGCCGAGCATCGCGGGCAGGTGCTCGCCCTGCTGCTCCTTGGTGCCGTATCCGGCCAGCGCGTGGCAGGACAGGGAATGGACGCTCACGCCGAGACCGACGGTGAGGCGGGCCGCCGCGAGCTCCTCGAGGACCTGGAGATAGACCTCGTACGGCTGGTCCCCGCCGCCGAGCTCGGAGTCGTAGGGAAGGCCGAGCAGTCCTGATTCGGACAGCAGCGAGAAGACCTCGCGCGGGAAGTGCCCGGCGTCTTCCTCCTCGGCCGCGCGGGGGGCGATCTCCCGCTGGACGATGTCGCGGACCAGGGTGATCAGATCCCTGGCCTCTTCGGTGGGCAGTTGACGGTCCACCGGCTGCGGGGCGCGGTCGGGCATGGCGGCGCTTTCCTCCCTGTCGGGCGCTGCGGCGGTCACGCACAAAGGGTGTGGGCGCGCCGCCGGTTGTTCTGCCAGGCCGATGGTGCCCTTCCGGATCACGAAAGAGGCTGCATGGCGGCTTGTGGCGCGCCTGAGTATGCCCGATCGGAACGCGGGCGTCACGAGTCCGCCGGGGAGGAAGCCGCAGCCCGCGGGGCGCTTCCCGGGAAGTGGGGCGTCGCCGGCGGGAGACCGGGGACTAGAGCAGGCCGACCTGGGTGATGAGCATCGCCAGGACCACGACCAGCGTCCAGCCGAGGACGTGCTCGAGGAAATCGGGTCCGTCGTCCGGTCCGCCTGTGCGGGTCGTCGGCAGGGTGCGGTCGGCGGTTGCTGCGTTCGAGGTCATGGTGCGTCTCGTTCGGTCGTCCGGCAGGTGGCTCCCCCTGGGGATCTTTCGTCCGGATCGGGCGGAAGATCCTGGCCACACAACAGTGCCAGCGGCACCGGCCCCCGGGGTAGAGACGTTCGTCACTGCCGCCGGGGGCTCGCCGCGCGTCAGTGGACGCCGACGGCCGCCAGAGCCGCTTGCTGGGCGGCCGTGGGGTGCGCGGGCCAGTACAGGTAACAGACGCCTCCTGTGCCGGAGACCACTTTCCCGCTCGCGTTGTAGCGCTTCGTGCGGAGCCAGATCTTCTCCCACTCGGCACGGCGGTAGACGCGGCGCACCGCCTCGTTGCTCGGCGACGCCGGGTCGTTGGCGATCACGTCACCGTCAGCGGTGAAGCCGATCACCGTCATGAGGTGGCCCGCGGTGCCGTAGCCGGCCCCCGTCAGCTCCTCCTTCAGGAACGACTGGGACGTTATGGCCGGGATGCCGGCGGCGATCAGCTTCTCAAGATCGGTCAGCGAGTTCAGCCGGGTGACGACGGCGCTCATGTCGCGGTAGGTCGCGGCGTAGGCGGCGTTGAAGGGCCAGTTGCCGCAGCCTTCATACTGGTGGTCGAACGTGAAGCGGGCCGCGTGGCAGACCTGCGGATCGGCGAACGCGGGGTCGACCCACGCCAGATCGTCGGCGGTGGGCCTGCGGCCCCAGTACTCGATGATCATCTGCGACGACGTGGGGCTGCACCACGCCTCGCCGCCGTTGTCGTACTCCGGGTACTGGCCCACGTGTGTGTTCTGGGAGTACCTCGGCACGATCAGCTCGCGGGCGAGGCCCGGCTTGGAGGCGGGCACGCCGAAGCGGTCCGGGATATCGGAGGTCATCGCGCCCAGCCGCCACACGGTGGGCGTGAGGGTGGTCCCCGGCCGGCGGTAGAGCGTGAGGCGCAGCCGGTACGAGTCGAGGCGCAGCCCGCTCGCGGCGTCGTCGACGGAGAAGGTGTCCGTCCAGATGCTCGCCCTGCCGTCGCCCTGGTCGTCCACCGAGGTCCGGCGGATGTCCTGGTCGCCGGCCGCCCAGCGGCCCATCACGAACCAGGGCGTCGCGGTGCCGTCCGAGTACTCGCCGCTCAGCTCCACCTGGAGCCACGTCCCGGCGGGGGTGTCCGCGTTCCAGGAGGCGATGGCTTCCGTGGCGGGCACACGTGAGCGGTGCACCGGGGAGGTCCAGGTCGCGTACTCCCACGTGGCGGTGGTGCCGGTGTGCGGGTCGGTGTAGTCCTTGGTTCCGGCGGGCCGGGCGATCACCACGCCCGGGCGCCGGCCGGCGACGGCCTTGGTGCCGGCGTGGTCGCCGCAGCGCCAGTCCGTGTAGGAGGACCAGAAGCGGTTGTCGACGAGCGGCTGCGTGCGTCTGGCAGGTGCCGCCGGGACGGCGGCCGCACCGCTCGCGGCGACCGCCCGGCCGGTCGCGACGGACAGCGATCCGGCGGTGGCGGCCACCGCGATGGCGGCACCGAGTACGTCTCTGCGCGAAGTAGGTCTGGCCATGGGACCCCCAAGTCAGGAGCGCGACAGTGGGGCCACTATCGCGGTTCGCGCCTCGCTTCTGCCAGGGATTCGACTCGCGTCGCGGGAGCAATATTGGTCTGGTCCACCGGCGGTTCCGCCGCCGGGGTCAGCGGGGTGACCTGGGGCGCCGTACCGGACCGGACTGCCGCGCCGGACGCGCGCCTCTTAGGGTGGCCCCATGAACGACCTCGAGGACCGGGCCGCCGGGCTGCGCACATTGCCGCCCTCCTGCGGCCCCGTGCGCCTGGTCGCGGTGGACGGTCACGCGGGCTCGGGCAAGAGCACGTTCGCCGGCCGGCTCGCCGACGCGCTCGGCGCGGACGTGCCCGTACTGCACCTCGATGATCTGGCCACCCACGAGGAGCTGTTCGACTGGACGGGACGGATGCTGAGCCAGGTGATCGAGCCCCTGGCGCACGGCCTGGACGCGGCCTATCACCCGTACGACTGGAACCTCCGGCGCTTCCTCGCACCGCGCGTGCTGCCCACGGCGCCCGTGGTCCTGGTGGAGGGCGTCGGGGCCGGGCGGCGGGCGCTGCGCCCGTATCTCGCGGCGCTGCTGTGGATGGACCGGGACGCCGAGGAGTCCTGGGCACGCGGCAGAGCGCGAGACGGTGCGGCGCTCTCGGGCTTCTGGGACGGATGGACAGCGGCGGAGATGCGCCATTTCTTGTCCGATCCTTCGGCACCGTTCGCCGATGCCCTGATACGCGAGCGCCCGAAGGGTTACGAGTGGCTCGAGGTGCCCGCCGGGAGTGCAGGTTCGCACCAATCGATCACTCGCAGTAATGGCCTTCCCCCGGCATTCTGAGGTGTCGGGATTACGTCTCAAGAGTGCCTCAACTCTGCTTGACCGACGAGGCGTACAGGTCTTACGTTCTCAATGTGCGGCTTTTCGAAGCCGTCGCAGACGCGAAGCCCCCGGTTGTTCCCCCGTGATCGGGGGCTTCGTTCTGCCCGTTTCCTTCTTCTTTCCTTCTTGCGAACCACTTTCGCTCACCCTGGGTCACCGTCTCCGCGCCGTCACCGGGTCGTTGTGGCGCTCTTAATCGCCGCCCCGTGCGCAGGTACGATGCACGACTGGAAGCCTTTGACGGCTGCCACGCCACGGTCGGGCGCCCAACTCCCCCTCGTGGCATGGCTGTTCCGGCAGCGGTCGTGGGTCTCCGCCCGGCGCGACAACACTGGTGCACGGTTTGTAGGGGGGAGTGGGGGGACCCTATGGACATCGGCACGCAAGGGTCACGGTCGCCGGCGGACCTGGCCTGGGTGCGTGGCGTGGACGCCTGCACCATGGGCGCGTACCCGCAGGCCGAGGAGGAGTTCCGCACGGCCGTCCGACTGGACCCTGGGATGGCCGACGCCTGGCTGGGGCTGCACGCGCTGCGGGTGGACACCTCTACGGCGCTGCTGCACATGTACCGCAGTCGCGACCGCTTCGGCGAGCAGCGGGCACGCCACCGCCGCACCCTCAACTCCTGGTACTGGCTGGGCTGGTGGGTGCAGCCGGTGCTGGAGAGCGGACGTGATCTGCTGCTCGCGCACGCCTCCCACTGGCTCGACGGCCGCCATGTGTCCGAGCTCGACCGGGCGCTCGCCGCGCTGCCGCCGGTGGACACCGACCCTCAGGTGCGGTTTCTGCACGCCTGCCGGGCCTATCTCGTCAAGGACTGGGAGCAGCTCGTACGCCATACGGAGCCGCTGGTCGACGACCCGCTGCTGGGCATCGAGGCCGGGCTCTTCGGCGGCATGGCCCGTGTGCGGCTGGAAATGTACGGGCAGGCGGAGCCACTGCTGTCCGCGGCCCTGATGCGCTGCCGCAGCGAGCAGCCGCAGCGCAAGGAGCTTCGGTACTGGCTGGCGCGGGCGCACGAGGGCACCGGCCGCAGCGCGGCGGCACTGCCCCTGTACCGCGCGGTGCACCGCATCGATCCGGCCTTCATGGACACCGCGGCCCGCCTGGCGGCCATCGCCGAGTACGACGGGATCGACGTGTACGACGACTCGGTCGGTCTGGCCGCCGTCTCCCTGGCCGGATACGGCGGTGACACGGCTGACGTCCAGGCCGAGGGCGAGACGGCCCAGGGCCCCGAGCCGCGCTTCGGCGGTGACACCGGTGTCACCGTGCCGGGACCCGCGCCGGTCGTGCCGGCCGACGGTCCGCGCCGCAGGTCGGCCGCGTCGTCGCCCTCCTCTCCCCCCCGGTTCCCCGCCGGGCCCACCGACCCGGCTCTGCTCGCGCTGGCGCTTGCGGAGCTGGAGCGCATGGTGGGGCTGGAACCGGTGAAACGGCAGGTGAAGGCGCTGTCGGCGCAGCTGGAGATGGCCCGGCTACGGGCCGTGCAGGGGCTGCCCGTACAGCCGCCGAAGCGGCACTTCGTCTTCTCCGGCCCGTCGGGGACGGGCAAGACGACCGTCGCCCGGATCCTCGGCCGGGTCTTCTACGCTCTCGGCCTCCTGGGGGGCGACCATCTGGTGGAGGCCCAACGGTCCGATCTGGTCGGGGAGTTCCTCGGCCAGACGGCGGTGAAGGCCAACGAGCTGATCGACTCGGCGCTGGGTGGCGTGCTCTTCGTCGACGAGGCGTACAGCCTGTCCAACTCCGGCTACAGCAAGGGCGACGCGTACGGCGACGAGGCCCTGCAGGTGCTGCTCAAGCGCGCCGAGGACAACCGCGATCACCTCGTCGTCATCCTGGCCGGCTATCCGGAGGGCATGGACCGGCTCCTCGCCGCCAACCCCGGGCTGTCGTCCCGTTTCACCACCCGCGTCGACTTCCCGTCGTACCGGCCGCTGGAGCTGACCGCGATCGGCGGGGTGCTGGCCGCCGACAACGGCGATGTGTGGGACGAGGAGGCGCGCGACGAGCTCCGCTCGATCAGCGGCCATGTGGTCGACCAGGGCTGGATCGACGAGCTGGGCAACGGCCGCTTCCTGCGCACGCTGTACGAGAAGAGCTGTGCGTACCGCGATCTGCGGCTGTCCGGCTGTCCCGGTCCACCGACCCGCGAGGACCTGTCGACGCTGCGGCTGCCCGATCTGATGCAGGCGTACGGGGAAGTCCTGTCGGGCCGCGGTCCTGCGGGCCGCGGCCCGCAGGAGCCTCCCTTCGGGTGATGCCTACGCCGCTCAGCCCTTCACGAGCGCTCCTGCATCGCTGTCGCGCGCATCGGTGACGGCGGGCGCGGGCGCGGTCGCCACCGCCGGGGCGGAGGCCGTCCGGGGAGTGCCGGGCGCGATCCGGTGGGAAGGGTCGCGTACCTCGCCGACGAGCATTTCCAGTACGTCCTCCATCGCGACCAGTCCCAGGACCCGCCCGGACGCGTCGGCGACCTGCGCGAGATGCGTGGCCGCACGGCGCATGACGGTGAGGGCGTCGTCGAGCGGCAGTTCGGCGCGCAGGGTCGCCATGGGCCGCCAGACGTGCTGGGGTACGGCACGCTCCCCGTCCTCGAGGTCGAGGACGTCCTTGACGTGCAGATACCCCATGAACGGGCTCTCTCCGTCCGCGCAGACGGGAAAGCGCGAGTATCCGGTGCGGACGGTCAGCTCCTCCAGTCGCCGGGGGGTGACCGAGGGGGCGACCGTGACCAGCGCCGCGCGCGGGATCAGCACGTCGGTGACGGGGCGGCTGCCGAGCTCGAGGGCGTCCTCGAGGCGTTCCTGCTCCGCGGGGGCCAGCAGTCCGGCCTGGCCCGCGTCCTCGACGAGGCGGCCCAGCTGCACGCTGGTGAAGACGGCCTCGACCTCGTCCCTGGGCTCGACCCGGAAGGCCCGCAGCACCAGCCGGGAGCAGGCTCCGAGCGCGGTGGTGACGGGGCGGCAGAGGCGGGCGAAGCCGACCAGGCCGGGGCTGAGCCACAGGGCGGTGCGCTCGGGCGCCGCCATGGCGAGGTTCTTCGGCAGCATCTCGCCGACGACGAGGTGCAGGAACACCACGACGGCCAGGGCGATCGCGTAGCCGAGCGGATGGATGATCCCCTCGGGGACATGTGCCGCGTGGAAGACGGGCTCCAGCAGGCGGGCGACGGTCGGTTCCGCGACGGCGCCGAGGGTGAGGGAGCACACGGTGATACCGAACTGGGCGGCGGCCATCATCTGCGGCAGGTTCTCCAGCCCGTGCAGGACCCGGCGGGCCCGCGAGGAGCCGGCCGCGGCGAGTGGCTCGATCTGACTACGGCGTACGGACACCAGGGCGAACTCGGCGCCGACGAAGAACCCGTTGGCCACGACGAGCAGCAGGGCGAACAGAAGTTGGAGAGCGCTCACCGGGTGGCCCCCGTCACGGCTTCCGCCTGCGTGACCGCGTCGGCGGTGCGGATCAGACGGACCCGCTCCGCGCGGTAGCGGTGGACCTGGCGCACGGACAGCCGCCAGCCGGGGAGTTCCGCGCGGTCGCCGGGGGCGGGAATGCGTCCCAGCAGGTCGGCGACGAGGCCGGCGAGGGTCTCGTAGGGGCCGTCGGGCACCTCGAGGCCTATCCGCCGGAGCGTCAGCACACGGCAGCTGCCGTCGGCCTCCCACGCGGCCCGTCCGTCCTCCGGGGCGACGGGCGCCAGTTCCGGACGGGCGTCCGAGTCGGAGTCGTGCTCGTCCCTGACCTCGCCGACCAGTTCCTCGATGATGTCCTCGAGGGTGACGACACCGGCCGTGCCGCCGTACTCGTCGACGACGACGGCTATGGGCTGCTCGCTGCGCAGCTGTTCGAGCAGCTGCTGCACCGGGAGGGTCTCCGGCACCATCAGCGGGACGACGGCGATCCGCTCGACGCCGACCCGCCGGCGTTCCTCCGCCCGTACGGCGAGGGCGTCCTTGAGATGCACCATGCCCACGATCTCGTCGATGCGCTCACGGTAGACGGGGAAGCGCGAAAGACCCGTGGCCCGGGTGAGGTTGAGGACGTCCGCCGCGGTGGCGTCGGACTGGAGCGCGCTCACCTTCACCCGCGGGGTCATCACATGCTGCGCGGTGAGGTGGCCGAGCGACAGGGTGCGTACGAACAGGTCCGCGGTGTCCTGCTCCAGCGTGCCGGCCCGCGCCGAATGGCGGGCAAGCGACATCAGCTCGATCGGGGTGCGCGCGGAGGCGAGTTCCTCGGCCGGCTCCACGCCCGCCAGCCGTACCAGGCGGTTGGCGGCGGCGTTCAGCAGGGTGATGACGGGGCGGAAGGCCGACGAGAAGGCGGTCTGCGGGCCTGCCACGAACCTGGCCACCTGGAGCGGCCTGGACACCGCCCAGTTCTTGGGGACCAGTTCGCCGATCACCATCTGGACGGCGGACGCCAGCAGCATGCCGACGACCACCGCCACACCGGGCACGGCGCCTTCGGGCAGCCCGGTCGCGGTCAGCGGCCCGCCGAGCAGCCCGGCGAGCGCGGGCTGCGCGAGCATACCGACGACGAGGGAGGTGATGGTGATGCCGAGCTGGGTGCCGGAAAGCTGGAAGGACAGCTCGCGCAGCGCGCCGACGACGCGGCGGGCCCGGCGGTCTCCCTCGGCCGCGGCGCGTTCGGCGTCCGGGCGTTCCACGGTGACGAGTCCGAACTCGGCGGCCACGAAGAAGCCGTTGGCCAGGATGAGAAGGAATGCTGCGGCGAGCAGCAGAAGCGGGACGATCATGCCGCCGCCTCCGGAGAGGGGGCGGCGCAGGTACTACCGGACGATCCGTCCATTGCTGGAGGGAGTCACTCCTCGGGTCGCAGGGTGGCCCCGCCGGCCGACGGGCCGTGCGGTGCGGGGCGGGGCGCACTCGGCGCCGCCGCCACCAGAGTAATCAGGCCGGGGCTGTGGAGGGCAGGGGTGCTGCCCCAAATGTCGGCCCCAACGCTCAGTGTTGGTCCGGCCGGGTGTCGCCGGGTTCCTCCGGCCGGGTCCCGCGGGTCTCGGCGAGGGCACGCAGGGCGCGGGCGTCCTCGACGGCGCGCGCCCTGGCGATACCGGGCTGGATGCCCAGCACCGGCAGGCTGGTGCCGTCGCTGAGGTCGAGGAAGACCCACGGGTCGCCGGCGCGCAGATTCACCCGCAGGATCTCCGCCCACGCCAGCCGTCGCGTACGGGTGAGGTTGACGACGGTGACACCGTCGTCGTCGGCGACGACCTTCGGCCGGCTCAGCAGGGCGAGGACCGCGAGGAAGAGCAGGGCCGTGAAGATGAAGCTGACCTGCTCGGGCGGGCTGAGCTTGTCGAGGAGCAGGGTGACGGTGGTGACGGCGGCGAACATGGCCACGCCCACGGTCAGCAGGACGATCCGGGTACGGGTCGGCCGGAAGGTGACCGGGAGCGCGGGCGGCCGAGGCGCCGGAGCAGGTGCGGACATGGTGTGTCGTCGGTCCCTCAGAGGCGGCAGGCGTGGATGGCCGTGGTGAGGATGGCCCGCGCGCCGAGCGCGTACAGGTCGTCCATGATCCGCTGGGCCTCCTTGGCCGCGACCATGGAGCGGACAGCGACCCAGCCCTCGTGGTGCAGCGGGGAGATCGTCGGGGACTCGAGGCCGGGGGTGAGGGCGACGGCCTGCTCCAGGTGCTCGACCCGGCAGTCGTAGTCCATCATCACGTAGCTGCGGGCGACCAGGACGCCCTGGAGACGGCGCAGGAACTGCTGCACCTTCGGGTCCTCGCCGTCCGCGCCGGTGCGGCGGATGACGACGGCCTCCGAGGTCATGATCGGCTTGCCGATGACCTCGAGACCCGCGTTGCGCAGGCTCGTGCCGGTCTCGACGACATCGGCGATGACCTGGGCGACACCGAGCTCGATGGCGGTCTCGACGGCGCCGTCGAGGTGGACCACGGAAGCGTCGATGCCGCTCTCCGCGAGGTGCGCGGCGACGATGCCCTCGTAGGAGGTGGCGATCGTCATGCCGCCGAAGTCCTCGACACCGCCCGCGGTGCCCGGCTTGGTGGCGTAGCGGAAGGTGGACCGGGCGAAGCCGAGCTGGAGGATCTCCTCGGCGTCGGCGCCGGAATCGAGCAGCAGGTCACGGCCGGTGATGCCGATGTCGAGCTTGCCGGAGCTGACGTAGATCGCGATGTCACGCGGACGCAGGTAGAAGAACTCGACCTCGTTGTCCGGGTCGACGAGGACGAGCTCCTTGGACTCCTTGCGCTGCTGGTAGCCGGCCTCATGGAGCATCGCCGACGCAGGTCCGGACAGTGAACCCTTGTTGGGGACGGCGATGCGCAGCATGAGACGGGCTTCCTTTGTTCGCGTGATGTGTACGTGCGGAGGGGTGGGCTGGTTCAGAGGTGGGCGTAGACGTCGTCGAGGGAGATTCCGCGCGCGACCATCATCACCTGGACGTGGTACAGCAGTTGCGAGATCTCCTCCGCGGCGGCTTCCTTGCCCTCGTACTCGGCGGCCATCCACACCTCGGCGGCCTCCTCGACGACCTTCTTGCCGATGGCATGGACGCCCTTGCCGACGAGCTCGGCGGTGCGGGAGGTGGCGGGGTCGCCCTCGGCGGCCTTCTGCTGGAGCTCGGCGAAGAGCTCCTCGAACGTCTTATTGGACATGGTGGTCCCAGACTACGCGGAAGCGGCCGCTGCTCAGCGCCAGGGTTCGGATACTGAACGCAGGATGGTCGCGGTGGCGACCGCCGCCGTGACCGCCTCGTGCCCCTTGTCCTCGTTCGAGCCCTCGAGACCCGCCCGGTCGAGGGCCTGCTCCTCGGTATCACAGGTCAGCACGCCGAAGCCGACGGGGACGCCGGTGTCGATGGAGACCTGGGTCAGGCCCTGGGTGACGCCCTGGCACACGTACTCGAAGTGCGGCGTGCCGCCGCGGATGACGACGCCGAGGGCGACGATCGCGTCGTAGCCGCGGCCCGCGAGCACCTTGGCCACGACGGGCAGCTCGAAGCTGCCCGGGACGCGCAGCAGCGTCGGCTCGTCGATGCCGAGCTCGCGCAGTGCGCGCAGCGCGCCGTCGACGAGACCGTCCATGACCTTCTCGTGCCACTGGGCCGCGATCACCGCGACGCGCAGGTCTCCGCAGTTGCGGACGGACAGTTCGGGCGCACCCTTGCCGCTCATGTTTCTCCCTAGCCGTTCTTCACCGCCGTTGCGCAGTCCTGCCGGTCGGACAGTCCTGCTGGCGGCGCGATTCTCACTGGTTGCGAAGTTCTACCGGCCGCGCGAGGTGTCTCGCCTCACGCGGTTCTGCTGTACGTGGTTGTGCTGATGACGAGTTCTACTGGTTGCCGCACGTCGTCGCCGGGGCCGCCTCGAGCCACGGCAGGTCGTGGCCCATCCGGTCGCGCTTGGTGCGCAGGTACGTCAGGTTGTGCTCGCCCGCCTGGACGGGCATCGGTTCGCGTCCGAGGACGGTGATCCCGTACCTGACGAGCGCGGTCGACTTGTCCGGGTTGTTGGTCATCAGCCGCACGCTGCGCACGCCGAGGTCGGCGAGGATCTGGGCGCCGGCCGCGTAGTCGCGGGCGTCGGCCGGCAGGCCGAGCTCGAGGTTGGCGTCGAGGGTGTCCCTCCCCCGCTCCTGGAGTTCGTACGCGCGCAGCTTGGACAGCAGCCCGATGCCGCGGCCCTCGTGCCCGCGCAGATAGACGACGACACCCCGCCCGGCCTGCGTGATGCTCTCCATGGAGGCGTTGAGCTGGGGACCGCAGTCGCAGCGCAGCGAGTGGAAGATGTCACCCGTGAGGCATTCGGAGTGGACGCGCACGAGGACGTCCTCGCCGTCGCCGATGTCGCCGTGCACCAGGGCGACGTGCTCGACGCCGTCGACGGTGGAGCGGTAGCCGTACGCGGTGAACTCACCGGCCGCGGTGGGGAGATGGACCTCCGCCTCGCGCTTGACTGTGGGCTCCTCGCTGCGGCGGTAGGCGATCAGGTCCTCGATGGAGATGATCGTCAGGCCGTGCTTGCGGGCGAACGGCACGAGCTCGGGCAGCCGCAGCATCACGCCGTCCTCGCCGGCGATCTCGACGATCGCGCCGGCGGGGCGCAGGCCCGCGAGCCGTGCGAGGTCCACGGCGGCCTCTGTGTGGCCGGGGCGGGTGAGGACGCCGCCTGGCTTGGCGCGCAGCGGGAAGACGTGCCCCGGGCGTACGAAGTCGGCGGGTCCTGCCTCGCCGCCGGCCAGCAGCTGGAGGGTCATGGCGCGGTCGGCGGCCGAGATGCCTGTGGTCACCCCGTAGGCGGGGCCCGCGTCGACGGAGACGGTGAAGGCGGTCTGCATCGACTCGGTGTTGTCGCCGACCATCTGGGGCAGGTCGAGCCGCTCCAGCTCGTCGCCCTCCATGGGGGCGCAGATCAGGCCGCGGCACTCGCTCATCATGAAGGCGACGACCTCGGGCGTGGCCTTCTCCGCGGCGATGACGAGGTCGCCCTCGTTCTCGCGGTCCTCGTCGTCGACGACCACGACGGGGCGGCCCGCGGCGATGTCGCGGACGGCCTGCTCGACCGGGTCGAGGGAGAGGTCCTCGATGCTGTCGGCGGCGAACCAGGTTGGAGTCGTGGGGGCGGCCCGAAGGGCCTCGGGCAGGGTGGTGGTGGGTGACGGGCGCACGGTCATGCTGCCGCTCCTTCCAGTGCGGGCCGGCCGCTCGTCCGCGAGCGCAGCCACCAGTCACGCAGGCCCCAAAGGACGAGCGCGCCGTAGAGGACGTAGACGAAGCCGGAGAAGGCGAAGCCGTTGGCGAAGTTGAGCGGGACGCCGACCAGGTCGACGAGGAGCCAGGCGAACCAGAACTCGACCATGCCGCGGGCCTGGGCGATCATCGCCACGAGGGTCCCGACGAAGATGTACGCGTCGGGCCACGGGTCCCACGACAGGGACGGGTACAGGGTGAACAGTCCGCCGACGGCGGCGGTGCCGAGGACAGCGCCGCCGAACAGGTAGGCCCGCTCACGCCAGGTCGCGAACCGGACGGCGATCGACCCGTCCTGCGCCTGCTGCCGGCCGCGGGTCCACTGCCAGTAGCCCCATGCGGCCACTGCCATGACCACCACCTGCTTGCCGGCGCTGCCGGTGAGGTGGGACGTGGCGAAGGCGGCGAAGAGGATGACGCCGGAGAGGAACTGGGCGGGCCAGGTCCATATCGAGCGCCGCCAGCCGAGGGCGAGGGCGATCAGCCCGATCGTGTTGCCGATCATGTCCGACCACTTGATGTGCTGTCCGAAGGCCGTGAAGGCCTCGCCGTTCAGCCAGTCGATGGCGCTCACTCGGCACTCTCCTCGGCCTGTGTGCCGAGCAGCCGCTCGACGTACTTGGCGATGACGTCCACCTCGAGGTTGACCGGGTCACCGGGCTGCTTGATCCCGAGCGTGGTCAGGGCGAGGGTGGTGGGGATGAGGCTGATCGTGAAGTGGTCGGTGCCCGCGTCGACCACGGTAAGGCTCACACCGTCAACCGTGATCGAGCCCTTCTCGACAACGTATCGAGCGAGACCGGAGGGCAGCGAGATCTTGACGATCTCCCAGTTCTCGGACGGGGTGCGCCCGATCACGGTGCCGGTGCCGTCGACGTGGCCCTGGACGATGTGGCCGCCGAGCCGGGCGCCGACCGCCGTGGGCCGCTCGAGGTTGACGCGGGATCCGGCCCGGAGCACACCGAGGCTGGAGCGCTTCAGCGTCTCGGCCATGACGTCGGCGGTGAACTCCCCGTCGCCGGTCTCGACGACGGTCAGGCAGACGCCGTTGACGGCGATGGAGTCGCCGTGCTTCGCGTCCTCGGTGACGATCGGGCCGCGCAGACGGAAGCGGGACGCGTCGCCGAGGTCCTCGACGGCGGTGACCTCGCCCAGCTCTTCGACGATTCCGGTGAACACTCAAGCTCCCTTGGGGACGGTGGCGGTGACCCGCAGGTCGGTTCCGATACGGACGGTCTCTGTGACATCGAGCCGCAACGCGTCGGTGATGGTGGTGATTCCGGCGCCGGCGAGGGCCGCGGGGCCCGCACCGAGGAGTACGGGGGCGAGATAGCCGATGACGCGGTCGACGGCTCCGGCGGCGACGAAGGCGCCGGCGAGCGTCGGGCCGCCTTCGAGGAGCACGGACCGCACCCCGCGCGCGTGGAGGGCGGCCAGCAGTGCGGCGATGTCCAGGCCGCCGCCGGACGAGCGGGGCAGCCGCCAGACCTCGCCGAGATGCGCGGTCGCGTCGGGCAGGACGTCCTCGGCCACCGCGACGGCGGTGGGCGCGGCGTCGTCGAGGACCCTTGCCCCGGGCTTCACTGCGACCGCCTCGGTGTCGATCACGACACGCAGCGGCTGGGTGGCGCCCGCGATGCCGCGGACGGCGAGGTGGGGGTCGTCGGCGCGGGCGGTGCCCGAGCCGACGAGGACGGCGTCGGCCTCGGCGCGCAGCCGGTGGACATCGGCGCGGGACTCGGGGGAGCTGATCCAGCGGCTGGTGCCGTCGGCGGCGGCGACGCGGCCGTCGAGTGTGGCCGCGTACTTCCAGGTGACGTGGGGGCGGCCCAGGCGTACGGAGGTGAGCCAGCCGGCGTTGCCCGCGGCCGCCTCGTCGGCGAGGAGTCCCTGTTCGACCTCGATACCGGCCGCGCGCAGGGTCTCGGCGCCTCCGGTGGCCTCCGGGTTCGGGTCGGCGACCGCGTAGACGACGCGGGCGACGCCGGCCTCGGCGAGCGCCTGTGCGCAGGGGCCGGTGCGGCCGGTGTGGTTGCAGGGCTCGAGGGTGACGTACGCGGTGCCGCCGCGGGCGAGGACCCCGGCGGCGCGCAGGGCGTGGATCTCGGCGTGCGGTCCGCCGGCGCGCTGGTGGAAACCTTCGCCGACCACGTGTCCGGAGGCGTCGGTGATGACGCACCCGACGACCGGGTTGGGGCTGGTGGAGCCGAGTCCGCGGGCGGCGAGCGTGATCGCCCGACGCATGGCGTCTGCTTCGACTGCGGTGGCCACCGGGTCCTCCTGCCTCTTCGGGCACGGACTCCGGGGCCTGTCGATGACGACAGAGAGCGGAGGAACACCACTGGGGGACGCCGATGCCTGAACGGCGATCGCCGCGCGTGCACGGCGATCGACAGACGGCCGACGCACCTGACGGTGCCATCCGCCGCGCACTGCCTCCCATCCGGACTTTAACCGTCGGTCCAGGAATCTCACCTGGTCAACCGGCCGCTGGCTGCGGACGGGTCGCGGACTGTAACCGCCGGTTCGGAATTGCACCGACCCCGGAGTGCGCTGCTGCTGATACAGGGCCAGTGTGCCACGGCCGGCGGTGAGCCATGCGGGTGATGTCTGTGGACTCGCTCACATAGGGGCACACGGCGTCACCCGCCGTCACGCCGGAATCCAATGGTCCAGACCTATTGACGCTTTGGTCTAGTCCTCTTAATGTCTGCGACACCTCCGCGGACCAGGCCCGCCGGTGTGCGCACACCGGGGCCAACCCCTTTGCCCCATCTGTCAGTTGTGCGAGGCCGAACCCCCCTGCGCTCCTGGCGGGCCATACAGGGGGATCCCCACCAGGAGGAACTGATCGTGCAGTCCCCCACCCGTACCAGAGCCGGGGCGTCCCTGCTCGCAGCCGGTGCCGCCGCAGCCGCGCTGCTGGCCGGCATGCTCTCCCCCGGCGTCTCCCATGCCGCGCCGCAGGAGAACTGCCGCCCCGACGGGCTCTACGCCACCCCCGGCGTCGACGTCCCTTACTGCTCGGTCTACGACACCGAGGGCCGCGAGAAGATGGGCGCGGACCACCAGCGCCGGGTCATCGGCTACTTCACAGGCTGGCGCACCGGCAAGAACGGGCAGCCTGCCTACCTCGCGTCCGACATCCCGTGGGACAAGGTCACCCACATCAACTACGCCTTCGGCCACATCGACGCGTCCAACAAGCTCTCGGTCGGCACGGACGGGGAGAAGAACGCCGCGACGGGGATGACCTGGCCGGGAGTGGCCGGGGCGGAGATGGACCCGGCTCTGCCGTACAAGGGCCACTTCAACCTGCTCAACAAGTTCAAGAAGCAGCATCCGGACGTGAAGACGCTGATCTCCGTCGGCGGCTGGGCGGAGACCGGCGGCTACTTCGACGACACCGGCGTGCGGGTGAACTCGGGCGGCTTCTACTCGATGGCCACCAACGCCGACGGCTCGGTCAACCAGGCGGGGATCAACACCTTCGCCGACTCCGCCGTCGCCTTCATCAAGAAGTACGGCTTCAACGGCGTCGACATCGACTACGAGTACCCGACCTCGATGAAGGACGCCGGCCACCCTGCCGACTTCCCCGTCTCCAACGCCCGCCGAGGGGGCCTCAACAAGGGCTACGCGGCGCTGATGAAGACCCTGCGCGACAAGCTCGACCGGGCCGGCGCGGCGGACGGCAAGCACTACATGCTCACCGTCGCGGCACCCTCGTCCGGCTACCTGCTGCGCGGCATGGAGACCTTCCAGGTCCAGAAGTACCTGGACTACGTCAACATCATGTCGTACGACCTGCACGGCGCGTGGAACGAGTACGTCGGCCCGAACGCCTCGCTCTTCGACGACGGCAAGGACGCCGAACTGGCCTCGGCGAACGTCTACGGCAGCGCCCAGTACGGCGGCATCGGCTACCTCAACACCGACTGGGCCTACCACTACTTCCGGGGCTCCATGCCGGCCGGCCGCATCAACATCGGCCTGCCGTACTACACCCGCGGTCACAAGAACGTGCAGGGCGGCACGGACGGCCTGTGGGGCAAGGCCGCCGCGGCCTCCTGCCCGGCCGGCTCCGGCCTCACCAAGTGCGGTGACGGCGCCGTCGGCATCGACAACCTGTGGCACGACAAGGACGACAACGGCAAGGAGTCCCCGGCGGGTTCCAACCCGATGTGGCACGCCAAGAACCTCGAGAAGGGGATCGTCGGCGACTACGTCACGCAGTACGGCTTTCCGGCCGACACCCGGCTGACCGGCGCCTACGTGCGCAAGTACGACTCCACGCTGGCCGCGCCCTGGCTGTGGAACGCCGAGAAGAAGGTCTTCCTCTCCACCGAGGACGAGCAGTCGGTGGCCGCGAAGGCGGACTACGTGGTCGACCGGGGCATCGGCGGCACGATGGTCTGGGAACTCGCGGGCGACTACGACTGGAACGCGGCGAAGGGCCAGTACGAGATCGGCGACACGCTGACCACGTCGATGTACGAGAAGTTCAAGTCGGCCGCTCCGTACGGGGCAAAGAAGTCCAACTCCCCGCTGCCCACCGACGCGGTCGACATCTCGGTGGACTTCACCGAGTTCAAGCTGGGCGACTCCAACTACCCGATCACGCCCAAGCTGAAGATCACAAACAACACCTCGGCCACGCTGCCCGGCGGCACGGAGTTCCAGTTCGACTACGCGACCGCCGCCCCGGCCAATGCCTCCGACCAGTCCGGCTTCGGCACCAAGGTGATCAAGAGCGATCACACCGGCGGCAACATCGGCGGCCTGAAGGGCGACTTCCACCGGGTGGCGCTGAAGCTCCCGGCCTGGCAGTCACTGGCCCCCGGCGGCACGGTCGAGCTGTCCTTCAACTACTACCTGCCGGTCTCGACCCCGTCGAACTGGACCGTGAACATCGCCGGCACGGCGTACGCCCTCGCCGGTGACCTGGGCCGCGGAACGAAGCTGGTCGAGCCCGGTTCCGGTTCCTCCCCCTCACCGTCCCCCTCCGAGCCGGGCACGCCCGGGGCATGCGCCGCGCCGGCGTGGAACGCGACGTCCGAGTACGGGGGCGGGGTGACCGTCTCCCACAAGTCGCACCAGTGGAAGTCGAAGTGGTGGACTAAGGGCGAGGAGCCCGGTACGACCGGGGAGTGGGGTGTCTGGCAGGACCTCGGCACCTGCTGATCATCCCTCGCAGAGCAGCCCGGCGGCGGTCACCGGCCCTTGCCGCCGCCGGGCCCTTGCCTCCGCGGAGCCCTTCGGCGATGTCCTCGGCGCTCGCCCTCGGATCCGCCGAGGCTGCCGAACCGCAGCCTCTGATCCCCGCCCGCGCGGGCGGGATCCGGTAGACGGAGAGGAGACGGAGAGCATGACTGCGCGGTGAACGCGGCGCCGGCCCGGTCCACGTGTCTGGTTCCGCTTCGAATCCGACCGGCTGAGCCATGAGGTCGAGTTCAGGACCGACCGGATGCAGCGGTGGGAGCTGCGGCTGCCGTCGTCGGACCCGGCGGGTCCGGGACGACGCTCCCGCCACGACCAGCGGCAACCGCCCCGATGGCCGTGCGGGTCATGGTGGCGGTCAGCCGAACAGTTCCCCCCGCGCCGAATCCCCCGCCGTCAGCAGCGCGCCGCTGAGGACCGCGTCGTCGCCGAGGACGCCGGCACGGACCTGGGTAGGCAGCGGGGACAGACTGGCCACCCGCGCCGCGACGCGCGATGCCAGCGCCTCGCCGCCCGCGTGCCCGGTCTCGCCGCCGAGGACCACACATCCGGGATCCAGGACCGCGGCGACCGCCGCCGCGCCGAGGGCGAGGCGGTCGGCGAGGGCGTCGAGGAAGTCGCCGCGGTCCTCGGCGACGGCCGCCGCCACCATGCGTGCCGCCGTAGGCCCCACGAGCCCGTACCGCTGCCCCAGTTCGCGGATCGCCGCCGCCCCGGCCAGCGAGTGGAAGCCGCCGGCGCAGTCGACGGCGGAGGGAATGCCCGCCGTGCCGGGCACCGGCAGGAAGCCGATCTCGCCCGCCCCGCCGGACGCCCCTCTCCTCAGCCGGCCGTCGAGGAAGATTCCCGCGCCGACCCCTTGTCCCAGCCAGAGGAACGCGAACGAGTCGCGGTCGCCCGCGGCGCCGAGGCGATGTTCGGCCACGGCCGCGAGGTTGGTCTCGTTCTCGACGATCACCCGGGCCGGCAGGCGCCGCTGCAGTGCGGCCACCAGCATGCGGTGCCAGGCCGGCAGGCCGGTCGTGTCGCGGAGTTCACCGGTCGCCGGGTCGATGAGACCGGGCGCGCCGACGCAGACGCTGTGCAGCGCGGCGGCTCCGGCGTTCCGGGACGTGCGCTCCACCAGCGCCGCGGCACGCTGCACAACGGGACCGGGCTCGCTGTCGCCGCCGATCGGAAGGGAGGCTTCGGCGAGACGCGTCCCGAGCAGGTCCGCGATGACGACGGAGACGCTCTCGGTGCGTACGTCGAGCGCCGCGAGGTGTGCGCGGTCGGCGACGATCCCGTACAGGCGGGCGTTCGGTCCACGCCGTTCGGCACCAGCCTCGCCGACCACCCGGATGAGCCCCGAGCCCTGCAACCGCTCCACGAGGTCGGCGACGGTGGGCCGGGAGAGGCCGGTCATCGTCTTCA
The DNA here is from genome assembly GCF_056835925.1 of Streptomyces sp. WAC00040. Classification (NCBI taxonomy): domain Bacteria; kingdom Bacillati; phylum Actinomycetota; class Actinomycetes; order Kitasatosporales; family Streptomycetaceae; genus Streptomyces; species Streptomyces sp. WAC00040. The sequence continues at coordinate 660,400 of NZ_JAKQZE010000003.1, forward strand.
ACTGTCCTGCCGTCAACGGCCCCTCTTCCTGCAGGAGTTCCAGGGCGAGCCGATCGTTGATGGCCCGGGCGGTGCTCGGTGAGGCGCGCATGCCGGAATCCTTCCAGACGCATACCGTCTATTTATCAGGCAGGGTTCCTGATAGTTTACCGCTCACGTTCTCGGGGAGGGGTACACGCATGTCCAGCGCATCGAGCCGAACGGCCGTCGGGCTGCCCCGGTTGCGGCGTGCCCGCTTCGCGGTGGCCGCCGTCTTCTGTGTGCACGGCGCGGTGACCGGCAGCTTCGCGACCCGGATCCCCTGGATCCAGGACCACGCCGGGGTCAGTGCCGGTCAGCTGGGCCTCGCCCTGGCATTCCCGGCGCTCGGAGCTTCCGTGGCCATGCCGCTGGCCGGAGCCGTCACCCACCGCTTCGGCGCACGCACGGCGCTGCGCGGACTGCTGGCACTGTGGACCCTGAGCCTGGTCCTGCCGGCGTTCGCCCCGAACCTGCTCAGCCTGTGCGCGGCACTGTTCGTCTACGGCGCCACCGCCGGAATGTCCGACGTGGCGATGAACGCCCTGGGCGTGGAGGTGGAGAACCGTCTCGACCGGTCGATCATGTCGGGACTGCACGGCATGTGGAGCGCCGGTGCGCTGATCGGCTCGGCAGGCGGCACACTCGCCGCCCACCTGGGCAGTGACGCACGCCTGCACCACACCCTGGCGGCGCTGACGCTGACCGCGCTCGGGCTGATCGCCTGTCAGGGCGTACTGGACCTGCGCAGTTCCGCCGACGAGGAGCCGCCGCCGCGGTTCGCCCTGCCGCCGAAATCGGCGCTGATCATCGGCGCGATCGGGTTCTGCGCGGTGTTCGCCGAGGGAGCGAGCCTGGACTGGTCGGCCGTCTATCTGCGTGACGTGCTGGACACCTCGCCGGGTCTGGCGGCCGCGTCGACCACGGCGTTCGCGCTGACGATGGCGGTGGCACGGCTGGCGGGCGACCGGATCGTCGACCGGTTCGGGCCTGTGCGGACCGTGCGGGTCGGCGGGGTGCTCGCGACGATCGGCGGACTGCTCGTGGTCCTGGCGCCGCATCCGGCCGTCGCGATGTGCGGCTTCGCGCTGATCGGCTTCGGCGTCGCCGTGGTCGTGCCGCTGGCCTTCGCCGCGGCCGGACGCAGCGGGCCGAACCCGAGCCAGGCGATCGCCGGTGTCGCCACCATCACCTACACCTCGGGGCTGATCGCCCCGTCGGCGATCGGCGCGGTCGCCGACGCGACGAGCCTGGTCGTGTCCTTCGGCCTGGTGACGGCGCTCGCGCTCGGTCTGGTCCTCGGCGCCGGTGTGCTGCGCTCGGCCGGGCGGGAGAGCGTGAAGGTCATTCCGCCGGCGCCAGCAGTGCGCGACCCGCGGCCCTGAACCGCTCGCTCCACGGCGCGGGCCGCAGGGTGTCCGGGTCCAGCCTGACGAGGACCCGGACACCCTGTGCGTAGGTCACGGCGCCGTCCCCGGAACAGAAACGGAAGCCGTAGGTGAGGCCGGTACGGCCGAGCCTTTCCAGCCACAGGTGCACGGCGTAGTCGCCGGTCCGGTTCACGGGGCGCTCGTAGCCGATGCGCAGTTCCTTGACGGCGTTGCAGGCGTCCCCGGCCGCTGCCCAGTCGCCCTCGAAGGCGACTCCACGCTCTTGCCAGTACGTCACCCAGGCGCGCTCCACCATCAGCGGGTACCGGGCGTTGTGGAGCAGCCCGAGCGCGTCGAGGTCGTCGAAGTGCACGACCGCCGGGACGAGCACGCCGTGCTCGACGCCGGAGGCGAGCGGGGCGGCGGATGTCGGAGGGGCTTGCGTGGTCACGGTCGGGGCTCCTGTGCAGTGCTGGCCGAAAACGTCTCATCCTAAGCGCCCGCTCATGCCGGTTACCACGTGCTCCGCGCCTTCGCCCCCGCCCACATGCATGAAGGAGCAGATGAAGGACGAGGAGCCGCTGCTGGACTCCGGCACCTCCTCGTACGACGCCGGTTCCGGGGCCCCGAGCCCGCGGGGACGCCGGACGGTCCGACGACCGGGCGGTAGTCACTGCGGAAACGTCCCTCTTTCCGGGGAAGCCCCGGCCCGTCTCCGCGCGGACACGCCCGGGGCTGGGACCCTGGCCCCCATGGCGCAGACGGAACAGTTCGCGGTGCGGGCGGGCCACGGTCCTTCCCCGGTCGGGTCCGTGGTGGAGCAGATGCGCTCGCTGCGTTCCGCCCTGCCCCAGGGCGACGGGATCGCGGTGTTCAACCGGGTGTATCTCGCGGTCACGGAGGAGTTCGGCCGGCACGCCGAGGCCGGGCACTTCACCGACCGGGAGGGCGCCGACGCGCTCGTCGTGTTCTTCGCCCGCCGCTATCTGGCGGCCGTGGAGGACGCGGCAGAGGGCCGGCGGCCGCCCGCGTGCTGGCGGCCGTTGTTCCAGTACCGCCACCATCCCGGTGTACGGCCACTGCAGTTCGCGCTCGCCGGGATCAACGCCCACATCGGGCACGACCTGGCCCTCGCCGTCGTGGACACCTGTTGTGCGCTCGGCCGTCGACCGGCCGACCTGGAGAGCGGGTTCGACCGTGTCGGCGACATCCTCGTGCAGTTGGAGGAGCACATCCGCGAGGATCTGATGCCCGGCCCCGACCTGCTCGAGATCGCCGATCCGCTGACCCACCTGGTTGGCGCGTGGAGCCTCGAACGGGCCCGCGACAGCGCCTGGTCGGCCGCACGGCTGCTGTGGGGACTGCGGGACCTGCCCGACCTGGCCGAGGAGTTCACCGAGCGTCTGGACGCCGGTGTCGGCCTGGTCGGGCGCTGTCTGCTGACGCCCTGGCGCTGAGGCCCGGGCCTCAGTCCTCCGGGAGTTCGACCGGCGCGATCTCGTCGTAGAGGTCGCCCGGGCCCGGGTTGGACGGGTCGGTCGCGCCGCCGAAGTGCTCCATCACGCCCCACACGGCGTTGAGCGCGGTCTGCACGGCGCCCTCGGCCCAGCCGGCCGTCCACGAGATGTCGTCGCCGGCAAGGAAGATGCCGCGCTTGTCCTCGGGCAGCCGGTCCTGCATGAAGTGGGTGAACAGCCGGCGCTGGTAGCGGTAGTGGCCCGGCAGGTTGGCCTTGAACGCGCCCATGAAGTACGGCTCGTTCTCCCACGACACGGTCACGGGGTTGCCGATGATGTGGCTGCGGATGTCGACGTCCGGATAGATCTCGCCCAGCGACTTCAGCATGACCTCCATCCGCTCGTTCGCGGACAGCGGCAGCCACTTCAGGCTGTCGTCGCACCAGGTGTACGACAGGCAGATCACGGCCGGCTTGTCCGGGCCGTTGTCCAGCAGGTACGTGCCGCGGGTCATCCGGTCGGTCAGCGTCATCGACATGCGGTCGCGTCCGGTGACCTCGTCCTTGTCCAGCCAGAACGGCCGGTCCACCGGCACGAACAGCTTGGAGGACTCCATGTAGTGGGTGCGCTCCATCGCCGTCCAGTGGTCGATGGGGAACAGCGCGTCGTCACAGGCGATCTTGGACAGCAGCATCCACGACTGGGCGGTGAAGATCGCCGCGCGGTAGGTGCGGATGTCGCCGGCCGCGTCGGTGACCGTGATGCGGTTGCCCGCCGTGCGGGAGAGCCGGGTCACCGCCGGGCGGGGGGCGCCCTCGTGCAGCGACGCCAGCGACGTGCCGAGCGGCCAGTGGACGATCTTCTGCGGCTCGCGCTCCCACAGGCGCAGCGGCAGTTGCTGACTGCCCTCGACGATGCCGCGGTGGTGGTCGTCGGCCTCCGAGTAGACGACCCGCAGGATCTCCAGGATGGAGTTGGGGAAGTCGGTGTCCCAGCCGCCGGTGCCGAAGCCGACCTGGCCGAAGATCTCCCGGTGCCGGAAGGACTTGAAGGCCTCCGAGTCGCACAGGAAGCCGTAGAAGGTCTGGTTGTCGAGCTTCTCGACGAGCTTGGCCCAGATCTCGCGGATACGCGGGACGTCGCGCTCGCGCATGGCCTGGTTCATGTCGGAGAAGTCGGCGCCCTCCTCCAGGCAGGCGTTCCAGGCGTTCATCACGTCGCGGTAGACCTGCGGCAGGTCGTCGACGGTCTCCGCGTAGTGCGACTCGCCCTTGAGGTCGACGACGGTCGACGGGGTGGAGGGGGCCAGCGGGTTGGGGAACGGCCGGGTGGTCAGACCCACGAGGTCGATGTAGTGCTGGAGGGCCGTGGAGGAGGGCGGGAAGCGCATCGCGCCCATCTCGGCGGTCAACTCGTCCGTGCCGGTGCCCTCGAAGCCGACGGTGCGCAGCCGGCCGCCGATCTGGTCGGCCTCGTAGACGACGGGCCTCAGGCCCATCTTCATCAGCTCGTACGCGGCGACCATGCCGGAGAGGCCGCCGCCGATGACCGCGACCTCGGCGCCGTGCTCGGTCGCCGGTATCTGACCCAGGCCCGCGGGGTGCGCGAGGAAGTCGTCGTAGGCGTAGGGGAAGTCCGGACCGAACATGGTGATCGGCGGCTGCGCGTCGCTGTGCTGGACGGCGGTGGTGGGCACCGTGGACGTCATGGGGTACGGACTCCTTGCGGGGAAAGGCGAAGCGGTGGGGCGGTGAGGCGGGGGCAGGCGGGCGTCAGGTCAGCGAGCCGTACAGGCCGGGCCGCCGGTCACGCAGGTACGGGTTGTTCTCGCGCGACGCGCTGAGCAGCTCGGGGTCGACCTCGCCGATGACGAGCTCCTCCCCGCGGCCGGCGCGGGTGCGCACCGTCCCGTCGGGGGCGGCGAGGCAGCTGAGGCCGACGAACTCGAACTCGCCTTCCGGGCCGGTCCTGTTGACGTACGCGACGTACATCTGGCTCTCGAATGCCCGGACCGGGACCAGCGATTCGGCGACGAACTGGAAGGGGTGCATCTGCGCGGTGGGGACCAGCAGCAGGTCGGTGCCGGCCAGGGCGTGGGCGCGGACGTTCTCGGGGAACTCCACGTCGTAGCAGATCAGCATGCCGACGCGGATGCCGTCGAGCTCGGCCTGGACGACGGTGTCCTCGCCCGGTGTGAACCATCGCTGCTCGAAGCAGCCGAAGAGGTGCGTCTTGCGGTAGTTCGCGAGACGCTGCCCGGACGCGTCGATCAGCTGGGCGGAGTTGTGGATCGTGCCCGTGTCGCCGGCCGTGCCGCTGCCCTCGTCCGCCCGCTCGGGGTAGCCGTAGAGCACCGCGAGGCCGTGGCGTACGGCGATGTCGGCGACGGCGAGCGCGCCGGGACCATCAGCCCGCTCGGCCAGCATCGGCACGTCGTCCCCGATCGCGTAGCCGGTGAGGAACATCTCGGGGCAGACGAGCAGGCCCGCACCGGCCTCGGCGGCCCGGCCCGCGGCCTCGTCGAGCACCTTCAGGTTCTCCGCGACCGAGCCCGGACGGCCGGAACTCTGGAGAAGGGCGGTGCGCAGGGGCATGGGTGACCTCGGGCATGGGACGGGTGAACGGGAGACGTCTATGACGGTACGGTCCGGCGATCGGCCGGGACAAGGCGCGAGCGTTGCGCGCGGACAGTCGATGTGTTGCGTCGTTGCGGCCTGATCCGGCGATTCGTTGCGCAGCCCGACAGGCCGTGCGGTGGGGCACCCGGACACGCCACCGTGCGTCGCGCTCCGATCACCCCCGGCTGTCCCCGGCGTCGCGCTCACCAGCGCGATCGCGCCTCGGGGCCGACCCCGGGGAGCCGGGCCGCCCCGAGGAGCCACGGGCGTTACGCGGGAGCGCCGGAGGAGAACCGCCGCAGCAGCGGGGAGAGCACCAGGACCGACTTGGTGCGCTCCACGAACGGCTCGCCCGCGATGCGTTCGAGCACCCGCTCGAAGTGGCGCATGTCGGAGGCGAAGACCTGGACGATCGCATCCGCCTCACCGGTGACGGTGGAGGCGGACGCGATCTCCGGGTAGCGCTTGAGGCCGCGCTCGATCGCCTCGGGAGAGGTGTTGCGGCTGCAGAAGATCTCGATGAACCCCTCGGTCGCCCAGCCGAGCGCCTTCGGGTCGACCCGCACGGTGAAACCGGTGATGGCGCCTTCCGCGCGCAGCCGGTCCACCCGTCGTTTCACTGCCGGGGCGGAGAGCCCCACCATCGAGCCGATGTCCGCGTAGGAGCGGCGGGCGTCCTCCGCCAGGGCATGGACGATGCGCTCATCGAGGTCGTTCAGCAACTTTCACACCATGCTCGGTCCGTGCCGGGGAGCAGCGGCTCCCTGGTCAAGACAGTATCCATCAGGGATACGGGCGAGGGTCCCCGGCGCGGCCTCACCGCAGTGCGGACCTGCGCATGCCATAGCCGAAGTAGACGGCCAGGCCCACCGCCATCCAGACCCCGAACACGATCCAGGTGATGGTGTCGAGGCTGAACATCATCCACACGCAGAACCCGAAGCCGATCACAGGGAAGAGCGGCGACAGCGGCACCCGGAAGGTCCGCTTCATGTCCGGGCGGGTCCGGCGCAGCACGACGACGGCCACGTTGACGAGCGCGAACGCGAACAGGGTGCCGATGCTCGTGGCGTCGGCGAGCCGGCCCAGCGGCACGGCAGCGGCGAGCACGCCGCAGAACAGCGAGACGATCACCGTGTTGGCCCGGGGAGCACCGCTCTTGGCGTGCACCCGGGAGAACACCTTGGGCACCAGACCGTCGCGCGACATGGCGAACAGGATGCGGGTCTGCCCGTACAGCACCGTCAGCACGACGCTGGCGATGGCAATGACGGCGCCCGCGGCGAGCAGCACGGCCCAGAAGCTCTGCCCGGTGACGTCCTCCATGATCCCGGCGAGCGCGGCCTCGGACTCGCCGAAGCCCTTCCAGGGGCGGGCGCCGACGGCGACGGCGGCGACCAGCACGTACAGCACGGTGACGATCAGGAGGGACAGCATGATGGCGCGCGGCAGGTCACGCTGAGGGTTCTTGGCCTCTTCGCCGGCCGTGGAGGCGGCGTCGAAGCCGATGTACGAGAAGAACAGCGACGCTCCGGCAGCGCTGACGCCCGCCATGCCCAGCGGCATGAAGTTCTCGTAGTTGCCGCTGCGGAAGCCCTGGACGCCGACGGCGCAGAACAGCACCAGGGCGGCGATCTTCACGACGACCATGACGGTGTTGGCGCGGGCGCTCTCGCGGGCCCCGCCGAGCAGGAACACCATGGCGAGCAGCACGACGAGGAGGGCGGGCAGGTTGAAGAACCCTCCGTCGCCGGGCGGCGCCGACAGGGCCTGCGGGATGGTGACGCCGATGGTGCCGGCGAGGAGTTCGTTGAGGTACTCGCCCCAGCCGACCGCCACGGCGGCGACGGAGACCCCGTACTCGAGGATGAGGCACCAGCCGCAGACCCAGGCGACGAGCTCGCCCATCGTGGCATAGGCGTACGAGTAGGACGATCCGGAGACCGGGATGGTGCCGGCCAGCTCCGCGTACGAGAGGGCCGAGAAGAGCGCGGTCAGACCGGCGATCACGAACGAGACTGTGACGGCGGGGCCCGCCTCGGGGACCGCCTCGCCGAGCACGACGAAGATGCCGGTGCCGAGCGTGGCACCGATGCTGATCATGGTCAGCTGCCACATGGACAGCGAGCGGCGCAGCGCACCGCCCTCACCCTGCCCGCCCTCCGCGACCAGCCGCTCGACCGGCTTCCTTCTCATCAACCGGGCGCCGGTCCCCCGGCTCCTTCCGTTCGACGGCTCGGTCGTCGGTGGCGCTGCGCCTTGGTCCAGCACGTCGTTGGCTCCTTCATCGCTGCGGTTCGGCGGGGCGGCCCGACGGCGGCCCGCAGGCAGGCAGAAGAAGCCCGCGCATGGGTGGGGAACCGCCGAGCAGACGGTCACCGCCACTCCTGGTACGGGGGTCGAGCCTACGAGTCCGCTGCTCACAGCCGTAATGCACCGTTGTTGCGCATCGGCGGACCATCATTGCGCGCTGACGGGAGCCACGGGGAAACATTGCGCTCCGGTGAAACAGGAGGGTCATGACCGACCTCGGCCCGGCCACGCCCGAACGCCGGAAACCCTGGCGCTCCCGTCGTGGTGCGAGATACCGGTGCGCGGGGTTGATACTCGCGCGACTTCTGGGTATGCGATCGGTGATGAACGCACAGCCGCAGGTGGTGATCGAGGAATCGCCCCATCAGGAGAGCAGGCACAGCGCGGGTGCCCGTACGGCCACCGCGGAGTTCCTGCTGCAGCACTGCACGTGGGCCGACGCCGACGCGGTGCTGCTGGTCGTCTCCGAACTGGTCACCAACGCCGTGCGCCACACCGCCGGCTGGTGGCGGCTGCGTCTGACGGTCGGACACGACACCCTGGTCGTGCAGATGGACGACTCCAGCCCGCTGCCACCGGTCCCCCGGCAGCCGGACCTCGCGGGCGGCGGCGGCTTCGGATGGCACATGGTGCAGCGGCTCGCCGGCTGCGTGGAGGTTCGTCAGGTCCCCCATGGCAAGAGCATCCGAGCGACTTGGGCGCGCCCCGCCACGGCCGGCGGCTGACCGCCGCTCCCTCTTCCCTCCCACACCCGCCGCCGGCGACCTGAGGTCCTCGGACAGCACGGATTTGACGCGCACGACGGACGGGACGCGTGCAGGAAGGAACCGGACGCGCACGACGGGCCGGACGCGCACGACGGGCCGGAAAGCGGCGTCCTGGCGGACAGGACGCCGCTTCTCCCGTGGGGGGCTCCGGTGAGGGTCCGGGCCCTTCGAGGGACCCGGACCCTGGCGCGGTGAACGGCGGGCGGCCGTGGCCGCCCGCCGGTGCCGCAGAGGTCACTCCACGACGAGGAGCCCTTCACGCAACCGTCCGGTGATCCGCGACAGCAGCCGGGAGACGTGCATCTGGGAGACGCCGAGCTCCGCGCCGATCTCCGACTGCGTCATCTCCTCACCGAACCGCATCTGAAGGATGCGCCGGTCCCGCTCGTCGAGCTCCTCGATCAGCGGCTTGAGCGCCTGGACGTTCTCCGCGGTCTCCAGATCGGCGTCCGGTGCGCCCAGCCGGTCGGACAGCGGCACGGCCCCGTGGTCGGAGGCGTCGTCCATCGGCATGTCGATCGAGCCGGCGGTGTAACCGTTGCTCGCGACCACGCCCTCGATGATCTCTTCCTCGTCCATACCGAGGTGTTCCGCGAGTTCGGCCGTGGTGGGGGTGTGGTCGAGCTTCTGCGAGAGCTCGTCGACGGCCTTGGCGAGGTCGATCCTCAGTTCCTGCAGCCGCCGCGGGACGTGCACGGCCCAACTGGTGTCACGGAAGAAGCGCTTGATCTCACCGATGATGTACGGGACGGCGAACGTCGCGAACTCCACCTCCCGGCTCAGCTCGAAGCGGTCGATCGCCTTGATCAGGCCGATCGTGCCGACCTGGATGATGTCCTCCATCTGCTCCGCGCGGTTGCGGAACCGGCCCGCGGCGTACTTCACGAGGGCCAGGTTGAGCTCGATCAGGGTGTTGCGCACGTATTGGTATTCGTGGGTGCCTTCCTCAAGAGAGGCCAGCCGCACGAAGAAGGTCTTCGAGATCTCACGTGCGTCCTTGGGTGCAACCTCCCCCGGGTTCTCCACTTCCGGAAGCCCTAGCTCCACGATTTCCGGGCGCTGCGCTTCAGGCCGCGTGAGTTCGGTCGGGACCGTGCTCGCCGTGGACACTTCGTCCTCCCCTGCTCCGATGTCAGTGCGACAGCGCGCCTACCCGCGACGCCGTGCCGCATGCCTACAAAGTCGAGTTGGCCGAAAATCGACAAGGTCCGGCCCCCACGTCCCGGGAGGGCCGGACCATATGACGGCGGGTCAGTTCCAGCTGGCGTGCAGGGGCTTGCCCTCCGCGTAACCGGCCGCGCTCTGAATGCCGACGATCGCCTTCTCCGCGAACTCCTCCAGGGAGCCTGCGCCGGCGTACGTGCACGAGGACCGGACGCCCGCGATGATCGAGTCGATCAGGTCCTCGACACCGGGACGGCTCGCGTCGAGGAACATCCGCGAGTGCGAGATCCCCTCTTCGAACAGGCCCTTACGGGCACGGTCGTACGCGGACTCCTCGCTGGTGCGGTTGCGCACGGCGCGCTTCGACGCCATGCCGAAGGACTCCTTGTAGAACCGCCCGTCGGGGGCCTGCTGCAGGTCACCCGGGGACTCGTACGTGCCGGCGAACCATGAGCCGATCATGACGTTGGACGCACCCGCGGCCAGCGCCATCGCCACGTCGCGGGGGTGGCGGACACCGCCGTCCGCCCAGACGTGCTTGCCGAACTTCTTCGCCTCCGCGGCGCATTCCAGAACGGCCGAGAACTGCGGCCGGCCCACACCGGTCATCATGCGGGTGGTGCACATGGCGCCGGGGCCCACACCGACCTTGATGATGTCCGCGCCGGCCTCGATCAGGTCGCGCACGCCTTCCGCCGCGACGACGTTGCCGGCGACGATGGGCACCTGCGGATCGAGAGCGCGAACGGCCTTGACGGCGCTGATCATCGACTCCTGGTGGCCGTGCGCGGTGTCGACGACCAGCGTGTCGACGCCCGCGTCGAGCAGCTGCTTGGCCTTGCCGGCCACATCACCGTTGATGCCGACGGCCGCGGCGATCCGCAGCCGGCCGGCGGCGTCGACCGCGGGGGTGTACAGCGTCGCGCGCAGGGCGCCCTTGCGGGTCAGCACACCCGCGAGCCTGCCGGAGCCGTCCACGGCGGGCGCGTAGCGCCGGTTGGCGCCGTCGAGGGTGTTGAACGCCTCGCGGGGGTCGATGTCCGCGTCGAGGAGCAGCAGGTCCTTGGACATGACCTCGGACAGCTGGGTGAACCGGTCGACCCCGGCCAGGTCGTGGTCGGTCACGATGCCGACGGGCCGGCGCTCCTCGTCCACGACGACGCCCGCGCCGTGTGCCCGCTTCGGCAGCAGCGACAGGGCATCGGCGACGGTCTGGTGCGGAACCAACACGATCGGGGTGTCCAGCACATGATGGCGGGTCTTCACCCAGGAGATGACGTCGGTGACGACGTCGATCGGGATGTCCTGAGGGATGACGACGAGTCCGCCGCGGCGGGCGACGGTCTCGGCCATCCGACGGCCGGCGATGGCGGTCATGTTGGCCACGACCAGCGGCACCGTCGTGCCGGTCCCGTCAGGGGAGGAGAGGTCCACGCCCTGCCGCGAACCGACGGCCGAGCGGCTCGGCACCATGAACACATCGTCGTACGTCAGGTCGTACGGCGGCTTGATGTCGTTGAGGAAACGCACGTGCTTAACATCCCAGTCGATCGGAGTCGGCCCCCCGGCGATGCAGCCGGAGGAAATCGCACGTACTTCATTCTCCCATGCCGGCACCCCGGAACCGCTCGGGCCAATCGTCCAGGTCAGCAGGGGTGCCTTGGTGTGATCGCACCAAGGCGTCGGCAGCGGGCCCCGGGCCCGCTGCCGCTCAGTCGTCCGGGTCGGCGCGCTCCAGCGCCGGGCGCGGGCCGGGCGCCGCGGTCAGCAGCAGGTCGGCCGCCGCGGTGTCCGTCACGAGGCTGGTGACCAGTCCTGAGCGGAGCACGGCCCCGATCGCCTCCGCCTTGCGGGGGCCGCCCGCGATGGCCACCACCTCGGGAATGCGGCGCAGCCGGTCGGCCTCGACGGTGATGCAGCGCTCTCCCAGGTCGCGGCCGACCCGGCGGCCCTGGGTGTCGAAGAGGTGGGCGGACATCTCGGCGGCCACACCGAGGGAGGCGTAGTGGGCGCGCTCCTCGTCGGAGAGCATGTCGTGGACGGTGGAGATGCCGGGTTCCCAGGAGCCGATCGAGACACAGGCGACGGTGACCTTGTCGAAGTAGTCGAAGGCCCGCGCGATGCCCGTCTGGTGGCGCAGCGCTGCGGCCGTCGCGGGGTCGGGCAGCAGCATCGGCGCGTAGATGGGGTGGGCCTCGCCGCCGGAAACCTGGGCCGCTCTTCGTACCGCCTCCACGGAGCCGCGCTCCGCGGTGCCCGCGTCGTACACACCGGTGAGCTGGACGACCGTGCACGGCGGCAGCCGGTCGAGGGCCGCGGCCATGTGAATGGTGGACCGGCCCCACGCGAGGCCCAGCACGTCACCCTCGGCCACCAGCTCGCCGAGCAGATCGGCGGCGACCTCGCCCAGGTTCTCCGGGTCGGGCGACTCGTCCGCGCCCTCCGCGGGCGACTCCACGACGACCGCGTGCCGGAGCCCGAAGTGGGCGCGCAGCGCGTCGGAACGCTCGGCGTCCAGCTCGGCGGGCACGCGGATCTCGATGCGCACGAGATCACGCTCGAGAGCGGTCTCCAGGACCCTGGCGACCTTGAAGCGGCTGACGCCGAACTCCTCGGCGATCTGGATCTTGGACTTGCCCTCGAGGTAGAAGCGACGGGCCATGGCCGCCGCCTGCACAAGCTCAGCGGGCCCCATCCGCAGGGCAGACCGTCCCGCCGACCTAGCAGACACCGCGATCTCCTCACTGCTGTTCATGCCGTACAAACTTGCCGCTGGACACACTCCGGATCCGCCATCCTGTCAGATCCGTGCGCCCTTGATCAGCCCTGCCGGGCCAACATCGGTTGAACAAGCGCGGGCACGGTTCAGTGCCCGCACGCCCAGGCCGCGGAAGCGGTCGCCGCCGCCGCCTGGTCACGAAGTTTCCGCACCGCCGCCTCCGGATCGTCAGCGCCGTAGACCGCGGAGCCCGCCACGAACACGTCGGCGCCCGCCTCCGCGCACTGCTCGATGGTCGATGCCGACACCCCGCCGTCGACCTGCAGCCACAACTGGAGGCCGTGCTTGGAGATGAGCTCCCGGGTGCGGCGGATCTTCGGCAGCATGATGTCGAGGAACGCCTGACCTCCGAAGCCCGGCTCCACGGTCATGATCAGGAGCATGTCGAGCTCGGGGAGCAGATCCTCGTACGGCTCGATCGGGGTGGCCGGCCGGAGGGCCATCGAGGCCCGCGCGCCCTTCGCCCGGATCTCGCGGGCCAGCCGCACGGGCGCGGCGGCGGCCTCGACGTGGAAGGTGATGGAACCGGCCCCCGCCTCGATGTACTGGGGAGCCCAGCGGTCGGGATCCTCGATCATCAGGTGGCAGTCCAGCGGGGTGTCCGTCGCCCTGGCGAGCGACTCGACGACCGGCACGCCCAAGGTGAGGTTGGGCACGAAGTGGTTGTCCATCACGTCGACGTGGAGCCAGTCGGCGCCCGCGACGGCCTTGGCCTCTTCCGCCAGGCGCGAGAAGTCCGCGGAGAGGATACTGGGGTTGATCTGAACGGCCATGCGCCAAGACTGCCATGTCCCCGGGCAGTTCCCCTCCCCGGGACGGCACTCGGTATGGACCAACCACACACCGGACCGGCCCAGCCCCCCGCAATCCCGGCGATTCGGTCCCCACCAGCGGCAGACAACGGGAGCGTCATGGCGGACGCGCAACACGACACGGCACCCCCGAGGGCGACCGGCAAGGGAATCGCGCATCTCGTCTGCGGACGGCGCAGCAAGTGGATCGTGCTGGTCCTGTGGCTCGCGGTCATCGTGCTGGCCTTCCCCCTGGCGCAGAAGCTCACGGACGCACAGGACAACGACGCCGCCTCCTGGCTGCCGGGCAGCGCCGAGTCCACCCAGGTCCTGACCGAGGCGGAGGACTTCCGGCCGGAGGTGATCCCCGCGATCGTGGTCTACGCGCGCGAGGACGGTCTCACCGCCGCCGACCGCGAGCGGATCGTCGCGGACGTCGCGGCCGTCAAGGAGTTGCGCGACCACGGGGTGCGCGGCGCCGAGACCCGCGGCCCGGTCTTCGACCGGCCGGCGGATCCACGGGCCGCCCAGGTCTTCGTACCGATCACCATGGACGAGGAGGGCTGGGAGCGGATCGCCCCGGCCGTCGACTCGATCCGCGCCGAGACGGGCACCGGCGGCGACGGCCTGTCGGTGCACGTCACCGGGCCCGGCGGCACCGCGGCCGACTTCTCCGAGGCTTTCGAGGGCATCGATTCGACGCTGCTGTTCTCGGCGATGGCCGTCGTGATCGTGATGCTGCTGATCACCTACCGCAGTCCGACGCTTCTGCTGGTCCCGCTCTTCTCGGTGATCGCGGCACTCGGCGCCGCTCAGGCCGTGATCTACCTGATGGCCGAGCATGCCGATCTGACGGTCAACGGCCAGAGCGCGGGCATCCTGACCGTCCTCGTGTTCGGAGCGGGCACCGACTACGCCCTGTTGCTGGTGGCCCGCTACCGGGAAGAGCTGCGCCGCCACGAGGACCGGCACGAGGCGATGGCGCTGGCCCTGCACCGGGCGGGGCCGGCGGTGCTCGCCAGCGGTGCGACGGTGGTCCTCGGCATGCTCGTACTGATGACCGCGGAGATGAACTCCACGCGCGGTCTCGGTCCCGTTGCCGCGATCGGCGTCGCCGTCGCCCTCGTCGCCATGCTGACGCTGTTCCCCGCACTCCTGGTGATCTTCGGCCGCTGGATCTTCTGGCCGGTGGTCCCCCACCTGGGCTCCCCCGAGCCCACCGAGCGCGGCTTCTGGGCCCGTACGGGACGGTGGATCTCCCGTCGGCCGCGGGCGGTGTGGGGCGCCACGGCGGTCGCTCTCGCGGTGTGCGCCCTGGGTCTCACGCAACTGCGGGCGGAAGGCATCAGCAACGCCGATTCCTTCACCGGCAAGCCCGACTCGATCACCGGCCAGGAGGTCCAGGCCGAGTACTTCCCCGCGGGCAGCGGCGACCCCCTGGTGGTCATCAGCAACGCGGGGCAGGCCCGTCAGGTGGGCGAAGCGGTGGCCGCGACGCCCGGTGTGGTGCCCACCTCGCTCGGTCTGCCGCCCGGAACCGCCCCCGTGCACGAGGGCCGGGTGCTGTTCGAGGCCACGCTGGAGGATCCCGCCGACAGCCAGGCCGCCAAGGACACCGTCGAGCAGGTCAGGGACGCCGTGCACGCCGTCCCCGACGCTGACTCGCAGGTGGGCGGCGGCACGGCGGCGTTGCTCGACATGGACGCCGCGACGACCCACGACAACATCCTGATCATCCCGCTGGTGCTGCTCGTGGTGCTGCTGATCCTCATTGGGCTGCTGAGGGCCCTGGTCGCGCCGCTGCTGCTGATCGGCACCGTGGTCCTGTCGTTCGCCGCCGCGCTCGGGCTGAGCGCACTCGCCTTCCGGTACCTCTTCGACTACGCGGGCGAGACGACGGACTTCCCGCTGTTCGTCTTCGTGTTCCTGGTGGCACTTGGCATCGACTACAACATCTTCCTCACGACCCGTATCCGTGAGGAGGCCCGCCGGCAGGGCACCGCGCCCGGCGTGGTCACCGGCCTCGCCGCGACCGGCGCGGTGATCACCTCGGCCGGTCTGGTCCTCGCGGGTACGTTCGCCGCCCTCGCGACACTGCCCATGGTCGCGTTCGCCGAGATCGGCTTCGCGGTGGCCCTGGGCGTCCTGCTGGACACCTTGGTCGTCCGCTCCGTGCTGGTCACGGCGCTCTTCCTGGACGTGGGCCCGAAGGTCTGGTGGCCCCACAAACTGTCCCGCGAGGACGCCCGGCCGGCCACGCGGCCGTGAGCCGGCCGCGGGCCCGGGGAAGCTAGGCGGTGCGCCGCAGCAGCGCCAGGTACATCGCGTCCGTGCCGTGCAGATGCGGCCACAGCTGGATGTCGGGGCCGTCGCCGAGGGCCGGGACTCCGGGCATCAGCGGGCGGGCGTCCACCCACTCCGCCTCGACGGCCGGGCCGCCGCGACCGCGCAGGACGTCGTCGACGACGACACGTGTCTCGGCGAGATGCGGCGAACAGGTCGCGTACCCCACCACTCCGCCGACCCGTACGGCCTTCAGTGCCTCACGCAGCAGCTCCCGCTGGAGCGGGGCGAAGCCCTCGAGGTCCGACGGGCGGCGGCGCCAGCGGGCTTCGGGACGGCGGCGCAGCGCGCCGAGTCCCGAGCACGGGACGTCGACGAGTACCCGGTCGAACACGCCCTCACGCCACGGCGGGCGCGTGCCGTCGGCCGCGACCACCTGGTACGGCCCAGGATTGCCGGCGAGTGCCCGCTCCACCAGCCGGGCGCGGTGCGGCTGCTTCTCGGCGGCCAGCAGGGAAGCGCCACGGCCGGCCGCGAGCGCACCGAGGAGCGCCGCCTTGCCGCCGGGCCCCGCGCACCCGTCGAGCCAGCGCTCGTCGCTGCCTTCGAGCGGCGCGTTGGCGAGGGCGATCGCCACCAGCTGGCTGCCTTCGTCCTGGACGCCCGCGCGTCCGTCCCGCACGGCTTCGATGGCGCCGGGCTCGCCGCCCTCGGCCAGCCGGACGGCGTACGGGGACCAGCGGCCGGGCAGGACGGAGTCCTCGCCCAGCACGTCCGTCAGCTCGCCGGTGGTCGAACGCCCCGGCCGGGCCACGAGCGTCACCTCGGGCCGCTCGTTGTCGGCCTCCAGCAGGTCCTCGATGCCGGCGCGGCCGCCGCCGAGCGAGTCCCACAGGGCGGAGACGATCCACCGGGGGTGCGAATGGACGACCGCCAGATGGTCCTCCGCGTCCTCGTCGTAGGGCGGGGCGACCCGCTCGAGCCAGGCGTCCATGTCGTGCTGCGAGATCTTGCGGAGCACGGCGTTCACGAACTTCGCCCGCCCGTCGCCGAGGACCACCCTCGCCAGTTCCACGCTCGCGGAGACGGCCGCGTGCGTGGGGATGCGCGTTCCCAGCAGCTGGTGCGCACCGAGCGCGAGGACATCCAGCACCGGCGGGTCGACCTCGCGCAGCGGGCGGTCGATACAGGCCGCGATGATCGCGTCGTAGGTGCCCTGGCGGCGCAGCGTCCCGTACACGAGCTCCGTCGCGAGTGCCGCGTCCCGCCCGTCGAAGTCGTCCTTCTCGCGCGCCTTCTTCAGCAGCGGCGGCAGGACGAGGTTGGCGTACGCGTCCCTTTCGTCGACGGCCCGCAGCGCCTCGAAGGCGAGGATCCGCACGGGGTCCTTCTTGGGGCGGCGGTACGGCTTGGCGGGACGGTGACGGGACTGCTCACTCAAAAGGTGCTCCGCGTTCGATGAAACGTGATCCCTCTCAGCCTACGACCGGTGCGCCGACCCTCTCGCCAGGAGCGATCCGCACACCCCGCGCCCAGTCCGCCGCACGCATCGGCTTCTTGCCCTGCGGCTGGACCCACAGGAGCTCCACGGCATGGGACCCGGTGCCCACGTGCACATGGTTCTTGCCCGCGTCGAGCTCGCCGGGTGCGAGGTCCTTGCGGTCCGGAAGCAACGCGACCTGGACGAGCTTGAGGCGCTCGCCGCGGAAGGCCGTCCACGCCCCCGGCGCGGGAGTGCAGCCCCGCACGACCCGGTCGACGCGCAGCGCGGGAGCGGTCCAGTCGACGTGAGCGTCCTCGACGGTGATCTTCGGGGCCATGGTGACGCCGTCCGCGGGCTGGGGCACAGGCCGCAGGCTGCCGTCCTCGATGCCGTCCATCGTCGCGGCGAGCAGTCCCGCACCGGCGAAGGCCAGCCGCGTCAGCAGATCACCGCTGGTGTCCGTGGGGCGCACCGGCTCGGTGATCACGCCGTAGACGGGCCCGGTGTCGAGCCCTTCCTCGATCCGGAACGTCGCCGCACCGGTCATCTCGTCACCGGCGAGGATCGCGTGCTGCACCGGGGCGGCGCCGCGCCAGGCGGGCAGCAGCGAGAAGTGCAGGTTCACCCAGCCGTGGACGGGCACGTCGAGGGCCGCCTTGGGCAGCAGGGCGCCGTAGGCGACGACGGGACAGCAGTCGGGGGCGATCTCCCGCAGGCGCGCGAGGAACTCCTCGTCGCGCGGCCTCGCCGGCTTGAGCACCTCGATCCCGGCGTCGGCGGCGCGCTGCGCGACCGGGCTGGCGACCAGCCGCCGCCCGCGGCCCGCGGGCGCGTCGGGCCGGGTGACGACGGCTGCGACCTCGTGCCGATCGGAGGCGATCAGGGCGTCCAGGGCGGGGACGGCGACCTCGGGAGTACCTGCGAAGACGAGCTTCATCGGTGGCTGACTGCCTCTCAGACTGGGGCGTGCGGTGACGAGCAGCACACCAGTCTATGAGCCGTGGCAGCAGGGGGCGTACGGGAGCCCGTGCGCCCCACACACAGGCACATACGCCCCGAAGCGTGACCAGACCCCCCACCGGCGCGTTGGTCAAGAGAGATTGACCGAAGCGGGCCGCCCCGGACGCGACCCGACCCCTTTTAACCGCCGGTTCGAGAGGCTTGTCAATGGCCGACCACGCAACCCACGACGCCCAAGCCCGGGCCAGCCTGCATCTGCTGGTGCGGGACATCGAGCGGGTCCGCCGGCAGGTGGACGCCTTGCGCACGCTCACCGCTCAGCTGGGGAACGTCTACCGCCCCCGCCGCTCCGGCCCTTCCACGGGCTTCGTCGTCTACGGCAGGGCCCCCGCCCCGACCGTCCGCCTCGCGCAGGAACTGCGGGACAGCGTCGAAACCCTCGTGACCGCGGCCGTGGACTTCGACCGCTCCCTCGGCTTCTCCTGGGACGCGGTCGGCTCGGCCCTCGGCGTCACGAAGCAGGCGGTGCACCGCCGTTACGGCTCGCGGCGGCAGGCCGCCGCGGCGCAGGCGGAGGGCGCCGCGACGGGCACGCTGCCGCCGCCGGGCCTGTCCGCCGTCCCCGCGGTGCCGGCGGCCCGCTCGATGCCGCCGCAGTCGAGCGACCCCCGCCCGAGCGCCTTTCCTTGCCCCCGCAACGGCTGACACTCCGGGCGTAGCCCGGGGCCGGGGCCCCGGCCCCGGGCCGCCGCTTCCCAGGAGAGGCGGCAAGGTTGCATGGAGGCTGCCCTCGACCAGGCCCGCCCCGCACGGGAGACACGCACAGGGGACCGGGGCGCACCCCGCCCGGGCCGCGTCCTCGGACCACGGCCCACCCCGCCCGGGCACCACGCCTCAATGCCGGCCAGGCCCCGCAGGGCACAACGCCGCATGCCGGCCGCCCCGCAGGGGGCCACACGCAACCGGACCGGACCGTCAGGGGCGGCACGCTTCCGGACCCGCCCCCCGGGGACGGCACACCCGAAGCCGGCCCGCGCCCGGCCCGTCAGCCGATGTCCGGCGGGTCGATGCGGATGCGGACCTGGTCCTGGCCGCCCCGCGCCAGGCGCGCCGCCTGCGCCGACTTGAGCGCGGCCGCCAGCGCCGACCCGCTGCCCGGCGGCACCCGAAGCAGCGCCCGGGCGCTCTCAGCGGGCGTGTCGGGCCGGCGCGCACCGGGGCGCTCCGGGACAGGCAGGGGGACGGGCCCGAGGATCTCCGCGTCCGGGGGCAGCTCCACGTCCGCGAGGAACGCCGTCACGGCCGGCGCCGCCCCGACGACCTCCGCCATCCGCGACACCGGCGGGAATCCGAGCTCGGCCCGTTCCGCGAGTTCTCGCAGTGCGTGCCCCGCCGGGTCCCAGCGGACGAGTGCCTGCACGGGCCGCAGGGTCGGCTCTGCGACGACGACGACCACTCCGCCGTCCGTCCGGGGCCGGACGAGCGCGGCCGCGGCGATCCAGCGGCGCAGCGCTTCCTCACCGGCGCGCAGGTCGGGCCGGCCGAGCATGGCCCAGCCGTCGAGGAGCGCCGCGGCCGCGTATCCGCCGTCGGCGACGGGTTCCGCGCCGGGCGTGGAGACGACGAGCGCGGGGCGCGCGGGGACGCTGTCGAGGATGTGGTCGCGTCCGGAGGTCCGGACCGGCACGGCCGGAAACGCGCGGCCGAGTTCTTCGGCGGTGCGGCGGGCGCCGACGATCTGCGCCCGCAGCCGGACGGCCCCGCAGGCGCCGCAGTGCCACTGGGGCTCTGTGCGCCCGCACCAGCCGCACCGCAGGTCGCGTTCGTCGGGCGCTTCAAGGGGTCCGGCGCAGTGGCGGCAGCGGGCGGGCGTGCGGCAGCGCTCGCAGGCGAGCCTCGGGACGTAGCCGCGCCGCGGGACCTGGACGAGGACGGGCCCGTCGGCGAGCCCGTCCCTGACCGCCTGCCAGGCGATGCTCGGCAGGCGGGCCGCGCGGGCGGCCTCGTCCCGGGCCAGGTCGTGGTCGCCGACCGTCCGTACGGCGGGGGCGACGGCCCGGACCTGGGCCCGGTCGGCGACGAGCGGCGCCGCCCAGCCGCTCTCGACCAGCTGGGCGGCTTCGACGGTGCAGCTGGTGCTGCCGAGCAGGAATCCGCACCGGTCGTGGGTGGCACGCAGTTCGAGGACTTCGCGGACGTGAGGGAAGGGGGCGCGGTCGTCGCTGTGGCTGGAGTCGCCGTCGTCCCAGACGACGACGAGCCCGAGGTCCTGCACGGGGGCGAACATGGCGGCCCGGGTGCCGACGGCCGCGCGGACGGAGCCGCGACGGACGGACAGCCATTGCCGGTACCGCTTCTCGGGGCCGGATTCGGCGGTCAGGAGTGCGTGGCGCCCTTCGCCGAGCAGGGCGGTGAGCGCGGTGTCCACGCGTGCGGCGCGCCGGCCGTCGGGGACGACGACGAGGGCGCCGCGCCCGGACGCGAGGGTCGCGGCGACGGCGCGGGCGAGTTCGTCGGGCCAGTGCGGTCCAGGCAGTGCGGTCCACACGGCGCGTGGCGATCCGCCGGCCGCGAGGGACTCGATGAAGGCCGGGCCCCGCGCGTATCGCTGCCAGGTGGCGGGGGCGGGCGCGGGGGGCGGCGGCAGCGGCTCCGGGGAGGGGGCGGCCTCGGCCCGGCCGTTCCTAGGGGGTACGGCGAGCTGGAGCACGTCGGCGAGGCTGCCCGCGTACCGGTCGGCGACGGCACGGGCGAGGGCGAGGATCTCGGGGCTGAGGACCGGCTCGGGAGAGACGACGTAGGCGAGTGCGGCGAGCGCTCCCTGGTAGTCGGACTCAGCACGCCGCTCGATGAGGAAGCCGTCGATCAGGCCGCCGCCTTCGCGGCGTCCGCCGCGGACGCGGTGTGCTCCGGCGCCGAAGCGCACCCGCACCCGCACTCCGGGCCTGGCCTCGGCGTCGAGCTCCTCAGGGACGGCGTAGTCGAAGAACTGGTCGAGGTGGAGGGCGCCCTTGTTGACCATGACGCGGGCGACGGGGAGGTCCTTGGCGAGCGCGGCTCCGCGCCAGGTGCGTGGTTTCGCCTTGGGAACCTTGGCCTTGCGGACGCTCTCGCGGATGAACGCAAGCTGCTCCGGCCCGTCACCGACGGGCTCGGAAGGCTGCTTGTCCTCGCTGCTCACAGCCAAATCCTGCCAGAGACCACTGACAGCGCCGCGGGCCCGGCACCTGCCCGGCACCTGTCCAGCGACGCGAGACACGCGGCACGAGCCACGCGCACGAACCACGAGAGGGGCCCCGGACCGAGAACGGTCCGGGGCCCCTTCGTCGAGCCGTGTACGTGCCGCTCTACAGGCCCGCCGCCGTGCGCAGCGCGTCCACGCGGTCCGTGCGCTCCCACGTGAAGTCGGGCAGTTCACGGCCGAAGTGCCCGTACGCCGCCGTCTGGGCGTAGATCGGGCGCAGCAGGTCGAGGTCGCGGATGATCGCGGCGGGGCGCAGGTCGAAGACCTGGGCGATGGCCTGCTCGATCCTCTCGACGTCGACGGTCGCGGTGCCGAAGGTCTCGACGAACAGACCGACGGGCTCGGCCTTGCCGATGGCGTAGGCGACCTGGACCTCGCAGCGCGCGGCGAGACCGGCGGCGACGACGTTCTTGGCGACCCAGCGCATGGCGTAGGCGGCGGAGCGGTCGACCTTGGACGGGTCCTTGCCGGAGAAGGCGCCGCCACCATGGCGGGCCATGCCGCCGTACGTGTCGATGATGATCTTGCGGCCGGTCAGTCCGGCGTCGCCCATCGGGCCGCCGATCTCGAAACGGCCGGTCGGGTTCACCAGGAGGCGGTAGCCGTCCGTGTCGAGCTTGATGCCGTCCTCGACAAGCTGCTTCAGGACGTGCTCGACGACGAACTCACGGATGTCCGGGGCGAGCAGCGAGTCCAGGTCGATGTCGGAGGCGTGCTGCGAGGAGACGACCACGGTGTCGAGGCGGACGGCCTTGTCGCCGTCGTACTCGATGGTGACCTGGGTCTTCCCGTCCGGGCGCAGGTAGGGGATGGTGCCGTTCTTGCGGACCTCGGACAGGCGGCGGGAGAGCCGGTGCGCCAGGTGGATCGGCAGCGGCATCAGCTCGGGCGTCTCGTCGCAGGCGTAACCGAACATCAGGCCCTGGTCGCCGGCGCCCTGCTTGTCGAGCTCGTCCTCGTCGCCCTCGACGCGCTTCTCGTACGCGGTGTCGACGCCCTGCGCGATGTCGGGGGACTGTGCGCCGATGGAGACGGAGACGCCGCAGGAGGCCCCGTCGAAGCCCTTCTTCGAGGAGTCGTAGCCGATCTCGAGGATCTTGCTGCGCACGAGCGTGGGGATGTCGGCGTACGCCTTGGTGGTCACTTCGCCGGCGACGTGCACGAGGCCGGTGGTGATCAAGGTCTCCACGGCTACCCGGGAAGCGGGATCCTCCCGAAGGAGGGCGTCGAGAATCGTGTCGCTGATCTGGTCGGCGATCTTGTCGGGGTGGCCCTCGGTCACGGACTCCGAGGTGAAGAGACGGCGGGACACATCGCTCCCTGGGGTTGCAGCGGCTGCTGGCTGATCATTGACGGACCGGCAGGGGGCTGCGCCCCGCGACGTTCCGCGACCAGTTTATCGGTCGCGCTCCGGGACCGGACAACCCGTCTCGCAGGCTGGGAGTCCGCTGACCTGGGGATCACGACCGAGACGGTACGACGATAGCGCCTAGTGGTGAGCGATTCGCCACATTTCGCAGGTTTCCGTGGTCGGCCCGTCGCTCCCGTGTCGCCCGGTGTCGACGGGGGCTTCGCGGCGCCCGCCTGACGACGCGGGAGGGACGTCAGGCGAGCCGGGGCACGACGAGGTCCCAGACCGTGTCGGCGAGGGCTTCCTTGGGGCCGTGCGGCACCGGCGTCTCGCCGCCGTCCGCGGACAGCACGACGGCCTCGTTGACCTCCGCGCCGAAAGTCCTGTTCTCCCCCACCTCGTTGACGACGAGCAGGTCGCAGCCTTTGCGGCGCAGCTTGTCGCGACCGTTGGCCAGTACGTCGTCGGTCTCCGCCGCGAAACCGACGATCACCTGGCCGGGGCGGGCCCGGTCAGCGGAGATCTCGGCGAGGATGTCGGGGTTGCGCACCAGCGTGACGACCGGGGCCTCCACGCCGTCCTTCTTCTTGATCTTCCCCTCGGCGTAGGCGGCGGGCCGGAAGTCCGCGACGGCTGCCGCCATGACGACGGCGTCGGCGTCCGCGGCCGCCTTGAGCACGGCCTCGCGCAGCTGCACCGCCGTGCCGACACGGACGACGTCGACGCCTGCCGGGTCCGGCAGCCCGGTGTTCGCCTCGATGAGAGTGACGCGGGCGCCGCGGGCGGCCGCGGTGCGTGCGAGAGCGTAGCCCTGCTTGCCGGAGGAGCGGTTGCCGAGGTAGCGGACCGGGTCGAGGGGTTCGCGGGTGCCGCCCGCGCTGACGACGACGTGGCGGCCGGCCAGGTCGGGCGTCTCGACCCCACGGGCGAGGACGCGGCGGCAGATCTCGAAGATCTCGCCGGGGTCGGGCAGCCGGCCCTTGCCGGTGTCGACGCCGGTGAGCCGGCCCACGGCGGGCTCGATCACGACGGCGCCGCGGCGGCGCAGGGTGGCGACGTTCTCCTGGGTGGCGGGGTGCTCCCACATCTCGGTGTGCATCGCCGGGGCGAAGACGACCGGACAGCGGGCGGTGAGCAGGGTGTTGGTGAGAAGGTCGTCGGCGAGGCCATGGGCGGCCTTGGCGAGCATGTCCGCGGTGGCGGGCGCGACGACGACGAGGTCGGCGTGCTGGCCGATGCGTACGTGCGGGACTTCGTGGACGT
Source organism: Streptomyces sp. WAC00040 (assembly GCF_056835925.1). Taxonomy (NCBI): domain Bacteria; kingdom Bacillati; phylum Actinomycetota; class Actinomycetes; order Kitasatosporales; family Streptomycetaceae; genus Streptomyces; species Streptomyces sp. WAC00040. The sequence continues at coordinate 684,261 of NZ_JAKQZE010000003.1, forward strand.
CCGACCAGACGTCTGTGTGGACGGGCTGCCCGGAGAGTGCGGACCAGGTCGGCGCGCCGACGAACTGCAGTGCCGACGCCGTCGGCACGACCCGGACCTCGTGGCCGGACTCCGTGAGCCTGCGCAGCAGCTCGCACGCCTTGTAGGCCGCGATGCCCCCGCTCACGCCGAGAACCACCTTCGGCCTGACCGCCGCGTCCACCGAGCCGTCCACTGAGTCCACCACCGCGTCTCCCGCCCTCCACTGGTGCCCACCGGTCGTTGGGCCCGGATCGTTACGTCCTCATGCTGCATCACTCACGGACGAGCGTCTCGCATCGCCCTCGATGCACACCACAGGCCCGGCGGACAGTCCGCCGGGCCTGTGGGAAGAGATGTGCCGCGCTTACTGGGCCGGGCCCTCGATGGCCTCGGAGGTCAGCAGACCCGCGTTGATCTCACGCAGGGCGATCGAGAGCGGCTTCTCGTGGACGTGGGTGTCCACGAGCGGCCCGACGTACTCGAGCAGGCCCTCACCGAGCTGCGAGTAGTACGCGTTGATCTGACGCGCGCGCTTGGCGGCGTAGATCACGAGGCTGTACTTCGAGTCGGTCGCCTCGAGCAGCTCGTCGATCGGAGGGTTGATGATGCCCTCGGGCGCGGTGATGGAAGAGGACACGCTATGCCTTCCGAAGAACTTGCAGAAAGATCGGACAAAAGATCAAACAACTGCCATCAAGGCTAGCAGCTCACGGGCCACGTCCTCGACGGAGGTGTTGACCAGGGTGGTGTCGAACTCCGACTCGGCCGCCAGCTCCACCTTGGCGACCGTGAGCCGGCGCTCGATGACTTCCGGGGACTCGGTGCCGCGCCGGGTGAGGCGGCGGACCAACTCCTCCCAGCTCGGCGGGGCGAGGAAGACCAGCCGGGAATCCGGCATGGACTCCTTCACCTGCCGGGCGCCCTGGAGATCGATCTCCAGCAGCACCGGCTCGCCCGCCTCCAGGCGGTTGAGGACCGCGCGACGGGGCGTGCCGTAGCGGTTGCCCGCGAACTCGGCCCACTCCAGCAGCTCGCCATTGGCGACCAGCTTGTCGAACTCCTCGTCACTGACGAAGAAGTACTGGACGCCGTGCTTCTCGCCGGGACGCGGCTTCCTCGTGGTTGCCGACACCGAGAGCCAGACCTCGGGGTGGACCTTGCGCATATGAGCGACGACCGTGCTCTTGCCGACCCCGGAGGGGCCGGAGAGCACGGTCAGCCGCGGACGTACCTCTGCTGCCATGCAGCGATTATTCCAGCCTCCCGGGAGTGCCCGGGACGTCAGGCGGCGCCGCCGCCGAACTCGCGCTCGAGGGAGGCGATCTGGTTGGAGCCGAGACCACGGACCCGGCGGCTCTCGGAGATGCCGAGCCTCTCCATGATCTGCTTGGCGCGGACCTTGCCCACGCCCGGCAGGGACTCGAGGAGGGCGGAGACCTTCATCTTGCCGATGACGTCGTTCTCCTGGCCCTGCTTGATGACCTCGTGGAGGGAGGCGCCGGAGTGCTTGAGTCGATTCTTGACCTCGGCCCGCTCCCGGCGAGCCGCGGCGGCCTTTTCGAGCGCGGCTGCGCGCTGTTCAGGGGTAAGGGGCGGAAGAGCCACGCCTACGTCACCTCGGATGTCGAACTGTCGGATACGGACCGGTGAGGAACCTAGTCGCCCCACACCAGGGGGAGCAACGAGCAACGCAGTGCTTCTGCCCTGCACGTTCTCTTCGACGGAGACTAGCGGCCATGGCCGCTCCAGTCAGCGAGAACAGACGAAAAGTCCTGGTCAGGATCGACCGACCAGGACAATTCAGGCAAAACAACCGGGATTTGGGTGAAGAAACTGTCAAAGAATCTTCCCGACGCTCCCTGCCGCCGCTCCTCGAACGCCCCGCGAGGGGTGACCGGCGGCCCTGAAGGACCCATTCCGCGCGTCCGCCGCTGGTGACGGCGTTACACAGAGCCGACGCCGTATGCACGGAGAGCTTCCGCGACGGGCGGGTCGGCGGCCGTCACACCGAGGCGACCGCCGCGCGGATCTCATCGGCGAATCGCGCGGCCGCGTCACGCAGCCCCGGCACGTCCGGTCCGTGCCGAAGGACACCACGGCTCACGCTCGGCACCACATTGCGGACGGCCGCACCGAAGACACCGGGAAGGTCCGCCGGTGTCGCGCCCTGGGCGCCGATGCCGGGGGCCAGCAGCGGCCCGTTGATGTCGAGGTCCACGCCCGCGTCGCCGAGCGTCGCACCCACGACCGCGCCGACCGGTCCCAGCGGCTGCGCACCGGCGTTCTCCGCGGCCATGTGGTCGAGCATCACCTGGGCCAGCGACTTCCCACCGGCCGCGGTCGAGCGCTGTACCTCCGCGCCCTCCGGGTTGGAGGTAAGTGCCAGGACGAAGACACCGCAGCCGCTCAGCACTGCCTGGTCCAGGGCCGGGCGCAGCGATCCGAAGCCCAGGTACGGGGAGACGGTGACAGCGTCGGAGAACAGCGGGGAGTCCTTACGGAGGTAGGTCTCCGCGTACGCGCCCATGGTTGAGCCGATGTCGCCCCGCTTGGCGTCCATCAGCACCAGCGCGCCGGCCTCGCGCGCCTCCGCCACGGCCTTCTCCAGCACGGCGATGCCGCGCGAGCCGAAGCGCTCGAAGAACGCTGACTGCGGCTTGAGGACGGCGACCCGGTCGGCCAGCGCCTCGACCGTGGTGCGGGTGAACCGTTCGAGGCCGTCGACGTCGTCGTTCAGTCCCCACGCGGTGAGCAGCGAGGCGTGCGGGTCGATGCCGACGCAGAGCGGGCCGCGGGTGTCCATGGCGTGGCGCAGCCGTGTGCCGAAGGTTTCCGGGAGGGTCATGAAGCGGCCTTTCGCGTCTCGGCGCCGACGGCCTCGGCGAGGGTGGCGTACGGGCTCGCGGCGAGGCGCGCGGCGAGACCCTTGTGGATGGCGCGGGCGTAGCAGGGGCCCTCGTAGATGAAGGCGCTGTAGCCCTGGACGAGGGTGGCGCCGGCGAGGATGCGCTGCCAGGCGTCCTCGGCGTTCTCGATGCCGCCGACGCCGACGAGGGTGATGCGGTCGCCCACACGGGCGTAGAGGCGGCGCAGGACCTCCAGGGAGCGCTCCTTGACGGGCCGGCCGGACAGCCCGCCGGTCTCCTTGACCAGATCGGCCGGGGACCTCAGGCCGAGGCCCTCCCGCGCGATGGTGGTGTTGGTGGCGATGATGCCGTCCAGGTCCAGCTCCAGGGCGAGGTCGGCGACGGCGTCGACGTCCTCGTCCGCGAGGTCGGGGGCGATCTTGACGAGCAGCGGGACGCGGCGGTCCGTCACCGTCCGGTCGGCGGCCTCTCGCACGGCGGTCAGCAGCGGGCGCAGCGACTCGGTGGCCTGGAGGTTGCGCAGGCCGGGGGTGTTCGGCGAGGAGACGTTGACGACGAGGTAGTCGGCGTGGGCGGCCAGGCGCTCGGTGGAGGTCACGTAGTCGGCGACCGCCTCCTCCTCGGGGACCACCTTGGTCTTGCCGATGTTGACGCCTACGACCGTGCGGAAGATCTCGCGGCGGGCAGCGAGGCGCTCGGCGACGGCGGCCGAGCCGTCGTTGTTGAAGCCCATCCGGTTGATCAGGGCACGGTCGGCGACGAGCCGGAAGAGGCGCTTCTTGGGGTTGCCGGGCTGGGGCTGCGCGGTGACCGTGCCGATCTCGACGTGGTCGAAGCCGAGCATCGACATGCCGTCGATGGCGACGGCGTTCTTGTCGAAGCCGGCCGCGAGACCGAAGGGGCCGTGCATCCGCAGGCCGAGCGCCTCGGTGCGCAGCTCCTTGTAGCGGGGCGCCAGGACCGCGGCGGCGAAGGTGCGCAGGACGGGGACGCGGACCGCGAGCCGGATCCAGCGGAAGGCCAGGTAGTGGGCCTGCTCCGGGTCCATCCGCTTGAAGACCAGATTGAAGAAGAACTTGTACATGGGAAGTGGTGTCCTCATGAGGAGGGGGACACCGTTTCCGGTGTCCCCCTCGTCGTTGCTAGTCGCGGGCCGCGGTCAGGTGTTCCGCGTGTTCCTGCAGTGAACGGACGCCGACGTCACCGCGGTTGAGCGCGTCGATGCCCTGGACGGCGGCAGCGAGCGCCTGCACCGTCGTCAGGCACGGGACGCCCCGCGCGACGGCGGCGGTGCGGATCTCGTAGCCGTCGAGGCGGCCGCCCGTGCCGTAGGGGGTGTTGACGATGAGGTCGACCTCGCCGTCGTGGATCAGCTGGACGATGGTCTTCTCACCGGCCGGCCCCTCGCCCTCCGACTGCTTGCGCACGACGGTCGCGTTGATGCCGTTGCGCTTGAGGACCTCGGCGGTCCCCGAGGTGGCCATCAGCTCGAAGCCGTGGGCGACCAGCTCGCGGGCCGGGAAGATCATCGAGCGCTTGTCGCGGTTGGCGACGGAGACGAACGCGCGGCCCTTGGTGGGCAGCGGGCCGTACGCGCCGGCCTGCGACTTGGCGTACGCCGTGCCGAAGACCGTGTCGATGCCCATGACCTCGCCGGTGGAGCGCATCTCCGGGCCGAGGACGGTGTCCACGCCGCGGCCGTGCACGTCGCGGAAGCGCGACCACGGCATGACGGCCTCCTTGACGGAGATCGGCGCGTCGAGCGGCAGGGTGCCGCCGTCGCCGTTCTTCGGCAGCAGGCCCTCCTCGCGCAGTTCGGCGACCGTCGCGCCGAGCGAGATGCGCGCGGCGGCCTTGGCGAGCGGGACAGCGGTCGCCTTCGAGGTGAAGGGCACGGTCCTGGAGGCACGGGGGTTGGCCTCGAGGACGTAGAGGATGTCGCCGGCCATGGCGAACTGGATGTTGATCAGTCCGCGCACGCCCACACCCTTGGCGATGGCCTCGGTGGAGGCGCGCAGTCGCTTGATGTCGAAGCCGCCGAGCGTGATCGGGGGCAGGGCGCAGGCCGAGTCGCCGGAGTGGATGCCGGCCTCCTCGATGTGCTCCATCACGCCGCCGAGGTAGAGCTCGGTGCCGTCGTAGAGGGCGTCGACGTCGATCTCGATGGCGTCGTCGAGGAAGCGGTCGACCAGCACCGGGCGGGTCGGGGAGATCTCGGTGGACTCGGCGATGTACGCCTCGAGGCGCGCCTCGTCGTACACGATCTCCATGCCGCGGCCGCCGAGCACGTACGACGGGCGGACCAGGACCGGGTAGCCGATCTCGTCGGCGATGGCCTTGGCACCCGCGAAGGTGGTGGCGGTGCCGTGCTTCGGCGCGGGCAGCCCGGCCTCGGCGAGCACCTGGCCGAACGCGCCGCGGTCCTCGGCGGCGTGGATGGCCTCCGGCGGGGTGCCGACGACCGGGACGCCGTTGTCCTTGAGCGCCTGGGCCAGGCCCAGCGGGGTCTGGCCGCCGAGCTGGACGACGACACCGGCGATCGGGCCGGCCAGCGACTCGGCGTGCACGATCTCCAGCACGTCCTCGAGCGTCAGCGGCTCGAAGTACAGGCGGTCGGAGGTGTCGTAGTCCGTGGAGACGGTCTCCGGGTTGCAGTTGACCATCACGGTCTCGTACCCGGCGTCGTGCAGCGCGAAGGAGGCGTGGACGCAGGAGTAGTCGAACTCGATGCCCTGGCCGATGCGGTTCGGACCGGAGCCGAGGATGATCACGGCGGGCTTGGAACGAGGCGCGACCTCGGACTCCTCGTCGTAGGACGAGTAGAAGTACGGGGTGCGGGCGGCGAACTCGGCGGCGCAGGTATCGACCGTCTTGTAGACCGGGCGGATGCCGAGCGCGTGGCGCACCTCGCGCACGACGTCCTCGCGCAGGCCGCGGATCTCGGCGATCTGGGCGTCGGAGAAGCCGTGGCGCTTGGCGTCGGCGAGCAGCTCGGGATGGAGCTTCTCCGCGGCGGCGAGTTCGTCCGCGTGCTCCTTGATCAGGAACAGCTGGTCGACGAACCACGGGTCGATCTTCGTCGCGTCGAAGACCTCCTCGGGGGTGGCCCCGGCGCGGATGGCCTGCATGACGGTGTTGATCCGGCCGTCGGTGGGACGGACCGCCTCACGCAGCAGCTCGTCCTTGTCGCCGGTCTCACCGGTGAAGGCGAACTGGCTGCCCTTCTTCTCCAGTGAGCGCAGCGCCTTCTGCAGCGCCTCGGTGAAGTTCCGGCCGATGGCCATGGCCTCGCCGACGGACTTCATGGTCGTGGTGAGGGTGGCGTCGGCCGAGGGGAACTTCTCGAACGCGAATCGCGGCGCCTTGACGACGACGTAGTCGAGGGTCGGCTCGAAGGATGCCGGGGTCTTCTCGGTGATGTCGTTCGGGATCTCGTCCAGCGTGTAGCCGACGGCGAGCTTCGCGGCGATCTTGGCGATCGGGAAGCCGGTGGCCTTGGACGCGAGGGCGGAGGACCGGGAGACACGCGGGTTCATCTCGATGACGATGATCCGGCCGTCGTCCGGATTCACCGCGAACTGGATGTTGCAGCCGCCGGTGTCGACGCCGACCTCGCGGATGATCGCGATGCCGATGTCGCGCAGGCGCTGGTACTCGCGGTCGGTCAACGTCATCGCCGGGGCGACGGTGATCGAGTCGCCGGTGTGCACGCCCATCGGGTCGAAGTTCTCGATGGAGCAGACGACCACGACGTTGTCGTGCTTGTCGCGCATCAGCTCCAGCTCGTACTCCTTCCAGCCGAGGATGGACTCCTCGAGGAGCACCTCGGTGGTCGGCGAGAGGGTGAGGCCCTGGCCGGCGATACGGCGCAGTTCCTCCTCGTCGTGCGCGAAGCCGGAGCCGGCGCCGCCCATGGTGAAGGACGGGCGGACGACCACGGGGTAGCCGCCGAGGGTGTCGACGCCCTTGAGCACGTCGTCCATCGAGTGGCAGATGACCGAGCGGGCCGACTCGCCGTGGCCGATCTTGGCGTTGACGGCCTCGACGACGCCCTTGAACAGGTCTCGGTCCTCGCCCTTGTTGATCGCCTCGACATTGGCGCCGATGAGCTCGACGCCGTACTTCTCCAGCACACCCTGCTCGTGCATGGAGATGGCGGTGTTGAGCGCGGTCTGGCCGCCGAGGGTGGGCAGCAGCGCGTCGGGGCGCTCCTTGGCGATGATCTTCTCGACGAACTCGGGGGTGATCGGCTCGACGTAGGTGGCGTCGGCGATCTCCGGGTCGGTCATGATCGTCGCCGGGTTGGAGTTCACCAGGATGACGCGCAGGCCCTCTGCCTTGAGGACGCGGCAGGCCTGGGTGCCGGAGTAGTCGAACTCGGCGGCCTGGCCGATGACGATCGGGCCGGAGCCGATGACCAGGACGGACTGGATATCGGTGCGCTTAGGCACGCTCGGCCTCCATGGCGGTGTTCATCAAAGATGTGAAGCGGTCGAAGAGGTACGCGGCGTCGTGCGGGCCCGCGGCCGCCTCCGGGTGGTACTGGACGCTGAAGGCCGGCTGGTCGAGCAGCTGGAGGCCCTCCACCACGTTGTCGTTGAGGCAGACGTGGGAGACCTCGGCGCGGCCGTAGGGGGTGTCGGACACCTTGTCGAGGGGGGCCTCGACGGCGAAGCCGTGGTTGTGCGCGGTGACCTCGACCTTGCCGGTCGTCCGGTCCTGCACGGGCTGGTTGATGCCCCGGTGGCCGTACTTCAGCTTGTAGGTGCCGAAGCCGAGCGCGCGGCCGAGCAACTGGTTGCCGAAGCAGATGCCGAACAGCGGCGTCTTGCGCTCGAGCACCGCCTTGATGACGGTCAGGTCGGCGGTGGCGGGGTCGCCGGGGCCGTTGGAGAGGAAGACCCCGTCCGGGTTCACCGCGTACACGTCGTCGGCGGTGGCGGTGGCCGGCAGGACATGGACCTCGATGCCGCGCTCCGCCATGCGGTGCGGCGTCATGCCCTTGATGCCGAGGTCGAGCGCGGCGACGGTGAACTTCTTCTCGCCGATCGCCGGGACGACGTACGCCTCGGTGGTGGCGACCTCCGCGGACAGGTCTGCGCCCTTCATCTCGGGCGCTTCGAGGACCCGGGCGAGCAGCGTCGCCTCGTCCGCGAGGGCGTCACCGGAGAAGATTCCGACGCGCATCGCGCCCCGCTCACGCAGATGGCGGGTGAGGGCGCGGGTGTCGATGCCGCTGATGCCGACGACGCCCTGGGCCTCCAGTTCGTCGTCGAGGGTGCGGCGGGAGCGCCAGCTCGAGGGGATTCGGGCGGGGTCGCGTACGACATAGCCGGCGACCCAGATCTTCTTCGACTCGTCGTCCTCGTCGTTGACGCCGGTGTTGCCGACGTGCGGCGCGGTCATGACCACGACCTGGCGGTGGTACGACGGGTCGGTCAGCGTCTCCTGGTAGCCCGTCATGCCGGTGTTGAACACCGCCTCGCCGAAGGTCTCCCCCACGGCCCCGTAAGCACGGCCGCGGAAGGTGCGGCCGTCCTCCAGGACGAGTACGGCGGGAGCTTTGGCGGCTCCCCGGGTGGAGGTCGTCATCGTGCGGTGCCTTCCGTCGTCTTGATCATGTGTGTCAGGGTGTCGACCCATTCGCTCTGCTCGGCCGCGTGGTCCGAGCGGAACCCGGAGTCGATCAGCTTGTCGCCGTGCGCCCAGGTGACGATCAGCAGACCGCCCTCCGCGAGGACCTTGCCGGCGATGCCCTTGTCGAGGCGGGCCTCGCGCAGCGCCCGGACCGGTACGAAGAAGTCCTGTGCGCCGGGACGTACCACGGCCAGTCCCGCGTCGGTGAGCGTGAGCTCGACGCGGCTGCGGGTGCCGAGTCCGTGGGCGACGATCCGGTCGAGCCACTGCCCGGCGGTGGTGGAGCCGTGGTAGCGGCCCGTCATGGCCAGTTTCGTGTCACCGGGCTCCGCGGGCACGCCGGGCAGCTCCGGCAGGTCCGACTGGAGGCTGCCGCGCCACTTCCATCCCTGGCGCATCAGCCAGTAGACGAAGGCGACGAAGGCCAGCAGTCCGACGACCCAGCCGATGCGGGCGGCCCAGTCCGTCACCTCCGCCGACTTCTGCTCGGCGGCCAGAATCATCAGTGCAGGTGTCACGCCAGCTTCCCGTCCACAACCGTTGCCCGGCCCCGCAGGAAGGTGTGCGTGACGCGTCCCGGCAGCTCACGGCCCTCGTACGGGGTGTTGCGGCTGCGGGAGGCGAAGCCCGCGGGGTCCACGGCTCCACGGTATGACGGATCGACGAGGGTGAGGTTCGCGGGCTCACCAGCCGAGACGGGCCGTCCGTGGCCCTTCGCCCCGCCGATGACCGCGGGCCTGAAGGACATCCGGTCGGCGACCCCGGCCCAGTCGAGCAGTCCCGTCTCGACCATCGTCTGCTGGACGACGGACAGCGCGGTCTCCAGGCCGACCATGCCCATGGCCGCTGCGGCCCACTCGCAGTCCTTGTCCTCGTGCGGGTGGGGGGCGTGGTCGGTCGCGACAATGTCGATCGTGCCGTCGGCGAGCGCCTCACGCAGCGCCATGACATCGCGCTCGGTGCGCAGCGGCGGGTTGACCTTGTAGACCGGGTTGTACGAGCGGACGAGCTCGTCGGTCAGCAGCAGGTGGTGCGGGGTGACCTCGGCGGTGACGTCGATGCCGCGGGACTTGGCCCAGCGCACGATCTCGACGGAGCCGGCGGTGGAGAGGTGGCAGATGTGGACGCGGGAGCCGACGTGCTCGGCGAGGAGGACGTCGCGGGCGATGATCGACTCCTCCGCGACGGCCGGCCAGCCGCCGAGTCCGAGCTCGGCGGAGACGATGCCCTCGTTCATCTGGGCACCCTCGGTGAGGCGGGGCTCCTGGGCATGCTGGGCGATGACGCCGCCGAAGGCCTTCACGTACTCCAGCGCGCGCCGCATCATCACGGCGTCGTCGACGCACTTGCCGTCGTCGGAGAAGACGGTGACGCCGGCCGCGGACTCGTGCATGGCGCCGAGCTCGGCGAGCTTCTTGCCCTCGAGGCCGACGGTGACCGCGCCGATGGGCTGGACGTCGCAGTAACCGGACTCCTTGCCGAGTCTGTAGACCTGCTCCACCACACCGGCGGTGTCGGCGACGGGGAAGGTGTTGGCCATGGCGAACACCGCGGTGTAGCCGCCGCTCGCCGCCGCGCGGGTGCCGGTGAGGACCGTCTCGGAGTCCTCGCGGCCCGGCTCGCGCAGATGGGTGTGCAGGTCGACCAGGCCCGGCAGCAGGATCTGCCCCTGGGCCTCGATCACCGTCGCGTCCCCGGCCTCGAGGCCGGTGCCGACGCGCTCGACGGTCGCGCCGTCGATCAGCACGTCCTGGGGCTCGCCGCCGAGTACCTTCGCACCGCGGATCAGGGTCTTGCTCATCGTCTTACTTCTCCTCGGTACGGGTGTTCGTGGTGGGGGCGTCGGACTCGTTGCCGCCGAGCAGCAGGTACAGCACCGCCATGCGGATCGACACGCCGTTGGCGACCTGCTCCACGACGGTGCAGCGGGGTGAGTCCGCGACCTCTGCGGTGATCTCCATGCCGCGGACCATGGGCCCGGGGTGCATCACGATCGCGTGCTCCGGCATCCGCGCCATCCGCTCGCCGTCCAGGCCGTAGCGCCGGGAGTACTCGCGCTCGGTGGGGAAGAACGCGGCGTTCATCCGCTCGCGCTGGACGCGCAGCATCATCACCGCGTCGGACTTGGTCAGGGTCGAGTCCAGGTCGTAGGAGACCTCGCAGGGCCAGGTCTCCACGCCGACCGGCACCAGGGTCGGCGGGGCGACGAGGGTGACCTCGGCGCCGAGGGTGTGCAGCAGGTCCACGTTGGAGCGGGCGACCCGGCTGTGCAGTACGTCGCCCACGATCGTGATGCGCCTGCCGGCCAGGTCCTGCCCGATCCCGTCGTCCTTGCCGACGAGGCGGCGGCGCATGGTGAAGGCGTCGAGCAGGGCCTGGGTCGGGTGCTGGTGGGTGCCGTCGCCGGCGTTGATGACGGGCGCGTCGATCCAGCCGGAGTTGGCGAGGCGGTAGGGGGCACCGGACGCACCGTGCCGGATGACGACGGCGTCGACGCCCATCGCCTCCAGGGTCTGTGCGGTGTCCTTCAGTGACTCGCCCTTGGAGACGGACGAGCCCTTGGCCGCGAAGTTGATGACGTCGGCGGAGAGGCGCTTCTCGGCGGCCTCGAACGAGATCCGGGTGCGGGTGGAGTCCTCGAAGAAGAGGTTGCAGACGGTGCGGCCGCGCAGGGCGGGAAGCTTCTTGATCGGCCGGTCGGCGACCCGTGCCATCTCCTCCGCGGTGTCGAGGATGAGGACGGCTTCGTCGCGGGTGAGGTCGGCGGCCGAGATGAGGTGACGCATCATCGGAGGATTTCTCCAGGTCTGTGGAGGTTGCGAGGCATGCGGGGGCGCGGAAGGGCACGCCGTACGAAGGGGTGGCCGTACGGGGGTGCTAGCGCTCCGCGGTGGGGGCGGTCTCCCGCACACCGAGCAGGACGGTGTCGCGACCGTCCTCCTCCGAGAGCTGGACCTTGACCGTCTCGCGCAGCGACGTGGGGAGGTTCTTGCCGACGTAGTCGGCGCGGATGGGCAGCTCACGGTGGCCGCGGTCGACCAGGACGGCGAGCTGCACGGCCCGGGGCCGGCCGAGGTCGCCGAGGGCGTCGAGCGCGGCGCGGATGGTGCGGCCGGAGAAGAGCACGTCGTCGACGAGGACGACGAGGCGACCGTCGATGCCGTCACCGGGGATCTCGGTGCGGGCCAGCGCACGGGCGGGCTTCAGCCGCAGGTCGTCGCGGTACATGGTGATGTCGAGGGAGCCGACCGGGATCCTGCGGCCGGTGATGCCTTCGAGCTTCTGCGCGAGCCGGCGGGCCAGATACACACCGCGGGTCGGGATGCCGAGGAGTACCACGTCGTCGGCGCCCTTGGCGCGCTCGACGATCTCATGGGCGATACGGGTCAGTACCCGCGCGATGTCGGGGCCTTCGAGAACGGGCCTGGCGGCATCGGAACTACTGGAAGCGTCCATAGGAAACGGACCTCCTTCTCCGCCTCACGGGACGGACCTTAAAGGACGTCGGAATTGCGCGCTCAACGTTACCAGGGCTTGATGGATGCATTGATCCGGGTCCACCGGCCACCGGCCGGAACCGGTCCGGACCCATTCGGCTTGACTCATCCAAGTAACGCTGCGTAACCTCACAGTGAGTTACCAGCCACGCGGCGGAGCCGCACGTCGTCACTGCGTCCGGGGAGCTATATGTCCAGCGAATACGCAAAACAGCTCGGGGCCAAGCTCCGCGCCATCCGCACCCAGCAGGGGCTGTCCCTCCACGGCGTCGAAGAGAAGTCCCAGGGCCGCTGGAAGGCCGTGGTCGTGGGTTCGTACGAGCGCGGCGACCGTGCCGTCACGGTGCAGCGCCTCGCCGAGCTGGCGGACTTCTACGGCGTCCCGGTGCAGGAACTGCTGCCCGGCACCACGCCCGGCGGTGCCGCCGAGCCGCCGCCGAAGCTCGTCCTGGACCTGGAGCGCCTGGCGCACGTCCCCCAGGAGAAGGCCGGCCCGCTCCAGCGGTACGCGGCGACGATCCAGTCGCAGCGCGGCGACTACAACGGCAAGGTGCTGTCGATCCGCCAGGACGACCTGCGCACCCTGGCCGTGATCTACGACCAGTCCCCGTCGGTGCTGACCGAGCAGCTCATCAGTTGGGGTGTGCTGGACGCGGACGCGCGCCGTGCGGTGGCGCACGAGGAGAGCTGATCCCCGGCTGGCTCTGCATGAACTCTTGAAAAAACGTCACGCCGGAGGGCGGGGCCGGATTCCACCGGCCCCGCCCTCCGCCATTCCCGGCCCCGGCATCCCTCGGGCCCGCTCCCCCGCCGCGGCCTCACCGGGCGTGGGCCCCGCCGGGACAGCCCGGCCTCCGGACCCGGCCCACCCACCACACCCGACCGGCCCGCGCCGGGCGCGGGCGGGCCGGCGGGGCTGCACGGGCGGTGGGAAAACACCAGGCCCGGGGCGGAAGACTTTCGTCTTCCGCCCCGGGCCTGGTGAAACCGGCGGGGACGCGAATCAGTCGCGGCGCAGGCTCGGCTTGAGGTCCTTGAAACGGCCCAGCAGGCCGTTCACGAAGGCCGGCGACTCGTCCGTGGAGAACTCCTTGGCGAGTTGCACCGCCTCGTCGATCACCACCGCGTCGGGGGTCTCGTCCTTCCAGACCAGCTCGTAAGCGCCGAGCCGGAGGATGTTGCGGTCCACGACCGGCATACGGTCGATGGTCCAGCCGACGGCGTAGGTGGCGATGAGCTCGTCGATACGGTCCGCGTGCTCCGCGTACCCCTCGACGAGGTCCATCGTGTACTCGGCGACCGGCGGCTGCCGCTCGTCGGTACGGGCGTGCCGGACCCAGTCCGCGAGGACCGTGTGCACGGTCGCCCCGCGCTGGTCGGCCTCGAAGAGGATCTGGAAGGCGCGCTTGCGGGCCTTGTTACGGGCAGCCACGGTTAGCTGTTCACCCGGCCGAGGTAGTCGCCCGAGCGGGTGTCGACCTTGATCTTCTCACCAGTGGTGATGAAGAGCGGGACCTGGATCTCGTAGCCGGTCTCCAGGGTGGCGGGCTTGGAACCACCGGTGGAACGGTCGCCCTGCACGCCGGGCTCGGTGTGCTGGACGGTCAGCTCGACGGCGGCCGGCAGCTCCACGTAGAGCACCTCGCCCTCGTGCTGCGCGACGCTGGCGGTGAAGCCCTCGATGAGGAAGTTCGCGGCGTCGCCGACCTGCTTGCGGTCGACCATCAGCTGGTCGTAGGTCTGCATGTCCATGAAGACGAAGTACTCGCCGTCCATGTAAGAGAACTGCATGTCGCGGCGGTCGACGGTGGCCGTCTCGACCTTCACGCCGGCGTTGAAGGTCTTGTCGACGACCTTGCCGGAGAGCACGTTCTTGAGCTTGGTGCGCACGAAGGCCGGGCCCTTGCCGGGCTTGACGTGCTGGAACTCGACGACGGACCAGAGCTGGCCTCCGTCGAGCTTGAGCACCATGCCGTTCTTGAGGTCGTTCGTGGAAGCCACGGTTGCGGAATCTCCTGGACTGACGCTGGGTGGACGACCAAGTCTTTCGCACCGCGGCTCGCTACAGCGCGAGCAGCTCCTTGGTCGTGATGGTGAGTAGCTCGGGTCCGCCGTCCGCCTCCTGGCGCACGACGAGCGTGTCATCGATCCGGACTCCGCCCCGGCCCGGGAGGTGGACCCCCGGTTCGACGGTGACCGGCACACAAGCGTCCAGTTTACCCATGGCCGCAGGGGCGAGCTGCGGGTCCTCGTCGATTTCGAGCCCGACACCGTGCCCGGTGCGGGGCGGGAGCTCCTCCCCGTGACCCGCGACATCCAGGATCTGCCGTGCGGCGTGGTCGACGTCGCGGTACGCCGTGCCGGGCAGCAGGGCCTCCCGGCCGGCCCGCTGAGCGGCGAAGACGAGCTCGTAGAGCTCGATCTGCCAGTCGGCCGGGGTCGTGCCGATCACGAAGGTACGGCCGATCTCGCAACGGTAGCCGCGGTAGTTCGCACCGAGGCAGACGGAGAGGAAATCACCCTCCTCCACACGCCGGTCGCTCGGGCGGTGCCCTGTTCGTCCCGAGTTGGGGCCGGTGGCGACGGAGGTCGGGAACGCGCGGCCGTCGGCGCCGTGGTCGACCAGACGGCGCTCCAGCTCAAGGGCGAGATGCCGTTCGGTGCGGCCGACGAGGATGGACTCGAGCAGCTCACCGAGCGCCTGGTCGGTGATCTCCGCGGCGATACGCAGACAGGCGATCTCGTCCTCGTCCTTGACGATCCGCTGCTGCTCGACGGCGAGCCCGAGATCGGCGAAGCGCAGCCGGGGGGCGACCGATCCGAGCGCACGGTGCCGGGCGACCGTCAGATGGTGTTCCTCGACCGCCAGTGACTCGACGCCCTCCGTACGCGCCAGCTCGGCGGCTGCGACCGCCGCGTCACCGGTGGACGTCTGCATCACGACAAGCCGCAGCCCCTCGTCCGGCCGCCCGTCGGCGGGATCGCCGGTCGGCGTGCGGGGACAGACGAGCACGTCGTCGGCGGGCCCGAGGAGCAGCACCGCACCGGGCGGAGCCCCTCCGGCGAGATACCGGACGTTCGCGGGCCGGGAGATCAGGGCCGCCGCGCTGCCGGTCGCGGCGCATCGATCGCGCAGTCGGCCACGACGGACCCCATACACCTCAGACATTCTTCGAGCGTACGAGCGTGGGGCGCGGAGGGCCCGGTGACAGGGCCGAGCGGGTCCGCGCGGCGGGAACGCGTTCCCGTGCGGCCGTGCGTTCCGGGGACCCGTCACTTCCCTGAACCGGGCTCGGCCCGGACCGGTCACCGCGCTCCGCGCGGTGCTTCGGGGGCTTCTCCCCCTACGCCCGGCGGTGCGGGCTCACCGGATCCCCGCCCCTCACACGCCGGCGAGGCTGGAATTTCCTCCGTCCGGCGGAGGCGGCCTGAGCCGCCGGCAGGGCTGGAGGCCGCGCAGCGACACTTCCAGCCCGTTCGGGGCACCTCCCACGACCGCCAGGCCGTAGGTGGAGTCCGACGGCACTGCGCGAAGCGCGGTACGCCCCCGCAGGAGGTAGGGGCCGGGCTCCGGTTTCAAGAAGTGGGCCGCCCCGGCCGCCGGGCCGTACGGGGGGCGCAGCCCTCCGCAGGCGGCGGCACCCCGACCCGCCTACCAGCTTGGGGGGCTCGCGATCGCGCGTGCCAGTACGTCGTCGAGGACGCGCGCCGTCGTCTCCACGTCGTACTTCGAGTTGTCGATGATCGGCAGGCCCGACCCGTACCACCCGGCCATCCGTCCGTGGATGCCTGCGACCTCCTCGTCGGACAGACGTCGGTTGCCGCTGCGCTCCGCGTTGCGTTCGAGGACGATCTCGAGGCCGGGCAGGAGCACCACCGGCAGCAGGCCGGGGCCGACATGGCGTTTCCAGCCGCCGAGGCCGACGGCGGGGCGGTCGGGGAAGACCGCGTCGTCGAGGATGCAGGAGATCCCGTTGGCCAGGAAGTTGCGGGCGGCGAAGCCGCAGGTGCGGCGGGCGAGGCGGTATTGGGCCTCGGAGTTGTCGTTCCAGCCGGACTGGGGGTCGGCGAAGCCGGAGCACACCCATTCCCGGACGTCGTCGAGGCTGATGTGCGCCGTCGGCACCCGGCGGTGGTTGGCCCAGTGGCGGGCCACCGTGGTCTTTCCGGCGCCGGCCGGGCCGATCAGCAGCACGGCGAGCATGGCCGTGCCGGTGCCGCTGTCCGCCGGGGGCGGGGCGGGTATGGGGACCGGCCCGCCGGGCGGGAGTTGGATGTGCCCCGTCGTTTCGCGGGAGGGCCGCGGCGGGGCGCCGTGCGGTGCCGGACCGGGCCGGCCGGGAGGCGCCGAGGGCCCCGCCGGGGAGCCCTGCGGGGGTGGCGGCAAAGGGCCGGCGGGCGCCGCGGGCGGCGGCGGTGGCGGACCCGCGGGAAGCCCGGGGCCCGGGTGCTGCGCACCGTGTATCCATCCGGTCGGTCCCTGCCCCGGTCCGTGGGGCGGCGGCAGCGGAGCCCCCACTGCGTGCTGCATCCGGTGCCACTCCGTCTCGTACGACTGACGCTCTGTCGGACGGCCGACACGGCCGTCGTGCTATCGAACGGTACCCTCCCGGTGCCGCTCGGATGTGCGACCGGGCCCGGCCGCCGTAGCGACAACGGCCCAGGGCGGCTCGAAGTGCCCTGCTCCGCGCGGCGGCGCGTCAGCCGTCGAGTTCCTCCGCCAGCGCGCGCAGCGCGAGCCGGTAGGAGCCGATACCGAAGCCGGCCACCGTGCCGCTGGCGACCGCGGCCACCACGGAGGTGTGGCGGAAGGCCTCGCGGGTGTACGGGTTGGAGATGTGCACCTCGATGAGCGGGGCCGTCCGCTGGGCGGCGGCGTCGCGCATCCCGTACGAGTAGTGCGTGAAGGCACCGGGGTTCAGAACGACCGGAATTGAACCGTCCGCGGCCTCGTGCAGCCAGCGGATCATCTCCCCCTCGTCGTTCGTCTCGCGCACGTCGACGTCGAAGCCGAGGTCCTTGCCGAGGGCCTGGCAGGTTTCCACCAGACCGGCGTAGGAGGTCGCGCCGTAGACGTCCGGCTCGCGGGAGCCGAGGCGGCCGAGGTTGGGGCCGTTGAGCACGAGCACCCGGCGGGTCATGCGGAGACCTCGCCGTAGGCGGCGAGCAGGACTGCCGGGTCGGGGCCTTCGAGCACGGTCGGCTTGGCCAGGCCGTCGAGGACGATGAAGCGCAGCAGATTGCCGCGGGACTTCTTGTCGACCTTCATGGTCTCCAGCAGCTTGGGCCACTGGTCGCCGCGGTAGGTAAGCGGGAGCCCGACGGACTCGAGGACCGTGCGGTGCCGGTCGGCGGTGGCGTCGTCCAGCCGCCCGGCGAGACGGCCGAGTTCGGCGGCGAAGACCATGCCGACGGAGACGGCCGCGCCGTGCCGCCACTTGTAGCGCTCGTTCTTCTCGATGGCGTGCGCCAGGGTGTGCCCGTAGTTCAGGATCTCGCGGAGTCCGGACTCCTTGAGGTCGCTGGAGACGACGTCGGCCTTGACCTGGATGGAGCGCACGATCAGCTCGGCCGTGTGCGGACCGGCGGGCGTGCGGGCGCCCTGCGGGTCGGCCTCCACGAGGTCGAGGATGACCGGGTCGGCGATGAAGCCGGCCTTGATGATCTCCGCCATGCCGCTGACGTAGTCGTTGACCGGCAGCGAGTCGAGCGCCGCCAGGTCGCACAGCACACCGGCCGGCGGGTGGAACGCGCCGACGAGGTTCTTGCCCTCCGCGGTGTTGATGCCGGTCTTGCCGCCAACGGCCGCGTCCACCATGCCGAGCACGGTCGTCGGGACGGCGATCCAGCGCACGCCGCGCAGCCAACTCGCCGCGACGAACCCGGCGAGGTCGGTCGTGGCGCCGCCGCCGACGCCGACGATGACGTCGGTGCGGGTGAAGCCGGTCTGGCCGAGCGCCTTCCAGCAGTACGCCGCGACCTCGACGGTCTTGGCCTCCTCCGCGTTCGGCACCTGGATCGCGACGGCCTCGTAGCCCTGGTCCGCGAGGTCCGCGCGCAGCGCCTCACCGGTCTCCGCGAGCGCCTCCGGGTGGAGCACCGCCACCCGCTGGGCCTTGGTCCCGATCAGGCCCGGCAGTTCGCCGAGCAGTTGCCGGCCGACCAGCACCTCGTACGGGTCCGTACCGGCCGTTCCGCCGACCTGGATACGGGTCACTGCCTGGTCAGTCATGCGTCCTTCAGCTCCAGTGCGTCGAGGACCGCCTGTGCGACCTCTTCGGGCGTGCGGTCGTCGGTGGCCACGACGACGCGGGCCACTTCGTTGTAGAGAGGCCGGCGGGCGTCCATCAGCTCGCGCCACTGCCGGCGGGGGTTGACGGCGAGCAGCGGGCGGGCCGCGTTCAGCCCGACGCGCTTCACCGCCTCTTCCACGTCCATCGACAGGTAGGCGACGGGCAGGCCGGTGAGCAGCGCGCGGGTCCCCTCGTCGAGGATCGCGCCGCCCCCGAGGGCGAGCACGCCCGGGTGCTCCGCGAGGGCGGACCGGACGGCCGCGCGCTCGAGGTCACGGAAGTGGTCCTCGCCGTCCTCGACGAAGATGTCGGAGATCTCGCGGCCCTCGGCGGCGACGATGTCCGCGTCGGTGTCCCGGAAGGCCACGCCGAGCCGTCCGGCGAGCAGCTCGCCGACCGTGGACTTGCCCGACCCCATCGGCCCGACGAGGACGATCAGCGGGGCGCTCATCGGATGTGCAGGTTGTCGAGGTACGAGCGGACGTTGCGGCGGGTCTCCGTGACGCTGTCGCCACCGAACTTCTCCGCCACGGCGTCGGCGAGGACCAGGGCCACCATCGCCTCGGCGACGATGCCCGCGGCGGGCACCGCGCAGACGTCGGAACGCTGGTGGTGGGCGGCAGCGGGCTCGCCGGTCTCCACGTCGATGGTCCGCAGGGCGCGCGGAACGGTCGCGATGGGCTTCATCGCGGCGCGGACGCGCAGCAGCTCGCCGGTGGACATGCCGCCCTCGGTGCCGCCGGACCGGCCGGACGTGCGGCGGATGCCCTCGTCGGTGGGCACGATCTCGTCGTGCGCCTTGGAGCCGGGTACGCGGGCGAGGTCGAAGCCGTCGCCGACCTCGACACCCTTGATCGCCTGGATGCCCATGAGGGCCGCGGCGAGACGCGCGTCGAGCCTGCGGTCCCAGTGGACGTGCGAGCCGAGGCCGACCGGCACGTTGTACGCGAGGACCTCCACCACGCCGCCGAGGGTGTCGCCGTCCTTGTGGGCCTGGTCGATCTCGGCGACCATCGCCTTGCTCGCGTCGGCGTCCAGGCAGCGGACCGGGTCGGCGTCCAGGCGCTCCTCGTCGGCGGGGACGGGAACGACGCCGTACGGGGCCTTGGCCGCGGCCAGCTCGACCACGTGGGAGACGATCTCGATGCCCGTCGTCTCCTTCAGGTACGAACGGGCCACCGCGCCCAGGGCGACCCGGGCCGCGGTCTCACGGGCGCTCGCGCGCTCCAGGATCGGGCGGGCCTCTTCGAGCGCGTACTTCTGCATGCCGGCGAGGTCGGCGTGACCGGGCCGGGGCCGCGTGAGGGGCGCGTTACGTGCCAGCTGGGCGAGCTCGTCGGGGTCGACGGGGTCGGCCGCCATGACCTTCTCCCACTTCGGCCACTCGGTGTTGCCGACCATGACCGCCACCGGCGAGCCCATGGTCAGTCCGTGGCGCACGCCGCCGATGAAGGTGACCTCGTCGCGTTCGAACTTCATCCGGGCACCGCGACCGTAACCGAGGCGCCGCCTCGCAAGGTGGTCCGCCACCATGTCGGTGGTGATCGGCACACCGGCGGGAAGACCCTCCAGCGTCGCCACCAGTGCGGGTCCGTGCGACTCGCCTGCGGTCAGCCAACGCAACCTGCTCAACGGTGCTCCTCATGCTCGCGCGTGGAACTGCGACGGCGCGGCCTGGGGAAACCTCCCGGCAGCGGCCGGGGAGGCGCGGCCCTGGCCCGCCTGTCTCGATCCTCCCACGTCCCCGCCCCGCTCCCGGCCACCGGTCCACCTGGCGGACGCCCGTGGACAGCCGGTCCCGAGCCGGTCAGACGCCGTCGCGGCGCTGCTGGGGCGCGTACGCCCCCAGGTAGTCGGCACCGCTGGGCTGCTGATGATCCTGCTGAGCGGGGGCCTGAGGGCCGAGGAAAGCGGCGCCGCCGGGCTGCTGCGGGGCCTGCTGAGCAGGGGCGTACGGGCCGAGGAAGTCGGCACCGCTGCCCTGGTTGCCCGGTGCCGCGGGCACCGGCTGAGGGTTGCGCGCGGCGCGGCGCCGGGCGATCTTCTTCCGGATCGATGACGCCCAGCCGAGGAGGACCAGCAGGATGATCAGGCAGATGATCGGGATCTGCAGCCAGTCGGGCAGGAACGAGACGATGCCCTCGAAGATGTTCTTGGCGATCGACGCCTGCGGCTGACCGGTTTCCATGGCCGGGCTCCCCCTGTGCTGTTGACGTGCCCCTGATCGAACGCGCCGATCCTAGCGGGCCCGGAGCGCGCCTTCACCAGCGGTACGCATCGCCCGTAGCGGCGCGGGTGACCGGCCCGTCATCTGCTCGACCTGGAACACCGCCTGGTGGACCAGGAGGTCGAGTCCACCCACGATCCCGCCGCCGTTCCCCGACCAGGCAGCCGCCAGGGCCGTCGGCCACGGGTCGTACAGCACGTCGAAGAGGGTGCCGGGCGCGGCCGGGACCTCGGCGGCGAGGGCGTCGGTCGTGCCGGCAGGAGTGGTGGCGATCACCAGGGGCGCGTGCAGTGCCTCGGCCGCTGCCGACCAGTCGGCGGTGCGGACGTCCACGCCCAGTCGCTCGCCCCAGCCACGCATTTCGGCGGCGCGCGCCTCGCTGCGCACGTAGGCCGTCACCGGGCCGGTGCAGACACGCGCCAGGGCGGCGACCGCGGAGGAGGCGGTGGCCCCGGCTCCGAGGATCGCGGCGGAGTCCACCGTCTCGACGCCTCGCTCGCGCAGCGCCGCGATCATGCCGGGGATGTCGGTGTTGTCGCCGACCCGGCGGCCGTCGTCGGTGAACACCACGGTGTTGACGGCCTCGACGGAAGCAGCGGTGTCACTGATCGCGTCGAGCAGCGGGATGATCGCCCGCTTGAGCGGCATTGTCAGCGACAGGCCGGCCCATGACGCGTCGAGCGCCGCGACGAAGCCGGGCAGTGCGGCCTCGTCGACCTCGAACCGGTCGTAGGACCAGTCGCCGAGGCCGAGTTCGGCGTAGGCGGCGCGGTGCAGCACCGGGGACAGCGAATGCGCGATGGGCGAGCCGAGGACGGCCGCCCGGCGGGGCGGCGCCATCAGCTGCCCCGCGAGTCGTTGAACTTGTCCACCAGCTTCTGGTGCTCGGCGAGCGTCTTCGCGAACTCGGTCTTGTTCATGCCGTCCGTGGCCACGAAGTACAGCCAGCCGTCGTCCGTCGGGTTGAGGGCCGCCGTCAGGGCCTCGTTGCCCGGGTTGCTGATGGGCCCCGGGGTCAGACCCCTCTGGGTGTACGTGTTGTACGGGTCCTGGTTGCTGTTGATCTCGTCCTCAGAGATGTCGATCTTGCTCTGACCCTTGAGGTAGTTGAAGGCGGAGTCGAACTGGAGAAGTTGGTTCGTCTCGGTGTTCTCGGGCTTGAGACGGTTGTAGATGACCTCGGACATCTTGCGGAAGTCGTCGTGCGTCTTGCCCTCGACCTGGACGAGGCTGGCCAGCGTGAGCAGCTCCCACGGGTTCTCGAGGCCGAGGCCCTTCGCCTTGGACTCGAGGCCGGCCTTCTCGTACTCCTGGTTGGCACGGGCGACCATCTTCTTGAGGATCGCCTCCGGCTTGTCGCCCTGCGAGACCGGGTAGGCAGCCGGGAAGAGGAAGCCCTCGAGCGGGTCCTTGACGTCCTTGTGGTTCTTCGCCCAGTCGGGCAGCCCGAGACTGTCGGCCTTGGCCTCCGCGACCGACTTTGTCGTTCCCGGCTTGAGCTTGAGCTTCTTGTCTATCGACGTGTAGACGGTGGCGTTGCGGGTGCCCTCTGGGATCGTCAGGTTGTTGCGGCTGGCGGGGTTGAGCATCGACTCGACCGCGCTCTTGGCCGACTGCTCCTTCTTCAGGAGGTAGACGCCGTCCTGGATGGTGCCGCCCTTGGGGTTCTTGGCCTGGGCGGAGACGAACGCATCGACGCTCTTGACCACGCCGAGTTCCTTGAGGATGTTCCCGATCTCGCTGCCCGTGGCGCCCTTGGGGATCGTCACCTCGACGGTCGCGGCGATACCTGTGCCCTCGAAGTCCTCCGGCTCACCGAACTGGCCCTGAACGAACTGGTAGCCGAAGTAGCCGACGGTCCCGAGGCCGCCCACGAGGACCGCCGCGACGACCAGGCATGCCAGGCCGTTGCGGCCGCCCTTCTTCTTGGTCCCCTTGCCACGGCGGTCGCGGCCGCCACCGTCACCGCGGCCCCGCGCCTCTTCGTCGTAGCCGTCGTCCTCGTCGCGGCTGTCGTCGCCGGTGAAGAAGGGGTGGGTCTCCTCCTGTGCGGCTTCGGCGTCCCAGTCGGTGGCCGCCTCGGGCTCGGCGCGGCGCCGGCCGGGTGGCTGCGGCGGCGGGTAGGCGTCGGGCGTGCCGTAGTAGTCGGCTTCCTGGCGGGTGCCGTACCCGGCGGGCTCGCCGCCGTAGGTGGCGGACGGGTCGGAGCCGTACGGCGCCGCGGAGTGCTGACCGGTGTCCCAGCCGCCGCCGTCGTAGTGCTGCTGTGGCTGCTGGTTCCGGGGCTGCTGGTACGGGTCCTGGTACTGCTGCTGACCGCCCTGCTGGTACGGGTCGTGGTACTGGCCCTGGCCGGTGTCGTACTGCCCCTGGCCGGTGTCGTACTGGCCCTGGGCGTACTGGCCCTGCCCCGTGTGGTACTGGCCCTGGCCGGTGTCGTACTGGCCCTGGGCGTACTGGCCCTGGCCGGTGTCGTACTGGCCCTGCTGCGGCTGCGGGTACTGCTGCTGCGGATCGCCGGCGTACGGAGCATGACCGGCCGCGGGCTGCTGCCCTCCCCACCCCTGATCCCCGTACAAGGGGTCCTCAGGGTGCCACGGTTCGGAGCCGGGGCCCCGGCCATACTCAGTCATCGATCCCCTAGGGCCGCGAGACGGCGCGGAACGTTCCGCCTCTTTTCTGTGCGGCGGCTGTTCGAACACCGCCGCATCGCGCGGAACGTTACCGTATCGCGATCAGACAATCGGTTCGACGCCCTCCCCCGGGGCATTGCCCGACGCCCGTTCGGACTCCAGAGCGTTCTGAAGGATCACCACAGCGGCAGCCTGGTCGATGACGGACCTGCCCTTTTTGGACTTCACGCCCGAAGCACGCAATCCCTGGGTGGCCGTCACTGTGGTCATCCTCTCGTCGACCAACCGGACGGGCACCGGATTGACGCCCTGTGCGAGCGTCTGTGCGAAGCCCCGGATCTTCTTGGCCGCCGGCCCTTCCCGTCCGCTGAGCGAGCGGGGCAGGCCGACCACGACCTCGATCGGGTCGTACTCCTCCACCAGTTGGCGCAGCCGCCGGTGGGCGGCCGGGACGTCACGTCCCGGCACGGTCTCCACCGGCGTGGCGAGGAGCCCGTCGGGGTCGCACGAGGCGACCCCGATCCGGGCGTCCCCGACGTCGATCGCGAGGCGACGTCCGCGGCGCATCTTCGGCCTGTCCTCGGTCACGCGGTCTCGGCGACGAGGCGCTCGACGGCGGCCACGGCGTCACCGATGGCGCCCGGGTTCTGGCCGCCGCCCTGGGCGACGTCCGGCTTGCCGCCTCCGCCGCCGCCCAGCGTCTTGGCGGCGGCGCGGACCAGGTCGCCGGCCTTGAGGCCGCGCTCGCGGGCGGCTTCGTTGGTGGCGATGACCGTGAGCGGACGGCCGTTGGCTGTCGTGAAGACGGCCACGACGGCCGGACGGTCGCCCGGGATGCGGCCGCGCACGTCGAGGACCAGCTTGCGCAGGTCGTCGGCGGACGTGCCGTCCGGCACGGTGCCCGTGACGAGGGCGACGCCACGGACGTCCTTGGCGCCCTCGGCGAGCCCGGCGGCGGCGCCGAGTACCTTCTCCGCGCGGAACTTCTCGATCTCCTTCTCGGCGTCCTTCAGCTTGCCGAGCATGGCGGCGATCTTCTCCGGCAGTTCCTCGGAGCGGCCCTTGACCAGCTCCTGAAGCTGGGCGACGACCGTGTGCTCCTTGGCGAGGAAGTTGTACGCGTCGACGCCGACGAGGGCCTCGACGCGGCGCACGCCGGAGCCGATGGAGGACTCGCCGAGCAGCTTCACCAGACCCAGCTGGGCGGTGTTGTGGACGTGCGTGCCGCCGCACAGCTCCTTGGAGAAATCTCCGATCGTCACGACGCGGACCCGCTCGCCGTACTTCTCGCCGAACTCGGCGATGGCGCCCTGCTTCTTGGCCTCGTCGATGCTCATGACCTCGGCGTGTACGTCGAGTTCACGGGCGAGGACCTCGTTGATCTTCTGTTCGACGTCGGTGAGGACCGTGCCGGGGACGGCGTTCGGCGAACCGAAGTCGAAGCGGAAGCGGCCCGGGGAGTTCTCCGAGCCGGCCTGGGCGGCCGTCGGGCCGAGGGCGTCGCGCAGGGCCTGGTGGGTCAGGTGGGTGGCGCTGTGGGCGCGGGCGATGGCACGGCGGCGGCGTACGTCGATGACGGCGTAGGCGGAGGCGCCCACGGTGACCTCGCCGACCTGGACGACACCCTTGTGGACGCTGACGCCCGGGACCGGCTGCTGCACGTCACGGACCTGGATGACGGCGCCCGAGTGGAGCTTGATCCGGCCCTGGTCGGCGAGCTGACCACCACCCTCGGCGTAGAACGGCGTGCGGTCGAGGACGATTTCCACCTCGTCGCCCTCGGAGGCGGCCGGGGAGGACACGCCGTCGACGAGCAGGCCGACGACGGTGGATTCGCCCTCGGTGGAGGTGTAGCCGGTGAACTCGGTGTTGCCCGAGGTGTCGGCGATCTCCCGGTAGGCCGTGAGGTTGGCGTGACCGGTCTTCTTGGCCTTGGCGTCGGCCTTGGCCTTGTCCCGCTGCTCCTTCATCAGGCGGCGGAAGCCGTCCTCGTCCACGGTCAGGCCCTGCTCGGCGGCCATCTCGAGGGTGAGGTCGATGGGGAAGCCCCAGGTGTCGTGGAGCAGGAAGGCCTTGTCGCCGGGCAGGACAGTGCTGCCCTTGGCCTTGGTCTCCGTGACGGCGGTGTCGAGGATGTTGGTTCCGCTCTTGAGGGCCTTGAGGAAGGCGGCCTCCTCGGCGAGGGCGACGGTCTCGATCCGCTTACGGTCGGTGATCAGCTCCGGGTACTGCTGCCCCATGGTGTCGATCACGACGTCGACGAGGTCCTTCACGACCGGGCCGGTGGCACCCATGAGCCGCATGTTGCGGATGGCGCGGCGCATGATGCGGCGCAGCACGTAGCCGCGGCCCTCGTTGCCGGGGGTGACACCGTCGCCGATGAGCATCGTGGAGGTGCGGATGTGGTCGGCGACCACGCGCATGGAGACGTCGGACTCGTGCTTGTCGCCGTAGCGGACGCCGGTCAGCTCGGTGGCCTTGTCCATCACGACGCGCAGGGTGTCGGTCTCGTACATGTTCTGCACGCCTTGCAGGATCATGGCGAGGCGTTCGAGACCGAGACCGGTGTCGATGTTCTTGCTCGGCAGGTCCCCGAGGATCGGGAAGTCCTCCTTGCCGTCGCCGGCGCCGCGCTCGTACTGCATGAAGACCAGGTTCCAGATCTCCACGTAGCGCTCGTCGTTGACGGCTGGGCCGCCCTCGGGGCCGAACTCCGGACCGCGGTCGTAGTTGATCTCGGAGCAGGGTCCGCAGGGGCCGGGGACGCCCATCGACCAGAAGTTGTCCTTCTTGCCGAGGCGCTGGATGCGCTCGGCGGGCACGCCGATCTTCTCGCGCCAGATCTGCTCGGCCTCGTCGTCGTCGAGGTAGACGGTGATCCAGAGCTTCTCCGGCTCGAGGCCGTAACCGCCCTTGTCCCGGGGGCTGGTGAGCAGTTCCCAGGCGAGCTCGATGGCGCCTTCCTTGAAGTAGTCGCCGAACGAGAAGTTGCCGCACATCTGGAAGAACGTGCCGTGCCGGGTGGTCTTGCCGACCTCTTCGATGTCCGGCGTGCGCACGCACTTCTGCACGCTGGTCACCCGCGGGGCGGGCGGCTTGACCTCACCGAGGAAGTACGGCTTGAAGGGGACCATGCCCGCGGGGACGAGGAGCAGAGTCGGGTCGTCCGCGATGAGCGACGCCGAAGGCACGACGGTGTGCCCGCGCTCCTCGAAGAAGCTCAGCCAGCGGCGGCGGATTTCAGCCGACTCCATCAGTGGTCCTCATTCCGGTTGTACGAATGCTCGCCGTGCGGCTCTTCGCCGGGCGGCTGCTCGGTGTTCGAATGCTTGCGGTACGACTTCCCGCCCGGCTTCCCGCCGTGCAGGTACGTGATCTGCGCGGGCTCCCCCCGCCCTACAGCCGCCGGCCCCCGCTGGGCCGGCAGTTCGCCGTCGACGGGCGCGTGCAGCCCCAGCACCTCGGCGAGTTCGCCCTCGCGCTGCACCATCCCGGCGCGGACGTCGAGCGCGAAGTCCTTGAGCCTGTGGCCCGCGTCGACGGCCTTGTTCGCGGCCTGGGCGGCGAGGCTCTCGGGGGTGAGCTGCTTGAGCTTGCGATTGACCTTGGTGGTGGCCCATACGCCGGCTGCTGCGCCGGCGGTGAACCAGAACGTGCGGCGGAACATGGTGCTTCAGCCCTTCCGGTTCCAGCGCCGGGCCGCCGGCACGGTGCGGCCGACGATCACGGAACGGCGCGACGGCGCGACGGGCTTGTCGTCGCCCTTGCGGCTCATGGCACGGCGGACGCCGTAGCCGAAGGCGGCCACCTTGACCAGCGGGCCGCCGAACGTGGAGGCGACGGTCGTGGAGAGCGCGGAGGCGTTGGAGGTGACCTCCTGGACGTCGGTCGCGATGGCGTCCACCCGATCGAGCTGGGTCTGCGCGGAGCGCACGGTCGCCGAGGCGTCGGCCAGCAGGGGCACCGCCTGTTCGGTCACGTCCGCCACGAGTTTGGTGGTCGCCCTGAGCGTCTGGGCCAGCCTCACGAGCACCACGGCGAGGAAGGAGACCAAGATCGCCCAGAAGACGGCCACCAGAATCCCGGCAACCTCTCCACCGGTCACTGCGCACCGCTCTCTGCATCGTCTTCGGGTGTACGGGAAATCGCCCTCCGAGCCTATCGCGCCCTCGACGGCGGCCCGTACCGCATTACCGGCGCGCTGTGGCCCGGTTCTCCGGGCCGATTGTACGCAGTGCTTACGCATGAGTACTCTGCGTTGCCTATGCGACGTCGCCACAGCAGTCTTCCCGCGGAACTGAACCGTTTCGTGGGTCGCAACGACGAGTTGTCCGCGCTCATCGGCACCCTCGACAGCTCCCGTCTGATCACCGTCGTCGGACCCGGCGGCGTCGGCAAGTCCCGCCTTGCGGTGCACGCAGCGGCGGCCGTGCAGAATCGGTACGCCGACGGGGTGCGGCTGTGCGAACTGTCCCTGTTACGGGACCCCGATCTGCTGGCCCACGCCCTTGCGGAGAGCCTCGGCGTCACCGATCACACCTCCAGGCCGCCCCGCGATGTCGTGACCGACGAACTCGCGGGCAGCAGCCTGCTGCTCGTCGTGGACGGCTTCGAGCAGATCGTCGACGAGTGCGCCGAGCTCGTACGGGACGTGCTGCGCCGCGCTCCCGGGGTGCAGGTCCTCGCGGTGGGCCGTAGACCGCTGCGGCTCGACGGGGAGCAGATCTTCGAGCTGGCCTCGATGACCGAGGAGGACGCCGCGGCGCTCTTCGAGGCCCGGGCCGCCGCAGTGCTGCCGAATCACCGTGCCACCGGCACCGAGCGGCCCGCGGTCCTCGAGGTGTGCCGCCGACTCGAACACATCCCGCTGGCGCTCGAACTCGCCGCCGGACGCCTGCCGGCGCTCTCCCTGGACCAGTTGCTGCACCGGCTCGACGACCGCTTCGGACTGCTCACCGGCGGCTGCCGGGGAGGCCTTCCGCGCCATCGCACCCTGCGTACCGCCGTGGGCTGGAGCCATGAGCTGTGCTCACCGGAGGAACGGCTGCTGTGGGCACGGCTGTCGGTCTTCGCCGGACAGTTCGACCTGGACGCGGTCGAGTACATCTGCACCGGCCCCGACCTGCCCGCCGACGGCGTCCTCGACGTGCTCGGCGAGCTGGTCGCCCAGTCCGTGGTCTGCCGCGAGGAGACGCCGGCCGGCCTGCGATACCGCCTGCTGGACACGGTCCGTGAGTACGGGGCGGAGTGGCTTCACGCGATCGGCGACGCGGAGCGGCTGCGCAGACGGCACCGCGACTGGTACATGGGGCTCGCCACCTGGTGCGAACTGGAGTGGTTCAGCCCGCGCCAGGCGGAAGTGGCTGCCTGCGCCGACAGCGCGCTCCCCAATCTGCGGGCGGCGCTCGAACTGTGCCTGGAACAGCCCGAGGACGCCCATCTGGGCCGGCATCTTGCGGGGACCCTCTGGTTCTACTGGGTCGGCTGCGGTCGGCTCGCCGAGGGCCGGCACTGGCTCGACCGGTGCCTCGCCGATGACTCGGGGCACGAGGAGACACGGCTCAAAGCACTGTGGGTGCTCGGCTACGTGGCGGTCCTGCAGGGCGACCCGGCGGCCGCGGCGGCCGCGCTGCACGAGTGCGCCGAGCGGGCGGACCGGGCGCAGGACCGGCTTGCCGCCGCCTATGCGACGCACCGCAAGGGCTGCCTGGCCCTGCTCGCCGACGAGATGCCGCGCGCCGAGGGTCTGCTGCGCTCGGCGCTCGCCTCGTACGAGGACCTGGGCGAGCTCAACAGCAACGTCCTGATGGGCCGGGTCGAACTGGCCATGGCGCTGGTCTTCCAGGACCGGCTGGACGCGGCGGTCACGCTGTGCGAGGCGGTCAATGAGGTCTGCGAGGACCACGGCGAGCAGTGGGCCCGCGCGTACGCGCTCTATGTGCTCGCCTACGCGGCCTGGGAGTCGAACACGTACGACAGGGCACGGGAGTTGCTGAACGTGTGCGTCGCCATCGACCACAGGTTCAACGACCTCGTCGGCCTGGTCCTGGCCCTCGAGCTGCTGGCTCTGGTGACGGCCAGCGAGGGGGATCCGGCGGAGGCCGCGGTCCTGCAGGGCGCGGCGGCCACGCTCTGGGGCTCGGTGGGCCCCTCCCTGTTCGGCTCCGGCTATTTCGGTGCGCCGCGCGCCCTGTCCGAGGAGCGGGCGAGACGGCTGCTGGGTGACGAGCGGTTCGAGGAGTGCGTACGCGACGGCCGTGGACTGTCCCTCGACGCGGCGGTGCGGCGTGCGCTCGCGGCGCCCGGCAGCACGCGGCCGGGGCCGGTCCGCACGCAGCGGGTACGGCCCCTGGAAACGCGGGAGCCCGCCAACTCCCCCACCGGGAACGGTGGGGAAGCGGCGGGCTGAAGCGCTGCGAGCGGCCGCCTCCCCCGGCTGGTGCCGGGAGGGACCGCCAGGATCAGCGGGCGTAGTACTCGACGACGAGCTGCTCGTCGCAGATGACCGGAACTTCCTTGCGCTGCGGGTCGCGGTCCAGGCGGAACGCCAGGGCCTTGAGGTTGACCTGCAGGTAGCGCGGGGTCTCACCGTCGGCGGCGAAGCCACCCTCGCGGGCGACCTGGAAGAGGGTCTTCTCGCGGGAGCGCTCGCGGACCATCACGACGTCGTCGGGACGGACGCGGAAGGACGGCTTGTCGACCTTGCCGCCGTTGACCTCGATGTGGCCGTGGACGACCATCTGGCGGGCCTGGTAGATGGTGCGGGCGATGCCCGAACGCAGAACCAGGGCGTCGAGGCGGCGCTCGAGCTCGACGACCAGCGCCTCGCCGGTCTTGCCCTCGGCCTTGCGCGCGCGGTCGTAGGCGCGGGCCATCTGCTTCTCGCTGATGTCGTACTGCGCACGCAGGCGCTGCTTCTCGAGCAGACGGACCTTGTAGTCCGAGTTCTGCTTGCGGCCACGGCCGTGCTCGCCCGGCGGGTAGGGGCGGGCTTCGAAGTACTTGACAGCCTTCGGCGTCAGCGCAATACCGAGCGCACGCGACTTCTTGACCTTGGGACGCGACTGGTTAGGCACGTTCTCCAGACCTCCGTTGTAGGTTAGGTTAGGCTCACCTTACTCAAGGAGATCGCATGTCTCGCCCTGGGAACACCAAGCGCATCACGGACAGCACAAACAACGCCGATGCCTCTTCGGGCATCGAGGTGACGGAGGTCCGATCAGCTCATGGTCAGCCGCGTCCCAGCGGGCTTGAAATCACTCGGATGCCGTCAGCAGCCGAGCGCACACGAACTCTCGTACAGAGTACATGCTCAGCGGTACTGCTCGTCCCGGGGCTGGAGGGCGCCCGGCCGGAGCAGCTGAGCCCCCACGCCAGGGCGGTCGGCACCGACGGGGAGGTCTTCCTGCTGTTCGCCGCCGACTCGCCCGCCGTGCGGGCCGCGACCCACGCACAGGACGACGAGCTGTCGGCGGTACTGGAGCTCACCGACGTCGCGCCCGTCGCCGTGCGCGACCGTATCCGGGGCCGCGCCCGGGTCTCCGGATGGCTGACCAGCGTCCCGGGCCTCGCGGCCGAGCCCGGGTACATGATGCTGCGTCTCGAGGTCGGCGAGGCGAGCGTCGACGACCTGTGGGGTGCCGCCCGCGTCGAACCCGAGGAGTTCGCGAACGCGGCCGTCGACCCCCTCGTCTCCCACGAGACCGAACTGCTCCAGCATCTGCACTCCGCGCACAGCGACCAGGTGCAGGCCCTGGGCTCCCTGCTCGGCGATCGGGAAGGAACGGCCGCAGAGGAAGGACGGCGAGCGGTACCGCTGGCGCTGGACCGGTTCGGGCTGCGGGTGCGGTTCACCGGCGAGCACTGCTTCGACGCCCGCTTCGACTTCCCCGCACCCGTCGCGGACGTGACCGAGTTGCGCCGCGCGATGCACACACTGTTCGAGGCGGCGTCCCTCTGACGCCACTCAGTCCTCCTCGCCGCGCAGGCGCGCACGCACCTTCTCCACCACGTCCGCGTACCGCGCCTCCGCGCCGTACCGCGTCGGTTCGTAGTAACGCCTGCCGTGCACGGCGTCCGGTGCGTACTGCTGGGCCGCGATACCGCCGGGGACGTCGTGCGGATAGACGTATCCCTGGGCGTGGCCCAGTTTCGCCGCCCCCTTGTAGTGGCCGTCGCGCAGATGGCGCGGGACCGGGCCGGCCAGGCCGCCTCGCACGTCCTGCTGGGCCGCGGAGATCGCCGTCGTGGCCGCGTTCGACTTGGGGGCGAGCGCGAGGGCGATGGTGGCATGGCTGAGGGTCAGCGCCGCCTCGGGGAAACCGATCATGGCGACGGCCTGGGCGGCCGCCACCGCCGTCGGCAGCGCGGTCGGATCCGCCAGGCCGATGTCCTCGCTTGCCGAGATCATCAGCCGTCGGGCGATGAACCGCGGGTCCTCCCCCGCCTCGATCATCCGCGCCAGATAGTGCAGTGCCGCGTCCACGTCGGAACCACGGATCGATTTGATGAGCGCGCTGGCGACGTCGTAGTGCTGGTCGCCGTCGCGGTCGTACTTCACCGCCGCCCGGTCGACCGTCTCCTCAACGGTCACCAGGCTGATCCCGTCCTCGCCCTTGTCGAGGGCCGCACCGGCCGCGGCCTCCAGGGCCGTCAGCGCCCGGCGGGCATCGCCGCCCGCGATGCGCAGCAGATGCGCCTCCGCATCCTCGGGGAGCGACACGGCACCGCCGAGCCCCCGCTCCTCTGTGAGCGCCCGGCGCAACAGGCCGCGGACGTCGTCGTCGGTCAGCGGCTCCAGGGTGAGCAGCAGCGAACGGGAGAGCAGCGGGGAGATCACCGAGAAGTACGGATTCTCGGTGGTGGCGGCGATCAGCGTGACCCAGCGGTTCTCGACAGCGGGCAGCAGCGAGTCCTGCTGGGCCTTGGAGAAGCGGTGGATCTCGTCGAGGAAGAGGACGGTCTCCTTGCCGAAGCCGCCCGCGGCGCGCTTGGCGCCTTCGATGACGGCCCGGACCTCCTTGACGCCCGCGGTGATCGCGGACAGCTCGACGAAGCGCTTGTTCGTCGCCTTGGAGACCACATAGGCCAGCGTGGTCTTGCCCGTGCCGGGCGGGCCCCAGAGGATCACGGACGAGACGCCGGCCGGCCCTCCCCCGCCACCTTCGCCGACCAGGCGGCGCAGCGGTGAACCGGGCTTGAGCAGATGCCGCTGGCCGACGACCTCGTCGAGGTTGCGCGGGCGCATCCGGACCGCCAGTGGACTGCTGGTCGGGTCCTTCTCCTGGCGTTCTTCGGCTGCGGCGGTAAAGAGGTCGGGCTCCACGTTGTGAAGCCTATGTCAGCCCACTGACAGCGCCGGATCCGGTCAGGAGGTCCAGAAGTCCCACCACCGGGTCAGGATCAGCATGCCGATCACGCCGGTGTGCAGGACGGGCAGCACCCAGGTGAACTCGTCGAGGAAACCGCGCACCCAGGACGGCGCGGGCAGCAGCCCGTGGCGGACGTTGTGCGAGGTCACGTACCAGAACATGAAGATCGTGGCGACCCAGGCCAGGCAGCACCACAGGCACAGCGCGTTGATCTCGTACAGCGACTGCTGCATCAGCCACGTACAGAAGCCGACGCCGAAGAGGGTGCCCGCGTTGAAGGTCAGCCAGTACCAACGTCGGAACCGGGCACCGGCGAGCAGGCTCATGCCGACGCAGACCACGATGCCGTAGGTCACCAGTCCGAGCATCGGGTTGGGGAAGCCGA
Organism: Streptomyces sp. WAC00040; assembly: GCF_056835925.1. Classification (NCBI taxonomy): domain Bacteria; kingdom Bacillati; phylum Actinomycetota; class Actinomycetes; order Kitasatosporales; family Streptomycetaceae; genus Streptomyces; species Streptomyces sp. WAC00040. The sequence goes on from NZ_JAKQZE010000003.1 coordinate 717,192, forward strand.
ACGCCGCGGCCTGGTCGCTCTCCATGACGCTGCCGCAGGAGACCACCGGGTTGAGGCTGCACCCCGGTGTGAAGGTGGTGCCGGCGATCTTCGCCTCGAGGATTTTGAACTTGTCGATCGTGATGACCCACGCGGCCAGCAGACCGGCGGCGCCGGTGACGACGAGCAGCCAGGCGAAGGCCCTGCCGGCGCCGACCCCGCGCCCACCGGGTGCGTCCTCGTCGGGGGACACGTCTTTGGCAGCTGCACTCGTCATTTCGCCGTTCCATCGCTCCGGGGCTGCTGGGCACGGCCATTCTGCCGCACCGGTACGGATCTTCTCCGTTCGATCCGGATAAGGAAGATCCGGACCGGCCGGTCCGCCCGGCCCGCAACAGAGCGGGGGCCCGGGGCAGTTGTCCGCCACGGGCCCCGCGATCGCCGTTGCCGGCCGGACCGCGCGGCGTCTCAGCCGAGCCGGCCGCGCAGCCGGGTGAGGACCTCGGCGACCGGCACCGGCTCCTGCTCGCCCGACTCCATGTCCTTGAGCTGGACCACGCCGTCGGCGAGATCACGCTCGCCGGCGACGATCGCGTACCGGGCACCGCTGCGGTTGGCGTTCTTCATCGCGCCCTTGAGGCCCCTCCCGCCGTACGAGAAATCGGCCGCGACGCCCGCCTTGCGCAGCTCGGTCACGATGCCGAACAGCACGCGCCTCGCCTCGTCGCCCAACGGCACCGCGTACACGCTGGTGGCCGCCGGGGTGTCGAGCTCGATGCCCTCCGCCTGCAGCGCCAGCACGGTGCGGTCCACGCCGAGGGCCCAGCCTACGGACGGCAGCGCGGGGCCGCCGATCATCTCTGACAGGCCGTCGTAGCGGCCGCCGCCGCCCACCGCGGACTGCGAGCCGAGACCGCCGTGCACGAACTCGAAGGTGGTGCGCGTGTAGTAGTCGAGACCGCGGACCAGCTTCTCGTCGTCCTCGAAGGCGACACCGGCCGCGGTGATCAGCGCCCGGACCTCCTCGTGGTACGCCTTGCACGCGTCGCACAGGTAGTCACGCAGCATGGGCGCGCCACCCAGCTGCTTCTGCACCGCGTCGCGCTTGTCGTCGAGGACCCGAAGCGGGTTGATCTCGATACGGCGGCGGGTGTCCTCGTCGAGCTCGAGGTCGCGCAGGAAGGTCTGGAGCGCCTCGCGGTAGACCGGGCGGCACTCCTTGTCGCCGAGCGAGTTGAGCAGGATGCGGAAGTTGCGCAGACCGAGCGACCGGTACGCCTGGTCGGCCAGAATGATCAGCTCGGCGTCCAGCGCCGGGTCCTCGGCACCGATCGCCTCGGCGCCGACCTGGGAGAAGTGGCGGTAGCGGCCGGCCTGCGGGTTTTCGTAGCGGTAGTAGGAGCCGGAGTACCAGAGCTTCACCGGCAGGTTGCCCGCCTTGTGCAAGTTGGCCTGCAGGGCCGCGCGCAGCACGGACGCCGTGCCCTCGGGCCGCAGGGCCAGCTTGTCGCCGCCCTTGGTCTCGAAGGCGTACATCTCCTTGGTCACGATGTCGGTGGATTCACCGACGCCGCGCGCGAACAGCTCGACGTTCTCGAAGCCGGGCGTCTCGATGTAGCCGTAGCCCGAGTTCTTCAGCGGAGTGGAGATCGCGTCACGCACCGCGAGGTACGTCGCGGACCGCGGCGGGATCAGGTCGTACGTGCCCTTGGGGGCCTGGAAGGTATTCACCTGTGGAGTCTCGTCACATTCCTCGTCGGGGAGCGGGCCGACCGCTCCCGAGGCCGGCGGCCACTTCCCGCAGATACGGGTTGGTGGCGCGCTCGCGGCCGATGGTCGTCTGGGGGCCGTGGCCGGACAGCACCACGGTCGAGTCGTCGAGGGGCAGGCACACCCGTGCCAGCGACTCGAGCATCTCGTCCATGTCGCCGCCGGGCAGGTCCGTGCGTCCGATGGAGCCGGCGAACAGCAGGTCGCCCGAGAAGAAGACGGACGGGACGTCCGCCGACTCGGGCATCTTGAAGGTCACCGACCCCTTGGTATGGCCGGGCGCATGCGAGACGGAGAAATCGAGGCCGGCCAGGCTGAGCGCGGCGCCGTCGGTGAGCTCCTTGACGTCGTCGGGCTCCCCGACGGTGAGTTCGCCCATGAGTGGCATCCCGATGGAGCGGCCGAGCGCCTTCTCCGGGTCGCTCATCATGTAGCGGTCCTCGGGGTGGATCCAGGCCGGGACGTCATGGGCGCCGCAGACGGGGACGACGGAGGCGACATGGTCGATGTGCCCATGGGTGAGGACGACGGCGACGGGCTTGAGCCGATGCTTCTTCAGCGCTTCCTCGACGCCTTCGGTGGCCTGGTGGCCCGGGTCGATGATCACGCACTCCTCGCCTGCGGCGGGGGCGACCAGATAGCAGTTGGTCCCCCAGGCCCCGGCGGGGAACCCGGCAATAAGCACGATCGTCCTCAGTTCGGTCGTCGTCGGTCGGCCGCTGCGTGGTTTGCAGTGGATTGCAGCAGATCAGAGCCTACCGGCGCTGCTCATCACACAGCCAACCCGTATACGGTACGGGCAAGCCCGGCGGTCGGCCTCATCCGACGTACGCGCCTTGAACGACCTTCGACCCACGAGTTACAAGGAGAAGACCCGGTGGTCAGCAGCGATCAGCGACGGCGGCAGCTCGCCAGGGAGAAGTTCGAGCGCCAGCAGCAGCGCAGGGAGCAGGCGCGGAAGAAGGCCAAGGTCCGCAACTCCGTGATCGCGGCGGCGCTCGCCGTGGTGCTCGCGGGCGGCGGCGCCGTCTATGCGCTGGGCCTCACCGGGGAGGACAAGAAGGACGACGCCGCGCCGCTCGATCCCCCGCCGAGCGCTTCCCCCTCCGAGAGCAGCACGCCGGCGCCGGCGATGGCGATCGACAAGAAGGCCAAGTACTCGTTCCGGCTGAAGACCGACCAGGGTGACATCGCGATCGCGATGGACGCCGCGAAGACGCCGCACACGGTCAACTCTTTCAAGTCGCTGGCGGACAAGGGCTACTTCGACGGCACGAAGTGTCACCGTCTCACCACGGAGAACATCTTCGTGCTGCAGTGCGGCGACCCGAAGGGCGACGGCACCGGCGGTCCCGGGTACACGATCCCCGACGAGAACCTCGACGCGCTCGGCAAGGCCGGCGCCGACGGCACGGTCACGTTCCCGGCGGGCACGGTCGCGATGGCGAACACCAGTCAGCCCGACTCGGGCGGCAGCCAGTTCTTCCTCGTGTACAAGGACACCAAACTGCCGCCCACCTACACGCCGTTCGGCACCATGGACGGGAAGAGCCTGAAGGCCGTCCAGGACGTGGCGAAGGCCGGGGTCGAGGGCGGCGGCGCGGACGGTCCGCCGAAGAAGGCCGTGACCATCGAGAAGGCCACCGTCCCGAAGGCTTAGCCGGCAATTTCGGCCGCGCTGAGTGCGGACAGCCGGGCGGCCGGTCGCCTAGATTGGGCGTTGTACGGCGCGTGCTGGACGCGCGCCGTGGAGGGCGGGCGAGGCCCGTCCGGGAAACTGTGGACGATGCCCGGGGGAGGAACCCCTCGTCGGCATCAGGTTGAGGAGGCGCTGTGAGCAGCGACCCGTGGGGCCGCGTCGACGAGACGGGCACCGTGTACGTGCGTACTGCCGAGGGCGAGCAGGTCGTCGGATCGTGGCAGGCCGGGACTCCAGAGGAGGCTCTGGCCTACTTCGAGCGCAAGTACGAGGGCCTGGTGGTCGAGATCGGCCTCCTCGAGCGGCGCGTGAAGACCACCGACCTGTCGGCCAAGGACGCCCAGGCCGCCATCGACCATCTGCGTCAGCAGGTGGACGAGCACCACGCGGTGGGCGACCTCCAGGCACTCCGGGTGCGGCTCGACGCACTCGTGGCGACGGTCGAGAAGCGCCGTGAGGAGCGAAAGGCACAGCGGGCGAAGCAGACCGACGAGGCGCGCAAGGCCAAGGAGGCCCTGGTCGCCGAGGCGGAGGAGCTGGCCCAGAGCGAGCAGTGGCGGTCGGCGGGCGAGCGGCTGCGTGCGCTGGTGGACACCTGGAAGGGCCTGCCCCGGCTCGACCGGAAGTCCGACGACGAACTGTGGCACCGGTTCTCGCACGCGCGCTCCGCGTTCTCCAAGCGCCGCAAGGCGCACTTCGCGTCCCTGGACGCGCAGCGCGAGGAGGCGCGCAGGACGAAGGAGAAGCTGGTCGCGGAGGCCGAGGCGCTCTCCGGTTCCACGGACTGGGGTGTCACCGCGGCCCGGTACCGGGACCTGATGGCGCAGTGGAAGGCCGCCGGCCGCGCCCAGCGCGAGGCCGAGGACGATCTGTGGAACCGCTTCCGCGGTGCCCAGGACGTGTTCTTCGCCGCCCGCAGCGGCGTCTTCGCCGAGCGGGACGCCGAGCAGGCGGAGAACCTCAAGCTCAAGGAGGAGCTCGCGGCCGAGGCGGAGAAGCTGGTGCCGGTGCACGACCTGAAGGCCGCCCGTGCCGCCTTCCGTTCGATCAACGAGCGCTGGGAGGCCATCGGACATGTGCCGCGGGACGCCCGTCCCAAGGTCGAGGGCCGGATGCACGCGGTGGAGCGGGCCCTGCAGGAGTCCGAGGAGAACGAGTGGCGCCGGACGAACCCGGAGGCGCGTGCGCGTGCCGAGGGTCTGACGGGCCAGCTCCAGGCGGCCGTCGACAAGCTGCGCGGCCAGATCGACGCGGCCCGCGCGTCGGGCAACAACGCACGGGCCGACAAGCTCGCCAAGGAGCTCGAGGGCCGTCAGGCGCTGCTGGACCAGGCGCTGAAGGGTCTGCACGAGTTCGGGGGCTGAGGCAGTCCGCGTGGAAAGCGGCCCGGAACGCGACGGCGTTCCGGGCCGCTTCCGTCTGCCGTGCCGGCTGTTGCGCACTCGTTCACCCGCCGCCGGGTCGTCCCCGGCTCAGGCGTGCGGCGGGCGGTCTCCGGTACCGCCGCCCCACCCGCGGCGGACGAGGCCGGCCTGTCGTGGAGGCTGTCGAGCGCATGACGGAGCACTTCGCACGCCTGGCTGTGGTTGCACGCGGGTCTGGAGCAGACCGGCCAGGCACCGGCACACAAGAAGCGCCTCGGGCACGAAGCGCTTGCCCGTACGGTGAAGCGTCCCTGCTACGCCCGACCGACCTGAGCAGCCGTGCGAGCTGCAGGCTCAGGGAAATCATCGCCCCTTGGACCTCCGCGTCGATGAGAGGCCCGCAGGAGTGGTGCGGGACGCCTTGGCGCGGGTGCGGACCATGGGCAGGCGCCCGACCCACGCCGGGTACGGCAGCGTGCGAACGCGAAGCCCAGGTCACGCCGAAGGGCCGGTTCCGGGGGAACCGGCCCTTGTCGTCCGCGATCTAAGGCCGCCGCGCCGAGGTCACACGGTAGACGTCGTAGACGCCCTCCACGCCACGAACCGCCTTCAGGACGTGCCCCAGGTGCTTGGGGTCGCCCATCTCGAAGGTGAAGCGCGAGGTGGCCACCCGGTCGCGTGAGGTCTGCACGGCCGCGGAGAGGATGTTGACGTGCTGGTCGGAGAGGACCCGGGTCACGTCGGACAGCAGACGGGAACGGTCGAGTGCCTCGACCTGAATGGCGACGAGGAACACCGACGACTGGGTGGGGGCCCATTCGACGTCGAGGATCCGTTCGGGCTGTTGCGAGAGCGAGTCGACGTTGACGCAGTCCGCGCGGTGCACGGACACGCCGCTGCCGCGGGTGACGAACCCGATGATCGGGTCGCCCGGCACCGGTGTGCAGCAGCGCGCCAGTTTCACCCACACGTCCTCGACGCCCTTGACCACCACTCCCGGGTCGGCGCTCTTGCGGCGCTTGCTGCGGCCGTGGGACGGCGGGGTGGACTCGGCGAGGTCCTCGCTGGCGGCCTCCTCGCCGCCGAGGGCCTGCACCAGCTTCTGCACGACGCCCTGCGCGGCCACATGGCCTTCCCCGATCGCCGCGTACAGCGACGAGATGTCGGGGTAGCGCATCTCGTGGGCGAGGGTGACCAGGGAGTCGCCGGTGAGGATCCGCTGGATCGGCAGGTTCTGCTTGCGCATGGCGCGCGCGATGGCGTCCTTGCCCTGCTCGATGGCCTCGTCGCGGCGCTCCTTGGAGAACCAGGCGCGGATCTTGTTGCGCGCCCTCGGCGACTTGACGAAGCCCAGCCAGTCGCGGGACGGGCCCGCGCCCTCGGCCTTGGAGGTGAAGACCTCCACCAGGTCGCCGTTGTCGAGGGTCGACTCGAGCGGCACGAGACGCCCGTTGACCCGCGCCCCTATGGTGCGGTGACCGACCTCGGTGTGCACCGCGTAGGCGAAGTCGACCGGGGTGGCGCCCGCGGGCAGCGCTATGACGTCGCCCTTGGGCGTGAAGACGAAGACCTCGTTGCGGGAGAGGTCGAAACGCAGCGACTCGAGGAACTCGCCGGGGTCCTCGGTCTCCTTCTGCCAGTCGAGCAACTGCCGCAGCCACGCCATGTCGTTGACGGTGTCCTGGCCGGCCGTGCCCTTGCCCGCCTTGGGGACGTCGGTGCGGATCTTGGAGGCGCCGGCGACGGTCTCCTGCTTGTACTTCCAGTGCGCGGCGATGCCGTACTCGGCGCGGCGGTGCATGTCGAAGGTGCGGATCTGCAGCTCGACGGGCTTGCCGTTCGGCCCGATGACCGTCGTGTGCAGCGACTGGTACATGTTGAACTTGGGCATCGCGATGTAGTCCTTGAACCGCCCCGGAACCGGGTTCCAGCGGGCGTGGACGGTGCCCAGAGCCGCGTAGCAGTCGCGGACCGTGTCGACGAGGACACGGATGCCCACCAGGTCGTAGATCTCCGCGAAGTCCCGGCCGCGGACGATCATCTTCTGGTAGACGCTGTAGTAGTGCTTGGGCCTGCCGGTCACGGTGGCCTTGATGCGGGCGGCGCGCAGATCGGACTGGACCTCGTCGGTCACTATGGCGAGGTACTCGTCGCGCTTGGGCGCCCGCTCGGCGACGAGACGGACGATCTCGTCGTACATCTTGGGGTAGAGGATCGCGAAGGCGAGGTCCTCGAGTTCCCACTTGATGGTGTTCATGCCCAGGCGGTGGGCCAGGGGCGCGTAGATCTCGAGCGTCTCGCGGGCCTTCTTCTCCTGCTTCTCCCGCTTGAGGTAGCGCATGGTGCGCATGTTGTGCAGCCGGTCGGCGAGCTTGATGACCAGGACGCGCGGGTCCTTGGCCATGGCGACGACCATCTTGCGCACGGTCTCTGCCTGGGCGGCCTCACCGAACTTGACCTTGTCGAGCTTGGTGACGCCGTCGACGAGCAGCGCGACCGAGTCGCCGAAGTCACGGCGGAGCTGGTCGAGGCCGTACTCGGTGTCCTCGACCGTGTCGTGCAGAAGCCCGGCCATCAGCGTCGCCGGGTCCATGCCCAGCTCGGCGAGGATCGTGGTGACGGCCAGCGGATGCGTGATGTACGGGTCGCCGCTCTTGCGCTTCTGCCCGCGGTGCCAGCGCTCGGCGACCTGGTAGGCACGCTCGATCTGGCGGAGCGTCGACGTCTCGATCTTGGGGTCGTTGCTGCGCACGATCCGCAGCAGCGGTTCGAGGACCGGGTTGTACGGGGAGGAGCGCTGCACGCCCAGGCGCGCGAGACGCGCGCGTACCCGGTTCGAGGAGCCGCCGGTGCGCGCCGTGCTCGGGGGCAACGGCTTGGGCGCCGTGACGGGGACCTGGCTCACTCGCTCGGGCGCGGCCGGCCCCGGCCTCTCCGCCCGCTCGGGCTCGGGCGTGACAGGAGATGCCGCGGCCTTTTCGGCCTTCTGGTCGGGCTGCGCGGCGGCGGGCTGGGCCTCGTCTGGCAAGAGCGCTCCTCGTGCGGGTCCGGGTCCCCCGGGTCAGGCCCGGAAAGGCCATCGTATCGACCTCTGCCGCCCCGATCGCGCCGGGAGGGGAGGCTGCTCACAACGCGAGACGGGCACCCGGTTGTTCCCGGGTGCCCGTCTCGGCGGGCGAGCGCTCCTGGCTGTCGGTGAATCCGCAGCTCAAAGGCGCGTCAGATGGTGATCAGGGCCTCCAGCGGGGCGCCGGCGAGCGCCGGCTCGAGCCGGGCCCTGCCGCCGAGGAATCCCAGCTCCATCAGGACCGCGACGCCTGCGACCTCGGCTCCGGCCCGGCGGATCAGCTCGAGGGACGCCTCCGCGGTTCCGCCGGTGGCGAGGACGTCGTCGATGACCATGACGCGGTCACCCACGCTGAGGTCCTCGGCGTGCACCTCGATCTCGGCGGTGCCGTACTCCAGCTCGTACGCCTGCGAGAGCGTCGCCCCGGGGAGCTTGCCCGCCTTGCGGACCGGGATGAATCCCATGCCGGCGCGGACGGCGACCGGCGCGGCCAGGATGAAGCCGCGGGCCTCCAGGCCCACGATCTTCGTCGCGCCGTGCCGGACGCAGAACTCGGTGAACGCGTCGGTCAGCGCCGTGAAGGCGACCGGGTCCGCGAGCAGCGGCGTGATGTCCTTGAACATCACCCCCGGCTTCGGATAGTCGGCGACGTCACGGATGCGGCTGAGCAGCAGCTCCTGGGTGCTGAGCGTCATCAGCGCCTGCCCGAGGGGCGGCCGCGGCCACGGCCGCGGGGTCCGACGACCGCGCCGGCGGGCGCCGCGCCGTCCGGCACCGCGTCGTCCGGCGCCTCGCCCTGCTGGTCCTCGCCGGTTTCGCCCCTGGCCTCTGCGGCCGCGCGCTTGGCGAGCACCCGCTTCTTCAGGGCCTTCATCTGCGGGTCGCGTTCCTTGAGGTCGGCGACGAGCGGAGTGGCGATGAAGATCGAGGAGTAGGCACCGGCCGCGAGGCCGACGAACAGCGACAGCGAGATGTCGTTGAGCATGCCGGCGCCGAGGAAGCCGCCGCCGATGAACAGCAGGCCGGCGACCGGCAGCAGCGCGACGACCGTGGTGTTGATGGAACGCACCAGGGTGCTGTTGATGCTGCGGTTGGCGATCTCGCTGTAGGTGAAGCGGGTCTGCTTGGTGATGTCCTTCTGGCCTTCCTTGAGGCTGTCGAAGACGACCACCGTGTCGTACAGCGAGTAACCGAGGATGGTCAGCAGACCGATGACCGTACCGACGGTGACCTCGAACCCGACGAGCGCGTAGATGCCGACCGTGATGGTGATGTCGTGGATCAGCGCGACCAGGGCCGCCACGGCCATCCGCCACTCGAAGGCGATGGCCAGGTAGACCACGACCAGCAGCATGAAGACGGCGAGGCCGGTCCAGGCCTTGTTGGCGATCTGCTCACCCCAGCTGGGGCCCACGAGGTCGGCGTTGATGCTGGCGGCCTCGATGTTCAGGGCCTTGGCGAGCTCCGCCTGGACGCGGTCGGCCTCGGCCGTGTCCACGCCGCTGATCTGGATCCGCAGACCGCCGGTGCCCAGCTCCTGGACGATCGGGATGTGGTCGGAGATCTCCTCGGCCACTTCCGTGGCCTGGCTGACGCTCACGTCCGCCTTCGGGGTCGTGAAGACGGCACCGCCCTTGAACTCGATGCCCATGTTGAGGCCCTGGACGGCGAGGGCGACGATCGCGGTGATCGTGATCAGGATGGAGACGCCGTACCAGACCTTGCGCTTGCCGACGAAGTCGTAACCGACCTCGCCCTGGTAGAGCCTGGCGCCGAGATTGCCGAGTCGCGACATCTCACGCCTCCTTCGGTTCGGTCGTCGGGGCGGTGGTACGGCGCGAACGGCGCAACGGCGGCTTGGCGCCGAGCCGCTTCGGGTCGAGTCCGGACCACGGGTGGCCGCTGGCGAAGAACTTCCGGCGGGCCATGAGCGTCATCACCGGCTTGGTGAAGAAGAAGACCACGACCACGTCGAGCAGGGTGGTCAGACCCAGCGTGAACGCGAAGCCCTGGACCTTTCCGACGGTGACGACGAACAGCACCGCGGCGGCGAGGAACGACACGAAGTCGGAGACCAGGACGGTGCGACGGGCGCGCGGCCAGGCGCGCTCGACGGCGGGGCGCAGGGTGCGTCCTTCCCGGATCTCGTCACGGATGCGTTCGAAGTAGACGATGAACGAGTCGGCGGTGATACCGATGGCGACGATGGCGCCGCAGACCGCCGGCAGGTTCAGCGCGAAGCCGATGGCGGGGCCGAGCAGCGTCATGATCGTGTACGTGAGGATCGCGGAGACGCCGAGGCTGAGCAGAGCGATCAGCGACAGGCCGCGGTAGTAGACGACCAGGTAGATGACGACCAGCGCGAGGCCGATCGCACCGGCGATCAGACCGGCCTTGAGCTGCTCGCCGCCGAGTGCGGCGGTGACGGTGGTGACGCTGTCCTCTTCGAAGGACAGCGGCAGCGCGCCGTAGGACAGGATGTTGCCCAGGTTCTGGGCGGAGTCCTGGTCGAAGTTGCCGGTGATCTCGGCGCTGGCGCTCAGGGTCTGGTTGACCTGCGGGGCCGAGACCACTTCACCGTCGAGGACGATGGCGAACTGGTTCATCGGGGGCTGCTGCTGCGACAGCCGGCTGGTGATCGTCTGGAACTTCTTGGCACCGGCCTCGGTGAAGTCCATCGTGACGATCCACATGCCGCGCTGCTGGTCGAGCTGGCCCTTGGCGTCGTCGACGTCCTTGCCGTTCACCTCGGCGGGACCGAGGATGTACTTCTCCCACTGGCCGGCGCCGTTCTTGCCGCAGGCGACGGTCGGCTCGGTCGGCTTGACGTTGTCGCCGAGCGTGCCGCGGGCCTTGTCGTCGGTGCAGTCCAACGTGGTGAACTGCTTCTCCAGCGCCGCGGTGGCCGGGTCGGCCGACGGGGTCGGCACGGGGCTCTCACCGGGCTTGGGGCTCTCGGACGCCTTGGGCGATCCGGACCCAGACGGGCTGGGGGTGGCGGCCGGGGCCTTGAGGCCCTCGGTGACCGCGCGGCCCTGTGTGGTGGCACTGGGCGACGGCGTGCCGGACGGGGAACCGGACGGCGGGGTGGCCGTCTCCTTGTCCTTGTCGTCCTTGGCCGCACCGCCGGCCGAGGCGCTGGGCGAGGGCTCGGGGGCGGCCGGGCCGCCGGCGGCGACCGTCAGAACGGGCCGGAAGAACAGCTGGGCGGTCGTACCGACCTGCTCACGGGCCTGCTCGGAGTTCGTGCCCTTGGGGATGTTCACAATGATGTGACTGTTGCCCTGGGTCTGAACCTCGGCCTCGGAGACGCCGAGACCGTTGACACGGCGCTCGATGATGCCGACCGCGGTGTTCATGTTGGTCTCGTTGACCGCGTTCTCCTGGCCAGGCTGGTTCTTGGCCTCGAGCGTGATGGTCGTACCGCCCGCCAGATCGATGCCCAGACGCGGCGTGAGCTGACCGGCCCAGAACATCCCGCCCGTGAGCGCGACCATGGCGATCAGGATCAGAGCCAGGGCACGCCCCGGCTTGCCCTGAGCCCCCGCGGGCCTTCGGCCCCTGTTCGGTGCTGCCACCTTCTCGTTTCTCCCTGTCCAACCGCCCACGGCGCAGGGTGTGCGCCCGGGGCGGCCACGAAGTGTTGTGGGGGCCTGCCCCCGCGATCAGTCGGCACGCCCGGGGGACCGCACGGGCGCCTGCCGGCGCCGCCGCGGTCCCCGAATCGTGGCTACTTCGCGTCGGCCTCGCCGTCGGCCTTGCCGTCCTTCGGCTCGGTGCCGTCCTTCTCGGCCGTCTCGCCGCCCTCGGTCTTCTCGGTCTTCTCGGTCTTCTTGCCGAGGTCGAGCTTGGCGTCGTCCGCGCCCTGGTCCGCGTCGTCGGCGGTCAGCGAGGAGGCGTCGTCGGGAACGACGTCGGTGTCGGCCGAAGGGTCGTCGCCGTGGACGATGCGGTTGTACTCCTCGTCGGAGAGCACGGCACCGATCGCGTTCTTCGCGAACACCAGGTGGACGCCGGGAGCGGCTTCGAGGAGGACCGTGTCGTCATTGACCTCCTTGACGGTGGCGTAGAGGCCACCGATGGTCCGCACGCCGGTTCCGGGCTGCATCTGGTCGCGCATGTTGGCGGCCGCCTGCTGCTTCTTCTTGGCGGAGCGGGTCATCAGGAACATGGCCCCGATGAGCACGATGAAGGGGAGGAGGGTCAAGATATCCACGGGGGAATTCCTTCGCATGACCGCGCTGTGTGAGCGGCCGATCTACGGGGGTGGGCACGCCGACCTGTACGGGCGGCATCGGCGGAGTCTAAGCGAGTCCGCATCGATGGAACAACGCCCAGCATCCCACCGTGGTTCCTGGACGTGCGAGTCTCCTCGCCGTCACGTCCCGAACAGACCCTGTTGTCCGCTTGCGCCATGCGCCTGCTGGGGCGGGGTCAGCCCGAGGTGTGTCCACGCGGCGGGCGTGGCCACTCGGCCACGGGGAGTACGGGCCAGCAGTCCCTCCCTGACGAGGAACGGTTCTGCGACCTCCTCGACGGTCTCCCGCTCCTCCCCCACGGCCACTGCCAGCGTCGACAGGCCGACGGGCCCTCCGCCGAACAGCTTGAGCAGAGCCTGCAGCACGGCCCGGTCGAGGCGGTCCAGACCGCGGGTGTCGACCTCGTACACCTGCAGCGCCGCGGCGGCCACCTCGCGGTCGACCCGGCCGTCGGCCTCGACCTGCGCGTAGTCGCGCACACGGCGCAGCAGGCGATTGGCGATACGGGGCGTGCCGCGTGAACGGCCGGCGATCTCCGCGGCGCCGTCGGGGTCGATCTCCACGTCGAGGAGCTGCGCGGACCGGTGGATGACGCGCTCGAGCTCGACCGGCTCGTAGAACTCCATGTGCCCGGTGAAGCCGAACCTGTCCCGGAGCGGCGGCGGCAGCAGACCGGCCCTGGTGGTGGCTCCGACCAGGGTGAACGACGGCAGCTCCAGGGGGATGGCGGTGGCGCCGGGGCCCTTGCCGACGATGACGTCGACCCGGAAGTCCTCCATCGCCATGTACAGCATCTCCTCGGCGGGCCGGGACATCCGGTGGATCTCGTCGAGGAAGAGGACCTCACCCTCCTGGAGGGAGGAGAGGATGGCCGCCAGGTCGCCCGCGTGCTGGATGGCGGGGCCGGAGGTGATGCGGATCGGCGCGTTCATCTCGGACGCGATGATCATCGACAGGGTGGTCTTGCCGAGGCCGGGCGCGCCGGAGAGAAGCACATGGTCCGCTGTGGCGCCGCGCTGCCGGGCGGCCCGCAGGACGAGGTCCAGCTGCTGGCGGACGCGTTCCTGGCCGACGAACTCGTCGAGCGTCTTCGGCCGAAGGGCCGCCTCGACGGCACTGTCCTCGGTGTCGGCGGAGGGCGTGACCAGCCGGGCGTCCGCGGCGGTGGTGGTCTCGTCTTCCCAGTTCACGTGTGTCTGCCTTCTCGGTGGTGGGTGGTGCGGTCAGGGGAAGCGGCCCCTCTCGGAGAGCTCACCGCGCCCGGCTCAGCGACTGGAGCGCAGCCCGCAGCAGCGGGCCCACCTCCGGGGCCGCCCCCATCGCCTCCGCCTGCGGCGCCACCGCGGCGACCGCCTCGTCCGCCTCCCTGGTGGCATAGCCGAGGCCGATCAGGGCGGCGTGCAACTGGTCGCGCCACGAGTGGCTGACCGGGGCGCCGACGGCGGGGCCGGAACCGAGCGGCTCGCCCAGCCGGTCCTTCAGCTCGAGCAGCAGCTTCTGCGCGCCCTTCTTGCCGATACCCGGCACCGCGGTGAGCGCCTTCTCGTCGCCGGTGGCGACGGCGATCCGCAGCGCGTCGGGGCTGTGCACGGCGAGCATGGCCTGCGCCAGCCTCGGTCCGACGCCACTCGCCGTCTGCAGCAGCTCGAACACCTGACGCTCGTCGTCGTCGGCGAAGCCGTACAGCGTGAGCGAGTCCTCACGGACGACGAGCGAGGTGGCGAGCTTCGCGTCCTGACCGACCCGCAGCTCGGAGAGGGTGTTCGGGGTGCACTGGACGGCCATGCCGATGCCGCCGACCTCGATCACCGCGGTGGTCGGTGCGAGCGCGGCGACGGGGCCGCTCACGAAGGCGATCATGCGGTACGTCCTTTCGATGCGTACGTCGTGCGGTGCGCGGCGACGGCTTGCTGGAGGCGGTTCTGTGCGGGGGCGCGCCAGATGTGGCAGATGGCGAGGGCGAGGGCGTCCGCGGCGTCGGCCGGCCTGGGCGGTGCGTCGAGCCGCAGCAACCGGGTCACCATCGCGCCGACCTGCGCCTTGTCGGCCCGGCCGCTGCCGGTGACGGCGGCCTTGACCTCGCTGGGCGTGTGGAGGGCCACGGGGATGCCGCGCCGTGACGCGCACAGCATGGCGACGGCGCTGGCCTGGGCGGTGCCCATCACCGTGCGCACATTGTGCTGGCTGAACACCCGCTCCACGGCCACGAATTCGGGCCGGTGCTCGTCGAGCCACTGCTCGATGCCCTGCTCGATGGCGACGAGCCGGGCGCCCAGCTCGGCGTCCGGCGGGGTCCGCACGACTCCCACTCCGCGCATAGTCAGCGGACGGCCCGCGACGCCCTCGACCACGCCCACGCCGCACCGGGTCAGCCCCGGGTCCACGCCCAGTACGCGCACGCGCCCCTCCCCATCGTTCATCTGTTTGTGCAGGCTATCGGCTGCCACCGACAGAGCACGGACGGGCCGACGGGAGCGTGTCCCGTCGGCCCGTCCGTGGGTGCCGTATGACTGTGCGTCAGGCGTCGACCTTCTCCATGACGTCGTCGGAGACGTCGAAGTTGGCGAAGACGTTCTGCACGTCGTCGCTGTCCTCGAGCGCGTCGATGAGCTTGAAGATCTTGCGCGCGCCCTCTTCGTCCAGCTCGACCTGCATGGTCGGGACGAAGTTGGCCTCGGCCGAGTCGTAGTCGATGCCGTTCTCCTGGAGGGCGGTGCGGACCGCGACCAGGTCGGTGGCCTCGCTGAGCACCTCGAACGACTCACCGAGGTCGTTGACCTCCTCCGCGCCGGCGTCGAGAACCGCTCCGAGGACGTCGTCCTCGGTCAGCTCGCCCTTGGGGACGATCACGACGCCCTTGCGGTTGAAGAGGTAGGACACCGAACCGGGGTCGGCCATGGAACCGCCGTTGCGGGTCATGGCGACACGGACGTCGGAGGCGGCACGGTTGCGGTTGTCGGTGAGGCACTCGATGAGCACCGCGACACCGTTCGGACCGTAACCCTCGTACATGATCGTCTCGTAGTCGACGCCGCCGGCCTCGAGACCGCCGCCGCGCTTGACCGCGGAGTCGATGTTCTTGTTGGGCACGGAGCTCTTCTTGGCCTTCTGAATGGCGTCGAAGAGCGTCGGGTTGCCGTCGATGTCGGCGCCGCCGGTACGGGCCGCCACCTCGATGTTCTTGATCAGCTTCGCGAAGAGCTTGCCGCGCTTGGCATCGATCACGGCCTTCTTGTGCTTCGTCGTAGCCCATTTAGAGTGGCCGGACATCTGCCTGTCTCCTTCGCGTAACCCTTTACTGAACGAACCCCAGAGATCCTACCGGGATCCCGTCAGGCCCTATCGCGCACCATGTCCACGAAAAGCGCGTGTACCCGGTGGTCGCCCGTCAGTTCGGGGTGGAAGGACGTCGCCAGCGCGTTGCCCTGGCGTACGGCGACGATGTGCCCGTCGTGCTCCGCCAGCACCTCGACCTCCGCGCCGACCGACTCGACCCACGGGGCGCGGATGAAGACGCCCTCGACCGGGTCGCCCTCCACACCCTTGATCGCGACAGCCGCCTCGAAGGACTCGTTCTGCCGCCCGAAGGCGTTACGGCGGACGATCATGTCGATGCCGCCGAACGTCTCCTGACCCGAGCGCGGGTCGAGGATCTTGTCCGCGAGCATGATCAGACCGGCGCAGGTGCCGTACACGGGCATGCCCGCACGCAGCCGCTCGCGCAGCGGCTCCATCAGACCGAACAGCACGGCCAGCTTGGAGATGGTGGTGGACTCGCCGCCCGGGATCACCAGGGCGTCGATCTCCGCCAGTTCCTCGGGGCGCCGGACCGGCCTGGCCACGGCGTCGGCCGCGGCCAGGGCGATCAGGTGCTCCCGTACGTCGCCCTGGAGCGCCAGGACACCGATCACGGGAGTCGTCATCACCAGCCCCGGTTGGCGTAGCGCTCGGCCTCGGGCAGGGTGTCGCAGTTGATGCCGACCATGGCCTCGCCCAGGTTGCGGGACGCGTCGGCGATGATCTTCGGGTCGTCGTAGAAGGTCGTGGCCTTCACGATGGCGGCGGCGCGCTTCGCCGGGTCGCCCGACTTGAAGATGCCCGAGCCGACGAAGACGCCCTCGGCACCGAGCTGGCGCATCAGCGCGGCGTCCGCGGGGGTGGCCACACCGCCGGCGGAGAACAGCACGACCGGCAGCTTGCCGAGCTCGGAGACCTCCTTGACCAGCTCGTACGGGGCGCGGAGCTCCTTGGCGGCGGCGTACAGCTCGTTGTTGTCGAAGCCGCGCAGCTTGGCGATCTCGTTCTTGATCTGGCGCAGGTGGCGGACGGCCTCGACGACGTTGCCGGTGCCGGCCTCGCCCTTGGAGCGGATCATGGCCGCCCCCTCCGCGATGCGGCGCAGGGCCTCACCGAGGTTGGTGGCGCCGCACACGAACGGCGTGGTGAACGCCCACTTGTCGCTGTGGTTGACCTCGTCGGCCGGGGTCAGCACCTCGGACTCGTCGATGTAGTCGACGCCGAGCGACTGCAGGACCTGGGCCTCGACGAAGTGGCCGATACGGGACTTGGCCATCACCGGGATGGAGACCGCGTCGATGATCTCCTCGATCATGTTCGGGTCGGACATCCTGGCCACGCCGCCGTCCTTGCGGATGTCGGCGGGCACGCGCTCCAGGGCCATGACGGCGACGGCGCCGGCGTCCTCGGCGATCTTCGCCTGCTCGGCGTTGACCACGTCCATGATCACGCCGCCCTTGAGCTGCTCGGCCATGCCGCGCTTGACGCGAGAGGTGCCGATCGCCGAAGAGTCAGCGGTCTGCGGGAGGGGGCTGGTGGACACGGGGACCTCACTCGATGACGACGTTGCGATGCGTCACCGATGGAACATCCACCGACCAGGCCACTGCAAGGGCCAATGGAAAGCCGGTGGATCGTTTTCGCCGGTCAGGTGGGCCGGTCCGCCAGTGCTGCGGGCGGTTCGTCATCCATTTCGAAGGCCAGCGGGAACGGGGCATGGCCCGCCAGCCGGAACCACCGGACCGTCCGGTGCCGTCGCAGGGCGCGCGCCGCACGCACGGAGTCGTTGTGAAAACGACGCGCCATCGGCACCCGGCGCACCGCCTGCGCGAGCTCCCCGGCGGTCTCCTCGCCGCCAGGCACCTGACGCACCGCCTCGACCTGCTCCTGCGCGCCGAACACGGCCCGCAGCGCTGCACTCAACTCGCTCTCGGCGACCTCACGTTGCTCCTCCTCGGCCTGACGGGCCTCGTGGGCGGCCTCGTACAGCACGATCGACGCGGCGGGATCGAGCACGCCGGAGGTCGCGAGCTCCTGCGCGACGGAGGCCCGCCGCAGAAGTTGGGCGTCGAGCGCTGCACGGGCGGCGTCGATCCGCGTGTGCAGCCGATCGAGCCGCCCGGCGGTCCAGCTGAGGTACATGCCGATGGCGACGAGGGCCACGACGATCCAGATCAGGGTGCTCACGGGCGGCAAGGCTACCGGGCCCTCGGTGGGCGCCCGCGCGACGCTTCCCGCTGCGGCCCCCTCCCCCGCCCCTTCCCGAACCGGGGCAGGCCCCGGGCCCCGTGCGGGCCGACGCCCGCACCCCTCCCCGCCGGCGGACGGAATGTGCGGGTCGAACGCCCCTCACCACCCCTGCGCGACCCGCCCCCATACCGCTGCGCGGAGCGTTTCCAAAGCCCTGCCCCTTCCCAAAACCGGGGCAGGCCCAGGACCCATGGGGGCTGCCGTCCCCGCCCCCTCCCGGGAAGGAATGGTGCCGGCCGGCGCCCCCGCGTCCCGTACTGCCCTTGCGCGGCCCGGTCGTGGCCCCGGCCCTTGCCGCTGGGCGGGGTTCTTTCCCCCACCCCACTTTCCGAAACCGCGGCAAGCCCCGAGCCCCACGGGGTGCCGCCCCCTGCCCCGTCCGGGAGGGAGGAAGTTTCGGTGGGGCTGACGCCCTCCAGGACGGCAGCTTCGCGCCGCAAGACGTCCGACCGGCACGCCTGGCACCAACGACACCCACCGTCCCCGGCCGAGAGTGCGCCCGCACGACCCGACAACCACCGGCCGGTCCGGGCGGCGCGCGGGAGGGGGCGGGTCGAGGATGGAGGTGTCCGGAAGCGAAGCGTCACAACTCGCGCGAAGCGCGCCGAGGACAGCCATTCCGCCCCTCCGAAGCTCCCCACCCACCGGCGCAGCCCCGCCCCGCACCCGGCGCAACGCAACGGGGGCCGGGCCACGCCCTGCGGAGGGCGACACACGCACCCGGGCCACACCACGCAAGGGCCCAACGCAGCCGCACGGCCCGCTGTACCGGGACCACCACGCTCACCACCGGCCCCTGCCCGGATCCGCCCCGCAGGGGCGCGACGGCTACCGGGCAACGCCCCGCACGGGCACGACACCCACACGGCCGGAAGCCACCCCCGCAGGGGCGACACGAACCGGTACCGGGATACACCCGGGATCTCTGCGCGCAGCCCGCGGAGCGATCAGTCGCGTGCCGCCAGCCCGAAGCGTGCCCGTAGCCCCGTGCGTTCGTCCGCCGCCACCGATGCCGCCCCGTCCGTCACGGTCTCGTACACCGCGAGGATGTCCGCGCCGACCGTCGACCAGTCGAACCTCCGCACGTGCGCGCTGCCCCGCGCCCGGAGTTCCGCCCGCCCCTCGGGGTCGCGCAGCAGCGCGACCGCGGCGGCCGCCAGCGCGTCCGCGTCCTCGTTGGCGAAGAGCCGGCCGGCGGCGCCCTGGTCGAGTACCTGGGCGAACGCGTCGAGGTCGGCTGCGAGCACCGGCGCGCCCGCCGACATGGCCTCGACGAGGATGATCCCGAAGCTCTCGCCGCCGGTGTTGGGCGCCACGTACACGTCGACGCTGCGCAGCAGCCGCGCCTTGTCCTCGTCGCTGACCATGCCGAGGAACTCGACCTGGGAGCGCATGGCGGCCGGCAGGGTCGCGACGGCCTCTTCCTCGTCTCCGCGTCCGGCGACCAACAGCCGTGTGCCGGGGCACTGTTCCAGGATCGTCGGGAGGGCCTTCATCAGGACCGGCAGCCCCTTGCGGGGTTCGTCGATGCGGCCGATGAAGCCGATCGTGTTCCCCTGCCATTCCTTCTTCGGCTCGGCCTTCTCGAAGAAGCCCACGTCGACGCCGTTGGGGATGACGACGGCGTCGCCGCCGAGGTGCTCGACGAGCGTCCGCCGCGCGTACTCGCTGACGGCGATGCGCGCGCTGATCTTCTCCAGCGCCGGCTGGAGGATCGGATACGCGGCGATCATGGCGCGGGAGCGCGGATTCGAGGTGTGGAACGTGGCCACGATGGGGCCTTGGGCCGCCCAGCACGAGAGCAGCCCCAGCGAGGGTGACGCGGGCTCGTGGATGTGGATCACGTCGAAGGTGCCGTCGTGCAGCCAGCGCCGTACCCGGGCCGCGGAGAGGAAGCCGAAGTTCAGCCGTGCCACGGAGCCGTTGTACGGGACGGGCACGGCCCGTCCGGCCGAGACGACGTACGGCGGCAGCGGGGTCTCGTCGTCGGCGGGGGCGAGCACGGACACGTCGTGGCCGAGCCGGATCAGATGCTCGGCGAGGTCGCGGATGTGGAACTGCACACCGCCGGGTACGTCCCACGAGTACGGGCAGACGATGCCGATCTTCACGCCCGGCGCTCCTCGAGGTCCGCGAGCCACAGCCTTTGCAACATGTGCCAGTCCTCCGGGTGTTCGGCAATGCCGGTGGCGTAGGCATCGGCCAGCGCCTGTGTCATGGAGGACGTCTTCTCGGCGCGCGTACCTGTCTCCGGTACGTCGACGGGAGCGTGGACCCGCCCGTGCATGAAGGGCTCCTCGCCGTACCAGAGGGTCACGGGCAGCAGCAGGGCCCCGGTCTGCTGCGCGAGCAGCGCCGGTCCGGCCGGCATGCGTGCCGGCTCACCGAAGTACTTGACCTCGACCCCGGATGCCGACAGATCGCGGTCGGCGACGAGGCAGACGAGGCCGCCGGCGCGCAGCCGGCGCGCGAGGGTGCCGAAGGCCGCGCCACCCGAGTGGGGAAGGACCTCCATGCCGAGGCTCTCGCGGTACGCGACGAACCGGTCGTACAGCGACTCGGGCCGAAGCCGTTCGGCGACGGTGGTGAAGGGCACCCCGAGGGCCCTGGTCACCCATACCCCGGCGAGGTCCCAGTTGGCCAGGTGCGGCAGGGCGAGGATCACGCCCCGTCCGGAGGCGAGGCCGTCGGTCAGGTGGTGCAGGTCCTGGATCTCGACGCTGCGTGCGACGCGTTCCTTGCTCCAGACCGGCAGACGGAACGATTCCATCCAGTAGCGCATGTAGGAGCGCATGCCGGCCTTGGACAGCTCCATGAGCCGCTCGGGGGAGGCGTCGGGTACGACCCTGGCGAGGTTGGCCTCGAGCCGCAGCACGCCCTTGCCGCGCCGCTTCCAGGCGGTGTCCGCGATGGTGCGGCCGAGGCGTGCGGCCATCGGCTCCGGCATCTTCTTGACGGCACTCCAGCCGAGCCCGTAGAGGGCGTCCGTCAGCTTGTCCCGCATCATGACGCCTCCGCCCCGCTTCCCTGTGCCGCCGCGGCGTCGGCCTCCGCCGACTCGCGCCGTACGGTGACGACACGCTGACCGAGCGTCACGAGACTGCCCACGGCGACGATCCACAGCGCGATCGGCAGCAGGATGTCGACACCGGGGACGCCGAAGCCGTGCAGGCCCGCGAGGCCCGCCGCGACCAGCGAGATCACGAGCCGCTCCGCCCGCTCCACGAGCCCGTTGACGGCCACCGGGAGGCCGATCGACTCTCCGCGTGCCTTGGTGTACGAGACGACCTGGCCGCTGGCCAGGCAGAAGATGGCCACCGCGCACAGCACGTTGTCGTCGCCGCCGCCGGCGTACCAGAGCGCGAAGCCGCCGAAGATCGCACCGTCGGCGACCCGGTCCAGCGTCGAGTCGAGGAAGGCGCCCCACCGGCTCGAAATCCCCGCCTGGCGCGCCATGTTGCCGTCGACCAGGTCGGAGAAGACGAACAGCGTGATGACGATCGTGCCCCAGAAGAATTCTCCGCGGGGGAAGAAGACCAGTGCTCCCGCCATCACTCCGGCCGTGCCGATGAGAGTCACCGCGTCGGGGCTGACCCGGCGGCGGAGCAGAAACGCGGCGAACGGTGTGAGGACACGCGTGAAGAATGCACGCGCGTACTTGTTCAGCATGGCCTTCCCGAGGGTTCGGTGGGCCGCGTGGCCCCTACGGCCACCGGCTGGCCCATCGTAGCCAGGACCGTACGGGCGCAGCGCCGCGCACCCGTCCCGGGAGGCGGCGTCCGACGTATGGACGCACAGTGACGGGAGTGGAAAGCTCGAAAGACCACCGCGGGCAACGCCGGAGCTGCCCCGGACGCCCTTCGGGACGCCTTCATGGCTCCCCCGCCGCCCGCGGCTTCCTTCCCTCGCCGTGCAATCGAGCCGTGAATCGATCGGGAGGCAAGATCATGGGCGACAAGGCGCATGCACACCACCCCGGGGCCGCCGGCAGAGCAGTAACGGCCGACCGCCCCGCATCCGTACGGAATGTGGTGCTGGTCGGCCACAGCGGATCAGGCAAGACGACCCTCGTGGAGGCGCTGGCGCAGACCGCGGGAGCGGTCAACCGGGCCGGCCGGGTCGAGGACGGCACGACCGTCTCCGACCACGACGAGATCGAGCACCGCCAGCAACGCTCCGTACAGCTCTCGCTCGTTCCCCTCGAATGGGGCGGGTGCAAGATCAACCTGCTGGACACCCCCGGATACGCCGACTTCGTCGGCGAGCTGCGGGCCGGCCTGCGGGCCGCGGACGCGGCCCTGTTCGTCGTCTCCGCCGCACAGGAGGCGGAGGCCGTGGCCGGCGCGACCCGCATGGTCTGGGAGGAGTGCGCCGCGGTCGGCATGCCACGCGCGATCGTCGTGACACACCTGGAGACCGCGCGCACCGGCTTCGACGAGCTCACCGCCGTCTGCGCCGGCATCTTCGGCGGCGACGACCCGGACGCCGTGCTGCCGCTGTACCTGCCGCAGTACGGACCACAGCACGCGGACGGGCACGCGCCCGTCACCGGCCTGGTCGGCCTGCTCACCCAGAAGATCTTCGACTACTCGTCCGGCGAGCGGAAGGAGAACCCGCCGGACGCCGAGCAGACGCCGTTGATCGAGGAGGCCCGCGGCCGCCTGATCGAAGGGATCATCGCCGAGAGCGAGGACGAGACCCTCATGGACCGCTATCTCGGCGGGGAGGAGATCGACCTCAAGACGCTCATCGACGACCTGGAGAAGGCCGTCGCGCGCGGCACCTTCCATCCCGTCCTCGCCGCCGCGCCCGCAGGGAACGGCGCCAAGCAGGGCCTCGGCACCGTCGAACTGCTCGATCTGATCACCGCCGGCTTCCCCACACCCCTCGAGTCCGAACCGCCGGTGGTCACCACCCCCGACGGCGCACCGGGCCCGCGGATCACCTGCGATCCGAACGGCCCGCTCGTGGCCGAGGTCGTCAAGACGGCGTCCGACCCCTACGTGGGCCGGATATCGCTGGTCCGCGTCTTCTCCGGCACGCTGCGGCCCGACGACACGGTCCACGTGTCGGGGCACGGGCTCGCCGACCGGGGCCACGAGGACCACGACGTCGACGAACGCGTCGGCGCCCTGTCCGCCCCCTTCGGCAAACAGCAGCGGCCCCTCCCCCACGCCATCGCCGGCGACATGGCCTGCGTCGCGAAACTGTCCCGGGCGGAGACCGGCGACACGCTCTCCGCCAAGGACCGGCCGCTCCTGATGGAGCCGTGGGCCATGCCCGACCCGCTGCTCCCGCTGGCCATCCAGGCCCACAGCAAGGCGGACGAGGACAAGCTCTCCCAGGGGCTGTCCCGCCTGGTCGCGGAGGATCCGACGATGCGGCTCGAGCAGAACCAGGACACCCACCAGGTCGTCCTGTGGTGCCTCGGCGAGGCGCACGCCGATGTCGCCCTGGAACGGCTCCGCAATCGGTACGGCGTGCAGGTCGACACCGTGCCGTACAAGGTGTCGCTCCGGGAGACGTTCAGCGACAGCTCCGCGGGCCGGGGCCGCCACGTCAAGCAGTCGGGCGGACACGGCCAGTACGCGATCTGCGAGATCGATGTCGATCCGCTGCCCCCGGGCTCCGGGATCGAGTTCGTCGACAAGGTCGTCGGCGGCGCGGTACCGCGCCAGTTCATCCCCTCCGTCGAGAAGGGTGTACGCGCCCAGGCCGCCCGCGGTGTCGCCGCCGGCTACCCCCTGGTCGACGTGCGGATCACCCTGCGCGACGGCAAGGCGCACTCCGTCGACTCCTCCGACGCCGCCTTCCAGACGGCCGGAGCCCTCGCCCTGCGCGAGGCCGCCGCGGACACCCGTATCAACCTGCTCGAACCGGTCGCCGAACTACAGGTCCTCGTCTCCGACGAATACGTCGGACCGGTCATGAGCGACCTGTCCGGCCGCCGCGGCAGAGTCATCGGCACGGAGCAGACGCCCGGCTCCCGCACCCTCGTTCGCGCGGAGGTGCCGGAACTGGAGATCGGCAGATACGCCGTGGACCTCCGCTCCATCTCCCACGGCACCGGCCGGTTCAGCCGCCGCTACGCCCGGCACGAACCGATGCCCCAGCAGGTCGCCGACAAGGTGCGCGAACAGACGAACGGCGCCTGACGGCCCGCCTCTTCACCCCGCCGCCCGCCCGGAGGCCGGCCTCGGCCGCCGGGCGGGCGGACGGCCGAACGCGCCCTTATCCGAGGGCCGCAGCCTCGATAGGCTGACCGCACCGACTGGGCTGCCCAGCTCAGAAGGTGTGCGGGGCACGGTAGTTGGGAACAGGCCGCAGTGCGGAAGCACGCGGCGATGGGGGCGGTAGTGGCCAACGACGTATTCGATTTCACGCCCGGGGCGCAGGTCCCGCTCATGGGGGCGGCCGGACAGACCGCGGCGACGCACGCCCTCGCATCGGCCGCCTACCGGGACACAGAGCTCAAGGAGATCCTCAAAGCCAACAGCGAGTGGCACAAGTCCGAGGTGAAACCGGGAAAGATCTCGCTCTTCGAACCCAACCTCGGAGAAGCCTTCTCCCGGGCCGTCCAGGTCCGGATGCTCGGCGGCGCCCGCAAGGCCCTCATCCAGTCCTTCGGCACCGAACCCCAGTCCGTCGTCGAACACTGCCTGGCCGCCAACCGCCTGCGCCGCGAACGCGACGGCAGACTCACCGCCGTGATGGCCGTGTGCGGACTGCTCTTCCTGCCCGGCCTTCTCCTGTGGCTGGGCGTCTTCCAGCTGCGCCGTACCCTCGCCGGCTCACAGAACAAGCGCGCCGGCGCCCTCGGCAGCCTGCTGCTGGCGGCGATCGGCATCCTCGCCGTGATCTTCCTCGTCCGGCTTCCCTTCGGCGGCTTCTGGGCGTACTACATCCGCGCGATGCTCGTCGCACCGGTCCTCGGCTGGTTCCTCGCCAAACGCATCTGCGAGTCGTCCGCCAAGGACATGCGCGCCCGCTGGGACGCCCTCCTCTCCGGCGGCGGCATCGGCGCCAAGGTGCCGGAGGCGGTTCCGGGGAATCCGGGCGACGCGGCCCGCGAACAGCTCCGCCAGGGACTGGAGAAGCTCACCGCCGAGCAGCAGTCCAATGTCGTCTTCTACGCCGGCCCCAAGGGCATACTCGGCATGGGGACCCGCTGGGGCAGCTGGCAGATGGCGGAGGAGCTCGTCTCCCACGACCCGGCCAAGGAGATCAACCAGTTCCGCAGCTGGGACGTCATACGGGCCATCCACGACAAGCTCAAGCTCCTGGAACGCGGCCCGCTGAACTCCGGCGGCTTCCCGCCCCCCTCGGTCAAGCACTGGATCGTCTCCCCCGTCGGCGAGAACGCCGCCGCCGTCGCCCGGCCGGAGGGCCAGGAGGTCGAGACCTTCCAGATCAAGGGCCACGAGATACAGCGCATCTGCAACCACCAGCAGTTCGGCAGCGGCAACCGCCACTACCTGGGCGTGCAGTTCACCCTCTGGGACGGCCAGCTGGTCATCACCATGCTGATCACCGTCACCGTGCTCCACGAGACGCTGCGTGTCGAGGTCACCGGCCACGCGCTCGGCCCCGTGCACTCCCTGTTCACCACGAAGCCGGAGCCCAAGACGGTCACCGTCAGCAAGACCGTCCGGTTCTGGGAGACCGTGGACCGGGTGCTGCCCCTCGTGGACGCCAAGGAGGTCGTCCGCCTCGCCGTGCGGGCCCCCTTCACCTGGTACCCGCCGCTGCTCGACTTCCTCGGCGGCCAACTGGTACTGCCCGAGCCCTTCGGCCTGCGGCACGCCTGGGCGGAGAAGCCATGGCGCCACCGGTTCATGGCCGACGACGCGATGCGCGCCGCCGCACCGGTGCTGCGCGTGGCGCACGCGGCCGCGCTGAAGGTCCTCGAGGACAACGGCGTCGACACCTCGAAGTTCGGCAACCGCGCCACCGTCGTCAGCGGCTTCGTCCAGGACCCGACGCCCGGCAAGGCGGACGTCTACGACGCGTGAGCGTCAGCCCTTCGGCCAGTGCTCGGCGAGCATCCTGCGGGTGTCGCCGAGCAGTTGGGGCAGCACCTTGG
This sequence comes from Streptomyces sp. WAC00040, assembly GCF_056835925.1. NCBI lineage: Bacteria > Bacillati > Actinomycetota > Actinomycetes > Kitasatosporales > Streptomycetaceae > Streptomyces > Streptomyces sp. WAC00040. Next base: position 742,960 of record NZ_JAKQZE010000003.1, read on the forward strand.
TGTTGCCGATGACCGGCATGAAGTTGGTGTCACCGCCCCAGCGGGGCACGATGTGCTGATGCAGATGGGCGGCGATGCCGGCGCCCGCCGCGGAGCCCTGGTTCAGGCCGATGTTGAACCCGTGCGCGCCGGATGCCGCGCGCAGCGCGGTCATCGCCTGCTTGGTCAGCTTGGCGAGCTCGGCGGTCTCGGCGTCGTCCAGGTCCGTGTAGTCGGCGACGTGGCGGAACGGGACGATCATGAGATGCCCGCCGTTGTACGGGTAGAGGTTGAGCACGGCGTAGACGCGCTCACCACGGGCGATGACCAGGCCGTCCTCGTCGCTCTTGGAGGGAATCGAGCAGAACGGGCAGCCGTCTCCGGAACCGGGACCCGTGGGCTTGTTCTCGCCCTGGATGTAAGCCATCCGATGGGGCGTCCACAGTCGCTGGAACGCGTCAGGCGTCCCGACTCCGATCTGCTGCTCCGGCTGCTCTGTCGTCATGCGGGCCAGCATATTCGGCGCTGCTCGCGGCATGCGGCGAGGGTCTTTCGAAATGCGAGGCCCCAGGGGCGGCCCCGGGAAGGGACCGCCCATCGCCGGCGGGGCTCAGACCTGGACGCGGCGCTCCACCACGTCGGCGATCTTCGCCAGGGCGTCCTCGCGCGGGATGCCGTTCTCCTGCGAGCCGTCGCGGTAGCGGAAGGAGACCGTGCCTGCGTTCATGTCGTCGTCACCGACGATGATCATGAACGGGACCTTCAGCTTCTGCTGGTTGCGGATCTTCTTCTGCATCCGGTCCGAGGAGGCGTCCACCTCGACCCGCAGGCCCTTCTTCTTGGCGTCCGCCGCGAAGTCCTGCAGGTAATCGACATGCGCGTCGCCGATCGGGATGCCGACCGCCTGCACCGGGGCCAGCCACGGCGGCATCGCGCCCGCGTAGTGCTCCAGCAGCACGGCGAAGAACCGCTCGATCGAACCGAACAGCGCACGGTGGATCATCACCGGACGCTGCTTGGTGCCGTCGGGACCGGTGTACTCCAGGTCGAAGCGCTCCGGCAGGTTGAAGTCGAGCTGCACCGTCGACATCTGCCAGGTCCGGCCGATGGCGTCCTTGGCCTGCACCGAGATCTTCGGCCCGTAGAACGCGGCGCCGCCCGGGTCCGGGACCAGCGGAAGGCCCTGCTTCTCGGCGACCTGCCGCAGCGTCTCTGTGGCCTCCTCCCAGATCTCGTCCGAGCCGACGAACTTCTCCGGGTCCTTGGTGGACAGCTCCAGATAGAAGTCGGTCAGACCGTAGTCGCGCAGCAGGTTCAGCACGAAGGTGAGCGTCGAGTCGAGCTCGTCCGCCATCTGCTCCTTGGTGCAGTAGATGTGCGCGTCGTCCTGGGTGAAACCGCGGGCGCGGGTCAGGCCGTGCACGACACCCGACTTCTCGTAGCGGTAGACCGTTCCGAATTCGAAGAGCCGCAAGGGCAGCTCACGGTAGGAACGACCCCGCGCGTCGAAGATCAGGTTGTGCATCGGGCAGTTCATGGGCTTGAGGTAGTAGTCGACGCCCTCGTCGAGCTGCATGGGCGGGTACATGCCGTCGGCGTACCAGTCCAGGTGGCCCGAGGTCTCGAAGAGCTTCCCCTTCGTGGCGTGGGGGGTGTAGACGAACTCGTAGCCCTCCTCCTCGTGCCGCTTGCGGCTGTAGTCCTCCATGACCCGGCGGATGATGCCGCCCTTGGGGTGGAAGACGGCGAGGCCCGAACCGATCTGCTCCGGGATCGAGAAGAGGTCCAGCTCGCTGCCCAGCTTGCGGTGGTCGCGCTTCTCCGCCTCCGCGAGGAACTCGAGGTGCGCCTTGAGCTCTTCCTTCGACGGCCAGGCGGTGCCGTAGATGCGCTGGAGCATCGGGTTCTTCTCGCTGCCGCGCCAGTACGCGGCGGCGTTGCGCATCAGCTTGAACGCCGGGATGTTCCGGGTCGTCGGCAGGTGCGGACCGCGGCAGAGGTCCTTCCAGCACAGCTCACCGGTCTTGGCGTCCAGGTTGTCGTAGATGGTCAGCTCGCCCGCGCCGACCTCCACGTCCGCCCCGTCGTCCGAGGACGCCGAACCCTTGAGGCCGATGAGCTCCAGCTTGTACGGCTCGTCGGCGAGCTCCTCACGCGCGGCCTCGTCGGTGACGACGCGGCGCGAGAAGCGCTGGCCGCGCTTCTGGATCTCCTGCATCTTCTTCTCGATGGCCTTGAGGTCATCGGGGTGGAAGGGCTTCTCGACGTCGAAGTCGTAGTAGAAGCCGTCCTTGACCGGCGGGCCGATGCCGAGCTTCGCCTCGGGGAAGAGCTCCTGCACGGCCTGGGCCATGACATGCGCGGTGGAGTGGCGCAGGATGTTGAGGCCGTCCTCCGAGGAGATCTCGACGGGCTCGACCTCCTCGCCGTCCTTCGGCTCGTACGCGAGGTCCTTCAGCTCCCCGCCCACGCGGGCGGCGACGACGGTGCGCTCGGGGAAGAGGTCGGCGGCCGTAGTGCCCGTCGTCACCACGCGCTCTTCCCGCTCGGAATCGCGTTGGATGATCACACGGACGTCTGACACCGGTCTCTCCTGACTGAAGGCGGGCGCGTACCCGATTCGTAGTGCGTACGCACTCGGAATCGTACCGAGCCGGAGGGGCCGCTCGCGAAACGGTTACGGCGGCCCCTCGCCCTCCTGCTCGCCCGCCTCGTCGAAGAAGTCCGGATTCTCCTGGAGCGACTTCATCAGCCGGTCGCGCTCCGCCTCGTCCACCGGTACGGGCGCCACCCCGGACGCGTCGCTCAGCCGACGAAAGCCGCCCCGGCTCTCGAGCCGTCCCGCCACCCGGATCGGCAGCCCCACCAGGTGGGCCCGGCCGGCCGTGCGATAGGCGTCCTCGTCGAGCGCCACACGCACGTGCGGCACGTCGGCGCCCGACAGCACCCGCAGCCGCACGGTTCCGGCGCCACGCGGTCCCGAGCGCCGCATCCGCACCACGGTGCCGGTGATCCGTACCGGCAGGGACGGCTCGTCCTGGAGGTAACGGGCACCGGCCTCGCGCAGCACGGGCAAATCGCCCGGGGAGAACTCGACCGGTTCCATGCGGGCGGCGCAGCCCTGCGGGACCCCGGCGGCCGGGGACCATTCGACGGAGACGCGGGCGCCTTCGGAGCCGCGCACGAGGGCGATGACCGCTTCGGTGAGTTCGCGGCTCACCCCTGCCCGGACCGCCGCGTCGAACGCCTCGGTGCCGCCCGTCGCCCGCTGGTAGTCGATGGCCTCCCTGGTGGCCTGCACGGCGTGGCAGAGCCGGACGGCCAGTGCCCGCCCGGAGTCGACGGGCACGAAGGCGGTAAGCGAACGGCCGCCGGGCGCCGGTCCCACGAGGACGCCGTCGAGCAGTGCCTGCGCCTGCCTGCGGTGGCGCCCGCCGTAGTAACCGGCGCGTTCCCGTGCGGCGAGCGCGCCGGCGAGCAGCATCTGCCGGGCGGCGGAGCGGAGCTGTTCCTGGACGGTCCATGAGGCGGTGCCCGAGGGGCCGCCCGCGGGGGTGTCGCGCCACCAGCGGATCTCGTCGCTGGGGACGGTGAGCCCGACGAGAACGTCCTTGGCGGAGGGCGCGGCGCTGCGGACGAGGGCGGTGATGGCCTCGCCGAGCAGGTCCTCGCAGTCGGGGAAGGCCTTGCTCTCCGGGACGAGCAGACTCGTGCCGCCGGTGTGGTGTCCCGGCGGGGTCCAGCGGGTGTAGCGGCCCGCGGCGCCGCCGCGGCGGCGCCAGCCGTGCCGGTCCAGGAGCGCGCCGAGGACGACGGGATCGACCTCCGCCGGATCGGGTTCCGCCGCCCCGCGCCAGGGGCCGGGAGGCTCCGCGGCGCTCGGGTGCGGACGCACATGGTCGTCGAAGGGCCGGTGCATCAGGGTCTCCCTCCCGCCCCGACGCGCGTCATGATCTCGCAGAGCGCCCGGTCGTCGAAGACCCGCGAGGTCGGGATGCGCACGGTGGTCCGGTGCCTGCCGGTCACCGCGTGGCCGGCCAGGTTGGTCCAGTAGCAGCAGTGCCTCAGGTCGAGCCGGTCGTGGCTGGCCCGCAGCCATTCGTCCTGGGTCCTCGGGACGAGCATCACGACCAGGATCTTGTGCACCGAGACGGGGGTGCGGGCCAGCTTCACCAGGTGGTCGTTGTCGAGGGTGAAGGAGAACGCGGGCCCCGGCGGGTGCGGTGGGATCTGGTAGGTGCACTTGAGCTGCACCTTGATGGTCACTTCGTCGTCGACCGTGTGGCCGGCCGAGCTGTGGCTGAGGTGCCAGTCGATTCCGTTGTCAGGGAACGGCTGGGAGAGCGAGCACCCCGCCGCGGCGGCGACGGCGTGCAGATAGCCCACCTGGAGCGTCTCCATGCAGGCGGTGGTGGCGAGTGCTCCGCGCAGCGGGGGCGTCCGCTGGGGCGGGGGCAACCGCCCGCTTGCAGGGGACAGCCCTCCCGGCTCGGGCTGGGCGAGCGCCATGGCAATTTCCTTCCCCGTCACCTGTGTTGTCACCGGCCTGCGTACGGTGCAAACAGCCCGGGTATCACCGATTCGGGCAGGGGTTGTCGCCATCTGCCGGGTACGTGCGAGGAGTTCGCGGATGACGCACTGGTATGACGGCCCCCTGGCCGCATTTGACACAGAGACAACCGGAGTGGACGTCGAGGAGGACCGCATCGTGTCCGCGGCCGTCGTGGTCCAGGATTCGCCCGGCGGGCGGCCGAGGATCACGCGCTGGCTGGTGAATCCGGGCGTGCCCGTGCCGCCGGGCGCCATCGAGGTGCACGGGCTGACCGACGACCACCTTCAGCGCAACGGCCGTTGGCCCGCGCCGGTGATGGAGGAGATAGCGAGGTCGCTGGCCGAGCAGTGCGCAGCGGGCCGGCCGCTGGTGGTGATGAACGCGCCGTTCGATCTGACGCTGCTGGACCGGGAGTTGAGGCGGCATCGGGCGTCGTCGCTGAGCCGCTACCTGGACCGTTCACCGCTGTGCGTGCTGGATCCGCGAGTGCTGGACAAGCATCTGGACCGCTACCGCAAGGGGCGGCGGACGCTCACGGACCTGTGCGCGCAGTACGAGGTGGTGCTCGACGGGGCGCACGACGCGGCGGCCGACGCGCTGGCGGCGCTGGAGGTCGTACGGGCGGTGGGGCGGCGTTTCAACGCTCGTCTGGAGCGCCTGTCGCCGGCGGAACTGCACACGCTCCAAGCGGTGTGGCACGCGGCTCAGGCTCGCGGGCTCCAGGCGTGGTTCGCCCGCAGCGGTACGCCGGAGACGGTCGATCCCGCGTGGCCGCTGCGGCCGGGACTGGCGGCCGCGGCCTGACGGTGGAACAAGTGAGGCCGGTCCGTCGATGACGGACCGGCCTCTCCGGGTGGGCGATACTGGGTTCGAACCAGTGACCTCTTCGGTGTGAACGAAGCGCTCTCCCACTGAGCTAATCGCCCGGGAACGGACTGAACAATACAGGGCACCGCGGGCTCGGTTCAAACTCCTTCCAGGTAGGCCTCCAGACCACGCCTCCCGGCGCGCATCATGAACGCGTGGTTGGCCCGGAACACCGGGCGGCACGGGACGGAGAGCCTTCTCATCAGGGGCCTTCGCACGACGACCTCCTGCTCGTACAACGCGCGGGTGCCCCTGCCGCCGGCCCGCACGGTCCATCGCGACCAGCCGTCGAGGTCCCCCGCCATCCGCACCTCCAGCACACCGTCCACCGGATCGCTGCGCTGTGCGCTGCCCGTGACGCACAGGTCGTACGGAAGGAACGAGCGGAACCGGGCGGTGCCGACCCCTTCCTCGACCTCCGTCACCTCCCGCACCTGCGGCCACCACCGCGGGTAGTCCTCCACCCGTGACAGCGCCTGGTAGACGTCGCCGGGCGCGGCGGGCAGGTCCCAGACGCTGCGGAAGTTGTAGCGGCACCAGTCCATGGGGCCAGTCTGCGCCACCTGCCGGGGGGTACTCACCGGGAATTGAGTATCCGCACCCATGCCGCCGGCTGTGGCCGGGGCCACACTTCGGCCATGGAGAACGTGCCACCACCGGCCGAGGAACTGGCGACACTCGACCGTGAGCTGCGCCAACTCGATTCGCGCCGCGCCCAGTTGCTGGCCCGCAGGGCCTGGCTGCTGGCCGCGCTGCGGCCCGCAGCACCCGTCGCCGCGCCCATCGCCCCGCCGCCCGCCGGTTTCGGCGGGCCTTTCGCCGCGCCCGCTGCGGCCGAGACGTCGCCGCCCGGCGTCCAGAACCTGCTGCTGACGCTTGGCGGGCTGCTGCTGGCGATCGCCGCGATCGCGTTCACCCTCGTCAGCTGGGGCGAGATGGGCATCGGCGGCCGTTCCGCGGTGCTCGGCGCCGTGACGGTCGCCGCTCTCGGCACGCCGCTGGTCCTGCTCCGCAGGGGCCTGTTCGCCACGGCCGAGTCCGTGGCCGTGCTCGGGTTGGTGCTGACCGTCCTCGACGCGTACGCCCTGCACCGGGTGGGGCTGCCGGAGGCCGACGGGCTCGGATACTCGGCCCTGGCATCGGCGGCGCTCGCCGCACTGTGGACGTTGTACGGCGTCGCGCTGCCCCGGCTGCGGACCCCGTTGCCGGCCGCCGTCGTGGCGGCGCAGCTCCCGTTGCCCCTCTGGGCACTGACCGCGGAAGCTGCCGCGCCGCCGATCGAGTGGGCGCTGCTGCTGACCGCCACGCTTGATGTCGCCGTCGTGCTCCGGGGCCGGCCTGCCGCCGTGAAGGTGGTCGCCTGGACGGTTGCCGCGACGACGGGCGGCGGTGCGCTGTTGACCGGTGTGTTCAGGTCGCTGATGGCGGACGACGCCGCGGCTGCTGCCGGTCCGGCGGTGCTGCTGACCGTGGCGGCGGCCGTCGCCCTGTTCGCCGCGTGGCGCACCTCCGCCGCCTGGATCTCCGCGGTGGCGGGCCTGGCCGTGGTGGCGGGCGTCGGCGGCGTGATCCGCGCCGTGGTCCCCGGCGGCTGGGCGGTGCTCGGCTACCTGCTGTGCGCGGTGGCTGTGCTGGGCGCCGTACGGACCCCACTGCCCCGGCGACTGCTCGGCGGCCTCGCCGGTGCGGCGGCAGCCGTGCACGCGGCGGCGCTCCTCGCGGTGCTTCCGCTGACGGCGCTGGCTCTGGCGGGCCCGGCGACGACGCTGACGGACATCTGGTCCGGCGGGTCCGGCCTGCCGGACCCGGACGCCACGACGACGACCTTGCTCCCCGCCCCGCTGACGCTCCTGACCGTAGCGGCGGTCCTGGCCGCCGTGGCCCGCTACTGGGACGACGCCCCCGACCGGGGCCGGGACGAGGCCGACAAGGCCGCCCCCGTCCCGCCCGCTGCCGGGCCCGGTGCACCGCCCGGGGCGCCGTTGTCCCCCACGGCGGTCCGACGCGCTCACGGCGACCGGATGCGGGCGACCGCCCGGTGCGGCGCGGTAGCGGTGGCCTGGGCCGCCGCGGTCACGCTGCCGATCGTGTTCGGCTTCGGCCACTCCGCGGCCGTCGCCTGGCAGCTCGTCCTCACTTTGGCGGTCCTCGCCCTCGCCACCGCCGTGCGGCTCCCGGACGTCTCGCTCACCGCGCTGGTGTGCGGGCTCGGCGGTTCGGTGAGCGTGGCGCTGCTGTCGCTCGCGACGCGTCCTGCGACTTTCATCGTCCTCGGCGTGCTCGTCGGGGCCCTCGCCCTCGCGGCCCTGCGGACGAAGGGCCCGGTACAGGCGCTGCTCGCCTGCACCGCGACGTTCTACGCGGCAGTCCTCGCCGGAGCGGGCGCCGCGGCGTTCGACCTCCCGGCACACCGGACCGCGCTGGTGCTGCTGTCCGTGCCGGTGCTCACGGCGGTGCTCGGCGCCGTGCTGCGCCGTCACTCCGCCGCCCTGCCGGTGGAGATCACCGGCGCCGCTGCCGGCCTGGTCGCGCTGCCGCTCGCGGCGGGCGACGAGCCGACGCTGGCGCTGACCCTGGCGCTGTGCGGTGTCGTCGCCGCCGGTACGGCCGTGCGGGAGGAGCGACGCCCGGTGGCCGGCCACCTGGCCGCGGTGTGCTTCGTGGCGGCCACCTGGGTCCGGCTCGCTGCCTGGGACGTGACGTCCCCGGAGGCCTACACCCTGCCCGTCACCGCCGCGGCGCTGGCGCTCGGGGTGCTGCGCCGCCGGAAGGACCCGCGGGCCTCCTCATGGACGGCGTACGGTCCGGGCCTGGCCGTGACCCTGGTCCCGAGCCTCGTCGCCGCCTGGGGCGACGAGCACTGGCTGCGCCCGCTGCTGCTGGGGCTCGCGGCCCTGGCGGTGACCCTGGCCGGCGCCCGGCTGAGGCTCCAGGCGCTGCTCGTCCTCGGCGGCGCGGTGCTGGCCCTGGACGCGCTGCACGAGCTCGCCCCGTACGTGGCCCAGGTCGTCGGAGCTCTCCCCCGCTGGCTGCCGCCCGCGCTCGCGGGCCTGCTGCTGCTCGGTGTGGGCGCGACGTACGAACAGCGGCTCCGGGACGCCCGCAGGCTGCGGGAGAGCCTGAGCCGCATGCGGTGACGGCAGGGGGAACGACGGATGCCCCGGAGACCGTCAAGTCTCCGGGGCATCCGTTCCGGGTGGGCGATACTGGGTTCGAACCAGTGACCTCTTCGGTGTGAACGAAGCGCTCTCCCACTGAGCTAATCGCCCGGGCGCACGGCAAACATTACCCCATGTCAGCCGGTGCCCCGGACCACTTGGCGGTCACTCGTCGATGTCCCACGGCAGGGCGAGGCCGAACTTCCAGAGATAGATGCCGCAGAGCGCCGCGACGATGACAAGACCGATCGTCGTGAGGATGATGTTGCGTCGCCGGACCTTCGGGTCGAGGGCCCGCTGGGCCGCCTCCGTGACCTTGCGCTTGGTCCAGCGCAGGACGAGCTGGGCCCAGACGAACTCGGTCGCCCAGATCGCCATACCGCCGAAGATCACGACCCAGCCCGGTCCGGGCAGCACCAGCATGGACACACCGGCGCCGACCACGGCCAGGCCGACGATGAAGACGCCGACCTGCCAGCTCATGTGCAGCGGCTTGGACCTTTTGATGAAGTGCGGCGCCCTCGAGCCGAGCGCCGGTTCCTCCTTCGCCGCCTCCTGGAGCGGCTGTGCCGCTCCGTCCGTCACGTCCCCCGTGGCGGGGTCGGTCGTCGTCGCGGCGACGACCTCGTCCCGCTCGTCACTCTGCGCGTTCATAAATCCAAACCTACCGGATCGGACTCCGTCACCAGAATGGCCGTATAACGCAAAGTAATGCACCGCCGTACGAGCGACCTGAAGGACCCCAAAACGGTCAGAGGGGTTTACAACGGCACCGTAGGTGGCATGTCGATTTCGCCGACGTGCGAATCCCCGAGCGCACACTGAGCGAAAGGCCCTGGCGCTTATGAACACCACGGTCAGCTGCGAGCTGCACCTGCGCCTCGTTGTATCGAGCGAGTCCTCACTGCCTGTACCCGCGGGCCTGCGGTATGACACGGCCGATCCCTATGCCGTGCACGCCACCTTCCACACCGGAGCCGAAGAGACGGTCGAGTGGGTCTTCGCCCGCGACCTTCTCGCCGAGGGCCTGCACCGGCCCACCGGCACGGGCGACGTACGGGTCTGGCCCTCACGCAGCCATGGCCAGGGCGTCGTCTGCATCGCGCTGAGCTCCCCGGAGGGCGAAGCCCTGCTGGAGGCCCCGGCGCGGGCCCTGGAATCGTTCCTCAAGCGGACGGACGCAGCGGTGCCGCCAGGCACCGAGCACAGGCACTTCGATCTCGACACGGAGCTGTCGCACATTCTGGCCGAGAGCTGAGCCCAGTCCGGCCGGCGAAGGACCGCACGGCGCCGTCCGTCTCGGGGAGACGGCGCCGCGTGGACAACCTCATACGGAATGACACCGGCGCCGTCGTCGCGGAATCCACCGCGGCGACGGCGCCGGTGCGCTCTCGGCACGAACCGCTAGAGTCAGCGCAATTCGGCGGGCACCGGCCCGCATCCGGCCAGGGAGCGAATTCGTGCTGATCCCCCACGACACCCGTATCGCCCTCGACACCGTCGTCGATCTGGTGAACACCGCACCGGAGAGCGGGCAGGACGACAGGCTGACGGACGTCGGGGCGCTGTACGACTTCGTACGCAGCCACAAGGTCAGCGGGGTGGGGGAGCTGACCCAGCGGGACATCAAGGCGGTGCAGGCGATCAGAGCGCTGTTCGCCGAGGTGTTCGCCGCGCCGGACAGCAGGACGGCCGCGGAGGTCATCAACCGACTGGTCGCGGCCGCGGGCACGACCCCGCAGCTGACCGACCACGACGGCTACGACTGGCATGTGCACTACTTCGCACCGGGCGCGTCGGTCGCCGACCATCTCGCGGCGGACTGCGGGATGGCGCTGGCGTTCATCGTCGTCGCGGGCGAGCAGGAACGGCTGCGGCGCTGTGAGGCGCCGGACTGCGGGCGCGCGTTCGTGGACCTGTCGCGCAACCGGTCGCGCCGCTACTGCGACAGCCGCACATGCGGCAACCGACTTCATGTCGCGGCCTACCGGGCGCGCCGCAAGGAGGCCGCGGGCTGAGCGGACCGTGGTGTCCGTGGTGTCCCACCGCGTCCCTCACAGCCAGAAGAGGTCGTGCACGGCCGCCATCAGCAGCAGGACGCCGATCACCCCGAGGAAGATCATCAGGGGCGGCTGGGAGAGCGCGAAAAGGCATCCGCGCGGCTCCTGGGTCGGTACGGGGGCCTGGCCCCGCGAGGTATCGAGCATCTCGGGGTGATCATGGCGCAGCCGGAGCGGTGATGATCGACCAACACGCCCTGCGGCAACGGTGGTTCATCACATCCCGTGGCCCGGTCCGACGGCCGCGGAAGGCGGTGGGCGCGGTGCGTCAGCCGCGGAAGGCCGTGTGCGGGTGGCCCCGCCCGGTGGATCTGCCCAGCGGACGGTCGGTTCAGATGCCGTGCTTCTTGAGGATCGCCTCGATGTCGCTGAAGTCGTCGTCGGCGCGGGACGCCTTCGGTTTCGCCGGCGCGGCCTGGCCGGTCGCCGGAGCGGACCGGCCGAGCGAGGGTCGGGACGCGGCCGGTTCGGCGGCCTCTCGGTGGGCGGCCGCGGCTGCGGCCCTGCGTTCCTTGCGTGTCCCACCCGTCCGGCGCTCGACGGCCCTGGTCGTCAGGAAGAGCAGCCATGCGGCGCCGAGGAGGCCGAAGCCGACCCAGGCGGTCAGGCTGAACGCCGTGCCGACCGCCCACTCGACCGCCCCGGTGAGGACGAGGCCGAGCGGCAGCAGCGAGTAGGCCGCGATACGCGCCGCGGACAGGAAACGCCTGCGGTACGCCGTGATCGCGGCGATGCCCAGGCCCGCCGCGGACACCGCGGAACAAATGGTCTCGGCAAGCATCCGGTCCTCCAGGCGTTGGCGGCTTGAGCGGTTGCGTCCCCTCCATCCTGCACCGCCCCGGCCGTTCCGGGCCACGGCGCGAGGCGCTGGGGGGCACATCTGGGGGAGATCTCCGGGACGCTGTCCTCCCCAGGTCCCGGTTGGGCGCGGGACGCCGGGCTGGGAGACTGTCCGCATGAGTGACTCCCCGACCGGCTCCCCCGCCGTCCTCGACGTGTGGTGCGAGCTCCAGTGCACCGACTGCCGCACCGCGCTGGAGGACCTGCGGGCCCTTCGCGACCGCTACGGCGACCGGCTCGAGCCGCGGCTGCGGCACTTCCCCCTCGACAAGCACAAGCACGCGTTCGCCGCCGCGCAGGCCGCCGAGGAGGCCGCGGCACAGGGCAAGGCCTGGCCGTACGCGGAGGCCGTGCTGGCGCGCGCCGAGGAGCTGGCTGCCAAGGGTGAGCCGTTCCTCCTGGAGGTCGCCGGCGAACTGGGCCTGGACGTGGAGGAGTTCGACACCGCGCTGATCGACGGCCGGCACATCCTGATCGTCGACGCCGACCAGGCCGAGGGCAAGGCGATCGGGGTGACCGGCACGCCCACGTACGTCATCGGCGGCGAGCGGCTCGACGGCGGCAAGAGCCAGCAAGGGCTGCGAGCGCGTATCGAAGAGATCGCAGACCGGCTCCTGGCCGGGCAGTGATGCGGCCGGGTCCGGCTACAGGAGCCGCTTGACGAAGTTGCGGTGGGTGGTGCGGTAGCCGAGGGACTCGTAGAGCGCGAGCGCGGGACGGTTGCCCTCGAAGACGTGCAGGGCGATCAGTGGCCGGCCGGCCTCGCCGGCGATGCGCTCGGCGAGCAGCATCAGGGCCCTTCCGTGGCCCCTGCCCCGGTAGGCCTCCGCCACCTCCACGTCGAAGACGTACGCGCCCTCCTCGCCGGGGCGTACCTCGCACTCCGACACCCAGACGTGCCCCACGACGGTGCCCTCGGCGAGCAGGGAGTGGACGTGGGCGCCGGGGGTCGCGCGGCCCTCCGGGAGCAGGCGGGCGTGGACGGCCTCGGAGCGGGCGAGTGCCTCGTCCTCCGGCACGCCGCGCGAGACCCAGTCCCGGGCGAAGTGGCGCACGGCGTGCGAGAGCCAGCGGCCGAACTCGTCCTCGTCCATCGGGCGGCTCTCTACGCCTTCCGGCAGCGTGGGCAGCGGCCGGGACGTCTCCTTGATCATGTTGCGGCCACGCTCGGTGTAGCCGAGCGCGGTGACCAGACGCAGGGCGGGGCCGGCGTCGGCCGGGACGGCCGCGCGGACCTCGGTGCAGTCCCAGCCGCGCAGCACCTCCTCAGCGGCGAGGGCCGCGACGGTGCCGCGGCCCCGTCTGCGGTCGGCCTCGTCGATGTGCAGCGACCTTATGGAGCCGACCGGACGGCCGCCGCCGGTGTCCGTGGCGAGTTCGACAGTCCCGACCGGCCGGCCGTTCACGCAGACGTCGTAGCCGCGGGAGGCGGCGCCGTCGGCGTCGTACTGGATCGGCCCCGTGGGCCGCAGGGTTGTGGTCATCGAGGAGTTTCTACCTGCCCCGCGACCCTCCGACACCAGGTTTTCCTCCGGCTCCCCGGCCGGCTACACGGACTTCGGGTCGGGGTCGGCCGCCGCGCGCTCCTCGAAGACGCGCATGGCCTTCGTCGTCACGGGCCCCGGGACGACGCTGACGTCGCGGCCGTCGACGCGTGCGACCGACTGGACGTCGCGGAGCGTGGAGGTCAGGAAGATCTCCTCCGCGCCGTCGAGGACGTCCATGGGCAGGTCCGTCTCCTTGGCGCCCGTCCACTCGACGGTCAGGGCGCGGGTGATGCCCGCAAGGCACCCGGAGGAGACGGGCGGGGTATGCAGTTCACCGTCGAGGACGACGAAGACGTTCGAGCCGGTGCCCTCGCAGAGCCGTCCGACGGTGTTCGCGAACAGGGCCTCGGAGGCGCCGTGCTGGTGCGCCCTGGCGAGAGCGATGACGTTCTCGGCGTACGAGGTGGTCTTCAGCCCGGTCAGCGCGCCGCGTTCGTTGCGGGTCCAGGGGACGGTGATCACCGATGTGCCGTCCGGGCGGCGCGTGGTCGCGCCGACCGCGACGACCAGCGTCGGACCGTCGGTCCCCCGGTCGGACCCGAGCGGGGACAGTCCGCCGGTGTAGGTGATGCGCAGTCGTCCGAGCGGCATCGGGTTCGCGGCCAGTACGGCGGCGCACGCGTGCCGCACCTCGTCGAGATCGGGTTCCGGCAGGCCGAGGCCGTCGGCGGAGCGGGCCAGCCGTTCCAGGTGGCGGGTGAGGGCGAAGGGCTGACCGTGGACCGCCTTGACGGTCTCGAAGACGCCGTCGCCGACGGTCATCCCGTGGTCGAGCACGGACACCCGGGCGTCCTCGATCTCCGAGAGCGCGCCGTTGACCCAAACCTTCATCGAGCTGTCCTTCCGATTGCCGCGTACGCGCCCGACGCTACCGCCAGCAGTCGCGATGCCTTCAGTTCCGTCTCCGCCCATTCCCGTTCCGGGTCGGAGCCCCAGGTGATGCCGGCGCCGGTGCCGAACCGCAGGACGTTCGCCGCGCGGTCGATCCAGAAGGTCCGTATGCCGACGGCGAGCTGCGCGGTGCGCCGGTCGGCGTCGACCCAGCCGACACCGCCGCAGTACGGACCGCGCGGGGCGGGCTCCAGCGCGTCGATGATCTTCAGCGCGCTGGACTTGGGGGCGCCGGTGACCGAGCCGGGCGGGAAGGTCGCCGCGAGCAGCTCGCCCCAGCCCGCTCCGGGGGCAAGCTCACCGCGGACGGTGGAGACCAGGTGCACGAGGCCGGGGTGGGGCTCGACCGCGCAGAGAGCGGGCACGGTGACGCTGCCGGTGGTGCAGACCCGGCCCAGGTCGTTGCGGACCAGATCGACGATCATGACGTTCTCCGCATGGTCCTTCTCGAGGAGATCGTCCGCGGTCCTGCCCGTGCCCTTGATGGGGCCGGACTCGACGGTGCGCCCGTCGCGGCTCAGATACAGCTCGGGGGACGCGGTCGCGATCTCCACGCCGTGCGCGGGCAGGCGGATCGTTCCTGCGTACGGTGCCGGGTTGCCCCGCGCCAGCAGCGCCGTCAGCTCGTCGACATCGGCCGCGGCCGGGTCGGGCAGCGGGGCCGACAGGACCCGGCACAAATTGGCCTGGTAGACCTCGCCGGCCGCGATGTGATCGCGGATGCGCCGCACGCCGGCGGTGTAGGCGGCCCGGTCCAGGGACGACGTCCACTCCTCGGCGGCCGGCCCCCGCCAGCGGCCCGGGACGGGCTCCGGAACCGGTTCACGGCGGACATCGCTGAAGCGGGCGCAGGTCAGACGGCCCTCGAAGTCGGCGGCAACGGCCCAGAAGCCGCGGGAGTCGAGGGCTGCGGGATCGCTTGTGACGTCCCGGAGGCCGGTGGCGACGAGGGGGCCGAAGCGGGCCATGGGAGCGAGGTCGTGCACGTCTGTGAGTGTATGACCGGCGAGGACGGGGTGCGGGCGGCCCGGCCCCGCCGGGCCCCCGACGAGCTGCCGAACAGCCGCTGCTCGGCCGGCGGCGAGCTGCCGATCAGCCGCCACTGAGCCGCCGGAGAGTCACCGGTGAGCCGCCGGTGAGCTGCTGCGACGTGAACACATGGCGGCAAGCTGCACAAACGCGTTTTTGTACTGGCCCAGGAATCCGCTAGAGTTCAACACGTCGCCGGGACGCGCAAGCGGAACGGAAACGACAAGCGGACGTGGCTCAGTTGGTAGAGCATCACCTTGCCAAGGTGAGGGTCGCGAGTTCGAATCTCGTCGTCCGCTCGAGAAAGTGGGGGATCTTCCCGAACCCCCTGCACTCCGGGTGGAGTGGCCGAGAGGCGAGGCAACGGCCTGCAAAGCCGTCTACACGGGTTCAAATCCCGTCTCCACCTCCAAGGACGATTAGCTCAGCGGGAGAGCGCTTCCCTGACACGGAAGAGGTCACTGGTTCAATCCCAGTATCGTCCACTGGATCCGCGAGGGTCCGAGCGCGATTAGCTCAGCGGGAGAGCGCTTCCCTGACACGGAAGAGGTCACTGGTTCAATCCCAGTATCGCGCACGCAGGAAGCAGTACGCAGTGATCACGCAGCCCTGGGCAGCAGGATGCTGATCGGGTACGCAGTGCAGTAACGCAGGTCACCCCGCGCGATTAGCTCAGCGGGAGAGCGCTTCCCTGACACGGAAGAGGTCACTGGTTCAATCCCAGTATCGCGCACCACCCGGAGCCCCCGGCCGTCGAGACGGCCGGGGGCTCCGTCGTTCCGTGGCAGGCCCGCCGCGGGGCGGGTAGGGCCGGTGCCCGCGGGGGCCGGGAGGGCCGACCGGGCCAGTGGCCCGGCCGCCGCACCCGAAGCACTCAGGAAGAGAACAGCATCCGGCCGAAGCTCCGCTGACGATGATGCCCGTGGTGACCGCCATGGTGCGGGGCGCCCCACGCCGGAGCCGGGGGTGCGGCCGGGTAGGCCTGCGGGGCATGCGGGGCATGCGGGGCCGGCGGCACGGGCGGGGCCTGCTGGGTCCACTGCGACTCCAGCCGCGTCAGCGACTCCAGCTCGCCGTAGTCGAGAAATATGCCCCGGCAGCCGCTGCACTGCTCGATCTGAACACCATTGCGGTTGTACGTGTGCATCGCTGCATGGCACTTGGGACACTGCATCGTCTGGTCAGCTCCTCGCCGTTCGGTCGACGTCGCCCGGATGCATGCCCGGCGACGATGACTTCACCCTACGACGGAGCATCGAACCCCAACTCGGGTCACAGTGTCCCGATTCGGGTACAGGCGTCCAGCACCGCCCGCTCGACCTCGTCCGGTTGACGCCCCTCCGCTGCCGACTTCGCCAGAGCGAGCGCCGCGGTCTGAACGGTCAGCGCCCGAGCGGGCACATCCAGTTGGGGCCACGGGTCGCCGACGGAAGGAACAGCACCGCCGTCCGCGGCGGTGTACGCGCCGAGGAACCGCTGCCAGATCTCCGGCGCCAGCAGGCCGGTCGCGAACCACGCAGCGGGGCGGGCCAGGTCCCAGGCCGGGTCGCCCAGCCCCATGTCGTCCACGTCGATCAGCAACCACGGGCCGTCCGGGGCGGGATGGCGCACGAGCTGGCCGAGGTGCAGGTCACCGTGGCACACCGCGTCCCGGCGCGGGGACGGCGCCTCCCCCCGCGCCCAGGCCGGCAGGCGCTCCCAGGCGCGTCGCACGCCGCGCGCGGCCGGGTGGTCCTGCGCGGCCGCCTCCATGCGGGCCACGGCGGCGGCGGCCTTGGCGGGACCGCGCATGGGTGGGAGGGGGGCTGTGCTGCCGGGGGTGGTGGCTGGCGGGTCGGCGGCGGTGGCGTTCCCCGGGGCTGCGCACGACAGCCGGGACGGCGCGACGCGGTGCAGGCGCGCCAGCAGGACCGCGGCCTCCTCCCAGGGCGCGGCATCCGGGTCCGCGGGGTCGACAGGGAGGCCGTAGGGCCAGGTCGTGACGGGGCGTGGTTCGCTCGGGAGTGGACCTGCTCCGGCCAGGGGGCCGGCCGGGAGCGGCGGCAGCAGGATTCCCGCCAGCGCGGGGTGGGCCGCCAGGGCGACACGTATCTCGTGCGCTGCCCGGTCGGTGTCGCGAGCGTGGGCCTTCGCGACGGCCGCGCCATGGCGCACGACGATGCCGTCAGGGCGGTCGGCGAGCGTCTGCGTCTCGGCGTCGTGGGCGCCGCAGGCGCGGCAGGAGCCGCGGGGTGTGACCAGGTGGGCGGCGTCGCGGGCGACGGTGGCGAGGGCGCGGACGACTGAGGCGGTCACGGGTGCAGCGTATCGGGGGCGGGCGCCCGGTCGGGCGGGGCCGGTGCGGTCCGCCGGGGCGCCGACATTCTGAGTGGGGCGGGGCCGGGCCTCCTGAGGGGTGCCGGGTGCGGGTGGCGGTGGGCCGGGAGGGCGCGTGCGTGGGAGGCAGGGTGGAAGGCAGAGATGCGGGGCCCGCGGATGCGCGCCGGTGGGCGGCATGCGCGATGGCCGGTCAGCTCCCCAGCTGACCGGCCATCACTGCCGTCCGCCGCACCCCCGTCCCCACGGGGTTGTTGGCCGGATGTCCCCGGCCCGGACCGCTCTTCCGGGCCCGGGGCGCCGTTCAGCGCCCCAGCATCACGCCTACGGACGACGCCTGTGTGACCACTGCGTCCCAGCCGCCGAAGACGACCACCAGCAGTGCCGCGAGGGGAAGGACCATGGCCGTCGCCACCAGAGGGTGGCGCGTGCCGGACTGGCGGCCGCCGAACGCGGCGGATGCCTTGCGTCCCTGCGTGCGGATCAGTGTCCGCGTTGCCGTGTCCGCCATCGTCCTTCTCCTGTCGTGGTTGGCAGCGGCGGGTGTCTGACCTCGGGGGACGAGTGCTGCACCCGCCGCTTGACATCAACATTAGGGAAACCGAAGGCCCCGGACGTCATGCCCTCGTACCGATTGCCGGGCCTCCCCGAGGATGAGCCGTCACCCCCCGGCGTACTCCCCTGGGTGGAGACGGTGGGCGGGGAGTTGGGGTCTTCCCGGAGGGGGCGTGCGTCACTCCGCGGTGTCGGCCCGCGGGACTGGTTGCTCCACCAGGGCAAGCACCCGAGTGGCCATGAATCGGGCCGTCCGGACGACAGACCCGGAACGGGTGACTTCGCTCACTTCGACCACCCCTCTACGCACCGCCGTCTCGACCCTGCGGCCCGCCCGGCTTGCCACCACTTCATACGTACGGGTTGTGTCTCCCGCGTCCACGACTATCTCCACGCGGTCACCCTTCATCGATCCAATCCCCCTTCTGCGACTGACCGTTGAGATCACGCACGGGTCAGGGGAGAGGGATCCGCCCTCCGCTGACCACTGCTCAATTCTCCCACCCGGCACTGACAAACGATCCGGTCGGGAGGGCGCGGCCTATGAGCGCACCGGCGCGGGGGTACGTAAGCTGTGCCACGTCAAAAGCGGACGACCGGGCAGCGGGGTGGGGCCTCCCCACCGTAGGTAGGGGACGGACATGGCGATGATGCGGCTCCGGCGCGAGGACCCGCGTGTCGTCGGCTCGTTCAGGCTGCACCGGCGGCTGGGCGCGGGCGGCATGGGCGTCGTGTACCTGGGCTCGGACCGGCGGGGGCAGCGGGTCGCGCTGAAGGTGATCCGGCCGGACCTGGCGGAGGATCAGGAGTTCCGTTCGCGCTTCGCGCGCGAGGTGTCGGCGGCGCGGCGTATCCGCGGGGGCTGCACGGCCCGGCTGGTCGCGGCGGACCTGGAGGCGGACCGGCCGTGGTTCGCCACGCAGTACGTGCCGGGGCCGTCGCTGCACGACAAGGTGGTCGAGGAGGGTCCGCTGCGGGCCGCCGACGTGGCCGCGGTGGGTGCCGCGCTCTCCGAGGGTCTGGTGGCGGTCCACGAGGCCGGTGTGGTGCACCGTGACCTGAAGCCGTCCAACATCCTGCTGTCCCCCAAGGGGCCGCGGATCATCGACTTCGGTATCGCCTGGGCGACCGGCGCCAGCACCCTGACGCATGTGGGCACGGCCGTGGGGTCGCCCGGTTTCCTCGCGCCCGAGCAGGTACGCGGTGCGGCGGTGACGCCGGCGACCGACGTGTTCGCTCTGGGGGCGACCCTGGCGTACGCGGCGATGGGGGACTCGCCCTTCGGGCACGGCAGTTCCGAGGTGATGCTGTACCGGGTGGTGCACGAGGAGCCGCAGCTGCAAGGGGTGCACGACGCGCTGGCGCCGCTGGTCTCCGCATGCCTCGCGAAGGATCCGGAGGAGCGGCCGAGCACGCTGCAACTGTCCATGCGGCTCAAGGAGATCGCGGCCAGGGAGGCACAGGGATTGCATGACGCCCGGCCGCCCGTGCAGCGGGAACGGGTCGAGCTCAACCGGCCGACGGCGCGGTATCCGGAGCGTGCGGATCGCACCGAGCGCATGGAGCGGCGTACGGACGGGTCGCTGCCCAGGCCGCAGACGTCGTCCCGCACCGGTGGCGGGTCCCGGCCCCAGCAGCCGCGGGGCACCGCCCGTACCAACGGCCGGCCGGGCACCAGACCGGGGGTGCGGACCACCTCGACGGGCCGGCGGCCGGCCAATCCCCGGCTGCTGCGTCAGCGGATCACCGTCTTCTTCGTGGTGACGCTGATCGTCGCGCTGGGCATCGCGGCCGCCCAGAAGCTGTGACGGGTCAGGCTCCGGGGCGGCCGGTGGCGACCGCGTAGAAGGCGACCGCAGCCGCCGCGCCCACGTTGAGCGAGTCGACGCCGTGGGACATGGGGATACGCACCCACTCGTCGGCGGCCATGAGGGCCTTGGTGGACAGCCCGTCCCCTTCGGCTCCCAGCATCAGCGCCACCCGCTCCAGGCGGTGGGGGGCCGCCTCGTCGATGGAGGTGGCCTTCTCGTCCGGGGTGAGGGCGAGCAGCCGGAAGCCCGCTTCACGGACCGCTTCGAGGCCCTTCGGCCAGGCGTCGAGGCGTGCGTACGGAACGGAGAAGACCGCTCCCATGGAGACCTTCACGGAACGGCGGTAGAGCGGGTCGGCGCAGTCCGGTGAGAGCAGCACGGCGTCCATGCCGAGGGCGGCCGCGCTGCGGAAGACGGCGCCGATGTTGGTGTGGTCGTTGACGGACTCCATGACGACCACCCGGCGGGCCGTGCCGAGCAGTTCGGCCGCGTCGGGCAGCGGCTTGCGCTGCATGGAGGCGAGCGCGCCGCGGTGGACGTGGTAGCCGGTGACGCGTTCGGCGAGGGCCGGATCGACCGCGTAGACGGGCGCGGGGACCTCGTCGATGACGTCGCGCATCACGTCGATCCACTTGGCGGAGAGCAGCATGGAACGCATCTCGTAGCCGGTCTGTCTGGCGCGGCGGATGACCTTCTCGCCCTCGGCGATGAACAGGCCCTCTTCGGGTTCGCGGCGGCGGCGCAGTTCGACGTCGGTCAGGCCCGTGTAGTCCCGCAGGCGGGGATCGTCGGGGTCGTCGATGGTGATGAGATCGGCCACAGGGTGATACTGCCTTCTTGGATGTGCGGTGCCAACGGTTCCCGCAAGCTCGGGTTACCGGTGGTTACTTACGCGTGCCGACGGCGACGACGTCCCCGATGACGATGACGGCCGGGGGCCGCACGTCCTCGGCCCTGACGGTCTCCGCGACAGTGGCGAGGGTGGCGTCCACCCGGCGCTGGGCAGCGGTCGTTCCCTCCTGGACGAGCGCGAGGGGCGTCTCGGGTGCCTTGCCGTGCGCGATGAGGGCCTCCGCGATGGCGCCGATCTTGTCGACGCCCATGAGGATCACGAGCGTGCCGCGCAGGCGGGCGAGGGACTTCCAGTCGACGAGCGAACGCGGGTCGTCGGGCGCGACATGGCCGCTGACGACGGTGAACTCGTGGGCGACGCCCCGGTGGGTCACGGGGATGCCGGCGGCGGAGGGGACGGAGATGGAGCTGGAGATGCCGGGCACGACCGTGTACGGGATGCCCGCCTCCGCGAGCGCCTGCGCCTCCTCCATGCCGCGGCCGAAGACGTACGGGTCGCCGCCCTTGAGACGGACGACGGCCTTGCCGGCCTTCGCGTGCTCGATGAGCGCGTTGTTGATGGCCTCCTGCGCCATGAACCGCCCGTACGGGATCTTGGCGGCGTCGATGACCTCCACGTGCGGCGGAAGTTCGTCGAGGAGGTCGCGCGGGCCGAGCCGGTCGGCGATGACGACGTCCGCCTCCGCGAGCAGCCGGCGGCCGCGGACGGTGATCAGGTCCGGGTCGCCGGGGCCGCCGCCGACGAGGGCGACGAACGGGGCGCGGCTGCGGTGGTGGGGCGCGGCGAGGGTGCCGTCGCGCAGGCCCTCGACGATCGCGTCGCGCACCGCGGCGGAGCGTCGCGGGTCGCGGCCGGTGAGGACGGCGACGGTCACACCGTCGCTGCGGCCCGTCGCCGGGGTCCAGGCGGTGGCGGCGTCGGCGTCGTCGCTGCGGACGCACCACGTCTTGGTGCGCTCGGCCTCCGCGGAGGCGCGGGCGTTGGCGTCGGCGTCGCTGGTGGCCACCAGGGCGTACCAGGCGTCGGCGATGTCGCCGTCCTCGTAGCGGCGGCGGGTCCAGGTGATCTCGCCGGACTCGGCCATTGCCTCGACGGACGGCGTAGCGGAAGGGGAGATCAGGGTGACATCGGCACCGGCCGCGACCAGGGCGGGGAGCCTTCGCTGGGCGACCTGCCCACCGCCGATGACGACGACGCGGCGCCCGGCGAGTCGGAGGCCGACGGGGTAGGCGGGGTGCTCGGCGTGCGGGACGTGCTCGGCCATGGCGATGCGGCTCCTCGGGCGGTGCGATGCGGGAGTGAGGCCGCTGCGACGGTGAAGCGGCTGGTGGGAACGGGTGAGGGTCCTGGCGAACACGATACGGCCCCGGCGTGAAGGGCGGACCGGACCGTTGCGGAACGGTTGCCTCCGGCGCCTTCGCCACCGCGCATCCGGTCCACTGTGGACCGGATGCGCGGGCCGGACCTCGGACTACTTCTCCGTGACGCCTGCCGAGTCGAAGGTCGCCACCTCGTGCATCGCCCGGGCGGCGCTCTGGACCACCGGGAGCGCCAGCAGGGCGCCCGTGCCTTCGCCGAGGCGGAGGTCCAGGTCGACCAGGGGGCGCAGACCCAGCTTGTTGAGGGCCGCCACATGGCCGGGCTCCGCGCTGCGGTGGCCCGCGATGCACGCCGCGAGCGCCTCCGGTGCCACGGCGCGGGCGACCAGGGCCGCCGCGCCCGTGCTGACGCCGTCGAGGATCACCGGGGTCCGCAGGGAGGCGCCGCCGAGGATCAGTCCGACGAGCGCGCAGTGCTCGAGGCCGCCGACGGCCGCCAGGACGCCGATCGGGTCAGCCGGGTCGGGCTGGTGGAGCTCGAGCGCGCGGCGGACGACGTCGACCTTGCGGGCGTGCATCTCGTCGTTGATGCCGGTGCCGCGTCCGGTGATCTCCGACGGGTCCGCACCCGTGTACACGCAGATGAGCGCCGCGGACACGGTGGTGTTGGCGATGCCCATCTCGCCGGTCAGCAGCGCCTTGTTGCCGGCGGCCACCAGGTCGCGGGCGGTCTCGATGCCGACCTCGATCGCGGAGAGGACCTCCTCGCGGGTCAGGGCGGGGCCGGTGGTGAAGTCGGCGGTGCCGGGCCGCACCTTGCGCGGCAGCAGACCGGGAGTGGCCGGCAGGTCGGAGGCCACGCCGACGTCGATGACGCAGACCTCGGCGCCGACCTGGTTCGCGAAGGCGTTGCAGACCGCCCCGCCGCCGAGGAAGTTGGCCACCATCTGGCCCGTGACCTCCTGCGGCCAGGCGGTGACACCCTGGGCGTGCACCCCGTGGTCACCGGCGAAGATCGCGACGGCCGCGGGCTCGGGGATCGGCGGCGGGCACATCCGGGAGAGGCCGGAGAGCTGCGCGGAGATGATCTCCAGCATGCCGAGGGCGCCGGAGGGCTTGGTCATCCGCTTCTGGCGTTCCCACGACTCGCCGAGCGCCTTGGCGTCGAGCGGGCGGATGTTGGTGACGGTCTCCTGGAGCAGGTCGTGCGGCTCCTCGCCGGGCAGCGCACGGCGTCCGTAGGTCTCCTCGTGCACGACCCAGGAAAGCGGGCGGCGCTTGGACCATCCCGCCTGCATCAGCTCGGGCTCCTCCGGGAACTCGTCGACGTACCCCACGCAGAGGTAGGCGACGACCTCGAGGTGCTCGGGCAGGCCGAGCGTGCGCACCATCTCGCGCTCGTCGAAGAAGGAGACCCAGCCGACGCCGAGGCCCTCGGCGCGGGCCGCGAGCCACAGGTTCTCCACGGCCAGGGCGGACGAGTAGGGCGCCATCTGCGGCTGGGTGTGCCGGCCGAGGGTGTGGCGGCCGCCACGGGTGGGGTCGGCGGTGACGACGATGTTCACCGGGGTGTCGAGGATGGCCTCGATCTTGAGTTCCTTGAACTGCTTGGCCCGGCCCTTGGGCAGCGACTTGGCGTACGCCTCGCGCTGACGCTGCGCCAACTCATGCATGGTCCGGCGGGTCTCCGCGGAGCGGATGACGACGAAGTCCCAGGGCTGGGAGTGGCCGACGCTGGGCGCGGTGTGCGCCGCTTCGAGGACCCTCAGCAGGACCTCGTGCGGGATGGGGTCGCTGCGGAAGCCGTTGCGGATGTCTCGGCGTTCGCGCATGACGCGCAGGACGGCCTCGCGTTCGGCGTCGTCGTAACCGGGTGCGGGGGGCGTCGCGGCGGCGGGCTGCGGCTCGGGCGACCCGCCCTCCTCGGGAGCCCCCGCGGCGGCCGGGGAGGCGTCCTCCCCGACGGACTGCGCCGACGGGTCGGCGTCCGCCGGGGCGGGGGCGCGGTTCACGTGGTCCTGCGTGGCTTCCACCTGCGGAGCCTCGGCCTCAGGGGCCTGGGCCTGCGGAGTTTGCTCCTGCGGGACGTCGGTCTGAGGGGCCTCGGCCTGAAGGACTTCGGCGGCCGGTGCGGTGGCGGCCTCCTCCGACGGGACGGCCGGGGCGGAGACGTCACCGGGCTCCGGCGCCTCGACGGGCGCCGCAGCGACGTCCGCCGAGGGCTCGCCCGGCTCCGCGGGCGCTGCCTGCACGGCGGCCTCGGGGGCGACGGCCACCGGCTCGGACACGACCGCGGGAGCCGGGGCCTCCGGCGCCACGACCTGTGCCTGCGCGGCGGCCGCGGGCTCGACGGGAGGCTGCTCGGCGACCGGCTCGGTCACGGCTTCCCGCACCGCGGCTTCCCGCACCGCGGCCTCGGGCGCGGCGGCCTCGGGCGCGGCGGGTTCGACGGACTCGGGTGCGGGTTCGTGCACGACATCCTGGCTCTCGGCAACGGCCTCGGCATGCGGCTGCGGCTCGGCCGGCGCGGGCGCCACGGCCGGCTCCCCCTCCGCGGCGGGCCGCTGCTCGACGTCGCCGGTCCTGGGCGCGGGCACGGTGGCTTCCGCGTTCGCCAGTTCGGCCGCCGCGCCCGACGGGACGACCGTTTCTGCGGGCACCCCCGGCCCCGCGACGGGCGCCTGGTTCCGCGGCGGCTGGGGGTCCCACGGAGCACCGGCCGGCGGAGGGATCTCACCGAGCTGCGGTCCGGGCAGTTCGGCGGCGGGCTCCTCACGCGGCACGTCAAGGTACTCCACGCCGGTGGTGGCGGACTGCGCCGCGGCCGAGCGGATGACCATCGGGTGCGGCGGCGTACCGGCCGGGCCGCGGTCGGCGAGCGAACGGACCACGCCGCTCGAGGTGTCGGGCACGGGCGGACCCATGTGGAGCGGCCGGCGCGCGGGCGTCGGCATGGCGGAGGTGGCGGCGGCCGGCGTCCGTACGGCACCGAGGTCGACGGCTCCGGAATCACGGCCGCCGGCCTCGTGGGCACCGCTGTCCTGCGGCGCGGGGGCCTGTTCCTGCTGTGCGGCCGGCGCCTCCTGCGCGACCGGGGCCGCGTGGCCGGAGTCGGAGCCCGCCTCGCCCACGACGGCCTCCGGGCCTGCCGGCGCCCCGCCGGGGACGACGGACATGGTGCCCTGCACCTGCGCCAACGGCTCCTGGGCGGCAGCTTCCTGCGCCTGGGCCGGGGCCTGCTGGGGGTCGTGCGGCTGGAAGGCCTGTTCCTGCGGTTCCGGGGACCGGACCTCGTGGACCTGCGGCTCCTGCGGCGGGGTGGCGTCGGCCGCCTGGGCCGCCGGGGTCACTTCGACGAAGGCCGGGGCGGGCGCCGCGGCGTTCTGCACCGCCGGCTGCTCCGCGTACGCCGTGACGGCCGGGGCGGGCGCGGCCTGCTCGACTCCGTGCACCGCCGGGGCGGCCGCGTAGTCCTGTGCCGGGTAACCGGCGGCGGCGTAGTCCACCTGGTATTCGCCGCTGTGGTGCTGCGTCGCCCCGTCCTGGTGCGCCGTCGCCGGTGCGGGCGCGGCCGCGTACTGGTCGCCGACGGGCGCCGGCTGGGCGGCGGGCACGTGCTGGTGGGACTCGCTCCACGCCCCCTGTGCGCCGGGCATCAGCAGGAGGTCGTCCTCTTCCGGGCTGTTCTCGGAGGGTTCGAGGAAGGTGTACGTGCCGGGAGCGGGGACGCCCGGCTGCTCCACCATGCCTGCGTCCTCCGGCAGCCCCTCGCCCGGGATCTGGCCGGTGTCAGTCATGCGCGTACCCCTCGCCCATCGGTTGCTCCTTCGCCCTTCGCCCGGGGCGTCCGACAGCGGCACACCTGACGCCCTTGAACAAGAACGAGCGTGTGCGCCGCGCGGCACGATCGACCCACGGACCAAAGCATTGTCGCGGTCGTTCGCCACTGCGGCAGCAAGATCCGCCGCGGTTCGCTGTGGGCTGCGCCACGTCGCGCGACCCCCCGGTATCGACGTACCACATGCGGGAACCAAAATGGCTCCCTTTTCCGGACATTGACGAACGAAGCGACGAACGCCCGGCTGCGGTACAACAATCGGCCAGCCTACCCCGGACCGTCCGTCGAGGGGGGCCGGGGGCGAGGGTCGGGCTGCCTTCCGCAGAGCAGGAAGACAACGGAGCGTTCCCGCTCCGACCAGTCGGACGTGTCCAGCTCGACGGACTGGAGCAGGGCGCATTCGACGCCGTATCCGCCGGCGGCGAGCGCGGCGCCGATGGCCTCCGCCTCGTCCCGAGTGGACGCGTGGGCGACGATGCGCTGCGGCCTGCGGTCGGCGACGGCGGTGACGACCGGCACTCCCCCACCGCCGATCCGTACGACGTCGGGTTCGGGCAGCCGCTCGAGAACGTGCGGGGCCCGCCCGTGCACCACCTGGACCTGGACGCCGAGGCGCCGTGCCGCCGCCTCGGTGCGGCGGCACGCCTCGGGGTCGTTGTCGACGGCGATCACAGCCGCGCCGAACCGGCCCGCCTCCGCGGCGAGTGCGCCGCTGCCGGAGCCGATGTCCCACACGAGGTCGCCGGTGCGGGGTCCGAGCCGGGCCAGCTGGGCGGCCCGCAGGCCGGTGAACTCGCCCTCGCCGCGAGTGGGCGCCTCGGCGGGCGGCAGGGCCCAGCCTCGTACCGCCGGGGGGTAACCGGGGTCCCGTCCGGCGATCCAGCCGCCGGTCCCGGTAAGGGGAGCGGGACCGGCGGTGCCGCCGATGACGATGACGACATTGGGGTCGCGCCACATGTGGTCGGCGACCTTGTCCGAGGTGAGGACGGTGACCCGTTCGCGGTCGGTGCCCAGTTCCTCGCAGATGACGAAGGTGCGATGGATGCCGTCGAGCAGCAGCGCGAGTTCGGCGGGGCCGGCGCCCGGGGAGGTGAGGACGGCGACCTTGGTGTGCGCGCGGCACACATTGACGGCCCGGCGCAGCGTACGGCGGTGTGCGACGACGATCTGTGCGTCGTCCCACGGCATGCCCGCCCTGGCGAAGGCGGCGGCGACGGAGGAAACGGCGGGGACGACCTCCACCTCGAGGCCGTACTCGGGAGCGCGCAGGGTGCGGACGACGCCGAAGAGGCCGGGGTCGCCGTCGGCGAGGACGACGGCGCTTCCGCGGTGTCCGGCGATCCGGCGGGCGGCGAGGCCGACGCTGCCGAGGCGGATGCGCTCGGCGCCGGGCGGCACTTCGGGCAGCGCCAGATGATGGGCGGCGCCGGCGACCAGGGTGGCCGCGGAGAGGGCGGACCTGGCCGCTCGGGTGAGTGGCGAACCGTCCCAGCCGATCACCGTGACCCGGTCGGCCATCGTCGTCAGTCTCCTGGGGTTGTCGCAGGTCGGAGCAGTTCCGCGGGTACGCGTCGCACGTGAGGGTACCTGGCGGACCGGTCGGGCTGCCCTCGGGAGGGGTGTCGTTACGCCCGGGAGGGTCAGTTCCAGTCGGTGTAGGAGGCGTAGCCCGCCTCCGCGAGGCGGTCGGCCTCGAGGTCCTCCGGGAGGAGGCTCCAGACAATGAGGTCGGTGCGGATGTCCACCCAGGCGCCGGTGCCGTCGTCGGGCCGGGTGCGCGCTATCCAGGCGTTGCGCAGGACGCCTTCGCTGATGCAGCCGATCTTCTGTGCCACCTGCTGGGAGGCGGTGTTGTCGGCGGCGGTGCGCAGTTCCATGCGCTCGAATTTCTGGTTGCGGAACAGCCACCGGGCCACGGCGAGCACGGACTCGGTCGCGTAGCCCTCGCCGCGCGCCCAGGGGGCGGTGACGTAGGAGACCTCGGTGGAGAGGGTGCGCCAGTTGGTGTTCTGCAGGTGCACGACGCCGACGAGCCGCTGGGTGAGGAACTCGGTGACGGCGAGCACGATGCCGCGGCCTTCCGTGCGCTCCGCAGGAGCGATCCTGCGCACCCAGTCCTCGGCGTCGGCCGCCGTGTAGGGGTGGGGCACGGAGGTCCAGGCGGTGACCATCTCGTCGTTCATCATCTCGGTGTGGGCCGCGATGTCGGCTTCCTCGTAGGGGCGCAGCACCAACCGCTCCGTGCTGATGGACACGTCCGGGAAGGTGGTAGTCATGCGCAGCTCCATGCCGAAGACTGTCGTTTACGGGTCGAACCTGACGGCGTGTTGGCCGTAAAGGCACAGCATGCAACATCGGGTCCGGGCCGCGCTTGGCCGGGTGCCGGTACGAGGCGGCCCCGCGCACCTTGGTAGGTGCACGGGGCCGGAGTCAAGTAGCTTCTCTTGAGCGTCACTTGACGGGTGCGCGGGTTCTCAGCCCGCAGCGCCGAAGGCGGCGACGACTGAGCCGTCGTACTTGTCCTCGATGTACTTCTTCACCTCGGGCGAGTTGAGGAGCTTCGCGAGCTTCTGCACGCGGGCGTCGTCCTCGTTGCCCTCCTTGACGGCGAGGAAGTTGGCGTACGGGTTGCCTTCGGCCTTCTCGAGGGCCAGGGAGTCCTGGGCGGGCTTGAGGTCGGCCTCGATGGCGTAGTTGCCGTTGATGACGGCGGCGTCCACGTCGTTCAGGGCGCGGGGCAGCGTCGCCGCCTCGAGCTCCTTGAACTTCAGGCCCTTGGCGTCGGCGATGTCGGAGAGCTTGGCGTCGGTGCCGGCGCCTTCCTTGAGGGTGATCAGGCCGTTGTCGGCGAGCAGCGCCAGCGCGCGGCCTTCGTTGGTGGTGTCGTTGGGGACGGCGATCGTCTGGCCGGCCTTGAGGTCCTTGAGGTCCTCGGCCTTCTTGGAGTAGAGGCCGAGGGGCTCGAGGTGGACGTCGACGACCGGGACGATGGTCGTCTTGTTCTTCTTGTTGAAGTCGTCCAGGTACGGCTTGTGCTGGAAGAAGTTGGCGTCCACCTGGCCCTGCTGGGTGGCGGTGTTGGGCAGGACGTAGTCCGTGAACTCCTTGACCTCGAGGGTGAGGCCTTCCTTCTTCGCCAGGTTGTCCTTGACGTAGTTCAGGATGTCGGCGTGCGGCGTCGGGGACGCGGCGACGACGAGCGCCTTGGACGCGTCGGCCTTGCCGCCGCCGTCCGCGCCGGCTCCCGGGTCGGAGGCCGTGCCGCAGGCGGTGAGACCGAGGGCGAGCGCGGCGGTGGCGGTGGCGGCCGCGGCGAGCTTGATGTTCTTACGCACGAAGAGTGCCTCTTTCTGGTGGTGGAACAACGCCCGGACAAGGAGTGCGGGCTGTGTGGGGAGAAGGTTCGGGGGGTTCAGCTCGCGGCGCGACCCCGGCGGGCCAGCAGCCGTACGGCTCCGTCGCCGATGAGCTGGACGACGGTGACGATGGCGATGAGGATCACGACCGTGATGAGCATGAACTGCGTCTCGAAGCGCTGGAATCCGTAGGTGACGGCCTTGGATCCGAGGCCTTCGCCGCCGACCGCGCCGGCCATCGCGGAGTATCCGACGAGGACGATCACGGTGGTGGTGACGGCGGAGACGAGTGAGGGCAGGGCCTGTGGGAGCAGCACCTTGCGCACGATGGTGGGGACGGAGCCGCCCATGGACTGGACGGCCTCGACGAGCCCGTGGTCGACCTCGCGGATCGCCGTCTCGACGAGGCGCGCGAAGAAGGGGATGGCGCCGACAGCGAGCGGCACGATCATCGCTGTGGGGCCGATGAAGGTGCCGACGACGAGGGTGGTGAAGGGGATCAGCGCGATCAGCAGGATGATGAACGGCAGCGAGCGGCCGATGTTCACGATCACGCCGACGACCTTGTTCACCGGGGTGTTCTGCAGCAGTCCCCCCTTGTCCGTGAGGACGAGCAGCACGCCGAGCGGCAGTCCGCCGGCCACGGTGACGAGGGTGGACCAGAGCACCATGTAAAGGGTGTCGAAGGTGCCCTGGCTGAGCAGGGGCTGCATCTCGGACCAGGTCACTTCGCGACCTCCTTGACCGGCTCGGGGGTGTTCTGCGCCGGGACGCGCGCGGGGCCGGGGCCGACGATCTCGACCTGGAGTCCCTGCTCGCGCAGGAAGCCGACGGGGACGACGTTCTCCTCGTAACGGCCGGGGAGCTCGATGCGCATCCGGCCGATCTGCCTGCCGCCGACGGTGTCCATCGCGGCGCCGAGGATCGAGATGTCGATGTTGTACGTGCGCGACAGCTGCGAGATGACCGGCTGGGTGGCGGCCTCGCCGTGGAACGTGACGTCGATGACCGTGCGGCCGGGGCCGGAGGCGTCGCCACCCACGGGGAAGAGCTCCCGGGCGAGCTCGGAGCCCGGGGTGGCGAGCAGTTCGCTCACCGTTCCGGATTCGATGATCTTCCCCTTCCTCATCAGGGCGGCCGAGTCGCAGATCGTCTTGACGACGTCCATCTCGTGCGTGATCAGCAGCACGGTGAGGCCGAGCTGTCGGTTGAGGTCGCGCAGCAGCTGGAGGATCGAGCGGGTGGTCTCGGGGTCGAGGGCGCTGGTCGCCTCGTCGGAGAGCAGCACCTTCGGGTCGCCGGCGAGGGCGCGGGCGATACCGACGCGCTGCTTCTGACCGCCGGAGAGCTGGCCCGGGTAGGCCTTTGCCTTGTCGGCGAGACCCACCAGGTCGAGCAGCTCCAGGGCTTTGCGGGAGCGCTGGTCGCCGGGGACGCCGAGGATCTCCAGGGGCAGTTCGACGTTGCCCTTGACGGTGCGCGAGGACAGCAGGTTGAAGTGCTGGAAGACCATGCCGATGCGGCTGCGGGCCTCGCGCAGTTCCTTGGAGGCGCGGCGGCCGCGGCCGGCGAGGGCGGTGAGGTCCGTTCCGGCGACCGTCACGGTGCCGGAGGTGGGGCGCTCGAGGAGATTGACGCAGCGGATCAGCGAGGACTTGCCGGCGCCGCTCTGGCCGATGACGCCGAAGACCTCGCCTTCACGGACGTGCAGGTCGACGCCGTCCAGAGCGGTGACCTCGCGGCCGTCGCGCGACTGGTAGACCTTGGTAAGGCCCGTAGTGGTGATCACAGGGGTATCCGTCACTGTCGAGTGCACGGCGATGTGTCCGCCGGGCACGGGGCATTTCGGTTCCGACGCGGCGCGGCTGGTTCGGCTGGTGGCCGGGGCAACGCGTGCGCGGGGCAGGCTCGGTCCGAGGCGTTCCTGATCTCCGGGGACGTTCGGACGCGGCGCGGCTGTCGGTCTCGCTTCGGGGCGCGAGGCTCAGGCAGGGGCCCTCAGATGGCGCACATTCGACACATGCGGCGAGCACCGGGCGTCGTGTTCGCCTCGGTCGCAAGGATGCGGCTGCTCGTCGTGGTCATGGCTGCAAGTTAAACAGACGGGCGGGCGACCGAACCGGGCTTGTCCGCATAGCGGACATCATGGTTGCGCCATGTGGACAGTTCCGTCCGCAGCCGTGATCTCTGCGAGCGGTCCCACCGGGACCGGCTCCCCCCGTCGTGACCTGCGCGGACACGCTGCCTGGGCAGGGGGCCCGGGCGGCGCCCGGCGGGCCGTAGCGGTCGACGTCTGTGGTCAAGACCACGGTCGGAGCACCGCCCGCACGCCCCTGCGCGGGGCTACCGCCGGGACCCCGTGCCGGCCGCACGCCCGCGAGTGGGCCAGGGAACGACGGTGCGCTGCCGGCCGTGCGCCCGGGGCCGGGCGCATCGCGGCCCGCGGCCCGTAATACCCTCGAGCCCATGCTTGACGCCCTGACGGTCGCGGTCGGTGTGACCGCGCTCGCCCTCGCCGCCTGGTGCGGTTTCGCCGCCTACAAGGACCAGCCCACCAAGGACTGGCACTTCATCGGTATGGCCGTGGTGACGGTGCTGGCGTTCGCACAACTGGTCGTGGGGATCGTGCGGCTGGCGCAGGGCGACGAGGCGTCGGAGGGCACGGCGATCTTCGTGTCCTACTTGATCGGTTCGGCCCTCGCGGTGCCCGCGGCCGGTTTCCTCTCTCTGGCGGAGCGGACCCGCTGGGGCTCCGCGACGGTGGCGGCCGGCGCGGTGGTGCTCGCGGTGCTCGAGGTCCGGCTCCACGACATCTGGGGAGGCTGACGATGGCCGAGCCCACCACGGACGCGAAGCGGCCGGCGAAGCTGGTCGCGGGCCCGGGACTGCTGCTGGTCTGGCTCTACGGCGTGATGTCCGTCGGCGCCGTGTCCCGCTCCGTCTACCAGATCCTCACCGACTTCGGCAGCGCACCGCTCGCTCATGTGTTGTCGGCCGTCGCCGCCGTCGTGTACGCCTTCATCACGTACACGCTGGTGCGGGGCGGCGAGACGGCCCGCAAGGCGGCGCTGGTGTGCTGCGCCGCCGAGCTGGCGGGCGTCCTGATCGTCGGGACGTGGACGGTCCTCGACCCTTCGGCGTTCCCCGACTCGACCGTGTGGTCCGAGTACGGGATGGGCTACATCTTCATCCCGGTGCTGCTTCCGGTCACCGGGATGCTCTGGCTGCGCCGCGCACGCGGCTGACGCACAGCGGTGCGGCGCGGTTCGGCGGGCCGTCAGGCGCTGGCGACGTACGCGCCGGCGGAGGTCTCCTTCTCCAGTGTGACCAACGTCAGCCGCGGGCCGACCTCCTCGCGGGAGACCGGGACGTAGCCCCTGCTGCGGTAGAGCCGCAGATTGCTCTCGCTGCGGTGGCCGGTGAACAGCTGGAACCGCTTGGCGGCCGGGTCCCCGGCGAAGCGCGCCTCGATCGCGTCGAGCAGCCTGCCGCCCAGACCGTGGCGCTGCATCCGCGGATGGACGATGAGCTTGGTGATACGGGCCGTCCCCGTGGCATCGACGCTCGCGCGCACGGAGGCGACGACCTCGTCACCGAGCCTGGCCACGAGCGCCGGCCCCTGGGTGATCTCGGCGCGGAGGTCGGCGAGCGACTGGGTCAGGGGCTCGATGCCGTAGTCGCCGTAGAGTTCGGCCTCGGTCTGATAGCACAGATACTGCAGCTTGAGGATGTGCTCCGCGTCGGTCTCCGCCGCCGCCGAGATGGTCACGCTCATGCCCATGTGCGCACGCCTCCCGCTCACCTGTCACCGCCGGTTGTCTACCGCTCCTTTCCCCGATGTTCAGGAGCTGCAACCTCTGCCGCCAGCATTCTGCGCAGACATCCCAGGCAACGGGAACGCATCGGCCCCAGACTTCCTTGTGAGATACC
Source organism: Streptomyces sp. WAC00040 (assembly GCF_056835925.1). NCBI lineage: Bacteria > Bacillati > Actinomycetota > Actinomycetes > Kitasatosporales > Streptomycetaceae > Streptomyces > Streptomyces sp. WAC00040. The sequence goes on from NZ_JAKQZE010000003.1 coordinate 775,861, forward strand.
CAACGTCCCTGCGATTTCCCGGTAGGTGGGGTCGTGCGGCGCCAACATCGCAGTCAGCAGACGGGGGCAGTTCCCGGGGGTGCGGGCGACGGCCGCCCGCAGTACCCGGCGCCGCTCCTCCAGCAGCGCGGCGCGCTCGGGGCCGCCCGCGGGGTCGGCGGAGGGCTCGTGGCGGTACGGGAGTTCGCGTGCGGCCGTCCGGCGGGCACGGCGGGCTTCCGCGCGTACGGCGGCCTTGACCCAGCGGGCGGCGTCGGGCGGCGGGCCGCCGTCGCCGAGGCGTTCCAGGAGCCGTACCCACACGGCCTGTTCGAGGTCGCCGGCTTCCATGGCGGCGCCTGGCGCTTCCGCCGTCGCCTCCGCGCTCACGAGCGCCTTGAGGGCGCCGACGACCTGTCCGGAGGTGGGGGGCTCTTCGAGAACGGTCATGCCGGGCGGGACGGCCCGGGGCCGGCCGTGGTTGCCCGGCCGGGGCGCGATCACCCGTACGGGGCGCCGTCGGCGCCCCTTTCCCGTGCCGCGCCCGTGACGGGGCGTCAACCTCGCGGATGCACAGGCCCGGGAGGCCGGCGCCGCCGGCCGCCGGTGTCAGGCGGTGAAGTCGGACGCGGCCAGCAGGCCGGTGTCCGGGTTGTCGGTGAAGATGCCGTCGATGCCCGTCGCGAAGTACGCCTTGTACGCACCGAAGACGTCGCCGTACGCGTTCGGATCGGTGCCGCGCCGGAAGTCGGCGGGCAGGAAGCTGTTCTCGTTGCGCATCGTGTACGGGTGCAGGACCAGGCCCCGCGCGTGGGCGTCCCGCACCAGCGTCGTGGGCTCGGTGAGCCGGCCGTTCGCGTCCTTGGGGATGACGAGGTCCAGCAGCGGGCCGATCCCCTGGGCGAAGCCCGCGATCCAGTCCAGGCCGTCCGGCTCGACCAGATCTGCCACCGTGCGCGGGTCGCCCGACTCGCGGAAGTCCCACGGGCGGTCGTCCGGGGTCCACAACAGGACGACACGCGGAGTGCCCACGAGACGGGCCATGCGCTCCATACTCGTCAGCTCGAAGGACTGGAGGAACGTCGGGGAACTCGCGCGGTGCCGCCCGTACCGGCGCAGCAGCTTCGCCAGGCGCTCCTCCAGACCGAGACCGATGTTCCGGAAGTAGGTGGGGTGCTTGGTCTCGACGTAGAGCCACACGGGGCGGCCGCGGCGGCGGCCCTCCTTCTCGGCCCACTGCAGCACCTCCTCGAAGGTGGGCACCGTCCAGCGGCCGTCGTAGAGGGTGTTCTCCTGCCGGGTGCCGGGGATCCGCTCCTTGGCACGCAGCGTCTTCAGCTCGGCCAGCGTGAAGTCCTCGGTGAACCAGCCGGTGAGGCTGACGCCGTCGACCGACTTGGTGGTCCGGCGAGAGGCGAACTCGGGGTGCGCGGCGACATCGGTCGTGCCCGTGATGTCGTTCTCATGACGGCATACGAGGTGCCCGTCCTTCGTGGGCACCAGGTCCTGCTCGATGACGTGCGCGCCCATGTCGAGGGCGAACTGGTACGCGCCTATGGTGTGCTCGGGCCGGTATCCGCTGGCACCGCGGTGGGCGATCACGGTGGGGACGGGCAGGGAGCCCCGGTCCTCGCCGGACGGGCGGACAGCGCCGGTGCGCTCACCCGCCCGCGCCGCGCCCGCACCGGCCCCGAGGGCCGCGGTGGTGAGGACCGCGGCTCCCAGCACGCTCCGACGCGCCGGACTGCTGCTCGCACCGTGTGTCATGAAACGTTCCTCCATGTGATGTACCGCGTGTGATGTCCCGCACCTGCCAAGCAACGCCTGATGGTAGGCAGTTACCTCTTACCTGCGGCAGACCCTGCGCGAACGCGTCGGAAACACACGTCAACACTGCGTATCACCTCGGTGAACCCGATGTGCGAGCGAGGGCGACCCGCGAGTATCGTCCTCACCTGCACAGACTTCACCGGTCATAACCGCCCGTCCCATGACACCGGAGGACCCGTTGTCCCGCTTGACGCTCATCAAGGCAGTGCTCGGGCCGATCCTGCGCCTGATGTTCCGCCCGCGTGTGGAAGGGGCGGAGAACATCCCCGGGACGGGGGCCGTGATTCTCGCCGGGAACCATCTCACCTTCATCGACTCCATGATCCTGCCGTTGGTCTGCGACCGCCCGGTGTACTTCATCGGCAAGGACGAGTACGTCACGGGCAAGGGCCTCAAGGGTCGCGCGATGGCCTGGTTCTTCACCGGCTGCGGCATGATCCCGGTCGACCGGGACGGCGCCAACGGCGGCGTGGCCGCGCTGATGACGGGCCGCCGGGTGCTGGAGGAGGGCAAGATCTTCGGTATCTACCCCGAGGGCACCCGCTCCCCCGACGGCCGTCTGTACCGGGGCCGTACCGGCATCGCGCGCCTCACCCTGATGACCGGCGCGCCGGTGGTCCCCTTCGCCGTCATCGGCACCGACAAGCTCCAGCCCGGCGGCGCGGGCCTGCCCCGGCCCGGCCGGGTCACGCTCCGCTTCGGGAAGCCGATGGAGTTCTCGCGCTACGAGGGGATGGACCGTGACCGCTATGTGCTGCGGGCGGTGACGGACTCGGTGATGTCGGAGGTCATGCGGCTGTCGGGGCAGGAGTACGTGGACATGTACGCGACCAAGGCGAAGGCGGCGTAAGCCGCTTCCCAACCCCTCCCCGCCCCTTCCCGAACCGGGGCAGGCCCCGGTTCGGGAAGGGGCGGGGAGGGGAAAGGCACGCCGCAGGCAGCACCCCGCGCCGCCGACCCCGTCAGTGCTCGACGTCCTCCGCCAGCTTCTGCCCCCGCAGCAGGAACCACGCCACCGCCGCCGTGGTGAGGAGCACGACCGCCCCCACCCCCGCAGCCATCCGCAAGCCCTCGGTGAACGCTTCCTGCGCCGCCGTGACCAGGGCTTCCGCGCGGGCCGGCGGGAGGGCGGCCGAGGCCTCCACCGCGCCGCCGAGCGACTCGTGGGCGGCCGCGGCCACGTCCGACGGCGTACCGTCCGGCGCGGTGAAGCCGCGGTAGACGCCGGTGACGATCGAGCCGAGCACTGCGATGCCGAGCGCCGCGCCCAGCTCGTACGCCGTCTCCGACACCGCGGACGCGGCTCCGGCCTGCTCCTTGGGAACGCTGGAGAGGATCACATCCGCGGTGACCGTGAACGAGAATCCCGCGCCCGCGCCGACGACCAGCAGCGACGCGCCGAGCAGCGGGTAGCCGGTCGACCCGGTGAGCAGCGTCAGCACGGCGAGGGCCAGCCCGACGGCGGCCAGGCCGCCGGCGACGACGGACCGTACGGAGAACCGGCGGGCGGCCCGGCCCGCGACCAGCCCGGTCGCCACCGCGCCGATCGCGGCGGGCAGTTCCGCCAGTCCCGCCTCGAACGGTGCGCGCCCTTGGACCAGTTGCAGGAACTGGGACAGGAAGAACACGAGACCCGACAGGCCGAGGATGGTCAGCAGGTCGGCGAGCACCGCGCCCGAGAATCCGCGGTGCCGGAACAGCCGCATGTCGAGCAGGGGCGCGCTCAGGGTGAGCTGCCGGCGGACGAAGCCGTACAGGCCGGCGGCGCCGGCGAGTGCCGCCACGCCCGCTTCCCAGCTCGCCCCGTGAGTGGCGGCCTCCTTGACGGCGTAGACGACGGCGACCATGCCGACGAGGGACAGGGCCACGCTGAGGAGGTCCCACGGGCCGGTGACCGGGTTCTTCGACTCCGGCAGGAGCTTGACGCCGACGACGACGAGGACCGCCATCACGGGCAGGTTGATCAGGAAGACGGAGCCCCACCAGAAGTGCTCCAGCAGAAAGCCGCCGACGACGGGGCCCACTGCCGCGCCCGCTGACGCGGCGGCGCCCCAGATGCCGATGGCGAAGCTGCGTTCCCTGGGGTCGTGAAAGATGTTGCGGATCAGCGCCAGCGTGGAGGGCATCAAGGTCGCGCCGGCGACGCCGAGCAGCGCCCGCGCGAGAATCATCATCTCCGGGGTGGTGGCGTACGCGTTGAGAACCGACACGGCTCCGAAGGCGACGGCTCCGCTCAGCAGCAGCTTCTTGCGGCCGATGCGGTCGCCGAGGCTGCCCATGGAGACGAGCAGTCCGGCGATGACGAACGAGTAGACGTCGCCGATCCACAGGAGCTGGGTGCCGGTCGGCGCCAGGTCCTCGCTGAGGAACGGGGTGGCGAGGCCGAGGACGGTGGCGTCGACGGCCACGAGGAGGACGGCGAGGACCAGGACCGCGAGGGCCAGCCAGCGGCCGGGGCGGTACACGGTCTCGTCCGTCCCTGCCGTGAGCCGGACGGTGCTACTCATTGATCCACTCTCCGTAGTGCTCCGCCGAGCAGCAGCTCGGCGGTCATGTGCTGGAAGTCCTTCTTGGCGACGCGGCCGTCCATGACGGCCCAGGCGCAGGAGCCGACAAGGGCATAGAACGCCTCGGTCAGCCAGGCCGGTGTCAGATCGATGCGGAACTCGCCCTCGTTCTGGCCTCGCCGGAACAGGTCGGAGACGCGGGCGTCGAGGCGGGCCCAGCCCTCGTTGATCTCGTCGCCCTCGAAGAGCTGGTTCTCGCTGTAGAGAAAGGCCAGCAGGTCCGCCGCCGGCTGCATCTCGCTGATCAGCCGGCGCAGAGCCTCGGCGGCGCCGTCCTCGTCGAGTCGGGCCCGGTCGATCGCCGCCTCGAACTCCTGGATGCCGAGCTGTTCCAGCGCCCTGACGAGCGCGTCACGGCCGGCGAAGTGCCGGTGCAGGGTGGCGCGGCCGATGCCCGCGGCCCGGGCGACCTCGTCCATGGTGGCGGTCGATTTCCGGGCGAGGAGGGCGGCGGCGGCGCGCAGCACGTGGTCTCGATCCATGGCCATGGGACAAGCATAGACCATGTGAGACATCATTGTCTCATTCAGTGCGCAGACGTCTCTTTTCCGCAGGTCCGGAGGCTGCACCATCTACGCCGGCCGCTACTGTCCTGGAACAGCCAACCGCAGTCGGCACCGGGACAGGCACGGACGGTGAACCTCCCCGGGTCCGCCAGCAGCTCGGCGGCGCTGCGGGCCACGGCGAGTACCGGCAGCCGCAGACCGGCGGACGGGGACATTCGCCAGTGGCCGAGGCCGTCCTCGCCTCGGACGAACACCGACTCCTTCGCGGCGTCCTCCGCGACATCCGCCACCGCCTTGAACGCCCTCGCGTCGTCGGGACCGGTCAGAGCGGCGTACAGCTGCGCACGGAACTCCCGCGCCTCCTCCAGAACGGCCGCGGCCTCGTCCGGCCGCTGCCGCGCCCGCTTCAGCAGCCCGGTCACCAGCCAGTCCTCCGCGAGATCCAGATGCCTCGCCCAGACGGCGAGCGTCCGGTAGCTGCGCAGCCATTCCGATCCGGGCAGGCCCGGCCCGCCCCAGCCGGCGTAGGTGTTGCAGAACTCGAGCGCCGGATGGCCGCTGGTGGTCCAGGGCAGCCACTCCTCGTCGACCCGTGCCGCGTAGAGGGGCGCGGGCGGGCGGTTCAGCCGGGGATCGCCGTGCAGCATCCGGTCGTGGAGGGTGTTCAGCGCGGCGCCGGGCTCGATGCCCAGGCCGGTCACCAGCGACTTGCGGGTGACGCGGTACAGCTCGAGTGCGTCCGCCTGCCGGCCGCTCCGGTACAGGGCCGTCATCTGCGCGGCGACGAGCCGTTCCCTGCCGGGATGCGCGCGGGCGAGCGGCGTCAGGTCGGTGACGACCCTGTCGTGCATACCGAGCTCCAGCTGGGCCTCCGCCCGCTGTTCCAGCGCGGACAGCCGGAGTTCGTCGAGTGACCCGCCGAGCCGTTCACGCAGTCCGTCGTCCGCGACGTCTTCGAGCAGCGGCCCCCGCCATAGCCCGAGGGCCCGGTCGAACAGGCGCACCCGCTGGGCCGCGTCGGCAACGCCCCCGGCGCGGCGAGCGAGGTCCGTGAACTCGTGGGCGTCGACCGCGTGGACGCCGGGGTCGAGGACGTAACCGTCGTGGCGTGTCTCGACGCGGACCCCGTACGCGCCCAGCCGGGCGCGGAGTCGGCCGATGTAGGTGTGGACGGTGCCCCGCGCGGACGTGGGCCCGTCGCCGTCCCACAGCAGTTCGATGAGACGGCCGGTGGTCACGACCCGTCCCGCCTCCAGCAGGAGGATCGACAGCAGGCAGCGCTCCTGGCGGCGGCTGCCCACCGGGACACGCTCTCCTTCGTGACGGGCCTCGAACGGACCCAGCAGCTGGAACTCCATGGCAGCCGCGAGCCTAATTGGCGGGCGCGACGGTGCACAGCGGTGGTGAGGGCGTGGTCAGACGGCGGGGACAGGCTGGGGCGGACAGCGGGGCCACTGCCCGGTCCGGTCCTTCCCGGCCCGGTCACGTCTCGGTCGGACCACCTCTTCAAGGAGTCTCCATGCTACGAATCGCCTTTGCCCTGGCGGCAGTTGCCGCGACCACACTCATAGGCGCCGCGCCCGCGTCCGCCGCCGCGCCCGCCGCGCGGTCCGCCGGTGTCGACGCCGGACTCGCCGCCGGCCTCGACACCGGCTGGGAGCCGGCGCCGTCCGCGCCCTGGGACGTCGCGGCGGGCCTGCGCTGCGACTTCCCCGTCCACGGCGAACCCGTCGTGGACGAGGTGGTCCGGCGCGTGCTGGACAGCCACCCCGACGGAAGGCCGAAACTGGTCGCCTACAAGGGAGACCTGATCGTGCGGGTCACCAACAAGGAGACGGGCGACTCCTACCACGCGGACGTCAGCGGCGCGGCTGTCGTCGACTACCGCACCGACGGCTCCCAGTTCTGGTCGGTGCTCGGCCCGGTACTGGTCGGGGTCGGCGAGGGCGCCGGCAATCTCGACCGGGGCCTGTACGTCGTGGACGGCGTCTACACCTTGGACATCAGCCCGTCCGGCTACAAGAAGGTCACCATGGCCCATGGATCGACGACGGACATCTGCGATCAGATCGACTGACCGGCTCCCCGCGACCTGCATCCGCGTCCGGCGGGTTGTCCGTCCGGAGAGACGAAGCTGCCCGTCGGGGCTGCAGGTCCGGAACTCTCCGTCCGGAGGTACGAAAAAGGGCAAGGGGGCTGTGCCCACTCCTTGCCACTCTCAAGGTATAGCGCACTGGGGGGCTTGCGGCAAGGCCCCTGTCGTGACGCAGAATCTCCGGCCTGAGCCGGAATCTGCGGAAGCGAGAGTCACGAAATGCGAGTGTTGTTGTCGACGTACGGGTCGCGCGGTGACGTCGAACCGCTGGTGGGACTCGCGGTGCGGCTGCGGGAACTGGGCGCCGAGGTACGGGTGTGCGCGCCGCCGGACGAGGACTTCGCTCAGCGGTTGGCGGGCGTGGACGTACCGATGGTGCCGGTCGGCCCGTCGGCGCGCGCGCTGACGACGGCCGCACCGGCGCCGGCGTCCCTGCCCGAGCGCGCGGCCGCGTTGATCGCCGGTCAGTTCGATGCGATCCCCGCGGCCGCCGAGGGATGTGACGTTCTGGTGGCGACGGGCCCGATGCCGGCCGCGGCCGGCGCGCTGTCGGTGGCCGAGAAACTGGGCATCCGCTCCGTGTCCGTGACCTTCCAGCAGCTCACCCTGCCCTCGCCGTACCACTCGCCGCTGGCGTACGCGGGCAGGCCTTTCCCGCCGGACGTGACCGACAACCGGGTGCTGTGGGATCTGGACAAGCAGAGCATCGACGCGCTGTTCGGCGAGGCGCTCGACATCCACCGGGCGTCGATCGGTCTGCCCCCGGTGGAGCACGTCCGCGACTACGTGGTCGGCGACCGCCCGTGGCTGGCGACGGACCCGGTCCTCGACCCGTGGCTGGAGCCCGCGGATCTCGATGTGGTGCAGACCGGCGCGTGGTTCCTGCCGGACGAACGCCCGCTCCCGGACGCGTTGGAGGCGTTCCTCGACGCGGGCGAACCACCGGTGTACGTCGGCTTCGGCAGCATGCCCCTGCACGGTTCGCCGGACGCCGCCCGCGTGGCCGTCGAGGCCGTCCGCGCACAGGGCCGCCGCGTACTCGTCTCCGGCGGCTGGGCCGATCTGGCACTGATCGACGACCACGACGACTGCTTCGCCGTGGGCGAGGCGAACCACCAGGCGCTGTTCGGCCGGGTGGCCGCCGTCGTGCACCACGGCGGCGCGGGCACCACGACGACGGCCACCCGTTCCGGCGCACCGCAGGTGGTTGTGCCTCAGTCGGTGGACCAGCCGTACTGGGCGGGCCGGGTGGCCGAGTTGGGCATCGGCGCGGCGCACGACGGTCCTGCCCCGACCTTCGAGTCCTTGTCGGCGGCGCTCGCGACGGCCCTTGCGCCAGGGACCCGCGACCGGGCGCGGGCCATGGCCGGCAAGGTCCTTACCGACGGTGCGACGGTGGCCGCGAAGCTGCTGCTCGATACGGCCGGCGGAGAGAGGCCGCCCGTGTCCGCGTGACATCACGCGACCGCCGAGCCACGAACCGGAAACACGAGTGCACGCGCACGTGGCCCTCATGGCCATCGCCCACCATGGCCACCGGATTCGTCACGCCGGTCCCGACGCCTTGTTGCGCGCAACGACTGCAAGCGGCCTCACATGGGAGCAATGACGTGAACCCCCTGACCACCAGCGCCTTCGACCTTCCCGACCGCCTCTCCCCCAAGGCCGACCCGACGCTGATCGCCGGCGACGAGCAGCACTTCGCTGCCATCGCGCAGTGCCTCGAGGAGTCGATCGCCGAACTGACCGACCGCCTCGACGCCGAGCGCCGGGCACCCGGCGGCACCGGCCGGCAGGCCATGGACCGTGACATGGAGATCCACCGGCTGACCGCTCGCCTGCGCGCACTACGCCGCTTCGGTCTGGACCTGTGCCTCGGGCACATGGTGGGCGGCGCGGACGACCCCGAGCCCGTCTACGTCGGACGGCTCGGCCTCAAGGACAGCACGGGCCGCCGACTGCTGCTCGACTGGCGCTCTCCCGCGGCCGAGCCGTTCTTCGGAGCAACCCACGCCGACCCGATGGGTCTGGCGAGCCGCCGCAGATACCGCTGGACCCGCGGCCGGATCAGCGACTACTGGGACGAGGTGTTCACGGCGGACGGGTTCGCCGGACATGCCGCGCTCGACGACCAGTCCGCCTTCATCGCCAGCCTGGGCAGCAACCGGTCGCCGCGGATGCGGGACGTGCTCGGCACGATCCAGGCGGACCAGGACGCCGTCATCCGCGCGGGGTCCCGCGGCGCTCTCGTCGTCGACGGCGGCCCGGGTACGGGCAAGACCGTCGTCGCTCTGCACCGCTCCGCCTACCTCCTCTACTCCGATCCTCGCCTCGGTCACCGCCGCGGCGGGGTGCTGTTCGTCGGTCCGAGCCGGCCCTACCTGAGCTACGTCTCCGACGTCCTCCCCAGCCTCGGAGAGGAGGGCGTGCAGATCTGCACCCTGCGTGACCTCGTCGCCGAAGGAGCCGTGGCAGAGGTCGAGGCCGACCCGGAAGTGGCCCGCCTGAAGTCGTCCGCGGACCTGGTGCACGCGATCGAGAAGGCCGTCGCCTTCTACGAGGAACCGCCCACCAAGGGCATGACGGTCACGACCCACTGGTCCGACATCCGGCTGAGCGCCCACGACTGGGCCGCGGCGTTCGAAGCGGCGGAGCCCGGTACGCCGCACAACGAGGCGCGCGACCAGGTGCTGGAGGAACTGCTGACGATCCTGGTGGACAAGCACGGCGCGGACGGCGCGGACGACGTCCCGCCCGAACTGCTCCGCAAGTCCCTGCGGGGGAACAGGGAGTTGATCACGGCGCTCGACCGCGCATGGCCGCTGCTCGAAGCGGCCGACCTCGTGGGAGACCTGTGGTCGGTACCCGCATACTTGCGGATGTGCGCGCCCTGGCTCGGCCGGGACGAGGTCCACAAGCTCCAGCGCGCGGAACCCCGGGCCTGGACGGTGTCCGACCTGCCGCTCCTGGACGCCGCGCGGCAGCGGCTCGGCGACCCGGAGGCGTCACGACGCAGGCGTCGGCACGAGGCCGTCCTCGCCGCCCAGCGCGAGCGCACGGCGCAGGTCGTCGACAACCTGATCCAGGCCGCGGCCGATTCGGGCGCCGACGGCGACGACGGCGAAGGCCTGGTGACGATGCTGCGCGGCGAGGACGCCAAGGTCAGTCTGGTCGACGACTCCGAACTGCCCGCCGTCGAACCGGACCTGCTCGCCGGACCGTTCGCACACGTCGTCGTGGACGAGGCCCAGGAACTCACCGACGCCGAGTGGCAGATGCTGCTGCTGCGGTGCCCGTCCCGGAGCTTCACCATCGTCGGGGACCGCGCCCAGGCCAGGCACGGGTTCACGGAGTCGTGGCAGGAGCGGCTCGAGCGGGTCGGGCTCGACCGGATCACCCTGGCGTCCCTGAACGTCAACTACCGGACGCCGGAAGAGATCATGGCCGAGGCAGAGCCGGTGATCCGGGCGGCGCTCCCCGACGCCAACGTGCCGAAGTCCGTCCGCAGCAGCGGCGTCCCCGTCGTCCACGGATCCGCTTCGGAGCTGGACACGATCCTCGACGGCTGGCTCGCCGCGCATGCCGACGGGACCGCCTGCGTCATCGGCGCCGGAGACGTCGAAGAGGGCACAACCCGATCGACGTCCCGGGTCCGGTGGCTGACCCCGGAGCTGTCGAAGGGGCTCGAGTTCGACCTGGTCGTCCTGGTCGACCCTGACGAGTTCGGCGAGGGCGTCGAGGGAGCGGTCGACCGCTACGTGGCGATGACCCGGGCGACCAGGCAGCTCGTCGTCCTCACGAGCTCCTGACGTCGGCGGGAAAGAAGCGGCGCATCGACGCCGGACCGGTCGGAGCGGTCCGGCGTCGATGCGCCGGGAGGGGGCGGCGGTGCCGTGGCGCCCCCGCGTTACTGCTTGGCCGTGGCCCAGGCGTGCTGTATCACCAGGTCGGCCTTGACCTCGTTGAGCTGGGTGGCGACCGCCGAAGGGGCGGTGCCACCGCGGCCGTTGCGGGAGGCCAACGCGCCGGGCACGTTCAGGACGGTGCGGACCTCGGGCGTGAGGTGCTCGGAGATCTTGGCGAACTGCTCGTCCGTCAGCTGGTCCAGTTCGATGCCCAGTTGCTCGCACTCCTTGACGCACTCGCCCGCGACCTCGTGCGCCACGCGGAACGGCACGCCCTGCTTGACCAGCCACTCGGCGATGTCCGTGGCGAGCGAGAAGCCGGCCGGGGCGAGCTCCTCCATCCGCTCGCGGTTGACGGTCAGCGTGGCCATCATGCCCGTGAAGGCGGGGAGCAGGACCTCGAGCGTGTCGCAGGAGTCGAAGACCGGCTCCTTGTCCTCCTGGAGGTCGCGGTTGTACGCGAGCGGGAGGGCCTTGAGCGTGGCCAGCAGCCCGGTCAGGTTGCCGATGAGCCGGCCGGACTTTCCGCGCGCCAGCTCCGCGATGTCCGGGTTCTTCTTCTGCGGCATGATCGACGAACCGGTGGAGAAGGCGTCGTGCAGGGTCACGAAGGAGAACTCCTTCGTGTTCCAGATGATGATCTCCTCGGCGATCCGCGAGAGGTTCACGCCGATCATCGCGGTGATGAAGGCGAACTCGGCGACGAAGTCCCGCGACGCGGTGCCGTCGATGGAGTTGCCTGCCGAGCCGCGCTCGAAGCCGAGGTCGGCGGCGACCGCCTCCGGGTCGAGCCCGAGGGAGGAACCGGCCAGAGCCCCGGAGCCGTACGGGGAGACGGCCGTGCGGGTGTCCCACTGGCGCAGCCGCTCGGCGTCCCGCGAGAGCGACTGGACATGCGCCAGGACGTGGTGGGCGAAGAGGACCGGCTGCGCGTGCTGGAGGTGCGTACGGCCGGGCATGGCCACGTCCGGGTGGGCCTCGGCCAGGCCGACGAGGGCGTCCTGGAGGTCGGCGATCAGGCCGCCGATGATCCGGGCGTGGTCGCGCAGGTACATCCGGAAGAGCGTGGCGACCTGGTCGTTGCGGGACCGGCCGGCGCGGAGCTTGCCGCCGAGGTCGGGGCCGAGACGCTCGAGGAGGCCCCGCTCGAGGGCGGTGTGGACGTCCTCGTCGGCGATGGTGCCGGTGAAGTCGCCGGACGCCACGTCGGCCTCGAGCCGGTCGAGCCCGTCGAGCATCCGCGTCAGCTCGTCGTCGGTGAGCAGGCCCGCCTTCCGCAGGACGCGGGCGTGGGCACGGGAGCCGGCGATGTCGTACGGCGCGAGCCGCCAGTCGAAGTGCACGGACGCGGACAGCTTCGCCAGCGCCTCTGCCGGACCGTCGGCGAAGCGGCCGCCCCAGAGCCGGACGTCACCGTTGTTGCTGCTCACAGCTCGAGCTCCTTGGATGAGGGTGTGAAGGCGCCTCCCCGCCGCGACGAGGAGGCGCACTGTTCAACGCAGGCGGGTTACGCCAGGTCCCGCTTGGCGGCGATCTTCTGCGAGAGGCCGAAGATCTCGATGAAGCCCTGCGCCTTGGACTGGTCGAACGTGTCGCCCGAGTCGTAGGTGGCGAGGTTGAAGTCGTACAGCGACTCGTCGGACTTCCGGCCGGTGACGACGGCCCTGCCGCCGTGCAGGGTCATCCTGATGTCGCCGGTGACGTGCTGGTTGGCCTCGTTGATGAAGCCGTCCAGGGCACGCTTGAGCGGGGAGAACCACAGGCCGTCGTAGACCAGCTCGCCCCAGCGCTGCTCGACCTGCCGCTTGTACCGGGCGAGCTCGCGCTCGACGGTGACGTTCTCCAGCTCCTGGTGCGCGGTGATCAGCGCGATGGCGCCGGGGGCCTCGTAGACCTCGCGGGACTTGATGCCGACGAGCCGGTCCTCGACCATGTCGATCCGGCCGATGCCCTGGGCGCCGGCCCGCTCGTTGAGCTGCTGGATGGCCTGGAGGACGGTGACGGGCTTGCCGTCGATGGCGACCGGGACGCCGGCCTTGAAGGAGATGACGACCTCGTCGGCCTCGCGCTGCTCGGCCGGGTTCGAGGTGTACTCGTAGATGTCCTCGATCGGCGCGTTCCAGATGTCCTCCAGGAAGCCGGTCTCGACAGCCCGCCCGAAGACGTTCTGGTCGATGGAGTACGGCGACTTCTTGGTGGTGGCGATCGGGAGCTGCTTCTCCTCGCAGAAGGCGATCGCCTTGTCCCGGGTCATCGCGTAGTCACGGACCGGGGCGATGCACTTCAGCTCGGGCGCGAGGGCGACGATGCCGGCCTCGAACCGCACCTGGTCGTTGCCCTTGCCTGTGCAGCCGTGGGCGACGGTGGTCGCGCCGTGCTTCTTGGCGGCGGCGACGAGGTGCTTGACGATCGTCGGCCGGGAGAGGGCGGAGACCAGCGGGTAGCGGTCCATGTAGAGGGCGTTGGCCTTGATCGCGGGGAGGCAGTACTCCTCGGCGAACTCGTCCTTGGCGTCGGCCACCTCGGCCTCCACCGCACCGCAGGCGAGCGCGCGCTTGCGGATGACGTCCAGGTCCTCGCCGCCCTGGCCGACGTCCACGGCAACGGCGATGACCTCGGCGCCCGTCTCCTCGGCGATCCAGCCGATGGCGACGGAGGTGTCCAGGCCGCCCGAGTAGGCGAGTACGACGCGCTCGGTCACGGGTTTCTCCTTACGGTGCATACGCTGATGGGTATAACTATGCAGTCCTCCGTATGGTTTGTCAATCGACGGGGAAACCCGCTGGTCGGCGCTGCTCTCCCGCTCCTAGGGTGGGCCGCGTTCATCGGCTCGGGAGGGGCGGCGCAATGGGCAAGCGGTGGAACGACGCGGCGGCCAGGGAGGCCGTGCGGCTCCTGCTGGAGGGGCGCACGGCGAGCGAGGCGCTGGACTTCGACGACCCGGTCTGCTGGACGGCACTGGACGAGGCCGCCCGGGCCTTCGGGCGGTACGGGTGGGAGGAGTACGACCCAGGGGCGTCCCACCGGCTGCGGCAGCGGCCGGAGACCGCCCTGTGCCACCCGGACGGGCGGGTCCGCGAGGACGCGCTCGCGACCGGTCCCCGGACGCCCGCCTTCTGGCACCTCGTCGTCGTGCGCTGCACCGACTGGGCGGAGCCGGTGCGGCTGCGCGCCCGCGCACTGCTCAAGGAGCGGCTTGGAAGCGGAACGGAACAGACCCTGCGCGCACTCACGCCGCTGGTGCTGCGTCTGGGCCGCCGCGAGGAGGGCGCCTGGGCGCGAGACCTGTTCGAGGCAGCGCTGCGCGCCGTTCCGCAGCTCGCCCCGAGCCTCCTGCGGGACACGCGGGACAGCGCGACGCGGCGTCTCGCCGCGCGGATCATCCTGGACCGCGGCCTGCTGGACGTGCGGGCGCTGGCGCGCCACGCCGCAGACGACCGGGATCCGGCCCTGGCCCGGCTGTGGTCCGACGCGGCGCTCGCCGGGATGGCGGCCGACGGATCCGACGACCGTGCCGTCGACATCCTGCTCGGCGGGCGCCTGCCGTTCGTACGGTCGGCGGGGGTCACGGCGCTGCGGCGGGCGGGGCGGGCGAAGGAGGCGGTGCACCACCTCGCCGACCGGTCGGCACTGGTACGTGCCTGCGCGCGCTGGGTCATCAGCCAGGACGGCGGCGATCCGCACGCCTGTTGTCTCGAGCTGTGCGAGCACCTCGACACCGTGGCGCCCTACGTCGTCGCCGGACTCGCCGAGTGCGGACGGCGGGAGGACGCCGCACTGCTCCGACCGCTGCTGAGGCATCCGTCCGACGGCGTACGGGCGCAGGCCGTGGCCGGACTGCGGCTGCTCGAATCGGCCTCCGTCGAGACCGTGCTCCCGCTGGTGGACGACCCGGCGGCGGCCGTCGCCCGCGAGGCGGCACGGGCGCTGCTCCCGTACGCCCGCAGGCTCTGCGCGGACCGGCTCACCGAGCGGCTGGCGCCAGGGTGGCCCACCCCGACGCGCCGGGCCGCATTCCGGCTGCTGCGGGAGCAGGGCGGTCTCGTCCGACTCCGGGCTTCCGTGGCCCTGCTGGCGGATGGCGACCCCGAATTGCGGGGCACTGCGGAATCTTCGGTGCAGCAGCTGACCTGGATGCGCGAGGTCCCCCCGGGTGACGCCGAGGTGGACCGGCTGCTCCGGCAGTGCGCGCACCTGTTCAGCGACCACGTCATGGACCTGACGCGCCGGCGGATCGGCCTCGCGCCTGCCTGACCGCTCCGCCGCAGAGGCCGGCCGAGGGCCGGGGGATCACGGCGTCGATAATCCCTTCATGGGGAAAACATTCGAACGCATCGAGGGCCGGCTCCGGAACTTCATCGAACAGCAGCCGGTCTTCTTCACGGCGACCGCCCCGCTGGCCGGTGACGGGCACGTCAACCTGTCGCCCAAGGGGCGCAGCGGCACGCTCGTCGTCATCGACGAATCGACTCTCGCTTACCTCGACTTCGGCGGCAGCGGCGCCGAGACGATCGCGCACGTACGGGAGGAGGGCAACGGGCGGATCACCTTGATGTGGTGCGCGTTCTCCGGTCCGCCGCAGGTGGTACGGGTGCACGGGCAGGGCGAGGCGGTCTTCCGTGACGATCCGCGCTGGGCCGGACTGATCGGCCGCTTCAAGGACGCCGACGGCCCGGGTGCCCGCGCGATCATCGTCGTCCACGCCCGCCGCATCAGCCAGGCCTGCGGCTTCGCCGTGCCGTTCATGGACTACCGGGAGGAACGGACGCAGCACGCCGAGCACTTCGGGCGGAAGTCGCAGGAGGAGTTCGCGGCGTACTGCGAGAAGAAGGTCGGCGTGAGCCTGGACGGCCTCCCGGCCCTGCCGCTGCCGCTGCCGGCCCGCACGGACTGAGCGGGGGCGTCGGCCGCGGCCGCGTGCGCGTGACGTCTGCCGCGAGCCGTTTCCGCCCCGCCCCTCCCGAAACCGGCTCCGCCCTGCCGCGCTCCGGGCGGCGGCCGTGGGAGGTGCCCCCGGGCAGGCCGGATTTCGCTCCGCGGGTGCGGCCCCGACGGCAAGTCGAGCCCGCCGGCGTTTGGGGCGCGGGGTCCGGCAGGGGTCCCCCACGCCGCCAGGCGTAGGGGGAGGAGCCCCCGAAACACCGCGCGGAGCACGGACAGTGACCCCCACGACCGCCAGGCCGTGGGGGGCCGGTGAAACACCCCGCAGGGCCTAGCGGTCGTTCTGGGCCAGCCTCAGCATGTGGTCCGCCAGCGCCTGACCGCCCGCCGGATCGCGGCTGATCAGCATCAGCGTGTCGTCCCCCGCGATCGTGCCGAGCACATCGTGCAGTTCCGCCTGGTCGATGGCCGACGCGAGGAACTGCGCCGCGCCCGGCGGTGTGCGCAGGACCACGAGGTTCGCCGACGCCTCCGCCGAGATCAGCAGTTCGCCGGAGAGGCGCCGCATGCGCTCCTCCTTCGCGGACTCGCCCAGCGGGGCCTGCGGGGTGCGGAAGCCGCCCTCGCTGGGCACCGCGTAGATGAGCTCGCCGCCGGTGTTGCGGATCTTCACCGCCCCCAGTTCGTCGAGGTCGCGGGAGAGCGTCGCCTGGGTGACGTGCAGTCCGTTGTCCGCGAGGAGTTTCGCCAACTGGCTCTGGGAGCGCACCGGCTGCCGGTTGAGGATGTCCACGATCCGGCGGTGGCGGGCCGTGCGGGTCTGCGGTACGGCGGGCCCGCCGTGCTCGGTGCCGTTCGCGTCGGTCATCGTCGTCTCATTCCCCGGATCGTCCTTCCCCGTTGCCCGCCGTGGCCGGCGTGCTCGCACCAAGGATGCCGGGCAGCGCATGGAGGAACGCGTCCACCTCCGCGTCCGTGATGGTCAGTGCCGGCATGAGCCGTACGACATCGGGCGCGGGGGCGTTCACCAGGAACCCTGCATCCTGGGCCGCCTGCTGCACCTTCGGCGCGAGGGGCCCGGTGAGCACGATACCCAGCAGCAGGCCGCTGCCGCGGACGTGGGAGACCAGCGGATGAGCGAGAGCCTCGATTTCCCCGCGCAGCTTCTCGCCCAACCGCTTGACGGTGTCGAGCGCTCCGTCGGCCGCCAGCGTGTCGAGGACGGCGAGGCCGGCCGCACACGCGACAGGGTTCCCGCCGAAGGTGGTGCCGTGGTGGCCGGGCTTCAGCAGCTCCGCTGCCTCACCGAAGACCACGGTCGCGCCGACGGGCAGCCCGCCGCCGAGGCCCTTGGCCAGGGTGACGATGTCGGGCTCGACGCCTTGGTGGGCCTGGTGCTCGAACCAGTGGCCGGTGCGTCCGATACCGGTCTGGACCTCGTCGAGGACGAGCAGCGTGCCGGTGGCGCGGGTGATCTCGCGGGCAGCCTCGAGGTAGCCCCTGGGCGGCACGACCACGCCGTTCTCGCCCTGGATCGGCTCGATGATCACGAAGGCGGTGTCCTCCGTGACCGCGGCGCGCAGCGCCTCCACGTCGCCGTACGGGACGTGCGTGACGTCCGACGGCAGCGGCAGGAACGGGTCCTGCTTCGCGGGCTGTCCGGTGAGCGCGAGGGCGCCCATCGTCCGCCCGTGGAACCCTCCGGTGGTGGCCACCATGTGCTTGCGGCCCGTCAGCCGGCCGATCTTGAAGGCGGCTTCGTTCGCCTCGGCACCGGAGTTGGCGAAGTAGACCCTGCCCGGCCGGCCGAAGAGCTGGAGAAGCCGCTCGGCGAGGGCGACGGGCGGCTCCGCGACGTACAGGTTGGAGACGTGGCCGAGACGGGAGATCTGCCGGGTGACGGCCTCGACGACGGCGGGATGCGCGTGGCCGAGCGCGTTGACGGCGATGCCGCCGACGAAGTCGGTGTACTCGGTGCCGTCCGCGTCCCAGACCTTGGAGCCCTCACCGCGGACCAGCGACAGTTCGGGCGTGCCGTAGTTGTCGGACATGACGCTCTGCCACCGCTGGGCGAGCTGCTCGTTCCCGTTGCCGTTCATGCTTCCCCCTGTACCTCGTCGGGCACGACCATGGTGCCGATGCCTTCGTCCGTGAAGATCTCCAGCAGGATCGAGTGCTGGACGCGGCCGTCGATCACACGGGCGGTGTTGACCCCGTTGCGCACGGCGTGCAGGCACCCCTCCATCTTGGGGACCATGCCGCTGGACAGCTCGGGCAGCAGTTTCTCCAACTGGGTGGCGGTGAGCCGGCTGATCACCTCGTCGCTGTCGGGCCAGTCCTCGTAGAGGCCCTCGACGTCGGTGAGGACCATCAGGGTCTCCGCGCCCAGCGCCGCAGCGAGTGCCGCAGCCGCCGTATCAGCATTGACGTTGTAGACATGTCCGTCGTCCTGTGAGCGCGCGATCGAGGAGATGACCGGGATCCGACCGTCGGCGAGGAGCGCCGTGATGGCACCGGTGTCGATGTCGGTGATCTCGCCGACCCGGCCGATGTCGACGAACTCGCCGTCGATCTGCGGCTGGTGTTTGGTCGCGGTGATGGTGTGGGCGTCCTCGCCGGTGAGGCCGACGGCGAACGGACCGTGCTGGTTGAGCAGGCCGACCAGTTCGCGCTGGACCTGCCCGGCGAGCACCATCCGTACGACGTCCATCGCCTCCGGGGTGGTGACCCGCAGGCCCGCCTTGAACTCGCTGACCAGACCATGGCGGTCGAGCGCCGCGGAGATCTGTGGGCCGCCGCCGTGCACCACGACCGGCTTGAGGCCGGCGTGGCGCAGGAAGACGACGTCCTGGGCGAAGGCCGCCTTGAGGTCCTCGTCGATCATGGCGTTGCCGCCGAACTTGATGACGACGGTCTTGCCGTTGTGGCGGGTCAGCCACGGCAGGGCCTCGATGAGGATCTGTGCCTTGGGCAGCGCGGTGTGCTTCCTGGTCCTGCTCATGAGCTGTACGCGCTGTTCTCGTGGACGTAGTCGGCGGTGAGGTCGTTGGTCCAGATGACCGCGGACTCGGTGCCGGCGGCGAGGTCGGCGGTGATCCGGACCTCGCGGTAGCGCATGTCGACGAGGTCGCGGTCCTCGCCGACCGAGCCGTTCCTGCAGACCCAGACGTCGTTGATGGCGACGTTCAGCCGGTCCGGCTCGAACGCGGCACGGGTGGTACCGATGGCGGACAGGACCCGACCCCAGTTGGGGTCCTCGCCGTGGATGGCGCACTTGAGGAGGTTGTTGCGGGCGATGGAGCGGCCGACCTCGACGGCGTCGTCCTCGGTGGCCGCGTTGATCACCTCGATCTTGATGTCCTTGCTCGCTCCCTCCGCGTCGCCGATCAGCTGGCGGCCGAGGTCGTCGCAGACGGCCCGTACGGCCTCGGCGAACTCCTCGTAGCGGGGGGTGATCGTGCTCGCGCCGGAGGCGAGCAGCAGCACGGTGTCGTTGGTGGACATGCAGCCGTCGGAGTCGACCCGGTCGAAGGTCTGCCGGGTGGCGTCGCGCAGTGCCTTGTCCAGGGTGGGGGGATCCAGGTCGGCGTCAGTGGTGAGGACGACGAGCATCGTGGCGAGGCCCGGTGCGAGCATGCCGGCGCCCTTTGCCATGCCGCCGACGGTCCAGCCGTCGCCCTGGGCGACCGCGGTCTTGTGGACGGTGTCCGTGGTCTTGATGGCGATGGCGGCCTTCTCACCGCCGTGCTCGGAGAGCTGGGCGGCGGCCTGTTCGACGCCGGGGAGCAGCTTGTCCATGGGGAGCAGGACGCCGATCAGGCCGGTGGACGCGACGGCCACCTCGCCGGCGCTGTGCCCGAGCACCTCGGCGACCTTCTCCGCGGTGGCGTGGGTGTCCTGGAAGCCCTTCGGGCCCGTACAGGCATTGGCGCCACCGGAGTTGAGGACCACCGCACTGACCTCACCGCCGGTGAGGACCTGCTCGGACCACAGGACGGGCGCGGCCTTGACACGGTTGGAGGTGAAGACACCGGCGGCGGCGCGGCGGGGCCCGGTGTTGACCACGAGGGCCAGGTCCGGGTTGCCGTTGGCCTTGATCCCGGCGGCGATGCCCGCTGCCGTGAATCCCTTCGCTGCGGTCACGCTCACGGCGCAACTCCAATCGTGGAAAGACCGGTGCTCTCGGGGAGTCCGAGGGCGATGTTCATGCTCTGCACCGCGCCGCCGGCGGTGCCCTTGGTGAGGTTGTCGATGGCGCTGATGGCGATGACGCGACCGGCGTTCTCGTCGTGGGCGACCTGGATCTGCACGGCGTTCGACCCGTACACGGAGGCGGTGGCGGGCCACTGCCCCTCGGGCAGCAGGTGCACGAACTCCTCGTCGGCCAGCGCCTTCTCGTACGCGGCCCGCACGTCGTGCGCCGTCGTGCCCGGTTTCGCCTTCACTGAGCAGGTGGCGAGGATGCCGCGGGCCATGGGCGCGAGGGTGGGCGTGAACGACACAGTGACCCGCTCCCCCGCGACCGCGCTCAGGTTCTGGATCATCTCGGGGGTGTGGCGGTGGCCGCCGCCGACGCCGTAGGGGCTCATGGAGCCCATGACCTCGGAGCCGAGCAGATGCGGCTTGAGCGCCTTGCCTGCGCCGGAGGTCCCGGTGGCGGCGGTGATCACCGCTTCCGGCTCGGCGATTCCCGCCTGGTACGCGGGGAACAGCGCGAGCGAGACTGCGGTGGGATAGCAGCCGGGCACCGCGACACGCCTGGACCCCTCCAGCGCGGCGCGGGCGCCCGGCAGTTCCGGCAGGCCGTAGGGCCAGGTGCCGGCGTGCTCGGAGCCGTAGAACTGCTCCCAGTCGGCGGCGTCCTTCAGCCGGAAGTCGGCCCCCATGTCGATGACCAGCACGTCGTCCCCGAGCTGCTCGGCGACGGCGGCGGATTCCCCGTGCGGGAGCGCGAGGAACACGACGTCGTGCCCGGAGAGCACGTCGGCGGTGGTCGGCATGAGCACGCGGTCGGCCAGGGGCAGCAGGTGCGGCTGCATGGTGCCGAGGGGCCGGCCGGCGTTGGAGTTGCCGGTGAGGGCGCCGATCTCGACCTCGGGGTGCGCCAGGAGCAGCCGGAGCAGCTCTCCGCCCGCGTACCCGCTCGCCCCTGCCACTGCTGCTCGTACGGTCATCGAAATCCTCCTCATCGATGGCATGACTATACGCAGCTACGCAGGTTTATGCAATCGGGTGGAGTGTGCCGCGCTCCGCGCGGCCAGTGGGTGGGCAGTCGATCACCAATGGGTGCCGCCGGCGCGCCGGCCTGCCTCTTTTCCGGCACATCCGGTCGGCGACGAATCCGGCTTCGCCACTGGACAAGGCCTGCGGGGATCCACCGGACGGGGCCGTGACGAACAGTGTGGGCAGCGGCCGCGCGATGAGATCTTCCAGACGCGGGCGCGGGACTCTCACAACGACTCGGCGTAGCGGGCGGCAATGGCTGCGGCGCGGTCGCGCAGCGAGGTGCGCAACGACTGCGGGGCCAGGGCTTCCACGTCCGTACCGAGCTGCCACAGCGCCCATTCGGCGTGCCGTGAATCCTGAAACGTCACCTCCAGCCGCAGCCGGCCGTCCGCGTCGGGGGCTTCCGCGCGGACGGCCAGCGCGGTGTCCAGCAGTTCCTCCCGCCGCGCCGGGTTCAGCCGTACCAACACTGTGATGTGGTCGCCGCCGGAGAGGAACTGCGCGGAGCGTTCCCGCCAGATCCGGTCCAGATCGACCCGGTTCGGCCGCTCTGCCGCTTCGGGGAGCTCCTCGGCGGCCAGCACCCGCGACAGCCGGTACGTGCGATCCTCCCCGGATCTCGCGGCCAGCAAGTAGCCCCGGTCACGTACGGTGACAAGGCCGATCGGGTCCACCGTGCGCCACCGCGGTGCCCGGCCTGTCGCCGCGTAGTGGATGCGCAGCTTGTGTCCGGCGAGCACCGCGCGCCGTACCTCGATCATCGTGGTGCCCGGTACCTCCTCGGTGACCAGCCGACGCGAGAGCAGGTCGGTATCCGGGTCGACGAGAAATCGCTGAGCCGCGTCGCTCGCGGTGGCCCGATGGTTCTCGGGCAGCGCGTCGACCACCTTCCGCACGGCCGAAGCGAGGGCCGAGCCGAGGCCGAACACCTGCTCGCCGCGCCCCGAGCCGGCGGTCAACAGGGCAAGGGCCTCGTCCCGGTTCAGACCGGTGAGCTCGGTCCGGAAACCGGGCGCCAGCGCGAAACCGCCGTGCCGGCCGCGTTCGGCGTAGACCGGGACGCCGGCCGCGGACAATGCCTCGATGTCACGCAGCACGGTGCGGGTGGATACCTCCAGCTCGCGGGCGAGCGTGTCCGCAGTCAGCCGACCGCGCTGACGCAGCAACAGCACCAGTGAGACCAACCGGTCGGCGCGCATACGAGAACTTTATCGAAATACATGACCATGGATGTCGTGATTCGCTGCGAGGCTCCTCGACACGACGTCGAAGCCGGCGGCTACCGAGCCGATGGACGTCCGTACTGCCCATGAATCGAATGGAGCCTGAAGTGGCAATGGAACGAACGGCCGTCAACCCGGTGGCGTGGTCCGTGGACCTGGGTTTCAACCAGGGCGAGGTCGTATCCGGGAGCACCCGGACCCTGTACATCTCCGGGCAGACCGCGATGAGCGGCGACGGCAAGCCCCAGCATGACGGTGACATGGCGGCCCAGTTGGGGCTGAGTACCGACAACGTGGAGGCCGTGCTCGCCGAGGCCGGCATGTCTCTCGCGAACCTGGTCCGGCTCAACGTCTACACGACCGACGTCGATCTGCTGTTCCAGCACTACGGGGTGCTGGCGGCGCGGCTGGGCGCCGCCGGGGTGGCGCCGACCACCACGATGCTCGGGGTGACGCGGCTGGCGATCCCCGGCCAGATGGTCGAACTCGAGGGGACCGCCGTGGCGTGACGCGACCTCGCCGCCACCGCCGCTCGTGCCGGTGGAACCGGCACGAGCGGCAGGCGCAGGGGCCGGCCGAACAGTTCGTCCGTCCCGCGCCGAGGCTCACCGAAGAGGCCCTCCACATCGGCGCAGATCCCCCAGACGTGGCCGTGCAGTCTGAATTTCACGGCGAGGCCCTTTCCCACGGGCGCCTCAAGGCTGCCCAGTCGGGAGGACACTCGTCCGAACACCGCGTCCCGGCGCTGCCAGAAGCGGCGAACGGCGGCGGTCCTCGTCCACTGTCACTCCCGGCGGGAGGTCGCGACACCGGCCCGTGCGCGGGTGGGGGCGGGCAGCTGCCCCGCGACGATCGCGGCGAGCGAGAGGCCGAACCCCGCGAGCTGGACCGGCCCGAACGTCTCGCCGAGCAGGACGGCGCCGAGGACCGCGGCGACCAATGGCGACAGCAGGACGAGCACCGCGACAGAGGCGACGGGCAGCGTGGTGATGCCGCGGAACCACAGGACATAGGCGGCCAGACCGCCGACCAGACCCAGCCAGAGGTAGCCGAGGGCGGCGGCCGGGTCGATGTGAGGCGGTGCCCCCTCCGCAAGGAAGGTGACGGGCACCAGGAACAGGCCTCCCGCGGTGAGCTGCCACCCGGCGAAGGCGGTGGGACCGGTCTCGGCCGGGCGTCCCCAGCGCTTGGTGAGTGTCACCCCCAGCGCCATCGTGGCCGCGCTCGCCAGGCCCGCCGCGACGCCGAGGCCGTCGAACGCCGCGTTCGGCCCGATCACCACCAGGCCGACGCCGACGACCCCGATCGCTCCCCAGAACAGGCGCCACGCGGACAGGCCCTCCCGAAGGACCGGCACCGCGAGGACCGCGACGACGAGCGGCTGCGCTGCCGCCAACGTGGCGGCGACACCTCCCGGCAGGCGTTCGGCCGCTATGAACAGAAGCGGGAAGAACAACCCGATGTTCAGCACTCCGAGCACCGCGGCCCTCCACCACCACGCGCCGCGCGGCAGCATCCGGGTGATGGCCAGTGCGATCAGACCGGCGGGCAACGCGCGCAGGAGTCCCGCGAACAGAGGGTGTCCGGGCGGGAGAAGCTCGGTGGTGACGACATAGGTCGTGCCCCACGCCAGCGGAGCGAGTGCCGTCAGGACGCTCCGCGGCAGATTTCCTCCTCGGGAAACACCGCTGACACCGCTGCCGGCTCGGTCAAGGACTCTTTGTGCTCCTGGACTTGTCACACCCGCAGTCTCGCCCGGCTGCGATCAATGAGTCCAATACATGCTTGTCACTCCACCGATCTCAATTCACGATAGATCCATGGAGCTCCAGCAGATGCGCTACGTCATCGCCGTCGCCGAGACCAACAGCTTCACTCGCGCCGCCGAACGGTGTCATGTGGTCCAGTCCGCCCTCAGCCACCAGATCGCCCGACTGGAACAGGAACTCGGCGCGAGGCTCTTCGAACGCACCAGCCGCCGGGTGCGGCTGACACCGGCCGGCGCGGCGTTCCTCCCCGCCGCCCGCCAGTGCCTGGACGCCGCCGAGCGCGCGGCCGCCGAAGTGGCCGCGGCTGTCGGCGAGGTACGCGGACGGCTCGCCGTGGGCCTGATCCCGACGGTCGCCGCGGTCGATGTCCCAGCCGCGCTGCGGGAGTTCCGCGGGCGGTACCCGCACGTACGCATCGGCCTGCGTGTCGGCGCGAGCGAGGACCTGGCCAAGCAGGTCGAGCAAGGGATCGTCGATGTCGCCTTCCTCGGACTGCCGACCACGGCGCGGCCTCAGGGTGTCGCCGCCCACGAACTCGCCCGTGACCGGCTCGTCGCCGTGGTCGCGCCGGACCACCCCCTCGCCGACGAACCGACGGTCGACCTGCGCAGGCTCTCTTCCGAGGTGTTCGTGGACCTGCCGGCCGGGACGGCCGGAAGGATTCAGTCCGACCAGGCATTCGCGGCCGCCGGTCTCAGCCGCGACGTCGCCTTCGAAGTAACCACAGCGGACTTCATGGCCCGACTGGTCGGGCAGGGCCTCGGCATCGCCATGCTCCCGGCCGCCTACGTGCCCCAACTCACCGGCGTGACCACCATCGAGGTCACCGACGCGCCGGCCCGCGTCGAATACGTCGTCTGGAACCGCGTCGGCCGCACGCCCGCGGCGACCGCCTTCCTCACCGTCCTCGACATCCCGGCCGCCCTCGGCACGGAATGAGGAACCCCGGACTCCGCCGCGACCGGACCGGCACGGGCGGGCGCCCGATCCGCCGCGACAGAACAGATTCGCCGGCGACCGCCGCCTCAGTCGCGCAGGTCGGGTCAGGAACGCCGCTCGCCGGCCTGCTCGGCCCTCGCCGCGTTCTTCTCCTTGATGCGGGCGGCTTCCTTGCGGACCTCGGCCTGGGTGGCGCGCTCCTGCCGCAGCCAGTCCGGCATGTCCCTCTTCAGCCCGTCGATCTGCTCCGTGGTCAGGGCCTCGGTGACTCCGCCCCGCGCGAGCCCGGCGATGGAGACGCCCAGCTTCGCCGCGACCACCGGCCGGGGGTGCGGCCCGTCGCGGCGCAGGTCCAGCAGCCACTGGGGCGGGTCGGCCTGCAGAGCATTGAGCTCGTTGCGCGAGACGACACCCTCCTGGAACTCGGTGGGTGTGGCCGGAAGGTACACACCCAGCTTCTTCGCCGCAGTTGCGGGCTTCATGGTCTGGGTGGTCTGGTGCGACGTCATGGTGTCAAGCGTATCGAGAGGTGTTCGATGCCTCTGACCACGACCGGTAACCTGGCGGAGTGACAGGCTCCGACACATCCCCTTCGTTCCGGCTCTCGTACGTCCCCGGCGTGACGCCGACCAAGTGGGTGCGGATCTGGCACGAGCGGCTCCCGGACGTCCCACTGACCCTCGTCGCCGTCCCCGCGGCCGAAGCTCCTGGGCTGCTGCGAAGCGGCGACGCCGACGCCGGTTTCGTGCGGTCGCCGATCGACCGGACCGATCTCAGCGCGATCCCCCTCTACACCGAGACCACGGTGGTGGTGGTCCCGAAGGACCACGCCGTGGCCGCCGTCGACGAGGTGACCGTCGAGGACCTCGCCGACGACATCGTCCTGCACCCTCTCGACGACACCCTCGAGTGGGAGCGCCTGCCGGGGCTGCCCGCGATGGAGCGTCCCGCCTCGACGGCCGACGCCGTCGAACTGGTGGCGGCGGGAGTGGGAGTGCTCGTCGTGCCGCAGTCGCTGGCCCGGCTGCACCACCGCAAGGACCTCACCTACCGGCCGATCTCCGACGCCCCGGTGTCGCGTGTCGCCCTGTCCTGGCCGGAGGACGGGACCACCGATCTCGTGGAGCAGTTCATCGGCATCGTCCGGGGCCGGACCGTCAACAGCTCACGCGGCCGCCCGGCCCAGGAACAGCCCAAGGGCAAGCGTCCCGAAGCGGGCGACGCACGGCGGAAGGTCACCGGCGCGAAGACGTCGGGCGGAAAGACGTCCGGTAAGTCGTCGGGCGGGAGGTCCTCGGGCGGCCGGACGGCGGGCAAGGCCGCGGGCAGCGCTGCCGGGAAGCGGCCGCGGAGCGGTTCCGCCGGCGCCAAGGGCAGCAGGCGCGGCAAGCCGCGCCGCAGCTCGTAGCGGTCCGGCGGCGGCCGGGGCCGTCGGAGCACTTCATCGAGCGCTGACGCCGGTGCCGGTGCCAGTGCTGGTGCTGGTGCTCGTGAAGGAGGATCTGGGAGCACCGTGGCCGCGATCGGCCTGCTCATCGCCCGGCGCGGCGCCCGCCGGCTCAAAATCGTCACGGCGGTGTGCGGTGTGGTCGGGACACTGCCGGCGATGACCCGGCGTTCAACCGGTGGCCACCGCGAGGGCTTCGTGCCACTCGGCCGGCCGGGGCCCAGCACCGAAACCGTGAGGCCGTGGAAGGCGTGGCGGCCGCGGCGCGGCGTCCGGCCCCGGCGGGCCGCGCCGGGGCCGCGTATCAGGCGACCGCCTCCAGGCGCAGGCTCCAGCGGCCGGGCACACCGGTCACCGTCACCGTCGACAACGGCCGGACGTCCACGTTCCAGTACATCGAGGGGTGCGCTCGCAGCGCGTACACGAAAGCGGCCCGGACCACGGCGGGCTCCGCAACGGCGACGATCGAGCCTCCGTCCGTCGGGCGGGTGTCCAGCCAGCCCCCTATGCGGGAGATGAACGCGAGCAGTGGTTCCCCGCCGTGCGGCGCGCTGCGCGGGTCGCAGAGCCACGCGTCGACGGCGGCGGGCTCCCTGGCTGTGACCTCCGCGAGGGTGTAGCCGCGCCAGCGGCCCATGTCGCAGTCGCGCAGCGCGGGCTGTGCCAGGGGCGCGAAGCCCAGGGCCTCCCCGGTCGCCCGGCTGCGCGGCGTCGGCGAGCAGTAGCGAAGCTCCGCGGCGCTGAGCGGCACGAGTGCGTGGGCGGCGAGCTGCACTTCGTGCCAGCCCGCCTGGTCGAGCGGCCGGTCGTCGTCGAAGCGCTCGGTGAGCAGCGAGGACGTGCGCGCGGCGGCGATCAGTGTGACCCGGACACTCATGGCGTGATGGTGCTGGCCGGAGCCTCGCAGGTCAAGGGTTTCCCGTGGGCGGGCGCACCGCGAGAGCGCCGCTGGGTTCCCCGGTGGCTCTCCGCTTCCGCCCCGCCCGGCGCCGGCGGCCGCGGGGTCGGGCCGCCGGGATCGGTCCGGCTCACACGAGGCACGGCCGCCGAGGGAAAGGCCCGCCGCACCGACGAAGGAGCACCCGCGCGAGTGGAGGACGGTCCCGCCGTACCGGTTTCAGCGCAGCACTTCGTCGCAGGCGGTGCGCAGCCTGTGCACGCCTTCGGCGATCTCTGCCGCGCCGGCGACGCCCGCGAAGCTCACCCGCACGTGTCCGCCCGGGGGTTCGGCGGAGAAGTACGGACGGCCCGGTGCGACGGCGACGCCGGCGCGGAGGGCGGCGGCGACGAAGGCGGACTCCTCGCTGCCCTCAGGCAGCCGCAGCCACAGGTGGTAGCCGCCGGAGGGGATGTGGGGAAGGGCGAGGTCGGGCACCTGGAGCCGCAGCGCTGCGGTCATGGTGTCCCGTCGGCTCTTCAGTTCGGCGGCGACGCCGCGCAGATGACGGCTCCACGCGGGCGCACCCACCAGCTCCAGAGCCGCTTCCTGAAGAGGGCGGGGGACGAAGAAGCTGTCGACGACATGGATGGCGCGGAGCCGTTCGAGGACCGGACCGCGGGCGGCGAGCATCCCCACCCGCAGGCTTGGCGAGGTCGCTTTGGTGAGTGAGCTCACGTGGACGACGACTCCGTCCCGGTCGTCGGCGACCAGCGGAGGCGGCAGCGGTCCCGCATCCTCGTGGACGAGCCGGCGGGCGAAGTCGTCCTCGACGACGAACGCCCCGGCCTCCCGCGCGATGCGCAGAACGGCGCGGCGCCGCGCGGGTGCCAGCACCGCACCGGTCGGGTTCTGGAACAGCGGCTGGCAGACGAGGACCCGCGCGCCGGTGGCCCGGAAGGCGGCGGTGAGCAGCTCGGGCCGGACACCTCCGGTGTCGAGCGGGACGGGGACGGGCCGCAGGCCGGCGGCACGGGCGATGGCGAGCATGCCCGGATAGGTGGGCGACTCGACGAGGACGGGCGCGCCGGGTGGTGCGAGCGCACGCAAAGCGGTGGTCAGCGCCGACTGGCCGCCCGCGGTGACCAGTACGTCGGCGGCGGTGACGGAGCCGCCGAGGCCTCGGGCGAACCACGCCCGCAGTTCGGGGAGCCCGTCGGTGGGCGGGCGGCCCCATGCTCCGGGACGCCGGCCGGCACGGGCGAGCGCGGCTGCCATGGCGCTCTCCGGCTGGAGGCCGGCGTGCAAGTAGCCGCCGTTGAACTCGACGACACCGGGCGGCGGGGCGGCGAGGGTGACGAGCACGCCTGAGGCGTCGACCGCGCGCGGCACGATCTCGGCCGCGGCGTCGGCGCTGAGGGCCACCTCCTGCCAGGAGGTGTCGCCCGCGGGGCGCGCGTCGGGCCTCGGCTCCGCCCGGTACGCACCGGCGCCGGGCCGGGTCACGACGAGGCCTTCCGCGGCGAGCTGCGCGAGAGCGCGGGACACGGTCACCGGGGACACCCGGAAGCGCTCGACGAGGGCACGACTTGACGGCAGTTTTCCACCCATCGGGTAGCGGTCGAGCTCCGCTTTCAGCGACTGCGCCAGTTCGGCCACACTGCTACGCTCTTGCATGACAGCACAGGATAGCGCTACCGGCACCGGCTCGATAGCGGTCAGCAGCGGCACACTTCTCGCCGCGCTGGGCGTCGTCGCCTTCTCCCTGACGTTCCCGTCCACGGTCTGGGGGCTCGAGAGCTTCGGCCCCTGGTCGCTGGTCGCCGTGCGCAGCGCTCTCGCCGCGACCATCGCGGGCACGTTCCTTCTGGCGCTCCGCGTTCCGCTGCCCGACCGCCGCCACTGGGCCGCTCTGGCGACGGTCGCCGCCGGCGTGGTGGTGGGTTTCCCGCTGCTGACGACGCTCGCGCTCCAGACTTCGACCTCGTCGCACGCCGCCGTGGTGGTCGGTCTGCTGCCCCTGACCACCGCCGCGTTCGCCGCCCTGCGTACGGGCCGCCGGCCGTCCCGGATGTTCTGGGCAGCGGCGCTCGCGGGCGCCGCGGTCGTGATCGCGTTCACGGTGCAGCAGAGCGGCGGCGCACTGCACACCGGAGATCTGTATCTGTTCGGCGCGCTGCTGGTGTGTGCCGCGGGATACACGGAGGGCGGCCGGCTCGCGCGGCTGATGCCGGGCTGGCAGGTGATCGGCTGGGCCCTGATCCTCTGCCTGCCGCTCGCCGTCGCCGGATCGGCCGTTGCCCTGGCGTACGAGCCGGTCCACCTCGCTGTGCGCGGTGTGATCGGGCTGGTCTGGGTGGCCGCCGGATCCACGTTCCTCGGGCTGTACGTCTGGTACCGGGGCATGGCCGGCATCGGGATCGCCAGGGCCAGTCAGCTCCAGCTCGCCCAGCCGCTGCTGACGCTCGTCTGGTCGGTGCTGCTGCTGGGTGAGGAGCTCTCCCCCGCGGCGCCGCTCGCGGCCGTGGCCGTCCTGGTCTGCATCGCCGCCACCCAGCGTTCCCGTACCTGAGGCGCACCTGAGGCGCGGTGCACTCCCCCGGCCGTAGACTCGAGAAAACGGACAAATCCATAGATAGAGCCGCTCCGAGGAGGTCAGTCGCGATGCAAGCGAACGTGGGCGACACACTGCTGGTGCACGGCAGGACCGTGGGCCAGCACGACAAGGTCGCCGAAGTCGTCGAGGTGCTGGGGTCCGAAGGCAATCCGCCGTTCCGCGTCCGCTTCGAGGACGGGCACGAAGCGCTGTTGTCCCCCGGACCCGACACCGTCGTCAGGCACCACGAGAAGACCTGACACCACCCGGCGCGTCAGGCCGGCGGCCGGACCCTGGTCGGGTAGTGGTCGGCCACCACCCTGGTCATCGCCCCGATCGGGTCCGCCACGACCTCCATCGCCGAGAAGTAACAGTGCCCGCCGACCGCCGGGTACCGCTTCGCGTACGTCAGATGCCGCGAGAGTTCGGCCGGGTCGTGCCAGGCCTCCGGTTGCCCGGCCACGCCCACCTTGTACAGGGCCTCCCCGATGAAGAGGTCGACGCCGGTGCCGGCCGCGACCTCCGCCCACCAGGGCACGAGCGTCTCGTAGTCCGCGGGCGGGAAGCCCATGTTCCAGTAGACCTGGGGGACGACGTAGTCGATCCACCCCTCCTTGACCCAGCGGCGGGTGTCCGCGTGCAGGTCGTCGTAGGTCTGCACACCGGCCGCCGTACGGGACCCCAGCGGGTCCGTGCCGGCGTTGCGCCACACGCCGAACGGGCTGATCCCGAAGCGGACGTGCTTCTTCGCGGCCTTGATCCGGGCCGCCATCTCCCGCACCAGCCGGTTGATGTTGTCGCGCCGCCAGGCCGCCTTGTCGGGGAACCCGTCGCCGTACCGGGCGAAGGTCGCGTCGTCGTCGAAGACCTGGTCGGGCACCGGATACGGGTAGAAGTAGTCGTCGAAGTGGACGGCGTCGATGTCGTAGCGGACCACCGCGTCCATCATCGCGTCCTCGACGAAGCGCCGGACCTCCGGGATGCCCGGGTTGTAGTAGAGCTTCCCGCCGTACGCGACGATCCAGTCCGGGTGCAGCCGGGCGGGATGATTCTCGACGAGACGGGAGGGGTCGGTGTGACTGGCCACCCGGTACGGATTGAACCAGGCATGCAGCTCCAGCCCTCGCCGGTGGGCCTGCCGCACGGCCGTGCCGAGCGGGTCCCACCCCGGGTCCTGCCCCTGGACCCCGGTCAGATACTGGCTCCACGGCTCGTGCGGCGACGGCCAGAGCGCGTCCGCCGTCGGCCGCACCTGGAGGACCACGGCGTTCAGCCGGCGCTCCACGGCGGTGTCGAAGTAGGCGAGCAGCTCCGCTCGCTGCCGGTCGGCAGTGAGGCCGGGCCGGGAGGGCCAGTCACGGTTGCCCACGGTGGCGAGCCACATCCCGCGGAACTCGCGCCCGGATCGGCGGCCGCGCCCCCGTCCATGGGACGCCGCCGCGGGGACACGGGCCGCCGCGTCACCGGCTGTCGCGAACGCGGCAAGCGCCCCCGCAGCCGTCACCACGAACCCTCTTCTGCCGATTCGCCCCATATTTCCACCCCTGTCGGGCTCGGAGTCCGCCGTCGTATCCGCAGAGCATGCCCGCCCCGGGCGCTCGGCCACCCAGGCATTCGGAGTAACGTCGGGGCGTCGGGCGGGCGCCGGAACCATACGGGGGACCTGCCGACAGAAAGATCAGCGAAAGGCACGAGGTGACGGACTCAATGGCCGACATTGCACGCGTCGGAGTGGTGGGTTGCGGCCAGATGGGCGCGGGCATCGCGGAGGTGTGTGCCCGCAGCGGCCTCGAGGTGAAGGTTGCCGAGACCACGGGCGAGGCCCTGGAGATCGGTCGCACCCGGTTGTTCAACTCCCTCTCCAAGGCCGCCGAACGCGGCAAGATCACGGACGAGGAGCGGGACGCCACCCTGGACAGGCTGAGCTTCACGACCGACCTCGGGGAGTTCGCCGACCGCGATCTCGTCATCGAGGCCGTGGTGGAGAACGAGCAGGTCAAGACGGAGATCTTCCAGGTGCTGGACCAGGTGGTGACCCGTCAGGACGCGATCCTCGCCTCCAACACCTCCTCGATCCCGCTGGTGAAGCTGGCCGTCGCGACCTCCCGTCCGGACCAGGTCATCGGCATCCACTTCTTCAACCCGGCCCCGGTGCAGAGGCTCGTCGAGCTGATCCCGGCGCTGACCACCTCCGAGGAGACCATCAAGCGCTCGGAGGCCGTGGTGCAGCAGGTGCTGGACAAGCACCCGATCCGCGCCCAGGACCGCTCGGGCTTCGTGGTCAACGCACTGCTCATCCCGTACCTCCTCTCGGCGATCCGGATGTTCGAGTCGGGCATCGCGTCGCGCGAGGACATCGACAACGGCATGGAGATGGGTTGCGCCCATCCCATGGGCCCGCTGAAGCTGTCCGACCTGATCGGCCTCGACACCGTGGCCTCGGTCGCCGACAGCATGTACACGGAGTACAAGGAGCCGCTGTACGCCGCTCCCCCGCTGCTCCAGCGGATGGTCGACGCGGGGCGGCTCGGCCGCAAGACGGGCTCGGGCTTCTACACCTACTCCTGAACCCCGCCACCGAGCCGGCCCGGCCTCAGGCGAGCCGCAGGTGGTGCAGCATCAGCAGCCCGGCCGCCATCGCGGCGGCCGGGACTTCGCCCCGGGCGATCATGTCGGGCACCACCTTCAGCGGTATCCACTCGCGGCGCGAGGACTCGAAGTCGTCCTCCGGGTGCCCCGTGTAGGCGGCTTCCTCGGCCCAGTAGAGGTGGTGGCGGGCGTCGGTGAGGCCGTTGGACGGCTCCACGGTCATCAGGTGCTGGAGGGGGCCGGGCCGCCAGCCGGTCTCCTCCTCCATCTCCCTCGCCGCCGCTGCAGCCACGTCCTCGCCGTCCTCGACGACGCCCGCGGCGAGTTCCCAGCCCCAGCTGTCGGTTATGAAACGGTGCCGCCACAGCATCAGCACCTCGTTGGCATCGTTGACCACGGTCGCGACGGCGACCGGGCGCAGACGGATCAGGAAGTGGTCCAGGTGCCGGCCGTCGGGCAGCTCGACATCCGCGAGGTTGACCCTGAACCACCGGTTCTCGTACACGGTTTGTTCGCTCAAGTTCGTCCACTGCACGTTTTTGCCACCTTCCGACAAGTAGATGGCCAACATGGCAGCAGGAGCACGGTCAGAGGGGAACGCGGAGCGCACCGTCGATGAGTTCCGCGGCCTCCTCCGCGCCGGCGCAGCCGCTCGCCGCCAGATGCTCGCGCACCGCCCGCATCCGGTCCCTCAGCCGCTGCGACTCCATCCCCCGGGCACGCTCCACCATCTCCGCCGCCGTCCGCGCCGCACGGTCCACCTCGCCCTGACGCAGCTCGATCTGACTGAGCATGGCGAGCCTGTGCACCCGGCCACGGTCGTGCGCCGGCGTGCCGACTGCGGCAGCCGCGTGCTCCCTCGCCGCCGCCAGCTCACCCAGACCGAGCAGCGCCTCCGCCACCTGGACGTTGACCAGACCCGGCTGGACGTAACCGGTCTCGTCCGGCTCGTGGCCGGGACGGATCCGCTCGGCCTCCGACTCGGCACGCGCGATACAGCGCCGCGCGCTCGGGCCGTCCCCCAAGTGCGCGTACGCCTTGGCCTGCATCGCGTACAGGTCGGCAGCCAGCGCCGGAGTGATCCGCCGGCCCGCCGTCCGCAGCGCCGCCTCCGCGAACGCGACCGCCTGCCGGTGCTCCGACATGAACAGCGACTGGTTGACCAGCAGCGCGATCACATACGCGCCGAGCCCCCGGTCACCGCTCGCCTTGGCCAGCCGCAGCGCCTGATGGAAGTAGCGCTGCGCCGGGCCCTGCGCGTCGGAGTCGTAGGCGCAGATGCCGGCCACCGCCACCAAACCACCGGCGGCGCGGTGCAACTGGCGGCCGAGAGCGTCGCCGTACGAGCCGCGCAGAAGCGGTGCCGCCTCCGCGTGGAGGAAGCCGACGACGCGCGAGCGGGTCGCGATGCCGCCGGCCCGCCGGTACATCAACTCGTAGTGCGCGCGGGCGGATCTGAGCATCTGTATGTCGGCCATGTCGACATGGGTGCGCCCGGCGCGTGAGACGTCCGAGTCCTCGGGCGGGTTCTCCCACTCCCACACCGGCATCACCGCGGGAGTGCCGGTGAGCGCGGGCGCACCCGCGTCCCCGGACCGCTGCTGGGCGTCGAAGCGCCACAGGGCGGTGGCCCGCTCCACGAATCCGGACAGCGACGAACTCCTGGGCGATACGGGTCCGTCCGGCACGCCGAGCCCGACGTCGTCGAGTGTGACCGCACGCTGCAGCCGCTCCGCGAGCACCTCGCAGATCAGATCGGGAACCCGGCCGCGGGGCCTCTGGCCCTTCAACCACCTTGCCACCGCCGTGTGTTC
Organism: Streptomyces sp. WAC00040; assembly: GCF_056835925.1. Classification (NCBI taxonomy): domain Bacteria; kingdom Bacillati; phylum Actinomycetota; class Actinomycetes; order Kitasatosporales; family Streptomycetaceae; genus Streptomyces; species Streptomyces sp. WAC00040. Next base: position 810,104 of record NZ_JAKQZE010000003.1, read on the forward strand.
GTAGCGCAGCGACAGACCCCTGGACGATCCTGCCCGGTTGACGCGGGCGGCGAGGCCGGCGTGGGAGAAGCCCGCCTCTTCGAGCAGGGCGTCGAGAAGGGTGTTCGGCTGCACGGCCACCTCCGGTGACTTGCGTCCGCTCAGGGTAGTGGAGACCGTTTCGCACGGGGTGTGAAACAAGTGCGCTCTTCCATGCCTTGCGTACGCTCCCGGTGTGCGGCCGGGACCGGTTGACTGAACTGCCTCTCACAGAGGCGGCCGGGCCGCCGGCTCCCCCTCGTACAGTGCGGCGGCCCCGATCGCGTCGTCCGTCCTGCTGATCTGCCCGACACTCCGCGGCAGGGCGGGCGACGCCAGGCCGCGGGTGGCCCGGCCGGTCCATCGGACCCTTCCCGGCCCGCCCCTCGCACGGCGCGGACCGGCTTCCCCCTCCGGCCCGCGCCGTTTCGCGTGGCGGGGCGGGTGGGGGTGGCAGGGTGGCGGCGGTCCGGACCCGGCCCGGCTTCTCCGGCGCATGTTTCTGTGCTGTGCTGGAGGAGTCGGGCCGGCGCGTCATCTCGCGGCCGACAGCACTCGATGCGGCAGTCAGGAGCCCGTGGTGAAATCGCCGGGCGGTCGCAGCGGGCGGCGGGACGGCCCCTGGGAGGATTTCCATGCTGCACAACCGCATTGCAGGCCCCTCGCCGGCGCAGTCGGGCAACCTCCTGCCGCGGCGTGATCTCGCTGCCGCCTGGATCCTCATGGCCATGCTCGCCGGGTCGGCATGGGTACTGACAGTCGCCCAGTCCCACGACATGGGCACGGAGCCGGGAACCATGGGTCTGGAGCTGCCGCTCTTCCTGCTGCTGTGGGTGACCATGATGGTCGCCATGATGTTCCCGTCCATGGCGCCGGTGGCGATCACCTGGGCGCGGGCGATCGGCCGGCAGTCGGCCGGCGCCGCCCGCGCTTCTCGGATCGCCCAGTTCGCCGGGGGCTATCTGATCGCCTGGACGGCATTCGGCCTGGTCGCGTACGGGGCATTGGCAGCGACCGCGACGCTGGTGGACGGCAGTCCCGAGGCAGGTCGCTGGCTGGGCGCCGTCGCGTTCCTGCTCGCGGGGCTCTACCAGTTCGGGCCGTTGAAGCGCGTATGTCTGCTGCATTGCCGCAATCCGCTGTCGCACCTCGTCCGGTACGCGCGCTTCCGGCCGTGGGCCCGTGATCTGCGCGTGGGGGCGCATCACGGGCTCTACTGTGTGGGCTGCTGCTGGGGCCTGATGATCGTCCTCCTTCCGCTCGGCGTGATGAACGTGGCGGCCATGGCCGCCCTGGCGGCGGTCATCTTCCTGGAGAAGCTGTGGCGGTGGGGCCCATGGCTCACCTGGGCGGTAGGCATCGCCTTCCTGGTCCTGGCCGCACTCGCACCCTTCCAGGAATGGCTGCTGCCCGGCCTCCGGATGTCCGGGCCCGCGATGTAGCCGTTTTCCTCCTGGGCCGGTAAGGCGCACTCTGGAATGGAGGCCGCTTCCCGATCCCTCGAGAGCGGGCCCGGGACACCCGGTCTCGCCACTCCCAGTGAGTTCGTACGGGCTCGTCAGGAGGGAAGCGAGATGACTGAACAGGCCACCACCGGTACGCGCTGGCACCTGACCGGCGACTGGTTCGACGTGTGCAAGTGCGCCATTCCGTGCCCCTGCACATTCGCCCAGCCCCCCACCTACGGCGACTGCGAGGGCGTGCTGGCCTGGCACATCCGGGAAGGCACCTTCGGTGACGTGCGGCTGGACGATCTCAACGTGCTGATGCTCGGCTCCTTCGTCGGCAACGCATGGGCCCGCGAGCACACCGACGCCTACGCCGCGGTGTTCTTCGACGAGCGCGCCGACGAACAGCAGCGCGCCGCCCTTCAGAGCATCTTCGGCGGTGAGGCGGGCGGATGGCCCGCGGAGTTCGGTGAGATGTTCGGCCCCGAGATGCGGGGCGTGGAGTTCGCTCCCATCCGGATCGAGATAGACGAGGGCCTCGGCGCCTGGCGCGCGGAGATCCCCGGGCGGGTATCGGCACGCGCCGAGGCGCTGACCGGGCCGACCACTTCGGAGGGAGCACGCGTACAGGTGCACAACGCACCGGGCGCCGAGGTGGGGCCCGGCCAGGTCGCGACCTGGGGAAGGGCCACCACCGACCGCGCCGACGCCTACGGCTTCTCCTGGGAGCGGTCGGGGAAGTCGAGCAAGCACTTCCCCTTCGACTGGAGCGGCCCGGACGAACAGTCCGGCTGAACGACGGAGTGGTCGGTCTCCGCGAGACCCCACCGCTGTCCATCCTGTCCGAGGCGCTGCACGACCGGGTGTGCGCTCACGCCTTCCGGCGCGGCCGGCCGGAGGCCGGAACCGTCGTGCCGGCACGCTGCGCACACGGACGCCCGCCGGCTGACCAGGCCGGTGCAGGTGCCGTACGGCTGGAAGCACGATTACTGGCGATCCGTCGAGGTGGCGGGCGTTGCGCGATGACGCGACCGACGTGCCGGTCGCGTACCCGGCCCGGGTCGCCCCGCCCCTGTCGTACACGCTGGTCTACCCCTCGGGGCGCGATCGGTCCTGCGCCGGAGGGCACCCCTGGCCGGCCGCACCGCGTCGCCCCCGCGCCGTCGACGTCAACGGCGCGTGACCGCCCGAACCGGTGGCATGCCGAGCGAGAGGTCGGGAGGGCCGCCGCAGGCGCCACCCCGCCCCAGCCACGCGGAAGGGCCCGCCCGGATCGCTCCGGGCGGGCCCTTCCACAGCACGCGGTACGGCTCACGCGCCCCTCAGCACCGCTCCCGTGCGCTCCGTCGCAAGCGACACCGCCGCGTCACGCGCGGCCGACGCCTCGTCGACGGTCAGTGTGCGGTCCACCGCGCGGAAACGCAGCGCGTACGCGAGCGACTTGTGGCCCTCGCCGATCTGCTCGCCCGTGAAGACGTCGAACAGCCGGATGGACTCCAGCAGTTGGCCCGCGCCCTCGCGCAGGGCGGATTCGACGTCGGCCGCGGGCACATCATTCGCGACGACGAGCGCGACGTCCTGCGTGGCCACCGGGAAGGTGGAGATCCGCGGGGCCTGGACGACGCCGTTCGACGCCTGCTCCAGTACGTCGAGCTCCAGCTCCATCGCGCAGGTGCGGTCCGGCAGGTGCAGCGCCTTGACGACGCGCGGGTGCAGTTCGCCCGCGTGGCCGACGAGGGTCTCCTCGCCGTCCACCGTCGCGTACAGCGCGGCGCAGCGGCCGGGGTGCCACGGCGCGTGCTGGTCGGCGCGGATCGTCAGCTCGACGCCCGCCTCGCGGGCGACGACACGGCCGGCCTCGATCGCGTCCGCCCAGTCGGCCGGGCGGCCCTTGCCCCACCAGCCGTCCTGCTCGCGGGCGCCCGCGAGGACGACGGCGACGCGGCGCGGCTGACGCGGCAGCGCCGCGTTCAGCGAGGCGATCTCCTCGTCGGTGGGCCTGCGGTCCACCGGCGGCGTGGCTGCCGGCCGCTCCTCGCCCGTCGGGCGGAAGACGAGACCGGTCTCGAAGAGCGCCAGGTCGTGGCTGCCGCGCCCGTCGTTGCGCCGCAGGGCGCCGAGGAGTCCGGGCAGCAGCGTGGTGCGCAGCGCCGGCTCCTCGTCGGAGAGCGGGTTGACGAGCTTGACGACCCGGCGGCGGGCGTCGTCGGCCTCCAGGCCGAGCTGGTCGAGAACCGGCTCGCCGATGAAGGGGTAGTTCGGCGCCTCGACGTAGCCGGCGCCGGCGAGCGCGCGGCCGACCCGGCGGTGCAGCCGCTGGCGTGCGGTGAGACCGCGGCCGGACGGCGGGGTGGGCAGGGTCGAGGGGAGGTTCTCGTAGCCCTCGAGCCGGATGACCTCTTCGGCGAGGTCGTTGGGCTCGGCGAGGTCGGGCCGCCAAGAGGGGACGGTGACGACGAGGTCGTCCTGCCCGTAGACGTCGCAGCCGACCTCCTGGAGGCGGCGCACCACGGTCTCGCGGCCGTACGTGACGCCCGCGACCCGGTCCGGGTGGTCCGCCGGCATGGCGATGGTGCGCGGAGCGCTGGGGGCGACGACCTGGGTGACGCCGCCCTCCGCCGTGCCGCCGGCGAGGAGCACCAGCAGGTCGACGGTGCGCTGCGCGGCCGCCGCGGCGGCCTGCGGGTCGACGCCGCGCTCGAAGCGCTTGGACGCCTCGGACGACAGCTTGTGCCGGCGCGCGGTCCGGGCGATGGCGACCGGGTCGAAGTGCGCGGCCTCGATGACGACGTCGGTGGTGCCGTTGATCCGGCCGGTCTCCGGGTCGGGGGCCGCGTCGGCGATCTCGGTGTTCGCCCCGCCCATGACGCCCGCGAGGCCGATGGGCCCGCGGTCGTCGGTGATGACGAGGTCCTCGGCGTCGAGGACGCGGGTGGTGCCGTCGAGGGTGGTGAGCTTCTCGCCGGGCTCCGCGCGGCGCACCCCGATCGGCCCGTCGAGGCGGGAGCGGTCGTAGGCGTGCAGCGGCTGGCCGAGCTCGAGCATCACGTAGTTGGTGATGTCGACGGCGAGCGAGATCGGGCGCATCCCGGCCTTCTGCAGACGGCGCTGCAGCCAGATCGGGGAGCGGGCCTCCGGCTCGAGGCCGACGACGGTGCGCGCGGTGAAGCTGTCGCAGCCGATCGGGTCGGCCACCTTGACGCCGTATCCGTACGAGTTGAGTCCGGGCACGTCGAGCAGCGCCGGGTCGCGCAGGGGCAGACCGTAGGCGGTGGCCGTCTCTCGGGCGACGCCGCGCATGGACAGGGCGTAGCCGCGGTCGGGGGTGACGGCGATGTCAAGGACCTCGTCGACAAGCTCGAGGAGCTTGATCGCGTCGGTGCCGACCTCGTGCTCGGGCGGGAGCACGATGATGCCGCCGCTGCCGTCGTCGCCCATGCCGAGCTCGTCGCCGGAGCAGATCATGCCGTGGGACGTCCGGCCGTAGGTCTTGCGTGCGGCGATGGCGAAGTCGCCGGGCAGCACGGCGCCGGGGAGGACCACGACGACCTTGTCGCCGACGGCGAAGTTACGGGCACCGCAGACGATCTCCTGCGGCTCGCCGGTGCCGTTGGCCCGGCCGACGTCGACGGTGCAGAAGCGGATGGGCTTCTTGAACTCCGTCAGTTCCTCGATGGTCAGCACCTGGCCGACGACGAGCGGGCCCTTGAGCCCCGCGCCGAGCCGCTCGACGGTCTCGACCTCGAGCCCGGCGGCGATGAGCTTGGCCTGCACGTCACGGCCGGTCTCCGTCGCCGGCAGGTCGACGTACTCCCGCAGCCAAGAAAGCGGGACCCGCATCAGATCTCCATCCCGAACGGCCGGGTGAACCGGACGTCACCCTCGACCATGTCTCGCATGTCTTCGACGTTGTGGCGGAACATCAGCATCCGCTCGATGCCGAACCCGAAGGCGAACCCGCTGTACCTGCCGGGGTCGACGCCGCAGGCCGTGAGCACCTTGGGGTTGACCATTCCGCAGCCGCCGAGCTCGATCCAACCCTCGCTGGAGCAGGTGCGGCAGGGCCGGTCGGGATTGCCGACGGACTCGCCGCGGCACACGTAGCAGACCATGTCCATCTCGGCGGACGGCTCGGTGAAGGGGAAGAAGTTCGGCCGCAGCCGGGTCTTCATGCCCTCGCCGAACAGCGCCTGGACCATGTGGTCGAGGGTGCCCTTGAGGTCCGCCATGGTCAGGCCCTCGTCGACGGCGAGCAGCTCGACCTGGTGGAAGACGGGGGTGTGCGTGGCGTCCAGCTCGTCGGTGCGGTACACCCGGCCGGGACAGATCACGTAGACCGGCGGCTCGCGGTCGATCAGTGAGCGGATCTGCACGGGCGAGGTGTGGGTGCGCAGCACGACGCCGGAGTCCGCGCCGCCCTCGGCGTCCTGCACGAAGAAGGTGTCGTGCTCGCCGCGGGCCGGGTGGTCGGGGCCGATGTTGAGCGCGTCGAAGTTGAACCACTCGGCCTCGGCCTGCGGCCCTTCCGCGACCTCGTAGCCCATGGCCACGAAGACGTCCTCGATGCGCTCGGAGAGCGTGGTGAGGGGGTGGCGGGCACCGGCGGGGACGCGGTCGTGGGGCAGCGTGACGTCGACGGCCTCCTCGACGAGCACCCGGGCGTCGCGCTCGGCCTCGAGCTCCGTCTGGCGGGTGGCGAGCGCGCGGCCGACGGCGGCGCGGGCCTGGCCCACGCGCTTGCCGGCCTCGGCCTTGGCCTGCGGCGGCAGTGCCCCGATCTCACGGTTGGCGAGGGAGAGCGGCGAGGTGCCGGAGGTGTGCGCGGACTTCGCGTGGGCGAGCGCCTCGAGCGAGTCCGCGGCGGCGAAGGCGGCGAGCGCCTCGTCCCGCATGCGCTCGATCTCTTCCGGTTTCAGTGCCTCGACCTCAACAGGGTCGTACGACTTATTGGGTGCGGACATCTCTTCCCGTACTTCCGATGGGCTGGCTGGGGACCCCGCACGTCGACCAGGGACGACCGAGGACGCAAAGGTGCCAAAAGTCGAGTCTAACGGGGTGTGGAACGGTGAATGAGCCCGCGGGCTGCTCGGACGCTCTCGCCGGCCGATCCGGGAGGATCGCTACAGGAGATGCGCCGGCGTGCCGACGGGCAGGATAAATCGGAACCGGGCGCCACCACCGGGGCCACGGCCGACCGTGATCGTCCCGCCGTGGGCCTCGACGATGCCCTTGACGATGTAGAGCCCGAGGCCGGTACCACCGCGCTTGCTCCCCCGCCAGAAGCGGGTGAAGACCCGTGCCATCGACTCCTCCGGAATGCCGGGACCCTCGTCGCTCACGGTGACGGCGGTGCCGATACCGCTCTGCTCGCCGGCAGACGGCGAGGGCGCTATGTCGATCGTGACAGTTCCCTCGCCGTGGCGCACCGCGTTTTCCAGCAGGTTGCCGAGCACCTGGTCGACCTTGTCGGGGTCGGCCCACAGGTCGGGCAGCGGCCCGGTCACGTCCACCCTGAACCGGTCCGGGGTCTGGCCGGCTGCCACGTGCGCGTCGACGTGGCGGCGCACGGCGGCGGCGAGGTCGACGGGCTGGCGGCGCACCTCGAGCCGTCCGGAGTCGATGCGGGAGATGTCGAGGAGCTCCGCGATGAGGCGGGTGACGCGGTTGGCGTCGGCGTCGACGGTCTCCAGCATCAGCCGCTTCTGGTCGTCGGTGAAGCGTTCCCACTTGGCGAGGAGTGTCGCCGTGAAGCCTTTGACGGAGGTCAGCGGGGAGCGCAGCTCATGGGCGACGGTGGCGATCAGCTCGGCGTGGCTGCGTTCGCTGCGGCGCCGGGCCTCGGTGCCGCGGAGGCTGACGACGAGCTTGCGCACCGGCCCGGTGGGGACCTCGCGTACGTAGCGGGCGGAGACGAGGACCTCGCGGCCGCCGGGCAGCAGCAGGTTCCTCTCCGGCTGGCCGACGCGGGTGGTGAGTCCGCCGTAGGGGTCGGTGAGGGTCCACCAGCGGCGCCCCTTGAGGTCCTCGAGCGGCAGCACCCGCTCCAGTGGCCGTCCGATCGCGTCGGCCCTCGCCACGGCGGTGATGCGGACGGCGGCCCGGTTGAAGCAGACGACCCGGCCCGTCTCGTCGGCCACGACGAGGCCGTCCGGGAGGTCGTCGGGATCGATCCCGGGAGCCTCGGGGCGGCCGGAGGGGCCCAGGTGGAACTCCTGTGGCTGTGTCGGCCTGCTGGTCCCGACCGTCATGTCCCCGTACCCCACCTCTCCGCCGGCGCAGTGGGCCCCCGAGTGCGTCACCCTACTAGCTGAAAGTGACGTCGCCGACCCCCTGAGCGAGTGGTCCGTCAGCTTGCCGGGGCACCCTTGGCCCCGGCGCGCTGGGCGCGCGCCGACGCGTAGAGACATACGGCGGCGGCGGTCGCCAGGTTCAGGCTCTCGGCCTTTCCGTGGATCGGGACGCGGACTACGGCGTCGGCGAGGGCCCGGGTCTCCTCCGGCAGGCCCCAGGCCTCGTTGCCGAAGATCCATGCGGTGGGGCCGCCCATGGTGCCGGCGTCGAGTTCGTCGTCGAGGTCCTGCTCGCCGGCGCCGTCCGCCGCGAGGACGCGTACGCCGGCTTCGCGCAGCCCCAGGACGGCCTGTTCCACGGGTACGCCGACGGCGACCGGCAGGTGGAAGTGGGAGCCGACCGACGCCCGCACCGACTTGGGGTTGTACAGGTCGACGGACGCGTCGGTGAGGATCACCGCGTCCGCCCCGGCCGCGTCGGCGCAGCGCAGCACCGTTCCGGCGTTCCCGGGGTCGCGTACGTGCGCGAGCACGGCGACGAGCTTGGGCCGGGCGGCCAGGATGTCCTCGAACGGCGAGTCGAGGAACCGGCAGACGCCGACGAGCCCTTGCGGCGTGACGGTCTGGGACACCTCGGCGAGCACGGTGTCCGCGGCGTGGTGGACGCGGGCTCCCGCGGCGTGGGCGGCGTCGACGATGTCGGCGTAGCGCTCGGCGGCCTCGACGGTGGTGAACAGCTCTACCAGCGTCGCCGCGCCGTCGGGTCCGCGGTGGGTGACCGCCTCCCGGACGGCCTGCGGTCCCTCGGCGATGAACAGACGGTCCTTGCCCCGGAAGTTGCGCTTGGCGAGCCGCCGCGCGGCGGTGACGCGCGGGGAGCGGGGGGAGATCAGCTCGGGGGTCGGCATGCGGCTCGGCGGCTCTCTCTCACGGGGCTGCGTACGAAAGTCGAAAGGTCGAAGAGGTTCGGTACGGCGCTTCCATTCGCCCGGGAGGGCCGGGGCGAAGGGGCGGGCAAACGCACCGGACCCGCAGGCCGAGGCCTGCGGGTCCGGTCGGCTCGATGCGGGTGTCAGGCGGCCTTGGGGGCGTTGACGTCGCTCGGCAGGGCCTTCTGCGCAACCTCGACGAGCGCGGCGAACGCGTTGGCGTCGTTCACGGCGAGCTCGGCCAGGATCTTGCGGTCCACCTCGATGTTGGCGGCCTTCAGACCCTGGATGAGGCGGTTGTACGTCATGCCGTTCTGGCGTGCAGCGGCGTTGATGCGCTGGATCCACAGCTGACGGAAGTCGCCCTTGCGCTTCTTGCGGTCGTTGTAGTTGTAGACCAGGGAGTGGGTGACCTGCTCCTTGGCCTTGCGGTACAGGCGCGAACGCTGACCGCGGTAACCGCTGGCCTGCTCGAGGATCGCCCGGCGCTTCTTGTGGGCGTTGACTGCCCGCTTGACGCGTGCCACTTGTTAACTCCTTGTAGCGGGGCCGTGGTTGTGGTCACACGGCCCGGAAACGAATTGGTCCCGGTCTCGGCGCGTGTCCCGTCGAAGGGACACGAACGTCACTTGCCGAGAAGCTTCTTGATGGTCTTCGAGTCGCCCGGGGCCATCTCGGCGTTGCCGGTCAGGCGGCGCGTCAGCTTGGACGGCTTGTGCTCGAGCAGGTGGCGCTTGCCGGCGCGCTCACGGAGCACCTTGCCGGAGCCGGTGATCTTGAAGCGCTTCTTGGCACCGCTGTGCGTCTTGTTCTTCGGCATCGCGCCGTTATCTCCTCGTCAGTGGCGCTCCCCCGGTGCGGGCACCGGACTACAGGAGCGTCAGATCTTGGTTGTGGTCTCCGGGCCGGGCCCGGGGCTGCCACGGGGGCAGCCCCTCGGTCACGCCTCGGAAGGTGTGTCGGTCGGGGCGTCGACGCCCTCGCCCTCCGGCGAGCCCTGGCGCTCCGCCTTGCGTGCGGCCTGGGCCTCACGCGCCTCGGCCATCGCCTCGGTCTTCTTCTTGTGGGGGCCGAGAACCATGATCATGTTCCGGCCGTCCTGCTTCGGGTTCGACTCGATGAAGCCGAGATCCTCTACGTCCGCGGCGAGGCGCTGCAGCAGACGGAAGCCAAGTTCGGGGCGGGACTGCTCACGACCACGGAACATGATCGTGATCTTGACCTTGTCGCCCTGCTTGAGGAACCGGACGACGTGACCCTTTTTGGTGTCGTAGTCGTGCGGATCGATCTTCGGCCGGAGCTTCATTTCCTTGATGACCGTGTGCGCCTGGTTCTTGCGCGCCTCACGGGCCTTCATGGCCGACTCGTACTTGAACTTCCCGTAGTCCATGAGCTTGCAGACGGGCGGACGGGCGTTCGCCGCCACCTCGACGAGGTCGAGGTCGTACTCCTGAGCAAGCTCAAGGGCCTTGGCAAGCGGAACAATCCCGACCTGCTCGCCGCTGGGACCGACAAGTCGCACCTCGGGAACGCGAATCCGGTCGTTGATGCGGGGCTCGGCGCTGATGGATCCTCCTAAGTAGCACCACACGGATGTCTGGCAGACAGCCGCGTAACGTCTGTTTCGTCAGACCAACCGCCCCGGAACGTCAAAAATGCCCCGGACGGGACACAGGCGGCAGCTCCTTGAATACCGGAGCACCGCCGCGGTGTACCGCGGGGCGCACATCGGGCGACTCCATCGTCCGTACGGAACGATGGTGGCCGCCTGACCGGTGACCCGCCGTCCCGAGGGACAGCCAGGTGGGAGATCGGAGCCTCCACTTGCGGGCCGGACACGGACGTGTCCAGCCGGTCGTGACACAAGGCTAGCAGCTCCGGGAGGGCGGGGCTAACCGGCGGCCGGGGCCGGGCCGCGAGGGACGGGGCATATCGTGTGCGTCATGAGTGACGCGACCTCCCCGAACGAAACACCCGAATCACCCGACTTCGACGCCATGGCGCGCGACATCGCCGAGGTCCCGGCCGTCGAGGTGATCGTCACGGTCGCGGTGAACCTGATGAGCGCGGCGGCCGTCAAGCTCGGCCTGACCGACGACGGCGAGGACCACAAGGACCTGGACGAGGCACGCAAGCTGGTGCACGCTCTCGCCGGACTGCTCGACGCGAGCACCACGGAGATCAGCTCGTTCCACGCGGCGCCGCTGCGGGACGGTCTGAAGTCCCTGCAGCTCGCCTTCCGTGAGGCGTCGCTGGTGCCGGACGAGCCGGGCCAGGGCCCCGGCGAGAAGTACACCGGTCCGGTCTACGGCTGACCGGCCGGCCTATTCCTTCACGTAGAAGGGCTCGCCCGGAGGGGTGGCCCCGGCAGGCAGCAGTGCCAGGTCGAGGCCCCGCACCAGGCGGGCCCTCAGTACGTCGTCCGCCGCGAGCGCCCGCGCGACGCGGCCACCCGCCTCCGCCGGCTCGGTGTCCGCGGCCAGCACCAGGGCGAGCGTGCCGTCCGAGTCCCGGCCGGGCCCGAGGTGGGCCCGCAGCACTGCCGGTTCGGCGGCGACCACCGTGCGTACCGCCCCGGTGACCGCCGGGTCGGCGAGCGGGTCGGTGCTGGTGCGGCCCTCGGCGAGGGCGAGCAGGGCGGGACCGGTGAGCTGGTACGGGACCGGCCCGGCCAGGTCGAGGACCACGGTGTCCGCCTTCTCGTGGGCCGCCGCCCGGAGCGCCTGGTGCAGCGGCACGGCGACGGGACGGGCCTTCGGGTCCCACCGGGCGAGCGAGGCGATCGACGTGAACGCGGGCAGTGCCCGGCGGGAGCCGGCCGTGAGCGTCGGCACGGCCATGTCGCTGGTCTTCTCACGGCGCAGACCGGTCTGCGGGTCCTCCTCGACCTCACCGAGCACGGCGACGATCGGGACCAGGAGCCGGGCGCCCCGGAGCGCCTCCAGCACCGGCTGCTCGGCACCGCGGTCCACGGACCAGGCGGCGAGCGCCGCCTCCAGGGCCGGGTCGGCGGTGCCGTCGTCGTCGGAGAAACCGGGGTCGGGAATGTTCTTGAGCGCCACGCACCGAGCCTAACGCCCTGCCGGCGGCCGCCTGTCGGCGGCTGCCGGGGCGGGGCCGGCGGTGGCCACCCGGGCCGCGGGGGCGGAACGGCCGCGCCCGGGCCAGGGGTGGTGTGTGCGGGTGCCGCGTCACGGGGGCGCGCACGGCCGCGCCGTGTCACGGGCCACCGAGGTCGCGAATGGAGGCGGCCGTCGGTCAGGGCTGGCGTGTGCGACCGCCGCGCCAGAGGACGACTGCCATGGCCAGGAGAAGCGCGCCGGCGCCGCCGGCGGCCAGGGCGAGCCAGCCGCCAGGGCCGCCGGCCTCACCCTCGGGCTCGGGGCCGGGGCCGAAGAACTCCTCGCGGTAGCCCGCAGTGGCCGCCTTCGGGTCGCCGGGGCGCAGCCTGGCTCCCTCGCTGATCGCCGCGGCGGGGTCGACCATGCCGTAGCCCTTGGAGTCGTCGCGGCCGCCCTTGGGGGCGTCGCGCGCGGTGTCGATGAGGAGCTTCTTGATCTGCGCGGGCATGAGGTCCGGGTGCGCCGAGCGCACCAGGGCGACCGCGCCGGACACGAAGGCGGCAGCCGCGCTGGTCCCCCAGCCCTCGTAGTAGCGGCGGTCGGGGTCGGCGATGACGATGTTCACGCCCGGCGCGCTGACGGTGGCGTACCAGCGGCGGGTGGAGAACGACGCGTGGGTGCCCCAGCGGTCGACGGCGGTCACCGCGATGACGCCCGGGTAGGCGGCCGGGTAGGAGATGCGGTCGCCCTTCTCTCCGCCGTTGCCGGCGGAGGCCACGACGACCGAGCCCTTGGAGAGCGCGTACTGGACGGCCGCGTCCTCGCCCGCCTCGGGGTGCGCGGACTCACTGTCGTCGCCGAGCGAGAGGTTGATGACGTCGGCTCCCTGGTCGGCGGCCCAGCGGATGCCCTGGGCCAGGGCCGTTCCGCGGGTCTTGCGCGCCCTGTCGCGGGCCTTGTCCTTGCCCTCGAGGATCACGCGGACCGGCAGGATCTTCGCCTCAGGGGCGATGCCGAGGACGCCCGACTCCTGTCCCGGGCCGTGGCCGTGGGCGGCGACGATACCGGCCATCGCGGTGCCGTGCCGGGCCCAGGTGCTGTCACCGCGTTCGGCGCCGAAGCCTATGAAGTCCTTGCCCGGCAGCACGGAGCCGGCCAGGTCGGGATGCTGGTCGTCCACACCGGTGTCGAGCACGGCGACGGTGATGCCCTCGCCCTTGGTGGTCCGCCATGCCTCCTCGGTGTTCATGGCGTCGAGGCTCCACTGCTGGGCCCGGATGCCGTCCGCGTGCGCGGGTGTGGCCGGCAGTACGACGAACGAGGCGGCGGCGAGGGCGGCGACGATGCGCGGGCGGTGGCGTCTCATCGCGGCTCCTCCGTGCGCTTGCCCACGGCGCCGCGCAGGCCCTTCTCGATGCGTTCCGCGATCCCAGTGGCCTCGTGGCCGAGCCCGGCCTGGGCGGGCGCGTTCGTGGCGCCCTCGGCCTGGGCCTCGTCGGCCGGCTGGGGATCGGCCACGGCACGTCCGTCGGCGAAGCCGGAGACGGCGTAGACGACGACCGGGGCCTCGGTCACGACCTCCACCGTCCAGCTGGCGCGCTGCTCGTCGCCGAATCCGGCGGAGACGGTGCCCTTGGCCGGGAACGTGCGGGGCATGAGGTCGGTGCGCTCGCCGAGCGACTCGGTCGTGAACCGGTTGTGCAGGGCGAGCATCCCCTTCTCGTCCGCCTCGGTGAAGACCAGGCCGACGGTGGTGACGCTGCTGGCCGTCGCGTCGGTGTACGTGGCGCGCAGGACACGGGCGCATCCGACGGGCTCCAGTGCCTTGGTGAGCAGCGGGTCGAGCGCGGTGGCGCAGTCGCTGTCGGGTGCGACGGCGATCCGGGTCCAGACGCGGTCCGCGCCGCCGGGCCCGGCTCCGTCGCCGTCGAGCTGCCGCGGGAAGAGGGTGTCCACGGGGACGCTGTGCCAGGCGGTGCGCACCTCGGCGTAGACGTTCTCCTCGGCCGTGTCGGCGCTCGAGTCGCCGGTCAGCCAGGTGCCGGTGACGGCTCCGCCGATCAGCCCGAGACCGAGCACGACGGCGGCGACGGCCCCGACGGTCCGTGCGGGATGCCTGGTGCGTACGGGACGCAGCCGGGTCGTCATCTCCGCCGGCGTCTCCGGCGGGATCCAAAGCTGTGCGGGAGGGCGCGGCGCGTCGGGCCGCGGCGTCATGTCGACGCTGCCGACCGGGCGCGGCGGCCGCGCGGGGCGAGCCGGGGCCGACGGGCGGGGCCCCTCAGTGACGGGTCGGAGCCGCGTGGTGGTCTCGACCTCGGGGATCGAGCCGTCCGCGGGTCCGTCCGCCCGGCCGGGGCGGGGCGGCGGCACCGCTCCCGGCGGGGCCGTGTGGGGTGCGGAAGGCCGGTCCGTGCCGGTGGCAACCGCTCCAGGCGGGGCCGTGTGGGACGCGGAAGGCCGGTCCGTGCGGGTGGCAGGACGGGACGGCGGCACCGCGGCGGGACGCTCCACACCAGTGGCGGGGCGGGACGGCGGCACGGCGGGGGGAGGCGGCGGGGACACCGGCCGGGCGGGGGCCGCAGGTCCCGGCGCGGCGGCGCGCGGGGGCGCCGCCCGGGTGGAACCGGCGGGCAGTGGAGGGGAGGCGGGGCGCTCAGGGACAGCGCCGGTACCCGGGCGCGCCGAAGGCACGCCGGCCCCGGTCCGGGCCGGGGATGCCGCGGCGCCCGACCGGGCGGTCGCAGTGCGGGGAGCCGTCGTGTCGGGCGTATCGGGACGCGCCGTGGCAGAGCCAGGCGTGGACGCACCCGGAGCCGTCGTGGCAGAGCCAGGCGCGGGCGCACCCGGAGCCGTCGTGGCAGAGCCAGGCGCGGGCGTTGCGGGAGAGCCCGGCGCGGCCGGGGGCTTCGACAGCGGGCCGGAGCGGGACGGGCCGGAGGCATCGTCGTCCGGGGGCAGCAAGGCGTCCGAGATGCGGGAGCGGGGCGGGGGCTGGGGGCCGGAAGGGCGCTGCGCCTCCGTGCTCATTCCACCCCCCGTTGCTCAATCACGTACCGCCGGCTGATCACCCTTCCGGGCAGGCGCTGCGTCACCTCGTGCCGTCACTCTAACGGGCACGATCGACGGCGTCGGCCACCTGCCTGCGGTCCGTGGGGATCTGCCCAAAACATCCCCTACCCCCGGGGTAATCCTGTCTGGCAAGCTCGGCCCATGACTCCCCGTTCCGCAGACCGGGCCCGTTATGACAAGGCCACCGCCCACCTCGACGCACCCGTCGCGATCGTCGATCTCGAGGCCTTCGACGCCAACGCCGGCGATCTGGTGCGCAGGGCCGGAGGAAAGCCCGTGCGCGTCGCCAGCAAGTCGGTGCGCTGCCGGGCGCTGCTCGAACGGGTGCTGGCCATGGACGGGTTCGCCGGGATCATGTCGTTCACGCTGGACGAATCGATCTGGCTGGCGCGGGCCGGTTTCGACGACGTACTGCTCGCCTATCCCTCCGCGGACCGGGCCGGTTTCGCCGAGCTCGCCGCTGATCCCAAGCTCGCCGCCGCCGTGACGGTGATGGTCGACGACCCCGAGCAGCTGGAGCTCATCGACGCCTCACGCGCCGGTGGCACGGAAGAGATCAGGCTCTGCCTGGAACTGGACACGGCGCTCCACCTGTTGGGCGGCCGGGTGAGGGTCGGCGCGCGGCGTTCGCCGCTGCGTGATCCGGCCAGGCTCGCGGAGATGGCGCGGTCGATCGCGCGTCGCCCGGGTTTCCGCCTGGTGGGGCTGATGGCGTACGAGGGCCATGTCGCAGGTGTGGGCGACGCGGTCGCCGGTTCGCCGGTGCGTTCGCGCGCCGTTCGGCTGATGCAGCGGGCGTCCCGTAGGGAGTTGGCGGCCCGCCGGGCGGCCGTGGTGCGGGCGGTGCGGGCGGTGGAGCCCGGTCTGGAGTTCGTCAACGGCGGCGGCACCGGCAGTGTGCAGCACACGGCGGCCGAGGACGCGGTCACGGAGATCGCGGCCGGTTCCGGCCTGTACGCGCCGCGCCTGTTCGACAACTACACGTCGTTCACTGCCCGGCCCGCCGCGCTGTTCGCGCAGCCGGTGGTGCGCCGGCCCGGCGTGGGAGCGGTCACGGTGCTCGGCGGCGGCTATCCCGCCTCCGGTGCCGCGGGCCGGGACCGGCTGCCCGTGCCGTGGCTGCCCGAGGCGCTGCGCTACGACCCCCAGGAGGGGGCGGGCGAGGTGCAGACGCCGCTGCTGGGTCCGCCCGCCGACGATCTGCTGATCGGCGACAAGGTGTGGTTCCGGCATGCCAAGGCCGGTGAGCTGTGCGAGCGTTTCGACACACTGCACCTCGTCGAGGGCGACCGTGTGACAGGCACCGCGCCGACGTACCGGGGCGAGGGCCGCACCTTCCTCTGATGCCCGTGCGCGGCCCTGCCGCAGCGGTGCACCGTCAGCCGGGGCCGATGCTGCTGCCGACGCCGCCG
The DNA here is from genome assembly GCF_056835925.1 of Streptomyces sp. WAC00040. Classification (NCBI taxonomy): domain Bacteria; kingdom Bacillati; phylum Actinomycetota; class Actinomycetes; order Kitasatosporales; family Streptomycetaceae; genus Streptomyces; species Streptomyces sp. WAC00040. Next base: position 826,335 of record NZ_JAKQZE010000003.1, read on the forward strand.
CCCGTGGTCTCGCCGACGGGGCGGATGCTCGCGGCCACTTCGTCCATCACGTCGAGTCCGGGTGCGGACGGGGCCGCGTCGAAGGCGAAGCGGACCACCATCAGCGCACCGGTGCCGGCGGGTGAGGGGAAGGCGATCGTCTGCACGTAGCCGCCGGGACCGGCGCCGGTGACGACCTGCCAGCGCACCAGATATCCGGCCTTCCCCGCGACGGCGAAGTTCTGCGACTTGAGGACCTTGTGGGACTCGATGCCGCCGTGGGGACGGTTGCCGAGGGTGTCCTCGCCGTACACCTTTTCCGCGTACCGGGAGACGTCCTCCTTGGCCACGGCCTCCGCCGTGGCGGCGGCCGTGTTCGCGGCGAGGGAGGAGACCCGACCGCGGCGGCAGAGGGAGGACCCTCCTCCTGGGCAGTCGTAGGTCTCGTCCGTGTAGATCGTGGCGCCCTCCTCGAGGGAGCTGGTGGCCCGCACCCAGCCGTCCGGGATGGCGAGGGTGATGCCGTTGAGCTGGTCCTCGAGCACCGTGGCGTCCTCGGTCGCAGGGGGCGACGCGGTGGCGCTGTAGTTCGGATCGGCCGTCACCGGGGCGGGCGTCGGGCTGCTGCTCGGTGCGGTCTGCGGGGCGGACCCGCCGTCGTCGCCGAGGAGTACGGCCCCGGTCGCGACCGCCCCGACGAGCACGACCCCGGCGGCAGCGAGCGCCATGAGCCGCTTGTTGCCGCTGCCGCTGCCGCCCGGACCGGTGCCGGCGGGCCGCATCGGGACGGTGTGCGGCTGCGGAGGTCCGAACGTCCCGACCGTCCCCTGCGGCGGATGTCCCGGCACGCCGCCCGTGGCCTGGGCCGCGCGGGAGTGCGCGGTCCAGGCCGTGCCGTCCCACCAGCGTTCGGTGTGCGGCGCGTTGGGGTCCGGGTACCAGCCGGGAGGGGTCGTCATGCTCATCCCGCCACCTTATGGGCGGCGGGGGGCATGGCTACAGAGGGGTCACGTACGCCCCGGAGATCCCGCCGTCGACCAGGAAGTCCGTGGCGTTGACGAACGACGAGTCGTCGCTGGCGAGGAAGGCGACGGCGGCGGCGATCTCGTCCGCCTCCGCGAAACGGCCGGCCGGGATGTGCACCAGGCGCCGTGCGGCCCGCTCCGGGTCCTTGGCGAACAGCTCCTGGAGCAGCGGGGTGTTGACCGGCCCCGGGCACAGGGCGTTGACCCGGATGCCCTCGCGGGCGAACTGCACGCCCAGTTCCCGTGACATGGCGAGCACGCCGCCCTTGGATGCGGTGTAAGAGATCTGGGAGGTGGCGGCCCCCATGATCGCCACGAAGGAGGCGGTGTTGATGATGGAGCCCCTGCCCTGGCGCTGCATGTACGGGATTGCCGCCTTGCAGCACAGGTAGACGGAGGTGAGGTTGACCTCCTGGACGCGCCGCCACGCGTCGATGCCGGTGGTGAGGATCGAGTCGTCGTCGGGGGGTGAGATGCCGGCGTTGTTGAAGGCGATGTCGACGCTGCCGTAGGTGTCGTACGCGGCCTTGAACAGCGCCTCGACCTGTTCGGCGTCGGTGACGTCGACACGTACGAAGGTGCCGCCGACCTCGTCGGCCGCGGCCTTGCCCGCGATTTCGTCGATGTCGCCGCAGACGACCTTCGCGCCCTCGGAGGCGAGCCGGCGCGCGGCCGCGAGGCCGATGCCGCTGCCGGCGCCGGTGATCACTGCGGTGCGGCCTTCGAGGCGGCGGCAGAGCGGGGTCTCGGTCATGGTGTCTCAGGCCTCCGTGCTGATGAAGACGTTCTTGGTCTCGGTGAAAGCGGTGAGCGCCTCGGGGCCGAGTTCACGGCCGAGCCCGGACTGCTTGTAGCCGCCGAACGGGGTCCAGTAGCGGACGCTGGAGTGGGAGTTGACGGAGAGGTTGCCGGCGCGAACGGCGCGGGAGACGCGCAGGGCGCGGGCCACGTCGCGGGTCCAGAGGGAGCCGGAGAGGCCGTACTCGGTGGCGTTGGCGAGCCGTACGGCGTCCTCCTCGTCCTCGAAGGGGATCACGGCGGCGACCGGTCCGAAGATCTCTTCGCGAGCGGCGGGCGCGTCCGGGGCGATGTCGGTGAGGACGGTCGGCGGGAACCAGAAGCCCGGTCCGTCGGGGGCGGTGCCCCGGATCGCCTCGGCGCCGTCGGGGACGTAGCCGCGTACCCGTTCCAGCTGGGTGCGCGAGATCAGCGGGCCCATCTGCGTCTTCTCGTCGGACGGATCGCCGACGACGACCGATTCGATTGCGGGGGCGAGCAGGTCCAGGAAGCGGTCGTACACCGATGCCTGCACGAGGATCCGGGTGCGGGCGCAGCAGTCCTGTCCGCTGTTGTCGAGGAAGGACATGGGGGTGGCGGCCGCAGCGGCGTCCACGTCGGCGTCGGCGAAGACGATGTTGGGGCTCTTGCCGCCGAGTTCGAGGGTCACCCGCTTCACGCGCTCCGCGCACTTGGCCATGATGCCCTTGCCGACCCTGGTGGATCCGGTGAAGACGATCTTCGCGACGCCGGGGTGCTCGACGAGCGCGGCGCCGGTCACGTCACCGGCGCCGGGCAGCACCTGGAAGAGGTGCTCGGGCAGGCCGGCCAGCAGGGCGAGTTCCGCGAGCCGCAGGGCGGTCAGGGGGGTGGTCTCGGCCGGCTTGAGCAGAACGGCGTTGCCGGCGGCGAGGGCGGGTGCCGTGCCCCAGGCGGCGATCGGCATGGGGAAGTTCCATGGCGCGATCACGCCGACGACGCCGAGCGGTTCGAGGATGGTGAAGTTCATGCCCCCCGGGACGGGGATCTGCCGGCCGTTCAGGCGCTCCACTCCCCCGGCGGCGTAGTCGAGCAGGTCCCGGACGTTGCCCGCTTCCCACCGGGCGTTGCCGATGGTGTGGCCCGCCTCCAGGACCTCGAGCCGGGCCAGTTCCTCGAGGTGGTCGTCGACGACGGCGGCGAAGCGGCGCAGCAGCCGGGCCCGGTCGGCGGGCGCGGCGGCCGCCCACTGCCCCTGGGCCCTCGCGGCGCGGGCGACGGCGGCGTCGACCTCCGCGACGGTCGTCGCGGGGACGGTCCGCACGACGTGTCCGGTGGCCGGGTCGAGTACGTCGTGGTGCGTGTCAGCCAAGGGGTGCCTCACATGCGTTCGAAGGAGCGGCGGAGCTCCCAGTCGGTCACCGCGGAGTCGAAGGCCTCGAGTTCGACCCGCGCCATGTTCCGGTAGTGGGCGACGACGGCGTCACCGAAGGCGGCCTTGGCGACGGGGCTGTTCTCCCAGAGCTCGGCGGCATCGCGCAGGGTGGTGGGGACGTGTTCGTAGTCGCCCGAGTAGGCGTTGCCCGTGCAGGCGTCGGGCAGTTCCAGCCGCTGCTCGATGCCGTGCAGGCCGGCGGCGACAAGGCCGGCGACGGCGAGATACGGGTTGACGTCCCCGCCGGGCAGCCTGTTCTCGAAGCGTGTCGAGGGGCCGTGGCCGACGACGCGGAGGGCGCAGGTGCGGTTGTCGTGGCCCCAGGCGACGGCGGTCGGGGCGAAGGAGCCGGGGCGGAAGCGCTTGTAGGAGTTGACGGTCGGCGCGTACAGCAGGGAGAAGTCGCGCAGTGCGGCGAGCTGGCCGGCGAGGAAGTGCCGCATGAGCGGCGACATGCCGTCGGGGCCGTCCCCCGCCATGACGCCCCGGCCGTCGGTGTCCCGCAGGGAGAGATGGATGTGGCAGGAGTTGCCCTCGCGCTCGTTGTACTTCGCCATGAAGGTGAGGGAGACGCCTTCCTGGGCGGCGATCTCCTTCGCGCCGGTCTTGTAGACGGCGTGCTGGTCGCAGGTGACGAGGGCCTCGTCGTACTTGAAGACGATCTCGTGCTGGCCCGGGTTGCACTCGCCCTTGGCCGACTCGACGGTGAGCCCGGCGCCGGTCATCTCGTTGCGGATGCGGCGCAGCAGGGGCTCGATGCGGCCGGTGCCGAGGACCGAGTAGTCGATGTTGTACTGGTTGGCCGGGGTGAGGCCCTGGTAGCCGCGGTCCCAGGCCTGTTCATAGGTGTCCTTGAAGACGATGAACTCGAGCTCCGTGCCGACGTGGGCCGTGAGTCCGTGCTCGGCGAGGCGCTCGAGCTGGGCCCGGAGGATCTGGCGGGGGGCGGCGACGACGGGCCGGCCCTCGTCCCACGCCAGGTCGGCGATGACGAGTGCGGTGCCCTCGTGCCAGGGGATCCTGCGCAGCGTGGTGAGATCCGGGAGCATGGCGAAGTCGCCGTAGCCACGTTCCCAGGACGACATCTCGTATCCGTCGACCGTGTTCATGTCGGTGTCGACGGCGAGGAGGTAGTTGCAGCCCTCGGTGCCGTGCTCGAGGACCTCGTCGAGGAAGAAGGGGGCGGCGAACCGTTTGCCCTGCAGTCGTCCCTGCATGTCGGGGAAGGCCAGGACGACGGTGTCGATCTCGCCGCTCGCGACGAGCGCTCGCAGCTCGTCGAGGGCGAGCGGGGGTTTGCGGTCTGCCACGGGACGGTGCCTCCTTGGGTCAGCCGGAAGCCATAAGGTATTACTGAAGACCATTGCTTGGGAAGGGGAAACGCGAGGTGGCGAAGACAAGTGGGGCCGCGGGCACGCCGACGGACCGGCTGACACCGGTGCTGCGCCCCGTGCGGGCGGGCAACGGCTTCGAGGAGGCGCTCGAGCAGATCCTCCAGCTGCTGCGCCTCGGACTGGTGCCCGGCGGGGAGCGACTGCCGGCCGAACGGGAACTGGCGGAGCGCATGGGCATCAGCCGGGTCACCCTGCGCGAGGTGCTCAAGGTGCTCACCGACCAGGGGCTGGTGGAGAGCCGCCGCGGCCGCTACGGCGGAACGTTCGTGCTGCACCGCACCGACAGCCACGGCGAGGAGGAACTGCGCCGCCGGGTCGCGGGCGTGGACGTGGAGGACACCCTGCGTTTCCGCGAGGTGCTGGAGGTGGGGGCGGCCGGTCTGTGCGCTGCCCACGGCCTCACCGACGACGGCGCGCTGCGGCTGCGCACGGCCCTGACAGCAACGCACGACGCGCCGCTCACCGAGTACCGCAGGCAGGACACGCTGCTCCACCTGACCCTGGCCGAGCTGTCCGGTTCGGCCTCGCTCACCGCGCAGTACGCGGCGGTCCGGGCCACCCTGAACGACCTGCTCGACTGCATCCCGCTGCTGGTGAGGAACCTGGAGCACTCGCAGCACCAGCACACCGCACTGGTCGAGGCCGTGCTCGACGGCGACCCGGACGGGGCCCGCGAGGTGATGCGCGAGCACTGCGAGGGGACGGCGGCGCTGCTGCGTGGCTTCCTGGCTTGAGCGGCCGGGCCGAGGGCACGAAGGGGCGGGAGGCCGGACGGGCGGCACGGTCAGGCGCGCGGCAACGCGCGAGGGGCGGCGGGCGGATCCGTAACGCCGGGTTTACGCACAGGGCTTGCGCTGCGGCCGGAGTGCCGCAAAGGTGTCCGCACAAACCTTTGACCTGAGCCAGGAGCGACCATGGCTGAAGGCACCACATCGCGCCCCCCGTCCGCCGCCCCACCCGGATCCGACCCGGAGTCGGACGCCTATCTGAACCGGCGCACTCTGCGCAGAGGCAGCGCCGGATGGCTGCTGCTGACCGGACTCGGCGTCGCGTATGTCGTCTCCGGCGACTTCTCCGGTTGGAACATCGGACTCTCGAAGGGCGGTTTCGGCGGTCTCGCCGTCGCCACCCTCCTGATGGGCGCGATGTACGCCTGTCTCGTGTTCGCGCTCGCGGAACTCTCCGCGATCCTGCCCACCGCCGGCGGCGGCTACGGCTTCGCCCGGCGCGCGCTCGGGACGTGGGGCGGCTTCCTCACCGGCACCGCGATCCTCATCGAGTACATCCTCGCCCCCGCCGCGATCTCCATCTTCATCGGCGACTACGTCGAATCACTGGGCCTGTTCGGACTGGAGTCGGGCTGGCCCGTCTATCTGGCCTGCTTCGCGATCTTCATCGGCATCCACCTCTGGGGCGTCGGCGAGGCCCTGCGCTTCAGCCTCGTCGTGACCGCCATCGCCGTCGCGGCGCTGCTGATCTTCGCGGTGGGAGCGTTCACCGAGTTCAGCACCGGCGGACTGGACGACATCCCCGTCGACACGGAGGCGTTCGGCGCGAACTCCTGGCTGCCGTTCGGCCTGCTCGGCATCTGGGCCGCCTTCCCGTTCGGCATGTGGTTCTTCCTCGGCGTCGAGGGCGTGCCGCTGGCGGCGGAGGAGGCGAAGGACCCCGTGCGGTCCATGCCGAGGGCGCTGGCGATCTCCATGGGCATCCTGGTGCTGCTCGCGCTGCTGACCTTCTTCGCGGCGAGCGGAGCCCGCGGTTCGGCCGCCATCCAGGAGGCCGGCAACCCGCTGGTGGTCGCCCTCCAGGGCGACGGGGACCCGACCGCGCTGAGCCGTTTCGTCAACTACGCGGGCCTCGCCGGACTCGTGGCCTCCTTCTTCTCGCTGATCTACGCGGGCTCCCGGCAGCTCTTCGCCCTCTCCCGGGCCGGCTACCTGCCCCGCTTCCTGTCTCTGACCAGCCGCCGCAAGTCCCCCTACCTCGGCCTGCTGATCCCCGGCGCGATCGGCTTCGCCCTGGCGGCGGGCACCGGCAACGGCGCACGGATGCTGAACATCGCCGTCTTCGGCGCGACGATCAGCTACGCGCTGATGGCGCTCTCGCACATCGTGCTGCGCCGCCGGGAACCGGAACTGCCGCGCCCGTACCGGACACCGGGCGGCGTCGTCACCTCCTCCGTCGCCTTCGTGCTCGCGCTGTCAGCGCTGGTCGCGACCTTCCTCGTGGACAAGGACGCCGCGTTCATGGCACTCGGCGTGTACGCGGTGGCGCTCGCCTACTTCGCCTTCTACAGCCGCCACCATCTGGTGGCACGGGCCCCGGAGGAGGAGTTCGCGGCCCTGGCGGCCGCGGAGGCCGAACTGGAACGGAACTGACAACCTGATGCATGTGTCCAAGCCGCTGATCGGCATCAGTACCTACTGGGAGACGTCCGCCAGGTGGGGCGTGTGGGACCTGCCCGCCGCGCTGCTGCCCGCCGGCTATCCGCGTCACGTGCAGTCGGCGGGCGGCATCGCAGCGATGCTCCCGCCGGACGAACCGGCGCTCGCGGAGGCCACGGTGGCCCGCGTCGACGGACTGGTCATCGCCGGCGGCGCCGATGTCGACCCCGAGCGCTACGGCGCGCCGCGCGAGCCCCGCACCGGTCCTCCGGCACCCGAACGCGACGCCTGGGAACTGGCACTGATCCGCGCGGCGCTGGCGTCCGGCACACCGCTGCTGGGCATCTGCCGCGGCATGCAGCTGCTGAACGTCGCGCTCGGCGGGACGCTGGTGCAGCACCTGGACGGTCACGTGACGTCGGTCGGGGTCTTCGGTGAGCACCCCGTGAAGCCGGTGCCGGGAACGCTGTACGGCTCGATCGCCCCCGAGGCGTCGCTCGTCCCGACCTACCACCACCAGTCGGTGGACCGCCTCGGCGAGGGCCTCGTGCCGAGTGCGTATGCGCAGGACGACGGCACGGTGGAGGCGATCGAACCGGCGGAGGGCGGCGGTTGGGTGCTGGGGGTGCAGTGGCATCCGGAGATGGGGTCGGACACGCGGGTGATGACGGCGCTGGTGACGGCGGCGCGGTGACGGCGGCGGCGGGCTTGCCCCCCCTCCCCGCTCCTTCCCACTGTGCGGATTGTGCGGCTCCGCCTCGTGGCGGGTCAGGCCCCCGTACCGCGCTGCGGGCGGTGCCTTCGATCCCTCTGTGGGAGGTACCCCCGACTCCGGCTCCGCCGGAGTTTGCGGCGCGGTGCGGGCCCGGGCGGAGCCCGGTTCCGGGAAGTGGGGGCCCACGGCCGCCAGGCCGTAGGGGAGGGTAGGGGAACAGGCGTCCGCAGCGGCCACGCCAGCCGTCAGCCCCGCGTCAGTCCCAGCAACTCCCGCGCCGGCCCCACCGGCCGCTGCGCATGCGGCCACACCGCACGCAGGTCGCGTTCGAGCGCCACCCCCTCCACCGGCACCCGCGTCAGGCGGCGCGAGGACAGTTCCTCCGTCACCGCCAGCTCGCTGAGGACCGCCGGACCCGCCCCGCTGACGGCCGCCGCCTTCACCGCGGTCGTGGAGGCCAGTTCCATCAGCGGTGCCGAGAGACCGCCGTGGCGGGAGAGCGCAGAGTCGAGCACCTGTCGTGTGCCGGAGCCCCGTTCGCGCAGGACGAGCGGAGTTCTGGCCAGTTCCTCGGGGGTCAGCGGGGCCTTGCGCCGCCGGGCCCACGCGTGCCCGGGCGCCACGACCACGAACAGCCGGTCGTGTCCGATGACCGTGCCGTCGAGGCCTTCCGGTACGGCGAGGCCCTCGACGAAGCCGAGGTCGGCCTCCCCGGAGAGCAGCCGTGCGGCGACGGCCGACGAGTTCCCCGCGATCAGCGAGACCGCAGTGTCCGGGCGCTGTGCGCGCAGCGCGATGAGCCAGCCGGGCAGCAGATACTCGGCGATCGTCATGCTCGCCGCGACCCGCAGCCGGGAGTCCCGGCGGCCCCGCAGCGCCTGGGCACCGGCGTCGAACGCCTCCGCCGCCTCCACGATCCGCCGGGCCCAGTCGGTTACGAGCGCTCCCGCCTCGGTCAGCCGGGAGCCGCGTGGGGAGCGCTCGACGAGGGCGACGCCCAGCTGGCGTTCCATGGAGCGGATACGGCTGCTCGCCGCGGGCTGGGTGATGCCGACGTCGCGGGCCGCGCGCCCGAGGCTTCCGTGGCGGGCGACGGCGAGCAGCAGTTCCAGCGCCCCCAGGTCGGGCACCCGGTGTGCCAGAGGCACACGTTGCTCTTCGCTCATAAGAACAGCTTATGAGGCGATAGGAAGAAGGTCCCTGGTGGGGGGCGGCGGGAGTCGGCGAACGTGACGTCATGGTCACCGCCGTAGAGTCCCTCCCCCGCCCGCCGGACCCGGTCCGGACCGCCGTCGCGCCTCGGCCCCGGTCCCTGCGGCATCTCGGTCCCAACTGGTACGCGGCTGTCATGGGCACGGCTGTCGTCGCGAGCGCCGGTGCCGCGCTGCCCTTGGACGTCCCGGGACTGCGGACGGTGTTCACCGGCGTCTGGGCGCTGTCGGCGGTGCTTCTCGGCGCGGTCGTAGCGGCGCGTACGGGGCACTGGGTCCGCCACCGGGACCAGGCGCGTGCCCATCTCATGGATCCCGCCGTGGCCCCGTTCTACGGTTGTCTGTCGATGGCTCTGCTCGCCGTCGGCACGGGCACGCTCACGGTCGGCGCGGAAGTGGTGGGTGAAGGACCCGCTGTGGCCACCGCATTCTTGCTTTTCGGGGCGGGGACGCTCGTCGGGCTCGTGGGCGCCGTCGCGGTGCCGTATCTGATGGTGGCGCGGCACAGCGTCGAGGTCGGCAGCGCCTCGCCCGTGTGGCTGCTGCCCGTCGTCGCGCCGATGGTGTCCGCGGCGTCGGGTCCGCTCCTGGTGCCGTATCTGCCGCCGGGCCAGTGGCAGGAGGCGGCGCTGCTCGCCTGCTACGCGATGTTCGGACTGAGTCTGCTGGCGACGCTGCTGATCCTGCCGATGGTCTTCGCCCGGCTCGTGCACCACGGCCCGCTGCCGATCGCGGCGACCCCGGCACTGTTTCTGGTGCTCGGTCCGCTCGGCCAGTCGACCACCGCCGTGAACAAGCTGGCCGACGCCGCTCCCGGGGTGCTCGACGCGCCGTATGCGGCGGGCATGGGCCTGTTCGCCGTCGTGTACGGCGTGCCCGTCATGGGCTTCGCTCTGCTGTGGCTGGCCCTCGCGGCGGCGATGGTGGTGCGGGCGGCACGGCGCGGCATGCCGTTCACCCTGGGCTGGTGGGCCTTCACGTTCCCGGTGGGCACGTGTGTGACCGGCGCTCAGGGCCTCGCGGACCGTACGGGCCTGGTGGCGTACCAGTGGTCCGCGACGGCCCTCTACGTGTGCCTGGTGGTGGCCTGGGCGGTCGCCGGGACGCTCACCCTGCGCGGTCTGCTGCGCGGCGAGCTGCTGCGAGCGCCGCGCTGAGCTCCGCCGGGGCACGGCGGAGGGAGGGCCCGTACCAGGTCAGGTACCGCCCGTCGACGAGCGCGGCGGGCAGGCCGGGAAAGGCCTCCGGCCCGTCGTCCGCGGTGAAGCGGTACGGCTCGTCGGGCAGTACGACGGCCTGCGCGCCGCTTGCCGTCAGCTCTTGGAGCGGGATGCGCGGGTAGCGCTCGGGGTGCTGTGCGTACACGTTCACGACGCCGAGCCTGGCGAGCAGGTCCCCGGCGAAGGTGTCGCGGCCGAGCACCATCCACGGACGGCGCCAGACCGGCACGACGGCGCGCAGCTCCGGCAGCGGTTCCACCGCCGCCCATGCCCGGCGCGCCTCGTCCAGCCAGCGCGGCCGGGCGAGCGAGCAGCCCGCGACCAGGACCCGTTCAAGCTCCGAGAAGGCCTGGTCGAGGTCGCGTACCTCGGTCACCAGCACTTCGACGCCCGCCTCGCGCAGGGCGGTCAGGTCCGGTTCCCGGTTCTCCTCCTCGTTCGCGATCACGAGATCGGGCCGCAGCCGCAGCACAGCGGGAACATCCGGGTTCTTGGTGCCGCCGACGCGGGCCGCGTCGAGGCCGGGCGGATGGGTGCACCAGTCGGTGACTCCCACGAGGAGCCCGGGCGCGGTGGCCGCGACGGCCTCGGTCAGCGAGGGCACCAGGGAGACGACGCGCACCGGTCCGCCTCAGCCACGCGGGTCGGTGGTCGTGGCGATGTGGTCGGAGACGGAGACGACGAGGATGCGGGTGTCCGGGGTGGTGGCGCGCCAGCGGTGGCGGACACCGCCGGAGAGGAACAGCGCGTCGCCGGGGCCGAGCCGGTAGGCCCGGCCCTCGGCCTCGACCTCCACCGCCCCGTCCGCGACGTACAGCAGCTCGTCGTTGCGGTGCTCGAACTCCCGGCCCGTCTCCTTCTCGCCGCTGAATTCCAGGGCGTGGAGCTGGTGCTGCCCACGCACAAGGGCCCGGACGCCGTCGGACGGCCCCGAGGTCCTGGCGTCGTCGCCGGCGCGTACGACGTCCACGGTGCGGGCGGCGTCGGAGGCCGCGAGCAGCCGTTCCGCCGAGGTGTCGAGGGCGTCGGAGACGCGCTGGAGCGAGCGCATGCTCGGGTGGGCCCGCTCGTTCTCGATCTGGCTGAGGAAGGGCACGGAGAGGCCGCTGCGGGCGGCGACGGCGGCCAGCGTGAGACCGAGGGCCCGCCGTCGTTTGCGCACGGCAGCACCCACCCGGAGAGGTTCTTCCCTCTCCTTCATGTCCTTCGCGTCCTTCGCGTCCATGGGCCGGGCTCCCCTCCCCTGGGTCCTGTCTCACCATACGCACCATCCGTCCACCCGTACTCGACAAGCGCACGAGCAAAGGCCCGGGAGCGGGCCGGAACCGGGTGAAACAGGTACCGGAAGGGGTGGGTCCCGCCGGTTCCGCGGGACCCACCCCTTCGGTGGAGCGTCCGGGCGGAGGTGGCCCGACGGCTACTGCGGTGCGATGGCCGAGCTGTGGGCCGCCTGTCGGTGGGTTGCGGCATCATCGTCCCTGTGACCCGACGCCTGATGCTCCTCGACACCGCTTCCCTCTACTTCAGGGCCTACCACGGAGTCCCCGACTCGGTCCGGGCCCCCGACGGCACACCGGTCAACGCGGTGCGCGGGCTCATCGACTTCATCGCACGGCTGGTCCAGGACCACCGCCCGGACGATCTGGTCGCCTGCTGGGACAACGACTGGCGGCCCCAGTGGCGCGTCGACCTCATCCCCTCGTACAAGGCGCACCGGGTCGCGGCCGAGCACGACCAGGGCCCCGACGAGGAAGCGGTTCCCGACACCCTCACCCCCCAGGTCCCGGTGATCGAAGCCGTTCTGGCCGCGGTCGGCATCGCCCGCGTCGGCGCCGACGGCTACGAGGCGGACGACATCATCGGCACGCTCACCGCGCGGGCCACCGGCCCGGTCGACATCGTCACCGGCGACCGCGACCTGTTCCAGCTGGTCGACGACGCGCGCGAACGCCGGGTGCTCTATCCGCTCAAGGGCGTCGGCACGCTCCAGACGACGGACGAGGCATGGCTGCGCGAGCGGTACGGCGTCGACGGGCCCGGCTATGTGGACCTGGCGCTGCTCAGGGGCGACCCGAGCGACGGACTGCCCGGCGTGCCGGGCATCGGCGAGAAGACCGCGGCCAAGCTCCTCGACACGTACGGGGACCTGGACGGGATCATGGCGGCCGTGGGCGACCGCGGCCCCAAGCTCACCCCGGCGCAGCGCCGACGACTGGACGAGGCCAGGGCCTACGTCACCGTGGCCCCGAAGGTCGTCAAGGTCGCCACCGACGTGGCCCTCCCCGAGTTCGACGCCGCACTGCCGAGCGCGCCCCGCGACCCGGTGGCCCTCGACCGGCTGACGGAGCAGTGGGGTCTGGGCGGCGCGGTGGTGCGACTGCTGAACGCCCTGAAGCGCTGAGTCACCGGACGAGGTGTTAACTTAGGTAAGCCTAAGCATCGATCGTCCAGGGGAGTAACGCCGTGGCAGACCGAGCGGAACGTCCGGCCCGCACGTCACCGAAGGTCCATGAGGCGCAGGTGGTGCGCACGGAACAGATCACCCCACACATGGTGCGGGTGGTGCTCGGGGGCGAAGGGCTGGCCGCGTTCGAGCTCGGCGGCTGGACCGACCACTACGTGAAGCTGATCTTCCCTGCCGACGGCGTCACATACCCGGAGCCGTTCGATCTCGACCGGATCCGCGCGGAATTCCCTCGCGACCAGTGGCCCGCCAACCGCACGTACACGGTGCGCGCCTGGGACGCCGCCCACCGCGAGCTGACGATCGACTTCGTCGTCCACGGCGACGAGGGCCTGGCCGGCCCGTGGGCCGCCCGCGCCCGCGTCGGCGACACGATGCGCCTCCTCGGCCCCGGCGGCGGTTACGCCCCCGCCCCGGACGCGGACTGGCACCTGCTGGCAGGCGACGAGAGCGCACTGCCGGCGATCGCGGCGTCGCTGGAGCAGATGCCGACCGGCGCCGTCGTCCACGCCTTCGTCGAGGTCGAGGGCCCCGCGGACGAACAGAAGACCGCAACCCCGGACGGCGTCGGCATCACCTGGCTCCACCGCGGCGACCGCCCGGTCGGCGAGGCACTCGTCGAGGCAGTGACGGCACTGGACTTCCCGGAAGGCAAGGTCTGCGCGTTCGTCCACGGCGAGGCGGCCTGCGTGAAGGAACTGCGCCGGCTGCTCCGGGTCGAGCGGGGCGTGCCGAAGGAGCAGCTGTCGATCTCGGGTTACTGGCGCCTGGGCCAGACGGACGAGGCATGGCGAGCGGTCAAGCGCGAGTGGAACGAGCAGGTGGAACGCGAACAGGAACGGGGCGCCTGAGGCTCGGTGAGGCGGTAGCCCGGCACGGGCTGCGTCCGCTGCGCGGGAGCGTGGCCGCGGCGCCGGAGCGTGGCCCGGCGCGGGAGCGGTGGCCCGGCGCAAGCCGTCGCCATGCAGGGGCGCGGGCAGGAGCGTGCCCCGGCACGGGCGGCGTCGCCGCTGCGCAGGGCGTTTCCCCACCCCGCCTCTTGCCGAACCGGGGCGCGCCCGACGGGCGGCGTACCGCGCTCCGCGCGGTGCCCTCACTCCCCCTACGGCCTGGCGGCCGTGCGAGGTGCCCCCAGGCGGCTGCATTTCGCTTCGCGAAATCAGCCTCGCCGGCGCTTGAGGCGCGGGGTGCGGGGACACAGCCCCCGAAACCCCGCGCGGAGCGCGGCGGCGGGTCCGGGCGGAGCCCGGTTTCGGGAAGGGGCGGGGTGGGGAACAAGCCCGCCGCAGGCGGCACGCGACCGTCACCCCTCCCCGTACGCCCGCGACGACCCGTCCGTCTGCGCCAGACGCCGCAGCGCCGCCAGCATCGCGTCACCGATCACCGTGCCGACCACCACCCCCTCCACCAGGTCGTCCAGACCGATGTGCCGCCCCACGTGGGCGAGGTCCGCGCGGGCCACCGTCTCCGCCGCGGAGGCGTAGTCGTCGAGCACTTCGGCGAACGCGCCGTGCCCCACCCGTTCCAGCGCCGCCAGCGCCTCGGTCAGCGCCTCCGCCGCGGGGTGGGCCGCGTCCACGCGCCAGCCGCGGCGCGCGATCAGTTCGCGGACCTTCTCCCGGGCGGCCGGTGACTCGTCGCCGTTCGCGTACCGCGGCACGAGTCCGTCCGTGGCCGCGCCGAGCACTTTGTGGACGGACCTGTCCGGGTCGTCGACGGCCCCGAGCACGTCCCTGATCGAGGCGACGGAGAGCCCTCCCACCTCCAGCAGCGCACGGATCAGCCGGAGCCTGCGTTCGTGCGCGTCGGAGTAGCTCGCCTGGTTGGGGCTGGTCAACTCCCCGGCCGTCAGCAGCCCTTCGCGTACGTAGTACTTGATCGTCGGTACCGGCACCCCGGTCCTGCGACTCAACTCACCGATGCGCACCGCGCGTTCACCCTTCGCCTCTTGCCATCCTCGGCCCCCATCATAGATAGTTCCACTATCTGATAGCGGTAAGCGCCACTATCCATAATTTCCCCGGGGGTACACCCATGTCTCCTTCCGCGTCCTCACCACCCTGGCTCTCCTGGCACCGGCCACTCATGGTCTTCGCCGCCTCGATGGCCGTACTGACCGTGATGACGGCCGTGGGCTTAGCGGTGGACGACCGGCTCGTCGCCGGATCACCGGTCTGGTTCAAGCCCTTCAAGTTCTCGGCCTCGTTCCTCGCCTACGCACTCTCACTCGCCTGGACGCTGTCGTTGCTGCCGCGCTTCCGGCGCGCCGGCTGGTGGGCAGGCACCGTCGTCGCCGTCACCGGCGCGATCGAGATGGTGCTGATCACGGGTCAGGCGATGCGCGGCAGGCGCAGCCACTTCAACAACGAAACGCCCTTCGACGAGGCGCTGTTCGACACGATGGCCGTGACCGTCGTCGTGCTGTGGACAGCTGCCTTGGTCGTCGCCGTCCTGCTGTTCCGCACCGGCCCGGCCGACCGGGCGTCCGCCTGGGCCCTCCGATTCGGCTCCGTGCTCTCGTTGGCCGGTGCCCTGATCGGGTTCCGGATGGCGCGGCCGACGCCCGAGCAGCGCGCCGAGGCGGAGACAGGGAACCCGGAGGTCGTCGGCGCGCACGGTGTCGGGGTGCAGGACGGCGGCCCTTCGATGCCGCTGACCGGCTGGGAGATGACGGGCGGTGACCTGAGGGTTCCTCACTTTGTGGGACTGCACGCACTCCAGGTCCTGCCCTTCGTCCTGCTCGCCCTGGTCGTACTCGCCCCGCGTTTCGCCCGGCTGCGTGACGAACGCGTCCGGTTGCGGCTGGTCCTCGTGGCATCAGGGACGTACACCGGGGTCTTCGCCCTGGTGACGTGGCAGGCGCTGCGCGGGCAGGCCCTGGTAAGCCCGGACGGGGTGACGCTCACGGCCGCGGCCGTCCTCCTGCTCTCCGCGGCGGCCGGCACCTGGGCTGCGCTGCACCGGACCACCCCACCCGGCGGCCCGACGGCCGGGACGACCAGCAGGACCGGCGGAACCGGCAGGACCACCGGATCGGACACACACAAGGAGTTCGCGGCATGACCGGTTTCCTCTTCGAACTGTCCTTCTGGCTCGTCGCCCCCGTCTGGCTGCTGATGATTTTCGCGCCGCACCGACGGCTCACGGCCCGCGTCGCGGCCTCACCGCTGACCGTCGTCCCCGTGCTCCTCGTCCATCTCTCCATGGCGATCCCGGTGTTCCCCGAACTGTGGGCCGCGGTCAGCAGTCCCGACATCGACGTCTTCCGTGACCTCACCGCCCGTGCGAACGGCGCCGGCGCCGTCTGGGCGCAGGTCATCGCATGGGACCTGCTGCTCGGCCAGTGGATGTACCGCGAGGCACGGCGGCTCGGCATCCACCCCTTGGTGATGGGGCCGCTGCTGATGCTCACGATCCTGCTCTCACCGATCGGTCTGCTGATCTTCCTCGCCGTGCGGGGCCGCTCGCACGGCGCACCGCAGCCCGGCCGGCGGCGAGGCACTCGTACGGTCGTGACACCATGCCGCGGACCGCACCGATCCGCCGGGCGTCCGGCTACGAATGCCCGGTGGAATGTCCGTTCGACGCGTCCGCACCGTGGAGGATCGCCGCGTGAAAACAGCCGTACATATCGGTGGGCCCGCCCCCGCGGGCCCTGATCTTCAGGAACTGCTCGGCCTGGTGGCCAGAGGCGACCAGAGCGCCTTCTCCCAGGTGTACGACGCGGTCGGCGGAAGCGTCCTCGGCCTGGTCCGCACGGTGCTGCGCGACCCGGCCCAGTCCGAGGAGGTGGCTCAGGAAGTACTGCTCGAGATCTGGCGCTCGGCCACCCGCTACCAGCCGTCCCTCGGCTCCGCGATGACATGGATCCTCACGCTCGCCCACCGGCGGGCCGTCGACCGGGTGCGGTCGGCGCAGGCCGCGACCGACCGCGAGCGCCGGGCGGCGTTGCTGGAGCGTACGCCCGCGTACGACGAGGTCACCGAGCAGGTGGACGCCCGGCTCGAGCGTGAGCAGGTACGGCGCTGTCTGCGCACCCTGACGGAGCTTCAGCACGAGTCGGTCACCCTGGCCTACTACCGGGGACTGACATACCGGGAGGTCGCCGAGCTGTTGTCCGTACCGCTGGGCACGGTCAAGACCCGTCTGCGCGACGGACTCATCCGGCTGCGTGACTGCCTGGGGGTGAGCGCGTGAACACCGGTGATCTGCACCTGCTGACGGGCGCTTACGTGCTTCACGCCCTGCCGCCCGGGGAGCACGCCGACTTCGAACGGCACCTTCCGGGCTGCCCGTCGTGCTCGGAGGAGGTACGCGAGCTGGCCGCCACCACGGGCAAGCTGGCCTCCGCGGTCGCCGTCGTACCCCCGCCGGTGCTCAAGCAGCGGGTGATGGCCCAAATCGCTGCAGAGCGGCAGGCGCCGCCGCGAGTCCCACGCCAGAGCAGGCGCGGCGGCACCCGGCGTGGGCGAGCGCTCTCCCGCTTCGCGCTGGCCGCGAGCATCGCGGCGGCCACCACGTTCGGCTCCTTGGCCCTCTGGCAGTACCAGGAGGTGCGGGACGCCCGTGACGCGGAACGGCGTACGGAACGCCGGGCGGCGGACCTGGCCTCGGTGCTCACCGCCCCGGACGCCAGGGTCGTCTCCCGCAGGCTCTCGGACGGGGCGACCGGCACGGTGGTCGCCTCACGGACCCGTGACAAGGCCGCGTTCCTCGCCACCGGGCTGCCGAACCCACCCGAGGGCAAGGTGTACCAACTCTGGTTCGCCGACGGCGGTTCCATGAGGTCCGCCGGCCTCTTGGACGTGTCGGGCGCCACGGGGGCCGTGGTGATGGAGGGGCCGCTGGACGACGCGTCCGGCATCGGCATAACCGTCGAACCGGCAGGCGGTTCCCCGCATCCGACCTCCGACCCGCTGGCCCTGATGGCGCTCCCCGCCTGACCGACCGACGACTGCGGCCGAGAGCCGGTGGTCCGGCGGGCCGGTGGTCCGGCCCCGCGGTCGGCGGCGGTGGGGCCCGGCATCGGTGCGCCGGCGCCCGGGCCTGGGGAGGGGTGGGGTGGGCCATGGGCGGCCGCCGGCGGTCGGGCAAGGGCTCTCCGGCGAGCCGACCCGGCCCGCCGGCTCGGCCGCCCCCGTTACCCGCCTGTCCCGCCGTCCCCTGCTAGGGCTTCGTGAGCTGGAGCTGCTGCACATCGAGGAGTCCGGACCGGAAACCTGCCTCCGCGTGCGCCAGGCAGAAGTGCCACAACCGTCGGAACGTCTTGTCGAAGCCGAGGGCATCGGCCTCCGCGGCGCGGGCGGTGAACCGCTCGCGCCACAGCCTCAGCGTCTCCGCGTAGTGCGCTCCGAACGCGTCCCGCTCGGTGACGCTCATCCCGGTGAACCGGCCGGTGAACTCCTCCAGCGCCTGGGCCGAAGGCAGCGGCCCCGCGGGGCAGATGTACTTCTCCGCCCAGCTCCCTGCCGCACGGGAGCCGGGCACCTGCTCCTGCGGCATCGTGACGGCCTGGAGAGCGACCCGTCCGCCGGGCGCGAGCAGCCGGTCCAGCGTCATCAGGTACTCCGGCCAGAACCCGGCGCCCACGGCCTCGACCGTCTCGACACCCACGATGGCGTCGTACCGGCCGAGCACCCGTCGGTAGTCCCGCAGCAGGACGGTCACCCTGTCTCCCGCTCCCGCCTCCCGTACACGCCGCGTGGCGAGTTCCTGCTGTTCGGCGGAGTGCGTCACTGTCAGGACGCGCGCGCCGCGGGCGGCGGCCCGTATCGCGAGCTCGCCCCGGCCGGTGCCCATCTCAAGCAGCTGCGTGCCGGGGCCGACATGTGCCAGGTCGAGCAGGCGGTCGATCTTGCGATGCTGGGCGGCGGAAAGCAGTTGGTGCTCTGCGGGGAATCCCCGGAAGAGCGCGCAGGAGTAGGTCAGCGTCTCGTCGAGGAAGAGGGAGAGCAGTTCGTGGGCGGCGTCGGCCCGCGCGGCCTTGGGGGCGCGGTGGCGCGGGCCGGGCCCCCCGGTGCGCCGCGCGCCGCGCGTCCGCTCCAGCGGCTCGGGGACCAGCGCGTCGGCGTGCTGCGCGAGCACGGTCAGCACGCCGACGAGGTCGCCCGCATCCCACTCTCCTGCCGTGTATGACTCCTTGAAGCCGGCCAGCCCGTTCGCGCCGGTGCGGCGGAAGAAGGAGTGCGGATCGCTCACCTCCATCAATGGTCCGCCGCGGCCGACCGGTTGCGCGGTTCCCGTGAGCCGTATCCGCAGCGGCAGCCGGCCGATCGTGTGCCTCATGCGCCTTTCCGCTGCCGCCGCGCGCAGCCAGGAGGACTTGGGGAGGCGGGCGACGTCCGGTCGGCGGCGCGGGTCGACAAACGACGTTCGCGGGGTCGCGGAAATGACGGGAACGCTCACTGGACACCCTCCTGAGGGAGATGGCGGTGACGGGGCGAACGTGCGGTCCGCGCGGACGGGGTCCACAGCCGTGCAACCGTAGGCCGGCCCGGACAGGAAGAAGTGGACCGTCCGGCCACCTGGTTGCCCGTCACGGCCGTGCGCCTGCGCTGCACCGTCGTCCCCACTCCCCACCGGGCCGGCCTCGCGCCGTCCTCAGCTCCTATTCGCGGCCGGGGATTCCACGGATTGGTGTCCGGCCAAATCTTTCGATGGCCGACTGCGGACTTCCTGCTCGTGCCCAAGCGACTTGTCCGCCGCATAGCCTGACGGGATGACGGACGAGCACCTTGCGGCCCGCACGAGCCGCGCCATCGGCGCCGTCGTGGGCTCCGCTGTCGGCGACGCCTTGGGCGCGCCCTTCGAGTTCGGCGCACCGGGCGTGTACCGGGGGCACTTCCCCGACGGCGTCGGCGAGATGCGCGGAGGCGGCGGCTGGGATCCAGGCGAGGCCACGGACGACACGCAGATGGCCGTGCTGGTAGGCGAATCGCTCCTGGAGCACGGCGGACCGGAACCGGCGGACCTCTTCCGACGCTTTCAACGCTGGGCGGCGGGCGGGCCCAAGGACATCGGACTCCAGACGGAGCAGGTCCTGACCAGCGGCGATCCATGGGACATGGCCGCGGAGCTGCACTTCGCCAGGACAGGACGAGCGGCAGGGAACGGCTCGCTGATGCGCGCGGCCACCTCAGCGGTGTACTTCGCCGGCGGGGGCCGCCGGGCGACCATGGACGCTGCCCGCCGTATCGCGGCCCTCACCCACGGCGACCGGGCGGCCTGGGAGGGCACGGCGGTCCTCCACGAGCTGATCCGCGTCGCGCTGGACGGCGCGGACCCGTCGGCCGCCGTCCCCGAGACGCTCCGACACGTCCACCCGGACCACCGTGCGCGCTGGTCGGTGGTCCTGTCCCCCGGCTGGCATCCCGATGACGCCACCGAGTTCAACGGCGCGGTGTGGCCCGCTCTCGGCTCGGCACTGTGGGCGCTGCGCACCACCGAGTCGTTCGAGGAGTCTCTCGGAGCCGCGATCGACCTGGGTGGCGACACCGACACCGTCGCGGCGGTGACAGGGGCTTTGGCGGGCGCGGTCCATGGCATCGGGGCGGTACCGGAACGGTGGACGGCGCCGCTGCACGTGCCGCTGCCGGGATTCGGCGACCGGGTACTGCGGTACCCGGAGCTCACCGGCCTCGCCGTCGCCCTGGCCGGAAGCCCGTCCGTGGACAGCCCGTAGGACCCGGCGGATGATGGACGAAAAGGGAAATCGAGTGACGGAAGGTGTGGATCACCATGTCCGAGCACCCGGACTGCGCCCTCGTCCGCCAGGGTTACACGGCCTTCGTCTCCGGCGACATGGAAACGCTCGGCAACCTGATGACGGCCGACGCCGTGTACCACGTCCCGGGCCACAACCCGCTCTCCGGGCACCACAAGGGCCGCGATGCGATCCTCGACCTGTTCCGGCGTATGGGCGAGGAGACCGACGGAACCATGCAGATCCAGCTCGAGGCGGTGCTCGCAGACGGGCGCGGACACGTCATGTCCTTCCACACCGTCCGGGCGGACCGCGGTGACCGGGGGATCGAGATCCGCGAAGGGCTTTTCTTCACCGTCGTGGGCGGCAAGGTCACCGACATCGACGCGTGCACGGAGGACCTCGACGAGATGGACGCCTTCTGGAGCTGACGGCCCGGACTGCGCCCCTGGAGCTGACGACCGAGGCTGCGGCCGTCCAGCGGTCCGGCCGTTCGCGTGCGTGGCCGCCCGACCGGGCACGTGGACGGCCGGGTGAGCTGTTCCTGTCGGAACCACAGGAGTCGGCCCACCACGGACCGGTCGCACTCGAGAACTGGGAACTGACGTCAGCCGACCGAGCTGTACGCCACCACGCCGCGCAGCAGCGCGTCGACCGCCTTGCGGGCGTTCTTCGACACGGTGCTGTTGTCCCGGGGCGCGGCCGCCGCGATCTGGCCGAGCACGTCGATGACCTGCTTGCACCAGCGCACGAAGTCGCCCGCCGGCATCCCGACCTCGCCGAGCACCTCGTCGAGCCCCTTGCCGAAGGCCCACTGGTGGGCGGCCCAGGCGAAGCCGAGGTCCGGCTCCCGCTGTCCGACGCCCTCCGCCTGGTTGATCCTGAACTCCTCCTCCAAGGCGTCCAGCCTGCCCCAGATGCGGACCATCTCGGCGAGGGCGACCTTCGCCCTCCCGGCCGGGACCTTGGGTGCGACCGCGTCGTCCGACTGCCGTGCCTCGTACACCAACGCGGAGACGCAGGCGGCCAGTTCCGCCGGGTTCAGTCCCTCCCAGACGCCTTCGCGCAGGCATTCGCTGGCCAGCAGGTCCAGCTCGCCGTAGAGCCGTGCCAGGCGCTTGCCGTCCTCGGTGACCTCGTCGCCGCGGAGGTAGTCCATCTCCGTGAGGAGGGCCACGATCCGGTCGAAAGTCCGCGCGATGGTGTTCGTGCGGCCCTCGATACGGCGCTCCAACTGGCGGGTGTCGCGCTGGAGACGGAAGTACCGCTCGGCCCAGCGTGCGTGGTCCTCGCGTTCGTCGCAGCCGTGGCAGGGGTGGGCGCGCAGTTCGGCGCGCAGCCGGGAGATCTCTCGGTCGTCCGCGGCGGCGGACCGCCGCTTGCCGTGCCGCTCGGGCACGATGTGCCCGGCCTTGGTACGCAGCGCGGAGGCGAGGTCCCGACGGGACTGCGGGGAACGCGGGTTGAAGGACTTCGGGATCCGCATCCGCTCCAGTGCCTCGACCGGCACGGGGAAGTCGATCGACGCCAGCCGCTTGACCTGGCGCTCGGAGGTGAGGACCAGCGGCCGCGGGCCGTCGTGGTGCTCGAGACCGCGGTGGCCGTTGGTGCGTCCGGCCGGCAGCCCGGGGTCGAGGACCAGTGCCAGTCCGGCGAACTTGCCCGTCGGGACATGGATGACGTCGCCCGGCTTGAGCTTCTCCAGTGAGGTCGCGGCGGCTGCCCTGCGCTGCGCCGCGCCCTGCTTGGCCAGCTCGGTCTCGCGGTCCTTCAGCTCGCGGCGCAGCCGTGCGTACTCGGTGAAGTCGCCCAGGTGGCAGGTCATGCCCTCGCGGTAGCCCTCGAGGCCTTCCTCGTTGCGCTGCACCTGCCGGGAGATGCCGACGACGGACTTGTCCGCCTGGAACTGCGCGAACGACGTCTCCAGCAGTTCCCGCGAGCGGTGCCTTCCGAACTGCTGGGTGAGGTTGACGGCCATGTTGTACGACGGCTTGAAGCTGGAGCGCAGCGGGTACGTCCGCGTGCCGGCGAGCCCCGCCAGCGCCTCCGGGTCCATCGCCCGCTGCCACAGGACCACCGCGTGGCCTTCGACATCGATGCCGCGGCGCCCGGCACGGCCGGTCAACTGGGTGTACTCGCCGGGAGTGATGTCCGCGTGCTGCTCGCCGTTCCACTTGACGAGCTTCTCCAACACCACGGAGCGGGCAGGCATGTTGATGCCCAGGGCGAGCGTCTCCGTGGCGAACACGGCCTTCACCAGGCCCCGCACGAACAGCTCCTCGACAACTTCCTTGAAGGTCGGCAGCATGCCGGCGTGGTGCGCGGCGATGCCCCGCTCCAGGCCCTCCAACCACTCGTAGTAGCCGAGGACATGGAGGTCCTCACCGGGGATGGAGGCGGTCCGGTCCTCGACGATCTCGCGCACTTCCCTGCGCGCGTCCTCGTCGTTGAGCCGCAGTCCGGCGTACAGGCACTGCTGTACGGCGGCCTCGCAACCCGCCCGGCTGAAGATGAACGTGATGGCGGGGAGCAGTCCCTCGGAGTCGAGCCGGTCGATGACCTCGGGCCGGCCGGGGGTCCAGATGCGGCTACGCTGGCGCCGCTCGCGCTCCCGGTCGGCCTCGCGCACCATCTTCCCGCGGCGCCGGTCACGGGGGTTGTAGGTGCGGCTGTTCTCCATCCTGGCCAGCCGTACGAGGTCGGGGTTGACCTCACGGCGGGCGACCCCGCGGCCGCCGTGGTCGGTCTCCTCCTCGAAGAGGTCGTACATCCGCCGTCCCGCGAGGACGTGCTGCCACAGGGGCACGGGCCGGTGTTCGGAGACGATGACCTCGGTGTCGCCGCGGACGGTGTCGAGCCAGTCGCCGAACTCCTCCGCGTTCGACACGGTCGCCGAGAGTGACACCAGGGTCACCGACTCGGGGAGGTGGATGATCACTTCCTCCCAGACGGCGCCCCGGAACCGGTCGGAGAGGTAGTGCACCTCGTCCATGACGACGTAGCCGAGGCCCAGCAGCGCCTGGGAGCCCGCGTACAGCATGTTGCGCAGCACCTCGGTGGTCATGACGACCACCGGAGCACCGGAGTTGACGCTGTTGTCGCCGGTCAGCAGCCCGACCTTCTCGGCGCCGTAGCGCTTGACCAGGTCGGTGTACTTCTGGTTGGAGAGCGCCTTGATGGGCGTGGTGTAGAAGCACTTGCGGCCCTGCTCGAGGGCGAGGTGGACGGCGAACTCGCCGACGATCGTCTTGCCCGAGCCGGTGGGCGCGGCGACGAGCACGCCCTTGCCCGCCTCCAGGGCCTGGCATGCCTCGATCTGGAAGGGATCGAGGTCGAAGTCGTACATCGCTCGGAAGGGGGCCAGCGCAGTGGCCTCCTCGGCGGCGCGGACGCGGGCGGCGGCATAGCGCTCTGCGGGAGAGAGGTCCTCGGTCATCTTGTTCACGAGCCTACCCGCCACCTCTGACACTGAGCGGATCTTTAATCGGACGAGAGCACCTACCGCTCGGAGTACCCGCGCACGCCTTGGGCGATGCATACGCGAGCGGGGCCCGCCGGATCGGCGGGCCCCGCTGACGGGCCTGATGGCGGTGGCGCCTCAGGTGATGTCGTCGTAGCCGTTCAGGCGGTTCGTGCGGCCGCCGTCGGCCTCGCCGGTGGCCTGCTCGGGCAGCGCGCGGGCCGTGACGGAGACGGGCTCCACCTCGCCGAGCGCGGCCGGCGTGAGATCGATGTCGGACGCCTCGTCGTCGTCGAGCTCCGCATCGGGGTCATTACGGCGTCGGCGACGGTCGTTGAGCGTTGAGAACCCGACCGCGAGGAAGTACAGCAGGATGATCGGTCCGGACAGGGCGATCATGCCCAGGGGGTCGGTCGAGGGGGTGGCGATCGCGCCGAAGACGAAGATGCCCATGACGGCGCCGCGCCACCAGCCGAGCATCCGCCGGCCGGTCACCATCCCGGTCAGATTCAGCATGATCAGGAGCAGGGGCAGCTCGAACGAGAAACCGAAGATCAGCACCATCCGGACCGTGAAGTCCAGGATCTTGTCCACGCTCAGCAGGTTCTCGGCGGGAGCGGGCGTGATCGAGAGCAGGACCTTCATGCTCACCGGCATGACGAGGTAGGCGAAGTACGCGCCGCCGGCGAACAGCGGCGCGGCCGCGGCGGCGAAGTAGTAGCTGTACTTCTTCTCGTTCTTGTGCAGGCCGGGCGCGACGAAGGCCCACATCTGGTAGAGCCAGACCGGGCAGGACACGATGATGCCCGCCATCAGCACGACCTTGACGGTCGTGGTGAACGGCGACAGGAGGTCGGTGTAGACGACCCTGGCGCAGACGCCGCCCTTCTGGGGGCCGTCCCCGACGCACTCGGGCACCGGTGAGGTGAGGAACTCCATCAGCTCCTGGCTGTATGCGACGGCGGCGACGGAGGCGATGACGATCGCCAGCATCGCCTTCGCGAGCCGGTTGCGGAGCTCACGAAGATGGTCCGCGAGCGGCATGCGCCCCTCGGGGTCCTTCTCCTTCAGTTTCGAGCGGGCAGGCTTGAGCAACCCACGTCCTCATCTCGTGCGGCAGGCCACGGTCACGTGACCTTGGGTCAGCGCTGGGGGGTGTCGGTGGGCTCGCTCACGGGGCGGGCGCTGGTGACGTCGCCGGGCGCCGCCTGGATGGTGCGGTGCGGGGTCTGGCTGTCGCCCTGGGCCGGGTCCTTGGGCTCCGCGGGGGCCGCCGCGGGCTGCCCCTCGGACTTCATCGCCTTGGCCTCGCTCTTCAGGATCCGCGCGGACTTGCCGAGCGAACGAGCCATGTCCGGAAGCTTCTTGGCGCCGAACAGCAGCAGGATGAGGAGCGCGATAATGATGATCTCGGTGGGCCCGATCTGTCGGAACATAATTGTGTCTACCTTCTCACCGAGGCGGCTTGGGGCTCTGGCTGCTGACCGCGGTAGGACAGGCGTCCGAACCGCGACCGGCAGCGATCGTAACTCGCACGGGTAAACGCATGGCAATCCCCGTGCGTACTCCCGTCAGCGGTCGGCGCCTCATCACCGGTGCCGCCACCAGCAGCGTACCGCCAGGGCCTGCGCCGTAGCAGGGGGCGTCAGCGGTCTCCGGCAGGGCTCGAGCGGCGCGTCGGCTCAGCGGAGGGTCTCGCCCGAGCGGGCCAGGGACGTGGCGGCCCGCTCCAGGTCCTCCGCGGCCCTGTTGATCCGGTCCGTGGTGCGGGCGACCTCGCTGCCCAGACGCCGGGCCTCGATGAAGACCCGGACACCGAGGACGCCGAGGACGGCGATCCCGAGGAAGCCGAGTGCGATGGCGAGCATGGGCCAGAACATGCGCAGAGCCTAGACCGTTCCTGGAGCGGTTTCCGAGCGGGACGTCACACGGTGGAGTGCAGGCGCAGGGTCCGCACCCCGCCGCCGGTGAGCAGTTCCACGATGCGTTCACCGGCCGGCTTGCGGACCGCGGAGCCGCATTCGGGGCAGGTGAAGGAGTAGAACGTGGTGCGGCGGCTGCCGCCTATCGCCAGGCGCAGGGCGCCGGCGGACAGCTCGAACCGGGCCCGGCAGTCGGGGCACGCGGCCCGGAAGAGCACCGGCCCGACACGGGCGGGGACAGGGGTCATCGCCGGGACACCGGGCGTCACGGTCATCAGGCGCCGGCTCCCTGTTCTTGGCGGTCCTGGTGCTCCGGGTACTTGCCGTGCTCTTCGCTGAGCTCCACGGCCTCGTAGGCGGCGAGCGCGTCGCGCGCTGCCGTGCGGGCGCTGTCCGCGAGGTCCTGCGGCGACACGATCCGGCCGTCCCTGCCCAGCCGCAGCGCCAGCCGGCGCAGCGAGGCGGGCGACGGCGTACGCAGCGTGATGCGCAGACCGCCGTCAGGCAGTTCCTCCGCCAGGTCGTGCGGGTAGTACTCGGCGACCCAGCGTCCGCCGGGCGCCACTTCGACGACGACCTCTGGATCGTCGGCGGAGGGCTGCACCAGGCCCTCGGAGAGGTCGCGCAGCTCGATCTCGGGCGGCGCGGCGGGGGCGTCGAGCAGCCGGATCTCCGCTACCCGGTCGAGGCGGAAGGTGCGGCGCGCCTCCGAGAGGCGGCACCAGGCCTCCATATAGGTGTGGCCGACGGCGAAGAGCCGGATCGGGTCCACCTCGCGCTCGGTGAGCTCGTCGCGCGCCGGCGAGTAGTACTTCAGCCAGAGCCTCCGGCGCTCGGAGATCGCCCGGTCCACCTCGGCGAAGACCCCGCCCTCCGATTCGAAGGTGACCGAGAGCCGGGAGGAGGCGCCCGCCGCCTCGCCGGCCGCGCCTTCGATCTTGGCGGTGGCCCGTACCAGCGCCTCGCGGTCACCCTCCCGCAGTCCGGGCAGGGTGGCGACGGCGCGGGCCGCGACCAGCAGCGCGGTCGCCTCGTCGGCGGCGAGCCGCAGCGGCTCGGCGGTGGACTCGCCGGACGCGTCCGGGTTGCGCCACCAGATCCGCTCGCCGTCGGTGTCGATGTCGAGCAGGTCACCGCCGCGGAAGCTCGTCCCGCACATGGGCAGCACGTCGAGGTCGGAGATCAGTTCGTCCTCGGTGATGCCGAAGGCACGGGCGACGTCCGCGATACGGGCGCCGGGGCGCTCGCGCAGATATGTCACCAGCGACAGCATCCGCCGGGTCTGGTCGATGGCGTTGATCGCCATGTCGTGCGCCCCCTCAGCCCTTGGCCACGGCGCGCAGCCGGTCGACCACGTCCGCCCGCAGGTCCGCGGGCTCCAGCACGACGACGTCCGGACCGAACTCGACGAGCCAGGCGTCCAGACCGTGTCCGTACGGGATCTCCAACTCGTCCCACCCGTCGCCGAGTTCCCGCACCTCGGTCGCCCTCGAGCGCAGCGGGTAGCCGCTGTCGGTACGCAGCCTGATGCGCGCCGACCGGGTCGCCGTCTCCCCGGCCCAGCTCTCGACGGTCTCGCGCACGGTGACGACGTCGGGTACGGGAGCGGTGAACGCTCCCGAGCGTGACGTACGCACCTTGCCGGTTATGCGCGAGAGGCGGAAGACCCGCTCGGCGCCGCGGCTGCGGTCGAAGCCGGCCAGGTACCAGTGGCCCCGCCAGCACTCGAGCGTCCACGGTTCCACATGGCGCTGCTCGGGGCGGGCCGAATTGGCCTTGCGGTAGTCGAAAAGGACCGGCCGGCGGTCGCGGCAGGCCAGCATCAGCGGCTCGAACGCCGCCTCATGGACGGGGATACGCGGTTCGAGGGCGCTGTGGTGGAGTTCGTAGGCGTCCTCGGCCTCCGGCATGCCGGCGGCCCGCAGCTTCTGCAGTGCACCGCTGGCGGCCCCGGCGAGCCGCGCCTGCTGCCACACCTTGGCGGCCAGGCCCAGGGCGGCGGCCTCCTCGGCGTCCAGGGTGATGGGAGGCAGCCGGTTGCTGTCCCGGCGCGCGAGGTAGCCGATGTCCCCGTCGAGGGACTCCACCGTCTCGATCACCAGGCCGAGTTCCCGAAGATCGTCCTTGTCGCGCTCGAACATCCGGTTGAACGAGTCGTCGGAACCTGCTTCGAGGTAGGCCTCGATGGACCCGCGCAGCTCGCGCTTGCTGAGGGGACGCCGGGTCCCCAGCAGACACAGCGCCAGATTCATCAGCCGCTCGGCCTTGGCAATCGCCATCGACGCCCTTCACCTCTTTTATGAAATCCCTTACGCCCGTCGACCGTACCGCCCCGGGGTGTCCGGACGAAAGCGAGGGCCCGTGCCGGCAGGCACGGGCCCTCGCGACGTCGCTCCGCGAGGCCTCAGACGGCGACGAGGTCGCAGACGAAGATCAGCGTCTCGCCCGGGGCGATGCGGCCGCCGCCGGCGCCGCGGTCGCCGTAGGCGAGGTGCGCCGGGATGGTCAGCTGGCGGCGCCCGCCGACCTTCATGCCCTGCACGCCCTGGTCCCAGCCGGAGATCACCTGGCCGACGCCCAGCTGGAACTGC
The DNA here is from genome assembly GCF_056835925.1 of Streptomyces sp. WAC00040. Classification (NCBI taxonomy): domain Bacteria; kingdom Bacillati; phylum Actinomycetota; class Actinomycetes; order Kitasatosporales; family Streptomycetaceae; genus Streptomyces; species Streptomyces sp. WAC00040. The sequence goes on from NZ_JAKQZE010000003.1 coordinate 854,596, forward strand.
AGCGGGGTGCCTCGGTTCCAGGAGGCGTCGAACTCCTCACCGGTGGAGAAGGCCACGCCCACGTAGTGGACGGAGACGGTGTCGCCCGCCTTCGCCACCGGGCCGTCGCCCTCCCAGATGTCCTTGATCTCCAGGTCGGCCGGCGGCTCGCCGCCCGGGAAGTCGATCTCGGGCTTCTCGATGCTCACGGTCTTGCTCCTTGCGTTTCTCTGTGTGATCAACCGGGACAGTCTTGCAGAACGTCCCGGTCGTCCTACTGAACGGCCAGGATGTCGACCGTGAAGACGAGGGTGGACTTGGCCGGGATGCCCTGCTGCTCCTGGTCGCCGTAGCCCATGTCCGGCGGGACGACGAGCAGCACGCGGCTGCCCACCTTCTTGCCCTCGAGGCCCTTCTGCCAGCCGGGGATGACCTGGGCGAGCGGGAAGCTCACCGGTGCGTTGCCCCTGCCGTAGCTGCTGTCGAACTCCTTGCCGTCCTTCCACAGGACGCCCTGGTACTTCACGGACAGGGTGTCCGTGGCCTTGACCGCGGGACCGGTGCCCTCGATCACGTAGTTCGACACCAGCTTGGACGGCGCGTCCTTCTTGGGCACCGTCAGTGACGGCTTCTCGCCGTCGGTGTTCGTGCCGACCTTGGGCAGGTCGATGTTGTCCTGGGCGACCTCGCTGCCCTTGGCGGAAGTCGGGAGCGTGGTGCCCTTGACGATGTCCATGACGAAGACGAGCGTGGAGTTGGCCGGGATGCTGCCCTGCTCCTGCGGGCCGTAGCCGAGCTCCGGCGGGATCGCCACCTCGAGACGGCTGCCGACCTTCTGGCCGTCGAGCGCCTTCTGCCAGCCCTCGATGACACCGCCGCCGCCGAGCGTCACGGTGAACGGCTCGCCGCGGTCGAAGCTGTTGTCGAACGGCTCCTCGCCGTCCCACACCTGGCCGAGGTAGTCGACCTGGGCGACGTCGCCCTTCTTGAGCGTCTGGCCCTTGCCCTCGCTGACGACGTTGACCTTCAGGTCCTTGGGAGGCTCGCCCTCGCCCTTGGCAAGGGTCGGCTTCTCGCCGAACTTCGCACCCTCGGTGATCGTGGGCAGCCCGTTCGTCATCGAGGTGGAAGCGGAATCGGAGCCCTTGTCGTCGCCGCATGCCGCTGTCGTCAACAGCAGCAGGGGTACGACGAGCAGGCCGGCAAGTCGGCGCACGTGTTCCTCAGATCTCTAACGGCTTGGTAGATGCGGACACTCTAGGGCGTGCCGAGGGCCCCGCACGAGAAACGTACGGGGCCCGGGTGACGTTCCGACACACGTGCGACGGGCTCGGATCACATGCCGGCGATGAGCTTCTCCACCCTGTCGTCGACCGAACGGAAGGGGTCCTTGCACAGCACGGTGCGCTGCGCCTGGTCGTTGAGCTTGAGGTGCACCCAGTCGACGGTGAAGTCCCGCCGCTGCTCCTGCGCCCGGCGGATGAAGTCTCCGCGCAGTCGCGCCCTGGTGGTCTGCGGGGGCACCGACTTGCCCTCGAAGATCTTCAGGTCGTTGCAGATCCGGGCGGCCTGGCCCTTCTTCTCGAGGAGGTAGTACAGGCCGCGCCGGCGGTGGATGTCGTGGTACGCGAGGTCTATCTGCGCGACCCTCGGGTGCGACATGGACATGTTGTGCTTGGCGCGGTACCGCTCCAGCAGCTTGTACTTCATGACCCAGTCGATCTCGGTGCCGATCCGGTCGAGGTCCTCCTCCTCGATCGCGTCCAGCGTGCGGCCCCAGAGCTCCAGGACCTGCTCGACCGTGCCGGTGCGGATGCCGCGACGGTCGACGAAGTCGACGGCCTTCTCGTAGTACTCGCGCTGGACCTCGAGCGCGGAGGCCTCCCGGCCGCTGGCCAGGCGCACCTTGCGCTGGCCCGTTATGTCGTGGCTGACCTCGCGGATGGCCCGGATCGGGTTCTCCAGCGTGAGGTCGCGCATGACCGTGCCCGCCTCGATCATGCGCAGGACGAGGTCCGTCGCGCCGACCTTCAGCAGCATCGTCGTCTCCGACATGTTGGAGTCGCCGACGATGACATGGAGCCGGCGGTAGCGCTCGGCGTCCGCGTGCGGTTCGTCACGGGTGTTGATGATCGGGCGCGAGCGGGTGGTGGCGGAACTGACGCCCTCCCAGATGTGCTCCGCCCGCTGGCTCACACAGAAGACCGCTCCCCGGGGCGTCTGCAGCACCTTTCCCGCGCCGCAGAGCAACTGCCTCGTGACGAGGAACGGAATCAGGATGTCGGCCAGCCGCGAGAACTCGCCATGGCGCGCGACGAGATAGTTCTCGTGGCAGCCGTAGGAGTTTCCCGCCGAGTCGGTGTTGTTCTTGAAGAGATAGACGTCGCCCGCGATTCCCTCCTCGTGCAGGCGGCGTTCGGCGTCGACGAGAAGGCCTTCGAGAATGCGCTCGCCGGCCTTGTCATGCGTGACCAGCTCGGTCACGTTGTCGCATTCAGGTGTTGCGTATTCCGGATGCGAACCCACGTCGAGGTACAGGCGGGCTCCGTTCCGCAGAAAGACATTGCTGCTGCGGCCCCATGACACGACACGGCGGAAGAGGTAGCGCGCCACTTCGTCAGGTGACAGTCGGCGCTGTCCCCTGAACGTGCACGTGACGCCGTACTCGTTCTCCAGCCCGAAAATGCGGCGGTCCATGTCTGAACATTACGCCTCCCGGCCTGAGCTGAAACCGGGTTGGGCGGCACCGTTTCGATCATTTTCCGATGCGTGGGTGCCGGAGCCCGTGATGTCGTCGGTGCGGCCGGGAACCGCGAGTACACGCTGAGTGGACGTCAGAACCAGCAGCGCGGCGATCCCGCCGGCCCCGGCGACCGCGAAACTCCACGCCGTGCCGCCGATCTCGACGGCGGGGCCCGCCACCGCCGTGCCGGCGGCCGCGCCCACCCCGAAGGTCGTCACGAGCCAGGAGAACGCCTCGGTGACCGTGCCGCGCGGCGCGTGCCGGTCGACGACGATGAAGGCGCAGGCGATCGCCGGCGCGAGGAACACGCCCGCGACGGCCGACAGGGCCGTCATGGCGGCCACACCCGGCGTGAGGATCAGCGGAAGGTATCCCACGGCCAGCAGAGCCACGATGATGCGCAGGCGCCGCTCAGGGGCGCCTGCCCACTGCCGCGCCCCGTACACCGAGCCGCCGACGAGGGCGCCGAGGCCCAGCGCGGCCATCAGCCAGCCGTACACCGACTCGCGGCCGTGGTCGTCGGCGTAGGCCACGCCCGCGACCGTGATCGATCCGAGGGCCAGGCCGACGAAGAAGAACGCGGCGAGAAGTGCGAGCAGGCCCGGTGAGCGGAGCGCGCCGAGCCAGTGGGCCTCCCGTGGCGCGGAACGCCAGACGCGGGACGGCTTCGACAGCACGACCGACAGCGCGCCGGCGACCCCGATGACGTTGATGACGAACAGCGCGGCACCGGGCGACCACAGCGAGACGAGCAGCGTCACGAGCAGCGGTCCCACGGTGAACATGATCTCCTGGGCGACCGCGTCCATGGCGTACGCCCGGTGCACGCGGTCCTCCCGGCCCAGCACGCTCGGCCACAGGGCCCGCAGCCCGCCCTCGAGCGGCGGGGTGAACAGGCCCGCGACGCTGACGGCGGCGTAGGCGAGGAAGAGCGAGCCGGTACCTGCGGCCGCGAGGAGGAACATGCCGAGCGCGGACACGACGGCGGCGGGCAGCTGCACCCGCGGCTGCCCGTACAGGTCGACGGCCCTGCCCAGCAGCGGCTGGCCGACGGCGGTGGCGAGGCCGTAGACGGCGGCGAGCGCGCCCGCGAGCGTGTAGCTGCCGCCCTCCGCGCGGGTGAACAGCACGATGGCGATGTGTGCGGTCGCGTTGGGCAGCCGGCCGACCAGGGTTCCGGTCAGCAGGCGTGCCGCGTGCGGGGCCTTGAGGATGTCTGCGTACCCGGCGGCCATGCCGTCCCCTCTCCCCCGGCTTCGTCGAGGTTTTACGTATAACTTCAAGGTCCATACGTACCATGTCGACAGTCCGCGGGTCCACAGCGCCGCCACCCCGGGCGTCGCGACATCTCCGACGGGCGGCCGAGGGCGGCGAACAGATGACACACCGGTCCCAGCAGGACCGTCCCCCGGCCGGTGCGGATTCCGCACGCCCCACCAGCAGGGACGTCGCCCGCGCCGCCGGAGTCTCGCAGGCCACCGTCTCGCTCGTGCTCGGCGACAAGTGGCGCGGCCGCGTCTCGGAACGGACCGCCGCGGTGGTCCGGGAGGCCGCCCGGGAACTCGGTTACCGGCCGAATCTCGCCGCCCGCAACCTCCGCCTCGGCCGCACCAGGACCGCGCTCCTGGTCGTCCCCGCGCTCACCAACGAGTTCTTCGCACGCGTCTACACCGGCGCCGCCGCCGTCGCCGCCCGCCACGGGTTCGGTGTCGTGCTCTACCCCTCCCCAGAGGGCGTCGGGCCCGCCAAGGACCCGTTCGCGTCCGCCCGCGCGGCCCTCGACGGCATCATCGCGTCCTCGATGGCCGCGCAGGCCCTCACGGCGATCCGCGGCACCGACCTGCCGCTGATCATGCTCGACAGCGACCCCGCCGACACCGGCGCCGCCGCCCACGTCAACCTCGACATCGCCGACGGCATGCGGCAGGTCATCGGCCACCTGACTGCTCTTGGCCACCGGCGGATCGTCCACCTCGCCTCCGCGGTCGCCTCGTGGACCTTCGACGTACGTGCCCGTGCGCTCCACGAGGAGGCGGCCAGGGTCGCCGGCGCGGAGGTGCGCACCGTCCCCGCGCCGCTCGACGTGGACAGCGCCAGAGAAGCCGCCGTACGGGCACTCACAGCCTCTGGTCCACGCCCCACGGCCGTCGTCTGCGACGACGACATCCTGGCCGCGGGCGCCTGCAAGGCGGCCCGGCGGCTCGGCCTGAGGGTTCCCGAGGACGTCAGCGTCACCGGCTTCGACGACCTCGCGCTCGCGACCGCCGTGGAGCCCGAGCTCACCACCGTCCGCCTGCCGGCGGAGCTGGTGGGCGAGCGGGGCATGGATGCGCTGCTCGCCGTCCTCGACGGCCGGCGCCCCGAGGAGCGCAGCCTTCCCGTCGAGCTTGTCGTACGGGGCTCCTCCGCTCCGGCGCCGGCCTGACGTACCGGATGGCCCTGAGGGCGTTACGGGCGTGTCCGGGCCTTCGCCGGGGCTCCTCGGGCGCGGAAACGGGCATGGGGCCACGGCGGCTCGCGTACCCCGCCGCCCCGGACATGACTGCGCCCCGGACCGCACGGGCGGTCCGGGGCGAGCCGTCGTCGGCGGTTACTCCCCGGCCCCGGTCGTGCCCCCGGTCGTTCCCCCGGTCGTTCCTTCGTCCGTCTCCTCGTCGGAGGGAGCGTCCGTCGGGGTGGAAGCGGCACCGTCGGCCTCCAGCAGCCGTGCCAGCTGCCTGCCCACGATCCGCTTGAACTTCCGCTGCTGCGGGCGCGTCCGGTCCAGCACCGCGACCTCGAGGCGCTCCGCAGGGATCTCCCGGTCACTGCCGTTCGACTGGCTGGAAAGGGCCTGCACGGCCAGCTTCAAGGCCTCCGCCAGCGACATGCCGTCACGGTGCCGCTGGTCCAGGAAGGTGCTGATCTGCTCAGCGTTGCCGCCCACCGCGACCGAGCCGTGCTCGTCCACGATCGAACCGTCGTGTGGCAGCCGGTAGATCTGGTCGCCCTCGGGCGAGGCGCCCACCTCTGCGACCACCAGTTCCACCTCGTAGGGCTTCTCGCCGGCGCTCGAGAAGATCGTGCCCAGGGTCTGCGCGTACACGTTCGCGAGGCCGCGGGCCGTCACGTCGTCGCGGTCGTAGGTGTAGCCGCGCAGGTCCGCGTAGCGGACGCCGCCGATGCGCAGGTTCTCGTACTCGTTGTACTTGCCGGCCGCGGCGAAACCGATGCGGTCGTAGATCTCGCTGAACTTGTGCAGGGCACGGGACGGGTTCTCGCCGACGAAGACGATGCCGTCGGCGTACTGCAGCACGACGAGGCTGCGGCCACGGGCGATGCCCTTGCGGGCGTACTCCGCCCGGTCGGCCATGGCCTGCTGAGGTGAGACATAGAACGGCGTCGACACCGGCTATCCGTCCCTTTCTGTCGAAAGCGGGTACATCGCGGCCGTCACAGGAGAGCGGCGCGGGGGCCGTCGGGCTGGGTGAGACGGCCCTCGAGGATCGAACGCGCGATCTCGGAGGTCTCGGCCTCGGTGAGCCTGCGGAAGCCTTCGTCCGTGATGACGGTGACGATCGGGTAGATGCGCCGGGCCACGTCCGGGCCGCCGGTCGCGGAATCGTCGTCCGCCGCGTCGTACAGCGCCTGGATCACCAGCGTTGTTGCCTGCTGCTCGGTGAGGTCTTCGCGGTAGAGCTTCTTCATCGCCCCGCGGGCGAAGATCGACCCCGAACCGGTGGCCGCGAAACCGTGCTCCTCCGAGCGGCCGCCCGTCACGTCGTACGAGAAGATGCGGCCCTTCTCGCGATCGATGTCGTAACCGGCGAACAGCGGGACGACGGCGAGACCCTGCATGGCCATGCCGAGGTTGCTGCGGATCATGGTGGAGAGGCGGTTGGCCTTGCCCTCGAGGGAGAGCTGGGCGCCCTCGACCTTCTCGAAGTGCTCCAGCTCGAGCTGGAACAGCTTGACCATCTCCACCGCGAGACCGGCGGTGCCCGCGATGCCCACCGCCGAATACTCGTCGGCGGGGAAGACCTTCTCGATGTCGCGCTGGGCGATCATGTTCCCCATCGTGGCCCGCCGGTCACCGGCGAGGACCACGCCGCCGGGGAACGTCGTGGCAACGATCGTCGTCCCGTGCGGCGCCTCGATGGCCCCCTGCACGGGCGGCAGCGTGCGCCTGCCGGGCAGCAGGTCGGGCGAGTGGTCGCCCAGGAAGTCCATGAACGACGACGAGCCCGGCGTCAGGAAGGCTGCCGGCAGACGCCCGGTGCTACGAGGGTTGGCTTCCACGCGTGTCCTTCCGGATAGGCGGCGGCCCGCCGCATCCCGCGCGGGCCGATCTTTCGAACTGTGCACGGACATTACCCGTGCTGTCGCCAGTCATCCGCCCTGGTGCCCCCGGCTTTCACCGGCGGCACCAGGGCGGGCAACCAGGGCTACTCTCCGCCCTTTTGCACAAATGACCGAACGAAGTCCTCGGCGTTCTCCTCGAGGACATCGTCGATCTCGTCAAGAACCGAGTCGACGTCGTCCGAGAGCTTCTCCTGGCGCTCCTTGAGGTCTTCCGCAGCCTGCGCCTCCTGCGCCTGCTCCTCGACCTCCTCAGTGGAGCGCGTCGCCTTCTGCTGTCCGCCGCCGGTGTCCTTGGTCGCCATGCACCTCACCCCGCTCGGTTCGACGTTCTTGATCAGACCCTACTCGCGGGGTCCGACATCGGCCCCGCACTTCCTCCAACGTCCGGGGTCCACCTTCATGATTCCCGGACGGATGCCGTTTCAGCCCCCGGCGAGGACCCGGAGCAGGTCCTCCGCCTTGCGGCAGCGGTCCAGGAGCTCTTTGACGTGGTTGCGGGTGCCGCGCAGCGGCTCCAGCGTGGGAACGCGTTGCAGCGAGTCACGACCGGGGAGGTCGAAGATGACCGAGTCCCACGAGGCGGCCGCCACGTCGTCCGCGTACTGCTCGAGGCAGCGGCCGCGGAAGTAGGCCCTGGTGTCCTCAGGAGGCTGCGTCATGGCCCGTTCCACCGCGCCCTCGTCCAACAGGCGCTTGACCCTGCCGCGGGCCGCCAGGCGGTTGTACAGGCCCTTCTCGGGCCGCACGTCCGCGTACTGCAGGTCCACGAGGTGCAGCCGGGCGGCGTCCCAGTCCAGGTCGTCCCGCCTGCGGTAACCCTCCATGAGCTCGCGCTTGGCGATCCAGTCGAGTTCGCCCGCCAGGCTCATCGGGTCGTTCTCGAGCCGGTTGAGGGTGTCCTCCCAGCGGGTCAGCACGTCCTTGGTCTGCTCGTCCGCGTCCGCGCCGTAGCGCTCCTCGACGTACTTGCGGGCGAGCTCGAAGTACTCCATCTGAAGTTGCACGGCGGTGAGTGTGCGGCCGCTGCGGAGGGTGACGAGCTGCTTGAGGCCGGGATCGTGGGAGACCTGGTGGAGCGTACGCACCGGCTGCTCCACCGCAAGATCCACCGCGATGAAGCCGTCCTCGATCATGGACAGCACCAGGGCCGTGGTGCCCAGCTTGAGGTACGTCGAGATCTCCGAGAGATTCGCGTCGCCGATGATCACATGCAGGCGGCGGTACTTCTCGGCGTCGGAGTGGGGCTCGTCCCGGGTGTTGATGATGGGACGCTTGAGGGTGGTCTCGAGCCCGACCTCGACCTCGAAATAATCGGCGCGCTGGCTGATCTGGAACCCGTGCTCGTGGCCGTCCTGGCCGATTCCCACCCGACCGGCGCCCGTGACGACCTGCCGGGAGACGAAGAACGGCGTCAGGTGGCGCACGATGTCCGAGAACGGGGTCTCCCGCTTCATCAGGTAGTTCTCGTGCGTGCCGTAGGACGCGCCCTTGTTGTCGGTGTTGTTCTTGTAGAGGTGGATCGGCTGGGCGCCCGGGAGCTGCGCGGCCCGCGCGGCCGCCTCCGCCATGATCCGCTCCCCGGCCTTGTCCCACAGGACGGCGTCCAGGGGGTTGGTGATCTCGGGGGAGCTGTACTCGGGGTGGGCGTGGTCCACGTAGAGCCTGGCGCCGTTGGTGAGGATCACATTGGCCAGGCCGATGTCCTCGTCGGTGAGCTGGCTGGAGTCGGCGGCCTCGCGGGCGAGGTCGAAGCCGCGGGCGTCCCGCAGCGGATTCTCTTCCTCGAAGTCCCAGCGGGCGCGTCGCGCCCGGTGCATCGCCGCCGCGTACGCGTTGACGATCTGGGACGAGGTGAGCATGGCATTGGCGTTCGGGTGGCCGGGGACGGAGATCCCGTACTCCGTCTCGATGCCCATTACTCGCCGTACGGTCATGCGGCCCTCCTTGCCCGGCGTCGTTCCCCTCCGGGAACGGCGCTCAAGTACCGCGGGTGCTCCGGTGTGCGCGCGGTGCCCGTCCCCGCACTGCGTGACCCGACGGTACGGACGAGCCTAGAACGCCGCTGCGTGGGTGGGGAGATCAATTTCGTCATTGCTCCGGTGTGGTCAGAGCTGTCCGGAAAGCAACCGGCTGCGGATGCCCGTCCCCCTGCCTTCGGCGGGGGACCGCCGGCATCCGCAGCCGGTGTGCCTTTTACGGGTACTGACCGGTGTTCGCCACCGTATCGATGGAACGGCCGGTGTCCGCGCCCTGCTTTCCGGTGACGAGGGTGCGGATGAAGACGATCCGCTCGCCCTTCTTTCCGGAGATGCGGGCCCAGTCGTCCGGGTTGGTGGTGTTGGGCAGGTCCTCGTTCTCCTTGAACTCGTCCACGCATGCCTGGAGGAGATGGGAGACGCGAAGGCCCTTCTGGTTGTGGTCGAGGAAGGCCTTGATGGCCATCTTCTTGGCCCGGTCGACGATGTTCTGGATCATCGCGCCGGAATTGAAGTCCTTGAAGTAAAGGACTTCCTTATCGCCGTTCGCGTACGTGACCTCGAGGAAGCGGTTCTCCTCGGATTCCGCGTACATCTGCTCCACGACCGACTGGATCATGGCGTGTGCGGCGGCTTCCTTCGATCCGTTGTGCTCGCCGAGGTCGTCGGCGTGCAGCGGGAGCGAGGGGGTCAGGTACTTGGCGAAGATGTCCTTGGCGGCCTCCGCGTCCGGACGCTCGATCTTGATCTTGACGTCGAGCCGGCCGGGCCGCAGGATCGCGGGGTCGATCATGTCCTCGCGGTTGGAGGCGCCGATGACGATCACGTTCTCCAGGCCCTCGACACCGTCGATCTCGGCCAGGAGCTGCGGGACGATGGTGTTCTCCACGTCCGAGCTGACGCCGGATCCACGCGTGCGGAAGAGGGACTCCATCTCGTCGAAGAAGACGATGACGGGAGTGCCCTCGCTCGCCTTCTCACGAGCACGCTGGAAGACCAGGCGGATGTGGCGCTCGGTCTCACCGACGTACTTGTTGAGGAGCTCGGGGCCCTTGATGTTGAGGAAGTAGCTCTTCCCCGCGGGCTGACCGGTCACCTCGGCGACCTTCTTGGCAAGGGAGTTGGCGACGGCCTTGGCGATCAGCGTCTTGCCGCAGCCGGGCGGGCCGTAGAGCAGGATGCCCTTCGGCGGCCGCAGTTCGTGCTCCTTGAAGAGATCCGGGTGCAGATACGGGAGCTCGACGGCGTCGCGGATCATCTCGATCTGGCCGCCGAGTCCGCCGATCTTGTCGTAGTCGACGTCGGGGACTTCCTCGAGGACGAGCTCCTCGACCTCGCTCTTGGGGATCACCTCGTAGACGTAACCCGAGCGGGGTTCGAGCAGAAGGGCGTCCCCGGGCCGGATGTTCATCTCGAGCAGCGGCTCCGCGAGCCGCACCACCCGCTCCTCGTCGGTGTGGCCGATCACCAGGGCACGCTCGCCGTCCTCGAGGATCTCCTTGAGGGTGACGATGTCCCCGGCCCGCTCGAACTCCATGGCCTCGACCACATTGAGCGCTTCGTTGAGCATGACTTCCTGGCCACGCCGGAGCTCCTCGAGCTCGACGCTGGGGCTGACGTTCACCCGGAGCTTGCGGCCCCCGGTGAAGATGTCGCACGTGCCGTCCTCGTTCGCCTGCAGGAAGACACCGAAGCCGGCCGGCGGCTGCGCGAGCCGGTCGACCTCCTCCTTGAGGGCCACGATCTGGTCGCGGGCCTCACGGAGTGTGTTGGCGAGCCGCTCGTTCTGAGCGGACACGCCGGCCAGGTTGGTCTGCAGCTCGACGATCCGCTCTTCGAGAATCCTCGTGTGTCGCGGAGAGTCGGCGAGCTTGCGGCGCAGGACGGCGATTTCCTGCTCGAGATAGGCAACCTGGCCGGCTGGGTCTTCAGACCCCCGCCCCGGCCGGATGCCGCGGTTGATGTCGTCGTCGTGGGCTGCCACGGTCCTCACCTCCTCCAAGGGGAGCTGGACGCTTCCTGACCCTACCTGTGTGGGTGGTGATTGAAACCCCTAGATCACAAAGACGGAAGGGGTGTGTCCGATCTTCACCCTTGCGCTCTTGCTCCTGCGAGGGGAATACCCATGGGATACCCACCCAGCAACATCGGAAAGCGGGCGGTTGTATCGTCGAAGCGTTCAACACCCGTCAACAGCGGCACGACTTGCATCACAGAGCCACGCCCGACGAAGGAAACGGCAGGAGATATGACCGTGCAGCACGAGGTTCCCACCGACGGCGCCGCCGACGCGCTCGAGGTCTGGATCGACCAGGACCTCTGCACCGGGGACGGAATCTGCGCGCAGTACGCCCCTGAGGTCTTCGAGCTCGACATCGACGGTCTGGCGTATGTGAAGTCGGCCGACGACGAGCTGCTCCAGGCCCCGGGCGCCACAACGCCGGTGCCGCTGCCGCTGCTGAACGACGTGGTGGACTCCGCCAAGGAGTGCCCGGGCGACTGCATCCATGTGCGGCGGGTTTCGGACAACGTCGAGGTCTACGGACCCGACGCCGAGTGACGGATCACATACGGGTCAGGCGCTGAGCGCCTCGGCCTGGGCGCCGCGGACGAACTTGCCGCCCTGCCACTGCCACTTGACCCGTTCCTTCTCGTCGGGGCAGCAGCTGGGCACGGCGGCCGACGAATAGCCGAGCAGGGTCGCCGTGATGGTCCGGTCACGTACCGCGAGCTCGCCGACGCTCTGCTTCCGGGCAGGCTCGACCAGGGTCGCGACCACCCGTGGCCCGCCGTCACGGCCGCCCGCCAGTACATAGAGCCCACTGGGCGGCGTGCCGGAGCCGGCGTCGCAGCGGGCGGCCACCACGGTCTCCGGGCTGCCGTCGCCGTCGAGGTCGCCCGTCGCCCTCTTCGTGACCACGCTCGGGAGTCCGCCGCATTGGATGGGCAGCCGTACGGCAGCGGGGTCCGGTGCGGGACGGGCGGCCGCGGCCGTCGTGGTGCCGGGGCCGGCGCCGGGCTGGGAGGCCGTCGCGGCGTCGGGCTGGAGCAGTCCGGCGCCCGCCACCACCGCGGCCATCGCCGCCGCCGTGGCCAGCCAGTGCACGGGGCGGGCGTGAGTGTGCGCGAGGTCCGGGACGGCGACGGAGTTCTGCACGCGAGTGGTCTCCTGAGAGGGCTCGGCCGGTGGGGTGGCCAGCATCGTGCCATACGTCACAGAGGACCGGAACAGCGGGGTCCGTAAGACTGCGGTAAAGGTGCGCGGCGGCCAACATGAGGAAGCCGCCGTCGAGTTCGGTGCGGGGCACGGGAACTCGACGGCGGCGTCAGTGCGTTACGGGCGGTCGGCGACGGCCGGTCAGCCCTTGTTGGGGCCCTCGTAGTCCTCACCGTAGGCGCCCTTGGCGGGCCGGCGGCGGCGCATGGGGGGCTCGACGCCGTCGGCGAGACGCCGGGCGGTGACCAGGAAGCCGGTGTGGCCGATCATCCGGTGGTCGGGGCGCACGGCGAGGCCCTCGACGTGCCAGTTGCGGATCATCGACTCCCACGGCTGCGGCTCTGCGAAGCAGCCGATCTCGCGGATGGACTCGACGGTGCGCGCGAGCTGGGTGGTGGTGGCCACGTAGCAGCACAGGATGCCGCCGGGGACGAGCGCCTTGGAGACGGCCTCGAGGCACTCCCAGGGAGCGAGCATGTCGAGGATGACCCGGTCGACGTCGGCGTCGGTCAGATTGTCCTGGAGGTCGCCGACTGTGAGCTGCCAGGCCGGGTGCGGACCGCCGAAGTAGCGCTCCACGTTCGCCTGGGCGATCTCGGCGAAGTCCGCGCGGCGCTCGTAGGAGTGCAGCATGCCGTGGTCGCCGATGGCGCGCAGGAGGAAGCTGCTGAGCGAGCCGGAGCCGACCCCGGCCTCCACGACGCGGGCGCCGGGGAAGATGTCGGCGAAGGCCAGGATCTGCCCCGCGTCCTTGGGGTAGACCACGGCGGCGCCGCGGGGCATGGACAGGACATAGTCGGGGAGCAGGGGGCGCAGCGCGAGGTAGGCGACGTTTCCCGTGGTTCGGACAACACTGCCCTCAGGAGCGCCGATCAGCTCGTCGTGGGGGAAGGAACCCTTGTGGGTGTGGAAGTTCTTCCCGGCCTCGAGCGTGAACGTGTAGTGGCGTCCCTTGGGGTCGGTGAGCTGGACCTGGTCCCCGACCTTGAAGGGCCCGCGACGGCGGGCGGCACCGGTCGGTTCGGACATGTGACCAGTGTATGGGCTTCAGGAACCGGGCCGTGCCATGGCGGCGACGAAGGCCCGCTCGACGTCCGCGGCGGACAGCACGCCGTAGATCTCGCCGGACTCCTCCACCACGAGGTACTCGGTGGCGGGTGTGGCCCGCAGGGTGTCGAGGAGGGCCTCTCCGGCGAGTTCCGCGGGGATCTTCATGCCTTCGGTGAGGTCCTGCGCCAGTCCGCCGACGGCGACCCAGGGCCTGCGGTGCTCGGGGACGCCGACGATGGCGGCCTCGCGGACCAGCGAGGTCGGGTCCCCGTGGCCGTCGACCACGACCAGGGCACGGGCGCCCGCCTCGTTGGCTCGGCGCAGGGCCTCCGACAGCGGGGTGTCCGCCTCGACGGGGACGGCGCGGCGGGTCAGTGCGCGGGCGGCCAGTTCCGGCAGGTGCTCCCGCAGGCGGGCCATCCGCAGGCTGTTGCCGGCGCCGGTCCAGATGATGGCGGCCAGGATGGCGGCCAGCAGGGCGTCGGTGACGGTCTCCGTCCCGCCGATGTCCTCGGTGGAGTTCCCGAGGGCGCCGGTGTGGGTGAGGAGCGGCAGGCCGATGAGGACGGCGACGGCGAGCGCCCGGCCGACCCAGGCGGCGGCGACGGTGCCGGCCATGGGCCTGCCAGTGATCTTCCACACCACGGCGCGCAACATCCGGCCGCCGTCCAGGGGCAGACCCGGCAGCAGGTTGAAGGCCGCGACGATGAGGTTTGAGATCATCAGGCCGGCGAGGAGCACGCCGGGGACGGTGCCGGGCTCCACCGCGTACATGCCGAGGTAGAAGACCCCGGCCAGGGCGAGGGAGAGCAGCGGTCCGACGAAGGCGAGCCAGAACTCACGGCCCGGCGTCTCGGTCTCCTTCTCGATCTCGGAGACGCCGCCGAAGAACTGGAGCTGGATCCGGCGCACCGGCAGCTTGAACCGGAGCGCGGCGACGGTATGGGCCAGTTCGTGGACGAGGACCGAGGCGTAGAAGGCCACGGCGAAGAACAGCGAGACGAGGTAGCGTGCGCCGCCGAGCTCCGGCAGCACGCGGTCGAGCTGCCCTCCGAAAACCCAGGTGATCAGGGCGGCGACGACGAACCAGCTGGGGGCGACGTAGACGGGCACGCCGAAGGGGCGGCCCATGAGGAGGCCACCGCCCGGCTCGCCGGGGCGCCGCGGTCTGCCCTTGCCGGACGTCTTGTCCGGCCCGGACCGCTCGCGCTCACCGCTCGTGTCGTCCTCGTTCACGGGTTCCCTTCGGGGCGAAATGGGGTCGTTGCGAATGGTCGTCGCTCGAAATCATGACGTGCTCGGGGTCTGTGGTCGATGGTATGCCGCTCGCTGTCGGTGGCGGGCCGTAGGGTCTGCGTCATGAGTACGAGCCAGCAGCCCGCAGAGCCGGCCACCGACGGGTCCGCCACGCCGGTGGTCCCCCGGCCGGCCGTGGCCGCCCGGCCGGAAGTCGTCGACGAGCCGGCGCCCGCCGCCCCCGTGGACGGCGCGGCCACGGCACCCGTCGCAGGCGACGACGAGAGCCCGGAGCAGCCGGCGCGGAGCGCGCCGCCCACGTCGCTGTCACCCTCACGTGCGAGCGACTTCATGCAGTGCCCCCTGCTCTACCGGTTCCGGGTGATCGACAGGCTGCCGGAGAAGCCCAGCGAAGCGGCTACCCGGGGAACGCTGGTGCACGCGGTGCTGGAGCGGCTCTTCGACGATCCGGCGGCCGAGCGGACGGCGCCGCGCGCCAAGGCGATGGTTCCCGGCCAGTGGAGCCGGCTCCTCGAGACGCGTCCGGAGCTGGGCGAGCTGTTCACGGAGGACCCCGGCGGCGAGCGGCTGTCCCGCTGGCTCGGTGAGGCGGAGCAGTTGGTGGAGCGGTGGTTCACTCTGGAGGACCCGACGCGGCTCGAGCCCCGCGAGCGGGAGATGTTCGTGGAGACGGAGCTGGAGTCGGGGCTGCGGCTGCGCGGCGTGATCGACCGGGTGGACGTCGCGCCGACCGGCGACGTGAGGATCGTCGACTACAAGACGGGCAAGGCCCCGCGTCCCGAGTACAGCGAAGGCGCGCTGTTCCAGATGAAGTTCTACGCGCTGGTGATCTGGCGGCTGAAGCAGGTAGTGCCGCGACGGCTCCAGCTGGTGTACCTCGGCAGCGGCGACGTGCTGACGTACGACCCGGTCATGGCCGACCTCGAGCGGACGGAGCGCAAACTGCTGGCGCTCTGGGAGGCGATCCGGCTGGCCACACAGACGGGTGACTGGCGGCCGCGGCCGACGAAGCTGTGCGGCTGGTGCGACCACCGTTCGGTGTGTCCGGAATTCGGCGGCACTCCCCCGGTTTATCCGCTGAGCGTTTCCCCGCGCGCGTCGGCCGAGGATGGCCAGGGCAGAATGGGCCCGGTCTAAAGAAGGAGTACCCGTGGCTATCCGCGTCCTACTGGTCGACGACCAACCGCTGTTGCGCACCGGTTTCCGGATGATCCTCGAAGCCGAGCAGGACATCGCGGTGGTCGGTGAGGCCGGGGACGGCCTCCAGGCCCTCGACCAGGTGCGGGCGCTCCAGCCCGACGTCGTGCTGATGGACATCCGGATGCCCCGGATGGACGGTGTGGAGGCGACGCGTCAGATCACCGGTCCCGGCCGGGACGGTCCGGCGAAGGTCCTGGTGCTGACCACCTTCGACCTGGACGAGTACGTGGTGGAGGCGCTGCGCGCCGGTGCGAGCGGCTTCCTGCTGAAGGACGCCCCGGCCAACGAACTGGTGCAGGCGATCCGGGTGGTCGCCGCGGGAGAGGCGATGCTCGCGCCGAGCATCACCCGCAGGCTGCTCGACAAGTACGCGGACCATCTGCCGTCCGGCGAGGAGCCGGTTCCGGACACGCTCCACACGCTGACCGACCGTGAGGTGGAGGTACTGAAGCTGGTGGCCCGCGGACTGTCCAACGCGGAGATCGCGGCGGACCTCTTCGTCAGCGAGACGACCGTCAAGACGCACGTCGGCCATGTGCTGACGAAGCTGGGCCTGCGTGACCGCGTCCAGGCGGCGGTCTACGCGTACGAGAGCGGCCTGGTGCGCCCCGGCGCCCAGTAGCGGCGGCCCGTCCACCCGGCGGCCCGCCCGGTGGACGGTGCCCGTCGCGCCCTGCGGGAACGGCCGGTGCCCGGCAGCTGCTTCGAGCAGTTGCCGGGCACCGGTCTTTCCGCGGTCGCGCGTCCGCCCCGGATCAGCTCCCGCCGTGGGACAGCTCCCAGAGCTGAAGGTCGGAGCTGGAGTTCAGCGCCCACTCGGCACCGCTCACGTCGTCGCGCGCGGCAACGTACTGCTTGCCCTGCCAGAGCGGCAGCACGGGGACGTCGTCGGCGACGATGTCCTGGATCTCCTTGAAGGCAGGCGACGCCGCGGTGCGGTCGACGTCGCGCCGCGACTGCGGGATGAGTTCGCGGACCTTGTCGCTCACGTAGGGCGAGTTGAGGAAGTTGCCCTCGCCGAGGAACGGCGCAGTGTAGTTGTCCGGGTCCGGGAAGTCGGGGAACCAGCCGAGCCCGTAGACGGCGTAGTCGCCCCGCTTCTGGGCGGGCCGGAACTTGGACCACTCGGTGCCCTCGACCTTGACTTCGAACAGCCCGCTCGCGTTGAGCTGGTCGCGAAGGGCCTCGAACTCCTTGGCCGTTCCCTCGCCGTAGTGGTCGGTGGTGTAGTGGAGCGTGAGCTGGACCGGGGTGTCGATACCGGCGTCGTCCAAGAGCGCGGCGGCCTTCTTGCGGCTGGGCTCGCCGTACTTGTTGTAGAACGAGTTGGTGTGCGCCGAGATGCTCTTCGGGATGAGCGAGTAGAGCGGTTCGGCGGTGGCGCCGTAGACCTCACCGGCGATCTGGCCGCGGTCGACGAGCGACGCGACGGCCTGACGGACGGCCTTCTTCTTCACGGCCGGGTCGCTGGTGTCGAAGGCGAGGTAGCGGATCTCCAGGCCGGGCATCTCGGTGAGCTCGATGCCCTCCTTCGGGTTCTCCAGCATCTCCTTGATCTGCTCCGGCGCCATGGTGCGCGTCATCAGGTCGATGTCACCGGACTCGAGGGCCTTGCCCATGGAGTCGGAGTCGGCGAAGGAACGCAGGACGACCTTGTCGTTCTTCAGCTTGAGGTCGCCCTTGTAGTTCGGGTTCTTGCTGAAGACGACCCTGGAGACCGTGTCCCCGTCGGTCTCCGTCTTCATCGTGTACGGGCCGGAGCCGTCGACCTCGAACCCCTCGCGCAGCTTCTTGCCGTCGTACTTCTCCTTGCTGACGATGCCGGCGGCCGGCGTCGAGAGCTTGTACGGGAAGGTGGCGTCCGGCGTGGCGAGATGGAAGATGATCTCGCTGTCGCCCTTGGTCTCGATCGTGTCGATGTTCGAGAGCAGGGCGGCCGTGCCGTTGTCGGCGTCGATGTCCAGAACGCGCTGGATGGAGAACTTGACGTCCTCGGCGGTGACCGGAGTGCCGTCGGCGAACTTGAGGCCGCTGCGCAGCTTGCAGCGGTAGCTCTCGCTCACGGAGTCGGTGAAGAGGCAGCTCTCCGCGGCGTCCGGCACGGGCTCGCCGCCGCCGCGCGGGGCGTGCATCAGGGTCTGCAGCGTCTGACGCAGCACGTTCCAGGCACCGGTGTCGTACGCGTAGGCCGGGTCCAGGGGTGCCGGGGCGTCCTCGCCGGCGACGAACTGGTCCGTGGTGCCCACGACTATGGCATCACCGCCGTCGGACCCGCCTTCCGTGCTGCCGCAGGCGACGAGCACGGGCGCGAGCAGGCCGACCACGGCCGGCAGCACCAAAGTCTTACGGTTCATCCTGGACGTTCTCCCTCACCGATCCGGCACTGTGATACAGCGATGTGTTCAAGACACTCCGCCGCCTCCGCCCGGTCGGGGCGGCGCGATCGGGCCGGGGATACAGACGATCGGTCCTGTGTTTCCGACGGCGGGGTGGCCGACGGGACACCACGGTGGTGCAGCGAAGCTCTCGCCGACGAGATTAGTCGGCAACGCCAGGAAAGCTTGACCGGGCCCGAGTTGGGCCGTAATCGCTGAGTGATCATCAATGCCTGTGAGTGGATGGCACTGCCACGGAATATTCGTAAACACCCGCATCAATCGGTACACATGGGCCGCCCGAGACCCCTCCCGAAGAGGTGTCGGACGCACATCACCCCTGGTTGGGCACCACTCACAGTGACGAAGGTCACGCCGTTCGACCCAATTTCGATCAAGTCGGAAAGCCGTTCGACGGTCACGGAAAAGGCAGAACTCCCCGCCCCTGGTTTCCGACGGAATCGAAAAGCACGGACAGTGCCCGTATCACTGCTTTGCGCTGATGAGAGTGCGCAGAAAAACGACGTCCACTTCTTCCAGGGACCTCACGACGACCCGGCCGCCGACCGGCTGGATCGGGGCCACGGACGGAACGGCGACCACCCGGCATCCAGCTGCCTCGGCGGATGCCACGCCGGTCGCCGTGTCCTCCACGACGGCGCATCTCGCCGGGTCCGCGCCCAGGCCCTGGGCTGCGAGGAGATACGGCTCGGGGTGCGGCTTGGTACGCGGCACCTCGTCCCCCGCGACCGAGAGCGCGAAGTGCTGGGGCCCGAGAGAGGCGAGGATCCGGTCGATGATGCGCCGGTGCGAGGCGGACACGAGCGCCGTAGGCACATTGTGCGCCGCCAGTTCGGCGAGCAGCCGGGCCGCGCCCGGCATCAGGGGTACACCCCTGCTGATCCGCTCCTCGAACTTGTCGTTGAGCAGCACGGTCAGCTCCGCGAGGCTGATGTCCGCGCCGGTGGCCTCGATGAGATAGCCCGCGCTCCGGGTCATCGGTCCGCCGACCACCACGTCCCGCCAGGCCTGGTCCAGTCGGTGCCCGAGATCCGCGAAGACCTCCACCTCCGCGTCCCACCAGAAGCCCTCCGTGTCCACGAGGGTGCCGTCCATGTCGAGAAACACGGCCTGAAGTGCGGCCGCTTCCGCCGAACGGGTCAGCGACGCGGGGACGGTGCTGGTCATAGGCACACCTCCGTGAGGGACGAGAAGGCCGGCCACCTCTCCCAGCGGCTCTCCCGCAGGGACAGGCGACCGGCCTGCACTGGACCGACCAGTGTACGACCCGAACGATCAGCGTGCGTTGAAATACTTCGCCTCGGGGTGGTGGATGACGATCGCGTCGGTGGACTGCTCCGGGTGGAGCTGGAACTCCTCCGACAGCTGGACGCCGATCCGCTCGGGCTCGAGCAGCTCCGCGATCTTGGCCCGGTCCTCGAGATCGGGGCACGCGCCGTAACCGAGGGAGAACCGGGCGCCGCGGTACTTCAGGGCGAACATGTCCTCCACGTCGGCCGGGTCCTCGCCGCCGAAGCCCAGTTCGGCGCGCACCCGGGCGTGCCAGTACTCGGCCAGTGCCTCCGCGAGCTGGACGGACAGGCCGTGCAGTTCGAGGTAGTCGCGGTAGGAGTCGGCCTCGAACAGCTTGGCGGTCTCCTCGCCGATGCGGGAGCCGACGGTGACGACCTGAAGGCCGACCACATCGGTCTCGCCGGACTCCTCGGGGCGGAAGAAGTCCGCCAGGCAAAGACGCCGGCCCCGGCGCTGCCGCGGGAAGGAGAAGCGGGTCCGCTCGGAGCCGTCCTCACCGAGAATGATCAGGTCGTCACCCTTGGACACGCAGGGGAAGTAGCCGTGGACGACGGCCGCTTCGAGGAGGTTGTCGGTCTGCAGCCGCTCGAGCAGGCCGCGCAGCCGCGGCCGGCCCTCCGACTCCACCAGCTCCTCGTACGAGGGGCCGTCTCCCGCCCGGGACTGCTTGAGTCCCCACTGCCCCTTGAACAGGGCGCCCTCGTCGAGCCAGGAGGCGTAGTCCTTGAGCGGGATGCCCTTGACGACCCGGGTGCCCCAGAACGGCGGGGTCGGGACCGGGTTGTCGGTGGCGACGTCGGAGCGGACCGCGCCTTCCTCCGGGCGCTCCTCCACGACCGCCGTCGTGGCCTTGACCCGGCGCTGCCTGAGCTCGGGCAGGACCGCGCCGGGGACACCCCGCTTGATGCCGATGAGGGCGTCCATCAGGCGCAGGCCCTCGAACGCGTCGCGGGCGTAGCGGACTTCGCCCTCGTAGATCTCGTGGAGATCCTGCTCGACGTAGGCGCGGGTGAGGGCGGCGCCGCCGAGGATGACCGGGTAGTCGGCGGCCATGCCCCGCTGGTTGAGCTCCTGGAGGTTCTCCTTCATGATCACCGTGGACTTGACCAGCAGGCCCGACATGCCGATCACGTCGGCCCTGTGCTCCTTGGCCGCGTCGAGGATCGCGGAGACGGGCTGCTTGATACCCAGGTTGACCACGTTGTAGCCGTTGTTGGACAGGATGATGTCCACGAGGTTCTTGCCGATGTCGTGGACGTCGCCGCGAACGGTGGCCAGCACGATCGTGCCCTTGCCCTCGGCATCGGACTTCTCCATGTGCGGCTCGAGGTGCGCCACCGCGTTCTTCATGACCTCGGCGGACTGGAGCACGAACGGCAGCTGCATCTGCCCGGAGCCGAACAACTCGCCGACGACCTTCATGCCGTCCAGCAGCGTGTCGTTGACGATGTCCAGCGCCGGACGGTCCTTCAGCGCCTCGTCGAGGTCTGTCCCGAGTCCGTTCTTCTCGCCGTCGATGATCCGCCGCTTCAGGCGCTCCTCCAGCGGCAGCGCGGCCAGCTCCTCCGCCTTGCCCGCCTTCAGCGACTTCGTGGTCGCGCCCTCGAACAGCGCCATCAGCTTCTGGAGCGGGTCGTACCCCTCGCTGCGCCGGTCGTAGATGAGGTCCAGAGCCGTGGTGACCTGCTCCTCGTCGAACCGGGCGATCGGCAGGATCTTCGAGGCGTGCACGATCGCCGAGTCCAGGCCGGCCTTCACGCACTCGTCCAGGAAGACAGAGTTGAGCAGAATACGGGCGGCCGGGTTCAGGCCGAAGGAGATGTTCGACAGGCCCAGCGTGGTCTGCACGTCCGGGTGACGCCTCTTCAGCTCCCGGATGGCCTCGATGGTGTTGAGGCCGTCCTTGCGGGACTCCTCCTGCCCGGTGCAGATGGTGAAGGTGAGGGTGTCGATGAGGATGTCCGACTCGTGGATGCCCCAGTTGCCGGTCAGGTCCGCGATCAGCCGCTCGGCGACCGCGACCTTGTGCTCCACCGAACGGGCCTGGCCCTCCTCGTCGATCGTCAGCGCGATCAGCGCGGCGCCGTGCTCCCGCGCCAGGCGGGTCACCCTCGCGAAGCGGGAGTCCGGGCCGTCCCCGTCCTCGTAGTTCACCGAGTTGATGACCGCACGGCCGCCCAGCTTCTCCAGGCCCGCCTCGATGACGTCCACCTCGGTCGAGTCCAGCACGATCGGCAGCGTCGAAGCGGTCGCGAACCGGCCGGCGAGCTCCTCCATGTCCGCGACGCCGTCGCGGCCCACGTAGTCGACGCACAGGTCCAGCATGTGCGCGCCCTCACGGATCTGGTCGCGGGCCATCTCCACGCAGTCGTCCCAGCGGCCCTCGAGCATCGCCTCGCGGAACTTCTTCGACCCGTTCGCGTTCGTCCGCTCGCCGATCGCCATATAAGCGGTGTCCTGACGGAACGGCACCGACTGGTAGAGGGAGGCGGCGCCCGGCTCCGGACGCGGGTCACGCGGCGTCAGCTCCGCGCCCCGCACACGCTCCACCAGCTGACGCAGGTGCTCGGGCGTCGTACCGCAGCAGCCGCCGACCAGGGACAGGCCGTAGTCGGCGACGAACTGCTCCTGGGCCGAGGCCAGGCCCTCGGGACCGAGCGGGAAGTGCGCCCCGTCCTTGGTGAGCACCGGAAGGCCGGCGTTCGGCATGCACAGCAGCGGGATACGGGAGTGGCGGGTGAGATAGCGCAGGTGCTCGCTCATCTCTTCCGGGCCGGTGGAGCAGTTCAGACCGATCATGTCGACGCCGAGCGGCTCCAGCGCTGTCAGCGCGGCGCCGATCTCGGAACCCAGCAGCATCGTGCCGGTCGTCTCGAAGGCGAGGGAGCAAAGGAGCGGAAGGTCGGCGCCGGTCGCCTCCATGGCGCGGCGGGCTCCGAGGATCGCGGCCTTGGTCTGGAGCAGGTCCTGGGTCGTCTCGACGATGAGCGCGTCGGCGCCGCCCGCGATCAGGCCCTCGGCGTTCTGCTGGAATCCGTCCCTGAGCACGGTGTAGGGGGCGTGCCCGAGGGTCGGGAGCTTCGTGCCGGGGCCGATCGAGCCCAGCACCCATCGCTGCTGGCCGGTCGACGCGGTGAACTCGTCCGCCACCTCGCGGGCGATCCGGGCACCGGACTCCGAGAGCTCGTACACCCGCTCGGGGATGTCGTACTCCCCCATGGCGGAGTGGTTGGCGCCGAAGGTGTTCGTCTCCACGCAGTCGACGCCGACCTCGAAGTACGCCTCGTGGACGGAGCGCACGATGTCGGGGCGCGTGACGTTGAGAACCTCGTTGCAGCCCTCGAGATTCTCGAAGTCCTCGAGTGTCGG
This sequence comes from Streptomyces sp. WAC00040, assembly GCF_056835925.1. Taxonomy (NCBI): domain Bacteria; kingdom Bacillati; phylum Actinomycetota; class Actinomycetes; order Kitasatosporales; family Streptomycetaceae; genus Streptomyces; species Streptomyces sp. WAC00040. Next base: position 877,417 of record NZ_JAKQZE010000003.1, read on the forward strand.
ATCCTGTGCCTGGAGCATCGTGCCCATGGCGCCGTCGGCCACCACCACCCGGGTGGCGAGCGCTTCGCGCAGAGCGTGGACACGGGTCCGGCTGTCGGCGGAGGGGGTCGGCAACGAGGCCATGGATGTGCTCCCTGGGATGCGACGGCTGTCGGCTTTGCGCCTACCGGCGGGAAGGCGCACCCAGCCAGAGTAGCCGGGTGGGCCCGACGGAGCTGAGGTGTCCCACGGGCCGGACTGCGCCATGTCTCCGGACTTTTTCGCAAGGCCTCCACCGCGAGATACTCGGTCCGCCGTGACCAAGGTCGGCATCGACCGATAGTGTTCAGCATTGTCGAACCGTGTTGGAGAAGGGCCGATCCGATGGCGAAAAACATCCAGTCACTGGAGCGGGCTGCGGCGATGCTGCGACTGCTCGCGGGCGGAGAACGCCGGCTGGGACTGTCGGACATCGCGTCGTCGCTCGATCTGGCCAAGGGTACGGCCCATGGCATCCTGCGGACCCTTCAGGCGGAGGGATTCGTCGAACAGGACGCCGCGTCCGGCCGCTACCAGCTGGGCGCCGAGCTGCTGCGGCTCGGCAACAGCTATCTGGACGTGCACGAACTGCGGGCCCGCGCCCTGGTCTGGACTGACGACCTGGCCCGCTCCAGCGGCGAGAGCGTCCACCTCGGCGTGCTGCACCAGCACGGCGTGCTGATCGTGCACCACGTCTTCCGGCCCGACGACAGCCGGCAGGTGCTCGAGGTGGGAGCCATGCAGCCGCTGCACTCCACCGCTCTCGGCAAGGTCCTGTCCGCCTTCGACCCGGTGGCCCACACGGAGGCCCTGGAGGTGAACCGCAAGGCGTTCACGCCGCGGACAGTGACCGACATAGAGGATTTCGAGTCGCTGCTGGACCACACCCGGGCGCGGGGCTGGGCCGCCGATGTGGAGGAGACGTGGGAGGGCGTGGCCGCCGTCGCCGCACCCATCCACGACCGGCGCCGGATGCCCGTGGGGGCGATCGCCATCACGGGTGCCGTGGAGCGGGTCTGCGACAACGGAGAGCTCCGTTCCGAGCTTGTCGCGGCGGTGCGGGACTGCGCCCGGGCGGTCTCCAGGGACCTCGGCGCCGGGCGCTTCTGACCCGTCGAACACATCGTCTGGTAACGATCCGGTTTTCGGCCACACAACCCTTGACGCCATGTTTACCGGGGGGCAAAACTGCCGTTCACCGGTCGGCATTGTCGAACGCTTAACGGCAATACGCGCTAGAGTGTGACAACGCCAGGCCGGTAACGCCCTCACTGAGGGCGCGGACCACCGGAGGGACCCGGGGTTCGCCTTCCCCCTGGACGAAGGACAAAGGAGTCGCGGGTGTCCAACTCCGACATCTTCATCGGCGAGATCATCGGTACCGCCGTACTCATCCTGCTCGGTGGCGGCGTAGTCGCCGCCGTAGTACTCAAGCGCTCGAAGGCTCAGAACGCCGGCTGGCTGGCCATCACCCTCGGGTGGGGCTTCGCGGTGCTGACCGCGGTGTACATGACCGGCACGCTCTCCGGTGCACACCTCAACCCCGCCGTCACGCTCGGCATCGCGATCAAGGACAACGACTGGGGCAACGTCCCCGTCTACGTCGCAGGCCAGCTCCTCGGCGCCATGATCGGCGCCGCCCTGGTCTGGCTCGCCTACTACGGCCAGTTCCACGCGCACCTCACCGACCCCGAGATCGTGGGCGACCCCGCCGACAAGGCGATCGAGGGTCCGCACGACGGGGCTGCCGCCAAGGCCGGCCCGGTCCTCGGTGTCTTCTCCACCGGCCCCGAGATCCGCAACGTCTGGCAGAACCTCGCCACCGAGATCATCGGCACGATCGTGCTGGTCCTGGCGGTGCTCACGCAGGGTCTCAACGACAGCGGCAAGGGCCTCGGCCCGCTCGGCGGACTCATGGTCTCCCTCGTCGTCGTCGCCATCGGCCTCTCGCTCGGCGGCCCCACCGGCTACGCCATCAACCCGGCCCGTGACCTGGGTCCGCGCATCGTGCACGCGCTGCTCCCGCTGCCGAACAAGGGCGGCTCCGACTGGAGCTACGCCTGGATACCCGTCGCCGGTCCGCTGATCGGTGCGGCCGTCGCAGCGGGTATCTACAACATCGCGTTCGCCTGAGCCGTATCAGCAGCACGAGCCGTACCCACCGATACCTGAGCAGGAGCAGACCGTGACCGACGCACACACCACCGGCCCGTTCATCGCGGCCATCGACCAGGGCACCACTTCCAGCCGCTGCATCGTCTTCGACAAGGACGGCCGGATCGTCTCCGTCGACCAGAAGGAGCACGAGCAGATCTTCCCGAAGCCGGGCTGGGTGGAGCACGACGCCGCCGAGATCTGGACCAACGTCCAGGAGGTCGTCGCCGGAGCCATCGAGAAGGCCGGCATCACCTCCGCCGACGTCAAGGCCATCGGCATCACCAACCAGCGCGAGACGACGCTGCTGTGGGACAAGAACACCGGCGAGCCCGTCCACAACGCCATCGTCTGGCAGGACACCCGCACCGACGCCCTCTGCAAGGAGCTCGGCCGCAACGTCGGGCAGGACCGTTTCCGCCGTGAGACGGGCCTGCCGCTGGCCTCCTACTTCGCCGGTCCGAAGGCCCGCTGGCTGCTCGACAACGTCGAGGGCCTGCGCGAGCGCGCCGAACGCGGCGACATCCTCTTCGGCACCATGGACTCCTGGGTCATCTGGAACCTGACCGGCGGAGTCGACGGCGGCGTCCACGTCACCGACGTCACCAATGCCTCCCGCACCATGCTGATGAACCTGCACACCATGGAGTGGGACGACAAGATCCTTCAGTCCATGGAGGTCCCGGCCGCGATCCTGCCGGAGATCCGGTCCTCCGCCGAGGTCTACGGCCTCGCCAAGGGCGGCGCGCTCGACGGCATCCCCGTCGCCTCCGCGCTCGGCGACCAGCAGGCGGCCCTGTTCGGCCAGACCTGCTACTCGAAGGGCGAGGCCAAGTCCACGTACGGCACCGGCACCTTCATGCTGATGAACACCGGTGACGAGCCCGTCAATTCCTACAACGGCCTGCTGACCACCGTCGGCTACCGCATCGGCGACGAGAAGGCGGTCTACGCCCTCGAGGGCTCGATCGCCGTCACCGGTTCGCTGGTGCAGTGGATGCGCGACCAGATGGGCCTGATCAACTCCGCCGCCGAGATCGAGACCCTCGCCTCCTCCGTGGAGGACAACGGCGGCGCCTACTTCGTGCCGGCCTTCTCAGGTCTGTTCGCCCCGTACTGGCGCTCCGACGCCCGCGGTGTGATCGCCGGCCTGACCCGGTACGTCACCAAGGCGCACATCGCGCGCGCCGTTCTCGAGGCCACCGCCTGGCAGACCCGTGAGATCACCGACGCCATGACGAAGGACTCCGGCGTCGAACTGACCGCGCTCAAGGTCGACGGCGGCATGACCTCCAACAACCTGCTGATGCAGACCCTCTCGGACTTCCTGGACGCCCCCGTGGTGCGCCCGATGGTCGCCGAGACGACCTGCCTCGGCGCCGCCTACGCCGCCGGCCTGGCCGTCGGCTTCTGGCCGGACACCGACGCGCTGCGTGCCAACTGGCGCAGGGCCGCCGAGTGGACCCCCCGCATGGACGCTGACAAGCGTGACAGCGAGTACAAGAGCTGGCTCAAGGCCGTGGAGCGGACCATGGGCTGGCTCGACGAGGAAAACTGACGAGGAGCAAGAATGACCACCCTGCAGAGCGTCCCCTCCCCCGGGACGCACCCGGCCTCCGGCTCGGCTGTGTCTTCCCTCAAAGCAGCGGGCCGCGCCGAGACCCGGGAGCAGCTTTCCAAGGCGACGTACGACCTCCTGGTGATCGGCGGCGGCATCCTGGGCATCTCCACCGCCTGGCACGCCGCGCAGTCCGGGCTGCGGGTGGCCCTGGTGGACGCCGGCGACTTCGCCGGCGCCACCTCCTCCGCCTCCTCCAAGCTTCTCCACGGCGGCCTGCGCTACCTGCAGACCGGTGCGGTGAAGCTGGTCGCGGAGAACCACTTCGAGCGGCGCGCGGTCTCCCGCCAGGTGGCCCCCCACCTGGCCAACCCGCTCACTTTCTACCTGCCCGTCTACAAGGGCGGTCCGCACGGCGCGGCGAAGCTCGGCGCGGGCGTCTTCGCCTACTCCGCGCTCTCCGCGTTCGGTGACGGCGTCGGCCACGTCATATCGGCGGCGAAGGCACAGCGGGACGTGCCGGAGCTGCGTACGGAGAACCTGAAGGCCGTCGCCGTCTACGGCGACGACCAGATGAACGACTCCCGTATGGCGCTCATGACGGTCCGCGCGGCCGCCGAGTCGGGCGCCACCGTCCTCAACCACGCCGAGGTCACAGGACTGCGCTTCACCCGGGGCCGGGTCACCGGCGCGGAGCTGAAGGACCGCACCGACGGCACCGAGTTCGGCGTCACCGCGCGGCTGGTGCTGAACGCCACCGGGCCGTGGGTCGACCACCTGCGCCGGATGGAGGACCCGGAGGCGGCCCCGTCCATCCGCCTCTCCAAGGGAGCGCACCTGGTGCTGAAGCGCACCTCCCCGTGGCGGGCCGCGCTGGCCACCCCGATCGACAAGTACCGCATCACGTTCGCCCTCCCCTGGGAGGACATGCTGCTGCTCGGCACCACCGACGAGGAGTACGAGGGCGACCCGGCCGACGTCGCCGTCAACGACAAGGACGTCACGCAGATCCTCGACGAGGCCGCGTTCTCCATCCGTGACCAGCAGCTCTCACGCGATCTGATCACCTACTCCTTCGCCGGTCTGCGAGTGCTTCCGGGCGGCCCCGGAGACACCTCCAAGGCCAAGCGGGAGACGGTCGTCACCGAGGGGCGCGGCGGGATGCTGTCGGTGGCCGGCGGCAAATGGACGACGTTCCGCCACATCGGCCGCACGGTGATGAACAAGCTGGCGACCCTGCCGGGCCGTCCGCTCGCCGAGGACATGGAGCCGCTCGCGCACCTGCCGAAGAAGCTGCCGCTGCCCGGCATCGCCAACCCCAACGCGGTCGCGCACCGGCTCCTGGTCGACGGCGGGATGCCCGGTCCGCGGATGGCGGCCGACACCGCCCGGCACCTCGCCACCCACTACGGGTCACTGGCGTTCGACATCGCCCGCCTGGCGAACGAGGACCCCGCGCTGGGCGAGCGTATCCACCCGGACGCGCCGGAGATCTGGGCGCAGGTCGTGTACGCGCGCGACCACGAGTGGGCCGAGACGGCGGACGACGTGCTGCGCCGCCGCACCACGCTGACCATCCGCGGCCTGGCGACGGACGACGTCCGAAACAGGGTCGAGGACGTGCTGCGCGACCGGTGAGCTGACCGGTCGGGCGGACAGCTCAACGAGGGCGACTCCGGGGGAGTCGCCCTCGTTGTACGCTCAGACCTCCGATGTCTGGTGAGTGAATGGACGATGGGGGTGACGTCATGGCCGTGACCGACGAGGCCATCGAGAAGATCAAAGGGATGATCGTCTCCGGCGCGCTCCGCCCCGGCGACCGGCTGCCCAAAGAGAGCGAACTCGCCGCCGAACTGGGCCTGTCGCGCAACTCGCTGCGCGAGGCGGTACGGGCGCTGTCCCTGATCCGCATCCTCGACGTACGCCAGGGCGACGGCACCTACGTCACGAGCCTCGATCCCCAACTGCTCCTCGAGGCGCTGAGTTTCGTCGTCGACTTCCATCGGGACGACACAGTGCTGGAGTTCCTCGCGGTACGCCGCATCCTGGAACCGGCGGCCACCGCGATGGCCGCGAGCCGCATCCCCGAAGCCGAACTCGACGCGCTGACCGCCCGGCTCGACGCGCTGGGGACAGACCCGTCGGTCGAGGAACTCGTCGCGGCGGACCTGGACTTCCACCGCCGCATCGTCGGGGCCGCCGGCAACTCGGTGCTCTGCTCCCTCCTGGACGGCCTGTCGGGCCCCACGACCCGGGCCCGCGTCTGGCGCGGCCTGACCCAGGAGGACGCGGTCAGCCGCATCATCCACGAGCACCGCGCGATCCTGGCGGCGCTGCGGGACCGCGACGGGGAGGCCGCACGGGCGTGGGCGACGGTGCACGTGGCAAGCGTGGAGCAGTGGCTCCGCGCGACGCCGTAGCGCCTGCCGCGGGCTTCTCCCCTACCCGCCCTTTCCCGAACCTGGCTTCGCCCCTAGTACCGCGCTTCGCGCGGTGTCCTCGAACGCCGGACGGGCTGGATCTCGCTCCGCGATCAGCCTGCCGCCCGGGTGGCGGCCATGTCCCGTGCGGCGTTGACGACGGCGTCGGCCGCCATGTGGATGACGCCCTTCTCCGTTCCGGGCCGGCGCAGTTGGGAATCACGCGTGAGGTCGTGCTGGAGGGCGGCGAGGTCCGCGGCGCCAGTGGGCGAAACGCCCACCAGCTGGCGACGCAGCGACTCGACCGCGGCGGCGACGATCTCATTGCCGCGGCCGATGGTGAGGCGGAAGCCGTGGCCCTCGCTCCCGTCGCCGGCGTGCAGCGCGAGGTGGGCGGCGGCGTGGTCCGGGTCCGGGTTTCATGGCGTCGGAGCCGTCGAGCTGCCGCGACATGGGGAAGCGGATGTCGGGGGACCTCGAACTCCGTGACGGTCCGGCTACACGCCCTCGGTGAGATGAACATCGGACCTCTCATGGACATCCGATGTATAGCACCGCCCACTCGCTTCCATTCAGCAAGTCGCCGAGTTTCACGCCTCACAGCTCGGATGAATCCGCCATCACGCTGCTTCGTGGCTCGCCGTATGCCCGACCCCTACCACGTTCACCCGGCCGTGCACGGGGGCTGCGGCGAGGGCCTCGGAAAGCCGTAAGGTTGGGGCGTAAGAAAGGGAACTTCGGAAGGAGGCACTGGGTGATCGAGCTCGAGGGGATGCCCGAGCTGATCGACCCGGTCATGGTGGCCGCGTTCGAGGGCTGGAACGACGCCGGCGACGCCGCCTCCACCGCGGTCGCTCACCTGGACCGGGAATGGAAGGGCGAGGTGTTCGCGGCGCTCGACGCCGAGGACTACTACGACTTCCAGGTCAACCGGCCAACGGTGTGGCTGGACGGCGGGGTACGCAAGATCACCTGGCCGACCACCCGGCTCTCCGTGGTCCGCGTCGGCGGCGACAAACCCCGGGACCTCGTGCTGGTCCGCGGTATCGAACCCTCCATGCGCTGGCGTTCGTTCTGCAACGAGATCCTGGGCTTCGCCCATGAACTGGGCGTGGAGATGGTGGTGATCCTGGGCGCGCTGCTCGGCGACACCCCGCACACCAGGCCGGTACCGGTCAGCGGGATCACGTCCGACCCGGACCTGGCGAGAACGATGGATCTCGAGGAGACCCGGTACGAGGGGCCGACCGGAATCGTCGGGATCCTCCAGGAGGCCTGCACCCATGCCGGTGTGCCGGCGGTGAGCCTGTGGGCCGCTGTCCCGCACTACGTCTCGCAGCCGCCCAACCCGAAGGCGACGCTCGCGCTGCTCAACCGGCTGGAGGACCTCATCGGCCTCCGTATCCCGCTGGGAGAGCTGGCCGAGGACGCCCGGGCGTGGCAGCTCGGTGTCGACCAACTGGCCGCGGAGGACAGCGAGGTGGCCGAGTACGTCCAGACGCTGGAGGAGGCGCGCGACACCGCGGAGCTGCCGGAGGCCTCGGGCGAAGCCATCGCCCGCGAGTTCGAACGGTATCTGCGCCGGCGCGACAGTGGGGGTCCCGGCGGTCACGCGACGGACGGCGGCGAGGGCACTTACCTGCGCGACCCGGCGGGCGGGCGTCCCAAGCCGCCGATGCCGCCGCGCCCCGAACCGGAGTCCGGTTCCCCGACGGACGCGGACCGCTCCGGCGGCACGAGCGGGTCCGGCGGCGACGAGGAGCAGGACAGGCCCCTGGCCGGCGACGAAGAGACCGGCGGCCCGGCGGGCGAACAGGCCGACCGCGGCGACCGGAACGACCGTGATGAAGGCGGCGGCGAGCGGCCGGAGTCGTAGTCGGTAGCGTGACCGAGCGGTACGAAGCGGGGTGGCACCGGGCGGACCGGCGCCACCCCGCTCCTTGTTCCTCACACCACCAGGTCGCTCACACCCGGTCGACCGCCACCGCGTCGTACTCGGTGTCGGGCGTGGGCGGCACGTCGAAACGCGCGTTGGGCAGGTAGATCCGGTCGCCCCAGGCGGCCGCCGTGGTGGGGATCCGGAAGCGCGGGTCGGTGATCCGGGCGATCGGCGTGCCCCGGGATCCCGCGGCGTTCAGCCGCACGACATCGACCTGGTTCAACTGCTGCTGCACGATGTAGAGATGACGGCCGAGCAGCAGGAGGCCGTCACCGAACGGGATGGCGAGGTCCCCGAGGTCGACCCGGCGGGCGGTACCGTCGCGCGGGTCCACCCGCATCAAGGAGCCGCCTCGCACCATGGTGTTGACCACCAGCAGGGCGCTGCCGTCGGGTGTCCGCGCGATCCCGTTGGCGGTGAAGCCCGTGCCCTGCTCCCACTCACCGCCCAGCGCCACGGTGGCCACCTCGCGCGCCGGTTCGCCGTGCCGGTCCAACTCGAGCCGGTAGAGCTGTGGTCGGAAGGAGTCGGTGAACCACGCCGCCTCCGGCGTCAGCACGACGTCGTTCACCATCGAGCCCTCCGCGCCGACGGTGAAGAGTCCTACGATCTTTCCTGAGCGCACATCGGCGATCCTGATCTCCCGGCTGAAGCCACCGGAGAGGAACAGCCGCCGCTCCTGCCGGTCGATCTTCAGCCCGATGACGGAGCGTCCGGCGCCCAGTCCTTCGACGACCACCCGGCCGCGTCCGGTGGCCAGGCTCGCGCGGTAGACGTCGCCGTCGGCGATCGAGCCGAACCAGGCGTAGGGGCTGCGGCCGATGGTGATGCCCTCCGGCTGGAAGCCGTTCGGCAGGGGGATGAGGGTCGGCCGGCTGCCCGGCGACGCGGCGCCGGCCTCACCGGCGGCGGGCCCCAGAAGCGCTGCCGCGCCGATGGCCGCTGCCGCGCCGAGTACGTCTCTGCGTGCGAAGACACGTTCCACGGTGTGTCCTTCCGGCAATGGTGGACGGATGGCCCGAGGGCCTGTTCCGTCACCCCCACCACATGTCCGGCGCACGCGCCGCGAGATCGTGAAAGCGGAGGAACGGACTCCCGCCCGGGACGTCGACGGCACCCGGGCGGGAGTCGAGAACGTGCCTAGAGCGCCACGCCCAGCAGGGCGTCGACCGCCCGGGACACCAGCCCCGGGGCGCCCTCGTCGATGCCGCCCTCGGCCTGCTGGAGCGCCGCCCAGCGGTCCACGGCGGCGAGCGCAGACGGGGCGTCGAGGTCGTCGGCGAGTGCCGCGCGGATCTCCTCCACCAGAGCGTCGGCGGACGGTCCGTCCGGGCGGGAGACGGCGGCACGCCAGCGCCCTACGCGCTCGACCGCTTCCTGGAGCACCGCGTCGGTCCACTCCCAGTCGGCCCGGTAGTGGTGCGAGAGCAGCGCGAGCCGTATGGCGGCAGGGTCCACGCCGTCGCGGCGCAGCTTGGACACGAAGACGAGGTTGCCCTTGGACTTCGACATCTTCGCGCCGTCGAGGGCGACCATGCCCGCGTGGACGTACGCCTTGGCGAAGGGGTGCTCGCCCGTGAGCACCTGGGCGTGCGAGGCGCCCATCTCGTGGTGCGGGAAGGCGAGATCGGAGCCGCCGCCCTGGACGTCGAAGCCCATGCCGAGGTGGTCCAGCGCGATGGCGACGCACTCGATGTGCCAGCCGGGCCGGCCTCGGCCGAGCGAGCCGCCGTCCCAGCTCGGCTCGCCCTCGCGGGCCGCCATCCACAGCATCGGGTCGAGCGGGTTCTTCTTGCCGGGACGCTCGGGGTCGCCGCCGCGCTCCGCGGACAGCAGCCGCATCGCCTCCGCGTCGAGCCGGGACACCTCGCCGAAGTGCGGGTCGGACTCGACGGAGAAGTAGATGTCGCCTTCCAGCTCGTAGGCGGCGCCTGCGTCACGGAGGCGTTCGACGAGCGGCACGATGCCCGGAATCGCCTCGACCGCGCCGATGTAGTGACGCGGCGGAAGCATCCGCAGCGCGGTCATGTCCTCACGGAACAGAGCCGTCTCGCGCTCCGCGAGCTCGGTCCAGTCGTGTCCGTCGCGGTCGGCGCGCTCCAGCAGAGGATCGTCCACGTCCGTGACGTTCTGGACATAGTGAACCTGCCGCTTGGTGTCGAGCCACACGCGCTGCACGAGGTCGAACGCGTTGTAGGTCGCCGCGTGACCCATGTGGGTCGCGTCGTACGGTGTGATGCCGCAGACGTAGATACGGGCGACGGGACCGGGGTCAAGGGTCACCAGACCATCGGTCGCGGTGTCGTGGATCCGGAGGTCGCGGCCCTTGCCGGGCAGGGCGGGGACCTCAGAAGCGGGCCAGGCATGCATGTCATGAGCGTAACCGGACGCATGTTCCGGATACGAACCGGATCACTGATCTTGACCGGTTGGGCACTCTTGCGGTCCGGCGGGCGCTGTGCCTACACGGGCGGCCAGGGGATCGCCGGCCAGTCGCCCGACGGCACGGGATGGGTGCCCGACCGGAGGAGGGCCGACACCCGGCCGCTCAGCGCGGCCACCTCGGCCGGGGTGAGCAGTTCCGCCAGTCGGGTGGCGAGCGTCCCGCCGTCGGCGAGGGCCGTCGCCAGGGTCGTGAGCGCCGTGACCGCCTCCGCGGGCAGCGGCTCCCCCGCCCATCCCCACAGCAGCGTGCGCAACTTGTCGTCGACGTTGAACGTGACTCCGTGGTCGATCGCGTAGAGGATCCCGTCGGCGGTGGGCAGCAGGTGCCCTCCCTTGCGGTCCCCGTTGTTGATCACGGCGTCCAGGACGGCGAGCCTGCGCAGGCGCGGGTCGTCGGCGTGCACGAGCAGCGCGGTACGTCCCTCCCCCACTTCGGCGAAGCCGACCGCCTTCCAGCCCTCCCCCGGTTCCTCGTCCTCGAAGAGCGCCAGCAGCGCGGCCTCCGGATCGGTCTCGATCCACAGCTGGACCATGCCCTGGCCGTAGGGGCCGTCCCGCAGCACCGTGGGCGGCACCAGATCCCAGCCGGTCGCCTGCGACACCTCGTACGCGGCGACTTCGCGCTGCGCCAGAGTGCCGTCGGGAAAATCCCACAGCGGGCGTTCGCCCGCGATGGGTTTGTAGACGCAGTGGGCTTCCTCGCCCTCGTACGAAACCGCGCAGTACAGCACCGCGTTGGACGCCTCACGCAGCCTTCCGCGTACGCTCAGCTCGCCCTTGGCCAGCAGCGTCAGCGCGTCCGGGGTGCTCACGCGCCCCGTCGGTATCCGTTCTGGCGCGGGCATACGTGTCCTTCCGGATCAAGGGGCAGGCTGCACAGCGGGCACGGCGGCCGGCCGGCGTTCACCACGTCCAGTGCGCGTTTGGCGAACGCCCTGGCCTGTGCGCCGGTGAGCCGGACCCTCAGCATCGGCGGGCCGTTCTCCTCGTCCTGCAGCAGCCGCTCCTCGGCCTCCGCGAGGTCCTCCTCGGACTCGGCCTCGAGCTCCACCAGCGCCTGTGCCTCGACGATCATGCGCTGTTCCTCGCCGTCCCAGGCCAGCGCCATCGTGCCGACGCGGAACTCCTCCTCGACCGGGTTGTCGAGCGGCGCGGTGTCGGTCACGTCCGCCGGGGCGACGGCCGGCACGGGCGCGTTGCCCCCGGTTCGGCGGACCACTTCGTCCAGCAGCTCGTCGATCCGCTCCGCGAGGGCGGCCACCTGAGTCTTCTCCAGGGCGACGCTGGTCACGCGTCCTGCGGCCGAGGCCTGCAGGAAGAACGTACGGCGGCCAGGCAGCCCGACCGTACCGGCCACGAAGCGGTCCGGCGGGTCGTAGAGGAACACCTGACGGGACACGTTCTGTCTCCCTTTGGATCGTCGGATCGGGGGGTTTCGGCATCCGGTGGACTTCAGCTTTTCGGCGCGTCCACCCTACTGCGCGGAGCGATCACGATGCGCCCGCGCCGCCCCCGACGACCGCGTCGCCGCTGTCGCCCTTCTCCTCCGGTCCCTCCGCGCGGGGAACGAGGGAGCCGAGATCGCCGGTGTCGCCGAGGCGCAGCAGGAACGGCCGGCTGCGGGTGTAGCGGATGGCGGTGACGGAGCACGGCTCGACGTGGATCCGCTGAAAGAGGTCGAGATGCAGCCCGAGGGCGTCCGCCACCAGGGACTTGATGATGTCCCCGTGCGAGCACATCAGATAGGCCGCGCCCTCGCCGTGCGCCTGGTCGATCCGGGCGTTCCAGTCGCGGACGGCGTCCACGGCGCGCGCCTGCATGGCGCGCATGGACTCGCCACCGGGGAAGGAGACCGCGGAGGGATGGTGCTGGACGACCTCCATCAGCGGCTCCTGTGCGAGCTCCTTGAGCTTGCGGCCGGACCACTCGCCGTAGAGGCACTCCCCGATGCGTTCGTCGGTCTCCGCGACGAGCCCCGGGCGGGCAGCGAGCAGAGGGGCGAGCGTCTCGCGACAGCGCTCCAGCGGGCTGGAGACCACGGCCGCGAGCGGCACCGCGGCCAGTCGTGCGGGCAGCGCGGCCGCCTGTCCGGCTCCGTGCTCGTCGAGGCGGACACCCGGTGTCCAGCCGGCGAGCACTCCCTCGGTGTTGGCGGTGGAACGTCCGTGGCGTACGAGGATCAGCGTGGCCATGGGGGCCAGCCTACGATCCCCGGGCTTCCGGCGGGCCGGGGGTGTGCCGGGGCGGAGGTCAGGGAAGAATGCGCGCCGTGATCGTGGACTGTGCCATCTACCGCGACGGGCGCCGCAGCGAAGGCCCGTCGGACTTCTCCGATGCCCTCGACGAGGCGCGGGCCACGGGCGACGCCTTCCTGTGGATCGGCCTGCACGAGCCGACGGAGGAGGAGTTCGATCACGTCTCCTCCGAGTTCTCGCTGCATCCGCTCGCCGTCGAGGACGCGCTCAAGGCCCATCAGCGGCCCAAGCTCGAGGTGTACGACGACTCGCTGTTCGTGGTCCTCAAACCCGTGGTGTACGAGCCGGAGAGCGACTCCGTGACCACGGGCGAGCTGATGGTCTTCATAGGCGACTCGTTCGTGGTGACGGTCCGGCACGGTGAGGGTGCTCCGCTGCACGCGGTCCGCGAACGGCTGGAGGCGGAGCCGGCGGTGCTGAGGCACGGCCCGACCGCCGTGCTGTACGCGATCAGCGACGCCATCGTCGACCACTACATCGATGTGGCGGCCGAGCTCCAGGTGGACCTGGAGGAGATGGAGACCGAGGTCTTCGAACCGGCGCGCAGGGACGCGAAGAACACGGCGGCCCGGATCTACACGTTCAAGCGGCAGGTACTCGAGTTCCGCCGGGCGGCAGGGCCACTGGCGGCGCCGATGGCCCGGCTGGCGGGTGCGGGCGTGCCGTTCGTCCATGAGCACGCGCAGCCCTTCTTCCGGGACGTCAGCGACCACCTGACCCGGGCGAACGAGCAGGTGGAAGGGCTGGACCGGCTGCTGTCGGACATCCTTTCCGCCCACCTCGCCCAGATGGGCGTGCGGCAGAACGACGACATGCGCAAGATCTCGGCGTGGGCGGCCATGGCGGCGGTGCCGACGATGGTGGCGGGGATCTACGGGATGAACTTCGAGCACATGTGGGAGCTCAGGCAGGTGTGGGCGTACCCGGCGGTGCTCGTGCTGATGGCGGGTGCCGTCTACGGGTTGTTCCGGCTCTTCAAGCGGCGCGGCTGGCTCTGATCTTCTCGGGCCCGCTCGGGGCGGCGGTCAGCGTCCCGTCCCGGGTGGCACGGCCGCGGGACTGAGATAGGCGCGGAGCTCGGGGCGGGACGGGAGGCCGGGCAGGGTCAGCAGCCGCCAGGCACGGACGAACGACGGTGGCCGGTTGCGGCCCTCCACCACATAGGCCACCGCACGTTCGTCGCCGAGCCGTACGAGTTCGGCCCGGGTGATGCTGCCGTCGTGTCCGCCGGTCTGGCGGGACGCGCAGCCGGCATGGAAGGCGAGCGGGGGCGCGACGCTGCCGCTGACCACGCACGGCGCCCGCACACCGTTGCGGTGCAGCTCCGAGACGATCCTGTCGAAGGCCATCCGGTTGACCCGGCCGCGCTCCAGCGTGCCGTTCAGCACGGCGTACTGGATCGTCAGATGGCCGGCGAGTGCCAGGCCCAGCACGACGGCCGCCGCGGCCCGCGGCCGCGCGCTCGTGGCGATCCGGCCCAGGCACACCGCGACCGGGAGCGCCAGCAGCGCGTACGCGGGCAGCATGAAGCGCGGTGCGGCGTAGCCGATCAGCAGCAGGTACGGCACGGCCAGCACCAGCCCCGCGAGGGCGGGCACCAGCACGGCGGAGGGACGCACGGCGGTCGGGGCCGTGGTGAAGGGGCACCGCCTGCTTGCGGCGACCAGTGCGCCTCCGGCGGCCAGTGGCCACAGGACGAGGAACCAGACCGCGGTGACCGGCTTGCGCCACGGTACGTCGCAGGGGCGGCACAGCGCCCGGCCTTCCAGTGCGCGCATCTGGTCGTCGACGGCGAAGTGCGGGCCCAGGTGCCCCTGGATCTCGCCGGCCCGCCGCAGCCGGGCGAGCAGCCCGTCGTAGGCGACGTAGGCCTCGACGATCCACGGCAGGCAGCCGACGACGGTGCCCGCGACGAGCGCCACGAGCAGAGCCGGCCGGCGGGCCTCGCGGGTCAGCAGTACGACTGCTGCGAGCGGCAGCAGGAGCCAGACGGCGTCGGTCGGCCGCATGAGCGCGACGAACACCAGGCCCGCGCCCGTGCCGACGAGTCCTGCCCGGTCCGAGGGGTCCCTGGCCGCCCGCAGGAAGCAGCCGACCGTGAACAGCGCCCCGAGCGCGACCCAGAGGTTGGGCATGACCTGCGGACCGTAGAAGACGGTGATCCACAGGCCCGCGAACAGGCCCCCGGCGAGGGCGAGCACACGAGGGGGAAGCAGTGTCCGCCACACGGCCAGAGCGACGAACAGGCCGGCGCCGGAGAGCACCGCGAGGAAGACACGCAGCACCCCGACGGAGGAGGTCAGAGCGGTCACCGGAGCGACGAGGAACGTGATGCCGCGGGCGCGCGGGGCACTGAAGAAGGCGGCTTCCGATCCGCGTGAGACCTGGCTGACGTAGACCGACTCGTCCCAGCCGAGGCCTGTACCCCGGACGGCCAGGGCCAGTTGGACCACCGTGTACGCGACGGCGACGGCGCCGATCCACAGCAGTCCGTCGGCCGCCCGGCGTTCCGGGCCCGGCCAGGTCCGGGCGCGGGGGCGGACGGGCGCCAGGGCCGGGGTCCGGTTCACATCAGAAGGCGGGAGCCGTGGTGGCGGGGCCGTCGAGGGCGCCGCGGCGCTCCGGCATCCTGAGGTCGACCATGCGCCGCCAGCCGCCGAGGCGCTCGTACGCGTACATCGCGTGGATGCCCGCGGCCAGCACCGCGGACTTGGCCTTGGGCCAGCGCAGAAGGTGTCCCATGTGCGCCATGACGGCGAGACTCACATCGCGGTGGACCCGGATCTCGGCGAGCGCGCTCTCGCGCAGCACACGCTGGATGGTGCGGCCGTGGCCGGCCGCGGCGAGACGCAGCAGTTCCTCGTGGCAGTAGGCGAGGTGGTTCGCCTCGTCGTCGCAGATCATCCTGATGGCCTTGCCGAGCTCCGGATGGTCGCCGAAGTACCTGACGAGCATTGCCATCTGGTCGGCGGCCCGCTGCTCGGTGACCCGGCTGTGCGAGAGGTAGACGATGATGTCGTGCTCCGTCAGCCGCTCGTCACGGCGGAGTCTCTCGTGGGCGAGACCGATGCCGCGCTGCTCGAGCAGCATGGTGTAGTCGGTCTCCGGCGGCACGGGGACGGGGTCCAACTGCCGCTTCTTGAGAAGGGCGTTGAACAGGCGGCCGTGCTTGTCCTCGTCCGCCCCGTGCCGGGTGATCCTCGGAGCCAGTTCACGCATGCTCTCCGGTACGAGCGCGGCGATGCGCCCGTTCTCCCAGCCTCCCTGCGTCTCGCCGCCGGCGGCGATGGAGCAGAAGAGCTGGAACGTGTCGTCGCTGTCGACGATCTCCTGGAAGAGACTCCGGGCCGAGAGCATGACTGCCACCTCCGTCGGACCTTCGGGACATCCGCAAAGAACGAGTCAAATGCGAGACGTCGGCCCAGGCAACAGCTAGGGGGGCCAACTCGCCCGAACGGACCAAGGGAAGGACACAGTCGGCAGTAACCGCCACGGCCGTCGCGCGTTGTACCGCGTGACGGCCGTGGCGGGGAAGACCCCCGAGCCCCCACCACGGCCGCAGACTTCCCGTGGCGGAGCCCCGGTTGCCTCAGGCGAGGCCCGCGCGCTCCAGGGCCTCGGTTCCGGCGCGCAGGGCGCTGATCCGCTCGTCGAGCGTGAAGCCCGCGGGGGCGAGGGTCAGAGTGGTGACCCCGGCCGCCGCGTAGGCCTGCATCCGGTCGGCGATCCGCTCCACGGGCCCGAGCAGAGCGGTCTGGTCGATGAGCGTGTGCGGGACGGCGGCGGCCGCGCCGGCCTTGTCGCCACCGAGGTACTTGTCCTGGATCTCGGCGGCTTCCTTCTCGTAACCCATGCGCTGGGCGAGCTGGTTGTAGAAGTTCTGCTTGCGGCTACCCATGCCGCCGACATAGAGCGCGGTGTACGGCCGGAACATGTCGGCCAGACCGGCCACGTCGTCGCCGATGGCGAGCGGCAGGGTCGGGCAGACGTCAAAGCCTTCCATCGTCCTCCCCGCCTTCTCGCGGCCCGCGCGGATGTGCCGCAGCGCGGTGTCCTCGATGTGGTCGGCGGACGGGAAGATCAGCAGAGCGCCGTCGGCGATCTCGCCTGTCTGCTCCAGGTTCTTCGGTCCGATCGCCGCGATGTAGAGCGGGATGTGCTCACGCTGCGGGTGCACGGTGAGCTTGATCGGCTTGCCCGGCCCGTCGGGCAGCGGCAGCGTCCAGTGCTCACCCTCGTACGACAGGCGCTCGCGGGACATCGCCTTGCGGACGATCTCGACGTACTCGCGCGTGCGGGAGAGCGGCTTGTCGAACTTGACGCCGTACCAGCCCTCGGAGACCTGCGGTCCGGAGACGCCGAGGCCGAGCCGGAAACGGCCGCCCGAGAGCGAGTCGAGGGTGGCCGCGGTCATCGCGGTCATGGCCGGCTGACGGGCCGGGATCTGCAGGATCGCGGAGCCGACGTCGATGCGTTCGGTCTGGGCGGCGACCCAGCTGAGCACCGTCGGGGCGTCCGAGCCGTACGCCTCCGCCGCCCAGCAGACGTCGTAGCCGAGCCTGTCGGCCTCCTGTGCGACGGCGAGGTTGTCGCCGTCCATGCCCGCGCCCCAGTAGCCGAGGTTGATGCCGAGCCGCATAACCGCTCCCTCTTACTGATCAGTAACGTGCCTGTCTCCGGACTCTAGCGCGGGTGCGGGCGATCCGGCAGGGGCACGTTGTCCACAGGCTCTCTCAGGGTGGGCCCCTGGCCAGTAATCTCAGCGCCCATGGAGCAGAGGCATCTCGGCCGCACCGGCCTGCGCGTGTCCCGCATCGGACTCGGCACCCTGACTTGGGGCCGGGACACCGACGAGCACGACGCTGCCGACCAGCTGAAGGTTTTCTGGGAGGCGGGCGGCACGCTGGTCGACACCGCCGACGTGTACGGCGGCGGGGACGCGGAGTATCTGCTCGGGCAGCTGGTAGAGCGGCTCGTGCCGCGCAGCGAGCTCGTGATAGCGACCAAGGCGGGCAGCGTGCCGGATCCCGACCGGCGCTTCGACGGCTCACGCGGTCACCTCCTGGCCGCGCTCGACGCGTCGCTTGCGCGCCTGGGCACGGACTACGTGGACCTGTGGCAGGTCCACGCCTTCGACCCGGACACACCCCTGGACGAGACCCTCCAGGCGCTGGACATCGCCGTCAGTAGCGGGCGTGCCCGGTACGCGGGCGTGTCGAACTTCTGCGGCTGGCAGCTCGCCAAGGCGGCGACCTGGCAGCTGGCGGCGCCGGGCGTACGCACCAGGCTCGCAAGCACGCAGATGGAGTACTCGCTGCTTCAGCGGGGCGTGGAGCGGGAGGTGCTCCCTGCCGCCCTCGACCTCGGAGTGGGGCTACTGCCGTCGTCACCGCTCGGACGCGGAGTGCTCACCGGCAAGTACCGGACGGCCACACCGGCCGACTCCCGGGGCGCGTCGGAGCAGATGGCGCCCTTCGTGGAGCCGTATCTGGACGAGGCGGCGAGCGGCATCGTGGACGCGGTCGTCACGGCGGCCGACGGCCTGGCGGCGACGCCGCTGGAGGTGGCGCTCGCCTGGGTGAGGGACCGGCCGGGCGTGGTGGCGCCGATCGTCGGCGCTCGCAACGCGCAGCAGCTCATGGCGGCGTTGTCGGTGGAGGCGCTTAGTCTTCCTGACGAGATCCGCCGAGCGCTCGACGATGTGTCGGCGCCCGTCCACCGCTATCCCGACCAGGACTGGAGCACGCTGTGACTGCGCCTTCCCGGGGGACACCCCCCGGTTCCCCGGCCGCGGGGCCGCCCGCCGACAACGCCGAAGAGGCGGTCGCGCCGGGTCCCGGCGGCTCGCTGCCGACCGAGGGCGCGGGCGCCACGGAGGCGGCGGAGGGCCCCGCGGCCGCCGGGGCGGCGGGCGCGGGTGCCGAGGAGGCAGGCGTCGCCGACGGGCTCGAGGACAACGCGGCGGGCGGCGGACCTGCCGGCAGCAACGCGGGCGCCGCCGACGCGGACGCGAGCGGGGCCACGGACCACTCCCCCGCCGAAGGCAAGGCGGGCGCGGACGAGGTCGGCGCCAGTGACGACGCAGGCGTCCCGGACGCGAGCCGCGACGACGCCACAGCCGACGGCAAAGAGGAGGCCGAGGCGGACGGTGGCGGGGTGAGCGAGGCCGAGGCCGAGATCGCCGCGCAGCGGGAGCTCCGGGCGCGGATCGAGCAGCGCAAGGCCGAAAAAGAAGGTCCCATCGACAGCGGGGCCAAGCTGAGCGGCAAGGCGGCGGACCTGCTCGCCGCCGTGCGGGCCGTGGAGAGCGGCGAGAAGGCCGCCACCGCCTACTTCGATTCGCCCCCGCCCGAGCCGCGGCGGGCCGCTCCCGTCGCCGCCCCGCCCGTCCGGGCCCGGGCCGTCGAGCCTGCCCCGGCCGCCGTCCCCGCTGAGGCAGTCGCCGGCGCGCGGGCCGTGCTGCTCAAGGGCGGCGCGCCCGAGTCGCTCGCCCCGCGAGTGGCCGAGCTGCTCGGCGAGTCGGCGGGCGAGGCGCTCGCCGAGGATCCGTGGCGGTTGCTCTCGGTGCCCGGCGTGCGGCCGGAGCAGGCCGACGGTTTCGCGCGGGCGCTGCTCGGCGCGGAGGCGACCCCCGGCGACGAGCGCCGGACGTCCGCCCTCGTCACCTGGGTGCTGGAGCGTGCCGCGCTCCAGGGGCACACCGCCCTCGAAGCCTCGGCCCTGCACGCCGCGCTCGCCGAGCGATCGGTGCCCGACCCCGAAGAGGCCGTGCAGCACGCGGTCGCGGAGGGCATGGTTCTGGTCTTCCAGGAGGGCGTGGAGGAAGACGTTCCCGTCACGGTCCTCCTCGGACTCGACCGGTACGCGATGGCGGAGGAGAGCCTCGCGGACGGCCTGGCGAGGCTGATCAGGACCGGTCCTTCCGACGTCTGGGAAGGGACCGGGCTGGTGCGGGCGGCGGGTGCGAACGGCCTGGTCGTCCACACCGGTGGCGAGGCCGCCAGGGCTGAGCCGGTGGCGCTCGCGGAGAAGGCACGCGCCATGGGGCTGCGGGCGGCTGTGGCTGTGCACGGAGAGAACGGGGTGCGCCGGTTGGGTCCGGATGTCGGCGCGGTCACCGTCGCCGACCTGATGTCGGGCGCCGCGGGGCCCGGCCGCGACGAGGACGGCGCTTTCGCCCTCGACCTGCTCGTCGTGCTGGACGCACCGCAGCTCGACGTGGAGACCGCGGCGACGCTGGTGGAATCCATGCCCGACGGCAGCAGGCTGGTGCTCGGCGGGGACCCCGGGGTGCTGGGCGGCGCGGGCGCGGGCCGGGTGTTCGCGGACGTGCTCGCCGCGCGGGTGTGTCCGCAGGTCGCGTCCCGTACGCCCGACCCCGGTCCGCTCGGGGAACTGGTCTCGGGAATCGGCGTCGGAGAGCTGAACCAGGTCGAGGCCCCGGGCAAGGAGGTCGTGATCGTTCCGGTGCGCGACGCCGGCGAGGCGGTGCACCGTACGGTCCAGCTGGTGGCGGACTCCGTGCCGCGGGCCATCGGGGTTCGGGCGGAGCAGACCCAGGTGATCACCGTCGGACACGGCGGCTCCGCGGGGACCCGCGCCCTCAACGCGGCGCTCAAGCAGCGCCTGAACCCAGGAGCAGGCCGCTTCGGCGGCTTCGACCCGGGCGACCGGGTCGCCTATGCCCAGGCGCTCGGACGGACGGTCACCGGCACGGTCGCCTCCGCCGGTCCCGACGGACTGCACCTCGACTGCGAGGGCACGAGGACCGTCGTGCCGAGGGAGCGGGTGGAGTCAGCGCTGCGCCACGGCTGGGCTCTCACCGCGCACCAGGCGGCGGGCATGCGGTGGCCCGCGGTGGTCGTGGTGCTGCCGGGCGACGCCGCTCAGTCCCTGAGCCGGCCGTGGGTGTACACGGCGTTCGGCCGGGCGGAGCGCCATCTGTCGGTGGTGCACGGCGTGGACCAGGCGCTGCCCCGCGCGGTCGCGGAGCAGCCCGGCGCCGAGCGCACCACCAGGCTGCGGGCGTTGCTGGAGGGCCTGCTTGCGGAGCCGGCGGCTTCGGGCGGGGCCGCGCCCAGTGGAACGGCCCGATCCGCCCGTCGGCGCGGGCGCCGACGGGCGGTCAGTCCTCGTCGTCCAGGTCCAGTGGTTCCTCGCGCAGCTCGTCCTCGTCGAAGACGGAGCTGACGTCGAAGCGGCAGACAACCCGCTCCGGGTCGGCCTGGTCGAAGGGAACGCTCAGCCACTCGCCGGGCTCGGGAAGCTCGTCCGCGGCGGACACCCACAGCGTGGAGTCGCCCTCCTCCAGACCGAACTCCTTGTGTCGGGAAGCGATCTCGTCCGGTTCGTACTCGCCGAAGAGCACGCCGAGGGCGGCGTGCACGCTCGTACCGACGACCGGGGCGCCCGCTCCCACTTCGTCCGGATCGACGTCCGCGATGCGCTGCGCCTGGGCGAGCAGCCGCTGCGGCTCCACGACCGCGTAGTCACGGCGGATCAGCACGCTCAGCGCGTTCGGCTCCTCGGGGCCCGCGTACGGCGGCAGCGAGTCGTCCGCGCCGGGAATCTCGAAGGGGGTGACCTCGTCGTACCGGTCGTAGAGCCGCTCGTCGTACGCCTCCGCCGCCGCGGCGAGCGCGTTGAACGCGTCGTAGACGGCCGGGTCCTCGTCTCCCGAGCGGTTCTCGACCGCCTCGAGGTGACGGTCCAGTGCGGCTTTGACCGCCTCGGCGGCGGCACGTACCTCGGCAGCGGTGGGCTGCGCAGCATCAGACATAGTGCAGACGCTATCCGTACCCGGGCGGTGCCCGCACAATAGATGCGATGCCGGAATACGAATTTGTCGACGTGTATGTGCCGCGCGGGGTCTCCCGCAAGGAAGCGACCCGTCTGCTGACCGACCATGCCGAGTACGGACACTGGGAGTTGGACCGATTGAGCCTGCACCGGGACGGCAGCCGCAGAGTGCGGCTGCGCCGGCGCATCATCCGCCAGGTACGCGCCACCTGGTGATCGCGAGCGGATACGCGAGAGGAGCGGATTCCGAGATCACGGGACCCGCTCCTCTGTGTACCGCGGTGCGGGACACGGCCGCAGCCGTGCCCACGGCCGCCGGGACTCCGGCGGCGCTTACACGGAGGCCCGGGTCCTGCGGTAGAGCACCGCTCCGGCGAGCAGCAGGCCGATGCCCGCCGGCGCAAGGACGTCCAGCGTGTCCATGCCGGTCTCCGCGAGTTCACCATCGCTGGCGCCAGGCGTGACGGTACGCGGTTCAGGCGCGTTCGGCACGCTCGGCGTCTCGGGGGTGTCCGGAGTGATGGGCTCCCCAGGAGTCTGCGGGGTGGTGGGCTGCTCAGGAGTCTGCGGAGTGGTGGGCTCCTCCGGCTGACCGGGCGGGGTGGTGGGCTCCTCCGGCTGACCGGGCGGGGTGGTGGGCTCCTCCGGCTGACCGGGCGGGGTGGTGGGCTCCTCCGGCTGACCGGGCGGGGTGGTGCCCGGACCGTTCGAGCAGGCGTTGCCGAACGACGGGTTGAGCAGACCGCCGATGTTGACGCTGTTGCCGCAGGCGTTGACGGGCACGTCGATCGGCGCCTGGACCTGGTTGCCCGAGGCGACGCCGGGCGAGTTGCTGGCGCTGCCGTCCGCCACCGAGCCCCCGCCACCTCCGGCGCCCGTGCCGGAGACATTGGCACATTCGTTGCCGAATGCGGGGTTGAGCAGCCCGAGGACGTCCACGGTGTTGCCGCAGGCGTTCACGGGCGCGTGCACCGGAGCCTGGACCGAGTTGCCGGACAGCACGCCCGGCGAATTCGACGCGGCTCCGTATGCTCCGGAGTCTGCCTGTGCGTAACCGCCGGCGAGGGCGAGTACGCCTCCCGCAGCCGCCACGGTGATCAGGCCTTTGCGCTTGACCTGTCGCATGTCTTGATGCCCTGCCTTCCAGCTTCACGAATACCCCTGGGCACACGCCGAGGGGGTTGGAAGAAGCGGGCGGCCCTGGAGCGCATGGCACGCACTCCGGAGCCGCCCGGATTCACTCCCGGCCCAGATGGGCCGGAACGCAACGTCAGGCGTTGACGCAGGTGTTGCCGAAGGCGGGGTTCAGCAGGCCGATGACGTCGGCCGTGTTGCCACAGGCGCTCACGGGCACGTGGACCGGCACCTGGACGAGGTTGCCCGACAGAACACCGGGGGAGCTGGCAGCGGCACCCTGCGCGCCGGCGTCAGCCATTGCCAGGCCCGCACCCGCGAGCACCAGACCACCGGCGGCAGCCGCAGTCGCGACGACCTTCTTGATCATTATTCCTCCTGTTGGCAAATGCGGTCCCAGCCGCGGACCGCACCACCTGTAACGAGGAGGAGGCACCGGGGCTACGAGCCGTAACCCCCATTCACTCTTTCAAGTCCCATACGTACGCGTTGGCGATTATCGGAGCGTCTTCCCCGGCAGCCGGGGCCGGCGCATGGGCGGACGGACTCAGCACTGGTCGATGAACCGGTCGAGGACCCGCACGCCGAACCTCAGGCCGTCCACCGGCACCCGCTCGTCCACGCCGTGGAACATGCCGGCGAAGTCCAGCTCCGGCGGCAGCTTGAGCGGGGCGAAGCCGAAGCAGCGGATGCCCAGGTCGTCGAAGGACTTGGCGTCGGTGCCACCCGACAGCATGTAGGGCACGGCCCTCGCGATCGGGTCCTCCGCCTTCAGCGCCACCTGCATCGCGTCGACGAGCGCCCCGTCGAAGCTCGTCTCCAGGGCCTTGTCGCCGTGCACGTCCTCGCGCCTGACCCGGGGGCCCAGCAGCCGGTCCAGTTCGGCGAGGAACTCCTCCTCGTAGCCGGGCAGGAAGCGCCCGTCCACGTGCGCGGTCGCCTGGCCGGGGATGACGTTCACCTTGTAGCCGGCGCCGAGCATGGTGGGGGCCGCGGAGTTCCGCAGGGTGGCGCCGACCATCTTGGCGATGCCGCCGAGTTTGGCGAGCGTGGCGTCCATGTCCTCCGGGTCGAGGGGCGTACCGAGCGCATCGGACAGCTCGTCGAGGAAGGAGCGCACGGTCTTGGTGACCCGGACCGGCCAGGTGTGGCGGCCGAGCCGGCCGACGGCCTCGCACAGCTCCGTGATGGCGTTGTCGTTGTTGGTCATGGAGCCGTGGCCGGCGGTGCCGTCCACGGTCAGGCGCATCCAGTGCATGCCCTTCTGCGCCGTCTCGACGAGGTAGAGCCGCAGGTTCTCATTGACGGTGAAGGAGAAGCCGCCGACCTCGCCGATGGCCTCCGTGACCCCTTCGAACAGGTCCGGGTGCTCGTCGACGAGGTACCGGGCGCCGTAGGTGCCGCCGGCCTCCTCGTCGGCCAGGAAGGCCAGCACGATGTCGCGCGGGGGCTTACGGCCGCTGCGCAGCCTGTCCCGTACGACAGCGATGGTCATGGCGTCCATGTCCTTCATGTCGACGGCGCCCCGGCCCCACACGCAGTCCTCGGCGATCTCGCCGGAGAACGGGTGGTGGGTCCAGTCGTCCGCGTTCGCGGGCACGACGTCGAGATGGCCGTGGATCAGCAGGGCGGGCCGCGAGGGGTCCTCGCCCTCGATGCGGGCCACGGTCGAGGCACGGCCCCGGTGCGACTCGAGGATCTGCGGCTCCAGACCGACCTCGGCGAGTTTCTCCGCGACGTACTCGGCGGCCGCGCGTTCGCCGGGGCCCGAGTGGTCGCCGTAGTTGCTGGTGTCGATCCTGATCAGCTCACGGCAGAGATCGACGACCTCGTCCTCGCCCGTGACCGCCCGGGCCGTGTTCGACTCGCTCACGCTGATTCCTCCCGCTGTCGCTGCTGGTGGTCCGCCTCATCCTCTCGTCATCACGCCCTCGGCCCAAGGGCCGGTCCCGGCCGTCGCAGCGGCCGTCGGGTGAACCGGGGGTGTGATCGAGGGGGTCCGAATGTTTGCTATGGTTTTCCACGTCGGAACGGCCCAGGGCCGCGAGACAGACACCTTGTCCGGGTGGCGGAATGGCAGACGCGCTAGCTTGAGGTGCTAGTGCCCTTTATCGGGCGTGGGGGTTCAAGTCCCCCCTCGGACACCATCAAGATCCCCACGGAATTCCGTGGGGATCTTTTGTTGCTCCGCCCCCTGATCCCCTCCCGAGTGATCGTGACCGGTCCGCACGCCCGACGCCGACCAGCAACCAGAACGACTGGACGCGGACGGCCTGCCGCCGGGGTGAGCACGCTGGTACGCATGGCCGTCGACGGCTGGTGGACGGCGCGCCTGCTCCACCTCGCCCCGCCGCACGATGCGGCACATGTCGAGCTGCGCCGGCTCCTCACCGAGTGCATCGCCACGGATCGCGCCGGCACCGGTCCGGCGAACACCGGACCGGCCGGTGCGGTTCCGGTCGGTGCCGATCCGTCCACAATCGATCCGGTCGGCACCGGTCGGACCGACACCGCCGGGGAGGTGCGCTGATGGGGGCCCTGCTGGTCGCGGGAGCGATCATCTCCGAAGTGATCGCGACCCTCTCGCTGCGTGCATCGCACGGCCTGACCCGCCTCGGCCCCACCGTCCTGGTGGCCATCGGCCACGGCGCCGCTTTCGTCATGCTGGCCCAGGCTCTCAAGACGCTCGACGTCGGCCCGGTGTACGCGATCTGGTCGGGCGTGGGCACGGTGCGTGCGTTCCTCGGCGGCGTCGTCCTCTTCGACGAACCGGTCAGACCGGCGACGCTCATCGGCATCGCCCTCGTCATCATCGGGGTCGTCGTGATGTACGTCGGCGGCGGAATTGGAGCACTGACGCGCGAGGACCGGCTGGGCGGACCCGGCGCCCGGACGCTACGGACGCCACCGCGGCAGCGGATCCATCCGGTCTACAGTCTCGTCGTGAGACGCAGAAACCGACCGCACCTGCCCGCGCCGCTTCCCCAGCGCGACGGCATCGATCCCGTGCGGCTGCGACTGCCCGAGGACCCGGACGGGGCCTGGCCGACCGTGCGTCACCATCTGCTGGCGCGGTACGGGGCCGCCATCGGCACGGAGCGGGTCGACGCCATGGTTCGCGAAGGGCGTTTCGTCACCGCGGAAGGGCCCGTCACCGCCGACGAGGCCTACACGGCGGGACGGGATCTGTGGTTCCACCGTGACTTCCCCGAAGAAGAGCCGGTGCCGTTCGGGATCGGCGTCGTGCACCGCGACGAGCACATCGTGATCGCCGACAAGCCGCACTTCCTGGCCACCATGCCGCGCGGCAGCCATGTGCGGGAGACGGCGCTCGCCCGGTTGCGCCGGGACCTGGAGCTGCCTGCGCTGCAGCCCGCGCACCGGCTGGACCGCCTCACGGCGGGGCTGGTCCTCTTCGTCGTGCGGCCCGGCGACCGGGGCGCTTATCAGACGATGTTCCGGGACCGGCGGGTGCGCAAGGAGTACGAGGCCGTGGCGCCCCACGACCCGGCCGTGGCACTGCCGCGTACCGTGCGCAGCCGCATCGTCAAGGAACGCGGGGTGCTCGCCGCCGTGGAGGAGCCGGGAGAGCCGAACAGCGAGAGCCGGATCGAGCTGCTCGAGGTGCGCGACGGGCTCGGCCGGTACCGGCTGCTGCCGGCCACCGGCCGTACCCATCAGCTACGCGTCCATATGAACGCCCTGGGGCTGCCGATCCTGCACGACCCGCTGTATCCGGTGGTGCTGCCCGACGGCCCCGACGACTACGCCCGTCCGCTCCAGCTCCTCGCGCGGGGGCTGGAGTTCACCGATCCGGTGACCGGTGAACCGCGGAGCTTCCGCAGCCGGCTGGAGTTCGTTCAGTGGCCGCGGTCGATCCACTCCTGAAGGTGCGGCGCCTCCGCGCCGATGGTCGTCGTGTCGCCGTGGCCGGTACGGACGACCGTCTCAGGCGGCAGGGTGAGCAGCCGGTCCCGGATCGAGTCGACGATCGTCGGGAAGTCGGAGAACGACCGGCCGGTGGCGCCCGGTCCGCCCTGGAAGAGGGTGTCGCCGGTGAAGACGGTGGTGAGCTCGGGGGCGTGGAGGCAGACGGCGCCGGGGGCGTGGCCCGGTGTGTGCAGCACGGTCAGACCGGTGCCCGCGACGCTGAGCACCGCTCCGTCCACGAGTTCGGCGTCCGGGGCGCGCTCCGGGTGGGTCTGCTTCCACAGCGGCAGGTCGTCGGGGTGCAGCAGGATCGGTGCGCCGGTGGCGGCGGCGAGCGGGGGGGCCGCGTCGATGTGGTCGTTGTGCGCGTGGGTGCAGACGACGGCGCGCAGCGTACGGCCGCCGAGCGCGGCCAGGATCGCGTCCGCGTCGTGCGCTGCGTCGACGACGATCGCCTCGTGTTCGTCGCCGACGATCCAGACGTTGTTGTCGACGTCCCAGGTGCCGCCGTCGAGCGAGAAGGTGCCGGAGGTGACCAGATGATCGATACGGGCCGTCATCAGAACTGCACCACCGATCGCAGTACGTCGCCCTCGTGCATCCGGGCGAACGCCTTCTCGACGTCGCCGAGTCCGATGGTCTCCGTGACGAACGCGCCGAGGTCGATGCGTCCCTGCTGGTGCAGGTCGATCAGCATCGGGAAGTCGCGGGAGGGCAGGCAGTCGCCGTACCAGGACGACTTGAGCGACCCGCCCCTGCCGAAGACGTCCAGCAGCGGCAGTTCGATCTTCATCTCGGGGGTTGGCACGCCGACGAGGACGACGGTGCCGGCCAAGTCACGGGCGTAGAAGGCCTGTTCGTACGTCTCCGGCCGGCCCACGGCCTCGATGACGACGTCGGCGCCGAAGCCTCCGGTGAGTGCGCGGATCGCCTCGACGGGGTCGGTGGAGGCCGAGTTGACGGTGTGGGTGGCGCCCATCTTCTTCGCCGTCTCGAGCTTGCGGTCGTCGATGTCGACGGCGATGATCCGGGCGGCCCCGGCCAGCCGCGCGCCGACGACCGCCGCGTCGCCCACGCCGCCGCAGCCGATGACGGCCACCGAGTCACCGCGGCCCACCTGGCCGGTGTTGATGGCGGCGCCGATGCCGGCCATGACACCGCAGCCGAGCAGTCCGGCGACCGCCGGGGAGGCCGCCGGGTCGACCTTGGTGCACTGCCCGGCGGCGACCAGGGTCTTCTCCGCGAAGGCTCCGATGCCGAGCGCGGGCGAGAGCTCGGTGCCGTCCGTGAGGGTCATCTTCTGCCGGGCGTTGTGCGTGTCGAAGCAGTACCAGGGGCGCCCGCGCAGGCACGCGCGGCAGCGGCCGCACACGGCACGCCAGTTGAGGATCACGAAGTCGCCCGGCCCGACGTCGGTGACGCCCTCGCCGACCGACTCGACGACGCCCGCGGCCTCATGGCCGAGCAGGAACGGGAAGTCGTTGTTGATCCCGCCCTGCTTGTAGTGCAGATCGGTGTGGCAGACCCCGCACGCCTGCACCTTCACCACGGCCTCGCCCGGCCCCGGGTCGGGGACGGTGATCGTCTCGACCCGTACCGGCTCGTTCTTCCCGGGTGCGATCACACCTTGCACCTGCTGCGGCATCGCAGAACCTGCCCTTCCTCGTGCGGTGGACGTCGCCACCCACTATGGACTGTTCGAGGACCCGGCAGGGCACGGGCACGGCGAAGGCCCCCGCGGGACGTGCCGCGGGGGCCTTCGGCGGGGTTCTCGAGGCGAAGGGTCAGAGTTCCTTGCCCGCGGCGGCCACGGTGCGCACCCGCTTACGGACCAGGAACCAGCCGCCGACCAGCGCGGCCGCGATCAGTGGCAGGCAGTTGACGGTTGTGCGGGAGATGCCCTCGTCCATCCACATCAGGACGACGACGGAGCCCAGGAAGAGCAGCGTGACGATCTGCGTGTACGGGGCCCAGGGCAGCTGATAGGCGGGCCTGGTGACGCGGCCGTCCTGGGAGCGGTGCCAGAACAGCAGCGAGCAGACCATGATCATCGCCCAGGTGCCGATGATGCCGATCGAGGCGAAGTTGAGCACCAGCTCGAAGGCGTCGCCCGGCATGACGTAGTTGAGCAGCACGCCGAGGACACCGAAGGCGGCGGTGAGCAGAATGCCGCCGTAGGGAACGCCGCCCTTGTTCATGACGCCGGTGAACCGGGGCGCGGAACCGGACATCGACATGGACCGCAGGATGCGGCCGGTCGAGTAGAGGCCCGAGTTCAGGCTGGACAGGGCCGCGGTCAGGACGACGAGGTTCATCACGCCGGCCGCACCGGGGATGCCGAGCTTGTCGAAGACGGTGACGAAGGGGCTCTCGTCGCCGGAGTACGCCGTGTACGGGAGCAGCAGCGCCAGCAGGACGACGGAGCCGACGTAGAACAGGCCCACGCGCCACATGATCGAGTTGATCGCGCGGGGCATGATCTTCTCGGGGTTCTCGGTCTCACCGGCGGCGACACCGCACAGCTCGACGGAGGCGTAGGCGAAGACGACGCCCTGGATGAGCAGCAGCATCGGCATGAAGCCGCTCGGGAAGATACCGCCGTTGTCACTGATGGTGGAGAAGCCCGGGGTGTGGCCGCCGACGTCGTGGGAGGTGACGACCAGGTAGATGCCGATGAGCATGAATACGACGAGCGCGGCGACCTTGATGATCGCGAACCAGAACTCCATCTCACCGAAGTACTTCACCGAGATGAGGTTGGCGGTGAGGACCACGGCGAGCGCGATCAGCGCCAGCACCCACTGCGGGACGTCGCTGAACATCGCCCAGAAGTGGGCGTAGGTCGCGGCCGCGGTGATGTCGGCGATGGCGGTCGTCGACCAGTTCAGGAAGTACAACCAGCCCGCCGTGTAGGCGCCCTTCTCGCCCATGAACTCACGGGCGTAGGAGACGAAGGCGCCGGAGGACGGCCGGTAGAGCACCAGCTCACCGAGCGCGCGCACGACGAAGAAGGCGAAGACGCCGCAGACGGCGTAGGCGATGAACAGGGAGGGACCTGCTCCGGCCATGCGGCCACCGGCGCCGAGGAAGAGCCCCGTACCGATGGCACCGCCGATGGCGATCATGTTGATGTGCCGCGACTTGAGGTCCTTGCGGTACCCGGCGTCTCCGGCGTCCACGTGGGGGGAACCCGTCGCGCCGGCGACGGGCGTATCGGCCGCAGCCATGGTGCGGTCACTCATTGAGGTTGTTCGCCTTCGTGAGGGGGTGTGCGGTACCCGGCCTGCGCCGGCGCCTTCCCAGGGGTGAAGGAAGGGGACGCCCCGGCCCGGCTTCGGGCATGAATGGCCCAAGGGCTCATCGTCAGGGCAACCCTGGGATTTTGGCAGTGTCGCACCTCACTCAGACAGACATCTGAGGTACTTCAGAGGTTTCGGCAAGGTAAGCCAGGGTGTCACGAAGTTCAGGGCGCGAGTACGTCCAGTTCCTCGAGGGCCCCGACGGCGATCTCACGGGTGAGCCGCTCGGCTCTTTCCGCATCGCCTTCGCGAACGGCCTCCGCCACCCGGACATGCAGCGTCACCGCCGCCGGGTCGGGGTCGTCGAACATCACATGGTGGTGGGTACGGCCCGCGAGGACCTCGGCGACGACGTCCCCCAGCCGCGCGAACATCTCGTTGCCGGAGGCGTTGAGCACCACCCGGTGAAAGGCGATGTCGTGCTTCAGATACCCCTCGAGCTGCTGGCCGCGGGAGGTGGCGACCATGCCGAGGGCCTCCTCGGTCAGCGCCGCGCACTGCTCGGGGGTCGCGTGGACGGCGGCGAGTCCGGCAGCGACGGGTTCCACCGCGGAGCGCAGCACGGTCAGTGAGCGCAGCTGGCGCGGTCGGTCGGCGCCGGCCAGCCGCCATCGGATGACGCGGGGGTCGAAGACGTTCCACTCCTCGGTGGGACGCACGGTGACGCCGACGCGGCGGCGGGACTCCACGAGGTGCATGGACTCGAGGACGCGGACCACTTCACGGACGACCGTGCGTGACACGTCGAAACGCTGGGCGACCTCGTCGGTACGCAGCACGCTGCCCTGCGGATACTCGCCCGCCGTGATGGCGAGGCCGAGGGTGTCGAGCACATGGGTGTGAAGCCCTCGGCCTTCTGTGGTCATGGGCAAAGCCTACGGGCGTGGATCACACGCTGGCCCGCGGGAACAAAAAGTATGACGTTTATGTCTCAGCCTCTTGAATACGTCGTACCTAATAGGTTTCAGTAGCGCGACGGACCGACATCGAGCGGTCGACGAGGACAGCGAGGCACGTAATGAGCACCCCCCACGTCGTCGTGGTGATGGGCGTAGCAGGAACCGGCAAGACCACGATCGGGCCCCTGCTCGCCGCCGCCCTGGGCGTCCCGTACGCCGAAGGCGACGACTTCCATCCCCCGGCGAACATCGCCAAGATGACGGCCGGCGTCCCCCTGGACGACGCGGACCGCCGCCCGTGGCTGGACGCCATCGGCACGTGGGCCCACGGCCGGGCCGGGCTCGGCGGAGTGGTCTCCAGCTCCGCGCTCAAGCGTGCGTACCGCGACAGGCTGCGGGCTGCAGCGCCCGACGCCGTCTTCCTCCACCTCACCGGCAGCCGCGAGCTCATCGAGCAGCGGATGGCGGAGCGCAAGGGCCACTTCATGCCCACGGCGCTGCTGGACTCCCAGTTCGCGACCCTCCAGCCACTGGAGGAGGACGAGGCGGGCGTCGCCGTCGATGTGTCCGGAACCCCCGAAGAAATCACCGAACGGGCCGTCGCCGCGCTGCGCGGGCTCGAAGACTAAGGAATCACCGTGACCAGTCTCAGCGTCGAGATGCTGGCAGCGGACGCCGTCGAACCGATCACCTCGGCGGGCAACGCACAGCTGGGCATCGCCGTCCTCGCGGGCATCGCTGTCATCGTTCTGCTCATCACCAAGTTCAAGCTGCACGCCTTCCTGGCGCTGACCATCGGGTCGCTCGCGCTCGGCGCGTTCGCCGGAGCACCGCTCGACAGGGCGATCGCCTCCTTCACCGCCGGCCTGGGCTCGACCGTCGCGGGCGTCGGTGTGCTGATCGCCCTGGGCGCGATCCTCGGCAAGCTGCTCGCCGACTCCGGCGGCGCGGACCAGATCGTCGACACGATCCTCGCCAAGGCGAGCGGCCGGGCCATGCCCTGGGCGATGGTGCTGATCGCCTCGATCATCGGACTTCCGCTGTTCTTCGAGGTCGGCATCGTCCTGCTGATCCCGGTCGTGCTCATGGTCGCCAAGCGCGGCAACTACTCGCTGATGCGGATCGGTATCCCGGCGCTCGCCGGTCTGTCCGTGATGCACGGCCTCATCCCGCCGCACCCCGGCCCGCTGGTCGCGATCGACGCCATCGGCGCCAACCTCGGCGTCACCCTGGCCCTCGGCCTTGTCGTCGCGATACCGACCGTCATCATCGCCGGTCCGGTGTTCTCCAAGTACGCCGCGCGCTGGGTGGACATCCCCGCGCCGGAGAAGATGATCCCGCAGCGCGCCTCCGACGACCTGGAGAAGCGGCCGAGCTTCGGCGCCACCGTCGCCACGGTGCTGCTCCCCGTCGTCCTGATGATGGCCAAGGCCCTCGTCGACATCGTGGTGGACAACCCGGAGAACGGCGTCCAGCGCGTCACCGACGTCATCGGCTCTCCGCTGATCGCCCTGCTCGCCGCCGTGATCGTCGGCCTGTTCACGCTGGGCCGGGCCGCCGGGTTCACCAAGAGCCGGCTCTCCTCGACGGTCGAGAAGTCGCTCGCCCCGATCGCCGGTGTGCTGCTCATCGTCGGCGCCGGCGGCGGCTTCAAGCAGACGCTGATCGACATCGGTGTCGGACAGATGATCCTGGACTTCTCCAAGGACTGGGCCATCCCGACCCTGCTGCTCGCCTGGCTCATCGCCGTCGCGATCCGGCTCGCGACCGGCTCCGCGACCGTGGCCACGATCTCCGCGGCCGGCCTGGTGGCGCCACTGGCGGCCGACATGTCGACCTCGCACGCGGCCCTGCTCGTCCTCGCGATCGGCGCCGGCTCGCTGTTCTTCAGCCACGTCAACGACGCCGGCTTCTGGCTGGTGAAGGAGTACTTCGGCATGAGCGTCGGCCAGACGATCAAGACCTGGTCGGTGATGGAGACGATCATCTCGGTCGTCGGCATCGTGTTCGTGCTGCTGCTGTCACTCGTCCTCTAGCCACCTCGGGTGGTGCTCTCGGGCCCACCGGCGCTCGACCGACCCGGTGCGCATGCCGCGGCGTGCCTCCGGGTCGGCGAGCGCCATCGCGATGTGCGCGGCGACGGCGATCCCGACAGCCAGGGAGAGCCAGTCGTGCACAAAGGTGGCGCTCGTCCGCCACACCAGCGGCGCGAGGCCGGTGAACCACATCAGCAGACCGGTGCCGAGCATGACCAGCACCGCTCCGGCCGTCCAGGCCGCGTAGATCTTCTGCCCGGCATTGAACTTGCCCGCCGGACGCGCCGACGGACCGTGCTCGCGCCGGCGCACGGCACGCAGCCACGCCGGGTCGTACGGCGCGAAGCGGTTCAGCCGGCGCAGGTCCGCGCGGAACGCGCGGGAGGCCAGCGCCAGGACGAACGGCACGGGCAGCAGCACCCCGGCCCACTGGTGGACCGTCACCACGAGGTGCCGGCGGCCGACGAGTTCGGCCAGCTGCGGCACGTAGAGCACGGCCGCGGTCACGATGCACAGCAGCATCAGCGCGGCGGTCGTGCGGTGCAGCAGGCGCTCCGCACGGGTGAAGCGCCGTCTGCGGGCGGTGCGTTCCATCGGCTCACCCCGTGCGGCGGGCTCAGACGGTGGGGGTGTCGGTGCGGCCGTTGGACCGGCCGACCCAGGCGTCGACGTCATAGCCCCGCTCCTCCCAGTAACCGGGCCGGACGGAGGACGTGACCGTGATCCCGGACAGCCACTTCGCCGACTTGTAGAAGTACATCGGCGCCACGTACAGCCGGACCGGGCCGCCGTGCGAGTGGCTGACCGGCTTGTCCTGCATCCGCAGCGCGACGAGGACGTCGTCCCGCCGGGCCTGTGTGAGCGTCAGGCTCTCGCTGTAGGTCCCGTCGAAGCAGGTGAACCGGATCGCCCGTGCCTGCGGACGTACGCCGGCGGCGTCAAGCAGCTGCGAGAGCTTCACGCCCTCGAAGGGCGTGTCGGGCACGCGCCACCCGGTGACGCACTGCACGTCCCGCACGATCCGCGTCTGCGGCATGGCCCGGAGGTCGGCCAGTGTGTACGTGGCCGGTTTCCGGACGAGGCCGTCGACGGTCAGGCGGTAGGTCTCCGCGGTCTTGCGTGGCACGGACGACGCGACCGAGTAGTAGCGGAATCCGCCGCCGTTCGGCAGCAGCCCGGTCAGGCCCGTCGGGTCCTTGTCGGCGGTGGCGCCGAGGAAGCTCTCCAGGCCACGCTGCAGATAGGGCGCGGCGGCGACACCGGCGGCGCCGAGACCGAGCATGCCGAGCACGACACGGCGGCCGACGGGGGCGCCGGGACCATCGGGTTCGGCGGGTTCGGCGGGGCCGGCCGGGTCGGAGTGTGGGGACGTCACCCTTCGATTCGAGCACTTGGCCGGGCCGGATGCCAGGGGTGACGGGGGGCCGTCAGACTTCCGTCACACTTGGGGGGCCGCGCCCCCGCCCCTATGACACCGCCCTCGCCGCCGCACGGCCCGCCGCGCGGCCCGAGAAGAGACAGCCGCCGAGGAACGTGCCCTCCAGGGAGCGGTAGCCGTGGACGCCGCCGCCGCCGAAGCCCGCCGCCTCGCCCGCGGCGTACAGGCCCGGCAGCGGGGCGCCGGACCCGTCCAGGACCCGCGAGGAGAGGTCCGTCTCCAGGCCGCCGAGCGACTTGCGGGTCAGGATGTTGAGCCGTACGGCGATCAGCGGACCCGCCTTGGGGTCCAGCAGACGGTGCGGCGCGGCGGTGCGGATCAGCTTGTCGCCGAGGTACTTGCGGGCGCCGTGGATCGCCGTGACCTGAAGGTCCTTGGTGAACGGGTTGGCGACCTCCCGGTCCCGCGCCGTGATCTCGCGCCGCAGCTCAGCCTCGTCGATCAGTCCGTCCCCGGTAAGTTCGTTCATGCCTCGCACCAGCGCGCCCAGGTCCTTCTCCACGACGAAGTCGACGCCCCTGTCCATGAACGCCTTCACCGGCGCGGGCACGTCGGCCCTGGCACGTACGAAGACGTCGCGGACGGACTTGCCCGTCAGGTCCGGGTTCTGCTCGGAGCCCGACAGGGCGAACTCCTTGCCGATGATCTTCTGGTCGAGCACGAACCAGGTGTAGTCGTGGCCGGTACGCATGATGTGTTCGAGCGTGCCGAGGGTGTCGAAGCCGGGGAACAGCGGCACCGGCAGCCGTCTGCCGCGTGCGTCCAGCCAGAGGGAGGAAGGGCCCGGCAGGATGCGGATGCCGTGCCTGGCCCAGATCGGGTTCCAGTTCTCGATGCCCTCGGTGTAGTGCCACATCCGGTCGCGGTTGATGTGGCTCGCGCCGGCGCGCTCGGCGATGCCGAGCATCAGCCCGTCGACGTGCGCGGGGACGCCGGAGAGCATCTTCTTCGGCGGGGTGCCGAGCCGCTTCGGCCACTGCGCGCGGACGAGGTCGTGGTTGCCGCCGATACCGCCCGAAGTGACGATCACCGCCTGGGCCTTGAGCTCGAAGGCGCCGGTGACCTCGCGGCTGCTCGCCGCGCCGCGCTCCGCGTCGGACGGCTCGAGGATCTCACCGGTGACGGTGTCGAGGACGCCCGCGCTGCCGGCGAGACCGGTCACCCGGTGCCGGAACCTCAGCTGCACCAGCCCTCTGGCGACTCCTTCACGGACGCGCCGCTCGAAGGGTGCCACCAGGCCGGGGCCGGTGCCCCAGGTGATGTGGAAGCGGGGTACGGAGTTGCCGTGGCCGTTCGCGTCGTAGCCGCCGCGCTCCGCCCAGCCGACGACGGGGAAGAACCGCACGCCCTGCCGGTGCAGCCAGGCCCGCTTCTCCCCTGCGGCGAAGTCGACGTAGGCCTCCGCCCACTTGCGCGGCCAGCGGTCCTCCTCGCGGTCGAAGCCTGCGGTGCCCAGCCAGTCCTGCATGGCGAGCGCGTGGCTGTCCTTGATGCGCATGCGGCGTTGCTCGGGCGAGTCGACGAAGAAGAGGCCGCCGAAGGACCAGTGCGCCTGGCCCCCGACGGACCGCTCGGATTCCTGGTCGAGGAGGATGACCTTCCGTCCGGCGTCGACGAGTTCGGCCGTGGCCACGAGGCCCGCGAGTCCTGCCCCGATCACGATCACATCAGCGTCGTACGCCATGGTTGTCCATTCTCCGTCGGGCCGGTGGCACCCGATCTTCCTTACGGGTGGGTAACTCGTCAATGGCGGACCGGTCAACGGCGGCGTGCGGCGGTGTTTTCATGGGTGCCATGACTTCCGTGCGGCCCGCAGAAGAGATCCTCGACATCGTCGACGAGCACGACCGTGTGATCGGACAGGCCCCGCGCGGCGAGGCGTACGCGCGCGGACTGCGCCACCGGTGCGCGTTCATCCTCGTCAGGGATGCCGAGGGACGCGTCTTCGTGCACCGGCGCACGGCCACGAAGCTGGTCTTCCCCTCGATGTACGACATGTTCGTCGGCGGTGTCGTGGGCACCGGGGAGAGCTACGACGACGCGGCGCTGCGCGAGGCGGAGGAGGAGCTCGGCGTACGCGGACTCCCCCGCCCCGTACCGCTGTTCAAGTTCCTCTACGAAGGGGACAGCGGCTCCGGCCCCACCTGGTGGTCGTACGTCTACGAGGTCCGTTGTGAGCTGCCGGTGGAGCCTCAGCCTGAGGAGATCGACTGGTACGGCTTCCTGACGGACGCCGAACTGGAGGCGAGGCTCGGGGCGTGGGAGTGGGTGCCCGACGGGCTGGCCGCGTACGAGCGGCTCAAGGCGCACCGAACGGGCTGAGCGTCCGGGCTCGGCACCGGGCCGGACGGTGCCGGGTTGTGCCCGGAGCTGGGCCGGAGCCACCGACAGTGCGCGGGTAGGGTGCCCTGCGTGAGCGATTTCCTGCAGAGCCTGCGGCTGTGGTTCGCGCCTGCGCGGATCCGGGAAGAGGGCGACACGCCCGACTACCGGTTCTCGCTCGCCAACGAGCGGACGTTCCTTGCCTGGATCCGTACGGCGCTCGCGCTCATCGGCGGCGGCTTCGCCGTCGACCAGTTCCTGCCGGACCTGCGCTGGGGTGTACGGGCGGGGCTGGCGCTCGCGCTGATCGGCGTCGGGGCGGTGTGTGCGGTACGCGCGGTGAACCACTGGGTCCGGTGCGAGCTGGCGATGCGGCGCGGCGACGATCTGCCGGTGTCCCGGTTCCCGGCGCTGCTGGCCGTCGTCGTCGCGGTCGTCTCCCTCGCCATGGTGGCCGTGGTGGCCTGGGGTGACCTGTGACGGCGCCTCTCGCTCGCGATCCGGGGCTTCAGCCCGAGCGGACCCGGCTGGCCTGGCGCCGGACGACGCTGACCTGCACGGTGGTGGCGGTCCTCGCCGCCCGGCAGACGGCTCAGGACACGGCTCTCGCGGCAGGACTGAGCGTGGTCGCGTGGCTGGGGTTCCTGTGGGTCGCGCACCGGCGCCTGCGCGCGATGGACGCGGCCAGGCCGGCGGCGATGCCGGTGCGTGGGGCGATCGCGGCGGTCGGGTGCGTGCTGGCTCTGGCCGCGTGCGCCGTGGCGATCGTGGTGTGACAGCGGGTGACGCTCCATGTCGGACAACTGTTCCCTCGTGGCGTGACGGGCGGCGGGCGGCCGGCCCCGGAGCCGCCGACTAGCCTGGAAGGCGGACAGAACGGCACGAAAGCACCAGAGGTGAGCGCCATGACCGTTGCACACCAGGAGCACACCGCACACGAGCACACGCACGGCCCGTCCTGCGGCCACACCGAGATCCCCCACGGCGACCACATGGACTACGCGCACGACGGGCATCTCCACCGGCAGCACGGGGGGCACTGGGACGAGTGCGAGCCGGGTGAGCACGTGTCGCACAGCGGTCACGCGCACGAGCACGGCAACGGGTGCGGCCACCCCGCCGTCGTGCACGGCGACCACGTCGACTACCTCCACGACGGGCACCGGCACGCGGGACACGACGGGCACTGGGACGACCACTGACTGACGCGCAGGCGGGTCAACTGGCAGGCTCTGAGGGCCGATCCACCGTCGACACCTCTCCGGGAGCCATCGTGCCTGCCACAGAGCCCTACACCGTCCGGCTCGCGCCGGGCGTGCACGCCTACGTCCAGCCCGACGGCGGCTGGTGCCTGAACAACGCGGGCTTCGTGACCGACGGGGAGTCGACGCTCCTCGTCGACACCACGGCCACCGAGCGTCGGGCCCGGGCGCTGCGCGGGGCGCTCCTCGCGACCGGCGCGCCTCTTCCCCGTACCGTCGTCAACACCCACCACCACGGCGATCACACCTACGGCAACGGGGTCTTCCTGCCGGAGGCCGTGGTCGTCGGGCACGCATCGTGCCGGACCGAGGTGCTCGCGGCGGGCCGCCAGCTCCACCTGATCTGGCCGCAGACGGATTTCGGGGATATCCGGATCACCGCGCCGACCGTCACGTACAACGACCGGATGACGGTTCATACAGGGGACATCGAAGTGCGGCTCGTCCATCCCGGCGGGGTCGCCCACACCGCGGGCGACACGATCGTCCACCTGCCGCGGCAGGGCATCGTCTTCACCGGTGACCTGGTCTTCCAGGGCGGTACGCCGTTCGTCCCGATGGGCTCGCTCAGCGGCTCGCTGCGGGCGCTGGATGTACTGCGCTCATTGGGGGCGGAGACCGTGGTGCCCGGCCACGGGCCGATCACCGACCCGTCGGCCTACGACGCGACGGAGCGTTACCTGCGCTTCGTCGCCGAACTGGCCGCGGAGGGCCACGCCAAGGGACTGAGTCCGCTGGAGACGGCACGCGAGGCGGATCTCGGCGTGTTCGCCGAACTGCGGGAGAGCGAACGGCTGGTGGCCAACCTGCACCGGGCGTACGCGGAGCTCGACGGTCTCCCCGAGGGCTCCCCGCTCGATCCCGCCGCGGTGTTCGCGGACATGGCGGCGATGAACGGCGGGGTGCCGGTGGCCTGCCACGCCTGACCTCTCGGCGCGCTCCGCTTCCTCGAGCGGGCGACCCCCGAGGGGGCCGGCGCCTGTCGCGCGAGTGTGATCCTGGCATCGCTTTCCACCGGGCCACTGGACGACATACCGACTGGTCGGTCATCATGAACGCGTTCCCCAGGACCGCCCCCCGGAGGTGCGCATCATGAGCTCAGTCCCGCCAGGCCTCGATCCCGAGCAGCTGCGCGGCCATCTCGACCGTGAGCGGCCCGGACTGGTGGGCGGACCGCTCAGCGCCCGGCTGATCCAGGGCGGCCGCTCCAACCTCACCTACGCCGTCACCGACGGCACCAGCCGGTGGGTGGTACGCCGGCCGCCGCTCGGCCATGTGCTGGCGACGGCGCACGACATGAAGCGCGAGCACCGTGTCATCAGCGCCCTGGCGCCGACCGCCGTCCCGGTCCCGCAGCCCGTGCTGCTGTGCGAGGACGAGTCGGTCATCGGGTCGCCGTTCTACATCATGGAGTTCGTGGACGGCACCCCCTACCGCACGGCGGAGCAACTGGCTCCGCTCGGTGCGGAGCGCACCCGGGACGCCGTCCTCGCCCTCGTCGACACCCTCGTCGAGCTGCACGCCGTGGACCCGGCGGCCGTCGGCCTCGGCGACTTCGGCCGGCCGGAGGGCTTCCTCGACCGGCAGCTGCGGCGCTGGGGCAAGCAGCTGGCGGCCTCTCGGGGACGCGACCTGGCCGGCATCGACGAACTGCACGCCGCGCTCGGGCGCGCGCTGCCCGACTCCCCCGCCGCCACCGTGGTCCACGGCGACTACCGCCTCGACAACGTCCTGATCGGCGACGACGACCGGATCAAGGCCGTCCTGGACTGGGAGATGTCGACCCTCGGCGACCCGCTGACCGACCTCGGCCTGCTGGTCATGTACAGCAAGCGGCTGGAACTGCCCGACTCCCCCGTCAGCACCACCGCGGGCGCCGCCGGCCACCCGTCCCCCGCCGAACTGATCGAGCGTTACGCGGAGCGCTCCGGCCGTGACACCTCGGCGATCTCCTGGTACGAAGCGTTCGCCTGGTTCAAGCTCGCCGTGATCCTCGAGGGCATCCACTACCGCTACACCCTCGGTCAGACCGTCGGCGCCGGATTCGACCGCATCGGCGACCTCGTCCCCCTCTTCATCGAGCACGGTCTCACCACCCTTCAGGAAGGCTGAGTACCTCATGGACTTCGCATTCGACGCGCGCACCGAAGAACTCCGCGGCAAACTGGTCGCCTTCATGGACGAGCACGTCTACCCGGCCGAGAAGATCGCGGAGGAGCAGCGCGCCGAGCTCGCCTCCCCCTGGGACACGCCCGCGATCGTGGAGGAACTCAAGGCCGAGGCCCGCAAGCAGGGCCTGTGGAACCTCTTCCTCCCCGACTCCGAGTACGGCGCCGGGCTGACCAACCTCCAGTACGCGCCGCTCGCCGAGATCACCGGCCGCAGCCCGCACCTCGCGCCGACCGCGCTGAACTGCGCGGCCCCGGACACCGGCAACATGGAGGTGCTCACCCAGTTCGGCTCCGACGAGCAGAAGAAGCAGTGGCTCGAGCCGCTGCTCGCGGGTGAGATCCGCTCGGCGTTCGCGATGACCGAGCCCGAGGTGGCCTCCTCCGACGCGACCAACATCCGGACCCGCATCGACCGGGACGGTGACGACTACGTCGTAAACGGCCGCAAGTGGTACATCTCCGGGGCCATGAACCCCGACTGCAAGATCCTGATCGTCATGGGCAAGACCGACCCGGACGGCGAGGACATCCGCCGCCAGCAGTCGATGATCCTGGTGCCCAGCGACACCCCCGGCGTGCAGATACGACGCGCGATGCAGGTGTACGGCTACGAGGACCACTCCCACGGCGGCCACGCCGAAGTCGTCTTCGACGACGTACGGGTCCCCGCGACGAACCTGATCGGCGAGGAGGGCAGCGGCTTCGCCATCGCCCAGGCGCGGCTGGGTCCGGGCCGTATCCACCACTGCATGCGGCTGATCGGCATGGCGGAGCGCGCGATCGAGCTGATGTGCCGGCGGGCCGTCTCCCGTACCGCCTTCGGCAAGCCGATCGCGCAGCAGGGCGTCGTCCAGAACTGGATCGCCGACGCGCGGGTCACCGTGGAGCAACTGCGGCTGCTGGTGCTGAAGACGGCGTGGCTGATGGACACGGTCGGCAACCGCGGGGCACACACCGAGATCCAGGCGATCAAGATCGCAACGCCGCGGGCGGTCGTCGACATCCTCGACAAGGCCGTCCAGGCGCACGGCGCGGGCGGCGTCAGCCAGGACTTCCCGCTGGCGGAGCTGTGGGCGTCGGCGCGGACGCTGAAGCTGGCGGACGGGCCGGACGAAGTGCACCAGCGGTCGCTGGCGCGGCGGGAACTGAAGAAGTACATGTGACGTGGTCGGGGCGGCCCCGCTGGGCGGGGCCGCTCCCGGAACCGGGCTCCGCCCGGACCCGGCACCGCGCTCCGCGCGGTGTTTCGGAGGCTCCCCCTACGCCTGGCGGCGGGGGACCCCCGCCGGACCCCCGCTCCTCGAACGCCGGCGAGGCTGGAGTTGCCCGGCCAGGCCGGAGCGCCTCCGCCGGCGGGGCCGATTCGCCAAGCGGAATCCTGCCCGGTACTGGAGGGCACACGGTACGCCGTCCGCGCGGCGGTACGGGGTGCGCGCGCGAGCCGGAACGCCGCCCGCAGGGCGATACAGGGTGTGCACGCCGCCACCCATGACGGGCAGCGGCCGGCGGCCGCGCCGCCTGCGCCAGTGCCTCCGCGTCGGGGCGCGGCCGGCGGATCCGCGGAACACCCCCGCACGGCGCGCGGGTCCGCACGAAGCCGGAACACCGCCCGCAAGGCGGCACGGTGTTCGAGCCCGGCCCCGAACACCGCCGCAGGGCGATACCCGGGGTCCGGGCGAAGCCCGGCCGCGGGTAGGGGCGGGGAGGGACAAGCTCGCCGCAGGCGCCGCGCCCCGGCAGCGGAACAGCCCTCCGCAGGCGGCACGCCCGCCCCGGACGCCGCGCCCCGCGCAGCGGACAAGCCCGCCCCGCTACGGTCGCAGCGCCCTCAGCAGCAGGTCCGCCAAGTGGTCCGCGACCTGTTGCTTCGTCAGGGGGCCGTCCGGGCGGTACCAGGTCGACAGGTGATGGATCGAGCCGAAGTGGTAGTCGACCACAAGGTCCGCCGGGGTGGCCGACGAGAAGACGCCGTCCCGCTGCCCCTCCTCCACCAGCGCGCGGAAGCGCTCGTGGTAACGGCGGCGTTCCGCGCGTACCTGCTTGTGCTTCTCCGGGCTCAGGTGGTGCATGGAGCGGAAGAAGATGTCCGCGTCGTCGAGGTTCTCGATCGTGGTGACGACGACGTCGGCCGCCGCCCCGCGCAGCCGGGTCTCCACGGGCTCGTCGGCGTCCGCGTAGGCGTCGAGGCGCTGCTGCTGGACGCGGAGCACGCGGGCGTAGACCTCCTGGAGGAGGTCCTCCTTCGAACCGAAGTAGTGGTAGAGCGCGCCCTTGGTGACACCGGCCGCCTCCACGATCTCCTGGACCGATGTGCGGTCGTAGCCGCGTTCCGCGAAGAGGCGGGTGGCGGCGGCCAGCAGCCTCTGCGGGACGGGGGTGCCGTCCCCGTCCGTCGTCCTGGCCATTGCCGCCACCCGCCTTTCTCGCTGTCTGCTGTGTGCTGTACGTGCCGTGCTCGGCCGGCTGCTACGCGGGGGAACGCAGTTCCCGCCTGAGGATCTTCCCACTTGTCGTCTTGGGGAGCTCCGGCAGGACCTCGACCTCGCGGGGGTACTTGTAGGCGGCCAGCCGCTCGGCGCAGTACGCGGAGATCTCCTCCGGTTCCGCCACCGCCCCGGGCCGCAGGCTGACGAACGCCTTCACGCTCTCCCCGCGGTAGGCGTCGGGAATGCCCACGACGGCCGCCTCGCGGACGGCGGGGTGGGTGTAGAGGACGTCCTCGACCTCGCGCGGCCAGACCTTGAAGCCGGAGGCGTTGATCATGTCCTTCTTGCGGTCGACGACGTAGAGCCAGCCGTCCTCGTCCATGAAGCCGATGTCGCCGGTGCGCAGTTCGCCGTCGGGGAAGGCCTCCGCGGTGGCCTCGGGGAGCCGCCAGTAGCCGGGCACGACCTGCGGGCCAAAGACCGCGATCTCGCCCTGCTCACCGAAGGGCACGTCCTCGCCCTTGTCGTCGATGATCCGGACGACCGTGTCGGGGCCGGGGAGTCCGACGGAGAGGTCGCCGGAGGCCGGGTCGACGGGGGCCTCCCTCTCCGGGGGTACGGAGGCGCAGGGGGCGGTGCACTCCGTGAGCCCGTAGCCGTTGCGGATGTAGGGGCCGAAGCCGGCTCTGAACTTCTCGACGAGCGCGGGCGGCACGGGCGCCCCGCCGGAGGAGATCACCCGGAAGGACTCGAAGTGCTCCGGCGTGGCCGAGGGGTGGGCGCCGAGGGCCATGAAGGCGGTCGACGGGCCGACGGTGTACGCGGGCCGGTGCTCGAGGAACGCGTCGAGGACGACACCGGCCTCGAAGCGGTAGGCGAGTGCCAGAGTGCCCGCGTTGGCGATGCAGGCGGCGAGCTGGCAGACCATGCCGGTGATGTGGAACAGCGGCGCGAGCACGAAGTAGCAGGCGCCTTCGGGCACGGGGTGGCCGGTGCGCTGGCGTTCCGCGTTGTAGGTGATGCCGCCGTGCAGGTTCATGGCGCCCTTGGGGGTGCCGCTGGTGCCGGACGTGTAGCTGATCAGCGCGACGTCGGTGGCCGCGAGTTCGCGGTCGGACGGGGCCGGGAGGCCCTGGCGGGCGACGGCGAGGAGGTCGTCCGCGTCGTCGGCGGGCGCGGTGCGCTCGAAGCCGAGGACCCGTTCGTCGCCCCGCGTCTGAAGGTCGAGCTCGCAGGCGGTGAGGGCCATCCGCACGGGCGACGCGGCGGCGCAGTCGCGCAGGTGTCCGTCCCAGGCGCGGTCGGAGCAGATCAGCGCGCTCACTTCGGCGTCGGCGAGGACGTGGGCGACCTCGCCCGACTTGTACATCGGGTTGAGAGGGACGACGGTGGCTCCGGCCTTCCACGCGCCGAGCAGGGCGATGACGAAGTGGGGGGTGTTCTGGAGCATGATCGCGACCCGGTCCCCGCGGGAGATCCCGCGGGCGGCGAGGTGCCCGGCGACGGAGTCGGACAGTTCGTCGGTCTCGCGGTAGGTCAGGCGCCCGTCGAAATAGGCGAGCGCGGTGTGACCGGGGGCACGGCCGACGGCGGCGCGGAACGCGTGCAGCACGGTCGCGGGCGGGTCGATCGGCGCCCGCTGGGCGTCGCTGAGCAGGGAGAGCCAGGGCTTGGCGGCATAGATCGAGCTCATCGGCGGGCCTCCTCCCACTTCTGCTGGAGGTGGCTCATGCCGGCCAGCCAGCGGTCGTTCTGCGTCGCTCGGGCCGCGTAGTATCCGGCGACCTCCGCGTGCGGCAGGACGAGGAAGCGGTCCTCCGCCATGGCCTCGAAGAGGGAGTCGGCGACGTCCTCGGGCTCGATCGCGGTGGGGGTGAGGACGAGTTCGCCGGCGCTGCCGCTGGCGGTCAGCATGTCGGTCCGTACGCCCTGGGGGCAGATCGCGTGGACCTTGATGCCGCGGTGCCGGTAGGTGAGGGAGAGCCACTCGGCGTAGGCGAGGGCGCCGTGCTTGCTGACGCTGTAGGGTGCCGCGCCGATCATGGTGAGGAGTCCGGCGGCGGAGACGGTGGACACGAAGCGTCCGGCGCCGCGCTCGAGCCAGTCCGGGAGCAGGATCCTGCTCGCGCGGACGTGGGCCATCACGTTGACGTCCCAGGCCGCGGCCCATACGTCCTCGTCGGCGAAGGCGTCGCCGCCGGAGGCGAGCCCGGCGTTGGCGCAGTAGACG
Organism: Streptomyces sp. WAC00040; assembly: GCF_056835925.1. NCBI lineage: Bacteria > Bacillati > Actinomycetota > Actinomycetes > Kitasatosporales > Streptomycetaceae > Streptomyces > Streptomyces sp. WAC00040. The sequence goes on from NZ_JAKQZE010000003.1 coordinate 922,152, forward strand.
TCCACGACGCCGCCGAGGGCGTCACGGGCCTCGTCGACGATCTGTGAGGCGTCGCCGGGTACGGCGACGGCGCCGATCTCGTCGGCGACGGTCTTCGCCTTGCCGGGGTCGATGTCGTTGACGACCACCTTGGCGCCTTCCGCGGCGAAGCGGCGGGCGAGTGCGGCTCCGATGCCTCCGCCCGCGCCCGTGACCACAACCCCAGCACCTTGCACCGTACTCATCAGCTCCGCCTTTCGTACCCAGGTCCCGTGGGCGCAGACTAACCAGTCGGTATGTCACTTCGGAAGGGGGCACAACCACTTGCCGGGGTCGTTCCCCGGGACCGACATGAGCGCTAGCGTGCAGTGGTCATGACACACGGCGATCACGGAGGTAGCTCGATGAGCCTGTCCAGACGGGGTTTGCTGGTCGCGGGCGGCGGCGCGGTGGGTGCACTCGCCGCCGCCCCCACGCCCGCCGCGGCCCAGGGCCGCGGCCGGGTCCACACCGGTTTCGAACGCCTGGCGGCCGACGGGTACGCCGCACTGTCCGGGCAGCGCGTCGGCATGGTCACCAACCCCACGGGCATCGCCCGCGACGTACGCCACATCGTGGACGTGATGCACGCCGACGACCGCGTGGACCTCGTCGCGGTCTTCGGCCCCGAGCACGGCTTCCGCGGCACCGCGCAAGCCGGCGGCTCCGAGGGCCGCTACGACGACCCGGCGACAGGGCTGCCCGTCTACGACACGTACCTCAAGAGCGGACAGCCGCTCGCCGACATCTTCACGGCCTCCGGCGTGGAAACCGTCGTCTTCGACATCCAGGACGCGGGCGCCCGCTTCTACACGTACATCTGGACGCTGTTCGACTGCATGCAGGCGGCGGCCCTCGCCGGCAAGCGCTTCGTCGTCCTCGACCGGCCGAACCCGGTCACCGGCAGGGCGGCGCTCGGGCCGGTGCTCGACAAGGCTTTCGCGACGTTCGTGGGCCGGGAACCGATCTCCCAGGCACACGGCATGACCGTCGCCGAACTGGCACTGCTGTTCAACGGCGAGTTCCTGTCCCGGCAGGTCGAACTCGACGTCGTACGGATGTCGGGGTGGCGGCGGGGGGACTTCTTCGACGACACGGGCCTGCCGTGGGTCCCGCCCAGCCCCAACATGCCCACCCCGGAGACAGCGCTGGTCTACTCCGGCACCTGCCTGTTCGAGGGCACCAACCTCTCGGAGGGCCGCGGCACCACCCGCCCCTTCGAGCTGCTGGGCGCGGAGGGCATCGGCCCGGCCTGGGCGGAGGCGGCCAACGGTCTCGGTCTGCCCGGCGTCCGCTTCCGTGAGGCGTACTTCGCGCCCACCTTCTCCAAGTGGCAGGGCAAGACCGTCGGCGGAGTGCAGCTCCACGTCCACGACCGCAAGGCCTTCGACCCGGTCCGCGCGGGGATCGGACTGCTGGTGACGGCGAAGCGGAGCTGGAGCGGCTTCGCCTGGCGCTCCGACAACTGGATCGACAAGCTCACCGGTTCCACCCGCGTGCGCACCCTGATCGACGCGGGCGCGGACACCGACGAGGTCGTCGGCGCCTGGCAGGACGATCTGGCCGCGTTCAGGGCCGTACGGAAGCGGTACCTGCGCTACTGAGCGACGGCCGCCCGGCCGGCACCACCGCGCCAGCGGCGAAGGGGCCGGTGGCGAGTCCGGTGGGGAGTCCGGTGGGGAAATCCCCACCGCGGTAAGGGGACCCGCCCCATCGCAGCGCTGCCGCCGCGCCGCGAGGCTGGATCCATGGATCATTCACCGCGTCACCCCTTACGGTCCTGGCTGCTGTTCCTGCTGCCGGCCCTGCTGTCGCTCGTCGTGGCAGGGCCGGTCCGCGCGGATCCCCACCACGTCTCGCCCGTGCGCGCGCTCGCGCGGTCGGCGGAGCCGCTGCGGGACCTGCGTCCGCTGGAGAAGGCGGTCGGATCCGCGACGATCGTCGGCGTCGGCGAGGCGACCCACGGCTCCTCCGAGTTCTTCACCACCAAACACAGGCTGTTCCGGCACCTGGTCGAGCACAAGGGCTTCACCACCTACGCCCTGGAGGCGAACTGGAGCGCCGGGCTCCGGCTCAATGACTATGTCCTGTACGGCAAGGGCGATCCCCGCACGATCATGCGCGAGGAGTTCCAGGAGTCGTATCTGATCTGGCACACCCGCGAGTATCTGGACCTGGTCCGCTGGATGCGGCAGCACAACCTCCGTCACCCGCACCGGCAGGTGCAGTTCATGGGCAACGACCTCGCCTACGCGGGTCAGCGGCTGTTCGACGAGGTGACCGGTTACGTCGCGGAGCACTACCCGTGGCTGCTGCCCGAGTTCCGCCGGCTCTACGCGGCGTCCCGGCCGACGGGCGGCGTCGAGGACACCATCAAGGGCAATCTGCGCAGGCCGCTCTCCGAGCGCCGTGCCATGGCGCAGGAAGTACAGCGGGCCCTCGCCCTGCTGGAGCGGCAGCGGCCGGGACCCGACCGGGTCAGGCATGCCTGGATCGTCCAGCACGCCAGGGCCATCGCCCAGACCGGGACCGAGTTCTCCTACGACCTGTTCGACCCCGCTCAGGTGGGGGCCGCGATGCGCTACCGGGACCAGGTCATGGCGGAGAACACGGTCTGGTGGCAGCGGCGGACCGGGCACCGCATGCTGCTCTCCGCCCACAACGGCCACGTCCGCCTCGAGACCAACAGCCCGGAGCGCTATCCGAAGGTCCAGGGCACTTTCCTGCGGGAGATGGTGGGCGACGACTACGTCGCCGTCGGCTTCACCTTCGGCCGCGGCTCGTTCAACGCCCTGGACATCACCGATCCCGCCGAACCCCTGCGCACCTTCTCCGTGGGCCGCCCGGCGTCGGGCAGCAACGAGCACACGCTGGAGCGGGTGGCGCCCCACGACTACTACCTGGACCTGCGTACAGCTCCCGCGGCCGCCCGTGCGTGGCTGGGAGGCACCCGGCCGTCGAGGGACATCGGCAACGCCTGGCCCTCCGAACCCGAACCGCTGCGGCTGCTCTCCTCGTACGACGTCCTGATCCATCTGCACCGCGTCAGCGCGGCCGACCGTCTCTGACCTCTCGCGGGGTATGGCCGTTTCTCCTCTTGCGCAGGATGCTGGGCCAGCAGCGGAGCGCAAGGGGAGGGTCGGGCCATGGCGGGCATGAGTGTGCAGCCGTACCGGGAGATCTGCTTCGACGCGGACGGCGACCCGGGCGGCGGTCCGTACGACACGCTCGCCGGGCTGGAGGTCACCGATCTCGTCGTCTTCGCACATGGCTGGAACAACTCCCCCGCTCTGGCCCGTCGGCTGCACTCCGCTTTCTTCGCGCCCTTCCCCAAGCTGGCGGGCGGCAGGCCGGGCACGCAGGTCGGGTATGCCGGCGTGCTGTGGCCCTCGATGCGGTTCCCCGACGAGCCGTTCCCGGGCTCGGAACAGGCCGACGACGCGCCGGCGCGGGGCGCCGGGCTGGACGGGGGGACGCGTGAGCTGCTCACCGGTCTGTTCCCGGGACACACGGCGACCGTCGGGCGGTTGGCGTGGCTGCTCGGCGCACAGCCCGACTCCCGGGCGGCATTCGCCGAATTCGGATCGCTGGCACGGCAGTTGGCGGCGGTCCCGCCGGGCGGCCTGGAGGCGGGCTTCGCCGAGGACCTGCCGCATGACGAGCAGGGACCGCCGGCCGTCCTGTACGAGGACACCCTGACGCTCTGCCGGCGTCTCGCGGCGGCCCTCGGCGTCCACGCGCAGGACGGTGCCGCTGGGCCGGCCTGGCGGGGAGCGAAGGAGCTGCTGCGGCAGACGACGTACTACGCGATGAAACGGCGGGCCGGCACCGTCGGCGAGCTGGGTCTCGGTCCGCTGCTGGGGCGGCTCTCCCGCTCCGCACCGCAGGTGCGCGTGCATCTCGTCGGCCACGGTCACGGCGCGAGGCTGGTCGCGTTCGCGCTGCGCGGGCTGCCGGAGGGGGCGTGCAACGTGAAGTCGGTGACGCTGCTCCAAGCGGCTTTCTCCCACTACGCGTTCGCCACCCGCCTGCCGCACGCGCCGTCCCGCCGCGGGGTGCTGGGCGGCCTCGAGCAGCTGGTCGACGGGCCGGTGGTGGCGTGCCATTCACGGCACGACACCGCGCTCGGGGTGTTCTACCCACTGGCGTCGAGCCTGGCCGGCGAGACGCCGGACGCGGCGGGGACGGACCCGCGGTGGTGGGCGATGGGACACGACGGAATCCAGGGCGTCGCGGACACGCCCCGGCTGACGCTGGACGAGGCGCTGCGCGGCGGGGTGCCGGCCACCGGCTGCGTCAGCGTCGACGCCTCCGACGTGGTGCGCCACGGCCGTCCGCCGACGGGCGCTCACGGTGACATCTGTCACGAGGAACTGGCTCGGGTGGTGCTGACGGCTGGACGGATAGGGGGCGCCGCGCCAGGGACGTGATCCGGCCGAACCGGCACCTTCCTCTTTTCGATGGAGCCGAAACGGGCACTCCTACGTCCATTCTTCAACGCCGATGTACCAGCGACGGAGGTGGACTTGCGATGGCCGGTTTCCGGAGTCTCGCGAGACAGGTGCGTGACCCACGGTGTGACCTGGCGCTGCGGCGCTACTCACTGCGCAAATGTTTGGAACGCTTCGCCCCGTACGGGCACCGCGCCACATGGGACCACCTGTGCGGCAGGCACCGTATCGACCCGGAGGACAGGGCCCCGGATCCGGCGCGGCTGGTGGCCGCGCTCGAGGAACTGGAAGAGGCGCGGGCCGTCTGGCTCGCCTACGAGGACAACTTCGCGGACCGCCGCAAACGGGAGAAGCACGACGGGCTGCGGCGGCCCGGACACATCGACGACTGGCACCGCAGGACGTGGGGCGGCAACGGGGTGGCCCGTTGCGACACCTGGACGGAGCACCCGTCGGCGCCGTTGGCCGAGGTGCTGCGCCGCCTGATCGGCGCCCTGGAGGCGGAGCCGGGCAGGGCCTGCCCGGTGTGCTCGGACACGCACATCGTGTGGCGGCAGGACCTGGAGCACGAACCGTGGTCCGGTCCGGTCTGCACCGGCTGCGGCATCGTCGTCCCCCAGCCCGTGCTGACGGCGGAAGCCGTCGCCGCGGCGAAGCGGGCGGGCCGGCGCGAGCTCGCGTCCGTCGCCTGAGACGCGGGGGTTCCGGTACGGGGGCCGGAACCCGCCCGGCTCAGGAATCCGGAGCCGTGGCCCACACCTCCTCGGTCCAGCGCCGGTCGTACGGCAGGGCCAGCAGCCCGGTCCGGAACAGCAGCAGTGGGTCGGCGCCGCCGGCGCGCAGTCGCGGGAGCGCGTGCTCGACGAGCCACGCCTGGAGCTCCGCGAGGGGCTCGTCGCGGTAGGGGTGGCTCCACCAGCTGAAGACGGGCGACGTGAGGCCGCCGATCAGATCGTCGATCCACCGCTCGAGGCAATCGGCCAGATGCCGGTCGGCCGGTCCGCCGAGCGGTTGCCGGGCCCACACGGCCAGATACGGCGTCACGGTGGAGCCGGCGGTCACGCACGACTCGAACACGTCGTGCACCGGGTACGGCGGCGCGTCGGAGGTCACCGTGTCCGCCCACCACGCCTCGATGAAAGCCCGTACGGCGCCAGCCTGTTCGGCGGGCCAGGCGGACCAGCCGGAGCGGGCGAGGCCGGTCAGCTCGTAGGCGTCGAGACCGGCGAACCGGCCCGTGGCCAGCCGCGCCGCCAGCTGCGGCAGGATCCGGCGCACCACCGCCGGATGGTCGTCGAAGTGGTTCGGCACCTCGTGGGCGAACAGCCGCAGCACGTCGTCGGGCAGTTCCACGTCCGGTGTGCGCAGCAGCGCCGTCTCCTCGGGCAGATGGCACATGCCGCAGCCCGTCTCCACGGGGCTGGTCATGCCGGCGAAGACCGTCCGTATGCGGTCCACCGCCGCGTCGAGTGCCGGTGAGGCCATGTGCGCCACGTCCTTCGAGTACTCCGGTCGCGGCTCCGCCCGCCGAAGGGCGCGACGCTACCAGGGTGGAAAACCGGTGGGCCACCGGGTTCGGGCGGCACGACAGTTGGCGGTGCTGCGAACCACCGACGAGGAGCCATGAGATGTCGACGCTGCGCGTCACCGCCGAACTTCTGACCGTTCACGAGCATCCGAACGCCGACGCCCTGGAAGTGGCACAGGTGGGCCTGTACCGGGCCGTCGTCGCGAAGGGCGTCTACCGCACCGGTGACGCCGCGCTCTACATCCCCGAGCAGGCGGTGCTCCCCGCGGCGCTCATCGACGAACTGGGGCTGACCGGCCGTCTGGCGGGCGGCGAGTCCGACCGGGTCAAGGCGGTGCGGCTGCGGGGCGAGCTCTCGCAGGGGATCGTGTGCCGGCCCCGGGCACTGGCGGACGTCGATCTGGTGCGGGCGGCCGCGGAGGGAACGGACTTCGCGGAACTGCTCTCGATCACCAAGTGGGCGCCGCCGGTGCCGTCCAGGATGAGTGGCGAGATCGAGGCGGCGCCCGGCCTGCTGCCCTGGGTGGACATCGAGAATCTCCAGCGTTATCCGGGCATCTTCGAGCCGGGCGAGGCCGTCGTGATCACCGAGAAGCTGCACGGCACCGCTTGCCTGACGACCTGGAGCACGGCGGACGGCGGCCGGGTGCAGGTCTCGTCCAAGGGTTTCGGCGCCAAGGGCCTGGCGCTCAAGGAGGACCCGGCCAACCTGTACTGGCGCGCGGTCCGCGGGCACGGTGTGCCCAAGGTCGCGGCACGCCTGGCCGAGAAGCTGGGCGCGAGCCGGGTGGGTGTGTTCGCCGAGGTGTACGGCGCCGGGGTGCAGGACCTCGGCTACGGCAAGAACGCCAGGACGGAGACCGCGCCGGGCTATGCCGTGTTCGACATCTCCGCGGAGATCGACGGCCGGGTCCGCTGGCTGGACGCGGCGGCCGTCCTCGGCGGTGAACTGCCGGTGGTGCCCCGGCTGTTCAAGGGCCCGTTCGACGTGGACACGGTGCTGGAGCTGGCGAACGGCCGTGAGACGGTGTCGGGCCGGCGACTGCACCTGCGGGAGGGCGTCGTCGTGCGGCCCGTGGTGGAGCGGTACAGCCCGGTCACCGGCGGGCGGGCGATCGCGAAGGCGGTCAGCCCGGCGTACCTGACCCGCAAGGGCGGTACGGAGTTCGAGTAACTCCTGCCCGAATGCGGGAGGACGCGCGGGGCGCACGCGGGCCCGGTCCGGTTGGACCGGGCCCGTCGGCGTCCCGGGTCAACCCCCTTCGCCCACGCGGCGCCGCTCCGGCAGCAGCCGTGAACCGGTCAGCTGCTCGCCGAACACGTCGTCCGGGTTGGACAGGACGCAGGTCTCCAGGGAGAGGCAGCCGCAGCCGATGCAGTCGGTCAGATGGTCGCGGAGCCGGCTGAGCTGCTTGATGCGCTCGTCGAGTTCGCCGCGCCAGGCCCGGGAGAGCCGGGCCCAGTCGTCACGGTCGGGCGTCCGCTCCTCCGGCAGCTCGGCGAGGGCGTCCCTGATGGTGGCGAGCGGGATGCCGACGCGCTGGGCGGCGCGCACGAAGGCGACCCGGCGCAGTGCGTCCCTGCCGTAGCGGCGCTGGTTCCCGCTGGTGCGGCGGCTGCTGATGAGGCCCTTGGACTCGTAGAAGTGCAGGGCTGATACGGCGGCTCCGCTGCGCGCCGAGAGCTGGCCGACCGTGAGCTCGTGGATCTTCTCTGGAATCTGTGGCACTCCTCGAAGCCTACTGGTCCGTCGTTGACAGGAGGGCGCCCACCCAACCATGCTGAGCAAGCGCTTAGACATGAGTGTCACAACGGTCGAGAGGCAGGCACCAGGACATGGCAGAGCCGAGGATCTTCACTTCCCCAGAGGAGCTGCGCGCAGGGGTCGGCGAGCAGCTGGGACACAGCGACTGGCTCGAGGTGGACCAGAAGCGGATCGATCTCTTCGCCGACGCCACCGGCGACCACCAGTGGATCCACGTGGACCCCGAGCGCGCCGCGAGCGGCCCGTTCGGCACGACGATCGCCCACGGCTATCTGACGCTGTCGCTGCTGCCCGCCCTGGTGCCGCAGGTGCTCCGGGTCGAGGGCATGAAAATGGGCATCAACTACGGCACCAACAAGGTCCGTTTCCCCGCCCCCGTGCCCGTGGGCTCGCGGCTGCGGGCCAGCGCGGTGCTGCAGAGCGTCGAGGACGCGGGCAGCGGGGGCGTGCAGGTGACCGCCCTCGTCACCGTCGAGCGCGAGGGCGGCGACAAGCCGGTGTGCGTGGCGGAGTCGCTGTCGCGCTACTTCTTCTGAGCGCTCACCATGCGCAGGACGAGGTCGGCGTAGAGCGCGCCGACCTCGTCGGGCGTCCGACGCCCCTTGGTGTTGAACCAGCGCGCCACGTCGATGCAGAGCGACAGCACGGCGACGGCCGTCCCGGGCACGTCCGGCACGTCGAACTCGCCGGCCTCCACACCCTCTTCGAGAATGCGGCGCACCACGGCGTCGCTCTGCCTGCGCAGGCCGGTGATCTCGGTGCGGTGGGTCTCGCTGAGCGCTTCGAGTTCGTACTGCACCACTCGGGCGGTGGTGTGCCGGCCGGCGTGCCAGCGGACGAACGAGCGCACGGCGTCGGCCAGCCGGTCGGTGGGCGTGCCCGCGCCGGCGTAGGCGGCGCCCAGGATCTCGAGGGCCTTGTCGTGCCCGATCCGGCTGATCCGGTGGAGCAGCTCTTCCTTGGTCTTGTAGTGGATGTAGAGCGCTGCGGGGCTCATGCCGGCCCGGCCGGCGATGTCCCGGGTGGTGGTCGCGTGGTAACCGCGCTCGGCGAAGGCCTCCACGGCGGCGATGAGCAGTTTCCTGGCCGCCTCGGGTGTGACCTCGTCCCACGGCTGCTCCTCGCCGGCCGCCCGGTCCGCCGTCTCGTCCGCCGCACTCATCGCTCGTTCGCCCCTTTCGTGGCACAGGACGAACACCATACCCCGACGGTGAGCAAGCGCTTAGAGCCTGAGCACGGCTTCCCGGTACGGATCGGGCTCCGCGAGCGGCTCCCCCGGGGGCCGGCCCGTGCCGCCCGGCTCACGATCCGGCCCGTGCCCCGCGGGGCGAACGGCCTCAGAAAGCGGAGACTCCGGTCAGCGCACGGCCGATGATCAGCTTCTGGATCTGACTGGTGCCCTCGTACAGCGTCATCACACGGGCGTCGCGCACCAGCTTGCCGACGGGGTACTCGTCGATGTAGCCGTAGCCCCCGAAGACCTGGAGGGCGTTGTTGGCGCAGCGGACGGCGGCCTCGGAGGCGAACAGCTTGGCCTGGGAGGCGGCGGTGGCGAAGGACTCCCCCCGGTCGATCAGGTCGGCGACCCGCCACGTCAGCAGCCGGGCGGCGTCCACGTCGACGGCGATGTCGCTGAGCAGCTCCTGCACCAGCTGGTAGTGCGCGATGGGCTTGCCGAACTGCTCGCGCTCCTTGGCGTATCCGACCGCGGCGTCGAGGGCGGCCTGCGCGATGCCGACGCAGCCGGCGGCGACCGACATCCGGCCCTTGGCGAGTGCGGACATGGCGATGGAGAACCCCTTTCCCTCGGCGCCGAGCATGGCGGACGCCGGGACCCGGACGTCCTCGAGCACCAGCTCCGCGGTGGCCTGGCCGCGCAGCCCCAGCTTTCCGTGGACGGTGCGGCGGGTCAGCCCCGGGGTGCCGGTGGGAACGAGGAAGGCGGACACGCCCTTGTGACCGGGCGTGTCGTTGGTCCTGGCGAACAGCAGCACCACGTCCGCCCAGGTGCCGTTGGTGATGAACATCTTGGAGCCGTTGATCACATAGTCGCCGCCGTCGGCGACGGCCCGGGTGATCAGGTTTCCCGCATCGGAGCCGGTGCCGGGTTCTGTGAGGCCGAAGCAGCCGAGGGCCTCGCCGGAGGTGAGCTTGGGCAGCCAGTCGCGCTTCTGCTCCTCGGTCCCGTGGGCGGCGACGGTCTTGGCGACCAGACCGAGGGAGACCGAGACGATGCCGCGCACGGAGGAGTCACCGCGGCCGAGCTCCTCGGTCACCAGGCAGTAGGCGAGGTGGTCGCCGCCGGAGCCGCCGTACTCCTCGTCGATCGTGAGACCGAGGAAGCCGAGCGCGCCCAGCTTCTTGACGATGCCCCGCTCGACGCTCTCGGCGCGGTCCCACTCCACGACGTGCGGGGTGATCTCACGGTCCACGAAGTCCTTCGCCAGCTGCCGGACGGCCGTCTGCTCCTCGTCGAGCTCCAGGTTCATTGCGGACACCCCACTTTAACTATCACTGCTAGTTTATTTGTGCAGGGCCTACTATGTGCCGCATGGCCCGCCCGCGCAAGCCCCTCCTCAGCAGAGAACGCATCGTCGAGACGGCGAGCGCGCTCGTGGACGCGGAGGGCCTCGACGCGGTCTCCACCCGCCGGCTCGCCGCGGAACTCGGCGTCAGCGGCCCCTCCCTCTACAACCACTTCCGCAACAAGGACGAGATCCTCGACGCGGTCGCCGACGCGGTCAGCGCCCGTGTCGACCTGTCGATGTTCGACGAGGACGACGACCGCGACTGGCGCACCGCCCTGCACGACTGGGCCGTCTCCTACCGGGCCGCCCTGAGCGCCCACCCCAACACCGTGCCCGTCCTCGCCCACGGGCCCGGCCGACGCCCGGCCGGTCTCAAGGTCGCCGACGCCGTGTTCGGCGCGATGATGCGCGCCGGCTGGCCACCCGCCCACGCGACCCGCATCGGCGCCCTGATGCGCTACTTCATCACCGGCTCCGCACTGGGCTCCTTCGCCCGCGGCTTCGTCGACGACGCGACGGCTTACGACCCCGCGGACTACCCGCACCTGGGCCAGGCCCACCTGCTGGCGGACCGGCAGGAACAGGTGGACCAAGGGGCGTTCGAGACGGGACTCGAGGCCCTGCTCGACGGGCTGGCGCTCCAGTACGAGACCGTCCGGCACGGCACCACCCTTCGGTCGGGGCCGAAACGTCCCTGACGCATCCTGGGAGGCATGACCTCCTCCCGCGACCTCGCCGCCTTCGCCGCGCTGCTCGCCGACGAGACCCGCGCATGCTTCGCCCTCGCCCTTCTCGACGGGCGGGCCTGGACGGCCGGGGAGCTCGCCCGGCACGCCCGGGTCGCCCCGTCGACCGCGAGCGAGCACCTCGGCAAACTCGTCTCGGGCGGGCTGCTCTCGCAGGAACGGCAGGGAAGGCACCGGTACGTCAGGCTCGCCGACGACCGGGTGGCGCACCTCGTCGAGGAACTCGCCGCGCACACGTCGCCCGGACCTCCTCCGGAGCCGCGGTCCCTGCGCGAGTCCACCGTCGCCGGAGCCCTGGCGCGGGGACGGACCTGCTACGACCATCTGGCAGGACGGCTCGGCATCACGATCACCCGGGCCATGACCGCCCGCGGACTGCTCACCCAGGACACCGGCTTCGCGCTCACGGAGCGCGGCGCCCGGTGGTTCGGCGACCTGGGGATCGACCTCACGGCCAAGGGCCGCCGGCCGCTCGTACGGGGCTGCCTCGACTGGACGGAGCGCAGGCCGCACCTCGCCGGCGTCGCCGGCGCCCGGCTGTGCGGCCACGCCCTGGACGCCGGCTGGTGCGTACGCATCGGCTCCGACCGGGCCGTGAAGGTGACGGACGACGGCGAGCGGGCGCTGCACACGCTCCTCGGGATCGAGCCGGGGATATTGCGGTGAACCCCGAAAGGTCCGGCCCATACGGTCGCACCATGACGAACCCCATCCGCCACACTAAGTGGCCCGCCCTGGCCGCCGCCGCCGTCACCGTCGTGCTCTGGGCGTCCGCTTTCGTATCGATCCGCAGCGCGGGTGACGCCTACTCCCCCGGCGCGCTCGCCCTCGGCCGGCTCCTCGCCGGCTCCCTCGCGCTGGGCTGTGTCCTGCTGATCCGGAAGGAGGGCCTGCCGCCGCGCGCCGCCTGGCCGGGGATCCTCGTCTCCGGTCTGCTGTGGTTCGGCGTCTACATGGTGGTGCTCAACTGGGGCGAGCAGCAGGTCGACGCGGGCACGGCGGCGATGGTGGTGAACATCGGCCCGATCCTCATCGCGCTGCTGGGCGCCAGGCTGCTGGGCGAAGGGCTGGGCCCGCGGCTGGTGGCGGGGATGGCCGTGTCGTTCGCGGGCGCCGTGGTCGTGGGCCTGTCGATGTCGGGCGAGGGCGGGGCCTCGGCACTGGGCGTGGTGCTCTGTCTGCTGGCGGCGGTCGGGTACGCGGGTGGCGTGGTGGCGCAGAAGCCGGCGCTGGCGCATGCGAGCGCGCTCCAGGCGACGACGTTCGGCTGTCTGGTGGGCGCTGTGGCGTGCCTGCCGTTCGCCGGGCAGCTGGTGGAGGAGGCGTCCCGTGCGCCGGTGCCGGCCACGCTCAACATGGTCTACCTGGGCATCTTCCCCACGGCACTGGCGTTCACGACGTGGGCGTACGCACTGGCGCGTACGACGGCCGGCCGGATGGGCGCGACGACGTACGCCGTCCCGGCGCTGGTTGTGCTGATGTCCTGGCTCGCGCTGGACGAGGTGCCGGGATGGCTGACCCTCTGCGGCGGGGCGCTGTGCCTCGCGGGTGTGGCGGTGTCCCGCTCCCGCGGCCGGGCGCCCGCCCCCGGGAGCGAGCTCACGGCCCCCCGCGCCTGACCGTCCGTGACGGCCCCGGTCCGCCGCCTCGTGCGGCGACGGACCGGGGCCGGTCGAAGCGAGCGGCGGTCAGTCGGAGTGCGCGTCGGCCGGGGTGGGAGCCGAGGGCGCCGGGGCGGCCTTCGCCGCGCGGGAGGCAAGGATCTTGATGGAGATCAGTGCGATGACGGCCAGGCCGATGATGTAGCCGGACACCGCCATGGACGTGCCCGTCGCCTCCAGCAGCAGGACCATCATGAACGGTGCCAGGCCGCCGCCGAAGACGGCGGCGATCTGGTAACCGAGGGAGGCGCCGGTGTAGCGCATCTCCGCGGTGAACAGCTCGGCGAAGAGCGCCGCCTGGGGCCCGTACATGATGCTCAGGAAGCAGCTGGTGACGAACGTCCCGACCCCGAGCCAGAGCAGCGACGCGGTGTCGATCAGCAGGAACATCGGCACGGCCCACACCAGCAGGCCGACAGCGCCGGCCGCATAGATCCGCAGCCGTCCGATGCGGTCGGACAGGGCGGCCGCGGCGGGTATCAGCACCAGCTGGGTGAGGCTCACGCCGAGGGACACCGCGAGGACGGCGCTCCGCTTCATGTCGAGCTCGCGGGTCGCGTAGTCCAGGACGCCGGTGATGATGATGTAGAACGTCGCGGTGTTGACGGCGAACGAGCCGCCTGCCAGGAACACGGTCCCGAGGTGGTCGCGCAGGATCGTGCGCAGCGGGGAGCGGGTCTCGCTCTTCTCCTTCTCGGCGAGCGCGCGTTCGGCCGCACGGAACTCGGGCGTCTCCTCGACCTTGGTGTGGATGTACCAGGCCAGACCGAGGACGAGGAAGCCGACGAAGAACGGCACCCGCCAGCCCCAGGCGGCGAACTCGGAGTCGCTCGTGAGGGAGCCCGCGATCAGGAACACGGTGTTGGCGGTGACGACACCGATGGGGACGCCGAGCTGGACGAGGCTGCCGTAGAGACCGCGCTTGCCCTCGGGGGCGTACTCGGTGGCCATCAGCATCGCGCCGCCCCACTGGGCACCGACCGCGATGCCCTGGACGATGCGGAGCAGGACGAGGAGTACGGGCGCGGCGATGCCGATCGTCTCGTACGTGGGGAGCAGGCCGATGCCTGCGGTGGCGACGCCCATCAGCGTGAGCGCGAGGACGAGCATCGGCTTGCGGCCCCGCTTGTCGCCGAGCTGCCCGGCGATGACGCCGCCCACGGGGCGGGCGAGGAAGCCGACCGCGAAGGTGGCGAAGGCGGCCAGCACCCCGGCGGAGGAGCTGCCGGCGGGGAAGTACAGGTCGCCGAGGACGAGGGCGGCGGCGATGCCGAAGACGAAGTAGTCGTACCACTCGACGGCCGAGGCGAGGGCGGCGGCGGTGGCGACGCGTCGCCGCCGGGGGTCGGAGGGTGTGGAGCCGGGGGTGTCGGTGGGCTGAGCTGCGGTGTCCATGAACGTGCACACTCCGGTGGATGCGGGGACGGAGTCGGGGAAGGGGGGTGGCGCTGGGGAGTTCCGGGGACCGTACCGACCGGTGGGTATGGGGTCAACGGGTTGGACGGGTGAAGTTTCCCGGCGGCTCCTACCGCCGGGGAATGCCGTTCGAGCAGCACGGACACCCCGGCCGCGACGGCGGCCGGAGTGTCCGTGTATGCGGCTGCTCTAGAAGACGACCAGCGCCCGGCCGCCCTTGCCCGCGAGCATGTTCTCGAAGGCCGCCGGGATGCCGTCGAGGGCGATCTGCTCGGTGACCAGCGCGCTCAGGTCCAGCCGGCCGGCGCGGACGTGCTCCGCGAGGACCGGCAGGTCGGCCGCCGGATCCGAGTTGCCGAAGACGCAACCGGACAGCGTGCGGCCCCAGTGGAACAGCTCGAGAGCGTGGAAGGTGATCTGCTGGTCCTTACCGCCGATACCGACGACGGTGGTACGCCCGCCGCGGCGGGTGGAGTCCCAGGCGGCGCGGATCGCCGAGGCGCGTCCGACGCACTCGATCGCCACGTCGGCGCCGCGCTTGCCGGTCAGCGCCCGGATCTCCCGGGCCGTGGTGTCGGAGGCGACGACGTACTCGGTGGCGCCGGCGCCGCGCGCCAGTGCCTCCTTCTCAGGGGAGACGTCGACGGCGATGATCGGGTCCGCTCCGGCGATCCGGGCTGACTGGAGGGTGGCCAGCCCGACCCCGCCGACACCGAAGACCACGACGGACTCGCCCTCACGTACCCGCGCGGAGTGGTGGACGGCGCCGTACCCGGTGAGGACGGCGCAGCCCAACAGTGCCGCATCCACCAGTGGGACACCGTCAGGGACGGGCAGCACGCAGTTCGCGGCGACGACCGTCTCCTGCGCGAACGCGCCCACGTTCAGGCCGGGATGGAGCTCGGTGCCGTCGGCCGCGACGGCGTGCACCCGTCCCGCGCCGGTCAGCGCGTCGGCGCACAGCCACACCTCGCCGATGGAGCAGGCGTGGCAACGGCCGCAGGCGGGCGCCCAGTTGAGAACGACGCCGTCGCCGGGTGCGACATGGGTGACGCCCTCGCCGACGGCCAGGACGGTACCCGCGCCCTCGTGGCCGAGGACGGCCGGGACGGGCAACCGCATGGTGCCGTCGGAGAGCGACAGGTCGGAGTGGCACACACCGGCGGCGGCGAGCCTTACCCGGACCTGGCCGGGGCCGGGCTCCGGCAGCGAGATCTCGGTGATCTCCAGGGGAGCGCCGACGGAGGGCAGGACGGCTGCACGGACCACGATGGATTCCTTACCGCTCAGAACTGGAGGGACTTGGTCTGGAGGTACTCGGCGAGGCCGTGCGGCCCGAGCTCCCGGCCGACGCCGGACTGCTTGTAGCCGCCGAACGGCGCCAGCGGGTTGAAGCGGCCGCCGTTGATGTCGACCTGACCGGTGTCCATGCGGCGGGCGAAGGCCACCGCCTCGGACTCGTCGCCGGCCCAGACGGCGCCGGCGAGGCCGTACACGGTGCCGTTGGCGATCTCGAGGGCGTCCTCCTCGTCCTCGTACTTCAGAATCGACACGACCGGCCCGAAGATCTCCTCCTGGGCGATGGTCATGCCGGGGGTGACGTCGGCGAAGACGGTCGGGCTGACGTAGTAGCCGACTCCGAGCGGCGCCTCGGCGCCACCGGCGACCAGCCGGGCACCTTCCTCGATGCCCTTCTCGATGTAACCCCGCACCCGCTCCTGCTGCTTGGCGTTGACGAGGGGGCCGACCCGTTCGCCGGGGACGTACTTGGCGACGGCGGCCGCGGCGAGTTCGACGGCCTCCTCGTACCGGTCCTTGTGCACGAGCATCCGGGTCCACGCGCTGCACGTCTGGCCCGAGTTGGACATCACGTTGGCGATGCCGACGTTCACCGCCTTGGCCAGGTCGGCGCTCGGCAGGATCACGTTGGCGGACTTGCCGCCCAGCTCCAGTGCGACGCGCTTGATCGCGCCGCCCGCGGTCGCGCCGATCTTCCGGCCGACGGCGGTCGATCCGGTGAAGGACACCAGGTCGACGCCGTCGTGCTCGGCGAGCGCCTGGCCGGCCACGGGCCCGAGTCCGGTGACCAGATTGAAGACGCCCGCGGGGATGTTCGCCTCGTGGACGGCCTCCGCGAAGAGCTGCGCCGTCAGCGGCGTGTCCTCCGCCGGCTTGAGCACCACGGTGCAGCCGGCCGCCAGCGCCGGTGCCACCTTGGCGACGATCTGGTGCAGCGGGTAGTTCCAGGGCGTGATCGCGCCGACGACGCCGACCGGCTCCATCAGCACAGTGGAGGTACCGATCTTCTCCTCGAACGCGTAGGAGCCCGCGAGCTCCGCGTAGGAGCCGGCGACCGCGACGGGCAGGCTCGTGTGGACCGCGGTAGCCAGGGCGGGCGGTGCGCCGAGTTCGGCGGTGACCGTCCCCGCGATCTCCTCGGCGCGCCGGCCGAGTTCGTCGCGCAGGGCGGCGATGTACCGCGCACGCTCGGCGGGCGGGGTCGCCGCCCAGCCCGGGAAGGCCGCGCGGGCGGCACGTACGGCGGCGTCGACGTCCTCCGCCGTGCCGGCCGGCACATGGGCGATGACCTGCTCGTCCGCGGGGTCGACGACCGCGATCGTTTCCGGTGCCGCGGCAGGCCGCCACCGGCCGCCGATATACATGCCGTCGTGGGCCTTCATCGCTCTCCTCCACGCCTCACGGTAGTGTCCGCAGCCCAAACTAGCGCCGTTAGTTTTACGGCGCCAGGGGCATCGGACGTGCCGGAGACCACGTTCCGTGGCGGAGCACTCAGGCGTCTAGGCCCGGAAGGTCCGTGGGGGCGGGGCAGATGCGGCGGCCCTGATGGTCGAACACATAGAGGTGGGCGAGGTCCACGAGCAGCGGTACCTGGGCCCCTGTGCGCAGCCGGAGGTCGGGGCCGGTACGGACGACGAGGTCGCTCGGCGCGGTGACCCTGCTCTCGTGGGCGGGCTCGGGAACCGGCTCGTCGAGCACCGCCACCGGCCCCGCGACCTGAGCCATCGCCCGGTCCTTGAGCCGGGTCAGCACTCCGGGGCCGTGGCTTCTTCGCCGCCGCACCGCGGTCTGCGGACGCGGCGACTCGAGATCGGCGACCACGGCGGGCCGGGAACCGGTGTTGAAGTGGACCAGCGCCTCGTGCCCCTGGTACTCCATGTGCTCGACGATCCCGGTCAGCGCCACCTCTCCCGGGCGGGCCTGGCTGGGCGGCGCGATCCGCGCGGCCTCCGACCGCAGACCCACGATGATCTGCCGGCCCTGCTGGATGCGCAGCAGCTGGTGGTCGGTGCTGAGCGGCTCGGGCAGCGGCAGCCGCTGCCGGCCCAGGTCGATGGACATCCGGCCGTCCAGCGGCGCATGGACGACGGCCTGGAGCAGATTGATCCGGGGCGTCCCGATGAACGCGGCGACGAAGACGTTCGCCGGCAGGGCGTAGGTGTCGCGCGGGGAGCTGACCTGCTGGAGCACTCCGCCGCGCATCACGGCGACGCGGTCCCCGAGGGACATGGCCTCCGCCTGGTCGTGCGTGACGTAGACCGTGGTCACCCCCAACTCCGCGGTCAGCCGGGCGATCTCGGCCCGCAGATGGTTACGGAGCTTGGCGTCGAGGTTGGAGAGCGGCTCGTCCATCAGGAAGACCGACGGCCGCCGGGAGATCGCCCTCCCCATCGCGACGCGCTGGCGTTCACCGCCGGAGAGTTGCGCGGGGAACCGGTCGAGGATGTCCTCGATGCCCAGCATCTTGGCGGTGGCCTCCACCCGCGGGTTGCGGTCGGCCCGCGGGTTCTCGAGCTTCAGCGGGAAGCCGATGTTCTCCCGGTTGGTCATGCTCGGGTAGAGAGCGAAGTTCTGGAAGACCATCGCCATGTCGCGTTCACGCGGCGGGATGTCGTTGGCGTACTCGCCGTCCAGCAGGAGCTCGCCCTCCGTGATGTCCTCCAGTCCGGCGATCATCCGCAGCACGGTCGACTTGCCGCAGCCGGAGGGGCCCAACAGCACGAGGAACTCCCCCGGCCGGACACCGAGGGAGAAGTTGTCGACGGCGCGGGGAGCACGGCCGTATCTCTTGCTGACGTTGTGCAGAGCGATGGCGCGAGTCATAGGGTCCCGCCCGGGATGAGAAGGGGCATCTGCGTCGCCAGAAGCTAGCCCACTATGTCCCGTCAGGGAATGGATCGCGCACGATGTGCGGGGCGCTTGTTACGCATGTGTCCACCATGCGAGACCAGCGCCGTCGAGCGGCCGGAAATGGCTGTTTTCCGCGTGGTGGGCCGCCCGCCCAACTCGCCCTGTCAGCACGGCTACCGGTCGTTCGTGCGCAGCACGGCCGATGGTCGCTCGTGCGCAGCACGGCCGCGGGGGCCGGGGTCGACCGCTCGGCCGGCCCCGTGCACCCATGACCGGATCACACCTGTCGGACGTCCGTGAGGTGTGCGAAAACGACGACGTTGGCGGAGTAGCCCGTCTTCTTGTCGAAGCTGCCGCCGCAGGTGAGCAGCCGCAGTTCGGACCGGCCCGTGTGGCCGTACACCTCCGCGTCGGGGAAGGCCTCCTTCGTGTAGGTGCGTACCTTGTCGACGGTGAACACGGCCGTCCGCCGGTCCGCGCGGGCGATGTTGACCTTGTCACCGCGTTTCAGCGCGTTGAGGTTGAGGAAGACGGCGGGGCCGGTCTTGGTGTCGCGGTGGCCGACGAGCAGCGCTGTGCCCTTCTCGCCGGGCGCGGGGCCCTTCTGGTACCAGCCGACCAGACGCGGATCGTCCTCCGGAGGGGCGGTGAGCCGGCCCTTCTTGTCGAGACCGAGCCTCATCACGGGCGACTCGATCATGATGGCCGGGATGGCGAGCTTCCTCGGCGGCGAGGGCCGCAATGCGAGCTTTCCCCGGGCGGCCGCGGGCGACGGCGCGACGGTCGGGGGCGGTGTCCCGGGCCGTGGCGGACGCGCCGCCTCCGGCGTCGCGGACGGCGGCGGCACAGGTGCCCCCGGTTTCGCCGGTTCCGCGGAGCGGACGGTGAGCGGCGGCAGGTCGATCACGTTCGATCCGCCGTGCTTGGCCGGACTGCCCGCCGCGGCCGGCTCGTCGTGCCCCGGAGCCTTCCCGTCCCTTCCCGCGGCGTTCTCTTCGGCCTCATCGGCCGCCGGCGGCCTCGCGCCGAGGGGGCTGTCCGCCGCGACGGTGACCGTCGGCGCGTCCGGGGGTGTTTCCTGACACCCCCGGACGACGCCGGTGACCAGGGTGGCCGTCACGCTGAGCGTGATGGTCAGACGGCAGGCACGGCTTGGTCCGCGTCGTCGGCGACTCGGTACGTTACGCGGCACCATGGGCGCGGCGGCGTGCCCGTCGGACGAGGACCAGCCCGGCCGCACCGGCCGCGCCCGCGACGAGCGCCGTCGCCGCGGCGACGGATGAACCGTCGTCCCCGGAGCCCTCGCCGCCGTCGCCGGCCATGCCGCCGCCGCCCGCGGGCACCGCGCCATGGGGCGCGTCCTTGTCGCCCTTCCCCCAGACGGTGCCCTTGTCGTTCTCCGGACCCTTGTTCGCGTTGTTCCTCTCACCGCCCTTGTCGCCGTACTTCTCGCAGTCGACCTTGAAGACCTTCTGCTTCGGCACACCGTTCGGGACCGTCCAGGCGAGCCGGTAGTCACCGTCGGGGAGCGCGTACTCCTCTGTGTGACCCCGGCCGGCGACCAGCACGATGCTGTCCGTCAGGGTGGGCCCTGCAGCGGTGGGCGGCTGCGGGGTGATGGTCCAGGTGACCTGCGGCAGGCTCTCGAAGTTGAAGGCGCTGAGGCTGAACTTGCAGACTCCCTTGATGTCGTCCCGGGTGTCCCAGTGCTCGACGCCGGCCTTGTGGATCTTGATGTCGCCGCTGTCGCCGATGGCGGCGAAGGCCGCCGGCGCCGTCGCCAGCGTCACGCCGGCGTAAGCCAGGGCGGCAAGGGCGGCCGCCGCCGTGCGGGCACGGCGGGGGCGGAGAGTTGCGGTCGTGCTCATGCGAGGCTCCTTCAAGCCGATGCGATTGTCATACTGATCACGCGATCGCCTGACTAAATGTCACGAAATTGACGTGAAGACGCATCGAAACGCTGAGAAGCCGTCAGAAATGCCCCTACTAGCGGACACCGCGGTTGTGCCGACCGGGCGATTCTTGCGTGTCGGCGGCCTGAGCGGCACCGCCGGGCGAACGGTCCGCCCCGGTCACCGCCGCCCCGACCGAAGCGCCGCCCGGAAGGCCACCCACGGCGCCGTCCGGAGCGCCACCCGGGGAGCCGTCCGGGGGACCGCCGGACTGGCCGACGGTCGCCGACGGTCCGCGTCCGGCGCGGCCGGAGCGCACCGCGGTCCCGCCCGACGCCACCAGCAGCACACCGAGCGTCACGAAGGGCGCCGCGGCACCGGCGAGCCCGGCGGCCAGTCCCGCGAAGGCCGGCGCGGCGGCCTGGCCGAGACGGTTGCCGGTCAGCCGCAGAGCGAGCGCCGTCGAACGCGCGCCGGCCGGGGCCGCCTGCACCACCGTCGTCATGGACAACGGCTGCCCCACGCCCAGGCAGAAGCCGAGCGCCGCCAGCATCGGCGCCAGCGCCCACAGCGGCACCGGCAGTGCGATGCCCGCGCACAGCACCCCGCCGAGCAGACAGGTCACGGTCAGCAGGCTGGTACGGCCGAGGCGGCGGATCATCGGCGTCATCACCAGCCGGCACGCGATCGTGGCGGCGGCCCGCAGGCTCAGGAGCAGGCCCACGACGATGGGCGCGATACCGCGGTGCTCGCCGACGACCGGCAGATATGCGGTGAGGATGTCCGTGGCCGAGAGCACGGCGAGGCTGATGAAGATCCCCGCGGGTACGCCGCGGGTACGCAGGATGCGGTGCACGGGAACCTTCGCCGCGGAGTCCCGGTTGTGCCCGACTCCCTTGCGCCGCAGCTCGATACGCCACATCGAGGTCAGCGCGACGGACGCCACGGCCGCGGAGACGACGAGCGCCAGCGCACTCGTGCGGGCCATGTCGTCACCGATCAGCGCGCCGGCGGCAATAGGTCCGGCCAGCTGACCCAGGGAGGCGCCGATGGTGAAGTGCCCGAAGTTGCGGTCCTGTTCGGCGGGGGCTGACCGGCGGGCGACGATCGACTGGGCGCCGATCACGAAGCAGAGGTGGCCGAGTCCCATCACACCGCTCCACGCGGCCATCGCCGGCAGCGAGCCGGCGAGTCCGCTGAGCGCGCAGCCGCCGGCGATCAGAGCGACGCCCGCGTACAGCAGCGGCGCGCAGCGGCCGTGGTCGGTCCTGCGGCCCAGCGGTACGGCGGCGAACAGCGGAAGCAGCGCGTACACACCGGCGATCACACCGATCGCCCGCTCGTCGGCGCCGAGCGACAGCGCCCGGTAGGAGACGGCCGGGCGCGCCATCGACACCGCCGCCTGGGCGAACCCGAAGGCGATGACGAGGCGCAGCAGCCAGAGTCGACCCATGTCAGACGATGCCGAACAGGATCCCGGCCCCCAGCACCACCAGGCTGGTCAAGGCTGCCCACTTGACCGTGAAGCGGGTGTGGTCGCCGAACTCGACCTTCGCCATGCCGACGAGGACGTACACGGCGGGGACGAGCGGGCTGGACATGTGCAGCGGCTGGCCGACGAGGGAGGCGCGGGCGATCTCCAGCGGCGAGACGCCGTGGGCGGCACCCGCCTCCGCGAGGACCGGCAGCACACCGAAGTAGAAGCCGTCGTTCGACATGAAGTACGTGAGCGGCAGGCTCAGTACGCCCGTGACGATCGCCATGTGCGGGCCCATGCCCTCGGGGATGGCGCCGACGAGCCAGTCCGCCATGTGCTCGACCATGCCGGTGCCGGTGAGGACGCCGGTGAAGACGGCGGCGGCGAAGACCATGCCCGCGACGTTCAGGACGTTGTCCGCGTGGGCCGCGATACGTGCCTTCTGATCCGCCATGGAGGGGAAGTTGACGGTCAGGGCGAGGGCCGCGCCGAGCAGGAAGAGCACGGGGATCGGCAGCAGTTCCGTGATCATGGCGATGAGAAGGGCCAGCGTCAGACCGGCGTTGAACCAGTACAGCTTGGGCCGCAGCGTCGCGCGGTTCGGGTCGAGGCCCTGGAAACCGCCGTCCTGGAGCGGGGGTTCGTCCCCCTCGCGGGCGGACCCGGTGTCCGGACCCGGACCGGATCCGGCGCCCTCGGCGCCGGTGCCGGAGCCCGTGGTCCCGCCGGCGTGCCCGCCGCCCCCGCCGGCCTTGACGAGCACCGTGCCGGGCTCGGGCTCGAGCGCCTCGTCGAGCGTGAGATGTCCGAGGCGCTTGCGCTCGCGGCGGCCGAGGACGTACGAGAGGACGAGGACGAAGAGAAGTCCGGCGCCGAGGGCGGGGATCATCGGCACGAAGATGTCGGCGGCGTCCAGCTTGAGCGCGGTGGCGGCACGGGCGGTCGGACCGCCCCAGGGCAGGGTGTTCATCACGCCGTTCGCCGTGGCGGCGATGCCTGTCAGCACGACGAGGCTCATCTTCAGGCGCTTGTAGAGCGGATACATCGCCGAGACCGTGATCATGAAGGTCGTGGAGCCGTCGCCGTCGAGCGAGACGATGGCGGCGAGCACCGCCGTACCGATCACGATGCGCAGCGGGTCCGCCTTGCAGAAGCGCAGGATGCCCCGCACGATCGGGTCGAACAGCCCGACGTCGATCATCACGCCGAAGTAGACGATGGCGAACATCAGCATCGCCGCCGTCGGGGCGAGGTTTCCCACACCTTCGAGGACGTAGTCCCCGAGCTGTGCGCCCTGCCCGACGGCGACGCAGAAGAGTGCGGGGATCAGGACCAGCGCCGCGATCGGCGACATCTTCTTCATCATGATCAGGACCAGGAAGGTCGCGATCATGGCGAAGCCGAGGACTGTCAGCATGGGGACACCTAACGTTCATCCTTGAACTGCCACCGGAGGAGCGGCCCGCCGGTGGGTCCGGATGACGTTAGGTGTCGCCGTCTGCCGTTAACAAGACGTCGACTCGTGAGCAATACGAGCAAAACCCCAGGTCATCGGCTTGGCGCTACATCCACCGGGATGGCGTTGAGCACCGCGGTGCCCGACAGGGGGTCCAGCCGGGAGCCGTCGAGCAGCTGGTTGACGTTGACTCCGGGACGGCCGGCGGCCACCGACATGCGGATGCCGGGACGGTCGTGGCCCCAGCCGTGCGGCAGGCTGACGACACCGGGTCGCACCGTGTCCGTGATCTCGACCGGGGCCGACACGACGCCTCCGTCGCCGGTGACACTCACCGTCGCTCCGTCCTCGAGTCCGAGCCGAGCCGCGTCGTCGGGGTGCATGTGCAGGGTGCACCGGTTGGAACCGCCGTTCAGCGCGGGCACGTTGTGCAGCCAGCTGTTGTTGGAACGCAGATGGCGGCGGCCGACCAGCACGAGGCCCTCCGGCCGGGCCGCGAGGGCGGCACGCAGCCTGGGCAGATCGTCGGCGACGGGGCCGGGCAGCAGCTCGACGCGTCCGCTGCGGGTCTTCAGGATCTGCGGGATGCGGGGCCGCAGGGGGCCGAGGTCGACACCGTGCGGAGCCTCCAGCAGCATGTCGAGGGTCAGGTCGTACGGGCCGAGGCGCAGCATCATGTCGAGACGGCGCTCGGGGCCGGTGCGTCCGGTGAGTTCGGAGGCGACCTCTTCCGCCGCCCGGCCGTGCACCGGGGACGCGGGGTCCGCGACCGCCTTTGCGAGGGTGCTCTTGATGACCATGTCGTCGACGGCTGACGGCTCCGCGCCGTGCATGCCGGAGACGGCGAGGATCAGGCGCGCGTGGATCTCGCTTTCGTCCATCAGCCCCTCCTCCAGCGGTACGGCGGCGGGGCTGAAGCGGGCCTGGTTGCTGACGGCGAAGGCGTTGAAGGCGAAGTCGAAGTGCGCGCTCCGGGAGGGCGGCGGCGGGGGCAGCACCACGTCGGCGTGGCGTGAGGTCTCGTTGAGATAGGGGTCGATGCTCACCATCAGGCCGAGGCCGGCCAGGGCCCCGTCGAGGCGGCCGCCGTCGGGGGCTGAGAGCACCGGGTTGGCCGCGATCACGATCACGGCGCGGATCTGTCCGTCGCCCGGGGTCTCGATCTCCTCCGCGAGGGCGGCGAGGGGCAGTTCGCCCTTGGCCTCCGGGTGGCCGCTCACCCGGCTCCTCCAGCGGCCGAGGGAGAACCCCTTGCCGGGTGCGGCCGGCCGTGGAGCGCGTTCGGTGGCGGACAGCGGGAAGAGGGCGCCTCCGGGCCTGTCGAGGTTGCCGGTCAGCACGTTGAGGACGTCGACGAGCCAGCTGGCGAGGGTACCGTGCTCGACGGTGCAGCTGCCGATGCGCCCGTAGACGGCCGCGGTGGGTGCGCCCGCGAGCTCGCGGGCCATCGTGCGGATCTCCTCCGCGTCCATGTCGCAGGCCTCCGCCACAGCCTCTGGTGTGAAGTCCTTGACGGCGGCCTCCACTTCGGCCACCCCCTCGACATGGGCGGCCAGTGCGCCGAGGTCGGTGAGTCCTTCTTCGAACAGCACCTGGGTGAGGGCCGCGAGCAGCAGCGCGTCCGTGCCGGGCCGGATCGCGACGTGCCGGTCGGCGAGCTGGGCGGTGCGGGTGCGGCGCGGGTCGACCACGGTCAGGGTCCCGCCGCGGCGGCGGAGGGCCTTCAGCTTGCCGGGGAAGTCGGGCGCGGTGCACAGGCTGCCGTTGGACTCCAGCGGGTTGGCGCCGAGCAGCAGCAGGTGGTCGGTGCGGTCCAGGTCGGGCACGGGGATGGCCGTGGCGCTGCCGAAGAGCAGTCCGCTGGAGACGTGTTTGGGCATCTGGTCGAGCGTCGACGCGGAGTAGACGTTGCGGGTGCCCAGGGCGGAGAGCAGGACGGGCGGGTAGAGGGCGCCGGCCATGGTGTGGACGTTCGGGTTTCCGAGGACGACTCCGACGGCGTTCGGTCCGTGCTCCTCGATCAGCGGCCTGATGCGGGCGGCGATCAGGTCGAAGGCTTCCTGCCAGGTGGCGTCGCGCAGTTCACCGTTCTCCCGGATCAGGGGTGTGCGCAGCCGGTCCGGGTCGGCGTCGAGCTCCCCGAAGGAGGCACCCTTCGGGCAGATGAAGCCACGGCTGAAGATGTCGTCGCGGTCACCGCGGGCGCGGGTGACGCGGCTGCCCTCGATGGTGAGGGTCAGCCCGCAGGTAGCTTCGCACAGCGGGCAGACCCGCAGTGCTGTGCGGGTGGGCTCCCCGGGGGCGGCGGCAGTGGATTCGGCTGGAGCGGTGCGGGACACGGGTCCTCCCCGGACGGGCGTGGGCGGCGACGGCGTGGACGGCGGCGGCATGGACGCCGAACTGAGCATACCGACCGGTATGCATGTGCGGGAGGGTCTTTCACGCACGGTTTTCACGCGACCCCGGGGGCGTCCAGGACGTCGGCGAGATAGGCACGGAGCAGCCGTCGGGTTTCCGCGATGATCGCCTCGTCACCGCCGACCCTCGACCGGAACGCCAGTTGCAGCAGCGCGTCCGCCGCCTCCACGCACACCAGCACCGCCCTGCGCAGCTTCACGTCGGACTCGCGCCCCAGGTGCGAGGCCAGCAGTTCGCCGAGCCGGTCGGCGACCTCGTGGTGCACGCCGTCCACCGGCGCGCCGACCGGCAGCTGGGCGCCGAAGTCGACGAGGGTGAAGCCGGGGCAGGTGCGCTTCATCGTCAGGTACTCGTCGAGCATCACATCGATCGCGGCGCCCCAGTCCTCGCCGGAGGAGGCGACGAGCCGCCGGGAGACGTGGTCGGCGTAGGCGTCGAGATTGCGGTGGCCGAGCGCGACGACCAGCGCGCGCTTGTTGCCGAAGAAGCGGTAGACGGATCCGATCGGCACTCCCGCCCGCACCGCGACCGCCCGGGTCGACAGCTGCTCGTAGCCGCTCTCGTCCAGCAGCGCCGCGCACGCGTCGAGGATGCGGGCGAGCCGGTCGGCGCTTCGCCGCTGGACCGGACGGCGGCGCAGTGGTGGCTGGGACACGCGGCCCATCATGCCGGTCCGTTGCCGTTGACGGGGCCGAGGTGCAATCCTACGGTTGTCCATAGGAATGGATTGAGGAATCCTTCAGCACCAGGAGCGGGCGATGAGTGGCACCGGACAGGCGCGGAAGATTGTCGAGGGGCTGACGGAGACGTCGTTCTCCCCCGGCTTCGGCAACGAGCACAGCTCGGAGGCGGAGCCTGGCGCACTTCCGCACGGGCGCAACTCCCCCCAGCGCGCCCCCCTAGGCCTCTACGCGGAACAGCTCAGCGGCTCGGCCTTCACCGAGCCCCGGGCGCACAACCGCCGCTCGTGGCTGTACCGCATCCGTCCCTCTGCCGCACACCCTCCCTTCGTCCGCGTCGACAACGGCCGCGTCCGTACCGCCCCCTTCACCGAGACCGTGCCCGACCCGAACCGGCTGCGCTGGAACCCGCTGCCCGAGCCGACCCCGGGCACCGACTGGCTGGCCGGGCTGTGGACACTCGGCGGCAATGGTGACGTGACGCAGCGCACCGGCATGGCCGTGCACCTCTACCACGCCAATACGTCCATGACCGACCGCGTGTTCAGCAACGCGGACGGCGAACTGCTGATCGTCCCCGAGCACGGCGGGCTGCTGCTCGTGACCGAGTTCGGGCTGCTGCCCGCCCGGCCCGGGGAGGTCGCCCTCGTTCCCCGCGGCGTCCGCTTCCGGGTCGAACTGCTGGACGCCACTGCCCGCGGCTACGTCTGCGAGAACTACGGGCAGCCCTTCGAGCTTCCCGAGCTCGGTCCGATCGGCGCCAACGGCCTGGCCAACGCCCGCGACTTCCTGGCCCCCGTCGCCGCCTACGAGGACGTCGAGCAACCGGTCGAGGTGGTCAACAAGTTCTGCGGGAACCTGTGGGCGGCGACCTACGACCACTCTCCGCTCGACGTGGTCGCCTGGCACGGCACCCATGTCCCGTACGTCTACGACCTGCGCCGCTTCAACGTCATCGGGACGATCTCGTACGACCACCCCGACCCGTCGATCTTCACGGTGCTGACCTCGCCCTCCGACACCCCGGGGCTCGCCGGTGTCGACTTCGTCGTCTTCGCACCGCGCTGGCTGGTCGGCGAGGACACCTTCCGCCCGCCGTACTTCCACCGCAACGTGATGAGCGAGTACATGGGCCTGATCGAGGGCGCGTACGACGCGAAGGCCGAAGGGTTCGTCCCCGGCGGCGGCTCGCTGCACAACATGATGTCGGCGCACGGCCCCGACCGGGAGACCTTCGACCGGGCGAGCGCGGCCGAGCTGAAGCCGCAGAAGATCGACGACGGCCTTGCCTTCATGTTCGAGACCCGCTGGCCGGTGACCGCCACCGCGCAGGCGGCGAACGCCGACCATCTGCAGATGGGGTACGACGACGTGTGGCAGGGTCTTCAGCGCCACTTCAGGTCGTAGTTCGTCGTAGTACGGAGATGCCGTGACCTCCTTCGCCCCCGACTCGCTGGTCCTGAACCGCAAGCTGCCGCTGTGGTACCAGGTCTCGCAGTCCCTGCGCGCCTCGATACTGGGCCGAACGCCCGAGGCGTCGCTGCGGCTGCCCACAGAGGAACAGCTCGCCCAGCATTACGGAGTGAGCGTCCTGACCATGCGCCAGGCGCTCAAGGAGCTGGAGGAGGAGGGTCTGATCAGCCGGCACCGGCGGCGCGGCACCTTCATCGAACCGGGGGCACGCCGCGGGGCGCCCCGGCGGCTGCTGGGCTCGATCGACGCGATCGTCGCCCAGCAGTCCGGCGAGCGCACCACGGTCCTCGGCCACGGCCCGGAGCCGGTGCCGGTCGAGCTCGCCGAGCACTTCCCCGGGGCCGCCGAGGTCGTGGTGTACCGGAGGCTGCGCTGCGACGGCGACAGCGGCGAGCCCACCAACTGGGCGGAGAACGCCCTGCATCCCGATGTCGCCGCCGGGCTGGACATCACCGACCTGGAGCGCTGGCCGATGACGAAGGTGCTGCGGGACGCCCTCGGGGTCCGTATCAGCCGGATCACCGACACGGTGGAGGCCCGGCTCGCCGACCCGCGGACCGCGGAACTGCTGCGGGTGCCACTGCTGAGCCCGATCCTGCACTACACCGGTGTGACCTACGACGACACCGGCCGGGTCGTGGACGTGGCCCGCATCCGCTACCGCGGGGACCGGTTCTCCTTCTCGGTCACCGTGGATGCCGCGGACTGAGCCTGACTAGCATGCGACGGTGACTGCTCTCACCGAGGACGTGCCGCTGCTCGACGACCTCATGCCCTGGTCCGTGGCGCCGCTGCGGCTGGGCAGGGACTGGGTGATGGCGCCGGACGCCGCGTCCCTGCGGGCCCGCTGGGACGCCCTCGTACGGGCGCAGGACGGCACCCGCGAGACCCTGTTCCGGGTCTCCAGGGCCCGTGGCACGCACGGCACGGTGGCCCAGCTGCCGGGCCAGCCGACCGGTACGGGACGCATGGCGCGCGAGACCGGCCGATGCCCGGAACCCGTGCGGGTGCTGCACGGCGCCTTCGACGAACAGTGGCTGATCCCCGACCACCGGCTGATCGACGTCGCACGGCCCGAGTTGTGGCGGGTACGGGACGAGCGGCAGCTGTTCGTCGTCGAACAGGGACACGTGCCGAAGGCCGACGGACCCGCGCTCACGGTCACCGGCCTGCTCCCGGACGGCCGTTCTGCCGCCGGACGTCCCGGCCGCATCCGACCTCTGTACCGGCGGCCCGGCGGACACGAACCCAACATCACGCCCGGGCTCACCGGCCTGCTGGCCGAGCGGTACGGGCAGCCCGTCGACGCCGAGGACCTGGCCGCCTGGACGGTCGCGGCCGCGGCGCCCTCCCCCGCCGGATGCGTGGTGCCCCTGACGGCGGAAGCCGGCGTCTGGTCCACCGGAGTGGCACTCGGCCAGGAGATGATCCGCGTCATGCTGCGCGGCGCGCGGGGCGGCGACCGCCCCCGGCTCCCCGGCGGCCGCCGGCCCTACGTCCGCGCCGCGCTGCCGCCCCGGCCGGACTCGATCGACTACGCCCCCGAGGACGAGGCCCTGCTCCTCGGCGGCACCGGCCGCATCTCCCCCGTCCCGCGCACGGCATGGGAGTTCGAGGTGGGCGGGGTGCGGGTGCTGGAGCTCTGGTTCGACCGGCGCACGTCGACGGGCGAGGCGGGCACGCTCGAGGCAATGCGCCCCGGAGCCTGGCCGCAGGAGTGGACCTCCGAACTGCTGGAACTGGTCACGGTCCTGGCACTGCTGGCGGAACTGGCCCCACGGCGGACGGCGCTGACGTCCACCGGCCCCCTGATCTCCGCAACGGAACTGCGCGCGTCGGGCGTCCTGCCCCCACCGCCGGCGACCCGCCGCCCGGCGTCGGTCCTCGACCACGAGGAGGAGGGCCCGGAGGGGCAGTTCGCCCTTCTGTGAGGCGTCCGTGTTCCGGGGGTTCCCCGCTGCCCCCCTCGACGCCGGCGAGGCTCGAGCGGCCGCCGGCATCGAGGCCGAGCCGCCGCCCCGGTAGGGCCGGGTCCGCGTACCCCCGCGGCCGCCGGGCCGCTGAAGGAGATCGAGGACACCGTGCGAAGCGCGGTCACGTGGTCCCGGCGGAGCCCGGTTCCGGGAACGGGCGGGGTGGGGTGGGTGGGTGGGGTACATCCGGCCGCAGGCGCCATGCCGCCACGCACACACCCCGCACGCCGTCAGGCGAACGCGTCGATCACCCGCCTCAGCACCCGCTCGAACGTCTCCTCCGCGTCCCCCGGCTCCGCCGCCTCTCCCAGCGCCGCCGCCAGCCGTGGGTATTCCCCGCCCGCCACCTGACCCGCCAGATAGGCGCGGCGTGCCGCCTGTTCCTGCTCCGGCGACCACGGGAGGGACCTGGCGCGTTCGGCCATCGCGAGTTCGTTCGCGACCGTCGTCATCACCGTGCCGTTGACCATCGCGATCAGCTCGAACTTCGTGCCGTACGGCGCGTCCAGGCTCTCCAGCGCGCGAAGGCACCACTCCAGGTAGCGCAGCACGTTGGGGCTGAAGCCGTACATCGGTGACATCACCCGGGCGAGCCATGGATGGCGGAGCATCATGGCCCGCGCCTGGTGCGCGAGGGCGAGTATCTCCGCGCGCCAGTCGTCCGACGGCTCCCCGAGCTCGTACTCACCGCTGACCGCGTCGACCATCAGCTCGTACAGGTCTTCCTTGCGGGGCACGTAGTTGTACAGCGACATCGTGCCGCAGCCCAGCAGCGCCGCGACCTTCCGCATGGAAAGGGCGTCGATGCCCTCCTCGTCCGCGATGCGCACGGCGGCCGCCGCGATGTCGCTCCGGCTGTACGCCGGTTTCGGGCCTCTGCCCGTGCGCTCGGGGCGCGCCCAGATCACTTCCGGTTCGGCCGCTCGGCCCGCCATGGATCATCACCTCCCTCACATCCTAGTTACGTACAGCGTACGTAGTGAGGTACCGTCGACCCATGACAACTACGTACGCTGTACTTAGTGAAGGTCTGGAGAAGCGGTTCGGCGACGTCCCCGCCCTCCGCGGCCTCGATCTGGCCGTCGCCCGGGGCACGGTCTGCGCGGTGCTCGGCCCCAACGGCGCCGGGAAGACGACCGCCGTAAGGATCCTGACCACACTCACCAGGCCCGACGCGGGAAGCGCCACGGTCGCCGGGCAGGACCTGCGGCGTGATCCCGCCGCCGTACGCCGCCGCATCGGCGTCGTCGGGCAGTACGCCTCGGTCGACGGCGAACTGACGGGCGCGGAGAACCTGCGGCTGTTCGCCCGGCTCCTGCGTGCCCCCCGCACCCGGGCCGCCGAGCTGCTGGAGCGGTTCGGTCTGACCGAGGTCGCCGGCCGCCCGGCCCGCACCTACTCGGGCGGCATGCGCCGCCGGCTCGACCTGGCGGCCGGTCTGATCACGCGCCCCGAGGTGCTGTTCCTGGACGAGCCGACCACCGGGCTCGACCCGCACAGCCGGAACGAGATCTGGGACGCGGTGCGGCAACTGACCGAAGAGGGCACGACCGTGCTGCTGACCACCCAGTACCTCGAGGAGGCCGACCGGCTCGCCGACGACGTCGTACTGATCGACGGTGGCCGCGCCACCCACAACGGCACCCCCAGCGAACTCAAAGGGCTCATCGGCAACTACGCGGAGGTGGTCGTCCTCGACCGGGCCGCACTGCCGGCCGCGGC
The DNA here is from genome assembly GCF_056835925.1 of Streptomyces sp. WAC00040. Lineage (NCBI taxonomy): Bacteria > Bacillati > Actinomycetota > Actinomycetes > Kitasatosporales > Streptomycetaceae > Streptomyces > Streptomyces sp. WAC00040. Next base: position 953,505 of record NZ_JAKQZE010000003.1, read on the forward strand.
GGCCGTCCTCGATCAGCTGACCGGCGCGGAGCCGGTCGTCGACGTGGAGCGCCGGTCCGCCGGGGCCGTCACCACCGACTCGACGCTCACCCTGCCCCGGCTCGTGCGGGAGCTCGACGCGGCGGGGGTCGCGGTCCTGGACGCCGGGCTGCGCCCGCCCACCCTGGACGAGGTGTTCCTGCGCCTCACCGGCCGACCCGTGAAGGAGCCCGCCGCATGAGCACCGTCGTCCTCGACAGCGCGGCCGTCCTCGGCCGCCACCTGCTGCGCATGAAGCACGCCCCCGCGATCCCCGTCATGACGCAGACCATGCCGATCGTCTTCCTGCTCTTCTTCGGCTACGTCTTCGGCAGCGCGATGGCCATGCCGGGCGCCGACTACCGGGCCTTCCTGGTCCCGGGCATGCTCGTGGCGACAGCCGCGAACGGCGTCATGACCGGAATGTTCACCGCCGCCCAGGACTCCCACCGCGGCGTCATGGACCGCTTCCGCTCCCTGCCCATGAGCCGCGGCGCGGTCCCGTTCGGCCAGGCGGCCGCGGATCTCGTGGCCGCGGCGGCCGGCCTGGTGCCGCTCCTGCTCGTCGGCCTCGCGATGGGCTGGCGGATCGAGGGCAGCGCCCTCGAGGCCATGGGCGGATTCGGGATCCTGCTGCTCTTCCGCTTCGCCTCGACCTGGGCCGGCATCCTCCTCGGCCTCGCCTCGCGCAGCGAGGAGGCTGCTGGGCAGCTGGGCGGCGCGACCTTCATGCTGCCGCTGCTGTCCAACGCGTATCTGCCCACCGACGGGCTGCCGGCCGGACTTCGCACGGTAGCCGAGTGGAACCCCGTCTCCGCGGTCACCGCCGCGGTGCGGGACCTCTTCGGCAGCGCTTCCCCGGCGGCGGACGCGGCCTGGCCGGTGGCCCATCCGGTGGCCGGAGCGGTGTGCTGGTCACTGGTGCTGCTGGCGGTCTGCGTGCCGCTCGCGGTGCGGCGCTACGCCCGGTCATGACCCGGCCCGCGCCCGGCGGTGGTGACAAAGGTGCCACCTACACGATATGCACGGCTGTCATGAGCCCACATCCGCCGCCCCTGCCCCTCCCCCTCGACGGCATCACCGTCGTCGCCGTCGAGCAAGCCGTCTCCGCCCCCTTCGCGACCCGCCAGCTCGCCGACCTCGGCGCCCGGGTGATCAAGGTGGAGCGGCCGGACGGCGGGGACTTCGCCCGCGGTTACGACACCGCGGCCCGGGGTCTGGCCTCGCACTTCGTGTGGTGCAACCGGGGCAAGGAGTCCATCGCGGTGGATCTGAAGGATCCGCGCGGCCTCGACATCGTGCACCGGCTCGTCGCCGACGCCGATGTGTTCGTACAGAACCTCGCGCAGGGCGCGGCGGCCCGGCTCGGACTGGACGCCGCCGCGCTGTGCGAGGCGCATCCGAGGCTCGTCGCCGTCGACATCTCCGGCTACGGCTCCGGCGGCCCTTACGCACACAAGCGTGCCTACGACATGCTCGTACAGTGCGAGGCTGGGCTGGTGTCGGTGACCGGGACGGCGGAAGAGCCGGTGAAGGCGGGCGTTCCGGCGGCCGACATCGCGGCGGCCATGTACGCGTTCTCCGGGGTGCTCGCCGCCCTGCTGCGCAGGGGGACGACCGGTCGCGGCGGCGTCGTGGAGATCTCCATGCTGGAGGCGCTCGCCGAATGGATGGGACACCCACTGCACCACGGGATGCACGGGGGCGAGCCGCCGGCACGCACGGGGCTCGCGCACGCCGTCATCTCTCCCTACGACGCCTATGCGACCGCCGACGGCGGTCAGGTGCTGCTGTCGGTGCAGAACGACCGCGAGTGGCGGCGGCTGGCCGAACAGGTCCTGGGCCGGCCCGAACTGGCCCTCGATCCCGACTTCGCGACCAACCGGGCACGCACGGCGAACCGCGAGCGGACGGACGCGGCGGTGGCCAAGGCCCTGGCGGGGCTGGACACGGCGGACGCGGTGGCCCGGCTGGAGGCGGCGGGGATCGCCTGCGCCCGACTGAACAGCATGGCGGACGTGGCCGCCCACCCGCAGCTCGCGGCACGGGACCGGTGGCGCGAGGTCGCCTCACCGGCGGGGCCGCTGAAGGCGATGCTGCCCCCGATCACACTGCCGGGCGGGGAACCGGCTCGGATGGCGGCGATTCCCGGTCTGGGTGAGCACACGGACGCGCTGCTGCGGGGCCTGGGGATGACGGATGAGGCGGCAGCGCTGTTGCGCCGGGACGGTGTGGTCGCCTGAGCGGGGTGGGCGCGCTCGTCCCGACGCGTGGGAGCCGTGGGTGGTTCGGCCGGGGGTCGGGTCAGCCGCGGCTGCCGAACAGTGAACGGCGGAGCCTGCGCAGCGGTGCGAAGAGCGACACGCGCGCACTCTTGCTCCTGCGGCTGCGCGTCACGTCGCGCGAGGTCAGTTCACGCATCAGCAGCGTCGCTTCCGCCGCCTCGACCTGCGGCACGGCCGGTCCGCCGAGCACCGAGAGGTGCCGGTCGAGACGCGAACTCGTCGCACCGCTTCCGCATGTGATGGCAGGCACACGCGGCCTGCTGCGCACTGTTATCTGTTCCATGTCACTCCCCACCCGTACGAGGCACCCGGCCCGGGCAGGTTAACCCTATCTCCCCGCCGGGACACCCGTGTATCCCGCCCGCATGATTCACCACACCCGTACGGGGGTTGACGATTACGCTCCGAATGTGGCTGATTCCAGGGCGAGTTGGACAGCGTGTGCGCGACTTCCGGTCTTCCTTCGTACTGATGACCAATCAACGACTCTTGAAACGCCTGGAGTTGAGTTAACTTGAAGTGATTTCCACCGGCTTGCGGCTCCAGGTCGCGGACAGGGGGCCCACCATGAGCGACGTGCCGGAAACGCCGGGAGCGGTACGGCTGGTCGCCGGCCGCTACCACCTGCTGAGCCCGCTGGACGAGGACGCCACGGGAGTCCTGTGGCTGGCCCGCGACGAGGTCCTCGGCCGCCAGGTCGCGGTCAGGGAGGTCAAGCCGCCGGCCTCGCTCGGAGCCGGAGACGTCCGGGATCTGTACGAGCACCTGGAGAACGCGGCCCGCGCCGCCGGCCGGGTCTCGCACCGCAATGTGGTCGCCGTCCATGACGTGGCGGCGGAGGACGGCCGGCCGTGGATCGTGATGGAACTGGTGCGCGGGCTGTCCCTCTCCGACGTGCTCGACGCGGAGGGGCCGCTGCCACCGCGCCGCGCCGCCCATATAGGGGCGGAGGTGCTGGCGGCCCTGCGGGCCGCGCACGCCGCGGGTGTGCTGCACCTGGACGTGCGGCCGTCGAACGTGCTGATCGCCAACGACGGCCGGGTGATGGTCACCGGCTTCGGCGAGTTGACGGCCCGCGAGTCTCCCGGATTCGGCGCCCCTGAGGTACTGGCGGGCCGCGACCCGGGCCCGGAGTCCGACCTGTGGTCACTCGGGGCGATGCTGCACGCGGCGACGGAGGGGCGGTCCGCGTTCGGCATGGACCACCGCCGCGACGAGCAGGCCGAGGCCGGCAGGTCGGACACCCTGAGCGCGGTCGTCACGGATCTGCTGCACCGCAATCCGGCGGAGCGGCTCGACGCGGCGGAGGCCGAGCACCGGTTGCGCCTTGCGAGCGCGGGCGGTGGTGCGCGTACGGATGTGCCGGTGCCGGCGGCCACGCCCTCGGCCGTGGAGGAGTCCGGGCCGCGCTTCGAGCCGAAGGCGGAGCCGGCTCCCGGGCGGCCCCCGGCCGTGACCGCCGTGACCGAGCCGCAGAGCGACGACTCGAAACGGGCCACGACGGTGCTGGCCGTGGGGGTGGCGCTGCTGCTGCTCTTCGTCGTCGCCCTCGTCTGGCTGGTGGCCGCTTGAGACCGTGGCGCCTGTCCGGGAGGAACACGGCAGGACCGCGGAGGAAGCCGCGGGCCTGCCGTGAACCGACTGCTGACGGAAGGTCGAGATCGGTCAGGCGTTGGAATTGAACGCCGGTAGGTAGCCGCCGGACTGGCCGGCCGCGGTCGGGTGGTAGGACTCTCCGATGTTCAGCCAGTTGACGCTGTGCAGCCAGGCGGAACCGGAGCAGATCTCATGGCCGGTGAACGTCCCCACGACGCCGGCGAAGCCGTAGCCGTGGTCGGCCGCGCGCTTGGCGATCGCCGTGTTGAGGTGGTCGGCGGCACCGTTGATGGCGGCCCGCTCGTTCTCGCTGAGGCCGGCGATACAGCTGCCGCCCAACTTGTAGAAACGGGGATAGCCGAGGACGACGACCCGCGCCGCCGGGGCTTTGGCACTGATCGCCGAGTACACCTGGTCGAGCCTTCCCGGCAGTGTCGAGTCGACGTACGCCTTCGCCTGTGCGATCCGGTTCAGGCAGGTGGACTCGGACTGCAGGACGCACGTGGTCATGACGTCGGCGAAGCCCGCGTCATTGCCGCCGACGGTGATGGAGACGAGATCGGTGGACGAGCTGAGGGGACCCAGCTGACTCGCCGTGACATCACCCGTACGGGCGCCCGAGCAAGCCGTGAAGGCGAACGACGAGGGTGAGTTCGCGTTGGCCCAGAGCTTGGGGAAGGCCCGGGTACTGCGCTTGCAGTTGCCGCTCGCGCTGTCGTAGCTGCCGGCTCCCACGCCGGAGGAGTAGGAGTCGCCGAGGGCCACGTAGTCCAGGGACTGGGCGGTCGAGTCGGCCTGCGCCTGACCTGCTCCGGTGAGAGCGAGGACGGCGCCGAGGAGGAGTGAGGATGAGAATGCCGCGGCTCGGGACAGTTTCATGGAACCTCCCTATAGCAGGATCTCTGCCTCAACTTTCGTAGCAGGGGACAGAGTTCACCGGAAGTGTCCATGCCAAGAATGTTACTGACGAGTCAGTGGTGCGTGTGGGGACAGTACGGCACTTGATGGTTGATTTATCGTCAAAAAGACAAAAACAGGCCTCTCTGACGTGTCTTGTAATACAGTCCCAATCATCAATACCGTCGTACATCCACCCGCACCGGTCCATCACGCAAGCGGCTCAGGGGAGGGCAACGGCACCGCGATGAACTCCGGGCGGGTGTTACGGCAGGGGGGTGCCGTGCCGGTTCCGCGCTCGCGTTCATGACGGGCCGTGGACCGCTCGGCCAGTGATGCCGGCTCGACCGACCCAGCACGGAGCGGCGCTTCGCCATGGGCCGACGAGCAGAACACCCCCCTTTCGAACCGGACACTCATCCGGACCGCCCTGGGGAGGGCGGTCCACCGGTGGAGAGAGGGAACGAAGGCCATGAGCTCAGTCCTGCACCCGGCGGCCCCGGGGCAAGATCCGGTGAACGAACGCGCCCGCCCGTCGGTCAGATACCGGCCCATCTCGTCGCATCTGGCCATCACCCCGCCCGTGAGCGTGGTGATTCCCGCGATGAACGAGGCGGAGAACCTTCCGTACGTCTTCAAGACGCTGCCCGACTGGATCCACGAAGTGGTGCTCGTCGACGGGAACTCCACCGACGGCACCGTCGAGGTGGCCCGCGACCTGTGGCCCGGGGTCAAGGTCGTCCAGCAGCTCGGCAAAGGCAAGGGCGGCGCCCTCATCAGCGGATTCGCCGCCTGCACCGGCGACATCATCGTGATGGTCGACGCCGACGGCTCCGCCGACGGGCAGAAGATCGTCTCCTATGTCTCCGCCCTGGCCTCCGGTGCCGACTTCGCCAAGGGCTCCCGCTTCGCCAACGGCGGCGGCACGGACGACATGACCCGGGTACGCCGACTGGGCAACCGGGTCCTGTGCGCGGTCGTCAACGCCAAGTTCGGCGCCCGCTACACCGATCTGTGCTACGGCTACAACGCCTTTGGAGGCACTGCCTCGACGAGATCGCCCTGGACTGCACCGGCTTCGAGATCGAGACCCTGATGAACATCCGCGTGGTTTCAGGGCCGGGCTGCGGGTCCAGGAAGTCCCCAGCCACGAGTACCTCCGCATCCACGGCGTCAGCAACCTGCGGGCCGTGCGGGACGGACTGCGGGTGCTGAAGCCGCAGACCCGCTTGGTTCCCGGAGGAGTTCGACTGGGTCGTCGGCTGCACCTACCGGGGCCTGCCGCCCGGGAAGGTCAAGGTCCGCAACGTCCTCGGCGGCAACGCCTCCTTCCGGCGCGCCGCGTTCGACGCCTGCGGCGGATTCGCCACCGGCATCGGGCGGGACGGCGACCGGCGGCCTCTGGGATGCGAGGAGACCGAACTGTGCATCAGGCTCACCCGGGCGCTGCCGGACGCGGTGCTGCTGATCGACGACCGCGCGGTCATCCACCACTGGGTCCCCGCCGCGCGCGAGCGGTTCGGCTACTTCGGCAGCCGCAGCTACGCGGAGGGCCTGTCCAAGGCGCTCGTCGCGCGCAGCGTCGGGGCGGGCAAAGGGCTCGAGTCGGAACGCCGTTACACCACCCGGGTCCTGCCGGCCGGTGTCGCCCGCGGGCTGCGCGACGCGGCCCTCGGCCGGCGGGGCGGTGCCGGCCGCGCGGGCGCGATCGTCGCGGGAGTCGCGGCGGCCGCGGCCGGGTACGTGGTCGGCGGCGTACGGGCGCGCAGGGGCGCTGCGGCGTTCTCCTCGGGGCCGATCGCGAGCACGGCACCGTCGGAGGCCGCGCGGTGAACGAGCCGGTGCCCATCCTGATGTACCACGCCGTCGGGGAGCGGCCCGCTCCCGCGGCCCACGGTCTCTCGGTCGCGCCGAGGGCCTTCGCACACCAGATGCGGGTGCTGGCTGAACGCGGGTTCACCCCCGTCACGACCGCCGCACTCGGCGACGCCTGGCGATCGGACGGACACCGGCCGCTGCCCGGCCGGCCCGTGCTGATCACGTTCGACGACGGATACGAGGGGGTGCACCGGCACGTCCTCCCCGTCCTCGCCGCACACGGCTTCGCGGCCACCGCGTTCTTATCCACCGGGTGGCTGCGGGGAGAACACGACGAGGGAGGCGCACCGGACACGATGCTCGACTGGGACCAGGTGCGTGAACTGGCCGCGGCGGGGACGGAGATCGGCGGCCATTCCCACACCCACGCCCAGCTCGACCAGCTCGAAGGGAAACGTCTCGCCCACGAGACGGCCCACTGCCGGGACGTCATCGCCCAGGAGCTGGGTACCGCGCCCGTCTCGTTCGCCTACCCCTACGGCTACTCCGACCGGCGGGTGCGCGGCGCTGTCCGCGCCGCCGGATTCGCCCAGTCCCTCGCCGTCGGCAACGCCCTGGCGGCGCGGCGCCAGGGGCCGTACGCGCTGCGGCGGCTGACCGTACGGCGCAGCACCGGGCCGGCGGAGTTCGAACGGCTCGTGGAAGGACGGGACCTTGTCAGGAACTTCGCGAAGGACAGGGCCCTCACCAAGGGCTACGCCGTCGTGCGCCGGACCCGCCGGGCCGCCGCGCACCTGAACGCGCTCACGCCCTCCGCCACGGCGCGCCGCTGAACCGGTCCGTGCCGCCGCACCGGGCAAAACACGGTGCGGCGGCAGGGGCCGTGCCGGATCATGGGCGCCATGTCTGCCAACCCTCAGGACGCGCTGCCGATCCGGCTCAACGTCGACGACAGTGATTCACCCTCTGACGTCATCGACGCGCTGTTCCTCGGTCGCTTCGCGACGGGCGAGCAGCCGTACTCGTTCAGCTCCTCGATCGACCGCGTCAAGCCCGGCGCGACGATGCTGCCGTCCGGGGCGACGGTGCTGCGCTCGGCGCGCGACGACGACCGCAGCGCCACGCTCGCCGAGGGCGACGGCTGGACGCTGCTGGTCTCCCGCTGGAACCGCGGCGCGGACGTCACCGTCACCGCCGTCAGCGCCGACCTCGCAGAGAAGACCCTCAAGGAGGCCACCGACGGGGTGGCCGACGAGCCGGAGCCGCAGCCGGAGAACGTGACCATGGGCTTCTGGTACGTCTCGCCGCGGCGGGGCCCGCACCGCACGACACGCCAGATCGCGGCCGGAACATGGGAAGAGGTCCGGGCCAACTACACCGCGCCCGTCGCCGACGCGATGGATCGGCTGATGAAGGTCACCCCCGACGACATCGCGGGCCGGCTGCTGCTGCTCCACGGCCCGCCCGGCACGGGCAAGACGTCCGCGCTGCGGACCCTGGCCCGCTCCTGGCGCGACTGGTGCCAGGTCGACTGCGTCCTGGACCCGGAGCGGCTGTTCAACGACGTCGGCTATCTGATGGACATCGCGATCGGCGAGGACGAGGGCACCTCGAAGGGACGATGGCGGCTGCTCCTGCTCGAGGACTGCGACGAGCTGATCCGCGGCGAGGCACGGCACACGGCGGGCCAGGCCCTGTCCCGCCTGCTCAACCTGACGGACGGTCTGCTCGGCCAGGGCCGCAACGTCCTGGTGGGCGTCACCACCAACGAGGACCTCGAACGTCTCCACCCGGCGGTCGTCCGCCCGGGCCGCTGCCTGGCCCGCATCGAGGTCGGCCCGCTGACCCGCGAGGAGTCGGTGGCCTGGCTCGGCACGGAAAAGGGCGTGAACCGGGAGGGCGCGACGCTTGCGGAGCTGTACGCGCTCCGCCGCGGGACGACGCCGGCCTCGGTCCCCTCCCAGACGCCGGGCCCGGACGCGGGACTTTACCTCTGAGACGTCCGTCCAGTCGTGGCCCTCGGCGATCCAGGTCTGGCATTCGGCTTCGCCCAGGCCGGCGTCCCGAGGCCGGATGAACATGCTGGTCTCGTACGCGGTCGGTGCCGGGACGGGCTGCGGGCCGATCAGGTCAGTGCGAGGAGGCTACTTCGGCACCCTGGTACGGCTCGCCGACACACTCGGCGTCTCCGTGTCCGCTCTGATGGAGGGGTCACCCGAAGGACGCGTGCGCGTCGTGACCGCCGACGCCGTCGCGCCGCTGTGGACCGGAGCGCAGGGCAGTGAGGCCCGGCTCATGCTGACGACCTCGGGCCCTGCCCCGGTCGAGGTCTGGCGCTGGCGGCTGGAGCCGGGCGAGGAATACCCCAGCCATCCTCACCAGGCCGGAGTCGTGGAAACCGTCAGCGTCACCGCCGGCCGGATGACCCTGGTGGTCGACGGCACCGAGCACACCGTTGAAGCCGGCCAGACCGCCGCCTTCGACGGCGACGCCCCCCACACCTACCGCGGCTCCGGCACCGAAACCTGCCACCTGGTCATGACCGTCCACCTCCCGCCCGGCCCCGCGTCCGCAACCTGAGCGCGGGCGCCCCGGCGATTGAGGGCACCGCGCGGCACGGCGTCCGGTGCCTGCCCGGCCACACGGCGGAGCCGCAGGGCCCGCCGCAGGCGCCGCCCGCCCGCGGTGAGGGCCCGCGGTGGGGGAACGTCACCCCTCGCCGTCGTACGCCACCCGCAGCGCCGCCTCCACCGCCTCGACCGCCGCCGCGCGGCTCAGGCCGAGACGGCGTGCCTCGGCCGCGTACTGCGTCGCGGCCGCCGCAGCCCGCCGCTCCGCCGCGTCACCCGCCGCCGCGACGAACGTGCCGTTGCGGCCGCGCGTCTCGATGACGCCGTCCCCCTCCAGCGCCCGGTACGCCTTTGCCACGGTGTTGGCAGCGAGCCCGAGCTCCTCCGCGAGGCCGCGGACGGTCGGCAGCCGATGGCCGACGGGCAGCACGCCCGAGCGCGCCTGTTCGGAGATCTGCGCGCGCAGTTGCTCGTAGGGCGCGTCCGGCGCGTCGGCGTCGATGGTGATGTTCAAGGTCACCGGCCGATTCTCGCACCGCCCGGAAATTCCCGGGCGATCGTGCCCGTCGGCGCGTACCGTGCCTGCCCATGACTGTGATCGTCCGTGATTTCCGCCCCGAGGACGCCGAAGCGGTGACGCGGGTACGCCGCACGTCGCTGCCGTTCGAGGTGATGACCCCGAAGTCGCTCCTCTTCGAGGTCGAGAGCGCCAACCCCGCGAAGAAGTACCGGCTGTTGGTCGCCGAGAAGGACGGGGAGCTGATCGGCACGGCCCATGTCGGCATCGCGTACGACGCGGCGGAGCCCGGGCAGGGCTTCGTCACCCCGCATGTCCACCCCGATCACCAGGGCCACGGCGCGGGCGGGCTGCTGCTGCGCGTCGCGGAGGAGCATCTCGGGGCGGAGGGGGCGGCGAAGGTGTACGCGTGGGTGCTGAAGGAGCCTCGGAACCTCGCGTTCGCCGAGAAGCGCGGCTACCGGCCGACCCGTTCCGCGCACTTCCAGCGCCTCGATCTGGCGAACGGGCCGCTCCCGGAACTGCCCCCGCCGCCCCCGGGCGTGGAGCTGCGGACCGCCGCCGACTTCGAGGCGGACCCGCGGCCGATGTTCGAGGCGGACGCCGAGGCCACGTCGGACGAACCGAGCGACATCCCCACCGACTTCAGCGACTACGAGGACTGGCTGAGCCACACCTGGAACCAACCGCTCCTCGACCGGCGGCTGAGTTCCGTGGTGATGGTCGACGGCGAGGTCGCCGCCTACACGGCCGCCATGACGGACGGCGGCACCCGCTACCTGTCCGGCATGACGGGCACGATGCGTGCCCACCGCGGCAAGGGGTACGCCAAGCTCGCCAAGACCGACTCACTGCGCAGGGCCCGTGCGGCGGGCTACACCGACGCGTTCACGAGCAACGACGGCGCCAACGGCCCCATGCTCGCGATCAACAAGTGGTTCGGGTACGAGATCTGCGCGTCGGAGGTCCGCCATGTCCGCACCCTCGATTGAGGTACGGCTGATCAAGGCGGGGGTGACGAAGATCCGCTATCCGGCGGACCTGCTCTTTGACGACGGCACACATCTCACGGTCCGCGCCCTGTGGGCGGCTCCCGGGGTGCGTGACTTCGGCTTCGTGCGCTTCGAGCCCGGCGACGTGTTCACCGAGCACTACTGGCGGGACCGCTGGTACTCGGTGAAAGAGGTCCGCACGGACGACGGCGTGCTCAAGGGCTGGTACTGCGACATCACCCGGCCCGCCGAGCTCGACGAGGCCGGCGGGCTCAGCGTCGAGGACCTGGATCTGGACCTGTGGGTGTCAGCGGACGGCAAGGAGATCCTCCGGCTGGACGAGGACGAGTTCGAGGACAGCGGTCTCCGCGACCGTGACCCGACCGCCGCGGCCGAAGCCGTACGGGCGCTGGACGAGCTGGAACAGCGGGCCCGGAGGGGCAGTCTCACGCAGTTGCTGGACCGGTGACACGGTGAAGGGGCGGGCCACGCCGTGGCCCGCCCCTCACTTGTTCATGTCGGCTTCGCGGTCTAGGCAACCGACCGGTTCTTGAGGAGCAACTTCTTCAGCCACGGCCAGGCGAGCAGCACCACGATCACGGCGTAGACGGTCACCGAGAAGGGTGTGCCGACGAGCCCGACGGCACTGCCGTCGCTGATCTGGAGCGCGCGCCGCAACTGCTGCTCGGCCGCCGGGCCGAGGATCACACCGATGACGGCGGGCAGTACGGGAAGCCCGTAGCGGCGCATTCCGAAGCCGATGAGACCGATGATCAGCAGGATCACCAGGTCGATGGCCTCGCCGCCGACCGCGTAGGCGCCCACCGCCGCGAAGAACAGGATGCCGGCGTAGAGATACGGGCGCGGGATGCGCAGCAACTTCGCCCAGAGCGGCGCGAGCGGCAGGTTCAGCGCGAGCAGCAGCACCATGCCGACGAACAACGAGGCGATCAGGCCCCACACCAGGTCCGGTTCGCGTTCGAAGAGCAGCGGTCCGGGCTGGATGCCGTACTGCTGGAAGGCGGCCAGCATGACCGCCGCGACGGCCGTCGTGGGCAGGCCGAGCGTCAGCATGGAGACGAGCGTGCCCGCCGCGGACGCGGAGGCCGCGGACTCCGGCCCGGCCACTCCCTCGATGGCGCCCTTGCCGAACTCGTCCTTGTGCTTGGAGAGCCGCTTCTCCGTGACGTACGACAGGAAGGTGGGGATCTCCGCACCGCCGGCCGGGATCGCGCCGAACGGGAAGCCGATGACCGGCCCGCGCAGCCACGGCTTCCAGGTGCGCTTCACATCGGACCTCGCCAGCCACGGCCTGCCGACCGGGATCGCGTCACCGCTGTTGCGCCGCAGATGGGCGGCCACCCAAAGAGCCTCGCCGATGGCGAAGAGACCAACCGCGACGATGACGACGTCGATGCCGTCGGCGAGTTGGAGGGAGCCGAAGGTGAGGCGCTGTTGACCGGTCATCTGGTCGAGGCCGACGAGGCCGAGGGTGAGACCGATGAGCAGCGAGGCGAGGCCGCGGATCCTCGACGAACCGAGGACCGAGGTGACCGCGATGAACGCCAGCACCATGATGGCGAAGTAGTCGGGCGCGCCGATGCCGACAGCGAGCTCGGCGACGGTCGGGGCGAGGGCGACCAGCAGGATGGTGCCGATCAGACCGCCTGCGAAGTGGCCGCCCGCCGCGGCCGCCAGCGCCTGGGCGCCGCGCCCGGCCTTGGCCATCGGATTGCCCTCGATCGCGGCGACCACCGCCGCGCTCTCTCCGGGCGTGTTGAGCAGGATCGACGTCGTGGAACCGCCGAACATGGCGCCGTAGTAGATGCCGGCGAACATGATGAACGCGCCGGTCGGCTCCAGCCCGTACGTCACCGGCAGCAGCAGTGCGACCGCCATGGCGGGGCCGATGCCGGGCAGCACGCCGATGGCCGTGCCGAGCAGGACGCCTATCGCCGCCCAGAGCAGATTGACCGGGGTGAGCGCCGTCCCGAAGCCGTCGAGGAGGGAGTTCAGGGAATCCATCAGAGCACTCCCATCAGCGGGCCGCCGGGCAGCGGGACGCCGAGCAGGTTGTTGAAGACGAAGTAGGTGACGACGGACAGGACCGCCGCGATCAGCGGATCGCGGTCGATGCGCCGGCTGCCGAGCGCGTAGGCGGAGCCCCAGAAGAGCAGCGCCCCGGAGACCGGGAAGCCGAGCGGCCCGATGAGGACCGCGTTCGCGAGGAAGACACCGGCGAGCAGCAGCACGGTCCGCCAGTCGCTCGACTCGGAGAGGTCGATGTCCTCGCCACCCTCCGCCTCTCCCCGCCCGCCTCTCAGTACGTCGACGGCGAGGAGGACGGCGACGGCCAGCAGGCCGATGCCGACGGCGATCGGCACGGTCGTGGGTCCGACGGGCCCGCGCTGGGTGATGTCGACGTCCATGGTGAGCGCGTCGGCAAGGACGAGGACGCCGATGACGAGGAGCAGCGCGCCGACACCGAGTTCGGAGTGTTCCCGGAGCCAGGCACGCCTGTTCGGGGTTGTGGTCGTGGACCTGGTCGAGCTCACAGCCCCAGCTCCTTCAGCACCTGGTCGACGCTTTCGTCCTGCTGGTCGAGGAAGTCGCCGAACTTGTCGCCGGTGAGGAAGGCGTCGTCCCAGCCGTTCTTCTTCATGGAGTCCTGCCACTGCTTCGATTCGTGCAGCTTCGTGACCAGCCCGACGAGCTTGTCGCGCTCGCCGTCGGTGAGGCCGGGCGGTGCCACGATGCCGCGCCAGTTGGTGAATTCGGTGTCGAGTCCGGCCTCACGGAGGGTGGGGGCGTCCAGACCGGGGACACGCTTCGGCCCGGTCACGGCCAGCAGCCGCAGCTCGCCCGACTTGATCTGGTCGAGGTACTCGCCGACACCGGAGACCCCGAAGGCGACCTTGTTGCCGAGGATCGAGGCAAGCAGCTCACCGCCGCCGTCGAAGGGGATGTAGTTGACGGACTTGGGTGCGATCCCGGCGGCCTGCGCCATCAACATGGGCGCGAGGTGGTCGGGCCCGCCGGGCGAGGAGCCGCCGCCGACCGGAAGCTTGCCCGGGTTCTTCTTCCACGCCTCGATCAGCTGGCCGATGTTCTTGTACGGGGAGTCCTTGGCGACCACCACGATGTCCTGCTCCTCCGTGAGCCGGGCGATCGGTGTGGTGTCGGCCAGGGTCTTCGGCGACTTGTTGGTGTGTACGGCGCCGACGACGCCGAGGCCCATGGACATGACCAGCTTGCCGTTGCCGTGCTCGCCGACGAGCCGGGTCAGTCCGACGGTGCCGCCGGCGCCGGGCAGGTTGAAGACCTCGATGTTGTGGGTGAACCCTGCGTCCTCGGCGTTCTTGGCTGCCGTGCGGGCGGTGATGTCGTAGCCGCCACCGGGGGTGTTGGGAACCATGAACCGCAGACCAGGGATCTGGGTACCGGTTTCTGCGCCGCTGCCCGAGGTGAGCAGCGGCGGCCCCACGAGCACCAGTAGTGCCGCCCCGAGCAGGGCAATGGGGGTGCGCAGTCGCACGGGATCGCCTCTCGTCGTAGATGTGTGAAGTGGCCCACATGTTGCCTGCGCGTTAAGAAGCTGTCTCTCTTCCGGAATCAACGGACGTTGTGGTCCTTGTGGTCGCGGCTTAGCGTGTCGGCGTGACAAAGGTGCTGGTGGTGGACGACGACTTCATGGTCGCGAAGCTGCACAGCCGCTATGTGTCCCAGGCGGAGGGCTTCACGGTCGCCGGCGTGGCCCACAGCGGCGGCGAAGCGCTGCGCGCCGCGGAGCGGCTGCGGCCCGACCTCGTGCTGCTCGACATCTACCTGCCCGACATGGACGGGATCACGGTGCTGCGCGAGCTGCGGGCGGCGGAGGAGCGTGATCCGGACCGGCCCAGCGCCGACGCCCTGTTCATCACGGCCGCACGGGACGCGGCGGTGGTCCGCTCCGCGCTGCGTGCGGGCGCGCTGCACTACCTGATCAAGCCTTTCAACCAGGCCGCCCTGCACGAGCAGCTCCGGCATGTGGCCGCGCTCCGATCACGCCTCGCCCGGCTGGACGAGGCGCGTCAGGAGGACGTGGACCAGATCTTCGGCACCCGCCCGCCCGGCTCCCGCGAACTGCCCAAGGGCCTCGCCCCGCACACGGCGGAGCTGGTGGAGCGCATCCTGCGGGAGCACCCGGGCGATCTCTCTGCGTCCGAGTGCGCGGCGGCGGGCTCTCTTTCGCGGGTGAGCGCACGGCGGTACCTGGAGTACTTCGCGGAGACGGGCCGGGCCGAGGTGACGCTCCGCTACGGCGGCACGGGCCGCCCGGAGCGCCGCTACCGCCGCGTCGGCTGACTAGGGGGCGCGGCGGGCGCCACGGGTGCGGCAGGTGGCAAGGCGCGGCGGGTGCCGCGTCTTCGAAGGTGCGGGTCAGGTGCCGGCCGGTGGCTGGTGGAGGCCGAAGGGCGAGCCCTGGTCGTCGTGGCACAACTGGAAGCGGCCGAAGCGGGCGATCGTGTCCTCGTCGCCGCTGCCGACGTCGATTTCGTCGACCGTGCCGCCGAGCTCGCGCACGCGGACGACGGCCTGCTGCATGTCGTCGACGCGGAAGAAGACGTACGGGCCGGCTCCCGGGTCCCCTCCGTGCACTCCGCCGGGGACACCGGGGGTACGGATCGAGTAGCCGCCGCCCTCCGTCGTCCCGGCCTCGAAGGTCCAGCCGAACAGCCCGGCGTAGAAGGTCCGGGCCCGCTCGGAGTCCGCGACGCCCAGTTCGAAGAACGAGATCTCCCCGGCCATGCCCTCTCCCGACGTCGGTGGTACCCGGTGCCGTCCCACCGTACGGCGGCCGCCCGGCCCCCGCATCCGGCCGGTCCGCCGCTGTGCGCCGGTCCCCTGCGGTGGTCAGACGTCCTTGTGACGTATGTGGAGGTGGCCGTCGAGAGGGAAAGCGGGAGGCACCACGGGCAGAACCCTGTCGAATGCGTAGCGGCGTTTCTCCGCGACGCGGCGGCCGGGCCGCGTTCAGCGGGCGACACGATCCCGTGATCCGAATAGAACCGGATGGTCTTGACCGTGAGACCGGCCCGCCGGGCCACTTCGCCGATCGAAAGGAGTGCGTCGCCGTCCATGCCCCCCACCCTGATGTCTCCCCCGGAAGGAGACTCGAGCTACCGGCCCGGCCTCACCAAGGTCCCGTTCTCCCGCCCGGACATCGGCGGATGGAAGGACCGGCTGCGTCGCCGGCCGCCCGCCCACAGCGCGACGGCGATGAAGACCGACTGCTCGGGAATCCTGAACCACAACGGCGTGGCGGGATCACCGCCCAGAGGGATGTCCTGGACGGCGGCGAAGATGTTCGCGGGGAGCATCAGCACGAAGAGCACCGCCAGGCAGGCACCGGCCGTCGGACGTGTCGCGGCACGGACGAGCCCTGCGGCGCCGAGGAGTTCCAGCCCGCCGGTCAGGTAGACCGTCGCCCTGGGGAACGGGACGAAGGGCGGCACCATGGCGACCAGATCCTCATGACCGGGCATCAGGACCATGCTCACCGGGTTGAAGTGCGCCGCTGCGGTGAAGACCAGCATGACGGCGAGGCCGTGCGTGACTGCGGCCCGCCAGGTCGCGAACCGGCTGATGCCGAGCATGCCGAGGAGACGAAAGCCGGCCGCCGGTACGGCGAGAAGCATGAGAGTTCCGAACATGGGTGTCCTCCGACGGGACGGGACGTGCAGGACGAGTCGGGATCGATGCTCCGCCGGCCACCCTCCCCGGAGCCTCCGACTGCCGTCGCTACGCCGCTTTCCGACATCGACCTACACTGATCCGGTGGATTCGGCCACGCTGGACGTACTCGATCTGCGGCTCCTGCACGCTCTCCAACTCGACGGACGCGCCGCCTTCAGCAGGATCGCCGAGGTTCTCGGTGTTTCCGACCGCACCGTGGCCCGCCGTTTCAGCAGGCTCCGCGGCACGGGCATCGCGCGGGTGGCCGGTGTGACCAGCAGCCACCGTGTCGGGCATGCCGAATGGCTCGTGCGCCTGCGTGCCCTGCCTCCCGCCGTCGCCCCGCTCGCCCACGCGCTGGCCCGTCGCGCCGACACCGCCTGGGTGACCGTTGCTTCCAGCGGTACCGAGGTCATCTGCGTCTTCCGTGTCATCGGGGAAGGGCCGGCGCCCCTCGGTGCGCTGGGCCGTCTTCCGCAGGTCACGCAGGTCGACGCTCAGCGGCTGTTGCGCCCGGTGATGAGCCACCGCTGGATCGGCCGGACCTCTGCGCTCACCGACGAACAGATCACCGCACTGAGGCCGGCCGTCAGCACGGAGACCGCTCCGGTCGCCCTGACCGACCTCGACCGCCGCCTGTTGCCCGCCCTCGCCGCTGACGGCCGTGCCGCCTTTCCGGAACTCGCCCGGCACGTCGGCTGGTCGGAATCCGCCGTCCGCCGCCGCCTGGACGAGCTGCGCCGGTCAGGCGTTCTCCAGTTCGACGTCGAGGTCGACTCGGGTCTGTTCGGCTTCACCGTGCAGTGTCTGCTCTGGCTGACCGTCGTGCCCTCCCGGCTCGACGGCATCGCCCGGACGCTGGCGGGTCATCCCGAAGCGGCCTTCGTGGGCAGCACAACCGGCCCTCACAACCTGGTCGCGATCGCCGTCTGCCGGGACGCCGGCGCTCTGCACACCTACCTCACCGACCG
Organism: Streptomyces sp. WAC00040; assembly: GCF_056835925.1. Lineage (NCBI taxonomy): Bacteria > Bacillati > Actinomycetota > Actinomycetes > Kitasatosporales > Streptomycetaceae > Streptomyces > Streptomyces sp. WAC00040. The sequence continues at coordinate 970,884 of NZ_JAKQZE010000003.1, forward strand.
CATCGGCTCGCTCGACGGCATCGACCGCACGGAGACGGTGATGATCACCTCCTACACGAAGCGTGCCGCCCCGGCGGTTTGAGGGCGGTTCGTCATGGGACGGGCGCGTCACCATCGCTGCCGCCCCACATCCTCAGCGGCCGCTTAGCGTCGCCTTAAGAGGGCCATAAGGATCGGCACACCCTCACCCAGCAGGCGATTTCAGGCGGCGGGAGCGGCTAACTTGCAGATCGCCGGGGCCGGTTCGAGCAGTCGGTGCCGTAGTCCGCGGGGGGCCGCGCCGCCTGCTCGAACCGGCCCCGGTGTCCCCCCATAGCCGTCTGAAGGAGAACGTCCCCATGACCGCTCGCCGCAAGGTCACCACGGTCGCCGCGCTCGGCCTCGCGCCGCTCGCCCTCGCCGGTCTCGCCACGGCGCCGGCGTCCGCCCACGGATCGATGACGGACCCGGTCAGCCGGATCTCGGCCTGTTTCGCGGAGGGGCCGGAGAGCCCGGACTCGGCGGCGTGCAAGGCGCTGGTCGCGGCGGGCGGCACGCAGCCGCTGTACGACTGGAACGAGGTCAACATCGCCAATGCGGCCGGCAACCACAAGCAGTTGATACCGGACGGCAAGCTGTGCAGCGCGGGCCGCGACAAGTACAAGGGTCTCGATCTGCCGCGCGCCGATTGGCCCTCCTCGCCGCTCGCCTCCGGCAACCACACCTTCCGCTACAAGGCGACCGCACCGCACAAGGGCACCTTCGAGTTGTATCTGACGAAGGACGGCTACGACCCCACGAAGCCGCTCAAGTGGTCGGACCTGGAGGAGAAGCCGTTCGCGAAGGTCACGAACCCCGGGCTGGAGAACGGCGCGTATGTCTTCGACGGCATCGTGCCGAACAAGTCGGGCCGGCACCTGGTGTATTCGATCTGGCAGCGCTCGGACTCCCCCGAGGCCTTCTACACCTGCTCCGACGTGGTCTTCGGCAAGGACAGCGGTGGAAGTGCGGCGGCCCCCGCCGCGAGTGCGCCCTCCGAGCAGGACATCGAGAAGGGTGCCGACAAGTCCACGGTCGACCACGGCGGTCACGGCGGTGACGACCACGGCGAGCAGGTGGGCGCGGGAGCGGGCACAGGCGCCGGGACGAGTGAGGGCACGGGCGACGAGGCCGGGAAGCCTGCGGAGCAGCCGGCAAAGAACGCCCCGGAGGCGAAGGGCGCCGACGAGCCCGCGGCGGCCCCGGCCGCCTCGGAGACGTCGGGCGAGAATCTCGCCGCGACAGGTGGTGACAGCAGCACCACCTACATGGCGATCGGCGGTGCGTCGGCGCTCGCGGTCGGCGCGGCTGCGCTGTTCGGGCTGGGCCGGCGCAGGACCGTGACGCCGGGCGGACGTCACAGCCGCTGAGTTCGCCACGGCGGGGCCGCCGCCCGTGCCCGGGAGGCCGGGCACGGGCGGCGGCCTTCAGGCGTGCGCCGGGTCAGCCGAAGACGGACGCGCAGGTGGTGGGTCTCGCGTGCGCCGGGTCGAGCGCGTTGGCCACCTCGTGGTAGGCGATCAGGTCGAGCACGCCGATCGCGACGTGCTCCGACAGATCGAGTGGGCAGAGGTCCTGGAGCAGCACGTTGCGGACGTTCGGCCCGCTGAGGTACTGCGACCGCCAGGGGGTGACCACTTGGTCGTAGCGGGTGGCGATGACCGTGTAGCGGACACCGGGCACGGTGTCACCGTCCGCGTTGAGCTTGGTGAGGAAGGCGGATCCGGTGACCTGGTCGGCGAGCGCCGGGGTGTGCCGGCCGAGCAGGTCCGCCGCGCCGGGGAAGTACGGCAGCAGCCCGGTGAAGCCGTTGAGGGTGGTGCCGTGGTTGCTGGGGGCGATGCCGATGAGGGCGTTCACCTGCTCTGCCCCGCCCAGGAACTTGAGGTAGTAGCGCGGCATCATGCCGCCCTGGGAGTGGCCGACGATGTCGGCCTTGGGCGCGCCGGTCGCGGCGAGCACCTTGTCGACATAGGCGTCGAGTTGCTCCGCCGACTTGTCGATGGGTCCGAGGCCGTGGAAGAAGGGCACGTTCGGGAGTTGCCCGTAGTCGAGGGAGAAGACGCAGTAGCCGCGCTTCACCAGATACGGGGCGAGGACGAGCCAGTTGTCGACGGAGTTCCCGAGGGTTCCGTGGACGAGGACGACGGGGCGGGGATGGGCGGCGGAGGGCTTGCAGTCGTAGTTGTTCCAGCCACTGCTGGGGGCGGCAGTGGTGGTTCCCGCGGTGGCGGTGGCGGCCGGGGTGAGGGCGACGGCCACTGCGAGCATGAGGGCTGACAGTGGTCTGAGCGCACGTTTCCAAGGCAGCATCGATCTGTCTCCTTGCGGCTCAAGGGAGTTGCGATGGCTGGATTTGCTGTGCTCACGTCAACTTACGGGCGGGTAACCGGAACTGGGAAGTTACGCGTCGGTAAAGACTGCCCCTTCTTATGGAGCGGATCTGCTATGCACCGGCTCCGCGACGGCGGGCGGGCGGCCGCCGGGCGGCGGAGGCGGACCGTGCCCCGGAGGAAGGTGTACGGGCAAGCACCGCCCCGGCAGCCGGGTGCACGGACAGGAGGCGACGGCTCGGCCGACCCGGCGCCCTACGCCGCCAGCGATCCCGGTACGACCGCCCCGGGACCGAACTTCGCGCGGGCCCGGTCCGCGACCTCCTCGATCCGGCGCGCCCGCTCGTCGGCAGGGTCGAACGTCAGCTGCCGCGCTGCCCGTTCGGCCGCCGTCAGGTCCTCGGCGCGCAGCGACAGCCCTCGCACCCTGGCCCGCTGAAGCCCGAGCGCCCGATGGAGCCCGTATGCGGCGTCGGCGATCGCCGCCGAGTGGGCGGTCGGCTCCCGCAGGGTGCGGGTACGGGTGGTTGTGGACCGGTCGGCATAGCGCACCGTGAGCGTCAGGGACCTGCAGACCTGATGCTCGCCCCGCATCCGCGAACCCAGCTCCTCCGCCAGCGAGAGCAGCGCCCGCCGGTGCTCGACCTGGTCCAACTCGTCGAGGTCGAAGGTCCGCTCGGCGGCCATCGAGCGTGAGAGGGCGTTCGGGACGACCGCCGTGCGGTCGATGCCGCGGGCCCGTTCCCACACCTCGCGCCCGGCCCGTGCGCCCAGGATCCGCTGGATCACGGCGAGCGGCACGCCGGCGACACGGCCGACGGAGTCGAGACCGTACGCGCACAGGGTGCGGGCGGTCACCGGCCCCACCCCGTCGAGCGCGGCGACCGGCTTGTCGGCCAAGAAGGCCGCGGTCCCCTCCTCAGTCACCACCAGGGTCGTGCCCGGCACCGCCTCGCGCGCGGCCATCCTGGCGATCATGGGTACGGGTCCGGCGCCGATGACGCAGTCCACGCCGCAGTGCGCGAGCGCCCGCACCCGCAGCAGGGAGGCGAGCTGCGCCGCGTCCCGCCCGAAGTACCGCTCCGCACCCCGGACGTCGACGAGCGCGGCGTCCGGCGGCAGCGCCTGGACGACGGGGCTGATGTCCTCCGCCACGGCGAGCAGCGCGGGCAGCGCCGCCTCGTACATGGGCGGCAGCAGGAAACGCACGTAGAGGATCATCCGGCACTCCCGGGACTCTGATGCCACAACTTCCTTCCGCCTGCCGCCGCTTCCCCGGCGGGCTTCAGATCCGCCCAGGGGTTGAGCTCGTAACCCGTCGGCAGCTGGATCCGGCGGCCGTTGTCCGATCCGGCCTCGCCGTCCGGCTCCGGCGCCGGGGCGGCCAGCCGGGCGGCGACCGCGTCGAGGCCGCCGGTGCGCCGCAGTTCCACCAGCTCCGCCAGATTCCAGGCGGCCGAGCCGACCACGCTGAGGCTGCGCGGCCCGCGCCGCTGCACCACACCGCGCACCAGCAGCAGCCAGGAGTGGAAGACGGTGTGGACGCAGGCGGCGTGGCTGTCGTCGAAGAAGGCGAGGTCCACCAGGCCGGTGCCGTCGTCGAGCGTGGTGAAGATGACCCGCTTGCCGGAGCGGATCGGCGGGGTCTGGGTGGCCGCCTTGGCACCCGCGACGAGCACCGTCCGCCCGTGCGGGGCATCGCGCAGCCGCTGCGCGCAGAGCACGCCGAGCTCGGCCAGGAAGGCATGGTGATCCGCCATCAGATGACGGGAGGCGTCCATGCCGAGCACGCCCAGTTCGGCGCTGAGGCGTTCCGCGTCCCCCAGGTCGGGCAGCCCGACCGGTGCGGTCTTCTGCCCCTGGGCCAGAGGGAGCTGGCTGCCGTAGGACGCGGCGCCGCGCTGGGTGCGGTGCAGTTCGGCGAGGTGCAGCAGCAGATCACGGCGGTTGGCGCCGAAGGCGTCGAGCGCGCCGACCTGGGCCAGCCGCTCGGCGACCGGACGTGAGGGGCAGGCCCGCTGCCAGAAGTCCAGCAGTGAGGAGTACGGCTGCCCCGCCTCGATGCGCGCCGCCTCCGCCTCGCTGATGCCGTGGACGTCGGAGAGCGCGAGCCGCAGCCCCCAACGGCCCCGTCCGGGACGGGAGCCGGCGGCAGTGCCGGAACCGGGATCCGAGCCGGGCCGGGCGCCGGGGCCAGGGCCGGTCCCGGCACCGGTCCGGGACGGCACATCATCAGACACCAGTTCGATTCGGTGGGCGACCGCCGACCGGTTCACATCCAGCGGCAGCACCGGCACCCCGCGCCGCCGCGCGTCCGCCAGCAGCAACCGCTTCGGATACATCCCGGGGTCGTGGGTGAGCAGCCCGGCGTAGAAGGCCGCCGGATGGTGCGCCTTGAGCCAGGCCGACTGGTACGTGGGCACGGCGAAAGCGACCGCATGCGCCTTGCAGAAGCCGTACGACCCGAAGGCCTCGACGATCTCCCAGGTCCGGCCGATCACCTCGGGCGCGTAGCCCTTGGCCCCGGCGTTCTGCGCGAACCAGGCCTTGATCTTCCCCTGCGACTCCGGATCGGAGAGACCGCGCCGCACCCGGTCGGCCTCGTCCCGGCCGCAGCCGGTCATGATGTCCAGGATCTCGATGATCTGCTCGTGGAAGACGACCACTCCGTACGTCTCCCGCAGCGGCCCTTCCAGGTCGGGATGCGGATAGCGGGCGGGTGCCCGGCCGTGCCTGGCCTCGATGAACGGCCGCACCATGTCGGCCGCGACCGGCCCCGGCCGGAACAGCGAGATGTCGACCACCAGGTCGCCGAAGGTCTCCGGCTGAAGCCGTCCCACCAGGTCGCGCTGACCGGGCGACTCGATCTGGAAGCAGCCCAGCGTCTCGGTCGACTTGATGAGCCGATAGGTGGCCGGGTCGCCCGGCGGCACGGCGTCGACGTCCACCTCCTCGCCGGTGGCCCTGCGCACCTCGGCGACCGCGTGCGCCATCGCCGACTGCATCCGCACCCCGAGGACGTCGAGCTTGAGCAGACCGAGCTCCTCCACGTCGTCCTTGTCGAACTGGGACATGGGGAAGCCTTCGCCGCTGGTCGGCATCACCGGCGTGCGGGTGAGCAGCGAGGCGTCGGAGAGCAGCACGCCGCACGGGTGCATGGCGACCCCGCGGGGCAGCGCGTCCAGTGCCTCGACCAGCTCCCACATCCGTTCCCGCTGCTTCGACTCCCTTGCCACCTCGCGCAGTTCCGGCAGCTCGGCCAGGGCCGCGCGGGCGTCGCGGGCCCGGATGTGCGGGAAGGACTTGGCAAGCTTGTCGATCTCCGCGGGGTCCATGGACAGGGCGGCACCCACGTCCCGGATCGCGTGCCGGACCCGGTAGGTCTCCGGCATGGCGACGGTCGCGACCCGCTCCTCGCCGAAGCGGCCGATGATCTCCCGGTAGACCTCGAGCCTGCGGGCGGACTCCACATCGATGTCGATGTCGGGCAGGACACGCCGCCGTTTGGACAGGAAGCGCTCCATCAGCAGCCCGTGCTCGACCGGGTCGGCGTGCGCGATACCGAGGACGTGGTTGACCAGGGAACCGGCCCCTGAACCGCGCGCCGCGACCCGGATGCCCATACCCTTCACGTCGTCCACCACCTGAGCGACCGTCAGGAAGTAGGAGGCGAAACCGTGGTGGGCGATGATGTCCAGCTCGTGGTGCATCCGCTCCCAGTACTCGCGCCGTCCGTCGTAACCACGCAGCACCATTCCGGCGGCGGCCCGGGAGGCCAGCACCCGCTGCGCGGTGCGGTACTCGGCGCCGACGAGGGCCGGCTCCGGGAAGTGGACACTGCCGATCCCGAGGTCGTCCTCGGGGTCGACCAGGCATTCGGCGGCCGTCTCCTCCGTCACGGCGAGCAGCCGGTGAGTGAGTTCGCGCCGGAAACCGGCGGCCTCCGCGACCCGGGCGGCGAGGGCGGCCATCGCCGCCGGGTCCTTCAGCCAGCGTTCACCGCTGTCGAGGCCCTTGCGCGGGTCGACCGGCACCAGGCGGCGGGCGGCGTCGAGGACGTCGGCGACCGGGCCCTGGCCGGGGTCGGCGTAGCGGACGGCGTTGGTGAGCACGGGCCGTACGCCCTGCTCGGCGGCGAGGCCGAGGGTACGGGCGGCATGGCGCAGCGAGCCCGGACCGGTACCGCCCCCGCCGTGGTGCACGACCTCCAGGCGCAGCCGGTCGCCGTACCGCTCCCGCCAGGGAACGAGCAGCTTGGCCGCACGGTCGGGCCGGCCGGCGGCCAGTGCCCTGCCCACCTCGGACGAGGGGCCGAGCAGCACGGTCAGCCCGTCGCCGTGGTTGTCGTCCCAGGGCAGCAGGGGGCTGCGCGGGTCGGTGGCGTGGGCAGCGGTGATCATCCGGCACAGGTCGGCCCAGCCGCGGCGGTCGCGGGCCAGGAAGACGGCGCGGGGCGCCGACTCGTCGACGAATGCCCCGCCGCGCACCGGCGTGCGGCGCCGCTCGGCGGGTCCCTCCTGTCGCGCCCGCTCTCCCACTGCGAGGTCCACACCGAACAGCGGCCGTACACCTTCCTTGGCGCAGGCGGTGATGAAACGGACCGCGCCCGCAAGTGTGTCGCGGTCGGTCAGCGCGAGGGCGTCCATGCCGCGCTCGGCGGCGCGGCCGGCCAGCCGCTCCGGGTGGGAGGCCCCGTACCGCACAGAGAACCCGGAAACGGTGTGCAGATGCGTGAAGTAAGGCATCCGCACCTCCTGAATCAGACGTTCTCACCTCCCCCACCTCCAACCATAGACCAGTTTCGAACATGCGTACGACACATTCCCGGAGCCTTCCCACAGCCCCGCCTTTCCGCTCCCGCGTGGCGGCAGTGAGGGCCCGCGGGACTACGGAGTGGCGCCCGGTCGCGGCGGGCCGGTGACGGTACGGCGGCCCGGCAGCGCCGCCGCCAGGAGCGCACCGGCCGCCGCCACGGCCGCGAGGACGGTCAGCGCCGGCCCCGTCGCCGGGACGGACATCACCACGGACCCCACCGGTCCCGCGTCCGGTGCGGCGAACGCCATCAGCGCGGTCGCCACGGCCACCCCCAGCGCCGGACCGATGTTCATGGCGGTCTGCTGGAGCCCGCCCGCGACCCCGGCGTGCTCCGGGGGCGCGCCACGTACGACGACCGCCGTCGCGGCGACCATCGCGGCGCCGAAACCGGCGCCCACCAGCAAGAAACCGACACCGACCGGCACCGCGCCCGCCGCCCGGTCGAGGCGGGAGAGGGCGAGGACGCCGACGACGAGGAGGGACATCGCCACCACGGTCGTGCGGCGTGGACCGTACCGCCGCAGCGCCACCGCGGACACCGGTGCGCCCAGGACCACCGCGACCGCACCCGGCAGTGCCCGCAGAGCACTGCGGAAGGGATCGAGACCGAGGACGTCCTGAAGGAAGTAGACACCGGCGAACAGGGCCCCGGACAGCACTGCCGACGCGCACACCAGCACCCCGAGCGCCGAGGCGACGGCGGCCGACCCGAGCATCTCCGGCGGCACCAGCGGGTCCCGGCCGCGCCGTACGTGCCGTACGAACGCGCCGCCTGCGACGACCACCGCGCCGCACCCCGCCACGGTCAGGGCCGCCCGGCCGGTGCCCGGCATGCCGACGAGCGTGTGCACGAGACAGACCAGGGTCACCGCGAGCAGGCAGGCCCCGACCGGGTCGAGCCCGGTCCTTGGCGCCGGGGCGGGCTCCGGGTCCCGCACGACGAGGACGAGCAGTCCGATCACCAGCGCCGGTGCGACATTGAGCAGAAAGACGGACCGCCACCCCAGCTCGGCGGCCAGCGCCCCGCCGACGACTGGCCCCGCGGCGGCCGCCGCTCCGATCGCGCTGGTGCGCAGCGCGATGGGCATGCCCAGCCGGTCGGGCGGAAAGGCGGCCCGCAGCATGCCGAGGGTGGCCGGCTGCAGCAGCGCGCCGAAGGCACCCTGCGCGACGCGCAGCGCGATCACCCAGCCGATGTCCGGCGCCAGGCCGATCCCGGCGGACGCGGCGCCGAAGCCCAGCATCCCGACGGCGAAGACGCGCCGGTGGCCGTACCGGTCCCCGATGCGCCCGGCGAGGACCAGCAGGCTAGCCACCGCGATCAGATAACCGGCGCCGGTCCACTGGATCTGTTCGAACGACGCTTGCAGATCCCGCTGCATGACGGGCTGCACGATGGTCAGCACGGTGCCGTCCAGGGCGACGACCGAGGCGCCGACGACACTGCCGGCGAGCATGACCCGCCGATGGGCCGCGCTCCGGCCCATGCTCGGGGCGGCGCTCCGGCCCGAGGCCGGGGCTCGCGTGTCCGGGTGCGTGCCCGTGCCCGCGCTTCGGCCCGCGCGGCCCGGCCTCGGGGCCGTACTCACCGGGGGGCCTGCCCGAGGTGGGCGTCCAGCACGGTGCGCAGGAGCGGTTCGACGTCGTCGGTGCCCGTCGCGAGCTGGAGGCTGCCCCAGCCCCAGAGCTGGGCGATGCCGTGCAGGTTCGCCCACAACGCGGTCGCGACGACCTGCGGCGGGGCGTCGCCGCGCCGCGGCCGCACGCGCGCCACCGCGTCCACGAAGGTGCCGAAGAGCGGCAGGCTGGTCTCCCGCAGACCGAGATGACCGCTCTTGAGGAGGTCGTGGCGGAACATCAGCTCGAACATGCCGCCGTCGGTCCGCGCGAAGTCCAGATAGAGACGGCACAGTGCGGCGACCCGGGCGCGGGGGTCCTGATCACGGCCGTCGACGATTTCAGCGGCCCTGCGCGCCAGGTCGGTGAAACCCTCCCGCGCGATCGCGGACAGCAGGGACAGGTGAGTCGGGAAGTAGCGGCGCGGGGCGCCGTGCGAGACCCCCGCGGTGCGGGCGATCTCCCGAAGGGAGAGCGCTTCCACTCCCCGGGCGGTCACCAGCTCGACCCCAGCGGCCACCAGCCTCGCCCGGAGACTCTCGTCGTGTTGCGTCGCAGCACTCATAGACACTGTCTACCGCAGTTGGTAGACAGTGTCTACTTCAGCCGTTCGGACGCTACCGCCTGCGCGGGCGGCGGGTGCCGTCGAGCGTTGGGCCATGGCACAGACGGCACAGGCGGACGGCGAGCCGCGCAAGGGGTTCCTCGACGAGGTCAAGGAAGCGGTGACCGTGCGGGCCGCGATCCTGGTCATCGGGGTGCTGGCGCTCCAGCTCGCGTTCATCACGTCGTACATCGGCGCCTTCCACCAGCCGAAGCCGCACATGATCCCGCTGGCGATCACCTCTCCCGACACACAGATCGCCGACGAGGCCCTGTACCTGTTCGCCCGGCTGCCGGGCGACCCTCTGGAACCACGCACCGTCGGCGACGAGGCGGCCGCCCGGCGGCAGATCCTGGAACGCGAGGTCGACGGGGCGCTCGTCATCGACCCACGCGGCACCACCGACCGCCTGCTGGTCGCGGGCGGCGCCGGGGGAGCGCTCTCCGAGGCGCTCGCCGCAGTCGTCGGAAAGGCGGAGCAGTCGCAGCAGCGCACGATCGAGGTCGTGGACATCGTCCCGGGCGCCCAGGGCGACGCGCGCGGCCTCTCCTCGTTCTACCTGGTGGTCGGCTGGTGCGTGGGCGGCTACCTGTGCGCGGCGATCCTCGCCATCAGCGCGGGGGCCCGGCCCGCCTACGGGGCGCGCGCCGTCATCCGGCTCGGCGCGCTGCTGCTCTACTCGATCACCGCGGGACTGCTCGGCACGGTGATCGCCGGCCCGGTCCTGGAGGCCCTCCCCGGCAGCGTCTGGGAACTGTGGGGTCTCGGCACGCTGCTCGTCTTCGCGGTCGGAGCGCTCACGCTGGCGCTTCAGGCACTGGCGGGGATCGTCGGCATCGGCCTCGCGATCCTGCTCGTGGTCGTCCTCGGCAACCCGAGCGCGGGCGGGGCCTACCCGTACCCGCTCCTCCCGCCGTTCTGGCGCACGATCGGCCCGGCACTGCCACCGGGAGCGGGCACGTATGCGGCGCGCTCCATCGCGTACTTCAGGGGGTACGGGGCGGGTGGACCGATGCTGGTGCTTGCCGCGTGGGCAGTGGCGGGCTCGGCGGTCACGCTGGCATACGCGGTGGCGCAAAAGCGCCGCGTGGAGGAGTCGACGCGGGGCGCAGGAACGGGGCGGGCCTGACAAAGTCGGCCCGTCCGGCGTTTGAGGACACAGCGCGAAGCGCGGTACCGGGTCCGGGCGGAGCCCGTTCGTGAAGGGGCGGGGTGGGGAACAGGCCCGCCGCAGGCGTCACGCCCCCGACCCGCACCCGACCCGCACCCGCCCCGCGCCCCCAAGAACCGCGGCCCCGCCCCCGCCAGGGCCATGTGGCAGCGGCGGGGCCGGGGCCGACCGGGCAGAAGAAAGAAGAAAGGCGTCAGCCGATTTCCGCGCCCAGGACCGACAACGCCTCCGTCACCGGCTGGAAGAACGTCTCGCCGCCCGAGCCGCAGTCCCCGCTGCCGCCCGACGTGAGGCCGATCGCCGCGTCGCCCGAGAAGAGGGAGCCGCCGCTGTCGCCCGGTTCCGCGCAGACGTTCGTCTGGATGAGGCCCTCGACGACGTCGCCGTTGCCGTAGTTCACGGTGGCGTCGAGGCCCGTCACCTCACCGTCGTGGACCTGCGTGGTGGAGCCGCTGCGCGTCACCTGCATGCCGACGGTCGCCTCGCCCGCCCGGGTGATGGCCTGGGTCCCGCCGTCGTAGAGGTTCACCTCGCTCGGGTGCTCCGTGGCGCCGTTGTACTTCACGAGCGCGAAGTCGTTGCCGGGGAACTGCGAGTCGACCATCGTGCCGACGGCCGGGCCGCCCGCCGAGTCGGACCACTCGCTGCCGGACTGCCCGCAGTGTCCGGCGGTGATGAAGTGCGGCTCGCCGTCCTTGACCACGTTGAAGCCGAGCGAGCACCGCCCGCCGCCCGAGTGGATGGCGTCGCCGCCGGCGATGAAGGGCCTGAACTCGCCCGCGGTCTTCTTGAGCTCCGCCTTGGCGCCGAGGCCCTTGACGACCTCCTGGAGCTTGGCCCAGTCGGCGCCTGCGACCGTGCGGTCCGCGGTGACGACGACCTTGTTGGTGACCGGGTCGGTCGCCCAGGACGTGCCGGGGATGGTCGCCTTGTCCGTGAGGGTCTGCCGGGCGCTCTTCAGTTCGACGAGGGTGTTCTCGACGACCCTGGCCTTGCCGCCCGCCTCGCGCACCGTCTGCGCCGCGTCCTCGCTGAGCACGTTCACGATGAGCGCCTTGGCCTTGGCGTCGTAGTACGCGCCGGCCTCCTCGGCACCCAGGTCCGCCCTCAGCGTGGCGGCGAGGTCCCCGGCCGCCGGCGCCGTGAGCGCCTTCACGTCGAACTGCGCGGTGCGGTCACTGGCGTTCGCGCTCTGGAATGTGACGCCCGCGGCAACGATGGCGACGACCGCGCCGCCCGCTACTGCCGCTTTCCTCTTGGGTATGCGTCGGTGCTTCAACTTCGACCTCCTGTGGGGGCCGCGCCAGGGGCAAGTGGGGTGCCCGGACGCGGAGGATGAGTCGCCCACTATTCCGAGGCGTCGCAGTCGCACACAAGGTCGACCACGGGACGGGCACACGACAACACTGCTGCGTTCACAGCCCCTTCACAGGATCCGGAAACCCGGACCGAATGCTCCCGGCAGTCGGCCGCTTGATGGGTAATCACCGGCCGGACGGGGAAGCTCATGATGTCTGCACGGGCATGTACGGCGAAGGGGGCGTTCGGGTGCGACGTCGGGTGCGCGCGTCGGACGGGCGGCATCTGATGGTGGAGCGTCTCGGCGATCCGCGCGGCAGACCGGTCTTCCTGCTGCACGGCACGCCGGGCAGCAGGCTCGGCCCCGCGCCGCGCGGCATGGTGCTCTATCAGCGCGGCACACAGCTGATCGCCTACGACCGTCCCGGGTACGGCGGTTCGGACCGGCTCGCGGGCCGCAGCGTCGCCGACGTGGCGCAGGACGTACGGGCGATCGCCGACGAATTCGGCCTGGATCGCTTCGCGGTCGTGGGCCGGTCCGGAGGCGCGCCGCACGCCCTGGCGTGCGCGGCCCTGATGCCGGACCGGGTGACCCGTGCCGCGGCACTGGTGACCCTCGCGCCCAGGGACGCGGACGGGCTGGACTGGTTCGAGGGCATGGCCGCGTCCAACGTCACCGAGTACACCAGCGCCTCCGACGACCCGGCCGGACTCGTGGAGCGGTTCACGCTGCGCTCCGCCGAGATCAGGCAGGATCCGGTCAGGCTGCTGAACGACCTGCGCAGGGAGCTCACCGACTCCGACCGGATGGTGGTCTCCGACGCCGGCGTCAGGTCCATGCTGCTGCGCAACTACCAGGAGGCGCTGCGGACTTCGGCGTACGGCTGGATCGACGACGCGCTGGCGTTCTGCAGCCCGTGGGGCTTCGACCCTGCGGACATCAAGAGCCCGGTGATGCTGTGGCACGGGGAGAAGGACGTCTTCTCCCCGGTGGGCCACTCGCGCTGGCTCGCCCAGCGCATCCCGGGCGCGACGGCCGTCCTGGAACCGGCCGCCGCGCACTTCGACGCCCTGCACGCGCTGCCCCGCATCCTCACCTGGCTGCTGGACGACTGACCGAGCCCGCCGGCCGGCGGCTGCGGGCCGGCGCGCCTGCGGTGCACGACGGCCCGCACCCTCACACCGCCGTCACACCGCCGTCACACCGCCAGCGGCTCGAGGTCGCGGTAGACGCGGCGTTCGTCCTTGGCGATGCGGGTGAGCGCGTGCTCCTCACCCAGCAGCCGCTGGAGTTCCTCGACCGTCTCCACACGCAGCTGGGCCGCCTCGTCCTTGCGCCCCAGCAGCCCGAGCGTGACGGACATGTTGGAGGCGATGCCGAGCACCTCCGGGTGGTGCGCTCCCAGGACCTCGCGCAGCCGGCCCACGGTCCGCCGCTCGATCGCCAGCGCCTCGTCGCAAAGGCCCAGGTCCGCAAGGGCGTTGGCGAGGTTGATCGTGCTGTAGAGGGCGTGCGGATGGTCCTCTCCCAGGACCTCGCGCATCACCTCGACCACGTCCCGCAGCAACCGCTCGGCCGTCTCCGGCGTTCCGCAGCCCCACTCGTAGATCCCGAGGTTGTTGATCGCCGCCAGGGTGTACGGGTGCCGCTCGCCGGGGACCTGCCGGTACTGGTCGACGACCTCCTGGGCCAGGTCCCTTGCCGCTACGGGCTCGCCTGCGGCGAACAGGTCCGCCGCCAGGTTGAGGTCGCAGGCCAGCGAGTCGGGGTTGGCGGAGGTGTACTTGGCGCGGTAGCGGTTGCGGGTCGCGGTCGTCAGGCGTCGCGCGTCCTCCAGCCGGCCGGCCCTGCGCAGCGACACCGCGAGGCTCTTGCCCGCGGCCAAGGTGCCGGGGAACGCCCGGCCGAGCTGCTCCTTGTAGACCTCGTAGGTGCGGCTGAGCACGGACACGGAGTCGTCGTACCGTCCGACCTCCCTGAGGTCGCGGGCGAGGTTCATCGCCGAGGAGAGCGTGTACGGGTGCTCCGGGCCGAGCACCTCCGTGCGCCGGTCGAAGACTTCCTGGTCGATCTCGCGGGCCCGCGCGTACTGCCCGACCATCCGCAGGTTCAGCGCGAGGTTGTTGGCGGCGGCGAGCGTGCGCGGGTGGGACTCGTGGAAGATCTGGCTGAACCCTTCGTGCGCCTCGGTCGCCAGTTCCATCGCCCTGCCGTACTCGCCGAGCGTGCCGAGGTCCATCGCCAGACCGCTGGTGGTCATGTACGTGTGCGGATGGGAGGCGCCGAGGACCGCGCGCTGCCGCTCCAGGGTCACCTCGTCGAGCTCCTTCGCCTCCACGTAACGGCCCTGGGAGCGCAGGATGTTGGAAAGGTGGAAGCGCAGGTACAGGTACTGGAGGTCGTCGTTGCCGAGCATTTCCTTCCACGCCTCGCGCAGATCGCTGGCGAGGGTGTAGGCGGTCTTCCAGTCGCCGCGCTTCCACAGGTAGCGCACCCGGTCGATCAGCAGCCTGCGGGTCTCCGGCTCCTTGCAGTACCTGGCCTCCGACGGACCCAGGTGAGGCCAGATGGTGTTGAACCGCGGCCAGGTCTCGGGGTTGTCTATCGGCTCGTCGTCGTCGGGCCTGGCCCCGGCGAGGATGCGGTGGACGGCGTGGCGCGCGTCCATCTGCTCCTCCTCGCTCAGCTGCGCCCTGATGACGGCCTGCACCAGGCGGTGCACCTGGATCGAGTTGGAGACCTGGTCGACCTTGGCGAGGGCGAACCGCCCGATCTCCCGGATGACCCGGCCCAGCACCAGCTTCTCCTGGAGGGAGGCGTCGTACGGCTTGAGCGCGTCGATCATCTCCTTGCTGTAGAGCAGGTTCGCGGAGATCGGCTCGGGTGCGAAGAAGGCGCACAGCTGAAGCAGCCGGACGGCCGCGGGAGAGCGCTCCTTCAGCCGCTCGATGGACACGTTCCAGGTCGCCGCGACCGGCTCCGGGTAGCCGGCGGGCTGGTTGAGCGCCAGCACGCTGGCGGCCTGCTCACGCAGTTGCTCCAGGTAGGAGGCGACCGGTGTTGCCGTCTCCGCTATCCAGGCCGCCGCCTGCTCGACGGCGAGGGGCAGGTCGCCCACGGCCGTGGCGACCTGGTCGGCGTCCTCGGCGCTCAGGCCCCTGGCGCGCCGCTGTATGTGCTCGATGGACTCCTCGCGCAGGAAGACGTCGACGGGCAGTGCGTCGCCGTACTGCGACCAGGTCTGGTTCCTGGAGGTGACCAGGACGTGGCCGGGGCCGCCCGCTGGGAAGAAGCGCTTGAGCTGCTCGGGGTCGTCGGCGTTGTCGAAGACCAGCAGCCACCGTGACGACGGCACTCCGCGCCGCAGCAGGTCGATCGCCTCCTGCGAGGCGGCGGCCATGTCCTCGCCGCCCTGCGCGCCGAGCCGGACGGCGAGCTCGGCGAGTCCGGCGACGACGTCGTCGGGCTGCTCCGAGGAGATCCACCACACCAGGTCGTAGTCGGCCATGAACCGGTGGACATACTCGAGGGCCACCTGCGTCTTGCCGACGCCGCCGAGTCCGTAGAGCGTCTGGGGCTGCGGAAGGACCGCGGCCACGGCCATGCCGCCGCCGAGCTGGTCGCGCATCCGCTCCAGTACGACGGAGCGGCCGGTGAAACCGGGGTTGCGGGGCGGCGCGTTCCAGATCTTGGGCACCGTTCCGGGGAACCGCGGTCCGGGCGACGACGGCTCGGGAAGCTGCACCGGACGGTCGAGCGCCCGCAGCAGGGCGCCGGTGGCGTGCACCTCGTCGAGCCGGAACAGGTCGACCGGGTTGCGGTCGATGTAGGGGGTGGTGAGGCGGACGTCGCCGACCCGTATCGGCAGCAGGTGGCGCCGCCCGCCGCTCGGGTCCTCCGCCGCCGCGCGCTGGAAGACCTCCACGGCCCGGGCCGACTTGAGGTAGGCGCTGGACAGCAGCACGACGGTACGCGCGGCGTTCTCCGCGGCGGCCGCGTCGACCTCCACGGGATCGTGCTCCGCGGACACGTCACGCGGCACGACCCGGAAGCCGGCTCTGCTGAGCACGTACTCGACCCAGTCGGCCCACATGCGGTTCTCGGCGACGTAGCTGAGGAACAGGTCGGCGGGCAGTGCGGGGCGCCGGCGGGTGAAGGCGTCCCTGATGCGCAGCCGGACGTCCTCGTTGACCGGCGGCATCGCGGTGACCTGGTGGTCGGTGACGACGGCGGTGAGGCGTTCGAAGGCGGAGAGCAGGGAGCTGGTGAGCCCGGCCTCGTCGCCGAAGGTCGCGAGCGTCTCCTCGTAGGCGTAGTAGGGCCGGTAGGGGATCTCCACCGCGCCCCAGTAGGCGGTGGCCTCCTCGCCGGTCAGGCCCGTGGGGAAGCGGTCGAACTTGAGGCGCGCGAGGGCCCGTCCGGCGTCCGCCTTCTCCTTCTCCCCCTCGTCGATGCGCATGGGGACAGGGAAGATCCGGATACCCCGGCCGCCGTACCGCTCGTCGATCTGCCGGGCGACCGCGGCGGCGCCGTCGATGGACTGGTCGCTGAGTGTGAAGCAGTCGACCAGGACGTCGGGCAGGTGGACGGTGCAGATGTCGGCGATGTCGCTGAGGCCGGTGCGGCTGTCGATGAGGACGTAGTCGTAGTTGGCCTTCATGTCGTCGCGCAGCGCGTCGAAGAAGTGCCCGCCGCCGAGCCGGTCGTAGAAGTTGTCCCAGTCGAAGGTGGACACGGTCGCGGAGTACTCGCGGTTCTGCTTGCCCGCGGAGACGAAGTCGAGCGTGCCGCCCTCGGGGAACTCCCAGCCGAGGCTCTCGGGGGTGAGGGAGACGGCGTGCGGCTGTATGCGCGCGTAGTCCAGGTGCCAATCGACGCGGCGCGGCTCGGGATTGGTCGCGGCCCAGGCGTACTCGGTGATCAGGTCGATGACACCGGTGGTGGCGCCCAGCGTGGAGGGGTCCAGGAACGGGTGGAAGAAGCGGTGCAGGCCGGGTGCTTCCAGGTCCCAGTCGACGGCCAGCACCCGCTTACCGTTCGCGGCGAGGATCCAGGCCACGTTGGCCATGGCCATCGTGCGTCCCGTACCTCCCTTGTACGAGTAGAAGGTGACGATGCGCCCGTCACGACTGGCTGTCATCCGTGTCCTCCGCATCAGGGGCGATGTCACGCACGTTCGGGACGTAGTGGGTGGTGCTGTACTCCGCCATCGGACCGCGCAGCCGGGGCCGTTCGCTGTGGCTGCCGCCGCCCGGCGGGGCCGGTGGGAAGGCCTCGGCGTGGCGCAGGTACTCCTGGGCGGCCGCCTCCGCGACCTGTGGCAGCAGGTGCCCGAAGGCCTCCATGCTGTAGACGCCCTTGGCCGCCGCCTGGCAGGCCGCCCGGCCGTGGCTCATCTGGTGCGGCATGGTGCGCTCCAGTTTCTCGATCAGATCGGCCTCCGCGTCGCGGCTGTCCGGGTCGTCGCGGTTCCAGGGGACGACGACGCTCACCCACGGGTGCGGATGAGCGTCGAACGCGGCAAGTTTGCGGCGCCGTTCCTCGTTCTCGAGGGCCCAGCGGTCGATGAGCAGGATCTCGGGGCGGGTCGGCGGCTGGCCTGCGGTCGGCAGCGGCTCGTGGTCGAAAGAGGAGACGGTCGGCTGGTAGTTGAGGGAGCGCACCAGGTCCTGCGCGACATAGGCCAACGGGCGGGCGGAGTCCGGGTGGTACGGGTTCCAGTCCTGTGACTGCTTGCCGTAGTAGTCGGCCGACCGGCCGGGCGGCAGATCGTGGCTCGTGGGCGCCGCGACGGTGACGTGCATGGGCCGCGGGCCGACGCTGGGTCTGCCGAAGGCGCTGGGCGCCTGGCGGAACTCGACGGGGCTGCCGGGGGCGAGCCGTATGGTGTCGGCGACGCTGACGATCCGTTTCGCCAGCTCGTAGACGGCTGCCTCGTACTCCTCCGCGAAGATCCGGAGCTTGATCAGCCCATAGAGGCCGTCGGTCACGTACCTGTCGCCGAAGGCGCGGTGGTTGAACTGCAGCCGCTCCGCGGGGCCCGGGAGTTGTTCGGGCGGCATCGGCACCCATAACGCCGGGACGATCGCCTCCGCGGGGCGGTTGCTCTTGGCGTGGTGGTAGATGGCCCGCTGGGCGAAGGCGTACCACTCCTTGCCGCACATCTCGCTGGCGAAGTAGCGGGGGGAGAAGAGCGGGACGAACACCCGGCAGCTGGCCAGCACTTCACCCAGCCGCTCCGACCAGCCCTCCCCCGAACGTATCTCCCGGTCCATGAAGCCGGCAGGTGCGCCGGCCGGCAGATCGGTCATGGCCATCACATGGCCGCACAGGTCGCGGAACAACCGCTCGACCCACATGTCGGGGTCAGGACCTCCCGCCCCGTACCGCGGTGTGTGCGCGTAGCTCAAGAAGAAGTACGGCCGATGGTCCGCCGCCCGCTGCGCTGAATTCGACACACGACCCCCGTCCTGCGTGAACGCCCGGACCGACACCCGCCTTCGGTGAAGGACGCGAGCGAAGTAATCATTCCGGAGCGAGTCACGCTCCATCCCCCCGCCGTTCGGTCAATCATCACCGCTTTTCGGTCATCCAACCCCTCGCGTGGTCGACCGCGTCCCTGATCGCGAACAGCCTTGCGATTCTTCCGCCGAGTTGTCCGCTTCGTTCCACTCCCCATGAGAAGGCGGCACCGATCGCCTCGAAATCGCTGTCGTCCAGCACGACATCGGTGTATTCGGTCCATTCGGAGCCGCCGTCCGGCCGCCGCACCACACAACGGTAGGTGCGCAGCGGAGATTCGACGCGGTATTCGGCGAGATGGAACGCGGTGCATTTGGCGAATCCAACGTTGATCATCAATACGTGCGCTCCGGCGCGGTCGAGCGCGCCGAGCGGTGAGCGCTCTCCGAGATGGCAGTCCAGCGGATGCTCGGCGACGAGTTCCGCCGCACGCCGGCCGAGCGCCGCGAACGATGTCTGCGGATGGGCGCTGCGCAGCGCCCCCGGGGCGGTCCGTACGGATTCGGCCAGCCGGCCCATCCCCTGAGCGGGCGTGGTGGCCGGGTCGAAGGCCGGCATGTCCGCCCGGAAGGCCGCCGCCTGCTCGGGTGTCATGCCGCGCACCCGGGCCAGGTACGCGGTCGAGGTGTCCGAGTTCTCCTCCGTGAAGGTCGGTACGACCAGGGTCCCCTCGGGGCCGAGGGCCTTGAGGAGCGCCTCCCGCAGCCGGCGGGCGCCGAGCCCGGTGGCGTGCAGGGAGGCATGGACGAGGAGCGTCATGCCGCTGCGCACTCCCAGGGCGCGCAGGGCCCGTAACGGTTCGCGGTCGCCTGGCGGATCAGCCATGGGCTGCCTCCTTCTGCAGAGCGGCGATGAGCCGCTTGCCGCTGACGGTCGGTTCCGGTGCGTCGCGCAGAGCCTTGAGGGCGAGGACGGCGTGGGCGGCGGCTGACGGTTCGAGGGGCGCGAGCAGGACGCGTTCGTACGCTCCGGCCAGCAACCGCGAGGCGGGCAGCGGCTCGTCCTGCCAGGGCGCCGGGTGAAGCCAGGCGCCGTCCTCGGCCAGGAGGTCGGCCACTTCCCCGATCGCGCGCAGTTTGGCCCGGGAGAAGCCCCGCAGCAGCGCGGCCGCCAGTTCCACGGGGCTTCCCTCCAGGCTGAGGCCCAGGGCGCCGTAGGCGTGCCGTCCGACCGAAGGACCTCCGCTCCGCAGGGGTGTCAGGGTAGTGAGGGAGGCCGCGATCTCGGCCGCCTGCCCCGGCGCCACGTCCCGCAGCAGGGCCCACGCCCGGGAGAGCGCAGCCGTGTCGGCCACGGCGCTCACCGGCTCGTCGTAGCAGTCCCGGAAGGGGTCGACGTCCTCCAGCACGAGCCCGGGCCAGCCCTCGAGTCCGGGACGCCGCGGGGACCGCCAGCCGGGCGCGGCCTCGCCGGGACGCACGCGTAGCGCCTCGCGTCCCGGCACGCTCACGAGCACTTCGTCGGGCCCGCCGACGACCTCGGCCTCGCACGGGCCGCCGTCGGCGGTCAGCCGGAGCTCGCCGAGGGTCGGCAGGACGAGCGTGCCGGTGGGGCAGCCCACCCGTACGGGGACGCCGAGCCGGCTCCGTACGGCGGCCGCGGCCACGTAGGACTCCAGGCGCAGGGCGAGTCCGACCGCGTCGGGGCGTTGCTCGCGCAGGGCGTCGAGGCAGGTGTGAAGCCAGGTGCGGGTGTAGGGGTGGGCGTAGATCTCGTCGAGGCCGAGCGATGTCTCCTCGATGGCCGACGCGAGTTCCCAGGCGGCCGACCACCGCTCTCCGCCGCGGCCGCCGAGCTCCTCGTTGAGCCGGGCGAGGGTGTAGCGGGTCAGGTCCTGCTGGAGGATGAGCAGCGCCTCCGGGTCGCTCACGGCCGGGGACGCGGTGGACTGCGCAGTGCGCTCCTCGATGCCGCGGACGAGCGCCTTGAGGTCGTTGCAGTACACGGAGGTGTTGTCGAAGCCGGAGCCCGTGGCGTAGCGGTGTGTGTAGAGGCCGCCGCCGCAGGAGCGGACGACCGGGCACTGACGGCACGTCCCGCTCACGCCCGCGAGGCCGAGTTGGCGTGCCTGGACGCCCGGGTGCAGGGCCACCTCGTCGAAGCGGTGCCGGAAGACGTCGAACCCGGTGGCGGCCGCGCCCTCGTAGGCGCTCTTCAGGGAGTCGACCTGCTCCAGGGTGCCGTCGGTCTCGACGACGACGAGGTCGGACGGGGCGAGGCCCAGGGATTCGGTGAGGCTGGGGCCGCCTGCCAGGGTGGAGAACACCGAGTCGAAGAGCCGCACCGGCACGGGTCGGCCCCGGGCGTCCCAGCGGTCGAAGACCTCGAGGATCCACTCGGCGTAGGCGGTGGGCGAGCCGTCCGGTCTGGCCGGCGGGTCGTCCCAGGTGGCGTGGGGCAGCAGGAAGTCGATGCGGGGAGGTTCGAGTTCGGCCAGGGCGTCGTACACGGCGACCGGGTCGTTGGCGACGTCGATGGTGCACAGCAGGCCGAGGTAGAGGTGGCGGTAGCGCTCCTGGCGGAGGAGGTCCACGGCCCGCAGGACGAGCGGGTGGCTGGTGCGGCCGTCCGCGTAGCGGCGGTGACGGTCGTTGGCGCTGCGGTCCCCGTCGAGGGAGATGCCGACCCGGACGTCGAATTCGTCGAACAGGTCGAGAAAACGGCTGCTCAGCTGAATGCCATTGGTGTGGATCCGTAAATCGAGCGCGGCGACCGGATCAAGGGCTGCGGTGAACTCCTCGCAGACGCGGCGCAGACGCTCAGGGCCTGCCAGCAGAGGCTCCCCTCCGTGCAGGATCACTGACACGGAGGGCAGGGCATGACTCTTGGCATGCTCGGCCAGTCGCAGAGCTGTCCAGGAATCGCTTCGTCAGAGATTGCCTTCGGGCGGGTACGCCAGCTCTGATCAGCGTGTTCATAGATGTAGCAATGATCGCAGGCAAGATCGCACCTGCTGTGGACCTTCACAACGATCTGCTGGAAGGGGACCAGTGTGGGTCCTGTCATTCCACCAGTCTAGGGCCGGTCCGATGCCCTGCGGAGCCCTCAGAGCGACGAGTTGAAGGTGGTGACGCGCAAACCGCGCGCTTCGGAAGCGGGAAGGACGCGGGCGAGCTTCTGAGCGGCATCGGCACCACGGACGTCGATCTGCGCCAGCGGAACACGATTCTTCTTCGCAGCGGCGAAGGATGCGGAGGAGTGAAGGGTCATCGGGGGGCCGTCCTTGATGTTGTGTCCAGCTCAAAGCTGTGTCTGCGGGGATACCACGCACCGTTGCGATGCCGGCGGCACGACTTTACTCTCATGGCCACTCTCAGCAACTCAGCACGGGGATAAGCAACAAAAGAGTTGCACCACATTCTCGCAGGGCCGCAAGGAACACGCGATTCCGCCTAATGAGTGAACACAAAACCGCAGACGGGGGTGTGTATGAGCGAGCTTTCCAGCCCTTTGCACAGCATGGTCTTCCGCAACGGCGATCTACCGGTTCTCTACCACCGCACGGACGCCATCGCCGTCGCCCGCCAGCGGGAGGCCGTCACGGCCACCCGGTCCCAGCTGCTCCTGCTGGTGGCAGGCGCCGCTCTGGCCTCGCTCCCCGCCTCGCTGAAGGTCGGCGAGTCCTTCCAAGTCGCCGCCTTCTTGAGCGCGTTGGCGTACGCCGGGGTACTCGTGCTGGGGTACCGCTCCTCCCGGCGTCGAGCAAAGTCGCACTGGCAACTGAACCGCTCCGCAGCGGAGTTCATCAAGTCGATGTGCTGGCGGTACGCGGTGCACGGCGCTCCCTTCGACTCGCATGTCGTTGACCGTGGTGCCGATGACCTGTTCTCCACCCGTCTGGAGGAAGGGTTAAGGGAGTTGGCCAAGGTCGGCTGGGAGGATCCGCGCACGGGGGACGGGGAGTCCGCGGCGGGCGACCTGATCACCACCCCGATGCGCCGCCTGCGGGCCAAGCCCTTCAGCGTCCGCAAGGAGACCTATGTCAGGGACCGGTTGATCGAGCAACGCAACTGGTACCACCGGCGTACGGAGATGTCCCGTCGCGCGACCGCGCTCTGGTCCGCGTCGATCGCCCTGCTCACCCTCTTCGCACTGTTCTTCGCGACGCTGCGCACCTTCTCCGTGGCGGACTCCTTCCACGCCCAGGGCGTGCTGTCCACTGCCGCCGCTGCGTGTCTGGCCTGGGGGGAGATCCGCCGCCACCAGCCGTTGATCGCCGCCCACTCGCTCGTGGAGGAGGACCTGGCGGCCATGCACACGGCCATGGAGACGACGGTGACCGACGCCCAGTGGCCCTCGGCCGTCTACGAGACCGAGCGCATCGTCTCCCCGCAGCACACCGACTGGCTGGTCAGACACCGTAGTTGAGCCTCGGCCGGAGGCGCGTGTCAGTCCCTCTCGAGGCCCTCGCGCCAGATCACGGTCACGGGTTTGCCGAGGTCCCTGGCGTACCGCACGATGTCGCCGGTCCCGCCGTGCCCCCGGGCGGGCAGCCCGTCCCAGACCGCGAGAAGCCGGTCGCAGTGGTCGGCGATGTAGGCGCCGGCCGCGTAGTAGGCCTCGTCGGTCGAGTACGGGAAGGCCAGCCTGACCTCCCGGGTGGCCAGGGCCTTGAGCCGGCGGTAGTGGGCCAGTTCCTCCGGGACCGTGAAGCCCTGTTCGTAGTCGCCGCTGGGGATGACGGCGGTCAGTTCCGCGCCGCAGTCCAGGGCGATGTCCGCGAAGAGCTGGTCGGCACCCACCGCGAGACTCGACAGGGCCTCCATCGAGCCCTGATGACCGCACAGCACGGCGCGCATCCCGGCGCGGATATGGGCACGGGCCTCGGCCGGGATGCCTCGGTGGCCCGTCACTCCGATGCGTTTCACTGCGTCGCAACCCCCGTCACTGCGCTCCCCCGCCGTCCTGACATCCTCTCAAACCAGGACCATACGTCGAGCCCTCGTCCTGTCATACGGACGAGGGCTCGACGGTCTCAGGCTGCCGTGCCGGGCACGACGCGTCAGTAGACGCTGACCCCGTAGCGGCTCAGTGCCTCGGTGACCGGCTGGAAGAACGTCGTACCGCCGGTGCTGCAGTTGCCGCTGCCGCCGGAGGTCAGGCCGATCGCCCGGCTGCCGGAGTAGAGCGGGCCGCCGCTGTCGCCCGGCTCCGCGCAGACGTTCGTGCGGATCATCCCGTAGACGATGTCGCCGCCGCCGTAGTTGACCGTGGCGTTGAGGCCCGTCACGGTGCCGCTGTGGGTGCCCGTGGTGGACCCGCGGCGGGTGACCGACATACCGACGGTGGCGTTGGCCGCGCCGGTGATGTCCGTGCCGCCGACGGTGCCGGGGTGGGACAGCGACGTGTTGGAGTAGCGGACGATGCCGTAGTCGTTGCCCGGGAAGCTCGAGCCGGTCGTGGGACCGATGCTCGTGGTCCGCGAGGAGTTGGTGTACCAGGTGCCCGCTCCGTCGGTGCAGTGACCGGCGGTGAGGAAGTAGTAGGTGGTGCCGCTTCGGACGTTGAAGCCCAGCGAGCAGCGCCAGCCGGACGCGTAGACCGCGTCGCCGCCGGAGATCAGCTTGGAGAAGGTGCCGGGGGTGCGTTCGACGCGCAGTGCGCCGGCATTGGTTCCGGCCTCGCGCTTGATCTTCGCTATCTCGGCCCGGGAGACGGTGCTGTCGGCCGTGACGACGAGCGTGCCGGTGGCCTCGTCGACGTGCCAGGCGGTACCGGGGACGTCCGCCTGGAGCACGGCGTCGCCCGCCGCGGTGAGCTGGTGCGCGCTGTAGGTCCGTGTCTCTTCGGCGTTGGCGGTGGGGACGGCCAGGGCCGCGGCGGCTGTCAGGCCGGTGGCGACGGCGAGCAGCCGGGTGCGTCTGGCGGTGGTGGGGGTGCGGGGGGTGGTGCGCTTGGTCCTCACTTGTCATTCCTCCAGAGGGGAATCAGGGGCCCGCAGTGGGGGTGCCGGGCCCGTGAGGCGCGGCCCTGAGGCCGGCGCTGTGGGGGAGTTTCAAGCCATACGGCCACATGCCCGCAAGGGTGCTTTCGGGCCGTACGGCTTCCCCGCCGCGCAGGGCGGCGGGAGCACGGGGAGGTCAGTAGAGGCTGACCCGGTACTTGGCGAGGGCCTCTGTCACGGGCTGGTAGAACGTCGTGCCGCCGGTGGTGCAGTTGCCGCTGCCGCCGGAGGTGAGGCCGAGGGCCTTGGTCCCGTCGTAGAGCGCGCCGCCGGAGTCGCCGGGTTCGGCGCAGACGTTCGTCTGGATCATGCCGCGGACCGTGCCACCGCCGGAGTAGTGGACGGTGACGCCCAGGGCGGTCACGGTGCCGCTGCGGGTACCGGTGGTGGAGCCGGAGCGCCTGACGGACTCGCCGACGTAGGCTTCGGCGGCGGTGAAGCCGCCGGTGTGGCTGAGCGAGGTGTTGTCGTAGCGGACGAGGGCGTAGTCGTTGCCCGGGAAGCTGGACCCGACGGTCGGCCCGATGAGCGTGGACTGCGCGGAGTTGGCGTACCAGGTCGGCACCTCGTCGCCGCAGTGGCCGGCGGTGAGGAAGTAGTACGTGCTGCCGCTGCGCACGTTGAAGCCCAGCGAGCAGCGGTATCCGCTTCCGTAGATGGCGTCGCCCGCGCCGAGGAGCGGCTTGAACACTCCGGGCGTGCGCTTGACCGTGATCGCGCCGGCGTCCGCGGCGGCGGCCGAGCGGATCGAGGCGATCTCGGTGTCGGAGACGGTGGAGTCCGCGGTGACGACGACACGGCCGAGAGTCCGGTCGACGTACCATGCGGTCCCCTCCACACCGGCCGCGAGGACTGCGGCGTCGGCACGGGCAAGTTGGGCCGCCGGGGCAGGGCCGTGCGTGGGGGTGGCCTGGGCGGTGGACGGCGCGACGGCGGCGGTGACCGCCAGGGCCGCGCTCGCGGCGAGCAGTGCTCTGGTGCGGTTGATCCTCACTGTGCTCCTCCTGGGAAGAGGGGAAGAGCCCGCGGTGGCGGGCCCGTGAGGCGCCGGCCAGGATGGCGTGTTCCTGACATGCACTGCCAGAGATAGTGGCTCCCGGGGACCGGACACACAAGACCGCGGGACGGACGGATCACTTCCGCCGCCCCGCGGGCACCGACAGGTGGGTGACGGTGTGTCAGCAGTCGCAGCCGCAGTCCGGGCAGTCGCAGTCGCGGCAGCAGCCCTCGCGCTTCTTGCGGGACCAGGGGCCTTCGTACTCCTTGGCGCAGCACAGCCGGCAGGTGCAGCACAGACCGATGAAAACGGCGCAACCGGCCCAGAACCCCCGGCGCGGCGGGCGCCCCTGGTGCCCTCCTGGACCGGGCGGCATCCCGCCGGGGCCGCCGGGCGCCCCCGCCCCGCCGCCGTAGGGGCCACCGCCGTACGGATTCGAGCCGTACGGATTCGAGCCGTACGGATTCGAGCCGTACGGGCCCGCGGTGCCACCCTCGTACGGATTCCGAGGGCTCCCGTGCGAGGGCGGCTGGGCCCCGTACCCCTGATGCGCGCAGGTGGCGGTGCCGAATGCCCGGTCGACGGAGGTGCGAAGTTCGTGCACGAGGAGGACATGCACCAGCTTGTCGTCGACGAAGTGCGCGTCCCGCAGCGCCAGCCGGATCCCGTGGAGCGCGTCGTCGGCGAGCCGGCGCGCCTCGGTGAGCGAGGTGCCTGTGGCCGTGAGCGGGTTCCACGCACCCGACACTACGTCAGCTTGCCTGTCCTCCACGGCATCCAGCAGATGCGCCAGCCGGCCGAAGAGCCGCCCGGCCTCGGCGAGCGGTGCCGCGTTCTCGGGGAGGCCGGCGAGCACGGCGGTGTGCGCGAAGGCGGCCGCCGTCGCGGTCTCTGTCGGCTCCGTGACCGTGAGGACCGGCGTGCCGGGCCCGGCCAGCGTCTCGAGCCCCGCCTGCCGGTCGACGGCCTCCAGCAGCACCGCCGTGTCGAAGCCGAGCGCGGTGCCCGAGCGTGCGCCCGCCCTGTCCCAGCCGCCGGCGATCCGGCGGGCCGCGGCGGCCACGGGCTTGTGGGCCAACACGCCGTCCCCGTCGGCGACGTGGTCGCGGATCTTCGCGGAGGCGAGGACCAGCGAGACGGCGGCGGCCAGGCGCGCGCCCTCGCCGCGCGCGACGGGAGCGGTGCGCATGCCGCGCAGCGGGCAGGGCCCGGCCGTACGGCGTTGCGCCGGCGTGCGCTCGGCCTGAGCCTCCGTCAGGACCGAGACGATCAGGCCGTCGTAGTTCGTCACGACACGGGCGAACTGTCCGTGGTCCGCGCGAAGTGCCAGACACAGCCCGCACAGATGGGCCATCCACTCGGCCTTCAGACCGTCCGTGAGCCGGTGCGAGCATGGTCTGACGATTCCGAACACGACGGCCCCCCGCGAGTCGCTGAGATGTGCGGTGGGCATCGTATCGACCCGGCCGTTCACCCGTACGTCCCCAAGGTCACCCGTCCGGCCCGACTTTTATATTTTCATCCCGTCATGCCCCCTACAGCGCCCGGACCTTGACGAATCGCCACAACTTCTGCACCAGTACCGTCACGAATCCCCTGCGCGGCGACTATCCACTTGGCGCCCGATCCGCATCATGGACGACGATAGGGGATATGCGGAACGACAAGTGACCGCGATGAAAGGAGGCGTCCATGGGATCGGTGCGTAAGGCGAGCGCCTGGCTGGGACTCGTCGAGGACGACGGGCGTTACTACGACGACGAGTACGCCGAGGGTGCTGAGACGGGTGACGCATGGGTCACCGACCCGCGGGTGCGTGTCGCCTCCGAGTCCGCGCAGCAGGAGGGCCGCCGGATCGCCACCGTCTCCCCGGACGGCTTCCGTGACGCCCGTGGGATCGGCGAGCTGTTCCGGTCCGGTGTTCCCGTCATCGTGAACCTGACGTCGATGGAGCCCGGCGACGCCAAGCGGGTCGTGGACTTCGCCGCGGGTCTCGCCTTCGGACTGCGGGGCTCCATCGAGCGGGTCGCGACGCGGGTCTTCCTGCTGACCCCCGCCGACACCGAGATCGTCAGCGGCGACCCTGCGGGCCGTTCGCAGGACGGCTTCTTCAACCAGAGCTGAGTGGGGGCACCTCCCGGCGGACGGCCGGGGGAGCTCGCCGGTCCCGCCGGGCCGCGCCGGCCTATCGGAAGGCGTCGAGACCGGTGAGCGCCTTGCCCAGCACGAGCTGGTGCATCTCGACGGTGCCCTCGTAGGTCAGCACCGACTCGAGGTTGGTCGCGTGCCGCATCACGGGGTACTCGAGCGAGATCCCGTTCGCGCCCAGGATGGTGCGGGAGGTGCGGCAGATCTCGATCGCCTCGCGCACGTTGTTGAGCTTTCCGAAACTGACCTGCTCCGGCCGGAGCTTTCCCGCGTCCATCCGCACACCGAGGTGGTGGGCGAGCAGGATCCCCTTGTGCAGTTCGACGGCCATGTCCGCGAGCTTGGCCTGAGTGAGCTGGAACCCGCCGATCGGCCGGCCGAACTGCTCCCGTGTCCGCGCGTACGACACCGCCGCCTCGAAGCTGGAGCGCGCGGCACCCATCGAGCCCCACACGATTCCGTAGCGCGCGTGGCTCAGGCAGCTGAGCGGTCCGCGCAGCCCGGTGACGTCCGGGAGGACCGCGTCGGCGGGCAGCCGGACCTCGTCCATCACGAGCTCGCTCGTCACGCTGGCGCGCAGGGACCACTTGTGCTTGATCTCCGGCGCAGAGAAGCCCGGGCTGTCGGTGGGCACGACGAAGCCGCGGATGCCGTCGCCGGTCTGCGCCCAGACGACGGCCACACCGGCCACGGAGCCGTTGGTGATCCACATCTTGCGGCCGGTGAGGACCCAGTCGGAGCCGTCGCGCGCGGCGCGGGTGCGCATGGCGGCCGGGTCGGAGCCGTGGTCGGGCTCGGTCAGACCGAAGCAGCCGATGATCTCGCCCGCGGCCATCCCGGGCAGCCAGCGCTGCTTCTGCTCCTCGGATCCGAAACGGTGGATCGCGTACATGGCGAGCGAGCCCTGCACGGAGACGAGGGAGCGGATGCCGGAGTCCGCGGCTTCGAGTTCGAGGCAGGCCAGTCCGTACTGGACGGCGGTGGCGCCCGCGCAGCCGTAGCCCTCGAGCGACATGCCGAGTGCGCCGATGGAGCCGAGTTCCTTGGCGAGGTCACGGATGCCGGGGAGTTCGCCGCGCTCGTACCAGTCGGCGATGTGGGGCATGACGCGGTCGGTGGCCCAGGCGCGGACGGTGTCGCGGATCGCGAGGTCCTCGTCGTGAAGGAGGTCGTCGATGCCGAGCGGGTCACCGGGATCGAAGGGCGGAAGCTTCGACGTTGCGGACATGACCTGACCTCCGGCGGCTCTGGCACTGGACGTCTCCCCCGGCGTGGGCCGTGCGGGGAGGAATGGTGGCGCGGCCGAAAACTAGCAGTGCTAGTCAGCGGCCTTGCCAGACGTTACGGGTCAGTGTGCCGTGCGTCCAGACCCAGCCGCCTCGGCGGGGGCGGGCCGTTTGGAAACCTGCGGCCTGCGGCCCGCGGGCACCCCGGCCCCGGCGCGCGGAACCACCGCGCCGGCGCTCCGGGCAGCGGAGGCGCCCGACTCACGCGTCGCGGGAAGCGACACCGGCTCGGCCTGCGCCGGCTGCGGGCACTTCTCCGAGGTACCGCACTCCATGATCCGCGGCAGCCGCAGCGCGGCGACCGCGCCGAGGAGCAGCAGTCCCGCGCTGACCACCAGCGTGATGTGCAGGCCTTGCACGAAGGAGTGACGGGCGGTGGATCGCAGCAGTTCCCCCGCCGGGCCGCCGAGGCGGTCGGCCACCTGATAGGCCTCGCCGAGCGAATGCGCCGCCGCCGAGCTCGCGGACGCCGGGACGCCGGACAGCGAGGCGACCGCGGGAGCGTACGCGGCGTTCATCACGCTGCCGAGCAGGGCGATGCCCATGCCGGCGCCGAGCTGGTACGAGGTCTCGCCTATCGCGGCCGCGCCGCCCGCCTGGTCGGCCGGTGCCTCACTGAGCATCGATTCGTACGCGCCGAACAGCGTCGTCTGGAGCCCGAAGCCGAGCAGGACGAACGCGCCGGTCAGAAGCCAAGGGCGGTCGTGCTGGCCCATCACGGTCAGCAGCAGCACCGCGGCGGCGGTCAGGGCGAATCCCCAGCCGACCATACGGCGGGGGCCGAGACGGTTCAGGGTGTGGGAGCCGGTGGCGCCCGCGGCCATGGCGGCGAAGGTCAGCGGCAGCAACCGCAGCCCGGTCTCCAGCGGGCCGAGCCCGAGGATCAGCTGGAGGTACTGGACGGCTATCAGTTCCAGACCCACCAGCGCCAGCATGGCGAGGACGATGCAGCCGACGGAGGTGGAAAAGGCGGCCCTGGCGAACATCCGCATGTCGACGAGCGGATGCCGGCGGCGTTTCTGCCGTCCCACGAAGAGCACCAGCAGTGCCGCGCCGAGGAGCAGCGGAACCATGGCACCCAGGTCCAGCGGACCGGCGCCCACCCCCAGCCGCTTCACCCCGAGGACGACGCCGAGCACTCCGGCCGCGGCCATCAGCGCGCCGAGCACGTCCCACGGGCCGCCCGCCCCACCCCTGGACTCGGGCAGCAGCCAGCGGCCGACGGGGAGGATCAGGGCCATCAGCGGGATGTTGATCAGGAAGACGGAGCCCCACCAGAAGTTCTCGACCAGGAAGCCGCCGAGTACGGGTCCGGTGGCGGCGCCCACCGCGGCGACCGCCGTCCATATGCCGATCGCGGTCGCCCGCTCCCGCCGGTCGGGGAAGACCGCCCGCAGGATCGACAGCGTCGCCGGCATGATCATCGCGCCGCCGACGCCGAGCAGGGCGCGGGCGCCTATCAGGATCTGCGGGTCGGGCGCGAAAGCGGCGACAGCGGAGGCGGCGCCGAAGATGCCGTACCCGAGCAGCAGCACCCGGCGTCTGCCGACCCGGTCGCCGAGCGTGCCGAACAGGATCAGCAGCGCCGCACAGACAAGGGGATAGGCGTCCACGATCCACAGCAGCTCGACGCCGCTCGGCCGCAGGTCCTCGGTGACCGCGGGCACCGCGACGTGCAGCACGGTCGCGTCGAGGGCGACGAGCAGCAGGCTGACGCAGAGGACGAAGAGGACGACCCAGCGATTGGCGCCGCCGCCGACGGAGCGCAGGCGTGCGCCGGCCGTGGGCGTCACGGACATGTACGTACCTCCCGGGTGATCCCTCGCGCTCGGCGGGCCGACCGGGACGGTGGTACGGGGGTGTCCCGACTGGGCGGCCCGGCGTCGACGGGCGAGCGAGTGGTCAGCGTACGCGAGTTCGCGCGCGGTGCGCGTGGTCGATCTCTCACCGGTCCCGGCGGGCCGGTGTGGCGTACGCCACTCGGCGTCGCCTCCGAGGGAAATCCCGCACTCCCTGAACGCCCCGGGAATTGCGCGCGCTGTCGCGGTGAACCAATGGCGACCTACGGAAGGAAGCGCTCCGAGAGGAGCGTCCGATAAATAGGGAACAAGGTCATCTGCTTTTCCTGGAGGTCCCAAAATGAAACTGGACCTGAGACAAACTCCACATCACATAGGCATCACGAAGAGAGTGGATCGACCGGACCACACACTCACTCGCTGTAACGTCGATTGCGTGCGTACCGACATCTTTGCCCGGCTGGACCGGGAGCCGGAACCGCCGAAGATAGAGATCCCGCGGATGACCCGCACGCGTCTCGCCCTCTTCGGCGGGACGTCGGCGTTCTATCTGGCCATCGTCGTCGCCGTGCTGGCGTCGACGCCGCTCGTGGCCCTCGACTGGAAGCTCATGCTCTTCCGGCCCTACGAGCAATGGCCGGAGCAGCACGCGTTTCTCGACTACTTCGTGACCCTCGGCCAGCGCGGCCCGACGGCCGTCATGGTCGCAGCATGGCTGGGCTGGCGCTCCTGGCGCCAGCACACCCTGCGGCCCCTGCTCACGCTCGGCGCGGCCCTGCTGCTGCTGAACGTCACCGTGGGCGCGGTCAAGATCGGGCTCGGCCGTCTCGGCCCTCACTACGCGACGCAGATCGGCTCCGCCGAACTCTTCGCCGGCGGCGATATATTTCCTTCCGGACACACCGCCAACGCGGTGGTGACCTGGGGAATCCTGGCCTATCTGGCCACCACTCCGAGGGCTCGGCGCTATCTGTCGGCGCTCTCGGCGGTGGTCTCCCTGGGCGTCGGCCTGACCACCGTGTATCTCAGCACGCACTGGCTGAGCGACGTGCTGCTGGGCTGGGCGGCGGGACTGCTGATCCTGCTCGGCCTGCCCTGGTGCGAGCCGCTGATCGCGCGCGCGGAGGCCTTCATCCTCGGTCTGCGCGAGCAGTGGCGCACGCGCCGGGCGTCCGCCCCCTCGCTGCCCGTCGCCTCGGGAGGACCGCGGCCCGCGGTGTTCCCGCAGCGTGGGACCGAGGCCGCTCCGGCGGACGGCACCGCACGCGAGCCGGTGGCCGGGGTCGGCCCCACGCCCGGCCGGCCCGCGGCGGGCACCAGGACGGCGACCCACGACCGGTCGCGGGCGCACGCGCGCTCGGAGCGGACACCGGTGACCCCGTCGGGCAGCAGGCGTCCACCGCGTTCGCGGCCCATGACGGGCGGTTGACGCACAGATCGGACACGGAAGATGTGTGGGCCCCGGTACTCGACGAGTACCGGGGCCCACACGTGTTCCATGTCCGTCGTTCACCCGTCGCCTGGGGGGAACGGGCCCGGTCAGCCCTTCCAGCAGCGGATCACCGAGCCGTCCTTCACCTCGAAGTTCAGCCGGCCCGCCAGGTACTCCATGGTGATGATCGAACCGGGCGGCAGCGCCCTGACGGTCGACCAGCCCCGCTCGCGGGCCTGCTGCTCGGCTGCCGCCGCGTCGAGGCCGACGTACGACTCGGGGCTGTCGTCGGGCTGTGCGGGAGGAGTCGGTATGGGTGCCATGCTCACCACCGTAGGCGGCAGCGGACGGTGACGGAAGCCGGGACGGCAATGACCCCAGCAGCCCCACATACCTCGGGGGTCACGCTTCTGTCACAGCTTCACGACACATGATCGCTTCGAACAGGTTCACCCGAACGGGCGTTTCGGGTGCGTTCATGTGTCATTCGGCACGCGCCTGCGGATCATGGCCAATTGCTTTCCATCGACGCATCGGATTCCGGCGAATTCTGGTCGGCAGGACATTTCTCAACGCGAGGAATTCACATTTCCTTTACAGAATCCTCCAGGCCTGCCGGCCCGTCCGTATCAAGGGCCCGCGAGAGCCGGTCACGGATCGCCCGGATGTGCCCGGTCAGTTCCGGCGGCTCGACCACCTCGAAGTCGACGCCCAGGAGCATCAGGTGGACCACCATCACATCCAGGCGCGCGGCCCCGGTCCGCAGCAGGCAGCGGCTGTCGTCCACCGCCTCCAGCACCCCGTCGGACGGGCCGATGGTCCCGGCCGCCTGCTCGGCGGAGGTGTGCAGCAGGACGACCGCGTGGGCGGCGTACGCGCCGATGGAGACGCCTTTGGAGACGTAGGCCGCGAGGTCGTCGGCCGGGGGCGTGCGCGGGGCGAAGCGGGGACCGTGCGGCGGCCTGGGGACGATCCGGTCGGCCCGGAACGTACGCCAGTCGCCCCGCTCCACGTCCCAGGCGACCAGGTACCAGCGGCGCTCCGTGCACACCAGGCGGTGCGGCTCGACGGTGCGGCGGGTGGCGGCGCCGCCGTGGTCGCGGTACTCGAAGCGCAGTCGCTCGCTGTCCCGGCAGGCGTTCGCCAGCTCGGTGAGCACACCGGGGTCGACGGTGGAACGCTGCTGTCCGCGCAGCATGGGAACGGTGAAGGCGTTGAGCGCGCTCACCCGCCGGCGCAGACGGTTCGGCAGCACCTGCTCCAGCTTGGCGAGCGCCCGTACGGAACTCTCGCCGATGCCCTCGATGCCCTGGCCCGCCGCCGTGCGCAGGCCGACGGCGACGGCGACGGCCTCCTCGTCGTCGAGCAGGAGCGGCGGCAGTTCGGCGCCCGCACCGAGCTGGTAGCCGCCGCCGGTGCCCGGGCTGGCGTTGACCGGATAGCCGAGCTCGCGCAGCCGGTCCACGTCCCTGCGGACCGTCCGGGGCGTGACACCGAGCCGGTCGGCCAGGTCGGCGCCGGACCATTCGCGGTGGGCCTGGAGCAGGGACAGCAGGCGCAGCAGTCGTGCCGAGGTCTCCAACATGCGACCGAGTCTCCCAGGGATCGCGGACAGCTTCTGTCCGCGATGATGAACTTCTCGGGCCGCCGCTGCGGGCGCTTCAGCCGGCCGGGGTGACGCGGACGCAGAGGTCGTTGTCGCCGGTGTAGCAGGGGGCGACGGTGTACCCGGCGATGCGTTGCTTCGGATAGACGAAGATCGACTTCTTGTCCCAGACGTCGTCCAGGATGCGGGAGATCCGCATCGGAGCCGCTCCCGCGACCGGCCGCAGCCAGAGCTCCCACAGCCGTTCCTTGCCGGCGCCGGCGTCCTCGGCGCCCGCGGCCAGCGGCCCGTACGGCAGCGTGAAACCGAACGCACGGCCCTCGCCGGCGACGGGGACCTCGTGCGTCCGCTCCCCCGCCCGGAGCCGGGCCTGCGCCCGCGCGCCCTCGCCCAGCTCCGCCCCGTACAGCACGCCTGTCACGGACATGGCGCCCTGCTCGACGGCGAAGGCGAGCTCGCCGGCCTCGGCGTGCGGTGCCCGCCGCCAGCAGCGCACCGCGAGCCGGCCGTCGGCGGTCGGGTACGGGAGGTGTACGGCGACCGGGCCGGAAGCCGGCGCCCGGTCCACGAGGACCCGCAGGTCGCGGATGCCGGGCTGCACGGCCTGCCCCCTCTCCGTGTACGCGTCCCAGCGGCCCTCGGCGAGCTCCGCCGTGGCGGGCAGCACGGCCCGTGCGGCGGCGCGGTCGCCGAGTGGTGTCAGCTGCAGCCGCAGCTCGTCCGCGGGGCTCTTGCCGCCGCGCCGTCTCAGGACGAGGACCGCGCCAAATGCCGCCGGCCCGGAGACGTCGAAGGTGATGCCGCCGTCGCTCGCGGCGAGGCAGTCGGCGCGCGGCGCCGGGTGCTCCTCGGCCGTCGGGGTGGTCATCCGCTCTTCCTCCCCCTGCGGATCAGGTCCGCGGCAACGTAACGCAGTGCGTAGGCCCCGTCGTACAGCGAGCTCCGCGCCCGGTGCAGCGCCTCGCGCAGCGCGCTGCGCGAGCGTCCCCCCTCACCGTGGGCGACGAGCTGGGTGAACAGCGCCTCGTGGCGCTCCGCGATCGGCGCGGGGTCGAACCGTGCGGAGGACACCAGCGCGGCGCGGCCCGCGCTCCGGCGCAGTTCGTCGTCGCCGATCAGTCGGAGCAGCGCGTCGGCGATCGCGTCCACGTCGCCGACCGGGACCAGCAGGCCGTCGGCGCCGTCGTCGATGATCTCGCGGGGTCCGTGCGGGCAGTCGGTGGAGACGACGGGCAGGCCGCAGCGCATCGCCTCGACGATCGTCATGCCGAACGACTCCAGGCTGGAGGTCACGGCGGCGACAGAGCCCTTGACCCACTCCGGCTCCAGCGGGCTGGCGGGGCCCATGAGAAAGACGTGGTTGTGGAGGCCGCGTTCCTCGATGAGGTCGCGCAGCGCCTGCTTCTCGTTGCCGGTCGCGTCACCGCTGCCGTAGATCCGCAGCCGCCAGTCGGGGCGGGCCGCGACCACCTTGGAGAAGGCCTTGATCAGCAGGTCGTAGCGTTTGACCCGGGTGAGGCGCCCCGCCGCGACGACCCACTTGGCGGTGCAGTCGGCTGGGGCGACGCCCGGGGCCGGCACGCTGTTCGGCACGGCCTCGATACGTACGCCGGGCAGCTTGAGCCGCTCCCGGTAGGCGCGGGCATCTGCCTCCGTGACGGTGGTGACGGCGTCGAGCAGAGCGTAGCGGTGGCCGATCTCACGGCGCAGGCGGTATCCGTGGCTGTCGAGCGTCAGATGTTCCTGGCCGACGCGCAGGACGCCGCGGCGGGCCTGTCGGGCGATGTGGACGTTGAGGCCGGGCCTGGTGCCGACGACGACGTCCGCGTCGAGGGTGGCCAGGTGGGCGGCGATCCGGATGTCGGTGAGGCGGCTGTACTGCCGGTGCCGGCCGTCGCCGCGGGGAAAGACCTTCGCGGGAAGCCGGGCGAGCGGGTCGTCCCCGTCGTAGCCGGGGCTCTTCTTCCGCAGGTCGACCAGGTGCTTCATGGTCACACCGGCAGGGGCGCCCATGGACGGCTGGTCGCGGTGGCGGAAGACGGAGACGATCTCCACGTCGTGCCGTTCCGCGAGCGCGCAGGCGAGGTTGAACGTCGTACGGATCGTCCCGCCGATGCCGTAGGCGTTGTGGAGCAGAAATGAGATGCGCATGGCGCTCCCGCGTCCCCCCTGGTCGCGCGAATGCCCTCCTGGTCAGGAGGTCTGACCCAAGACTTTAACCGCCTATTGGGGGTGGTACGGGATCTGCGGGACGTCGTAGCAGTTCCCGTCCATGTCGCCACCCTGGGTGACCCAGCCACGGCCGTCCTGCCAGCGCGCGACGGACAGGCAGGCCCGTCGCGAGGCGGGCGGTTCGTCGAGGGGCCGGAAGGAGACGGGAAGCAGAAGTCCGCGCGCGGTGTACGGCTCGGGGCGGTTCAGATAGCGCTCGACGCATGCCCTGGTGAGGTCGCCGGCACACGCCTTGGCCGCGTCGGTGAACCACATCGCCGCCGCCCAGCCCTCGAGCTGCCACTGGGACAGCTCCTTTCCCCGCATGGCCCGCCGGAACTCACGTACCGCCGGGTGGCCGGTGTCCTCGTAGTTGCGGCTCGAGCCGGTCACCCACAGGGCGTTGCGGCAGCCCGGGGC
This sequence comes from Streptomyces sp. WAC00040, assembly GCF_056835925.1. Lineage (NCBI taxonomy): Bacteria > Bacillati > Actinomycetota > Actinomycetes > Kitasatosporales > Streptomycetaceae > Streptomyces > Streptomyces sp. WAC00040. Next base: position 1,007,107 of record NZ_JAKQZE010000003.1, read on the forward strand.
GTCCTTGTACTCACGAGGGACGGCGGAGTTCCAGTTCTGCACGTTGGTGACCTTGGCGGTCACGCGGGTGCCGACCTCGTCCATCGCCTCGCACAGCTGCGCGTTGCCGTGCGCGTCCAGGGCATCGAACACCAGGTCGGCCCCGCTGCGTCCGATGTCGGCGGCCACGGCCCGGAAGTTGGGCAGTGCGAAGTCGAGCTGTTCGGACACCACGCGGTAGCCCTCTGCCTCGAGGCCCCGGGTGATCAGCCGCGCGTAGGCGGCTGACGACGCCTGGTTGTAGGAGACGACGGCGGCGGTCCGGGCGCCTTCGGCGCGCTTGAACCAGCGGTAGACCTCGGTGCCGCCGTACAGGACACCGTCCCAGCCCGGCTCGCCGCCGGTACGCGGCGCCTGGCTGCCGTAGATGCCGTAGAGGTGCGGATAGGTGTCATAGGCGGGGCCGATCGGCTGACCGCCGATGTCTGGGACGCCGGCACGGGACACCCGGGGCGCGGCGGCGTAGTCGAGGACGGTGGTGGCGACGAGGGCGAAGACCTTCTTCTCATCGACCAGGCGGTGCACGCACTCGTTGTTGCCCGCGCCGCTGCCCCCGTCGTCGCAGGTGATCACCTCGACGCGGCGGCCGTCGAGGCCGCCGCGTGCGTTGAGCGCGTCGAAATAGGCGTGGGCTCCCTGTCCCGGCCCGTCGAACGCGGCGCCCCCGACCGGGCTCGTGGCGCTGGTGATGACACCGACGCGGACGGGCTCACGGGCGCTTTCGCCCGGCGCCCGTGAGCTTTCGAAGGCGCCCTCGGGCAGCCTGCTGCCGCACGCCGTCGCCACGGTGAGGAGCGCCGCGACGAGCAGCGCCTCAGCAGCCCGGAACAGCGCCGGCATTCGGGCTGAGCTCCACCAGGGCGCACAGCGCCTTCTGGGACACCTTCCAGGTGTCGCCCTCGAGGACGGCCGTGCCCTTGGCGTCCGGCAGGGCCGTATTGCCGTCGACCATGAGGTTGTAGGTCACGGTCGCCCGCGTGGGCGAGGTGAACTGGACGCCGGTCACCTCCGCGGACACCCGGGCGGCGTTCTTGTCATTGCCGAAGGCTGCGAGGACGGGACGCAGCGCCTCGCCGTTCTCGAGGAGCTTCACCTTCTCGTCCGTCGGCACGGAGGGGTCGAAGAAGTCCGTCCAGTTCTTCTTGATCTGCTCCTCGGCCGCCGCCGGGTCGGCGGGTTCCGCACCGTCAGTAGGGCTCTCGGGAGTGGCTGCTGTCGTCGGGGGCGACGTCGCCGGCTGGGAGCCTCCGTCACCGTCGTCCCCGCATGCGGCGGCGAGTGGTCCGAGGACCAGAACCGCTGCGGCGGCCCAGGCCGCGGGTCGGGAGTTCCTTGTGCTGAACATGTCGCTCACCACCCGTATCTCGGCTTCCAGCGTCCGACGGTTCGGGGCATAGTGCAAGAAAGGAGGCGTTTCGATGCCGACGTCCCGATTGCTGTGGTGGGGTGGGCTCGCCGCTGTGGCCTGCGGTGCCGTGCTCTGCGTCGTCGGCTGGTACGGCGTCTCCGGCGAGCCGGTGGCCGAGCGGCAGCTGCCCTATCTCGCGTCCGCCACCGTGCCGGGGGCGGCGCTCCTGGTCGCTGGTGCGGTCCTGATCGCGGCCGGAGCCGTGCGGACGGGGAGAGTCCGGTCAGAAGGCGGCCCGGCGCGGCCCGATGACGGTCCGTCGGACGACGGCGGATCAGGATCGGCCCGCGCCGATGCGGCCCGGTTGCCGGTCCCCGTGCGGGACGGACCCTCGTCGAACGGACCTCCGCTGCGAGTCCCGGGCGGCACGCTGGCGCACCGGCCCGACTGCCCCCTCGTCGCAGGCAAACCCGAGGCCCTGCCGGCCGGCGACGCGGAACTCGACCCCTGTCCGGTGTGCGAGCCGTGGCGAGCCTGACGTACGACCTCACCCTCGCGGGGCTCGCCGTCGGCAGCGCCGCCGCACTGACCGGCATCGGACTGATCGTCACCTACCGGGCGACCGGCGTGCTGAATCTCGCGCACGGGGCGATCGCCATGGTGTGCGCCTATGTGATGCGGCAGTTCGCCGTGGAGTGGGACTGGCCGGTACCGCTCGCCGCCATGGTGACGCTGCTCGTGGTCGCCCCCGGGATCGGTCTGCTGCTGGAGCGGCTCGTCTTCCGGCCGCTTTCGGTGCCCTCCCCCGACCCGGCCCGGACGCTGGTCGCCTCGATCGGCGTCTTCGTGCTGCTGGTGGGTGCGGCGGCGCTGCTGTGGGGAGAGGGGGCCAGGGCCGACGCGCCCGTGCTGCTGCCGGACAGCCCATGGGTGCAGCTGTCGGCTGTCGTCCTGCTGGCCTCGCTGGTGACGGCGGTGACCCGGTGGACCCGGTTCGGCAGGGAGCTGCGCGCCGTCGTCGACAACCGCGCGCTCGCGGCGCTCGGCGGCATCGACTCGGACCGGGTGGCGGCCGCGGGATGGGCGTTCGGGTCGTTCACCGCGGGGCTGACGGGCATACTGCTCGCTCCGTACGTACGGCTCGACCCGTACGGGATGCCGCTGCTGGTCGTCGAGGTGATCGCGGTCGCGGTCGTCGCACGGATGTGGAGCCTGCCCGTCGCGATCGGTGCGGCACTGGCCATCGGGGTGGCCCAGGCGCAGATGGCGCGACTGCACCTGTCCGGCTGGGCGGAGCCTCTGGTCCAGGCCGTGGAGGCGAACCTGTTCGTGGTGGCGCTGCTGATCGCCGCCCTGGTGCTGCCCGGGTTCGGCGGTGCGACGACGTGGGCCACGGCCGTACGGGTCCCGCGGCCCGTGTGGGTGATCGCCGGGATCCTTCTCCTGCTGCCGCTCGGTTTCGCCGGCACGGACCTGCAGACAGCGGTCCGGGTGCCTGCCCTGGCGGTGGTGCTGCTGTCCCTGGTGGTGGTCACCGGGCGCGGCGGGCAGATCTCGCTGGGGCAGGCCGCGTACGCGGGTCTCGGGGCACTGTTCACCGCGCTCCTGGCGGCGGGGCGGTTCCCCGGCTTCCCCGAGCTGCCCGAGCTGGTGGCGCTCGCCGCCGCCGTGGTACTGGTCGCCCCGCTCGGGCTGCTCACCGGATGGCCGGCGATCCGCCGGCACGGGCTCGCTCCGGCGCTGGTCACACTTGCCGTCGGGGTGGCGGTGAGCCGGTTCGTCTTCGCCCAGCCGTACGCGACGGCGGGCCTCACGGTGTCGCGGCCCCGGGCGCTGGGACCGGACCGCGCGTACTACGTGGTGGAACTCGCGGTGCTGGCCTGTGCGCTGCTCGCGGTCGCGGCGCTGCGCCGTGGCCGCACGGGGCGGGCCCTCGCGGCGCTGCGCGACCACGAGGAGGGCGCGCAGGCGGCGGGCGTCGCGGTACCGGCGCTGAAGCTCTTCGCCTTCTCGTCCGGCGCGGCGCTGGCCGCGCTGGGCGGCGGACTGCTGGCGATGGGTGTGCGGGCGTTCGATCCGGCGGCGTTCGATCCGGTGCGTGGTCTGCTCTGGTTCGCGGCGGTGTTCGTGCTGGGCGCGGACAACCTCCTCGCGCCGCTGCCGGCTGCCGCACTGCTCGTCGCGCTGGACGCGGGGACGCGGGGCGGGGTCGCGGCCGTGGTGATCGGTCTCCTGGCCGTCCTGGTGGGCCGCGGCCGCCTGGGCCTGTGGGCTGCGAGGCCCGCCCGTGACCGGCCTCGCGCGGGGAACGTCGCGGCGCGGGCAGGAGCCGAAGGTTTTGCCGGGGGCCCAGCGCCGCCGGTCCGCAGGGCACCGGGGCCGGCCGCGGGAGGGCTCAGCGCGGAGGGGCTGCGGGTCGCGTACCAGGGGCGCGTCGTCGTCGACGGGGTGGACCTCGTCGTGGCGCCCGGCCGGATCACCGCGCTCGTCGGGGGCAACGGTGCGGGGAAGAGCACCCTGTTCCACTGCCTGTGCGGGTCGCTCCGGCCGGAGGCAGGGCGGGTGCGGCTCGGTGGGGCCGACATCACCCGACGGTCCGCGCACGCCCGGACCCGGCTGGGGATCGCGAGGACGTTCCAGCAGCTCGCCGTCTTCCCCTCGCTGACCATCGAGGAGAACGTGCGCGTCGGAGCCGAGCAGGGCCGGCACCGGGACACGTCCGCCGTCGAGCCCGTACTGCGGCTGCTCGGCCTGGACGGGCCCGTGCGGCGGCTCCCCGCCGCCGGACTGCCCACCGGTGTGCTGCGCCGGGCCGAGCTCGGACGGGCGCTCGCCACGCGGCCCCACACGCTGCTGCTGGACGAGCCGACGGCCGGCCTCGACACCGCGGAGACGGAGGCGCTCGCCCGTATCCTCCGGGCCCTGGCCGCGGACGGGACCGCCGTTCTCGTCGTCGAACACGATCTCGGCTTCGTCTCCGGCCTCGCCCGCACCGTGCACGTCATGGAAGCGGGGCGGCTCGTGCGATGACCCTCGCCATGGAACTGCGCGACGTACGGGTGCGGTACGGCCCGCTGGAGGCACTGCACGGCGTACGGCTACCTGTACCGGCCGGGGCGCTGACGGTCCTCCTCGGCCGTAACGGCTCCGGCCGTACGACTGTGCTGCGGGCGCTCGCAGGGACGGTGCTCCCGGCGGCCGGGTCCGTGCTGCTGCACGGGCGGGACGTGAGCCGGCTGCACGCGCAGAAGCGGGCACGCCTCGGTGTGCGCTTCGTGCCCGACGTCGGCGCGGTGCACGGCAGCCTCACCGTCGCGGAGAATCTCGAACTCGCCTGCGCGGGAGGTGATGTCGACCGCGCCCTGGACGGCTTCCCGGAGCTCCGCCCGCTGCTCGGCCGCACCGCGGGCACCCTGTCAGGCGGTGAGCAGCGGATGCTCGCCGTCTCCCGGGCCCTGCTTGCGCCCGCCTGTGTCGTCCTGCTCGACGAGCCCGCGCAGGGCATGGCCCCCGCGGTGGCGGCCCGTGCCTACCGGCTGCTGCGCGGGCTCGATGCCGCGGTCGTCGTCGCCGAGCAGCGGCTCCCGCAGTACCTGACGCGGGGGCCCAAAGCCCCTGTGGTCGTGCACGAACTGCGCCGCGGCTTCGTCGTCTTCAGCGGCGAGCCCGGCGAACTCGCCCCGGCCGGAACCGGCCCGTCAGCCGCTCCCGGCCTGCCGTGACCGCGGGGGCCTGTGGGCCGACGTGACACGGCGCGGTTCGATTCGTTGCCGTTTCACGCGTGACCCCCGCGACTGGTCGCACGTTGAACCTTCGTGCCGGGACCCGCCCGGCACACCTGATCAAGTCCGAGGAGCCACCCGTGCCGCGCATGCTCGACGTCAGCGAGGACGTACGCGCCGAGATCGGCGACGAAGAAGCCGACCGGCTGCTCGCCGGCCTGAACGCCCCGGGCAGCTACGACTGCACCTCCTGCCGCACCCCGGGCGATTCCGACCAGGAGCGGACCAGCACCGTGCTGTTCGTGGGCGACGATACGGCCGTGCTCGCCTTCGCCCACGCCACTTGCATCCCCTCACAGGTGGTGCAGGTGGCGGAGGACCAGCTCCAGGGCGCCGTCCGCTCCATCACCGGCGAGGAGCCGCACATCCAGGGCGCGGCTCCGCAGCAGGCGGTGCTCGGTGTCACCAGCGGCCTCATCCTCCTCGACGGGGACGTGCACCCCGCCCTCGTCGTGGAGCCGACCGCGCCGATCGCCCGCCCCGGCACCATGGGCCACGGCGGCGACGACTTCCTGCCGCTCCTGATCGAGCAGGGTTTCCTGCCCGTCGGGGACGTGAACCGGCGCCCGTCCCAGCTGCCCGGCTGGTCGGTCCTGATCGCCATGGGGCAGCTGCACGCCGTGCTCCAGCCCGGTACCGGCGGTGGCAGCCCGGTCGCCTGGTGGCAGGCGCACCAGCCGCTCCAGGTCACCGAGGGCTGGCGGACGGCCGCCAACAAGACGAACACGGTCCTGGTCTACGCCGCCCCGGTCGGCTCGATCGGCCAGCAGCCCCGGGAGGACCTGCTGCGGGACGCGCTGGAGAAGGCGGCGGCCAACGGCCGTCTGGTCGCCGCGGCGATGCCGCTCGCCGGCACCTGAGCCGCCCCGACGCCGCCCGGATCCGGTCCGCCGGCGCCAGGGACCACAGCGTGCCGCCGACCGGCCCGGCGGGCACAGACGTACGCCGGGGCCACTCTCCTGCCCCGGCGTACGTCCGCGCGCGCCGGCCGGCGGCTCGTACCGTCCCCCGGAAGAATGCAGCTCGCCGCAGCCCGCATCCGTGGGACTGCGGCGTCGTTGCAGGTACGTGCACTCATACGACCCCTCCCCCCAGCCCTTCCAGAGCCAGATCCCTTCCATGCGCCCCGCGCGCGACGGTTCGCCGGGCCGCTCGGCCACGCCGATCTACGACGCGCTGTACTCCGAGTACCTCAGGGCGTTCAAGACGCTGCCGGGTGACCGCAGCGGGGAGGAGGATCTGGACTTCAAGGGGTTCGGGGCGGGGCTCCACGGCGTCCGCGGCGGCTTCCTCGGCTACGGGAGCCATACGAGCCACACAGGGCACACGAGCGGCCACTCCGGCTACTCCACCGGTCAGCAGGGCGGCAGGCACTCGCACCAGACCGGTCGGCACGCGGTCCACCAGCCCGCGGCGCTGCCCCCCACTCCCCGCAAGGGATCCTGACCGGCCGTCAGCGAACGCCGCTGCCCCCGGATCGTGTTCACGATCCGGGGGCAGCGGCGTCGATGCCTCGTCGGCTACTTCTTGCGGCCGCGCTTCTCCCGCACCCGCACCGAGATGTGGATCGGGGTGCCCTCGAAGCCGAACTCCTCACGCAGCCGGCGCTCGACGAAGCGGCGGTAGCCGTGCTCGAGGAAGCCGGACGCGAACAGCACGAACCGCGGCGGCTTGGTGCCGGCCTGCGTGCCGAACAGGATGCGCGGCTGCTTGCCGCCCCGGATCGGGTGCGGATGCGCGGCGACGATCTCGCCGAGGAACGCGTTCAGCCGGCCTGTCGGGACACGTGTCTCCCAGCCCGCCAGCGCCGTCTCGATCGCCGGGACCAGCTTCTCCATGTGGCGGCCGGTGAGCGCGGAGACGTTCACCCGGGGCGCCCAGGCGACCTGCTGCATCTCGGTCTCGATCTCGCGCTCGAGGTAGTAGCGGCGCTCCTCGTCGAGGTCGTCCCACTTGTTGTAGGCGACGACGATGGCGCGACCGGCCTCGACGGCCATGGTGATGATGCGCTGGTCCTGGACGCTGATGGTGTCCGTCGCGTCGATCAGGATGACCGCGACCTCCGCCTTCTCGACGGCGGCGGCCGTGCGCAGCGAGGCGTAGTAGTCGGCGCCCTGCTGGAGGTGGACGCGCTTGCGGATACCGGCGGTGTCGACGAACTTCCAGGTCACGCCGCCGAGTTCGATGAGCTCGTCGACCGGGTCGCGAGTGGTGCCCGCGAGCTCGTTGACGACGACCCGCTCCTCGCGGGCGACCTTGTTGAGCAGCGACGACTTGCCGACGTTCGGACGGCCGATCAGGGCGATCCGGCGCGGACCGCCGACGGCGGTGCCGAAGGTCTGGGCCGGCGCCTCCGGCAGCGCCTCGAGGACGGCGTCGAGCATGTCGCCCGTACCGCGGCCGTGCAGCGAGGAGACCGGGTGCGGCTGGCCGAGGCCGAGGGACCACAGGGCCGTCGCATCGGCCTCGCCGCTGGGACCGTCGACCTTGTTGGCGCAGAGCACGACGGGCTTGCCGGCCCGGCGGAGCAGCTTGACGACCGCCTCGTCGGTGTCGGTCGCGCCGACCGTCGAGTCGACGACGAAGACGACCGCGTCGGCGGCCTCGATGGCGTACTCGGCCTGGGCGGCGACGGAGGCGTCGATGCCGAGGACGTCCTGCTCCCAGCCGCCGGTGTCGACGACCTTGAAGCGGCGGCCGGCCCACTCGGCCTCGTAGGTGACGCGGTCGCGGGTGACGCCGGGCTTGTCCTCGACGACCGCCTCGCGGCGGCCGATGATGCGGTTCACCAGGGTCGACTTGCCGACGTTCGGGCGGCCGACGACGGCGAGGACGGGCAGCGGGCCGTGCCCGGCCTCCTCGATCGCGCCCTCGACGTCCTCGACGTCGAAGCCCTCTTCCGCGGCGAGCTCCATGAACTCCGCGTACTCGGCGTCGCCGAGCGCTCCGTGGTCGTGCTGGTCGTTCATGAAGTCCGTTCCTCGTTCGTCACTGGACCGTGTCAGTCGCGCGGCCCATTACTCAAGTCTGTCCTAGCGCCCGGTGAGGCGCTTCGCGTCCGCCAGGTGGGCGGTCAGGTGCTCCTGGATGCGCACCGTCGCCTCGTCGAGCGCCTTGCGCGTACGGCGTCCGCTGCCGTCGCCGGCCTCGAACGCGTCGCCGAAGACGACGTCCACCTTGCTGCGCAGCGGAGGCAGCCCCTTCATCAACCGTCCGCGGCGCTCGGTGCTTCCCAGCACCGCGACCGGGACGATCGGGGCGCCGCTGCGCACAGCGAAGTAAGCCAGCCCGGCACGCAGGGAAGCGAAGTCGCCCTCACCGCGGGTGCCCTCGGGGAAGATCCCGAGGACGCCGTCGTTGTCCAGCACGCCGAGCGCCGCCGTTATGGCGGTGCGGTCGGCGGTCGTACGGTCCACCTTGACCTGTCCGATCCCGATGAGGAACGGGTCCAGGGGGCCGACGAACGCCTCCTTCTTGATCAGGAAGTGCACGGGCCTGGGCGCGGTGCCCATCAGCATCGGCCCGTCGATGTTGTGCGAGTGGTTCACCGCGAGGATGACCGGCCCCGCTGCCGGCACCCGCCACGCGCCGAGGACGCGCGGCTTCCACAGCCCGTACATCAGCCCGATGCCGATGCCCCGTCCGACTGCCGCGCCCTTCTGTGAGGGAACGGTCACCGGGCGGCCTGCTTCCGCGTGCTGTCGGCCGCGCCCCGCTTCTCGTCGACAAGAGTGACGACGCACTCGATGACCTGCTGGAGCGTGAGGTCCGTGGTGTCGACCTCGACCGCGTCGTCCGCCTTGGCGAGCGGCGAGGTCTTACGGCTGGAGTCGGCCGCGTCCCGCCTGATCAGGGCTTCACGGGTGGCCGCGACGTCGGCGCCCTTGAGCTCGCCGCTGCGGCGGGCCGCCCTGGCCTCCGGCGACGCGGTCAGGAAGATCTTCAGATCGGCGTCGGGCAGGACGGTGGTGCCGATGTCACGGCCCTCGACGACGATTCCCTTTTCGGCGGCCTTGGCGATGGAACGCTGCAGCTCGGTGATCCGGGTGCGCACCTCGGGCACCGCGCTGACCGCGCTGACCTTGGCGGTGACGTCCTGCTCGCGGATCGGGCCGGAGGCGTCGAGGCCGTCGACGGTGATCGTCGGTGCCGACGGGTCGGTGCCGGACTCGATCACCGGCTTGCCGGAGGCGGTCGCGATCGCGGCGGGGTCGGACACGTCGACGCCGTTGCTGATCATCCACCAGGTGATCGCGCGGTACTGCGCGCCGGTGTCGAGGTAGCTCAGCCCCAGCGCGGAGGCGACGGCCTTGGAGGTGCTCGACTTGCCCGTGCCGGAGGGGCCATCGATGGCGACGATCACGGATTCCACGGTGTCGGACACCTTCCTGGTTCGTGGGAGTGGGCACGGCGGGAGTGCCGAGGGGCCCAGCACAAGGTTACCGAGTGCGGACGACCACTTCTGCACCCGTACGCCGGGGCCCCGGAGCGGCCCCTTGACACGGCCCCGGACGCTCCCCCGGCCGACCGCCCGGACCCGGCCGCGGCCGGGTCCTGCCACGGCTCCGTCCGCCTCCCGGCCGGCAAGCGCTCCGGGGGCCGCCGGTCGTCTACTGACGGATCGACCAGCCCCGTTCCCGCAGCGCGGCGGTGAGCAGCGGCGCCGCCGTGGGCTCGACCATCAGCTGGACGAGTCCGGCCTGCTGCCCGGTCGCGTGCTCGATGCGGACGTCCTCGATGTTGACGCCGGCGCGGCCGGTGTCGGCGAAGATGCGGGCCAGCTCACCCGGCTGGTCGCTGATCAGTACGGCGACGACCTCGTAGGCCGCCGGTGCCGTGCCGTGCTTGCCCGGCACCCGTACCCGGCCGGCGTTGCCGCGCCGCAGGACGTCTTCGATGCCCTCCGCGCCGTCCTGGCGCTTGGACTCGTCGGAGGACTGGAGGGACCTCAGTGCTCGGACCGTCTCGTCGAGGTCGGCCGCGACGCCGGCCAGGACGTCGGCCACCGGCCCGGGGTTCGCCGAGAGGATCTCCACCCACATCCGGGGGTCGGAGGCCGCGATCCGGGTCACGTCGCGGATGCCCTGTCCGCACAGCCGTACGGCGGTGTCGTCGGCGTCCTCGAGGCGCGCCGCGACCATGGAGGAGATCAGCTGCGGGGTGTGGGAGACGAGGGCGACCGCCTTGTCATGGGCGTCCGCGTCCATCACGACGGGCACGGCACGGCAGAGGGCGACCAGCTCGAGGGCGAGGTTGAGGACCTCGGTGTCCGTCTCCCGGGTGGGGGTCAGCACCCAGGGGCGGCCCTCGAAGAGGTCGGCGGTGGCGGCCAGCGGGCCGGAGCGTTCCTTGCCGGACATGGGATGGGTGCCGATGTAGGCGGACAGATCGACGCCCATCGCCTCGAGCTCCCGGCGGGGGCCTCCCTTGACGCTGGCCACGTCGAGGTAGCCGCGGGCCACGCCGGCGCGCATGGCATCGGCCAGCGTGGTGGCGACATGCGCCGGGGGCACGGCGACGACGGCGAGGTCGACGCGGCCCTCCGGGCGCTCGTCCGTGCCGGCTCCGAGCGCGGCGGCCGTGCGGGCACGCTCGGCGTCGTGGTCGACGAGGTGCACGGCGACGCCGCGTCCCGCGAGGGCCAGCGCGGCGGACGTGCCGATCAGTCCGGTTCCGATGACGAGCGCGGTTCTCACTGGGCGATGTCCTTGCGGAGGGCGGCGGCTGCGCCGAGGTAGACATGGGCGATCTTCGACCGGGGCAGGTCGGACTCGACGTGCGCGAGGATGCGGACGACGCGCGGCATGGCCCCGGCGATGTCGAGTTCCTGCGCGCAGATCAGCGGCACGTCGACGATGCCGAGCCCGCGCGCTGCGGCCGCGGGGAAGTCGCTGTGCAGGTCGGGCGTGGCGGTGAACCAGACGCTGATCAGATCGTCGACGGCCAGGCCGTTGCGCTCGAGGATGGCGGTGAGCAGCTCGCCGACCTGATCGCCCATGTGTCCGGCGTCGTCCCGTTCCAGTTGGACGGCTCCGCGGACCGCTCGTACCGCCACGTCGTGCTCCTTCGTTCCTACCTGCCGGTCCTGCCGGCCGGGTGCTCCGTTTCAGCGTAGTCAGCGCGCGGCGCGGCGGCCGCGGCGACCGCTCTGCGAGACACGGCGGACCGGACGGGACGCGGGCCGTCCGGTCCGCCGCCCTCCGGGACCGATCGGGTGTGGAGGCGCACACTGGGCCTGGGCCTGGGCCGCCGGGCGGACACGACTGCCCGGTTGCTTCTTCTCCCCCCGCTCCAAGGCCAGGATGCTCGTGGCCCCAGCGGTCGGGGTGACGAGCAGAGGAGAGTGTCATGGACACGAGCCGACGGACGGTTCTCGCGGTGGGCGCGGTGGGCGCGGCCGCGCTGGTGGCGGGATGCGGGAACGGAGACGGTGGGGAGGATCCGGCCACCTCGCCGCCGGACGCCACGCCCACGGAGCCCGGGCAGGACTCCCCCGCGCCCGGTGGCGAGGAGCTCGCGAGGACGGCGGACATCCCGGTAGGCGGCGGCAAGGTCTTCGCCGACGAGAAGATCGTGGTGACGCAGCCGGAGTCCGGCGACTTCAAGGCGTTCTCCGCGGTCTGCACCCATCAGGGCTGCACGGTCGCGAACGTCTCCGACGGAACCATCAACTGCCTGTGCCACGGGAGCAAGTTCGGGCTCGCGGACGCCTCCGTGGAGGCGGGCCCCGCCACGAAGCCCCTGCCGCAGGAGCGGATCACGGTCTCGGGGGACTCCATCCGGCGGGGCTAGGCCCGCTCCGGGCACGACCTGGCGCCTCGCGTAGCCTCTCGGGCATGACGCCGCTGACCCTCGTCCGCGACCACACGGTCTACTCCTGTGTCATGGGGTCGCGCGCCTTCGGGCTGGCCACCGACGACAGCGACACCGACCGGCGCGGCGTGTTCCTCGCGCCCACGCCGCTGTTCTGGGGCTTCGAGAAGCCGCCGACGCATGTCGAGGGACCGGCAGAGGAGCAGTTCTCCTGGGAGCTTGAGCGCTTCCTCGAACTGGCGCTGCGCGCCAACCCGAACGTGCTGGAATGCCTGAACTCCCCCATCGTCGAGCACGTCGACGAGACCGGTCGCGAACTGCTGTCCCTGCGCGAGGCGTTCCTGTCGCGCCGCGCCCACGAGACGTTCGTACGCTACGCGACGGGCCAGCGCAGGAAACTCGAGGCGGACGTGCGGCAGCACGGCGCACCGCGCTGGAAGCACGCCATGCACCTGCTGCGTCTGCTGGGCAGTTGCCGCGATCTGCTGCGCACGGGCGAGCTGGTGATCGACGTGGGTGCGGACCGCGAACGGCTGCTCGAGGTCAAACGGGGCGAGGTGCCGTGGGACCGGGTCGAGTCCTGGATGACCCACCTCGCCGCCGAGGCGGACACGGCCGCGAACACCTCCCCGCTCCCACCCGTCCCGGACCGGGCCCGGGTGGAGGACTTCCTGGTGCGGGTCCGGAGGACGTCGGCGGGCTGAGAGGTGACCGGCCGGGCACGACCGTGGCCGGTCCCGGCTCAGGCGTCCCAGAGCGCACCCAGCGTGACGAGCTCCCCGCGGTACTCGATCCGGTCCGCCCACTCGCGCGGCCACGCGCCGGCGCCGAGGTGGGCGCCCGCGAACGCGCCCGCGAGGCAGGCGATCGAGTCGGAGTCGCCCTTGGTGCAGGCGGCCCGGCGGAGAGCCGTGAGCGGTTCCTCGGGGAACATCAGGAAGCACAACAGGCCCGTGGCCAGCGCCTCCTCCGCGATCCAGCCGTCGCCGGTGGCCAGGCAGGGGTCGAGCTCCGGTTCCGGTGAGCGCACGGCGGCGGCGAGCCGTTCGAGGATCTGCAGGCACTCGTCCCAGCCGCGCGCGATGAAGGCCTCCGGCGTCACGTCGTGCGAGTAGGTCCACAGATCGCCGAGCCAGCGGTGCAGGTACCGGCTGCGGTTCTCGTACGCGTACGAGCGCAGCTGGCCCACCAGACCGGTCGGCTCCGCCCCCTGCGCCAGCAGGAACACCGCGCGGGCCGTGAGGTCGCTCGCGGCGAGGGCGGTCGGGTGGCCGTGGGTGAGCGCCGCCTGCAACTGCGCCGCGCCGGAGCGCTGTTCCTCGCTCAGACCCGGTACGAGGCCGACGGGCGCGACGCGCATGTTCGCCCCGCAGCCCTTGGAGCCGATCTGGCTGGCCGCCTGCCACGGCAGGTCGCTGTCCAGCTTCTGGCAGGCGACCAGGCAGGTGCGGCCGGGGGCCCGGTTGTTCTCCGGCGAGTGGTACCAGTCGACGAACTCCTCGCGCACCGGCCTGACGAGCCGGGACGCCACGAGCAGGCCGCGCGACATGGCCGTGCGGATCCCGCGCGCGAGGGCGAGGGTCATCTGGGTGTCGTCGGTGACGATCGCGGGCGTGGGGAGTTCCATCTGCCGCCAGGACCCGCACTTGGCGAGGATGGCGGGCACGTCGTTGAACTCGGTCGGGAAGCCGAGGGCGTCGCCGAGCGCGAGCCCGGTCAGCGCCCCGGTGGCGGCCTGCTTGGTGATGGTCCTGGTGCTCCTCGTCGTGGTCATGTCTGCTGCCGTCCCTCGGGTCGCAGGAGTGGTGGGTGCAGAGCGGACGCGGCGCCCGCCCGGTAGAGCGCGGCCGGTTTCCCGCGGCCGCCGGTGCGGCGCGGTTCGCCCTCCACGGCCTTGACGAAGCCGGGCGTCGCCAGCACCTTGCGCCGGAAGTTGGGGCGGTCGAGTTCGACGCCCCAGACGGTCTCGTACACCTGCTGGAGTTCGCCGAGTGTGAACTCGCGCGGGCAGAAGGCGGTGGCGAGACAGGTGTACTCGAGCTTGGCGCCGATGCGGCTGTGCGCGTCGGCGAGGATCGTGTCGTGGTCGAAGGCGAGCGGCGTGGCCGAGGAGAGCGGTGTCCAGCGGGCGTGCGCCGCATCACCGCCGCCGCGCGGCTCCGGCAGGTCCGGTACGAGCGCGGTGTAGGCCACGGACACCACGCGCATCCTCGGGTCGCGGTCCGGGTCGCTGTAGGTGCGCAGTTGCTCGAGGTGGAGGTCGGCGGCGGTCTGCTCCGTAAGGCCGGTCTCCTCGGCCAGCTCGCGGCGCGCGGCGGTCTCCGCGGACTCCCTGGGAAGCAGGAAACCGCCCGGCAGCGCCCAGGCGCCCCGGTAGGGCTCCTGTCCGCGCTCGACCAGGAGGACGTGCAGCCGGCTCTCCCTGACCGTGAAGACGGCGAGGTCGACGGTGACGGCGAACGGTTCGAAGGCGTACGGGTCGTAGCCCGCCGGGCGGGTGTCGCTCATCGCTTCTCCGGGAGGGGTTCCGCGAGGTCCCAGCCCTCGGCGATCAGTGCGTCCACGGCGGCGACCGCGGTGGCGAGCCGCCGCTCGTGCGGTCCGGTGAGCTCGACGGTGCGGCGGCCGGTGCGGGCGAGCTCCTCGCGGAAGCGGCCGGTCATCCAGGGCCGCAGGTGCTCTCCGTCGCGCAGGCCGTCGTCCTCGAAGTCGACGCCCGTGTGGTCGGTCAGCAGCCACAGGTGCTGGCGGCGCGGCTCGGGGGCCGCCGGGTAGGGGCCGCCCATGTAGCGCTCGTGCCAGATCGTCGTGGCGAAGGCGTCGGTGTCGCAGACGACGACGGGGGAGCCGGCCCGCGCGGCGTGCTCCTCGAGCACCGCCTGTCGCCGTGCGATCAGCGGGAACTCGTCGGAGGAGAACGTGACCTCGTCCCAGCCGGCGCCGGGGCGCCGTGCGCGCAGGGCGGCCAGCTTGTGCTCGCTGAACTCCCGTCCGTACTCGGGCACACAGCGAGTCGGCGCCCACACTCCGCCGCGCCGCCGGTAGTGCTCGGCGAGCGCCCGGGCCATCGTGGTCGTGCCGGTGGACTCGGCACCGAGGACGACGACCCGCCGGGCGAGCGCGGCGCGCACCGGCGGCTCGAGGAAGTCCCAGCAGCCGAGGGGGTCCTTGCGCACGGCGGTGCCGGAGACCGGGAAGACACTCCGGTCGGGGTCGACGCAGACGGCTGCGGCGCCGAAGCGGCGGCCGAGCTCCGCGCCGTACGCCTCCGAGGTGAAGACGGCGTCCACCCGGCCGGGGACGGCGGCGCGGAAGACGGCCATGTGGGCGTCCCACACATCGGGGTCGTGCACGTCCACCGGGGTTTCGTCCATGGTGCCCACGACGCGTACTCCGGGGTGCACTTCGCGCATCCACGCCACGCGATCAGCCAGCGGGATCGTCTCGACGGACGAGGCGCACACGAGGACGGTGAGCCGTTCGCAGCGGTCGGCCGCCGTCCGTACGAGGTGGTGGTGGCCGGCGTGCGGCGGGTAGAACTTGCCGAGGACCAGGCCGTGTCCGTAGCGCCTCATACGGCCACCGCCTCACGCGGTGCGGACAGGTCGCGCGACCAGCCCCGCAGCCCGGCGACGCACAGCGCCATGAAGCCGATGTAGAGCAGTGACGTCAGATAGAGCTCCTTGTACGCGTACAGCGGCACGTACACCACGTCGGCGGCGATCCACAGCCACCACGACTCCAGGCGCTTCCGGCACTGCCCGTACGTCGCCATCAGCGACAGGGCCGTGGTCAGCGCGTCCCAGAAGGGGACGGTGGAGTCGGTGGCGCGGTCGAGGAGGAGGGTGAGGGTGAGTGTCCCCATCACCCCCGCCGCGAGCAGCCAGGTCCACTCGGTGCGGGTGGTGCGCCGCACCGGAAGGACGGAAGAACCTGGTCCACCCCCGTGGGCCCAGGTCCACCAGCCGTAGGCGGCGAGGGTGATGAAGACGACCTGCAGGCCGGCGTCGGCGTACAGGCCCGCCTGGGTGAAGAGAAGGATGAAGAAGACGTTGTTGGCGATGCCGATCGGCCAGTTCGCGATGTGCTGGCGGGCGACGAGCCACACACAGAGGGCGCCGCTGCCGAAACCGAGGAACTCGGTCCAGCTCACCGGGGTCCCGAGCACGGTGAACAGCGGCTGCTGCAAGGGCCCGAGGATGTCTGAGAGACTCACGCCCTCCTCCTTAATAGTCATGTTGACTATAAAGGACCCGCGACGACCGCCACAAGGCTTTTACAACGGCGAAGGGCCCGCGACCTGGCAGGTCGCGGGCCCTTTTTCGTGCGTTTGTGCCGTTACAGTCCGACTTCCTTCATCAGCATGCCGACCTCGGTGTTGGTCAGCCGGCGCAGCCAGCCGGACTTCTGGTCGCCCAGCGAGATCGGCCCGAACGCGGTCCGCACGAGCTTGTCGACCGGGAACCCCGCCTCGGAGAGCATGCGCCGCACGATGTGCTTGCGGCCCTCGTGGAGGGTGACCTCGACGAGGTAGTTCTTGCCGGTGTTCTCCACGACCCGGAAGTGGTCGGCGCGGGCGTAGCCGTCCTCGAGCTGGATGCCCTCCTTGAGGCGCTTGCCCAGCTCCCTCGGCAGCGGCCCCTGGATGGCGGCGAGGTAGGTCTTCTTCACGCCGTACTTGGGGTGGGTCAGCCGGTGGGCCAGCTCCCCGTGGTTGGTGAGCAGGATGATGCCCTCGGTCTCCGTGTCGAGCCGGCCGACGTGGAACAGCCGGGTCTCACGGTTGGTGACGTAGTCGCCGAGGCACTGCCGCCCGTCGGGGTCCTCCATCGTGGACACGACACCGGCGGGCTTGTTCAGCGCGAAGAAGAGGTACGACTGGGTCGCGACGGTCAGGCCGTCGACCTTGATCTCGTCCTGCTCCGGGTCGACCCGGACACCCTGCTCGATCACGATCTTGCCGTTGACCTCCACACGGCCGGCGTCGATCAGCTCCTCGCACGCCCGGCGCGAGCCCATGCCGGCCCGGGCGAGCACCTTCTGCAGACGCTCCCCCTCCTGGTCACCGAAGGTCTTGGGGGTCTTGATCTCCGGCTTGTTCGCGTAACGCTCGCGGTTGCGCTCCTCGGAGCGGGCGTCGTACTCACGCGAACGCGCGGGTGCGGTACGGCCGCCACCGCGCTGCGGCGACTGCCTCGGGCCCCCCTTCGCGCCGCCGCGGGCGGCGCCGCCGCGCCCCTTCCTGGGCGCCTCGGGGGTGCCGCCCACGTCGTAGCGACGCTCCTCGGGACGGGGCTTCCCGGCGCGCTTCTGCTTGTCGTCGCGGTCGTTGCCGGCACCGCGGTAGTTACCGCGCCCGCCGCCGCTGCTGCCGCGGCCGCCGCTGTTGCCACCACGGCTCCCGCCGTTGTTTCCGCTGCTGTTCCTGCCGCTGCTGCTTCGCATCAAATTTCCGTCTTGTCGTCTGCGTCCTCACGATCCGGTGCATCCGGATCGAACGACGGAACGCCTTCCTGCGTCTCGGCCTCGATCGCGTCCGCCTCCGGTAGGAAGGGCGCGAGCTCCGGAAGCTCGTCCAGGCCGCGCAGGCCCATCCGCTCCAGAAAGTAGTTCGTCGTCCTGTACAGGATCGCACCTGTTTCGGGTTCCGTGCCCGCCTCCTCGACCAGACCCCGCTGAAGGAGGGTGCGCATGACGCCGTCGCAGTTCACTCCACGCACCGCGGAGACCCTGGAACGGCTCACCGGCTGCCGGTACGCGACGACCGCGAGTGTCTCCAGAGCGGCCTGGGTCAGCCGGGCGTGCTGCCCGTCGAGCACGAAACGCTCGACCGCCGCGGCGTGCTCCGGGCGGCTGTAGAAGCGCCAGCCGCCGGCGACGAGCCGCAGCTCGAAGCCGCGACCCTGGATCGTGTACTCGTCCGCGAGCTCCCGCAGCGCCTCCGCCACGGCCCTCCGGGGCTGATCCAGCACCTTGGCCAGGTGCTCCTCCGTCGCCGGCTCGTCGACGACCATGAGGACCGCCTCGAGCGCGGGCTTGAGCTCGCTCACTGCTTCTCCTCCACGACTTGATCGAACTCGTCCGTGACGGCCACCGCTCCGGTCCCGCCCCCGGCCCACACCACCGTCAACTCGCCCAGCGCCTCCTCCTGGTCGAGGGCGACCGCCTTCTCCCGGTAGAGCTCCAGCAGGGCGAGGAAGCGGGCGACGACGGTGAGGGTGTCGGGAGCGTCCTCGGAGAGCTCACGGAACGACGCTCTGCCCCGCTCCCTGAGCAGGGCGACCACGACCTCCGCCTGCTCCTTGACGCTGACCAGCGGCGCGTGGATGTGGTCCACGTACACCTGCGGCTTCGCCCTCGGCTGCATGGCCTTCACGGCGAGCTTGGCGAAGCCCTCCGCGCCGATGCTGATGACGACCTCGGGCAAAAGCTCCGCGAGGTGGGCCTCGAGCCCGACGGTACGGGGGTACCGCCGCGCCTCCTCGTCGAGGCGCCGGTCGAAGATGTCGGCGATCTGCTTGTACGCGCGGTACTGGAGCAGCCGGGCGAAGAGCAGGTCGCGGGCCTCCAGCAGCGCGAGGTCCGCCTCGTCCTCGACCTCGGCCGCGGGCAGCAGCCGTGCGGCCTTGAGGTCGAGCAGCGTCGCCGCGACCACGAGGAACTCGGTGGTCTGATCGAGGTCCCAGTCGGGCCCCATGGCGCGGATGTACGCCATGAACTCGTCGGTGACCTTGGAGAGTGCGACCTCGGTCACGTCGAGCTTGTGCTTGGAGATGAGCTGCAGCAGCAGGTCGAACGGCCCCTCGAAGTTGACGAGCCGCACGGTGAACCGCCCATCCCCACCACCGACGGCCTCGCTCGCCTGCTGCTCCTCGGAACCGGCTCCAGCGCGTCCCGCACCCCCGGCGGCCGACGGCGCGCCGAGGGCCGCCTCCGGTCCGCCGTCGTGCGGCGCACGGGCCTCCCGCTCCGGAGAGTCGCCCTCGGCTCCGGCAAGGGGCGAAGTCGGGAAATCGACGGCCTCGGGCTCCCGGGGGTCGGCCCCGGTCCCGGGAACGAGCGGGGGCGGGGAATCGACTCCCCCGGCCTGCGCGCCAAGGCCCGCCTTTGGCCGCTGCACGCCTACGGGGCCGTCGTCGTTGCCGTCCGGGCCGGCCGAGCTCCTGCCGGCCTCCTCGTCGTCACGCGGCGCACGACGCCCGGGCTCCGGGGGCTCGCCCACGGTCTCGGAAAGGGGCGGGTTCGGAGAATCGAGCGCCTCCGCGGACGCGACGGAGGCACCTTCCGGCGACACCGGCCCCTTTGACCGGTCGCCGTCGCCGTCGCCGTCGTGCGGCGCACGGGGCTCCCGCTCCGGGGACTCGCCCTCGGCATCGGGGAGGGACGGGGCCGGGGAATCAGCCGCCCGCTCCGCCGCCGTGTCGTCGTCGTGCGGCGCACGGGGCTCGGAAGCCGGGGGCTCGCCGCCGGTTTCGGGGTGGGGCGGGGTGGGGGGAACCGCTCCCTGGCGCGACGCGCCCGGCCCTCGCCCCAAGGCACGGCGGCGGGACGGGCCGGGCGGGTCGTCGTTCGGGGGCATGGCGGTCCAGGGAGCGGGAGGAACAGGCGCGCCCGCAGGCTACCCGCTCAGCGACCCCGCAGGCGTCTCACGAGGATGCTCGCGTCGCCCCGCTGCTCGAGGTCCGCGAGGACCACCGCCACCGCCTCGCGGACGATCCGGCCGCGGTCCACGGCCAGGCCGTGCTCGCCGCGCAGCACCAGCCGCGCGTGCTCGAGGTCCATGAGTTCCTCGGCGGAGACGTAGACCGTGATCTTCTCGTCGTGGCGCTCGCGCCCGCTGGGCCGGCGGTTCGCGCCGCGTCCACGCCTGCGCGGTGCGGCGCCGGCTGCGGGGCCCGCGGCCCCGCCCTCCTGGGGGCGGCGCGCCTGGGGCGTCATCCCCCGTCCGGCGGCGGCCGCGGCGTCCGTGGCCCGGCTGCGGCCCTCCTCGGAGGGGTCCGCGTCGGCCGCGGAGTGCTCCTCGGGCGACGAGGCGGACGCGGACGAGGAGGCCGGGTCGGCCCCCGCCTCGTCCGGTTCGCCCTGCGCCGGCACCCGCGGTTCACCGTTGGCGTTCGACGTGTTCTGAGCGTTGTTCGGGGTGTTCGGGTTCCCCTGCTTGCGCGGGGACGACGACTGCAGCGCCATGCCCCCGGTCGTACGGAACAGCTCGTCGGCCCCGGGCAGACTCACTCGGCGTGACACCGGGCGAGCACCTCCCTGGCAAGCTGGCGGTATGCGGCGGCGCCGACGGAGTTCGACGCGTAGGTCGTGATCGGCTCACCGGCGACCGTGGTCTCCGGGAAGCGGACGGTCCGCCCGATGACCGTGTGGTAGACGTGGTCGTCGAACGCCTCGACGACCCGCGCCAGCACCTCGCGGCTGTGCACGGTCCGCGAGTCGTACATCGTGGCGAGGATGCCGTCGAGTTCCAGGTCCGGGTTGAGCCGCTCCTGGACCTTCTCGATCGTCTCGGTCAGCAGAGCGACACCACGGAGCGCGAAGAACTCGCACTCGAGCGGCACTATCACCTTGTGCGCCGCGGTCAGCGCGTTGACGGTGAGCAGGCCGAGCGACGGCTGACAGTCGATCACGATGTAGTCGTAGTCGGACATCAGCGGCTTCAGCGCGCGCTGGAGCGTCGACTCGCGCGCGACCTCGCTCACCAACTGCACTTCCGCGGCCGAGAGGTCGATGTTGCTCGGCAGCAGGTCCATGTTGGGCACGGCGGTCTTCAGGAGGACCTCGTCGGCCGACATGCCCCGCTCCATGAGCAGGTTGTAGACGGTGAGGTCGAGCTCCATCGGGTTGACTCCGAGGCCCACCGACAGCGCGCCCTGCGGGTCGAAGTCGACGAGCAGCACCCGCCGTCCGTATTCGGCGAGCGCGGCGCCCAGGTTGATGGTCGACGTCGTCTTGCCGACGCCGCCCTTCTGGTTGCACATCGCGATGATCTTGGCGGGGCCGTGGTCGGTCAGCGGGCCCGGGATCGGGAAGTACGGCAGCGGACGCCCGGTGGGGCCGATTCGCTCGCGGCGCTGGCGGGCAGCGTCGGGCGCGAGGGTGGCCGCGTACTCGGGATCGGGCTCGTACTCGGCATCGGGGTCGTAGAAGTGCCCCTCGGGGACTTCCTCGTAGGCGGCGAAGTGGGTGGACTCTCGGCCACTCTCGTTGCCGGCCATGGCGTTCACGTGTTGGCCGTCCATCATCTTCATCGTGTGGGCTGTCGTCATGTGCGTCGTGTGCTGGTGCGTCGCGAAGGTGCGGACAGCGACGGAGCCGACATCCTCGAGACCGGACGACGGGCCCTGGCCCGCCGGAACCGTTCCTGGCCGACCACCCCCGGGAGTAAATGTCGACTCATTCACAAGTCGTCTTACCTCCTTGGACCGTGACCAGGAAACTTATCGATAGGTCAGCGTGGCACCATGCCGACGGTTTGCGACTCTATGGCGTGTCACCGGTCCGCAGCAACACAATCCGCCGGACCCGGGCCGATGTGTCGGCAATCGAACACCCCTCTGTCAAGGGCGCACGGGCCGTTCCGCGTGCCTCCGCCCGCACGTTTCGGAGGTTCGCGAAACGGTTAAAGGGTTACGTTCGAGGCGAGTTGAACGAGCCCCGCAAAGCGGGCGGAGACGAGTGCGGCCGGACCTTGCTGAGCAAGGTCCGGCCGGACTCCTGAGGTTGACGCCGCTGGTTGACCGATCAGCCGAGCAGCGTGCTGAGCTCGATGCTCTCGAGGCCGTGCGCCTCGGCGACCTCACGGTAAACCACCTTGCCGTCATGGGTGTTGAGACCCTTGGCGAGCGCCGGGTCACGACGCAGCGCCTCGACCCAGCCGTTGTTCGCCAGCGACACGATGTAGGGCAGCGTGGCGTTGGTCAGCGCATAGGTGGAGGTGTTCGGCACCGCGCCCGGCATGTTGGCGACGCAGTAGAAGACCGAGTCGTGGACGTTGAACGTCGGCTCGGCGTGGGTGGTCGGACGGGAGTCCTCGAAGCAGCCACCCTGATCGATTGCAATGTCGACAAGTACACTTCCGGGCTTCATCTTGGCGACGAGCTCGTTGGTGACCAACTTCGGCGCCTTGGCTCCGGGGATGAGCACGGCACCGATGACGAGGTCGGCCTCGACGACGGCCTTCTCCAGTTCGAAGGCGTTGGAGACGATCGTCTGCACCTTGGTGCCGAAGATCTTGTCCGCTTCGCGCAGCTTGTTGATGTCCCGGTCGAGCAGGGTCACGTGGAAGCCCATGCCGACCGCGATCTGCGTGGCGTTCCAGCCGGAGACGCCGCCGCCGATGACGACGGCCTTGCCGGCCTGGGTGCCGGGGACCCCGCCGGGGAGCACGCCGCGACCGCCGGCCGAACGCATGAGGTGGTACGCGCCGACCTGGGGGGCGAGGCGGCCCGCGACCTCGGACATCGGGGCGAGCAGCGGCAGGGCGCGGTTCACCTCGACCGTCTCGTAGGCGATCGCCGTGGTGCCGGACTCCAGCAGGGCGTCGGTGCACTCGCGGGAGGCGGCGAGGTGCAGGTAGGTGAAGAGGGTCTGGTCCTTGCGGAGGCGGTGGTACTCCTCCGCGATGGGCTCCTTGACCTTCAGCAGCAGATCGGCGGTGGCCCAGACCTCGTCGGCGGTGGGCAGGATCCGGGCCCCGGCCGCGACGTACTCGTCGTCCGTGATCGAGGAGCCGACACCGGCGTTCTGCTCGACGAGGACCTGATGCCCGTTGCGCACGAGCTCGTGCACGCCGGCGGGGGTGATGGCCACCCGGAACTCGTTGTTCTTGACCTCGCGGGGGATGCCGACCTTCACGTCGATCACGGTCCTTGACTCAGGGGATTTATCGGTCGATGACGCGCGTACCCATATGCACGTAGGCATACCGGGACACACCACGAGAAGCTGTGGCGTTGCCAGTCTAATGAAGGATTTCCCGCTGTCTAGCCTTGCAAAGCATTAATCTTCGAGCGAACTGCCACGGATTTCGTAGGTTGAATCCTCTGTTCCAAGCATTCTTTCCGCAGTGGTGCGGTGCAGCCCGGCCGCCGCCGGGTCGCCGAGCCGGTCGAGGGTGTCGGCGAGCCTGAGCCGGAGGGCTGCCTGGAGCCGTGTGTCCCCGGCCCGCTGGGCCAGGTCCACCGCGTCCTGGCAGGTCCGCAGGCATTCCTCCGGCCGGCCGGCGTACTCCTGGACGCGGGCCGCCTCGCTCAACGCCCGCGCCTGGGACGGGAGATCGCCTACCTTGCGATGGCCGGCGGCGGCCGCCCGCCAGCTGCGCAGCGCCTCCCCGTACCGTCCCGCGTAGGTGTGCGCGGTGCCGAGGCGTCCGTACAGTCGCGCCTCGTCGGCACGCTCACCGCGTGCCTGGCGCTGCGCGAGGGCACGGCCGTACCAGTCGGCCGCCCGCTGCCAGTCGCCCAGCGCCTGGTACGCGCCGCCTACGGATTCCATCGCGCGGCCCGTCGCGTACGGGTCGTTCGCGGCGCGGCCCGCGTCGAGCGCGGCCCGGTAGCGGGCCAGCGCCTCGGCGGTACGTCCGGTCTGGGCGTCCAGGTCGGCGAGGTTGAGCAGCGCGGCGGCCTGCTCACGGTGCAGTCCGCGCCGCACGGCGACATCGAGGACCAGTTGGTGCAGCCCGTACAGCTCGGGGGCTGCCGCCTCGGTGCCCCAGTGCGCCGCCAGCGCCCTGACCAGGGCGGCGACGAGCCGGCGTGCCAGGGTGTCCAGTTCTCCGTCGTCGACGACGAGCCGGGCGGCGGCCAGCAGCTCCGGCCGGCTGGTGCGCAGCCACTCACCGGCTGCCCACGCCGAGGTGAACCGCAGGGCGCGGGGCAGGGCGGCCAGCTTCTTGCGGGCCGGGGAGCCTTCGGGCTCGGTGATCGCCCGGCAGGCCTGGAGCCGTCGCACGGTCCGTTCGAGCATCCTGGCCCGCGCCAACTGCACCTCGGCGGGACGGTCGGTGCTCTCCATCAGGGTGCGCAGCAGCGGCGCGAGCGCGCCCGGTACTTCGAACGATGCCCCGGCACGGCGCAGCAGTCCGAGCCCGGCGAAACGGTCGAGGGCCTCCTGGGCGGCCGAGACGGAGCATCCGGCAAGCGCGGAGGCGGTGTGCGCGTCCGCGCGGCCGGCGGGCGCGAGGGCCAGCAGCCGCAGTGTGCGCGCGGCCGACTGCGGCAGCGATTCGTACACCAGCCGGAACGCCCTGGTCAGGGGCCTGGCACCGGCCGGCCGGCCCACGTCGTCGGGGAGTGTGCGCAGCCGCTTGGCGGCGTCGGCGACGGAGGCGTTCGGGCGGGCCGCGAGCCAGCCGCCGACCAGCACCAGAGCGGCGGGCTGGCCGCCGCACTCCTCGGCGATCGCCTCCGCCGCCTGCGGGTCCACCGTGATCCGCACGGACCCGGTGAAAGTGGTGAGCAGCTCGATCGCGGACTTGGCGTCCATGCCGCCGAGCGTGCATGGCCTCACGTCCGGGATGCCGGTGAGCGGGCCCTGGGACACGGCGACCACCAGGCAGTCCGGGTTCTGCGGCAGCAGCAGGTCCACCTGCTCGGCGTCCGTGGCGTCATCGATGAGCAGCAGCACCCTGCGCACGGCGAGGGCCTCGCGCACCATCTCGGTCAGTTCGTCGTCGCCCGCGCCGGGCGGCGAGGAGATCCGGAGCCGGTCGAGCAGTGCGCGTGCCGCCTGGTCCATGGGGACCGACCGGCCGGCCGGCTCCGTGAGCCGGACATAGAGGATGCCGTCGGGGTAGCGGTCTTCCAGCCTCAGGGCGAGCTGTTGCGCCAGCGCGGAGCGCCCGGAGCCGGGCCGCCCCGCGATCAGGAGCACCCGTGCCCGGGGCGCCTTGCGGCCGGCGAGCGTGTCGAGACCGGCGCGCTCGATGTCTGCGACGAGCGCCTTCAGCTCCCGCTGCCGTCCGAAGAACACCGCGCCCGTGCGCGCGCCGTCCGGCCGGGCCCTTCCGGACTGCTGCGGACCTGCGGCGGGCCCGAGGGCGGGACCCGCCGCGGAACCGACCGCGGGGCCGACCGCGGGGCCGGCGTCGGGACCGGATTCATGACCGGTCCGTGCAGGACCACTCGTGGCGGGCCCGGCCGCCTCGTCCGCGCGCGGGGAGGCGTCGATCTCGTCCGCGTGCGGGGAGGCGTCGATGCCGCGCGGCCCTTCGAGGTCCTGGAGCCCACCGGCTTCCGGGTCGGCCTCCATCGCCTCGTCGGCCGTCACCGGGCCGGGCTCCGAAGCTTCGTCCGCCTCAAACGGAGGGGCAGCCCCGGGCACGACTGCGTGCCCCGCGAACGGAGCGTCAGTCACCGGTGCGGCAAGGTCCGCCTCTTCCGGAGCGACGGCGACAGCTGCGGCGCCGGGCGCGGCGGCGTCCGCCCCCTCGAAGGCGTCGGCGACCGGCGCCGCGTCCGCGTCGGGAGTGGCTGGGGTGCGGGTCAGGGAAACGGCGCGGGGGCCTGCCCCCGCCGGGGTCCCCGAGCGGTCGTCGGGCCCCTTGGGGCGGTGGGCCGGCTCAGGAGGGGCCGACCGGTCGGGGCCGTCCAAGTCCAGCGCCTGATCCGTCACGGGCCACGCTCCAGTCCGCCGTGCACGAGCCGAGCCCGACGGGGCTCCGTGCGGGCGATTCGAGCGTAGTTCACGCTCTGCGACGATCCGTGCGGAGCACGGCGCAGTCGTCGCCCGATCGGATCAGCGGATCGTCACATCACGTACGGCCGGAAGGGGTGGTCACGCCTCGAAAGGCCGCGCCGGCCACGGCGCCTCCGCCGGGCGCAGAGCGTCGAAGCCGTCGCCCCCACGGGCAGCCACCGCGGACAGCACGCCGACCACCAGGCACGTGTTGTGGAGATCCCCGGCGAGCACACCCTGGACCAGTTCGTCGAGCGGCACCCGGGCCAGCTCCATGTCGGCCTCCTCCTCGGAGACCTCGAAACGGGCGCCCTCGGCCTCGGACAGCTCCCGGGCGAGGAAGATCCGCACCGCCTCGTCGCAGCCGCCGGGGGTGGTGTAGACATCGGCGAGCACCCGCCAGTCCTCGGCCTTGACGTGCGCCTCTTCGTACAGCTCGCGCTGGGCGGCGTGCAGCGGGTTCTCGCCCGGCACGTCCAGCAGCCCGGCCGGGATCTCCCACAGCTTCTGCCGTACGGGGTGCCGGTACTGGCGGAGCACGATGACGCGGCCCTCACCGTCCAGGGCGAGCACGGCGACCGACCCGGGGTGCACCTGGTAGTCACGCTTGACGACCGTGCCGTCGGGCATGACGACATCGTCGGTGCGGACGCTGGTCTTGTTGCCCCGGAACGGCGTCGTGGTCGCGGTGACCTGCCACTGCTCGGGCGTGTCCTTGATGGCCATCGAAAGCGTCCTTCCAACCACACAACGGAAACCGGGGTACGGATCCTTCACAGGTCCGTACCCCGGTCAACCGTATCGTCAGGCATGTCACTGACCGGACTTGCGCTCCACGGCCGCCTTCACCAGACCGGCGAAGAGAGGGTGCGGACGCGTCGGGCGGGACCGCAGCTCCGGGTGGGCCTGGGTGGCGACGAGGTACGGGTGCACCTCGCGCGGGTACTCGACGTACTCGACGAGCCGGTTGTCGGGGGACGTGCCGGAGAAGAGGATGCCCGCCTTCTTCTCGAGCTCCGCGCGGTAGGCGTTGTTCACCTCGTAGCGGTGGCGGTGGCGCTCCTCCACGTAGGGCTCGTCGCCGTAGACCTCGCGCACGATGGAACCCTCCGCGAGCTTCGCCGGGTAGAGGCCGAGACGCATGGTGCCGCCGAGGTCGCCGGCGCCCTCGACGTACGCCAGTTGCTCCTCCATGGTGGAGATCACCGGGTGCGCGGTGGCCGCGTCGAACTCGGTGGAGTTGGCGTCGGTGATCTCCGCCAGGTTGCGCGCGGCCTCGATCACGATGCACTGCAGGCCCAGGCAGAGGCCGAGCAGCGGGATCTTGTTCTCGCGGGCGTACTGGATGGCGCCGACCTTGCCGTTGACGCCGCGCTCACCGAAACCGCCGGGGATGACGATCGCGTCGACCTCGCCGAGCTGCTTCGCGGCACCCGCCGGCGTCTTGCAGTCGTCGGAGGTGACCCACTTGACCTGGACACGGGCCTTGTTGGCGAAGCCGCCGGCGCGCATGGCCTCGGTCACCGACAGGTAGGCGTCGGGCAGGTCGATGTACTTGCCGACGAGCGCGACGGTGACCTCGTGGTCGGGGTTGTGGACCCGGTCGAGCAGGTCCTCCCAGACCGTCCAGTCGACGTCGCGGAACGGCAGGTCGAGCTTGCGCACGACATAGGCGTCCAGGCCCTCGGTGTGCAGGACCTTCGGGATGTCGTAGATCGACTTGGCGTCGATGGCGGCGACGACCGCGGCCTCGTCGACGTCGCACATCAGCGAGATCTTGCGCTTGATCGCGGTCGGGACGTCGCGGTCGGCACGCAGCACGATCGCGTCGGGCTGGATACCGATGTTGCGCAGCGCCGCGACCGAGTGCTGGGTCGGCTTGGTCTTCAGCTCGCCGGAGGGGCCGATGTAGGGAAGCAGCGAGATGTGCACGACGAAGACGTTGTCGCGGCCGACCTCGTGGCGGACCTGGCGGACGGTCTCAAGGAACGGCAGGGACTCGATGTCGCCGACCGTGCCGCCGACCTCGGTGATGACGACATCGACGTCGTCGGTCGCCATCCGGCGGATACGGGACTTGATCTCGTTGGTGATGTGCGGGATGACCTGCACGGTGTCGCCCAGGTACTCGCCGCGCCGCTCCTTGGCGATGACCTGCGAGTAGACCTGGCCGGTGGTGACGTTGGCCGAGCCGTCGAGGTCGACGTCGAGGAAGCGCTCGTAGTGGCCGATGTCCAGGTCGGTCTCGGCGCCGTCGTTGGTGACGAACACCTCACCGTGCTGGAACGGGTTCATCGTGCCGGGGTCGACGTTCAGGTACGGGTCGAGCTTCTGCATGGTGACCCGCAGGCCCCGTGCCTTGAGCAGCGCACCCAGGCTGGAGGCCGTGAGGCCCTTGCCGAGGGAGGAGGCGACACCCCCGGTGACGAAGATGTGCTTGGTCGTCATGGATTTGGGCGGCATCGCCAAGAGGGGGCTCCCGTGGTCGCGAAGTGAGGTGCGTACCGGCCGCCGACCCGGATCGGGGGGCGCCGTCGCTGCGGTTTCGGGGCCTTCCGGCCACCGGTCCACGGGGTACCAGGGTATCAGCGCCGGGGGTGGGCCGCCGCCCGGCCGCGCCCGTGTACTCGTCCCAGCGGCGCCGGAGGTACCGTGACCACAACGCGCGGGAACCGCTCACCGCGGCCCACGTGCCGCTCACCCGTTCGCCGCACCTGTGTTGCGGGGACCCGACACGGATCGTTGACGTGCGTCGTATCCTGCTTCGAAACTCGCTGCCGAGCCGGACCTGTGCACGGACGACATCCCCAGACCGTCACCCGGAATACGGCGCCCCCCACCAGGCACGTGGCAACACCTCCCGCGTGGTGTTTTTGGGGTCGCCGCGGCTCGTCAACGACCCTTGACCGCAGTAAGCGCCCCGCGGGGCGGACATGGCCGTTCGACTGGAGATGCACGTGGCCGGGCGCATCGAGGATTACGCACTCATCGGAGACATGCAGACCGCTGCACTGGTCTGCCGGGACGGCACAGTGGACTGGCTGTGCCTGCCCCGCTTCGACTCGCAGGCCATTTTCGCCGGGCTGCTCGGCACCGAGGAACACGGTTTCTGGCGGCTCGGGCCCGCGTTCGAGCCGCACGGCGAGGCGCCGGCCGCGACCCGCCGCACGTATCGCGGCGACTCGCTCATCCTCGAATCCGAGTGGGACACCCCTCGGGGCACGGTCCGAGTGACCGATTTCATGCCGCCACGTGACGGTGCGCCGCAGCTGATCCGGATCGTGGAAGGCGTCTCCGGCCGGGTGCGGATGCGCTCCGCGCTGCGGATGCGTTTCAGCTACGGACGGATCGTGCCGTGGGTCCACAAGATCGACAACCGCACGGTCGGCGTCGCCGGTCCCGACTCGGTGTGGCTGGACTCGGACACCGACACGTACGGCAAGGACCTCACGACCTACTCCGACTTCACCGTCGCCCCCGGCGACCGGATCACCTTCACGCTCAGCTGGCAGCCCTCGCACAAGGCGCAGCCGGCCCTTCCCGACCCGCAGGGCTCGCTGGAGGCCACCGCCGAGTTCTGGCGCGAGTGGGTGGACCACTGCACGTACCACGGCCCGTACCGCGAGGCCGTGGTCCGCTCGCTGATCACGCTGAAGGCCCTCACCTACGCACCGACCGGCGGGATCGTCGCCGCGCCCACGACCTCGTTGCCCGAGGAGATCGGCGGCGTCCGCAACTGGGACTACCGCTACACCTGGCTGCGTGACGCGGCGATCACCCTCTCCTCGCTGCTGCGCACCGGCTACCGCGAAGAGGCCCGCGCCTGGCGGGAGTGGCTGCTGCGGGCCGTCGCCGGCGACCCTGAGAACCTGCAGATCATGTACGGCATCGCGGGCGAGCGCGAGCTCGGGGAGGCGGAGCTCGACTGGCTGCCCGGCTACGAGAACTCGGGCCCGGTGCGCGTCGGCAACGGCGCCGCGCACCAGCTCCAGCTCGACGTGTACGGCGAGGTCACGGAGGCCCTGCACCTCGCGCACATGACCGGCCTCGCGCGCAACGACTACGCCTCGCTGCTCCAGCTGAAGCTGATCCGCTACCTGGAGAAGCACTGGGACCAGCCCGACGAGGGCATCTGGGAGGTCCGCGGGCCGCGCAGGCACTTCGTGCACTCCAAGGTGATGGCGTGGGTCGCTGTCGACCGGACGATCAAGCTGATCGAGTCCGGTGACGCGGACGGGCCGCTGGAGCGCTGGCGCGATCTGCGTGACGAGATCCACCGCGACGTCTGCGAGAAGGGCTACGACCCGGAGCGCAACACCTTCACCCAGTCCTACGGCTCCAAGGAACTGGACGCCTCCCTGCTGCTGATCCCGCAGATGGGCTTCCTGCCGCCCGACGACAAGCGGGTCATCGGCACGATCGAGGCGATTCAGCGCGAACTGTCCACCGAGGACGGCTTCATCCTGCGCTACCCGACCGAGGGTGCGCACGAAGGCGTCGACGGGCTGCCCGGCGACGAAGGCGCGTTCCTGGCCTGCTCGTTCTGGATGGCGGACGACCTGGCGATGATCGGGCGGGTGGACGAGGCGCGGCGGCTGTTCGAGAGGCTGCTGTCGCTCCGCAACGACCTCGGGCTGCTCGCGGAGGAGTGGGATCCGAGGCTGCAGCGGCAGGTGGGCAACTTCCCCCAGGCCTTCAGCCATGTCCCCCTGATCGACACAGCGCTGCGTCTGACCGCATCCGGGGCCTACGGTGGCTAGGAGTCCACTGTTGTCCTTGGAACTGCCGCCCAGGTAGCGTCCTCGGCCATGGAAACGCAGGGCGGCATCACCGTGCGGCGGGCACTGGAACTCCCGGGCCTCCGCAGCGGACTCCCGGAGGTCCTGGCCGGCGCCGACCGGCTGGAACGCACCGTGCGCTGGGTCCACGCCGGTGAGGTGCCCAACATCGCCTCCCTGCTCAAGGGCGGGGAGCTGCTGCTGACGACGGGTCTCGGCCTCGGGACCCGTCCGGTGGAGCAGCGGGCGTTCGTCCACCGGCTCGCGGAGCGCGGCATCGCCGCGCTGGTCGTCGAGCTCGGCCCCCGTTTCTCCCGGCTGCCGGCCTCGATCGTGGAGGCGGCGCGGGCGGCCGGTCTGCCTCTGGTGCAACTGCACCGCGAGGTGCCGTTCGTCACGGTCACCGAGGAGATCCACACCGAGATCGTCAACGGCCACTACGCGCTGCTCCAGCAGGCGGAGGAAGTGCACCGCCGCTGCACGGAGGCCCTCCTCGGCGGCGGCGGGGTGCCCCAGGTGCTCGCGATCCTCGCGTCCTTCACGGGCGACCCGGTGTTCCTCGAGACCCCCGACGGGCAGCTCCTGTACGCGGCGGACACCCCCGGCGGCGAACCGGGCGCCGCCGACCCGTTGCAGGTGTGGCAGGGGCTGCGGGGCGGCCGGCAGGACGGCCCCCCTGCGAACGCGGTCCTCGTCGACGTGCCAGGCGGCGGACGAGGGACGGGCGCGGTCCGTGCCCGGCTGGTGCTGCTGGCCGTGTCGTCCCCGGTGCTGCAGGTGCACCGGATGGCGGCCGAGCGGGCGGCGGGCATCCTCGCCGTGGTGCTGATGCAGGCGCGCCAGGAGGAGGAGCTCGCGGCACGCGGCCGGGGCGACTTCCTGACCGACCTGGCGGAAGGGCGCATCACGCCGGAGGACGCCCCCGCGCAGGCGAGGGTCCTCGGCTTCAAACCGGGCGCGGGGCCGCTGCTGCCGGTGGTGATGCGGATCGCGGCCGAGCTGACGCCCAGCGGCAACTGGTCCGTGCTGGCACGGGCGGTCTCCGAGGAGCTGTCGTCGCTCGGGGTGCCGGTGCTGCTCGGCGTCCGGCCGGTGGAAGGCCGGGTGCCGCTCCTCGTCGGACTGCGCGCGGAGGGCGACCGGACCGCCGTCGCGGACCGGGTGGCCCAGGCGCTGCGCGCGGGGGTGGCCCGCGCGGGGCTCGAAAGGGCCGGCGCGCATCCGCCGGTCGTCGTGGTCGCCGCCGCGGGCGGCTGGGCCGCCGCCGGCGCCGCGCTGCGCCATGCGGCGGAAACGGCCGCCGCGGCGCAGGGGCTGGACGACCGGCCCTGGTACGACGCCCGCCGCCTCGACATCGACCTGCTGCTGTGGCGACTGCGCGAGCATCCGGACCTGGCGGCGTTCGTCGACCGCGCGATCGGGCCCCTGCGGGCCCATGACGCGACGTCTCGCCCTCCGCTGCTCCCCACCCTGGAGACCTACCTGGCCCACGCGGGCCGCAAGGCGGAGACGGCGCGGGAACTGCACCTGAACCGGCAGACCCTCTACAACCGGCTGGCCCGGATCGGGGAACTGCTGGGCACCGACCTGGAGGACCCGGAGACGGTCCTGGCCCTCAGCCTGGCGCTACGGGCCCGCCGCCACACCCGCTGACCGGGAGGGGCTTGGCCGCTACGAACCGGTGAGCGCCAACTCGTCGTAGACGCTGAGGACCTGCGCGACCGTCTCGTCCTCCGTCGGCCAGGTCCCCGCCTGTGTCCGGCCCGCCTGCGAGAGCCAAACCCGGCGCGCCGGGTCGGACAGCAGGCGGGTCACGGCGGCCGACAGGGCGACGGGATCGCCGTATGGGATCAACTCGGCGGCTTCCCCGACCAGTTCCGGCACCCCGCCGACCGCCGTGGCGACCAGCGGCACGCCCAGCCTCAGTGCCTCCTGCGCCAGCAGGGATCGGGCCTCCCAGCGGGAGGGCAGTACCGCCAGGTCCGCGGCGGACAGCAGCGCGGGAACGTCGTCGTGCCGGCCCAGCAGCCGGACCTGCAACTCCTCGGCCGTGATCCGGCGCTGGAGCGCTGCCCGCTCCGGCCCCTCCCCCGCGATCAGCAGGAGCGGCGCGGGGTCCAGGGCGCTCCAGGACCGGGCGGCGTCGAGCAGCGTGCCGTAGCCGCGGTGCCGCTCCAGGCTGCCCACGGCGACGAGTAACGGGCGCCCGACGACGCCCAGTTCGGCACGGAGCTTCGCGTCCGGAGCGGGCGGGACCTGCGGGGCGGGCGTCGCCACCGGGGCGAGCCTGGCGTCGCGGGCGCCGCAGGCACGGGCCCGGTCGACCAGCTCCGAGCAGGTGCCCAGGACGACCGCGGCCGCGCGTACGGCCCGTCGTTCGAGCAGCCGCAGGACCGCTGCCCTCGTGCCCTCGGCCTGAACCGTCGTGTGCCAGGTGACGACGAGCGGGATGCGGGAGCGCTGTGCGCCGAGGGCGAGCGAGGCGCGCACGGCGGCGTGGAGCCCGTGCGCATGCACCACGTCCGCGCCGGCGCACGCCGCGCGCAGTGCGCCGATGGCCTGAGGGTCGCTCCGGCGCGGGACCGGCGCGAAGTGTGCGCCGGCGCCCCGGAAGTCGTAGACGTCGTCGATGCGGACTGGGGCGCACACCGTCACCCGCACGCCCCGTGCCACCAGCCCCGCGGCCAGCGACCTGACGTGCGCGTTGCTGCCCGCACTGCCGCCGCCCAGCACTTGGACCGTACGCAGCTGTGTCACCCGCCAAGGATGCCAGTCCGTACGGACGTTCCGGCACCGTCCGGGTGTCGTGCCGGTGTACGTACGCGGCTCCGGCGGACCGGGATCACTCACACGGGTGAGCCGGCGAGGCGGCTGACCTCGGGCAAGTGTCCGGCGCGCGCCGCGCGTGCCCCCCGGCGACGCCCTCGAGAGCGACTTGAAGCACGGACCCGGCGCGCCCGCCCCCGGCGAAAGCCCCCCGGGGGGCGGGCGGCCCTAACCGTCGGCGCGTGCCGTGGCCAGCAGCTCCTCCGCGTGGGCGCGAGCGGTCTCCGAGTCCTCCTGGCCCGCCAGCATCCGCGACAGTTCCCGTACCCGGTCCTCGCCCTCGAGGACGGTGACACCGCTGCGTGTGACCGTGCCGTCGTTGGTCTTCTCGACCAGCAGTTGGCGGTCCGCGAACGCCGCCACCTGCGGCAGGTGTGTCACCACCACCACCTGCGCCGACTTCGCCAGCTTGGCGAGCCGGCGCCCGATCTCGACCGCGGCCTTGCCGCCGACCCCAGCGTCGACCTCGTCGAAGAGGTACGTCGGCACGGGATCGGTCCCGGCGAAGACGACTTCCACGGCGAGCATCACCCGGGACAGCTCACCGCCAGAAGCGCCCTTGGCGATGGGGCGCGGCGGGGCGCCGGGGTGCGGGGCCAGGAGCAGTTCGACCTCGTCGACGCCGGAGGGCCCGTACACCACGCAGCGGCCGCCGACCTCGACGCCGGAGGCCTCGTCGGCGGACTCCGTCTGCCGGACGGCGAACGAAACCCGCGCGTGCGGCATCGCGAGCGAGGCGAGTTCCTCCGTGACGGCCTCGGCGAAACGCGCGGCGGCCTCCGTGCGGGCGTCGGTCAACGCCTGGGCGAGGCCGGACAGCTCGGCGCGCAGCGCGTCCCGTTCGGCCGTCAGCTCGCCGATGCGGTCGTCGTCGCTGTCGAGCTCCGTGAGCCTGACCGCGCCCTCCTCCGCCCAGGCGAGCACGGCGGTGATGTCCTCGCCGTACTTGCGCGTCAGCTGCGTCAGTGCCGCCCGGCGCTCCTCCACCGCGGCCAGTCGCAGAGGGTCGGCGTCCAGGTTGTCGGCGTACCCGGCGAGCTCTCCGGCCACGTCGCCGAGGAGGATGGAGATCTCACCGATCCGGTCGGCGAGCGCCGCCAGCGCGGGATCGTGGGACCGTACGGCGTCCAGCGCCCGCCCCGCGCCCGCTACCAGGGTCGTGGCGTCGACGACCTCCGGGTCCTCCGGGTTGCCCGCGAGTCCCGCGTGCGCGACCGAGGCGGCGGACGCGAGGGCTTCCGCGTGGCCGAGCCGCTCCGCCTCCGCCGCGAGTTCGACGTCCTCACCGGCGCGGGGTTCCACAGAGGCGATCTCGTTCAGGCCGAAACGCAGGAGGTCCGCCTCCTGGGCGCGCTCGCGTGCCCGCGTGGTCAGCTCCTCGAGCTCCGTGCTGACGGCGCGCAGCCGCCGGTAGGCGGCCGCGTACTTGGCATGCGGGACGGCGACGGCGTCACCCGCGTACCTGTCCAGCGCCTCACGCTGTCGGGCGGGCCGCAGCAGGCCCTGCTGGTCGGTCTGGCCGTGCACGGCCACGAGCTCGTCGGCGAGCTCGGACAGCATGCCCACCGGCACGGAGCGCCCGCCGAGATGCGCCCGTGAGCGCCCCTCGGCAGAAACGGTCCGGCTGACCAGCAGCGTGCCGTCGTCGAGCTCGGCGCCGGCCTCCTGCGCGCGCAGCGCCGCCGGGGCGTCGGCAAAGACCCTGATCCGGCCCTCCACGACGGCCGACTTCGCGCCGATCCGCACCAGAGCCGGATCGGCCCGCCCGCCGAGCAGCAGCCCAAGGCTGGTGACGACCATGGTCTTGCCGGCGCCCGTCTCGCCGGTCACCGCTGTGAATCCGGGCGACAGCTCGACAACAGCGTCGTCGATGACCCCGAGTGACCGTATCCGCATCTCCTCCAACACGGACACGACCATACGAGGTCCGGCCCCCGGTGTGCGACGGACCCCGGCGTCCGATTCACTCTCCCGGGCAATACCGGAGCCCGGGAAGGCACGAGGGCGACCGCCGCGACCCGTTACCGTCCGTGCCGGGACAGTCAGGACCGGGCCGAAGGCGTGCCCGCGCGCGAGCACCTCCGGTCCGGTCGCGCCCGCAGGACGCCGTACCGTGCGACGCGCCCTACTGGGGCGCCCCGCGCCAGCCGGAGACCGGCAGGGCGAACTTCGCCACCAGCCGGTCCGTGAACGACGCGTGGTGCAGCCGGGCGAGCCGCACGGGCACGGCACCCCGCCGGACCTCCACCCGCGCCGCGTGCGGCAGTTCGACGGTCCGGCGCCCGTCGCACCACAGCACACCGTGCGGGGTGTGCGGCTGGACCTCGACCGCCAGTACCGACGTCGGCGACGTCACGAGAGGCTTCGCGAACAGCGCGTGCGCGCTGATCGGCACCATCAGCAGCGCTTCCACCTCGGGCCATACCACCGGGCCGCCGGCCGAGAAGGCGTACGCCGTCGAACCGGTCGGCGTCGCGCACACGATGCCGTCGCAGCCGAACCCGGTGGCCGGCCGACCGTCGATCTCCAGGACGACCTCGAGCATCCGCTCCGGCGACACCTTCTGCACGGCCGCCTCGTTCAGCGCCCAGTCGCGGTGCACCACGTCGCCGTTGGAACGCACGATCACATCGATGGTCATCCGCTCCTCGACCTCGTAGGCGCGGGTCACGACCCGGTCCACGACCTTGTCGAGGTCGTCGCGCTCCGCCTCCGCGAGGAAGCCGACCCGCCCGAGGTTGACGCCGAGCATCGGCACCCCGGAGGCACGGGCGAACTCGGCGCCCCGCAGCAGCGTCCCGTCGCCGCCGAGGACGATCAGCAGCTCACAGCCGTCGAGGACCTCCGGCGTCGCGTCGACGACGGTCTCGACCGAGGCGGGCAGCGGCAGGTCGACCGCCTCCGCCGCCAGTACGCGTACGCCGATGCCACAGCGCAGCAGACCCTGTACGACGAGCTCGGCGCTGCGGATCGCCGCGGGCCGTCCCGTGTGGGCGAGCAGAAAAACAGTACGTCTCGAAGTGTTGCCGTTGGTGCCCGGTGTCGTTCCTGATGTCGTGGTCAACGAGGTCCCTCCGCCACTGCGCGGTCGACGTCCGCAGGATCCAGCTCGGGCGCCCCGGCCCTGAGCCACAGAAAGTATTCGACGTTGCCCGAGGGTCCCGGTAGAGGGCTGGCAGTGACGCCCCGCACGCCGAGACCGAACTCCGCCGCCCGGCGCGCGACGGCGCGTACGGCGTCGGCCCGCAGTTCGGGACTGCGCACCACTCCCCCGCTGCCGAGGCGTTCCTTGCCGACCTCGAACTGCGGCTTGACCATGAGCACGAGATCCGCGTCGGGCGCGCTGCAGCGCACAAGGGCGGGCAGCACGAGCCCGAGCGGAATGAAGGACAGATCGCCCACCACAAGGTCCACCGGCTCTCCGTCGATCGTCTCCAACGTCATTTCTCGCACGTTGGTACGGTCCTTGACGATGACACGTTCATCGCTCTGCAGGGACCATGCGAGCTGTCCGTAACCGACGTCGACGGCGACGACGTGCCGGGCGCCCGAGCGCAGCAGCACATCGGTGAAGCCGCCGGTCGACGCCCCGGCGTCGAGGGCCCTGCGACCCTCGACCTTCAGACCGAGCGGTACGAAGGCGGCGAGCGCGCCCGCGAGCTTGTGTCCGCCGCGCGACACGTAGTCGGGGTCGCTGTCGTCGGCGGCGACGACGATGGCCGCACTCGTCTCCACCTGGGTGGCGGGCTTGGTGGCCGTGTTCCGGCCGACGGTCACCCGCCCCGCGGCGATCAGCTGGCTCGCGTGCTCGCGCGACCGCGCGAGTTTCCGGCGTACCAGCTCTGCGTCGAGACGGCGGCGGGCCACTCCTGCCACGTGCGGTTCAGCTCCTGTGGTTGTGCGGTTCCGGCTGGGGTCCCGGGCGGGTGTCGAGCGCGGTCAGCGCGTCCCTGAGCCCCCGGTGTACATCCTCGTACACCTCGAGATGTCCGTCCGCAGCGAGGTGGTCGACATCGGCCAGCCGCTCAAGCAGCGCGTCGACATCGGCGTCGCCGGTGGGCACGCGCTGCACACCCAGCGGCGCGGGGGTCGCCGGGTCGTACACCTCCGCCGCCGGTACGCCGCGGTCGGGCTCCTGCGGACCGGGGGCGGGCATCGAGTCGCTCATGCCCAGACGCTACCGTGAAGCCCTGCGGTAACGTCGCCGCCGATGACCACAACGCAGGAGTGCCGCGGCGCGCTCGACAGACTCTCCGACAACCTGGCGACGGCGAACGGCGACGTACGGACCGCCGCCGCCCTCGACCGTTCCCTCAGCTGCCACATCACGGACCTGGACGTCACGTTCACCGGCCGGCTGGCGGACGGCCGGATCACGGTGACGGACACCGCACAGGGACCGCCACGCGAGAAGGCCCAGATCCGCCTCGCGATGACGGGCGACGACCTGGTGTCGATGGTGGACGGCTCGCTGAACTTCGCGAAGGCGTGGGCGTCGGGGCGGGTCCGCCTGGAGGCGGGCTTCCGCGACCTGCTGCGCCTGCGCACGCTCCTCTAGCCGCGGCGCGTCTCCCCTCCCCGCTGTACCGATGTGCGGCTCCGCCGCGCGGTGGGCAGAACCCGGACCCCGTACCACCCTGCGGGCGGCGTACCGCGCTCCGCGCTGTGCCCTCCATTGCCCCCTACGGCCCGGCGGCCGTGGGGGTGCCCCCCACTCCGGCCCCGCCGGCGTTCGAGGCGCGGGGGTGCGGGGGCAGAGCCCCCGAAACACCGCGCGCAGCGCGGTGCCGGGCCCCCGCGGAGCCCGGCTTCGGAAAGTGGCGGTCCCCCACTGCCGCCAAGCCATAGGGAGAGGGGAGGGGAGGGGAGGGGAGGGGAAACAGCCCGCCGCAGGCGCCACGCACCCGCACGCGCCGCGGACCCACACGGCCACGCACCCGCACCCGCCCCGCCGCCCACCCCTCCGTCACGACACCTTCGCGCCGACCCCCCGCCGCGACGCCGGGATCACCAGCGGTGTGCCGGACTCCGGGTCCTCGATGATCTGGCTCTTCACACCGAACACCTGCTGCACCAGCTCCGCCGTGACCACCTCCGACGGCGCTCCCTCCGCGACGATCCTCCCGTCGCGGAGGGCGACGAGGTGCGTGGCGTAGCGCGCGGCCTGGTTGAGGTCGTGCAGGACGGCGACCAGCGTGCGCCCCTGCGACTCGTGCAGCTCCGCGCACAGGTCCAGCACCTCGAGCTGGTGCTGGATGTCGAGGTAGGTGGTCGGCTCGTCGAGCAGCAGCAGCGGCGTCTGCTGGGCCAGCGCCATCGCGATCCAGACCCGCTGGCGCTGTCCGCCGGACAGCTCGTCGACGTATCGGTCGGCCAGCTCGCCGACCCGCGTCGCGGCCATCGACTCCTCGACGATCCGCTCGTCCTCCGGCGACCACTGGCGCAGCAGTCCCTGGTGCGGGTAACGGCCGCGCGCCACGAGGTCCGCGACCGTGATCCCGTCGGGTGCGATGGACGACTGCGGCAGCAGTCCCAGCGTCCTGGCGACCTTCTTCGCGGGCAGTGAGTGGATGGCCTCCCCGTCGAGCAGGACCCTGCCCTTCGTGGGCTTGAGCATCCGCGAAAGGGCGCGCAGCAGCGTCGACTTGCCGCAGGCGTTGGGGCCGACGATCACGGTGAAGGAGTTGTCGGGTATCTCGACGGACAGGTCCTCCGCGATGACCCGCTGGTCGTAGCCGAGGGTGACGGATTCCGCGGTGAGGCGCTGCATCGTCGTCGTACTCCTGGAGTTCTCTGTGAGGCGGGCGGGGGTCCCCCCCGCGCCCGTACGCATGTGCTTGACCCTGTCCGTGTCCATACCCGCCGTCATATCCGCCCCGCCTTGCGTTCGGTGACGAGCAGCCAGAGCAGGTAGCCGCCGCCGAGCACCGCCGTGACGACGCCGACCGGCAGCATGCGGTCGCCGAACGCGTTGGTGGCGGCCCAGTCCGCGATCAGGAGCAGGGCCGCTCCCATGACGGCGGCCGCGGCCAGGTTCGGTCCGGGCGAGCGCGTGAGCCGGCGGGCCAGCTGGGGTGCGCTGAGGGCCACGAAGGCGATGGGCCCCGCGGCGGCCGTTGCGACGGCGATGAACAGCACACCGGACCCCATGAGGACGATTCTTGTGCGCTCGACGGGGACGCCGAGCGCGTACGCCGCGTCGTCGCCCATCTCCAGCATCCGCAGCGGCCGTCCGTGCGCGAACACGACCGGCATCAGGACCGCGCACATGCCGGCCAGCGGCCACACCTGCGCCCAGTCGCGGCCGTCGAGAGAGCCGGTCATCCAGAGCGTGGCCCTGGTGGCGTCGACCAGGTTGGCCTTGGTGATCAAGAAGTGGATGACCGCCGTGAGCATGGCGGCGACGCCGATTCCGACGAGTACCAGCCGGAAGCCCTGCACCCCGCGCTTCCACGCGAGCGTGTAGACGGCGATGCCGGTGACGAGTCCGCCGGCGACCGCGCCGCCGGCGACGGCGAGCGAGCCGCCGCTGAAGAGCACGATCACGGTGAGCGCGCCGACGGTGGATCCCTGGGAGAAGCCGATGACGTCGGGGCTGCCGAGCGGGTTCCGGGACAGGGACTGGAAGATCGCGCCGCTGAGGGCGAGCGACGCTCCGACGAGTATCGCCACCAGCACCCGCGGCAGCCGCACGTCCTGGACGATGAACTCCTGTGCCGCGGTGCCGTTTCCGAGGAGTGTGGCGGTCACGTCGCCGAACGACATCGGGAAGTCGCCGCTGCCGATGAGGACGACCGCGACGGCCGCCGCGGCCATCGCGAGCAGCGTGACGACGGACGCCGCGCGGGCGTCGAGCCGTACGGACAGCCCGCCCGGCGTGCGTATTGCTTTCACGGCCTTCACAGCTGGGCCATCCTCTTGCGGCGTACGAGTTGGATGAAGACAGGCCCGCCGATCAGTGCGGTGACGATGCCGACCTGAAGCTCGGAGGGCCGGGTGACGACCCGGCCGACGACGTCCGCGCCGAGCAGGAGGACGGGCGCGAGGACCGCCGCGTACGGCAGGATCCACCGCATGTCCGGGCCGGTGACGGCGCGGACGACGTGCGGGATCATCAGACCGACGAAGACGATGGGGCCGCAGGCCGCGGTCGCCGCACCGCACAGCAGGGTGATGGCGAGCATCGACAGGACGCGGGTGCGGGTCAGGTGCGCGCCGAGCGAGCGGGCGGTGTCGTCGCCCATCTCCATCGCGTTCAGCGGCCGGGCCAGCAGCATGGAGAGCGCCAGTCCGGCGGCGATGAACGGCAGGACCTTGCTGATGGTCCCCATGTCGGCGGAAGCGAGCGAACCGACCGTCCAGAACCGCAGGCGGTCGAGCGCGGCCGCGTCCAGCAGTTGGACGGCGTTGATGTAGCCGTACAGCGCGGCGGTGGCGGCCGTGCCGGCGAGCGCGAGGCGTACGGGGGTGGCGCCGCGGCTGCCGCCGAGGACGTACACGGCGGCGGAGACCACGGCGGCGCCGAGGAACGCGAACCACACATAGCCGGTGAGCGAGGTGACGCCGAGGAAGCTGATGGCTGAGACGACCGCGGCCGACGCTCCCGCGCTCACGCCCAACAGGCCGGGTTCGGCGAGCGGGTTGCGGGTCAGAGCCTGCATCACAGCGCCGGCGACGCCGAGAGCCGCGCCGACGACGAGCCCCAGCAGGGTCCGCGGGACGCGGACGTCCCTGATGATCACGTCGTTGTTGGTGCCCGTGCTGTGGAACAGCCCGTCCCACACGTCGGAGAGCGGAATCGACTTGGCGCCCACGGCGATACTCGCGACGCAGATCAGCAGCAGGACGCCGCACGACACCAGCAGCCCCAAGGCACGCAGGGCGTGGCGCTTGGGTGTTGCGGGTGCGGACGCAGGCTCCGCGCTCCGTTTCGGGGGACTCTCGACCAACACGGTGGTTAGGTTAGCCTACCCTCGCATCACCTCTCGGAGAGAGGCTGCCGGCCGGGGAGTCCTAAAAGCCCAGCCGGGCCAGCGCCTTCCCCGCGTCGAGGGTGCAGGAACCGTCGCCCGCGTTCGTCCACGCGGCACCGCACAGCGCGCGCAGGCCGTCCAGCGGATCGCCGTCGCCGTCGAGCGCCAGTTCGTCCGCGCGCGCCGACGCCGTCCATCCGCCACAGCCGAACACGCCGTCGCGCTCGGTCACTTCGGGCTGCCCGGTCAGCATGCCGCGCAGGTCGGCGTCGACGTAGGTCGGCCGGTGCCGCCGCACGGCGGTGAGCAGCTGCGCCGCGTCCGTCACCCCGGTCAGTACGAGCAGCGAGTCGACGCCGCCGTTGAACGCCCCCTCGATGTCCGTGTCCAGCCGGTCGCCCACGACCAGCGGTCGCTCGGCGCCGGTACGCAGGATCGTCTCCTTGTGCATCGGCGGCAGCGGCTTGCCCGCGATCTGCGGCTCGGCCCCTGTAGCGATCCGGACGACCTCGACGGCGGCGCCGTTGCCGGGCGCGATGCCGCGGGCGCTCGGGATCGTCAGGTCTGTGTTGGAGGCGAACCACGGCACACCCCGCGCGATCGCGTAACAGGCCTCCGCGAACCGCCCCCAAGCCAGCTCGGGACCGCCGTAGCCCTGCACGACCGCGGCGGGGTCGTCGTCCGCCGACTCCACCGGCACGAGACCGCGTTCGCGCAGCGCGACCCGCAGCCCGTCGCCCCCGATCACCAGCACCCGTGAACCGGGAGGAACCTGCTCGGAGATCAGCCGGGCCACCGCCTGCGCGGAGTTGATCACGTCGTCGGGCCCGGTCGGGATGCCCAGCTCGGTCAGATGGGCAGCCACGACATCGGGGGT
The DNA here is from genome assembly GCF_056835925.1 of Streptomyces sp. WAC00040. NCBI lineage: Bacteria > Bacillati > Actinomycetota > Actinomycetes > Kitasatosporales > Streptomycetaceae > Streptomyces > Streptomyces sp. WAC00040. The sequence goes on from NZ_JAKQZE010000003.1 coordinate 1,049,223, forward strand.
GCGAAGCGCGTTGTTCGTCACGTACGCCAGGTGCATGCCCTGCTCCCTGGCCGTCGCCAGCGACTCGACGGCGTGCACGATCGCCACCCCGCCCGCGTACACGACCCCGTCGAGGTCGAGGAGGGCGGTGTCGTACGCCTCGCTCAGCGCCCGTGTGCTTCCGCTCGGCCGGTTCACGCCCTGCTGACTCATCCGCTTCCGCTCCTCGCTGGTTCCCGCGCTCCCGGTGACCGGGTCCGCTCCCCCGATCATCGCTCATGCCGTGACGCGCTTACGATGCCCTGATGAACAACGAAGGTCCTGCGGCCGATGGCGGCCTGCGTCTGATCCCGTTCCGCGGACTGCGCTACGTCCCCGAGCGGGTGGGCAGCCTCGCCGCCGTGACCTCGCCGCCGTACGACGTGGTCGTCAGACCGGACGGCCTGCACCACCTGGAGTCGGCGGACCCGCACAACATCGTGCGCCTGATCCTTCCCCAGGCGACCACCCCGGAGGACCGCCACCACCAGGCCGCGCAGACGCTCACGCGCTGGCTCGAGGAAGGCGTCCTCGCCGCGGACGACCAGCCCGCCCTGTACGTCTACGAGCAGCGCAAGGGTGATGTCCTGCAACGCGGCGTCATCGGGGCGCTGGCGCTCTCGGAGCCGTCCGACGGCGTGGTCCTGCCCCACGAGGGCGTCATGCCGGACGTCGTCGCCGACCGTGCGTCCCTGATGCGCACGACGGCGGCGAACCTGGAACCGCTGCTTCTCACGTACCGCAGCTCCGGCAAGGCCATGGGCACGACGGCCGTCATCGAGCGCACCGTCCGGCGCTCGCCGCTGCTTTCCACGACCACGGAGGACGGCTTCAGCCACCGCCTGTGGTGCGTCACGGATGAGGGGGAACTGTCCGAGGTCCAGGATGACCTGAAACGGCATCAGGCGATGATCGCCGACGGCCACCACCGCTGGGCGACCTATCTGCGGCTGCGCGCGGAACAAACGGCGCCCGGCCCGTGGAACTACGGCCTGGTGCTGCTGGTCGACTCCGCCCGCTACCCCCTTCAGGTACGGGCCATCCACCGCTTGCTGCACGGCCTGCCGGTCGACCGGGCGCTCACCGCATTGAGCGGTTCCTTCCGTGTCACGCACCTCGACGTACCGCTGCCGCATGCCCTGGACGCCCTGGCCGACGCCGCCGGCGAGGGCAATGCCTTCCTCCTCGCCGGGGACGGCCGGTTCCACCTCGTCGACCGTCCGGACGCCGGACTGCTGAACCGCACGGTACCGAGCGGTCCGCCGGAGGCATGGCGCACCCTGGACGCCACGGTGCTGCACTCCACACTCCTGGAACAGGTGTGGCAGATCCCTGACGACCCCGGGCACATCGCCTACATCCACGACGCCCCGTCGGCCGTGACCAAGGCGGAACGCGACGGCAGCACAGCGGTGCTGATGCACCCGGTCCGGGAAGACGTCGTGCGGGAGCTGGCGCTTCAAGGCGTCACGATGCCCCGCAAGTCGACGTCGTTCGGACCGAAGCCGGCGACGGGACTGGTTCTACGGAGCCTCGCGTTGGACTGACATCCGGACGGAAACGACTGAGGGCGGCACCCGTGGACCGGGTGCCGCCCTCATTTCATGTGCGCGCGTTACGACTGGTCGCCGGAGCTGTCCGAGCCGGCGTCCGGCTCGGCGCCTTCGGCGCCGGTGTCGAGGTCGGTGACGGCCTCGGAGCCGCCGTCGCCGCTCAGGTCGTCGTCCCCCGCGTCGACCTCTGCGCCCCGGTCGCCCTGTGCGCCCTCGTGGATCTCGGCGTCCTCGTCCTCGTCGTCGTGCAGCGCGTCGACGAACTCGACACCGTCCATCTCGGCGAGTCGGTCCGACGCGTCGGTGGCGCCGTCCTTGTCTGCCTCGAGCGCCTTGGCGAACCACTCCCGGGCCTCGTTCTCACGGCCGGCCGCGAGAAGCGCGTCGGCGTACGCGTAACGCAGCCGCGCCGTCCAGGGCTGAACGGAGTTGGAGGCGAGCTCGGGGCTCTGCAGGGTCACGATGGCGGCGTCCAGCTGCCCCATGTCCCGGCGCGCCCCGGCGGCGACGAGCCGCATCTCGACCTGGCCGGCCTTGTCCAGCTTCTGCACCTCGGGCTCGCCGGCCATCGCCAGCGCCCGCTCGGGCCGTCCGAGCCCACGCTCGCAGTCGGCCATGACGGGCCACAGCTCCACGGTGCCCGTCATCCGCCGCGCCGCCCGGAACTCGGCCAGCGCTTCCGAGTACTTCTGCGTCGCGTAAGCGGCGAAGCCCGAGGCCTCACGCACGGCGGCGACACGGGAAGCGAGCCGCAGCGCGATACGGGAGTAGGCGTAGGCCTGCTCGGGGTCCTCGTCGATCAGGTTCGCGACCATGACGAGGTTCCGGGCGACCTCCTCCGCGAGGCCCTTCGGCAGGCTCTGGAGCTCCTGGCGGACATCCTTGTCGATCTCGTCGCCCGTGACGTCGTCGGGGATGGGGAGCCGCTTGACGGGCTCGCGGTCGGGACGGTCCCGCTCGTCACGCCGCCCGTAGCCGCCGCGGTCACCACGGTCACCGCGGTCGTCACGGGAGCCGCGGTAACCACCGCGGTCGCGCTCCTCGCGGCGGGGGCCACGGAAGCCACCACGCTCGTCGTCACGCCGCGCGTAAGCCCCGCCACCGGAGCGGTCGTCGCGGCGGAAGCCACCCTGCCGGTCGTCGCGACGCGGGTACCCGCTCTGACCGGAACGGTCGTCACGCCTGTCGTCACGGCGGTCATCGCGACGCGGGTAGCCGCTCTGGCCGGAACGGTCGTCACGTCGGAAACCGCCACCGGCACCGCCACCACCGGCGGGGCGACCACCACGGTCGTCACGCCTGTCGTCGCGGCGGTCGTCGCGGCGGAAACCACCACCGGCACCGGCGGGACGCTCGTCACGCCTGTCGTCGCGCCTGTCGTCGCGGCGGAAACCGCCACCGGTACCGGCGGGACGCTCGTCACGACGGTCGTCACGCGGCCCGCGGTAACCACCACGGTCACCACCGGGACGGTCATCACGACGGAAACCACCCGGACGGTCATCGCGACGCGGGTAGCCGCTCTGGCCGGAACGGTCGTCACGTCGGAAACCGCCACCGGCACCGCCACCACCGGCGGGGCGACCACCACGGTCGTCACGCCTGTCGTCACGGCGGTCATCGCGCCTGTCGTCGCGGCGGAAACCGCCACCGGTACCGGCGGGACGCTCGTCACGACGGTCGTCACGCGGCCCGCGGTAACCACCACGGTCACCACCGGGACGGTCATCACGACGGAAACCACCCGGACGGTCATCGCGACGCGGGTAGCCGCTCTGGCCGGAACGGTCGTCACGTCGGAAACCGCCACCGGCACCGCCACCACCGGCGGGGCGACCACCACGGTCGTCACGCCTGTCGTCACGGCGGTCATCGCGCCTGTCGTCGCGGCGGAAACCGCCACCGGTACCGGCGGGACGCTCGTCACGACGGTCGTCACGCGGCCCGCGGTAACCACCACGGTCACCACCGGGACGGTCATCACGACGGAAACCACCCGGACGGTCATCCCGCCGGAAGCCACCGCCGCCGCCGGCGGGGCGAGGTGCGTATCCGCCACCGCCGCTCGGGCGCCCACCGCGGTCGCCACCGTCGCGGGAGCCTCGGTACCCACCGCGGTCGTCCTCGCGGCGCGGGCCACGGTCGCGGTCACCGGGGCGGTCGTCACGGCGGAAGCCGCCGCCACCGCCACCACCGGCGGGGCGACCGCCGCGGTCGTCGCGGGCACCACGGAAGCCACCGCGGTCACCGCGGTCGTTGTCACGGCGGGGACCCCGGTCCCTGTCGTCGCGACCACCGCGGAAGCCGCCCCTGTCACCACCGTCCTTGCGACGCGGTTCGCGTTCCGGACGATCGTCGGAAGAGTTGGGGGACATCGGCGTGACTCCTGTCATCGGGTACCACAGTCATTCTCGCGCAGCCGGCGATCGGCCGCGCTTCGTCATCTCGGCAAAACAAAAAGGACCCTTGGTCCAGCGTGAACGCTGGACCAAGGGTCCTGAAAGATTGTTCGGCGGCGTCCTACTCTCCCACAGGGTCCCCCCTGCAGTACCATCGGCGCTGAAAGGCTTAGCTTCCGGGTTCGGAATGTAACCGGGCGTTTCCCTAACGCTATGACCACCGAAACCCTATCGGGTTCTAGCGAACAAGCACACTTTTTAGTTAATAAGTGAAACTGGTTCAACCGGTGCGACTGTTCGCAACCCGGGAACCACACAGTGGACGCGAGCAAATGAGGACAAGCCCTCGGCCTATTAGTACCGGTCAACTCCACCCCTTACAGGGCTTCCATATCCGGCCTATCAACCCAGTCGTCTACTGGGAGCCTTACCCTCTCAAGGAGGTGGGAGTCCTCATCTCGAAGCAGGCTTCCCGCTTAGATGCTTTCAGCGGTTATCCTTTCCGAACGTAGCCAACCAGCCATGCCCTTGGCAGGACAACTGGCACACCAGAGGTTCGTCCGTCCCGGTCCTCTCGTACTAGGGACAGCCCTTCTCAAGACTCCTACGCGCACAGCGGATAGGGACCGAACTGTCTCACGACGTTCTAAACCCAGCTCGCGTACCGCTTTAATGGGCGAACAGCCCAACCCTTGGGACCGACTCCAGCCCCAGGATGCGACGAGCCGACATCGAGGTGCCAAACCATCCCGTCGATATGGACTCTTGGGGAAGATCAGCCTGTTATCCCCGGGGTACCTTTTATCCGTTGAGCGACGGCGCTTCCACAAGCCACCGCCGGATCACTAGTCCCGACTTTCGTCCCTGCTCGACCCGTCGGTCTCACAGTCAAGCTCCCTTGTGCACTTACACTCAACACCTGATTGCCAACCAGGCTGAGGGAACCTTTGGGCGCCTCCGTTACCCTTTGGGAGGCAACCGCCCCAGTTAAACTACCCATCAGACACTGTCCCTGATCCGGATCACGGACCCAGGTTAGACATCCAGCACGACCAGAGTGGTATTTCAACGACGACTCCACCTGAACTGGCGTCCAAGCTTCACAGTCTCCCACCTATCCTACACAAGCCGAACCGAACACCAATATCAAACTGTAGTAAAGGTCCCGGGGTCTTTCCGTCCTGCTGCGCGAAACGAGCATCTTTACTCGTAGTGCAATTTCACCGGGCCTATGGTTGAGACAGTCGAGAAGTCGTTACGCCATTCGTGCAGGTCGGAACTTACCCGACAAGGAATTTCGCTACCTTAGGATGGTTATAGTTACCACCGCCGTTTACTGGCGCTTAAGTTCTCAGCTTCGCCACCCCGAAGAGTGACTAACCGGTCCCCTTAACGTTCCAGCACCGGGCAGGCGTCAGTCCGTATACATCGCCTTACGGCTTCGCACGGACCTGTGTTTTTAGTAAACAGTCGCTTCTCGCTGGTCTCTGCGGCCACCCCCAGCTCACCGAGTAAATCGGATCACCAGTGATGGCCCCCCTTCTCCCGAAGTTACGGGGGCATTTTGCCGAGTTCCTTAACCATAGTTCACCCGAACGCCTCGGTATTCTCTACCTGACCACCTGAGTCGGTTTAGGGTACGGGCCGCCATGAAACTCGCTAGAGGCTTTTCTCGACAGCATAGGATCATCCACTTCACCACAATCGGCTCGGCATCAGGTCTCAGACTATGTGTGAGGCGGATTTGCCTACCCCACGTCCTACACCCTTACCCCGGGACAACCACCGCCCGGGCTGGACTACCTTCCTGCGTCACCCCATCGCTTACCTACTACAAGTCTGGTTCGTCGGCTCCACCACTCCGACCTCGTCCGAAGACTCAGCCGGCGGCTTCACGGACTTAGCATCGCCTGATTCGATATTGGGCGTTTCAAAGCGGGTACCGGAATATCAACCGGTTGTCCATCGACTACGCCTGTCGGCCTCGCCTTAGGTCCCGACTTACCCTGGGCAGATCAGCTTGACCCAGGAACCCTTAGTCAATCGGCGCACACGTTTCTCACGTGTGTATCGCTACTCATGCCTGCATTCTCACTCGTGAACCGTCCACAACTCGCTTCCGCGGCTGCTTCACCCGGCACACGACGCTCCCCTACCCATCCCAGCGGGCGTTGGCCCTCATGCTGGAATGACACGACTTCGGCGGTACGCTTGAGCCCCGCTACATTGTCGGCGCGGAATCACTTGACCAGTGAGCTATTACGCACTCTTTCAAGGGTGGCTGCTTCTAAGCCAACCTCCTGGTTGTCTCTGCGACTCCACATCCTTTCCCACTTAGCGTACGCTTAGGGGCCTTAGTCGATGCTCTGGGCTGTTTCCCTCTCGACCATGGAGCTTATCCCCCACAGTCTCACTGCCGCGCTCTCACTTACCGGCATTCGGAGTTTGGCTAAGGTCAGTAACCCGGTAGGGCCCATCGCCTATCCAGTGCTCTACCTCCGGCAAGAAACACACGACGCTGCACCTAAATGCATTTCGGGGAGAACCAGCTATCACGGAGTTTGATTGGCCTTTCACCCCTAACCACAGGTCATCCCCCAGGTTTTCAACCCTGGTGGGTTCGGTCCTCCACGAAGTCTTACCTCCGCTTCAACCTGCCCATGGCTAGATCACTCCGCTTCGGGTCTAGAGCGTGCAACTCGATCGCCCTGTTCGGACTCGCTTTCGCTACGGCTTCCCCACACGGGTTAACCTCGCTACACACCGCTAACTCGCAGGCTCATTCTTCAAAAGGCACGCAGTCACGACTGCATGTGCAAGCACATACAGCGACGCTCCCACGGCTTGTAGGCACACGGTTTCAGGTACTATTTCACTCCGCTCCCGCGGTACTTTTCACCATTCCCTCACGGTACTATCCGCTATCGGTCACCAGGGAATATTTAGGCTTAGCGGGTGGTCCCGCCAGATTCACACGGGATTTCTCGGGCCCCGTGCTACTTGGGTGTCTCTCAAACGAGCCGCATGAATTTCAGCTACGGGGGTCTTACCCTCTACGCCGGACCTTTCGCATGTCCTTCGCCTATTCATACGGTTTCTGACTCGTCTCATTGCCGGCAGACAATGAAAGAGAGATCCCACAACCCCGTATGCGCAACCCCTGCCGGGTATCACACGCATACGGTTTGGCCTCATCCGGTTTCGCTCGCCACTACTCCCGGAATCACGGTTGTTTTCTCTTCCTGAGGGTACTGAGATGTTTCACTTCCCCTCGTTCCCTCCACACTGCCTATGTGTTCAGCAGCGGGTGACAGCCCATGACGACTGCCGGGTTTCCCCATTCGGAAACCCCCGGATCAAAGCCTGGTTGACGGCTCCCCGGGGACTATCGTGGCCTCCCACGTCCTTCATCGGTTCCTGGTGCCAAGGCATCCACCGTGCGCCCTTAAAAACTTGGCCACAGATGCTCGCGTCCACTGTGTAGTTCTCAAGCAACGACCAGCCACCCATCACCCCACCCTTTTCAAGGTGAGTTCACTGGGGCCGGCATCCCGAAGGACGAGCAACGCTCGCACCCTCAGACACCCAACAGTGTGCCCGGAACAGTCCCGGATGGTGATCACGTTCCACGCCGAAGCAGTACTGGTGAATTCATCCATCAACTGTGCCGAATAATCAACGTTCCACCCATGAGCAACCGTGCGAGTCATTCGCTCGCAGTCGGCCATGTGCTCCTTAGAAAGGAGGTGATCCAGCCGCACCTTCCGGTACGGCTACCTTGTTACGACTTCGTCCCAATCGCCAGTCCCACCTTCGACAGCTCCCTCCCACAAGGGGTTGGGCCACCGGCTTCGGGTGTTACCGACTTTCGTGACGTGACGGGCGGTGTGTACAAGGCCCGGGAACGTATTCACCGCAGCAATGCTGATCTGCGATTACTAGCAACTCCGACTTCATGGGGTCGAGTTGCAGACCCCAATCCGAACTGAGACCGGCTTTTTGAGATTCGCTCCGCCTCACGGCTTCGCAGCTCTTTGTACCGGCCATTGTAGCACGTGTGCAGCCCAAGACATAAGGGGCATGATGACTTGACGTCGTCCCCACCTTCCTCCGAGTTGACCCCGGCAGTCTCCTGTGAGTCCCCATCACCCCGAAGGGCATGCTGGCAACACAGAACAAGGGTTGCGCTCGTTGCGGGACTTAACCCAACATCTCACGACACGAGCTGACGACAGCCATGCACCACCTGTATACCGACCACAAGGGGGGCACCATCTCTGATGCTTTCCGGTATATGTCAAGCCTTGGTAAGGTTCTTCGCGTTGCGTCGAATTAAGCCACATGCTCCGCTGCTTGTGCGGGCCCCCGTCAATTCCTTTGAGTTTTAGCCTTGCGGCCGTACTCCCCAGGCGGGGAACTTAATGCGTTAGCTGCGGCACCGACGACGTGGAATGTCGCCAACACCTAGTTCCCAACGTTTACGGCGTGGACTACCAGGGTATCTAATCCTGTTCGCTCCCCACGCTTTCGCTCCTCAGCGTCAGTAATGGCCCAGAGATCCGCCTTCGCCACCGGTGTTCCTCCTGATATCTGCGCATTTCACCGCTACACCAGGAATTCCGATCTCCCCTACCACACTCTAGCCTGCCCGTATCGAATGCAGACCCGGGGTTAAGCCCCGGGCTTTCACATCCGACGCGACAAGCCGCCTACGAGCTCTTTACGCCCAATAATTCCGGACAACGCTTGCGCCCTACGTATTACCGCGGCTGCTGGCACGTAGTTAGCCGGCGCTTCTTCTGCAGGTACCGTCACTTTCGCTTCTTCCCTGCTGAAAGAGGTTTACAACCCGAAGGCCGTCATCCCTCACGCGGCGTCGCTGCATCAGGCTTTCGCCCATTGTGCAATATTCCCCACTGCTGCCTCCCGTAGGAGTCTGGGCCGTGTCTCAGTCCCAGTGTGGCCGGTCGCCCTCTCAGGCCGGCTACCCGTCGTCGCCTTGGTAGGCCATCACCCCACCAACAAGCTGATAGGCCGCGGGCTCATCCTTCACCGCCGGAGCTTTCAACCGCAGACCATGCGATCCGCAGTGTTATCCGGTATTAGACCCCGTTTCCAGGGCTTGTCCCAGAGTGAAGGGCAGATTGCCCACGTGTTACTCACCCGTTCGCCACTAATCCCCTCCCGAAGGAGGTTCATCGTTCGACTTGCATGTGTTAAGCACGCCGCCAGCGTTCGTCCTGAGCCAGGATCAAACTCTCCATGAATGTTCACCCGTGATCGGGTGCACATCCGAAGAGCGGAACAACCGGTCGGAATAAGACCGGTCGTTCACAGCGTCCTCGCTGTGATTGCCACCCCGCAAGCGGGATGGACTTTTTCAAAGGAACCTCGACCATCCGAAGATGGACGGGGTATCAACATATCTGGCGTTGATTTTTGGCACACTGTTGAGTTCTCAAGGAACGGACGCTTCCTTTGTACTCACCCTCTTCGGGCTTTCCTCCGGGCGCTTCCCTTCGGTCTTGCGTTTCCGACTCTATCAGATCTTTCCGATCCGATTTCCTCGGTGTGCTTTCCGGCCTTTCGGCCCTCCGGCGTGTCCACTACTTTAGCGGATTTCCCAGGCGACTCATAATCGAGTCCGGGTTTGAATTCCGGCATGCCGAAACCGCACCCATTTTGGGTATGTCGTAAGTAGTGGATGGCCGCTCCGGATCTGCTGAACAGCAGTGCTCCGTCTCAAGCGGCTCGGGCTACGTTAGGCGTCCCCGGCATCCGAGTCAAGTTGCGTCGAGGGCCTGTGGCGCGGCACGTGGGCCCGGTAGGGACTGACCGTCGGGTCGCTGTCTATCCAGTAGCGCCACGGATGGAATGCGCCTTCACCGCCCACACCTGTACGCGGGCCGTTCCTGACCTGGTCGGGCGTCGGCCGGCGTCCCGGGAGAAGAGAGAGGGGCGCATCCGGGCCGAGGCAGAAGTCGGCTCCGTTGAGACTGCGGTCCACGTCGAGCGCGGTGGCCAGCCGGGCGGGGCCTTTGGCCAGTTCCTTGTCATGGCGGGCCGAGAGTCGTCGTTTGCGCGCCAGGTCGGCTCCCACTGTCACCTCGCCGGCGCGGAGCAGGACTCCGCTCGCCCGACCCTCCGGGCCGCACACCACATTGAGGCAGTGCCACATTCCGTAGGTGAAGTAGACGTATGCGTGCCCCGGCGGGCCGAACATCACCTCGTTGCGTGCCGTTCTGCCGCGGAAGGCGTGCGAGCCGGGGTCGGCCTCTCCCGCGTACGCCTCCACCTCCGTGATGCGCAGCTCGATGGGGCCGTCGTCGGTCAGGCGGGTCAGTGTGCAGCCGAGAAGGTCGGGTGCGACCTCCAGCACCGGGCGGTCGAAGTAGTCCCGGGGCAGCGGCGTACGGTCGGAGCTCTCGATCATTGCGTTCGAGCGTACCGGGGATCCGCTCGATGCCGAGGGGAACCGACTACGGTCATCGGGCGTATGTATGGGGTCAGGACCAAGAAGGAGTGGACATGGGCTTCAAGAAGCTGCTTGCGAGCATGGGTGCCGGCGGTGCCTCCGTGGAGACGGAGCTGACCGAGGCGAACGTCGTACCCGGCGGTGTCGTCCAGGGCGAGGTTCGTATCCAGGGCGGCTCGGTGGACCAGCAGATCGAGGGGCTGTCCGTCGGTCTGCGGGCCCGCGTCGAGGTCGAGGGCGGTGACCAGGAGGTCAAGCAGGACATCGAGTTCACCAAGCAGCGGCTCGGTGGTGCCTTCGAGGTGAAGGCCGGAGCGGTGCACGTGGTCCCTTTCGGGCTCGAGATCCCCTGGGAGACCCCGATCACCACCATCGAGGGACAGCACCTGCGCGGGATGGACATCGGTGTGACGACGGAGCTGGAGATCGCGCGCGCCGTGGACTCGGGCGACCTGGACCCGATCCATGTGCACCCGCTGCCGGCCCAGCAGGCGATCCTCGACGCCTTCGTCCAGCTCGGTTTCCGCTTCAAGAGCGCCGACATGGAGCGCGGTCACATCCGCGGGACGCGTCAGCGGCTGCCGTTCTACCAGGAGATCGAGTTCCTCCCGCCGCAGCAGTACCGCGGGTTGAACCAGGTCGAGCTGACGTTCGTCGCCGACGACCGCGAGATGGACGTCATCTTGGAGATGGACAAGAAGCCGGGCCTCTTCAGTGAGAGCAGCGACTCGTACAAGGCTTTCAAGGTGGACCACGAGGACTTCGGATCGACCGACTGGGCGGCCTACCTCAACCAGTGGCTGGCGGATGTCGGCGGCCGTCGCAACTGGCTCTAGTCTCGGTACGAGAGGCGGTACGCGAGACGCAGAACGGCCGATTCGGAGGGTTTGACGTGACCGAGCTCAAGAGGGCTCCGCTTCCCCACGACTTTCATCCGGCGGTGCCGTCGTTCACCGTGGTGAGCGACGACATCGAGCCGGGGTCGGTACTGAAGGACTCCCAGGTCCAGGCGGCGGGCAACAGCTCGCCGCATCTGCGCTGGGAGGGCTTCCCCGCGGAGACCAAGAGCTTCGCGGTGACGTGCTTCGACCCGGACGCGCCGACCGGCAGTGGTTTTTGGCACTGGGTACTCTTCGACATCCCGGCGTCGGTGACGGAGCTGCCGGCGGGTGCGGGCGGCGGGAAGTTCGAGGGGCTGCCCGACGGCGTGGTCCATGCCCGTAACGACTACGGGACGAGGGACTTCGGCGGGGCCGCTCCGCCGGCGGGCGAGAGGCACCGGTACGTCTTCACCGTGTACGCGGTGGACACCGAGAAGCTCGGACCGGACTCCGATGCCTCTCCCGCGGTCGTCGGCTTCAATCTGCGCTTCCACACGATCGCGCGCGCCCAGCTGATCGGCGAGTACGAAGCCCCCGCGGAGGGCTGACATTTCGGCCGAGAGGTCGGCCGAGAGTTCGTCCGGAGTTTGCCCTGCCCTGGTCTTGGAGAGATCAGGGCAGGGCAGTTTTGTTGCCAGGGGTTCAGGTGTCCTCCCCCGGCAAGGCACAGATATTGCGTTGTCCATCTCGGCGCGCCCGGCCAGAGTTGATCCAGGCTGATGCCCGCCGACGGGGGCCGGGCCGGCGAACGGAGGTGGGCAGGATGCGGGACACACTGGTGCTCAATGCGAGCTTCGAGCCGTTGTCGACGGTGACGCTCAACCGCGCGGTCGTGCTGGTGCTTCAGGACAAGGCCGTGGTCGAGCAGTCCCACCCGGCGCTCCGGGTGCGTGCGGCGGCGGTGGATCTTCCGGTGCCCCGGGTGATCAGGCTCTGCAGATACGTACGGGTTCCGTTCCGAAGACAGGCGCCGTGGTCGAGGCGGGGTGTGCTGGTGAGGGACCAGCACCGGTGCGCCTACTGCGGGCGGCGTGCCACGACGGTGGACCACGTTGTGCCGAAATCGCACGGTGGCGCGGACAGCTGGCTGAACACGGTGGCGTCCTGCGCCGAGGACAACCACCGCAAGGCGGACCGCACGCCGGAGCAGGCGGGGATGCCGCTGCTGCACGAGCCGTTCGTGCCGTCGCCGGCGGACGCGATGCTGCTGGGGCTGCGGTCGGGTGAGCGTGCGGCGCTGCCGGACTGGCTGGCGGCGCAGCCTGCCGCGTAGCAGTGACGACGAGACGAGACCCGCCCCCCTTGGACAGGGGGGCGGGTCTCGTCGTCGTCAGCGGAGCAGGAGCTGCACGATGGCGACGGTGCCGACGACGACGATGACGCCGCGCAGCACGGCCGGCTTGAGCTTGCGGCCGATGCCGGCGCCGAGTTGTCCGCCGATGGCGGATCCGACGGCGATCAGCAGGACGGCGGTCCAGTCGAACTCGGCGACGAAGAGGAAGAAGACGGCGGCGACTCCGTTGACCACGGCGCCGAGGACGTTCTTCACGGCGTTCATCCGCTGAAGGCTGTCGTCGAGGAGCAGGCCCATGAGGGAGAGGTAGAGGATCCCCTGGGCGGCGCCGAAGTAGCCGCCGTACGCGCTGGCGAGGAGCAGGCCGGTGTGGAGGGCTGGGCCGCCGTTCGGGCGCGGCTCGGTGCCGCGTGCCGCGTGGCGCCGCTGCACGGCCTTGGTCAGGCGCGGCTGGACGATGATGAGGATCAGGGCGAGCGCGATGAGTACCGGGACGATCGTGTCGAACGCCTCGGACGGCAGGGCGAGAAGCAGGATCGCGCCGGCCAGACCGCCGAGGAGCGCGGTGACTCCGAGGCGAAGGACCCGGCCGGTCTGTCCGCGCAGCTCGGCGCGGTAGCCGATGGCACCACTGATGGAGCCGGGTACGAGTCCCAGGGCGTTGGAGACGTTCGCCGTGATCGGTGGCAGCCCGGTGGCGATCAGCACCGGGAAGGTGATCAGGGTGCCGGAGCCGACGATGGTGTTGATGGTGCCGGCTCCCACGCCGGCCGCGAATACCGCCAGTGCTTCCCAGATGGACAACGCCATCTCCTTACATGGTCCGTGAGTCGCCTCCCCGCCTCCAAGGTCGAGGGGCCCTCACCGATCATGCATGAAGCGCGTGGGCGTCAGTCGATGGGGGGCTGCTCGCGGCGTTCGGTGCCGTTGCCGCCGGTCTGCTTGGGCACGGAGCCGCCGCCCATGCCGGCCATGGGGTTGAAGTTGCCCATGGCGCCACTGAGACCCTTGAGGGCGTCGCCGATCTCGCTGGGGACGATCCAGAGCTTGTTGGCGTCGCCCTCCGCGATCTTCGGGAGCATCTGCAGGTACTGGTAGGCGAGCAGCTTCTGGTCGGCGTCTCCGGCGTGGATGGACTCGAAGACGGTACGGATGGCCTGGGCCTCGCCCTCTGCCCGGAGCGCGGCCGCCTTGGCCTCACCCTCTGCGCGCAGGATCGCCGACTGCTTCTCACCTTCGGCGGTCAGGATCTGCGACTGCCGGATGCCTTCGGCGGTGAGGATCGCGGCGCGCTTGTCACGGTCGGCACGCATCTGCTTCTCCATCGAATCCTGGATGGAGGTGGGCGGCTCGATGGCCTTGAGCTCGACGCGGTTGACGCGGATGCCCCACTTGCCGGTCGCCTCGTCGAGAACGCCGCGCAGGGCCGCGTTGATCTCCTCGCGGGAGGTCAGGGTCCGCTCGAGGTCCATGCCGCCGATGATGTTGCGCAGGGTGGTGACGGTGAGCTGCTCGATGGCCTGGATGTAGCTGGCGACCTCGTAGGTCGCGGCGCGGGCGTCGGTCACCTGGTAATAGATGACGGTGTCGATGTTGACTACCAGGTTGTCCTGGGTGATCACCGGCTGGGGCGGGAAGGGGACGACCTGCTCGCGCAGGTCGATGCGGTTGCGGATGGAGTCGATGAACGGGACGACGATGTTCAGGCCCGCATTGAGGGTGCGGGTGTAGCGTCCGAAGCGCTCGACGATGGCGGCGCTGGCCTGCGGGATGACCTGGATCGTCTTGATCAGGGCGATGAAGACCAGCACCACCAGAATGATCAGGACGATGATGATCGGTTGCATCGCGTTCCCTGTGCCCTTCGCTGCCGGATGAGTCCGATGATCAGTTTCCCAGAACACGGGCTGCTCTGTGTGGCGTTCGGCCCGTTCTGCCCGGTGGCTTCAGGCCGTTCCATGCTCGATCCGTGCGGAACGGTGCGCCGGGCGGGTGGAGCGTGCGTCACATGACAACGGCGGTCGCCCCGTCGATCTCAATGACGTCGACCTGCTGGCCCTCTTCGTAGGCCATGGTCGCGTCGAAGGCGCGGGCGGACCAGACCTCGCCGGCCAGCTTGATCCGGCCGCCGTTGCCGTCTACCCGTTCCAGCACAATGGCCTGACGACCCTTCAGGGCATCCACACCGCTGGCGAAATCGGGACTCTGCGATCTGTGCCGCATGGCGATCGGGCGCACGACGGCGATGAGCGCCACCGACACCGCCGCGAACACGAGCACCTGGGCGACCGTGCCGCCGCCGACCGCCGCCACGACGGCCGCTGCCACCGCGCCCGCGGAGAACATTCCGAATTCCGGCATGGCGGTCAGCACGAGCGGAATGCCCAGTCCGACCGCGCCGATCAGCCACCACACCCATGCGTCGATGTCCACATGGGCATGGTAGGTCCGCCGGGCACGCTCGGGACAGAGGGCGAGGTGGTCTCACCTTGCCCGTAAAGCGTTCGTCCGTAAGGGAGTTGTACGCGCAGGAGTCGCCTGTGAAGGAATCGCGCCTCCGGGAGTCGTCCTTGAGGCGGCTGTGCCGACTTCAGCCGAGCGGGAGTCCCTGGGCGGACCAGCGCTCACCGTTGCGCTCGACGACGAGCGGCAGGCCGAAGCAGCGCGAGAGGTTACGGGAGGTCAGCTCGGTCTCCATCGGGCCCGCGGCGAGCACCTTGCCCTGGCGGATCATCAGGACGTGCGTGAATCCGGGGGCGATCTCCTCGACATGGTGGGTAACCATGATCATGGAGGGGGCGTACGGGTCACGGGCGAGCCTGCCGAGGCGGCGGACCAGGTCCTCGCGGCCGCCGAGGTCGAGCCCGGCGGCCGGCTCGTCGAGGAGCAGCAGCTCGGGGTCGGTCATCATGGCGCGGGCGATCAGGGTGCGCTTGCGCTCGCCCTCGGACAGCGTTCCGAACTTGCGGTCCAGGTACTCGGTCATGCCGAGGCGGTCGAGGAACGCGCGAGCACGCTGCTCGTCGACCTCGTCGTAGTCCTCGTGCCAGGTCGCGGTCATGCCGTAGGCGGCGGTCAGCACCGTCTGAAGGACGGTCTGGCGCTTGGGCAGCTTGTCCGCCATGGCGATGCCTGCCATGCCGATGCGGGGCCGCAGTTCGAAGACGTCGACGGCACCGAGGCGGTCGCCGAGGATCTGCACCTTGCCGTTGGTCGGGAAGAGATAGCTGGAGGCGAGGTTGAGGAGGGTGGTCTTGCCGGCGCCGTTGGGGCCGAGAATCACCCAGCGCTCGCCTTCCTTGACCGACCAGGAGACGTCGTCCACCAGAGCGCGTCCGTCGCGGACCACGGATACGTCCACCAGCTCCAGTACATCGCTCATGAGCGCGTAGTCTCCCCATGCAGTCGTCTTGAGGTGTTCGGGTGTGATTCGGGTGCATTTGTGCACCTGTGGGCACACCACCCAGGGAAAACCTACGCCACCGGGTGAGTGCTCCGATCGCCCGGCCCGGTCCCTAGGCTGGTGACATGCTTTCGGAACCACGCTCAGGACGGTTGGCGGCATGGGGAAACGCCCTTCTTGCCGGACTTGTGTCACCGGACGACGCAGTGCACGCGATCGTCGGCGACGACGCGGTGCACCGTGTCGAGGGCCTGCCCGGGGAGACGGCGCCGGTCGGTCTCACTCTGGCGCTGGGGCGCCTGCGGGGGCTCGGCGTGACCGGCTTCCGGGTCGCCCTCCCCGCCCCCGGACACCCTCTGGGGCTCAGCGGCCCGCCGGCGTTCAACGCGCGGGCACTCGAGGCGGAGGAAGCGGTCGTCGCGACGGGGGCCGCGTACGGGCTGGTGCCCGAGGTCTACGAAGCGGGCCCGGACGGTGACGTCCACGTCGAGGTCGTCTGGCACTGCCTGCCGGTACGGGACGCTCCCCCGGCGGACGTGCCGTCGCTCGGCGAGGCGGAGCGTGAACTCGCGGAAGCACTGCGGGACGCGACGGAGACACTGACACGGCTCGACGTGGCGGCGTCGGGGCCGATGGCGGAGGCGGCACTCGACGCGTACCGGGCCCGGGCGCGGCGCGGCGGGGCCGAGACACTGGCCCCGGGCTATCCGCCGCGTGCGGTGCGGGTGCTGGAGCTCGCGCAGCGGATCGGCCTGCTGATCTCCGTGGCGTACGAGAACGGGCACGGCGGCGCGGTGAGCGCGTCGGAGATGGCGGCGAGGGGCGAGGCGCTGCGGCCGGTGGAACGGGTGGCACGGAGGGCGCAGGTGGCGGCGTACAACGCGTACGTGGAGGAACGGGAGCGAAGCTGAAGCTGCGGCGTGTTCCCCTGCCCACCCGTCCCGAACCGGTGCAGGCCCCGGCCCCGTTCCACCTGCGGGCGGCGTACCGCGCTTCGCGCGGTGCCCTCGATCTCCCCCTACGGCCTGGCGGCCGTGGAAGGGGCCCCCGGCGGGCTGAAGCCGACCGGGAACTTCAGCCTCGCCGGCGTTCGAGGCGCGGTGGTCCAAGGGGCAGAGCCCCCGAAACACCTCGCGGAGCGCGGTGACGGGTCCGGGCGGAGCCGGTTTCGGGAAGGGGCAGGGAGGAGAACAGGCCCGCGGCCACCCGGCACGGTCGAAACGCCGCACGGCCCCAGGGCTGCGCCCCGGGGCCGTGCGGTCGAGCTGGGGAGGCGTCAGCCGTTGATGCCGACGTTGCCGAACGCAGGGTTCAGCAGGCCGATCACGTTCACCGTGTTGCCCACCACGTTCACCGGGACGTGCACCGGCGCCTGGACCAGGTTGCCCGAGAGGACGCCCGGGGAGTGCGCAGCCTCACCGTGGGCGTGCGAGCCGCCGGTCGTGGCCGACGCGACGCCCGCGCCGGCGGCGACGAGGCTGCCGGCGATCATCGTGAGGGCTGCGGCCTTCTTCAGGTTCTTCACTTCGTCATTCCTCCTGAGCAATCGCTGCGGCCGGCCGCCGCAGCACGCCATGGAGAACGCCCGCGAGTGGATCAGGATGCGCCGTATGGGTGACATACACCCGACAGTATGAATCTCGGATCGGAGTGTGACGCTCCGCTCAGTCCGTCATCCCGTGCCGCACCGCCCACAGCGCCGCCTGCGTGCGGTCCGCCACGTCCAGCTTCATCAGGATGTTCGAGACATGCGTCTTGACGGTCTTCTCCGAGAGGACCAGCGCCCGCGCGATCTCCCGGTTCGAACGTCCGTCCGCGATGAGGCCCAGTACCTCGCGCTCCCGCTCGGTGAGGCTGCTCCCGCGGCCCGTGCCGTTGCCCGGATCGCCGTCGGAGAGCAGCGCCCCCGCGATCTCCTGCTGGAGGAGCACATGACCCGCGTGCACGGCACGGATGGCACCGGCCAGCGCGTCCGGGTCCACGTCCTTGTACACGTAGCCCGAAGCGCCCGCGCGCAGGGCGGGAATCACCGTGCGCTGCTCGGTGAAGCTCGTCACGACGAGGACCTTGGCCGGATTGGCCAGTTCCTTCAGCTTCCGCAGGGCGTCGATGCCGTCCATGCCGGGCATCTTGACGTCCATGAGGACGACGTCCGGCTCGAGCTCCTCGGTGAGGGCGACGCCCTCCGCGCCGTCACCGGCCTCGCCGACGACCTCTATGTCGTCCTGGACCTCCAGGAAGGTGCGCAGGCCGCGCCGCACCACCTGATGGTCGTCGACCAGCAGCACGCGGATCATCCTGTCAGCCACCGGGGACCTCCATCTCGACCGTGGTGCCCCTGCCGGGCGCCGATTCGACCTTGAGCCTGCCTCCGACGCCGCTCGCCCTGTCCCGCATGGAGACGAGTCCGAGGTGGCGTCCGGCCCGGCGGACCGCCCGGGGCTCGAAGCCCTTGCCGTCGTCCGTGACGGAGAGGACGGCGCCCTGGTCCCGGCGGATCAGCGCCACGTCCACCTGAGCCGCGCCGGAATGGCGCAGCGCGTTGTGCAGGGCCTCTTGGGCGACCCTCAGCAGCGCCTCCTCCTGGGCGGCGGGCAGCGCCCTGATCCCGCAGGTGTCGAAGGTGACGCGCGCGCTGTGGGCGCGGTCGAGGACCTGTATCTGGGTCCGGAGGGTGTTGACGAGGCCGTCCTCGTCGAGGGCGGCGGGGCGCAGCTCCACGACGGCAGCCCGCAGCTCGTCCGCGGCCTCCGCGGCGAGGGCCGCCACCTGCTGGAGTTCGCCCTTGGCGCGGGCCGGGTCGCGGTCCACGAGCGCGGCGGCGGCCTGAGCGGTCAGCCGCAGGGAGAACAGCTTCTGACTCACGGCGTCGTGCAGTTCGTGTGCGAGGCGGGAGCGCTCCTCCGCGATGGTCAACTCGCGGCTGCGCTCATAGAGGCGGGCGTTGGTGAGGGCGATCGCGGCGTGCTGGGCGAGGATGCCCAGCAGCTCCTCGTCCTCCTCCGTGAAACCGCAGCCGCCCTGCGGTTTGGGGCACCTCTTGTTGGCCAGGAACAGGGCACCCATGGTCTCGTCGCCGTCCTTGATCGGCAGGCCGAGGAAGTCCGACATGTCGGGGTGGGCCGACGGCCAGCCCTCGAAGCGCGGGTCCTTGCGGACGTCCGCGAGCCGCTCGGGCTTCGCGTCGCGGAGCATCGAGGCGAGGATGCCGTGCTGCCGGGGCAGCGGTCCTATCGCCTTCCACTGGGCGTCGCTGACACCGTCGACGACGAACTGGGCGAAGCCTCCGTGGTCATCGGGCACGCCCAGCGCCGCGTACTCGGCGTCGAGCAGTTCGCGCGCCGAGGCCACGATCGTCTTCAGCACGTCGCGCACCTCGAGGCGCCTGCTCATGGCGAGGAGCGCGGTGCTCACGGCCGCGAGGCCGGAGCCGGGTCGGTGACTCATGGATCAACCGTACCGGCGGGCTGTGACGGTCCGTATCGGTCCGGGGACCACATCCGCTTGAGGCCGCGGACGTAGGTCGAAGTGCCTTGTGGAGTGGGTCCTCGTGCACGAGGCGGCGGCAGCGGCCGCATTCCTACGTTGTGTCCATCCATACGGACAGCGACAGCGGACAGCACGCGGCAAGGGGATGGGCACCATGGCGGTAGCAGTGATCACCGGAGCGTCGAAGGGTCTGGGGCGGGCACTGGCGGCGGCTCTCGCGCGGCAGGGCTGGGACCTGGTCCTGGGCGCCAGGACCGCGGACGTACTGAAGGAGAGCGCGGAGCACGCGGCGCGGTACGGCACCCGGGTCGTGGCGGTGCCGGGCGACGTCACGGACGCCGGGCACCGCGGCGAGCTGGTTGCGGCGGCCGCGCGGCTCGGCGGTCTCGACCTGCTGGTGAACAACGCGAGCGCGCTGGGCGCCGAGCCGCTGGTGCGGCTGGAGGCGCTGTCCGCGGAGGGGTTGCGGGCGGCCCTGGAGACCAACGTGGTCGCTCCGCTGGGCCTGGTGCAGGAGGCGCTGCCCCTGCTGCGGGCGTCGCGGACGGGTGGCACGGTCGTCGCGGTCAGCTCGGACGCAGCGACCACGGCGTACGAGACCTGGGGCGGCTACGGCGCCTCGAAGGCGGCGCTCGACCGGCTCGCGGCCGTGCTGGCCGTGGAGGAGCCGGGTCTGCGAGTGTGGAGCGTCGATCCGGGCGACATGCAGACGGACCTGTACGCGGCCGCGGTGCCGGACGACGACGACCCCCGCCCCTCGCCCGGGTCCGTGGTCCCCGCTTTCCTGCGGCTCCTCGAGGAGCGGCCCGACAGCGGCCGGTACGAGGCCACCTCGCTGCTGGAGACCCGATGAGGGCGGGGCGGCGCGTGGGCACGGTCCTGGAGACCCTGCGAGTGCCGGAGGAGCTGTCCGCCCGGGTGCCGGCGGAGGAGCGCGGGTCGGGCAGGGACGACGTACGGCTGCTGGTCTCGCGGGGTACGGAGGTGTCCCACCACCGTTTCCGCGACCTGCCGGGCCAGCTGCGGGCCGGTGACGTGCTGGTGGTCAACACGTCGGCAACGCTGGCGGCTGCCGTGGACGGCCGGCTCGGCGGCGAGGCGGTCGTGGTGCACTTCTCGACCCGCGGGGACCTCGGGCGCTGGGCGGTGGAGCTGCGCGGGCCCGACGGCGCGGGCAGCACCCTGCCACGCGCCGGTGGGCCGGTGGGGGCCGTCGTACGGGTACCGGGCGGCGGCGAGCTGGTGCTCGAGGCGGCGCTCGAGCCGGGCGGCGAGCGCCTGTGGTGGGCAAGGGCCTCCGTGGACGTGCCGACGCTGCTGCGGCGGTACGGCAGGCCGATCCGCTACCGCTACACGGAACGGGACCAGCCCCTGTCCGCGTATCAGACGGTCTTCGCGCTGCCCTCCCCGGACGGCTCCGGGTCCGCGGAGATGCCGAGCGCCGCCCGCCCCTTCACGTCCGGCGCCGTGGCGGACCTGGTGAGCCGGGGGGTGCAGTTCGCGCCACTGGTGCTCCATACCGGTGTGGCGTCGGCGGAGGCGCATGAGCCGCCGTACCCGGAGCGCTTCGAGGTTCCGGCGACCACGGCGTGGCTGGTGAACGCGGCACGAGCGGCCGGGGGCCGGATCGTGGCGGTCGGCACGACGGCCGTGCGGGCCCTTGAGTCGGCGGCGGACGGCGAGGGAGTGGTGCGTCCCGTCTCCGGCTGGACGGACCTGGTCGTGACGCCCCGACGCGGTGTGCGGGCGGTGGACGGTCTGCTGACCGGGCTGCACGAGCCGGAGGCGTCGCATCTGCTGATGCTGGCGGCCATCGCCGGCCGGGACGCTCTGACCTGCGCGTACGACGAGGCACTGAGGCACCGGTACCTCTGGCACGAGTTCGGCGATGTCCATCTCGTACTCCCCGCGGAGGCCCTAACCGAGTGAATTGCTGCCGCAACAGTCGGTGAGAGCGGAGTGCGGGCGGTGTGAGCCCGCGCATAGGGCCCAGATCACTTACGAGACTCTTTAGTTGATACAAAAGGGGCATTAGAGCGCGGACAGCGCAGGCGAATCCGGACATTGGGAACATGTGATCCACTACCGCGGATCGTACGTCACACCTTTGCCACGCGATTTTGCGCCAGCTAAGAATTGCCGACGTCGCTACCGAACAGCGCAGAGCCGACCGGCCTGGAGCGACTTTCCGCTATTCGAAGAGGTACGTCTGTATGTCCGCGTTCATCACCCCTGAGATCCGCCGCCGAATCAAGAGTCGTAAGACCGCCGTGGCCGGCATCGCCGCCGTCGCCGCCACGACCGTCGCACTCTCGCTCGCCCCGACGGGCGAGGCAGAGGCCGGCGTGAAGACCGAGGCAGCAGCCGCGGCGGCGCCCGTCGCGTGGAAGGCCGACGCCAAGCAGGTCTCGGCCGTCCACGAGAGCATCACCAGCCAGAAGTCCGCCTTCGAGGCCCAGCTCAAGGCCACCCAGGCCAAGGCCAAGGCCGAGGCCGAGGCGAAGGCGAAGGCCGAGGCGAAGGCGAAGGCCGAGGCGAAGGCGAAGGCCGAGGCGAAGGCGAAGGCCGCCAAGGCCGCCGCCGAGAAGGCCGCCGCCGAGAAGAAGGCAGCCGCCAAGGCCGCCGCCGAGAAGCGCGCCAAGGAGCAGGCCGCCAGCCGCTCCGCCGCCCGCCCGGCGAAGGTGACCTACCCGAACAACCTGGACGGGTGGATCCGCGAGGCCATGGCGATCATGAAGAAGCACGACATCCCCGGCAGCTACGAGGGCATCCACCGCAACATCATGCGGGAGTCCTCCGGTAACCCGCGGGCCATCAACAACTGGGACATCAACGCCATCAACGGTGTCCCCTCGAAGGGTCTGCTCCAGGTCATCAAGCCGACCTTCGACGCGTACCACGTTCCGGGCACCTCGTGGGACCAGTACGACCCGGTCGCCAACATCGTCGCCGCCTGCAACTACGCGGCCGACCGTTACGGCTCGATGGACAACGTCAACAGCGCCTACTGAGGCACTGCTGCGCTGTGCCGGCAGCACAAACCGGCGGACATCAACAGACGCTGAAGGGCGCACCCCGCGCAGGGTGCGCCCTTCGGCGTCGTGCTGTCACCGCGTGACGTGCGTTACTTGCGCATGACCTCGGGCTCGTGGCGGCGCAGGAAGCGGGCGACGAGCACACCGCACAGTGCGCCGAGAGCGATCAGTGCGGCCATGTCCATGCCCCAGGCGGCAGCCTCGTGGTCCCACAGGGGGTCGGTGCTGGTCGGGTCGTCCGTGTTCGGGTTGATCTTGTTGAAGTCCAGCGTGGTACCGGCGGCCGCGACCGCCCAGCGCGACGGCATGAGGTACGAGAACTCGTTGACGCCGACGGTGCCGTGCAGGATGAACAGGCAGCCGGTGAACACGACCTGGATGATCGCGAACATCACCAGCAGCGGCATGGTCTTCTCGGCGGTCTTCACCAGCGCGGAGATGATCAGACCGAACATCATCGACGTGAAGCCGAGAGCCATGATCGGCAGCGACAGCTCCAGCATGACCGCCCCGCCGAGGACCAGGCCCTCTTCCGGGAGCTCACGGGTGGCGAAGCCGATGGCGCCGACCAGACCGCCCTGGATCACGGTGATCATGCCCAGGACGACGACCTTGGACATCAGGTACGCGGAGCGGGACAGACCGGTCGCGCGCTCGCGCTCGTAGATCACCCGCTCCTTGATCAGCTCACGGACGGAGTTCGCCGCGCCGGCGAAGCAGGCGCCGACCGCGAGGATCAGCAGCACCGTGGTGGCCGTGCCGTTCGGGATGATCCGGCCGGTCTGCGCGTTCTGGTTCACCAGCAGACCCTTGTCCGGGTCGATGAGCAGGCTCACCGCGCCCAGCACCGCCGGAAGGATCAGCATGAGGGCCATGAAGCCCTTGTCGGACACGATCACCGACACATAGCGGCGGATCAGGGTGAACAGCTGGGATCCCCAGCTCTGCGGCTTCGGCGGACGCATCTGCTGCGCCGGCGGCATGTTCACGGACTGCGCGGCGACGGCGTCGATGTCCGCCGCGTACATCTGGTAGTGCTGCGAACCGCGCCAGCGGCCCGCCCAGTCGTAGTCGCGGTAGTTCTCGAACGCGGAGAACACGTCGGCCCAGGTGCTGTAGCCGAAGAAGTTGAGCGCCTCCTCCGGCGGACCGAAGTAGGCGACCGAACCGCCGGGCGCCATCACCAGGAGCTTGTCGCACAGCCCCAGCTCGGCCACGGAGTGCGTGACGACGAGGACCGTACGGCCGTCGTCCGCCAGGCCGCGGAGCAGCTGCATGACGTCACGGTCCATGCCCGGGTCGAGGCCGGAGGTCGGCTCGTCCAGGAAGATCAGTGACGGCTTGGTCAGCAGCTCGAGGGCGACCGACACGCGCTTGCGCTGGCCGCCGGAGAGCGAGGTGACCTTCTTGTCCTTGTGGATGTCGAGCTTGAGCTCACGCAGCACCTCGTCGATACGGGCCTCGCGCTCGGCCTCGGCGGTGTCGCCGGGGAAGCGGAGCTTGGCCGCGTACTTCAGCGCCTTACGGACGGTGAGTTCCTTGTGCAGGATGTCGTCCTGCGGAACCAGCCCGATGCGCTGGCGCAGCTCCGCGAACTGCTTGTAGAGGCTGCGGTTGTCGTAGAGGACGTCGCCCTGGTTGGCGGGCCGGTAGCCGGTGAGTGCCTTGAGCAGGGTGGACTTTCCGGAGCCGGACGGGCCGATGACACCGATGAGCGACTTCTCCGGGACGCCGAAGGAGACGTCACGCAGGATCTGCTTGCCGCCGTCCACGGTGACCGTGAGGTGGCGGGCCGAGAAGGAGACCTCGCCGGTGTCGACGAACTCCTCGAGCTGGCCGCCGACGATACGGAAGGTGGAGTGGCCGACGCCGACGATGTCGTTCGGGCCGATGAGGACCGTGCCGGACTTGGCGATCGGCTGACCGTTGACGTAGGTGCCGTTGTGGGAGCCGAGGTCACGGATCTCGAAGCGGCCGTCGGGGTGCGCGGTGAACTCGGCGTGGTGGCGCGAGACCTGCAGGTCGGAGACGACAAGCTCGTTCTCGAGCGCACGGCCGATGCGCATGACGCGGCCGAGGGAGAGCTGGTGGAACGTCGTGGGGCTGCGGTCGCCGTGGACCGGCGGGACACCCTGGGCGCTGTGCACCCCCTGCTGGTGCGGGACCAGCGGCTGCTGCGCCTGCGGAGGCTGCTGCTGCCAGCCCTGCTGCGCCGGCTGCTGCGGCGGCTGCGGCTGCGGCCAGCCCTGCTGCGGCTGCTGCACCGGCGCCTGCGCGGCCTGCTGCGGTGCCCCCTGGGCGTAGGCGCCCGCCCCCGCGACCGCGCCGACGCCGCTCAGGCCTAGGCGCGGACCGTCGGTGGCGTTGCCGAGGTGCACCGCTGTGCCGGGGCCGATCTCCATCTGGTGGATCCGCTGGCCCTGCACATAGGTGCCGTTGGTGCTGCCGTGGTCCTCGATGACCCAACTGCGCCCGCCCCAGCTGATCGTGGCGTGCCGCCACGAGACCCGGGCGTCGTCGATCACCACATCGCCCTGGGGATCACGGCCCAGGGTGTAGGACCTGGACGGATCGAGCGTCCAGGTGTTTCCGTTCAATTCCAGTACGAGTTCCGGCACTCCATGCCCCACTAGTTGTCCCCCGAGCTTCCCCCGTCGCCGGGAGTCTAGGGAAGGCGAACATCGTGGGGAACTATTTCAGGCCCGGTCCCGTATCCGAAAGCCGGGCCGCGTGAAGACCTCGTTCGGTACCGAGTTGGGACGTTCACCGACGCGGCGGGACCGGTCGGAGGCGACGATCACCACGAGTGGTGACGGATCATGCGTGAACCGAATAATCCGCGCCGGCCGCATGCGCCGCTCCCCGGCCGCACGGGGTGCGCAGGCCGCTCAGGTGTCCGTCAGGCGGGACAGAACCTCTCCTCTTGGCCGTCGCCCGATACGGTGGTAGCACCATGAGCGCATCTCAGCCCCCTCCCGACTCCGATGTCCCCACCCTTCTCGTGAAGATCTTCGGGAAGGACCGCCCGGGGATCACCGCCGGTCTCTTCGACACCCTCGCCGCGTACGCCGTCGACGTCGTCGACATCGAGCAGGTCGTCTCCCGTGGCCGCCTCGTGCTGTGCGCGCTCGTCACGGCACCGACGGCCGGCGGGGCCACCGAGGGCGACCTTCGGGCCACCGTGCACAGCTGGGCCGACTCCCTGAAACTGCAGGCCGAGATCATCTCCGGTACGGGCGACAACCGGCCGCGCGGCAGCGGGCGTTCGCACGTCACCGTGCTCGGCCACCCGCTGACGGCGGAGTCGACCGCGGCCATAGCGGCCACCATCGCCGGCACCGGCGGCAACATCGACCGCATCTTCCGGCTCGCGAAGTATCCGGTGACCGCAGTGGAGTTCGCGGTCTCCGGAGTCGAGACCGGGCCGCTGCGGACGGCGCTGGCGATGGAGGCCGCCGAGATCGGCGTCGACGTGGCCGTCGTCTCCGCCGGACTGCACCGGCGCGCGCAGCGGCTGGTCGTCATGGACGTGGACTCCACGCTCATCCAGGACGAGGTCATCGAGCTCTTCGCGGCCCACGCCGGCTGCGAGGACCAGGTCGCGGAGGTGACCGCCGCGGCGATGCGCGGCGAGCTGGACTTCGAGCAGTCGCTGCACGCGCGGGTGGCGCTGCTGGAGGGCCTCGACGCCTCCGTGGTGGACAAGGTGCGTTCGGAGGTGCGGCTCACCCCCGGTGCGCGGACCCTGATCCGGACGCTGAAGCGGCTCGGCTACCAAGTGGGCGTCGTGTCCGGCGGCTTCACGCAGGTCACCGACGACCTCAAGGAGCGGCTCGGGCTCGATTTCGCGTCGGCGAACACGCTGGAGATCAAGGACGGGAAGCTCACCGGCCGGGTCGTCGGCGAGATCGTGGACCGGGCCGGCAAGGCACGGCTGCTGCGCCGCTTCGCGGCGGAGGCCGGGGTCCCGCTCGCCCAGACGGTCGCGATCGGTGACGGCGCCAACGACCTCGACATGCTGAACGCGGCGGGTCTCGGCGTCGCGTTCAACGCCAAGCCCGTCGTACGCAAGGCCGCGCACACCGCGGTCAACGTGCCCTTCCTCGACACGGTGCTCTATCTGCTGGGCATCACCCGCGAAGAGGTCGAGGCGGCCGACGACGGCACCGGCGAGCACTGACGTCCGCGAGAGAAAGAACGGCAGGGCCCCGGCGCACTCGGTGTGCCCGGGGCCCTGCCGTTCTTCGTGCCGGCCGGATCACTCGTGCGGGGTCCAGTAGTCGAGCAGCTTGCCGACGCCGTGCTCCACGGACTTCCACGGTCCGCTGACGGACAGGACGGCGAACGCCGAGGTCGGGAAGCCGTCGCGGGTCATCCGGGCCAGCGCGTCACCCTCCGTGCTGCCCGCGAGGGCGTCCGCCAGCGCGTGCATACCGGGGTTGTGGCCGATGACCAGCAGGTCGTTCACCTCGTCGGGGGTCTCGGTCAGCAGAGCGAGCAGATCACCGAGGGAGGCCTCGTAGAGCCGGTCCTCGTAGACCGTCTTCGGACGGTGCGGCAGCTCGTGCACCGCGAGCTTCCATGTCTCGCGGGTCCTGACCGCTGTCGAGCACAGGGCCAGGTCGAAGTCGATGCCGGTCTCCGCGAGCCGGCGGCCGGCGACCGGGGCGTCCTTCCGGCCTCGCTCGGCGAGCGGGCGCTCATGGTCGGACACCTGGGGCCAGTCGGCCTTCGCGTGCCGGAGGAGGACGATCCTGCGGGTTTCGGGAGGTCCGGGGGGTGTCCCACCGGAAGACACAGCGGCGCTCATGTCACCCAGCTTCGCATGAAATGAGCCAGCGGGCGCAGGGTGTTGACGTGCTCCGCCGTGAAGAGTGACTCCGTCAACGGGCCAGTATCCGGTGCACGAGCCGGAGGAACTCGCCGATCCCCTGCTCGTCGCCCGTCGCGGCGTGTGCCTGCCCGGGACCGGCGATCAGCAGGAGCAGCGCGCTGAAGGCGATCACCGGGAGTGCCAGCGCCCACCAGGGCAGCTCGCCCCCGGCGGCGCCCGGGGACCGGGTGAGGGACCGAGGGTGCGTGTGGGCCGGCATGGCCGCCTCCGTATGTCTAGAGGTCGAGTCCCTCAAACGTACGGATCATGAACGGCGGGGCCCATCCGGTGGCCCACCCACTTCACCCTGAGCCTGGCCCCCTAGGGGACGGTGGGGCCAGCACCACCGTCCCTCCTCGTCGAGGGGGGACGGGGCCTGTGCCCGGCCGGGTCAGGGAGCGGCGATCGTGGCGATGATCGAGATGACCACGCCGATGAGCAGGATCAGGCCGAAGATCCCGAGGAGCTTCTTCTGGCCGTTCTGGGGGTTCGGGTCGAGCACTGGCATGGACTCAGTCTCGCACCCCGGTCTCGTCCTCGATCGTCCGGTCCCTGCCCGCGAGGACGCCCATGGCTGTCTGGGGCACGAGAAGGGCGGCCATCAGAGCGATGGGCACGCCCCAGCCGCCGCTGTGCTGATAGAGCACGCCGACGAGGAGGGGCCCTGGGACGGAGATCAGGTAGCCGGTCGACTGGACGAACGCGGAGAGCCGCACGACGCCCGCACCGGTCCTGGACCGCATACCGATCATGGTGAGTGCCAGCGGGAACGAGCAGTTCGAGATGCCCAGCAGCAGCGCCCACACCCACGCGCCCGCCGCGGGGGCCAGCAGGAGCCCCAGGTAGCCGGTCAGGCCGCACAGGCCGAGACCGATCGCGATCGGTCCCTGCTGGGTCAGCCGGGTCGCCAGTCGCGGGATGACGAAGGCCAGCGGCACGCCCATGACCATGGTGACGGCGAGCAGCACCCCGGCGGTCTGCGCGGAGACACCCGCATCACGGAAGATCTGCGGCATCCAGCCCATGGTGATGTACGCGCCGGTCGCCTGGAGACCGAAGAAGCAGGCCAGTGCCCAGGCGGTCGGGCTGCGGGTGACCCGCGGAGCGGGGGCGGACCGCACGGGTCGCGCCTCGCCGTCCGTGCCGTCGCGGTCGCGGTCGCGCACCAGCCCGAGCCAGGGCAGTACGGCGACGGCGGCCAGCAGCGCCCACACGGCGAGACCGACCCGCCAACTGCCGCCGAGCGCGCTCGTGATGGGCACGGTCGCGGCCGCCGCCACGGATGTACCGAGCGCCAGCGCCATCGAGTAGAGGCCGGTCATGGAGCCGACCCGGCCGGGGAAGTGGCGCTTGACGATCACCGGCATCAGCACGTTGCTGACGGCGATGCCCATCAGGGCGAGGGTGCTGGCGGCGAGGAACCCGGCCGTACCCCCGACGAAGGGCCGCACGACGAGTCCCGTCGCGATGGCCGCCATGCCGGCGCAGAGGACGGCGCCGGGTCCGAAGCGGTGGGCGAGGCGGGGTGCCGCGGTGCCGAAGAGGGCGAAGCAGAGCGGGGGGACGGACGTGAGCATCCCTGCGGCACTGCCGCTCATGTGCAGCCCGGTCCTGGCCTCTTCGAGCAGGGCTCCGAGGCTGGTGATGGCGGGGCGCAGGTTGAGCGCGGCGAGGACGATGCCGACGAGGACGAGCCGGGTGATCCACACCGGACCCGTGCGGGCGGCAGAATCCTGGGGAGCAGGGGCCGTCGCGGCGGGGCTCAGTGTGCGGGTCTCGTCATACATCGGGCCATCATAGAATCATGGGATGATTGGTTGTCCAATCCCGGACTGCACTCGGCCACCGGCCGCCCAGGGCGCCGGTCGGACGCCCTTCACGACAAGGAGCACCATGGCGTTGTCCTCTCCTCGGCGTTCCGCGCTGTCCGACCAGGTGATCGCCCAGTTGCGGAACCAGATCACTTCGGGCGAGTGGCCGGTGGGTTCTCGGATCCCGACCGAGCCGGAACTGGTCGAACAGCTCGGCGTCGCCCGCAACACCGTCCGCGAGGCGGTGCGGGCACTGGCCCACAACGGGCTGCTCGACATCCGGCAGGGCTCGGGGACGTATGTCCTGGCCACAAGCGAGCTCGCGGGCGTCATGCACCGTCGGTTCGCCGGCGCCGACCCCCGGCACATCGCGGAACTGCGCTCCACCATGGAGTCCTCCGCGGCGCGGCTGGCCGCCGAGCGGCGCACCGAACGCGACCTCAGGCAGCTGGACGCCCTCCTGGCGAGGCGCGAGGAGGCATGGACGTCCGGTGTCGCGGAGGCGTTCGTGGCCGCCGACGCGACGTTCCACCTGGCCGTGGTGGCCGCCTCGCACAACGAGGTGCTGACCGGGCTCTACGCCGACCTCGGGGATGTACTGCGCGACTGGCTGCGCGAGGACATCGGCCAGGACCTGCGTCCCGAGCACCACATGGACCACGCGCGGATGGTCGAGGCGATCCGCGCGGGCGACGGCGAAGCGGCTGCCGTGGAGGCGGCCGGCTATCCGTTCATGTGCCTGCGTCGGCCCGCTGCGTCTGATGGCTGATCCACACCGAGCGGACCTCTTTCCAGCACCGCCCGGCCAGTTCCCCGTACTCGGTCGGCCGGAGCAGGACCGGGGCGGTGTCCGCGTCGACGTCCCACCAGCGGTCGCACTCGACGTGCAGCCGCACCCGGTCGGCGGCGGGATACGGGTTGTGGCAGTAGGCGGTGACCCGAGAGCCTTCCACCACGGTGCTGCACCGTGCCTCGTAGGACGGCGGCTGCGCCGGGCGGGGGTCCTGCGTCTCCTGACGGAAGTGAAGGGCGGTGCAGGTGATCCCCAGCACCAGGACCGTCGAGGCGGCCAGGGCGGAGGCTTTGCGCCATGTCGTACGCACGAGCAGGACCTCCTCGGCCGGGCTGCGGCGCACGCGCCGCAACAGCACCACAAGGAAGATGTGCTCCTCCAGCATCGCCGCCCTCGGCACCCTCCGCCGCGCCGCTGAGCCGAACGAGGGACGCCCCGTCCACCGCGCCGGGCGGTGGACGGGGCGTCGCTGGCGTACGTATGTGCTGGTCAGGCACCCATGATGTGCACGCCGCCGTCGACGTGGACGATCTCGCCGGTGGTCTTCGGGAAGAAGTCGGAGAGCAGCGCCACGACACCGCGTCCGGCCGGCTCCGGGTCGGCCATGTCCCACTCGAGCGGCGAACGCTCGTCCCACACCTTCGCCAGGTCGGAGAAACCGGGGATGGACTTGGCTGCCATGGAGCCGAGCGGACCGGCCGAGATCAGGTTGCAGCGCACGTTCTGCTTGCCGAGGTCCCGGGCGAGGTAGCGGCTGGTGGCCTCGAGTGCGGCCTTCGCCGGGCCCATCCAGTCGTACTGCGGCCAGGCGAACTGCGCGTCGAAGGTCAGACCGACGACCGAGCCGCCGTTCTGCATCAGCGGCAGGCAGGCCATCGTCAGGGACTTCAGCGAGAACGCGGAGACGTGCATCGCGGTCGACACCGACTCGAAGGGCGTGTTGAGGAAGTTGCCGCCGAGGGCGTCCTGCGGGGCGAAGCCGATCGAGTGGACGACACCGTCCAGACCGCCGAGTTCCTCGCGCACGATGCCCTCGACGCGGGCCAGGTGCTCGTCATTGGTGACGTCGAGCTCGATGACCTTCGCGGGCCTGGGGAGCTTCTTGGCGATGCGCTCGGTCAGGGTGGGCCGCGGGAAGGCGGTGAGGATGATCTCCGCGCCCTGCTCCTGGGCCACCTTGGCGGTGTGGAAGGCGATGGAGGACTCCATCAGCACACCGGTGATCAGGACGCGCTTGCCCTCGAGAATTCCGCTCATGTGATCAGTGACCCATGCCCAATCCGCCGTCAACGGGGATGACGGCTCCAGTGATGTACGAGGCGTCGTCGGAGGCCAGGAAGCGCACGGCGGCGGCGATCTCCTCCGGCTTCGCGTAACGGCCGAGCGGCACCTGCGAGACGATGCCCGCGCGCTGCTCGTCGGTGAGCACCTGCGTCATGTCGGTGTCGACAAAGCCGGGTGCGACGACGTTGAAGGTGATGTTCCGTGAGCCGAGCTCACGGGCCAGGGAGCGGGCGAAGCCCACAAGGCCGGCCTTCGAGGCGGCGTAGTTGGCCTGCCCCGCCGAGCCCAGCAGCCCGACGACGGAGGAGATCAGCACGACACGGCCCTTCTTGGCGCGCAGCATGCCGCGGTTGGCGCGCTTGACGACCCGGAAGGTGCCGGTGAGGTTGGTGTCGAGTACGGAGGTGAAGTCGTCCTCCGACATCCGCATCAGAAGCTGGTCCTTGGTGATGCCGGCGTTGGCGACCAGCACCTCCACATTGCCGTGCTTCTCCTCGATCTCCTTGTAGGCCTGCTCCACCTGCTCGGCGTCCGTGATGTCGCAGCGGACGGGCAGGCAGCCCGCCTCGACGAGCTCGGCGGGCGGCTCGCCCGAGCGGTAGGTGATGGCGACCTTGTCGCCGTTCTCGGCGAAAGCGCGGGCGATGGCGAGGCCGATGCCCCGGTTTCCTCCGGTGACGAGAACCGAGCGGCTCAACGGATCACCCTTTCGTCAGTGGTCTGGAGCACCTGGCAGCCAGGCGACTACCCGAAAACCTATCGGTCCGGTCCGTCGTACGGGGAATCGGTCCCTGACAGCGCCGCAGATCAGTCACTGTCGGGTCCCTACAGAAGAGGACGGCACGGCATCCTTCACAACCCGCTGGGCAACAGGCACCCGGTCGCGACATGATCGGGGCGACCCGTCGCGACGACAGGAGACATCCGTGCCTCATTCCATCGACGAAGCCTTCACGGCGCTGCCGCTGCGGGCGCTCGCCGACGCGGCACTCGCCCGGGCCCGCGCGCTCGGCGCCGAGCACGCCGACTTCCGTCTCGAGCGCGTGCGCAGTGCGGCCTGGCGGCTGCGTGACGCCAAGCTCGCCGGTTCCTCCGACACCACGGAGCTCGGGTACGCCGTGCGCGTCGTGCACGGTGGTGCGTGGGGCTTCGCCTCAGGGGTGGATCTCACCATGGACGCGGCGGCCCGGGTCGCGGGCCAGGCAGTGGCGATGGCGAAGCTTTCGGCGAAGGTGATCGCCGCGGCCGGGTCCGACGAGCGCGTGGAGCTGGCGGACGAGCCGGTGCACTCGGACAAGACGTGGATCTCGTCGTACGAGATCGACCCCTTCGAGGTACCCGACGAGGAGAAGACCGCGCTGCTCGCCGACTTCAGCGGCCGGCTGCTGCGGGCGGACGGCGTGGCGCACGTGGACGCGTCGCTGCTCACCGTCCACGAGAACAAGTTCTACGCGGACACCGCAGGCACCGTCACCACCCAGCAGCGGGTCCGGCTGCACCCGCAGCTCACCGCGGTCGCCGTCGACGGCACCAGCGGCGAATTCGACTCGATGCGCACGATCGCGCCGCCGGCCGGCCGCGGCTGGGAGTACCTGACCGGTACGGGCTGGGACTGGGACCGTGAGCTGGAGGAGATCCCGGGGCTGCTCGCGGAGAAGATGCGCGCGCCGAGCGTCGAGTCCGGCCGCTACGACCTGGTGGTCGACCCGTCGAACCTGTGGCTGACGATCCACGAGTCGATCGGACACGCCACGGAGCTGGACCGGGCGCTCGGATACGAGGCGGCGTACGCCGGAACCTCGTTCGCGACCTTCGACCAGCTGGGGAAGCTCGCGTACGGCTCGTCGGTGATGAACGTGACCGGCGACCGCACGGCCGAGCACGGGCTGGCGACGATCGGGTACGACGACGAGGGCGTGGAGGCGCAGAGCTGGGATCTGGTCAAGGACGGCACGCTCGTCGGCTACCAGCTGGACCGGCGGATCGCGAAGCTGACGAACCTGGGCCGCTCCAACGGCTGCGCCTACGCCGACTCCCCCGCGCACGTCCCGGTGCAGCGCATGGCGAACGTGTCACTCCGCCCCGACCCGGGCGGCCTGTCCACGGAGGACCTGATCGGCGGGGTCGAGCGCGGGATCTACGTGGTCGGTGACCGGTCCTGGTCCATCGACATGCAGCGCTACAACTTCCAGTTCACCGGGCAGCGGTTCTTCCGGATCGAGAACGGCCGGCTGGCCGGACAGCTCCGGGACGTCGCGTACCAGGCGACGACCACCGAGTTCTGGGGCTCCATGGAGCAGGTCGGCGGCCCGCAGACCTATGTGCTAGGGGGCGCGTTCAACTGCGGAAAGGCCCAGCCGGGCCAGGTCGCCGCGGTCTCCCACGGCTGCCCCTCCGCCCTCTTCCGGGGCGTCAACATTCTGAACACCACCCAGGAGGCCGGCCGATGAGCCCCCGTACGACCAAGCCGCACGAGATCGTCGAGCGGGCCCTCGAGCTGTCCACCGCCGACGGGTGTGTCGTCATCGCCGACGAGGAGTCGTCCGCCAATCTTCGCTGGGCCGGCAACGCCCTGACCACCAACGGCGTGACCCGCGGCCGCACCCTCACCGTCGTCGCGACCGTCGACGGCGCCGAGGGAACCGCCTCCGGTGTGGTGTCCCGGTCCGCTGTGACCGCCGCCGACCTCGAGCCGCTGGTGCGCGCCGCCGAGGCGGCCGCCCGCGCCGCCGGTCCGGCGGAGGACGCCCAGCCGCTGGTCGAGGGCACCCCGGCGTCCCCCGACTTCACGGACGCTCCTGCCGAGACCACCTCCGCCGTGTTCGCCGACTTCGCACCCGCCCTCGGCGAGGCCTTCGCGCGGGCCCGGGCCGGCGGCCGGGAGCTGTACGGCTTCGCCAACCACGAGATGACCTCCACGTATGTGGGCACCTCCACGGGGCTGCGGCTGCGGCACGACCAGCCGAACGGCACCCTCGAGCTGAACGCCAAGTCCCCGGACCGTACGCGCTCGGCGTGGGCGGGCCGCTCCACGCGCGACTTCAAGGACGTCGACCCGGGCGTGATGGACGCCGAGCTGGCGCAGCGCCTGGTGTGGGCGCAGCGCCGGACCGAGCTGCCCGCCGGCCGGTACGAGACGCTGCTGCCGCCCACCGCGGTGGCCGACCTGCTGATCTACCAGATGTGGTCGTCCGCGGCCCGCGACGCGGCCGAGGGCCGTACGGTCTTCTCCAAGCCGGGCGGCGGCACCCGCGTCGGGGAGACGCTGTCCCCCCTTCCGCTGACCCTGCGCAGCGACCCCCACGAGCCGGGCCTCGAGTCGGCCCCGTTCGTGATCGCGCACTCCTCCGGCGACGACGCCTCCGTCTTCGACAACGGTCTGCCGATCACGGCGACGGACTGGGTGCGGGACGGAAAGCTCGATCACCTGGTGACCACCCGGCACAGCGCCGGTCTCACCGGCCTGCCGGTCGCGCCCGGCGCGGGGAACCTCATCCTGGACGGCGGCGGCGAACGCAGCCTGGAGGAGATGGTGGCCGACACGGCCCGCGGGCTGCTGCTGACGTGCCTCTGGTACATCCGCGAGGTCGACCCGGCGACGCTGCTGCTGACCGGTCTGACCAGGGACGGCGTGTATCTGGTGGAGAACGGCGAGGTCGTCGGCGAGGTCAACAACTTCCGTTTCAACGAGTCGCCCGTCGATCTGCTCTCGCGGGCGGCGGAGGCCGGCCGGAGCGAGAAGACGCTGCCGCGTGAGTGGGGCGACTGGTTCACCCGGGCCTCGATGCCCGCGCTGCGGGTGCCGGACTTCAACATGAGCTCGGTGAGCAAGGGCGTGTGAGCGCCGGATATCCGGTCGGCCCGGGTCCCGGTCACCAATAGACTGGGTGGTAGCGCCCTGCTACCACCCAGCGGGGTTTCCCCTGTTCCAAGGAGACACGACACCGTGACGGACATCGTCGACGAGCTGAAGTGGCGCGGGCTGATGGCCCAGTCCACCGACGAAGAGGCCCTGCGCAAGGCTCTCGCGGACGGTCCTGTCACGTTCTATTGCGGCTTCGACCCCACCGCGGCGAGCCTGCACGTCGGTCACCTGGTGCAGGTGCTCACCATCCGACGTCTCCAGCAGGCCGGGCACCGCCCCCTCGCGCTGGTCGGCGGGGCGACGGGGCAGATCGGCGACCCCCGGCCGACCGCGGAGCGCACGCTGAACGATCCGGAGACGATCGCGCGCTGGGTCGACCGGCTGCGTTCGCAGATCGAGCCCTACCTGTCCTTCGAGGGCGACAACGCGGCGATCATGGTGAACAACCTGGACTGGACCGCGGGCATGTCCGCGATCGAGTTCCTGCGGGACATCGGCAAGCACTTCCGCGTCAACAAGATGCTCACCAAGGACTCGGTCGCCCGCCGCCTGGAGTCCGAGCAGGGCATCAGTTACACGGAGTTCAGCTACCAGCTGCTGCAGGGCATGGACTTCCTGGAGCTGTACCGCCGCCACGGCTGCACCCTTCAGCAGGGCGGCAGCGACCAGTGGGGCAACCTGACCGCGGGCCTGGACCTGATCCACCGGCTCGAGCCGGACGCCGAGGTGCATGCCCTGGCCACGCCGCTGATGACCAAGGCGGACGGCACCAAGTTCGGCAAGTCCGAGACGGGAACGCTCTGGCTCGACCCGGAGATGACGACGCCGTACGCGTTCTACCAGTTCTGGCTGAACACGGACGACCGGGACATCTCCCGCTACATGAGGGTCCTGAGCTTCAAGAGCCGTGAGGAGCTCGAGGAGCTGGAGAAGCAGACCGAGGAGCGGCCGCAGGCACGGGCCGCGCAGCGTGCGCTGGCCGAGGAGCTGACGACGCTGGTGCACGGCGCGGACCAGTGCGCCGCGGTGATCAACGCCTCCCGGGCGCTGTTCGGTCAGGGCGACCTGGCGGACCTGGACGAGGCGACACTGCGTGCCGCCCTCGCCGAGCTGCCGCACGCACGGGTCGGCGAGCTGCTGCCGGTGGTCGATCTGTTCACCGAGGTCGGTCTGGCGCCGAGCAAGTCCGCCGCCCGCCGCACGGTGAAGGAGGGCGGCGCCTACGTGAACAACGTGAAGGTGACCGCCGAGGACGCCGTGGTGGCAGGTGACGACCTGCTGCACGGTCGCTGGCTGGTGCTGCGCCGGGGCAAGAAGAACCTGGCGGCGGTCGAGGTCGCAGCCGGCTGACCGAAGCGGGACATGCCGCGTGCGGGTGACCGGAGCGGGCATGACTGTGGCCGGGTGGGCGTGATCGCCCACCCGGCCACGGGTGTTCGTCAGGCGTGATGCCGTTTCTTGCCGCGGGCGGCGGTGTAGGCCATGTCGCCCAGGAAGACGATGACGATGGCAGCCGCGAGTTGCAGTACGTGCCGGCCCCAGTCGATGCCGCTGGTCTCCTCGATGCCGAAACCACGTGCGACGGCGTTGCCGATGACGGCGCCGATGATGCCGAAGATGGTGGTCAGCCACAGCGGACTGTGCTGTTTGCCCGGGATGATCGCTTTCGCGAGCAGGCCCAGCACGAATCCCACGATGATCGCCCACAACCAGCCCATGGCTGCCTCCTTCTACGGCCCTGCGTGAGCAGTTACGTCGCCAGTCTCGATCCGTGGGCCGTACGGCGCATGTCGGGGTCAGCCGTACGTGTGTCTGCGCGCGCCGGGCACGCAGACGTCGGGCGGCCCCGCTCTCGAACGCGGCGCAGCTCAGGCGTACCGTGGAGGGTCGGAGCAGGGGAATTCCGCCGAAGGTCCGGCGCGGGAAATCGGGTGGTGGAGCACGATGCGGAAGCACGGTGGGACCGAGGTCTTCCGGATCACGGGCGCACGGCAGGGCCTCGCCGACGACGTCCGCGGCAGGCAGCGGCGCTATGTGATCTCGATGTCGATCAGGACGGTCGCCGTGATCCTCGCGGCGGTCCTGTGGAACGTGGAACGCCATGTGGCGATCGTGGCCCTGGCGCTCGGTGTACTACTGCCGTACATCTCCGTCGTCATCGCCAACGCGGGGCGGGAGAACGCCCCTTCGCTCCCGTCGACCTTCGTCGAGCCCCCGGTCCGGCCGGCCGTCGAGGCCGCCCCCGGGCAGCGCGCGGCGGAACCGGAGCCGGAACCGGAGCCGGAGCCCTTCCGGGAGGACCGTCCAGGGGCCGGGCAGCGCTGATACGAGCGGTGTCCGGCGGCTCGCGAAGCTCAAGAAAAGCTCAGATCAATCATGAAGTTCCGGTGCACCGCACCCTGTCCCCCGTGACATACTGCGTACGCGCTCCGCATCCCCCGTCGGAGCGACGGACCGACGCCGGGCAGCTCCCCCCGTGGCTGCTCGGCGTCGCCATGCTGGGACAATGATCCCGTGAATCCTCCGGTGAGTGACGAAACCCCGATCTGTTCGGCCAAGGGCTGCCGTACCGGCGCCGTCTGGGTCCTCGCCTGGAACAATCCGAAGCTGCACACTCCGGACCGCCGCAAGACGTGGCTGGCGTGCGACGAGCACCGCGAGCACCTGTCCCAGTTCCTCGGGGTGCGCGGTTTCCTGAAGGACGTCGTGACGCTGGAGCAGTGGGAGCGGGGTGCCGGGGCCGGGTCAGCCGCCGATGGCTGACATGGGCCGCTCCGGCTGCAGGAACGACGGGTCGTCGAGGCCGGATCCGGCCTTCTTGCCCCACATCGCCAGCCGCCAGATGCGGGCGATCTCCTCATCGGGCGCCTCCGAGCGCAGCGCCGCCCGCAGGTCGGTCTCCTCGGTGGCGAAGAGGCAGGTACGCACCTGACCGTCGGCGGTGAGCCGGGTCCGGTCGCAGGCGCGGCAGAACGGCCGGGTGACGGAGGCGATGACGCCGACCCGGTGCGGCCCGCCGTCGACGATCCATCGCTCGGCAGGCGCGGAGCCGCGCGCGGCGTCGCCCTCCGGGGTGAGGGTGAATCGCGTCCGCAGGGACTGGAGGATGTCCCCGGCGGTGATCATGCCGTCGCGCTTCCAGCCGTGCTGTGCGTCGAGCGGCATCTGCTCGATGAAACGCAGCTCGTAGTCGTGCTCCACGGCCCAGGCGAGCAGGTCGGGGGCCTCGTCGTCGTTCATGCCGGGCATCAGGACGGCGTTGACCTTGACCGGGGTCAGGCCGGCGGCGCGGGCGGCTTCGAGGCCGTCGAGCACGTCGTGGTGTCGGTCGCGGCGGGTGAGGGTCTTGAAGACGTCGGGCCGCAGAGTGTCGAGGGAGACGTTGACCCGGTCGAGGCCGGCGGCCTCGAGGGCCGCGGCGGTGCGCTTGAGTCCGATGCCGTTGGTGGTGAGGGACATCTTGGGGCGGGGCTCGAGGGCTGCGCAGCGCTCGACGATGCCGACCAGTCCCGGACGCAGCAGCGGCTCGCCGCCGGTGAAGCGCACCTCGGTGATCCCGAGGTCGGTGACGGCGATCCGGATCAGGCGGACGATTTCGTCGTCGGTGAGCAGATCGGGCTTGGCCAGCCACTGGAGGCCCTCTTCCGGCATACAGTACGTACACCGCAGATTGCACCGGTCCGTCAGAGAAACGCGCAGGTCAGTGGCCACTCGGCCGTAGGTGTCGATGAGCACTGTGGGCCCCCTCCCCTATTCGCGGATCCGACGGTTTCGAGCCTACGCGACGGCGCCGACAACACCAGGGCCCGATTGGCACGAGGTACGGCACGGCCGCGTCGTAGGAGCCTACGACGCGGCCGCTGACATGCGTGTGTCGCTTTCCTCTCAGTGGGCGCCGATGCCGGTGAGGGACTTGACCTCGAGCTCGGCGTACTTGCCCTCGTCGGGCTTCTCCTTGGTAAGGATCGAGCCGAGCCAGCCGAGCAGGAAGCCCAGCGGGATGGAGATGAGACCCGGGTTGGACAGCGGGAACCAGGCGAAGTCCACGCTCGGGAACATCGCGGACGGGCTGCCGGAGACCACCGGGGAGAAGAGCACCAGGAACACCGAGGAGGCGAGGCCTCCGTAGATGGACCACAGGGCGCCCTGGGTGGTGAACCTCTTCCAGAACAGGCTGTAGAGGATCGTGGGCAGGTTGGCCGAGGCGGCGACCGCGAAGGCGAGCGCGACGAGGCCGGCCACGTTCAGGTCGCGGGCGAGCGCGCCGAGGGCGATGGAGACGATGCCGATGAAGACGGTCGCCCAGCGCGCGGCGCGGACCTCCTCCTTCTCCGTGGCCTGTCCCCTGCGGATGACGTTGGCGTAGATGTCGTGCGCGAACGACGACGAGGAGGCCAGCGTGAGTCCGGCGACGACGGCGAGGATGGTGGCGAAGGCGACGGCCGAGATCACGGCGAGCAGGATCGCGCCCCAGGCGGAGTCGACGCCGCCGATGTGCAGGGCGAGCAGCGGGGCGGCGGTGTTGCCCGCCGGGTTGGACGCCTTGATCTCCGCGGGTCCGACAATCGCGGCGGCGCCGAAGCCGAGCGCGATGGTCATCAGGTAGAACGCGCCGATGATGCCGATGGCCCAGTTGACGGACTTACGCGCGGCCTTGGCGGTGGGCACGGTGTAGAAGCGGATCAGGATGTGCGGGAGTCCGGCGGTGCCGAGGACGAGCGCGATGCCGAGGGAGATGAAGTCGAGCTTCGTCATACCGTCGACGCCGTACTTGAGGCCGGGCTCGAGGAAGGCGTCGGGGTTGCCCTTCTGCCCGACCTCACTGTTCTTGGCCGCCTCTCCGAGCAGGTCGGAGATGTTGAAGTTGAACTTCCACAGCACCAGGAACGTGATGAGCAGGGTGCCCGCGATGAGCAGGACGGCCTTGACCATCTGCACCCAGGTGGTGCCCTTCATCCCGCCGATGGTCACGTAGACGATCATCAGCAGACCGACGAGGGCGACGATCGCGATCTTTCCGCCGTCGCTGGTGATGCCGAGCAGCAGCGAGACGAGGATGCCGGCGCCCGCCATCTGCGCGAGCAGGTAGAAGATCGAGACGACGATGGTGGAGACGCCGGCGGCGGTACGGACCGGGCGTTGGCGCATCCGGTAGGCGAGGACGTCGCCCATCGTGTAGCGGCCGGAGTTGCGCAGCGGCTCGGCGACCAGCAGCAGGGCGACGAGCCAGGCGACCAGGAAGCCGATCGAGTAGAGGAAGCCGTCGTAGCCGAAGAGGGCGATGGCGCCGGCGATGCCGAGGAACGAGGCGGCCGACATGTAGTCGCCCGAGATGGCGAGGCCGTTCTGGAAGCCGGTGAACTGGCGTCCGCCCGCGTAGAAGTCGGCGGCGTCCTTGGTCTGCCGGCCGGCCCAGACGGTGATGAACAGCGTTCCGACGACGAAGGCCGCGAAGAGCGTGATGATCAGCGGCCGGTGCTCGGTCGTGGCGCTCGAGGCCGCGAGGTGCAGGGCGGGGCTCATGCGTCGGCCTCCATACGGGACTTGATGGTTTCGGCCTTCGGGTCGAGCTTCGCGGCGGCGTGCCGGGAGTAGAACCAGGCGATGAGGAACGTGGTCAGGAACTGCGCGAGGCCGAAGACGAGAGCGACGTTGATGTTGCCGAAGAGCTTCGTGCCCATGAAGCCGCCGGCGTAGTTCGAGAGCAGGACGTAGAGCAGGTACCAGGCGATGAACGCGATGGTCAGGGGGAAGGCGAAGGAACGGTATGTGCGGCGCAGTTCGCCGAATTCCGTACTCTGCTGCACCTGCACGAACGACTCTGTCGTGGGCTGGGCGGTGCTGGTCTGCGTATCGCGCTCGGGCGGCGGTGCCTCGGTGGTCACGGAATCTCCTCGCGACGCGGGTGCGGTGGGGATGGACTGGGGGATGCCACTGGCAGGGGCGGTTCGATGTTGCTCCACTCCCTGACAACGGCACGGAGCACGCGCCGCACT
This sequence comes from Streptomyces sp. WAC00040, assembly GCF_056835925.1. Classification (NCBI taxonomy): domain Bacteria; kingdom Bacillati; phylum Actinomycetota; class Actinomycetes; order Kitasatosporales; family Streptomycetaceae; genus Streptomyces; species Streptomyces sp. WAC00040. The sequence goes on from NZ_JAKQZE010000003.1 coordinate 1,090,392, forward strand.
GGTTCAGCCCCGGTCTTTTTCTTCTGCACTTCCTTCGCGAACTCATTGAATCCGGACCTTGATCAGCGATAGCTTCACTCGTCATGTACCCGCCCATTCGCACAGGGGTGTCTGGGCGGTTGTCACGGATGATGTGGAGAACCCATGGCTCATCTGGGATCCAGACGGCGCCGCGCCCTCGCGCTGCCCGCCGGTCTGGCGCTCACGGCCTCGCTCGGCTTCCTGCCCGCGGGGGCCGCTACGGCGGCGCCGGTCGACGACGTACCTGCGGCGGTCCAGGCGGACGGACCCAAGCTGTCGTACGTCGTGAACGTGAAGGGCGGTCACGGCACCGCGAAGTCGGTCAAGAAGGCCATAGCCAAGGCCGGCGGAACGGTGGTGATGGCCTACGACCAGATAGGCGTCATCGTCGTCCACTCGCAGAACCCGGATTTCGCCACGACCATCCGCGGTGTGCGGGGCGTGGCGTCGGCCGGTGCCACGCGCACCGCGCCTCTGGCGCCGTCGGCCGACATGGCCATCGAGTCGGAGCGTCCGCTCACCGCCGACGAGGCGAAGGCCTCCGCCGCGGTGGCGACCTCGGGCCAGGACCCGCTGGAGCCCCTGCAGTGGGACCTCCCGGCCATCAAGGCCGACAAGGCGCACGAGAAGACGCTCGGCAGTGACAAGGTCACGGTCGCGGTCATCGACACGGGTGTCGACGACACCCACCCGGACCTCGCGCCGAACTTCGACCGCGAGGCGTCCGTCAGCTGCGTGGGCGGCGTGCCGAACACGGCGGACGGCGCATGGCGTCCGGGTCCGACCGAGTCCGACCACGGCACCCATGTCGCGGGCACGATAGCCGCCGCGAAGAACGGCGTCGGCGTCACCGGCGTCGCGCCGGGCGTGAAGGTCTCCGGCATCAAGGTCTCGCAGCCCGACGGCTTCTTCTACACCGAGGCCGTCGTCTGCGGCTTCGTGTGGGCGGCGGAGCACGGCGTCGACGTGACCAACAACAGCTACTACACGGACCCGTGGCTGTTCAACTGCAAGAACGACGCGGACCAGAAGGCCCTCGTCGAGGCGGTCTCCCGTGCCACCCGCTACGCGGAGGGCAAGGGCGCGGTGAACGTCGCAGCGGCCGGCAACTCCCGCATGGACCTGGCGGCGGACGAGCTCACCGACACCACGAGCCCGAACGACACCACCCCGGTCGAGCGGGTCATCAACCCGCGCGAGTGCCTCGACATCCCGACGCAGATCCCGGGCGTCGTCACGGTGTCCGCGCTGGGTGCGAAGGGCCTCAAGGCCTCCTACTCCAACTACGGCAACGGCGTGGTCGACATCTCCGCCCCCGGCGGCGACGCGACGCGCTACCAGGCGCCGGACGCGCCGGCGGTCGACGGCCGGATCCTCTCCACGGTTCCGGGCGGCTACGGCTACAAGGCCGGTACGTCGATGGCCTCCCCGCACGTCGCGGGCGTGGCGGCGCTGATCAAGTCGACCCACCCGTACGCACCGCCGGCCCTGGTCAAGGGTCTGCTGTACGCGCAGGCTGACGACACGGCGTGCACCAACCCGTACGACATCGACGGCAACGGCACCGTCGACGCGGTCTGCGAGGGCGGCGAGCGCGACAACGGCTTCTACGGCACGGGCGTCACCGACGCTCTGGACGCGGTCCGCCGCTAGCGGCTTCATGTGAGGGGCCCGGTGCGCGATCCGCACCGGGCCCCTTGCGTTGTGGCGCCGGTGCCATAGTGAGTGCATGGCCCACTCACCCTCCGATTTCCCGTCCGGCGGTACCGCCCAGGCATGGGCGGCTCTGGGTGGTGATCCGGCGCTGCTCGGCCGTGTCGTCCACAAGGGTGGCGGCTCGCTGCCGTCCCGGCTGCCGGTCATGGAGCTGGCGCGCGCCACCGCCGGGGTCTGCTCCCTCGCCGCCGCCGAGCTGGCCGCGCGGCGCGGCGGCGGTCCGGTCCCCTCCGTGACCGTCGAGGACGGTGCGGTGACGACGGCGTTCCTCAGTGACAGGCTGGTGCGGGTGGACGGCGTGGCGCCGGCCACGTTCGCACCGCTGTCCCGGTTCTGGCCCGCGTCGGACGGGTGGGTGCGTACGCACGCCAACTACCCTCATCACCGCGCCCGGTTGCTCGCCGCGCTGTCCCTGCCCGAGGACGCCGGAGTGGAGGCCGTCGCCGACGCGATCGGCGAACGCCGCGCCGTGGACGTCGAGGAGAGCGTGTACGCGGCGGGCGGCCTGGCCGTGGCCATGCGCAGCGGGGACGAATGGGCGGAGCATCCGCAGGGGGCGGCCACCGCCGGGCGGCCCCTGCTGCGGGTGGAGCGGCTCGGCGACGGCTGCCCGCCGCGGGCAGCGAACGGCGGGACCTGCCTGCCCTGTTCGGGACTGCGTGTGCTCGACCTGACCCGGGTGCTGGCCGGACCGGTCGCCACGCGGTCGCTCGCGCTGCTGGGCGCGGACGTGCTGAGGGTCGACTCCCCGTATCTGCCGGAGAGTCAGGACGCCCACGGCGACACCGGGACGGGAAAACGGTCCACCCGGCTCGACCTGGGCGCGGTCGCGGACCGTGCCGTGTTCGAGGAACTGCTGACCCGGGCCGACGTGGTGGTGACCGGTTACCGGCCGGGCGCCCTCGACCGGTTCGGTCTCTCTCCGCAGTCGCTGGCCGAGCGCCGTCCGGGCCTGGTCGTGGCCCGGCTGTCGGCCTGGGGCGGGTACGGGCCGTGGGCAGGGCGGCGTGGCTTCGACAGCCTGGTCCAGGCGGCCGGCGGCATCGCCGCCGCGGAGGGCGACGAGGGCCGACCGGGCACACTGCCCGCCCAGGCCCTCGACCACGGCACCGGGTATCTGCTGGCCGCAGGGGTGCTGCGCGCGCTGACCGCACAGCACGACGCGGGCGGAACGCGCCTGGTGGAGGCCGCTCTCACACAGACGGCGGCCTGGCTGACCGGTGGGCTCGTCAAGGCACCGGACGGGGACCCGGCGGCGTACGACGCCGATCGGTGGCTCACCGAGAGGGACAGCCCCATGGGCCGTCTGCGTCACGCCGTTCCGGCGGTGGGCTACGAGGGCGGGCCGACCGACTGGGCCCGCCCGCCCGGAATTTGGGGCACGGACGCGCCGAAGTGGGCAGACACCACTGCTTGACGGCACTTCGGCGACCGCCACGCCGGGCGCCGGACAGGCGGCGCGGGTCCCCTGATGCGCGTGCGCGGGACGCGACCGTCTCCGCCCGCGGAGGGTAGGCCGTCCGCACCACGGGCATGCACCGATGACCGGTGCTGCACGGACCGCGGACCGTACGATCCGGTGGCCGGTGGATTCACGGGGAGGAACCGCAGTGCAGGGGTTGGAAGCCGTCGTCCTACGACTGGCCGGGACGCTGGCCGTGACCGTCGTGAAATCGCTGATCGCCGCACGCCCGGGTGCGGGCCTGGTGACTGGCCGCAGGGCCGCGCCGCTCCCCCGGCCGGACCCGGCCCCGGTGGCGAGGAAGCTCGCGGGCCGGCTCTCGGACCCGTACACCGACCTGCCCGACCACGAGCGTGAGGCAGCCGTCGAGGCGGTACGGGACACCGTCCAGGCCGCCGGTACGGTCCGTCCCGACCGGCTGTTCGCACTGGACCTCGACCCGGAGCGGCTGTTCCGGACGCTGCGGGACCCCGCGGCCGGCCTGGCCGAGCGGGGCGTGGAGCTCTACGACGAACTGCTGCGGCTGTGCTGCGCGCACATGGTCGAGAACCTGACCGCCGACCAGTCGTTCATGGCACGGGCGGCGGTGGAGCAGACCCGCAGGGCGGGCCGCACCGAAGCACTCGTCGAGGACGTCAGGGACCGGCTCGGCCCGCGCCCGGAGGCGGTCGCCCTCGGCTTCGAGGGGCGGTACGCGGACTATGTGGCACAGACCCACGGGCGTCTGGAGCTGTTCGGGCTGACGCTCGGCAGATCGGGGAGCGAGTGGCCGCTGGACACGGCGTACATCTCCCTGGCGGTCAGCGGCGACGGGCCCCACCAGGAGGGTTTCGGCCTGCCGCGGACCGGACAGGTCGCCGTGAAGGCGGAGCAGATCCTGTCCTCTGCCGACCGGCTCGTCCTGCGCGGTCCTGCCGGGTCCGGAAAGAGCACCCTGGTGCAGTGGCTCGCGCTGAACGCCGCCCGCCGCAGTTTCGGCAAGGACCTGGAGGACTGGAACCGGTGCGTGCCTTTCCTGTTGCGGCTGCGGGCCTTCACGTCGTCCGACACTCTGCCCATGCCGGACGCCTTCCTGCGGGCGGCGGGGGTCCCGCTGCACGGTGAGGCACCCGCCGGCTGGACGGAGAAGCTGCTGACGGACGGCCGGGCGCTGATCCTCGTCGACGGGGTGGACGAGATCCCCTCACGGCAGCGGCACCGGACGGAGAACTGGCTGAAGTCGCTCATCGCCGCCTACCCGGACGCCCGCTACGTGGTGACGACCCGGCCGTCGGCCGTCCCGGAGGACTGGCTGTCCCGCCAGGGATTCGTCGGGCACTCGCTGCTGCCGATGGAGCGCGACGACATCCGCTCGTTCATCGGCCACTGGCACGAGGCCGCCCGCCAGGAGTGCCTGTCCCAGAGCGAACGCGCCCAGCTCGACACCTACGAGACGTCCTTGCGCAAGGCTGTCTCCACCCGCCGCGATCTGGGGCGGCTGGCCACCAACCCGCTGATGTGCGCCCTGCTGTGCGCGCTGAACCGGGACCGCAGGATGCAACTGCCGCGCGCCCGCAAGGAGCTGTACGACGCCGCGCTGGACATGCTGCTGGTGCGGCGGGACACCGAGCGGGAGATCGTCGGTGTGGAGGGCGTCGATCTGACGCGTGAGGAGCAGACCGCGCTGCTTCAGCGGCTGGCGTACTGGCTCATCCGCAACGGTCAGGTGGAGGCCGAGCGCGCCGAGGCGGTGGAGATGGTGGGCGAGTGGCTGGCCGCCATGCCGCAGGTGCAGGGCAGCCCCGAGCAGGTGTTCTCCCACCTGCTCATCAGGAGCGGTCTGCTGCGTGAACCACGACCGGGTGCGGTCGACTTCGTGCACCGGACGTTCCAGGACTATCTGGGCGCCAAGGCCGCGGTCGAGGCCCGCGACTTCGGGGTCCTCGTGCAGAACGCGCACGACGACCAGTGGGACGACGTGGTGCAGATGGCCGTCGGTCACGCCCGCGTCGAGGAACGGGTCCGCCTGCTGCGGCACCTGCTGCGCCGCGCCGACCGGGCGCAGCGCCACCGGCACCGTCTGGTGCTGCTCGCCGCGGCCTGTCTGGAGCACGCCCCGGAGCTGGACCCGGAGATCCGCGCGACAGTTCAGTCGCGCACGCAGGAGCTGCTGCCCCCGCGCACCCAGGAGGACGCGGCGCAGCTCGCCAAGGTCGGCGAACTGGTGCTGGAGCTGCTGCCCGGGCCGGAGGACCTGGAGGAGTACACGGCGGCGGCCGTGGTGCGCACGGCGGCCCTGATCAAAGGGGACGCCGCGTTCGAGGTGGCCGCGCGCTTCCGGCAGGACGCCCGGCTGTCCGTGGCGTTCCAGGTGTCGACGGCGTGGGGCTCGTTCGACACCGAGTCGTACGCCAGGGACGTGCTGGCGGCCGGGGCGTGGAACACCTCGTACCTGCACGTCCAGACGCCCGAACAGCTCCACGCCCTGCGCCACATACCCAAGGCCCGGCGCCTGCATGTGGCGGGCGACCACCACGACCTCACTCCGCTGCTCGCGGTGGAGGACCCGGAGTGGCTCTTTCTGTACGAGAACGGCGTGGTGGACGATCTCACGCCGCTCGCGTCGTTCCGGCGGCTCACGGAGGTCGGCCTGAGCCGGTGCCCGGAACTGCGCGACCTGCGGCCGCTGGCGCGGCCCGGAATCGAGCACCTCTCCCTCTGGGAGGTTCATCCGGATGTCTCGATCGAGCCCTTGCGGGACATGCCCGACCTGCGCAGCGTGATGCTCTCGCAGCCGCTGCTCATCGAGAGTCTGGCGGAACTGCCGGTCGGACCGGGACTCGTCCACCTCGGGCTCCACCACCAGACCCGCTATGTGAGCCTGGAGGGCATCGAGCGGTGGCCGTTGCTGGAGACGCTGTCGATCGCGGGCCAGTCACAGCTGCGTCAACTGCCGTGCCTGCCACTGCCACCCTCGCTGACGAGTCTGAGCCTGTACGAGCTCGACCCTCTCGACCCGCGTCCGCTCCTCGACCACTGCACGTTGCGGCGGCTGTACCTCTGGCGGTGCGAACTGCCGTACGGCCTCAGCGCGCTGCGCGAGCTGCCCGCGCTCACCTCACTGGAGCTCTCGCAGTGCTCACCGTCCGGAGCGCCCGTCGACATCGGACCGCTCGTCGCGATGCCCGACCTGAAGATCACGGTCACCGACGACACCCCGGTCGTCGGCATCGACCGCTTCCCGCCCGACCGCGTCGAGGTGAAGCGCGTAAGGACCTGACAACGCCTCAGACACCGACCGCGTCGAGCGACGAACCGGCGGCGTACGTCACCGCCATGGCGAGTGCCCCGCCGCACACGTTGCGCAGGACGGCGGGCCCGGCCGCGGCGGCGCCCAGCCGAGCGCTCCACCAGCCGGTCAGCGCCAGCGCCGCGAGCACCGAGAGGACCGTGACGAACAGGCGGGCCGACGCCGGAGGCAGCACGATGGCCAGCAGCGGCAGCAGCGCACCGGCCGTGAACGCCAGGAAGCTGGCGCCCGCCGCGTGCCAGGGGCTGACCAGCTGGTCGGGGTCGATGCCGAGTTCCACCCGCGCGTGCGCGCGCAGCGCGTCACGGTCGGTGAGCTGCACGGCGGCCTCCCTGGCCACCTCCTCCGACAGACCACGGTCCGCCAGCATGCGGGTCAGCTCGTCCAGTTCGGCCTCCGGCTGCTCCTTCAGCTCCCGCTTCTCCACCGCGAGCGCGGCCATCTCCGAGTCGCGCTGCGTGGAGACGGACACGTACTCGCCTGCCGCCATCGACATCGAACCGGCGAGCAGTCCGGCGAGGCCGGCGGTGAGCAGCGCCGGCCGCGAGTCCGTCGCACCGGCAACACCGACGACGAGGCCCGCCGTCGAGACGATGCCGTCGTTCGCGCCGAGGACGGCGGCGCGCAGCCAGTTGAGGCGCGTGCCGAGTCCACCGGGGTGCGCCTCGTCCTGTTGTTCACCGCCGGTCGCTTCACTCATCCGGGGAGCTTCTCACGCAAGGAAGTTGGGGACGAGGAGCCACACCCCGGCCTTCGGGCGGTGGGGGTGGGACAGGGCTGTCGGTCCCTGCCCGTATTCTCTGTGACCATGCTCGACGACCGTACGACCGCAGCGACGACGTGGCCGGCCGCGTACCCACAGGGGTACGCGGTCGTCGACGTGGAGACCACCGGCCTCGCCCGTGACGACCGGATAGTGTCGGCTGCCGTCTACCGCCTCGACACCCACGGCAACGTCGAGGACCACTGGTACACGCTCGTCAATCCGGAGCGCGACCCCGGACCGGTGTGGATCCACGGGCTGACGAGCGAGGCGCTCGAAGGCGCCCCTCTGTTCGGGGACATCGCGGGCGAGCTCTCCGCGCGGCTGGACGGCCGGGTCCTGGTCGCGCACAACGCCACCTTCGACTGGTCCATGATCGCCAGGGAGTACGCGCGTGCGCGGGGCGCGGCGCCGACCCGGCAGCGGCTGTGCACCATCGCGCTCGCCAAGGAGCTGCGGCTCCCGCTGCCCAACCACAAGCTCGAGTCGCTGGCCGCGCACTACGGGGTCGTGCAGCAGCGTGCCCACCACGCCCTGGACGACGCCCGCGTGCTCGCGGAGGCGTTCCGGCCGAGCCTGCACACCGCGGCCCGCGACGGTGTGCGGCTGCCGCTTCTCGAGTGCCGGCCGCTGACGGAGTGGTCGGACGCCCCCGCCGCCCCGCGCGTCGGCTACCAGCCGTCGTACGGGCACAGCAGCTGGCGGCCGTCGCGCAAGCGGCCGCCGTGCCCGTACCCCAACCCGGGGAGGTACGAGCCGGGTGGGCAGCTGGTGCAGGGCATGCGGGTCGCCTTCTCCGGCGACACCTCCGTGGAGCGTGAACTGCTCGAGGACCGGGCCGTGGAGGCGGGCCTGCACGTCGCCACGAGTGTGTCCCGGCTCACGAGTCTGCTGGTGACGAACGACCCGGACGCGGCGACGTCCAAGACCGTCAAGGCTGCCTCGTACGGCACGCCGGTCGTCGACGAGGGCGCCTTCACCCAGCTGCTGCGGGACGTCGCCCCCGCGCCGGACGCGTAGACCGGACGGACACCCGCATCGGAGTGAACCGGGCGCGACTCGCCCGGCGCCCGCTCGCCCGGGGCGGCGAAGCGTTTCACCCTGTGGCGCATGGCACGTTGCGAGGTTTGCGGAAACGACTACGGCATGTCCTTCGAGGTGCACGCGCAGGGCGCGGTGCACGTCTTCGACTGCTTCTCCTGCGCCATCCACCGGATGGCGCCCATCTGTGAGCACTGCCGGGTGCAGATCATCGGCCAGGGCGTCGAGGTCGAGGGCCACTGGTACTGCGGCGCCCACTGCGCACGCGCCGAGGGGAGGGCGGGCATCGTCGACAGGGTGTGACCTGCGCCCGGCCGGGACACGGGCGGGGACCCACCGTCCGTGGCCCCGCGCCGAGCAGGTACGGTCGAAGCCGTGTACCGCTTCCTGTTGACCCGGCAGTGGGTGATCCTCACCCTCATCGGCCTCGTTCTCATCCCCACGATGATCGAGCTGGGCTTCTGGCAGCTGCACCGGCACGAGCGCAGGGTCGAGCAGAACGCCCTGATCGCACGGAACCTCAAGGCGAAGCCGGTTCCGATGGAGGAGCTCACTTCCCCCGGGCACACCGTCCCGCGCTCCGACTACTGGCGGCGGATCACCGCGACCGGCACGTTCGACACCGACCACGAGATGGTTGTCCGCCGCCGCACGAACGCCGACGACCGCGTCGGCTTCCACGTACTGACCCCGCTGGTGCTGGCCGACGGCCGTGCCGTCCTCGTCAACCGCGGCTGGGTCCCCGCCGCCGCCGACCAGAAGGCCTTCCCCGAGATCCCCGCAGCGCCCGGGGGCACCGTGACCGTCACGGGCCGGCTGAAGGCCGACGAGACGACCGGCGCCAGCGGCATCAGGGACCTGAAGGGCCTGCCGCCCCGCCAAGTGATGCTGATCAACAGCGAGCAGCAGGCGCAACTGCTGGACCGGCAGGTGCTCGGCGGATATCTGGAGCAGACGGCGCCGAAGCCCGCGGGCGGCAGCCCCGAGACGATTCCGGACCCGGACCACGACTCCATCGGCGCCCACATGGCGTACGCCGTGCAGTGGTGGCTGTTCGCCGCGGCGGTGCCCGTCGGCTGGGCGATTCTCGTACGGCGGGAGAGGCGCGACCTGGCCGCGGCGGAGAAGACGACGCCCGAGCCCGCTCCTGCGGCTGCTTAGCGTGGTCTCTGGCGGGAACACGCCAGAACGTGACCCAACGTATCGAGGACTACGCCCTGATCGGCGATCTGCAGACCGCTGCGCTGGTCGGCAAGGACGGCTCCATCGACTGGCTGTGCCTTCCCCGTTTCGACTCCGCCGCGTGCTTCGCCGCACTCCTCGGCGACGAGGAGAACGGTCATTGGCGGATCGCGCCCAAGGACGCGGGCGCCTGCACCAGCCGCCGCTACGTCGGCGCGTCATTGGTGCTGGAATCGGTGTGGGAGACCCGTACCGGCAAGGTCCGGGTCCTCGACTTCATGCCGCAGCGTGACGAGGCGCCGGACGTCGTCCGCATCGTCGAGGGCCTCAGCGGCACGGTCGAGATGGCCGGCACACTGCGGCTGCGGTTCGACTACGGCTCCGTGGTGCCGTGGGTACGCCGCACGGACGGCCACCGGGTCGCCGTCGCGGGGCCCGACTCCGTGTGGCTGCGCAGCGAGCCCGAGGTCAAGACGTGGGGTCAGCACTACAGCACCTGCTCGTCGTTCACGGTCGAGGAGGGCGAGAAGGTGGCGTTCGTCCTCACCTGGCACCCCTCGCACAAGCCGCGGCCCGCGCTCGTGGACCCGCACGAGGCCCTGGAGCACTGCCTCCAGGACTGGGAGACCTGGTCGTCGAAGTGCCGCTACCAAGGTCCCTACCGTGACGCCGTGCTGCGCTCCCTGATCACTCTCAAGGCGCTCACGTACGCCCCCACCGGAGGCATCGTCGCCGCACCCACGACGTCCCTGCCCGAAGACATCGGCGGTGTACGGAACTGGGACTACCGCTTCTGCTGGCTGCGCGACGCGACCCTCACCCTGAGCGCCATGGTGTCCGTCGGATACCTGGACGAGGCCGCGGCCTGGCGGGACTGGCTGCTGCGGGCGGTAGCCGGCGACCCGGCCGATCTTCAGATCATGTACGGACTGGCCGGTGAACGCCGCCTGCCCGAGATGGAGCTGGACTGGCTCTCCGGCTACGCGGGCTCCGCGCCGGTCCGCGTGGGCAACGAGGCGAGGTGCCAACTGCAGATCGACGTCTACGGCGAGGTCATCGAGTCCCTCTACCTGGCCAGGCAGGCCGGTCTCGCACCAGAGCCACAGGCGTGGAACATCCAGCTGAGCCTGCTCGGCTTCCTCGAGTCCAAATGGCGTGAGCCGGACGAGGGTCTGTGGGAGGTCCGGGGCCCGCGCCGTCACTTCGTCCACTCCAAGGTCATGGCATGGGTCGCCGCCGACCGCGCCGTGCGCACCCTCGAGGGCGAATCGTCGCTGCGCGGCGACGCGGCACGCTGGCGGGCCATGCGGGACGACATCCACCGCGAGGTGTGCGAAAAGGGCTTCGACCCGGTCCGTGGCACCTTCACCCAGTCGTACGGCTCCAAGGAACTCGACGCCGCGGTCCTGCTCATCCCGCGCGTCGGCTTCCTACCCCCGGACGACCCCCGGGTCGTCGGCACGGTCGACGCCGTGTGGGAGGAGCTGGGCAGTGGACCGCTCGTACGCCGCTACACCCCGAACGCCACACAGGTCGACGGGCTGCCGGGCCGCGAGGGCGCGTTCCTCGTCTGCTCCTTCTGGCTAGCGGACGCGCTGCGGATGACGGGCCGCGAGAAGGAGGCCCGCGAACTGTTCGAGCGGCTGCTCGGCCTCTGCAACGACGTCGGCCTCCTCTCCGAGGAGTACGACCCGGCGACGGGACAGCACCTCGGCAACTTCCCGCAGGCGTTCAGCCACATCGGACTGGTGACCACGGCCCTCGCGCTCACGGGGCAGAGGACGGCAGGATAGGGCCATGGATCTTGGACTGAAGGACCGCGTCTACATCGTCACCGGTGCCTCGAGGGGCCTCGGCAACGCCTCCGCGCGGGCGCTCGTCGCCGACGGCGCGAAGGTCGTCCTCACCGGGCGCGACGAGAAGACGGTCACCGACGCCGCCACCGCACTCGGTCCCGCCGCGGTGGGCGTCGCCTGCGACAACGCCGACCCCTCCGCCGCGGAACGCCTTGTCGCCGCCGCCCGCGCGCACTTCGGCCGATTCGACGGCGTCCTCGTCAGCGTCGGCGGCCCGGCGCCGGGCTTCGCCGCGGACAACACCGACGAGCAGTGGGCCGCCGCGTTCGAGTCGGTCTTCCTCGGCGCCGTCCGCATGGCGCGCACGGCCGCGGCCGAACTGGACGAAGGGGGTGTCATCGGTTTCGTGCTGTCCGGTTCCGTACACGAACCCATCCCCGGCCTGACCATCTCCAACGGTCTCCGCCCGGGCCTCGCGGGCTTCGCCAAGTCCCTGGCGGACGAACTGGGCCCGCGCGGCATCCGCGTGGTGGGCCTGCTGCCCTCCCGCATCGACACGGACCGCGTCCGCGAGCTCGACGCCCTGTCGGGCGACGCGGAGGCGGCACGCAGGGCCAACGAGGCGGCCATCCCGCTGCGGCGTTACGGCACCCCGGAGGAGTTCGGCCGCACGGCGGCGTTCCTGCTCTCGCCGGCGGCGTCCTATCTGACCGGCGTCATGCTCCCGATCGACGGCGGGGCACGCCACGGTTTCTGACACGGCGTGGTGTGTTCCCCACCGGCCCTTTCCCGGACGGGGCCACCCTCCCCACCGAGCGCTTGCCTTACGGGGTCTCCCTCCCCCACCGGCTGCGCGCCTCGATCGAGGCCGGCCGGGTCCGCTTTCCGTCGGCGAGCTTGATGTCGCGCAGCCAGATCGAGCCCGTCCGGGGGCACCTCGTAGGGGAGGCTGAGGGCACCGCGCGAAGCGCGGTAAGGGGCGCGGGGGCTGCGCCGTCACGCGGCGGAGCCGCCGATCCGGCGGCGGGAAGGGGCGGCGAGGGAAACCCGCACGGGGGCCACGCCCCCACCGTCACGACACCCGCCGGGCCCTGTGTTTCGCCGCCCGCAGTCGTACCTCCGTCGGCAGCGCCTTGAGCCCCGCCGAGTCCCTGGCGTGCGCGACCGCCTCGTCCGCGAGCCGCGCGAGCGTACCACCGGGCGAGGCGTCCGGCTCCAGGCGCAGTGCCACCCGCGCCTGCGGCGCGGTCCGGCGGCCCGTCAGCAGCACGGACGCGCGGGAGACGCCTTCCAGCGCCGCCGCCTCGTCCTCCAGCGCACCCTGCAGCGCCCGGCCCCTCAGCAGCGCCCCTTCCCCGTCGCCGCTGTCGACCAGGACCTCCGCCAGTCGTGCGCGCCGCAGTTGGGCGAAGAACCACCACAGAGCGAGGAGCAGCAGCAGCGCCAGCACCGCGATGACGACCGGCCACCACCAGCCCTCGTCGCGCCAGCGCGTCCGGTCGGCGTCACTCAGCAGTACGTCGTGCCGTCCGTCGTAGGGCCACCACGAGGGGACGGAGAGACCCGTGCCCGCCGCGAGGACCGCACCGCCGACGCACAGCAGGACGAGCCCGGCGAGGCCCAGGAAGACCCGGTTGACGGCTCGAAGCTTCCCCTGCACCGTTCCTCACCTCTTCTTCGCGGGCGGTCTGCCGACGTGTACGGCCAGCGCCGGGGGCTTCGCGAGGCCGAACTCCTCCAAGGCGTCGCCGAGCGCCTCGTCGAGGTCGGCGCGTACGTCGTCCAGGTCACGGAAGTGCGCCCGCGCCCGAACCGACGCCCGGGACCGCCTCATCCGGACCTGTACCGACTGCACGCCGGAGACCTCCATGGCCCGGTCGCGGAGTACGAGGGCCGCGGCCTCCCTGTGCAGCCCTGCCCGTAGATGAGGCCGGTCCTGCCGCATCGGCAGCAGCGCGCGCAGCCCCGGCGTCACCGCGAGAAGGACCAGCCACAGGCCCAGCAGCATCGCCGCGCCGGCCGCGGCGAGCACCCCGATCTCGTCCAGGCGCCATTCGGCGAGGTGGTCGGCCAGCCATCGCCGCCAGCGCATCGCGGGCCGACCGGCCCGCACTGCGGCGACGTCGTAGAGCAGCAGCCCCGCGCCCGCGATGACGACGAGGGCGAGCAGCCCGGCGGGCACCCGGCGCACCGACCAGAAGCGACCGGCCTTGCCGGCGTCGCCGTGATCGTCCGCCACAGGGTTGTACGCGGAGGCGGAGGCGGACTGGTCCATTTGGAGGACGGGCGGTGAGGAGCGCGCTTCCCGCTCCTGACGGGCCGGCTCTTCGGGGCCCGAGGGCCTGTCCGGTTCGGTCATCGGATCCTCCCCTGCGCCGTTCCGCGCGAGAGGGCGGAGTGCAGCCGCTCGACGTGCACCGCCACCTCGGGGACCTCCATCCCCGCCAACGCCTTTACCCGCTCGATGACCTGCCGACGCACCGCGCCGCACTGCGCGCTGATGTCGGTCGGGTACTCGAGCTCGAGGCTCACCCGCACCCTGGCCGTTTCGTGGTGCACGACGACCATGGCGTGCGGTGGCGCGCCGTCCTCCGGCACCGCGGGGAGCGCTTCACGTGCCGCCCTCGCGGCGATCTTCGCGACGACGCGGTCGGCGATCACGGTCGACCCCCGGTCGGAGGGCGGCACCCGGCCCGCGGGTGCGTCACGACCGGAGGCTCCTGCCACCGCGACGGGGTCTGCCACGGCGCGTCACCGCCGCCCGTCGCCACGCTCGCGGCCCCGGAGGAAATCGCCGATCTCGACGTCGCCCTCGAGGAACCGGCCGACCACGAAGCCGACCACCCCCAGGGCGGCCACCAGCAGGAACGCCCCGAAGCCGCCGAAATATCCGGCGAACCCGAGTGCCATGCCGGCCAGCAGTCCGACCACCGCCATGCTCATTTTGAGCTCCTCTACTGGATTCGAGGCTCCGGCTCGTCCTCTTCTTCGTCCGGCAGCTTCACGTCGCTGACGGCGATGTTCACCTCGACGACCTCGAGGCCTGTCATCCGCTCGACGGCTGCGACGACGTTCTCCCTGACCGCGCGGGCCACATCGGAGATGGATACGCCGTAGTCGATGACGATCTCCAGGTCGATCGCGGTCTGGACCTCGCCGACCTCGGCCTTCACTCCACGGGTGACGCTGGATTTGCCGCCGCCCGGCACGCGGTCGCGCACAGCGCCGAAGGTGCGGGAGAGCCCGCCCCCCATCGTGTGTACGCCGAGAACGTCCTTGGCGGCGAGTCCGGCGATCTTCTCCACCACTCCGTCGGCGATGGTCGTACGGCCGCGGGACCCCGGTTCCGGCAGTCGCCTGCCGCCTGTGCCCTTACGGGTGGCATCGCTGGAGCCGGACAGCTCGTCTCCGGATGTCGTGGGCAGACTGCGCCCAGGTGTTTCTGTCATCGCCGTGGTCCTTTCCGGGCGGGTGACGTCCCCGTTGCCCACATTAAGTGCCCTTGCCCACATTCGCGCCAGGGATGCGGCAGGCTGGAGGAATGACCACTCCGGATGCGGTTCTACGGCGGGTACGCGGTGTGTTGGGTCTCGGCAGACTCCTCGCCCTCGGCGGGCCGGCGGACGGCGCGTGGCTGTCGGAAGCAGCCGCCGCCGCGGTCCTGCGCCGTGCGGCGGCCTCGGTGCCGGGGGCCGCCCTGAACGACGTCAGACTCTCCTTGGCGGACCCGGAGGCGGCGGAGTCCCCGACGGTGCCGACGCCACCGGCAGCACTGTGGCCGGGCCCGCTGCGCCTCGAGGCGGGGGTGTCGGTCTGGGACCTCACAGAACCGCTGCCCGCACTCACGGCGGCGTTGCGGTCGGTACTGCTCGACGCGGCGGCGGAGGCGCTGGGCCTCACGGTCACGGTCGTCGATCTGCGGGTCGACACTCTTCTGGACGCGGCCCCCGAAGGTCCTGCGTCGCCCGACGCCCCGGCGGCCGTCGAGCCCTCCGACCCGGTGGGCACGGCCGTGGCCGCGACGGCGGGGGTGTCGCATCTGACCAGGACGCTGGGGGCGGCGGTCCATCACGCGCCGGACCATGTCCGGGTCGAACTGGCCACGGCGGAGGGCCACCGGGCGCTGGACGTGGCGCGGACGGTCCGAAGGGTGGTGTCGCGGGTGCTGGGGGACGACCGCGCGGTGACGATCGTGATCACGGCGACGGCCTGACCGCCGCGGGGGGCTCGTTCCCCGCCCCCTTCCCGCTGTACCGATCTACGGCTCCGCCGCGTGGGGAAGGGGTGGGGGAACAGGCGGCACAGCGGACCGGGCTCAGTCCGCCAGGCCCGCCAGGTCACGCAGGCGCCGCCCCTGCGCCGCGCGTTCCGCCGCGCGCTGTTCGTCGTACGAGCGGCCGGCCGCTCCCCGCAGCAGTGCCTTCGTCTCGTTCACCGCGTCCCGTGGCGCGGCAAGCAGCGCCGCGGACAGGTCGCGTACCGCGGCGTCGAGTTCCTCGCCGGGAACGACGAGGTTGGCGAGGCCTGTGCGCTCGGCCTCTTCCGCGTGGACGAAACGGCCGGTCGCACAGATCTCGAGTGCGCGGGCGTATCCGACGAGCGACACCAGGGGGTACGTGCCGGTGAGGTCGGGCACGAGACCGAGCGCGGTCTCGCGCATGGCGAACTGCACGTCCTGCGCGACGACCCTCAGATCGCAGGCGAGGGCGAGCTGGAAGCCCGCTCCGATCGCATGGCCTTGCACAGCCGCGATGGAGACGATGTCGTTGCGGCGCCACCAGGTGAACGCCTCCTGGAACTCGGCGATGGACGCGTCGATCTCCGCGTCGGTGCCGCGTGCCAGGTCGATGAACGACGGCTCGCCGTCGAAGCCCTCCGGTGTGAAAGCCTGCCGGTCGAGGCCCGCGGAAAAGGACTTGCCTTCGCCGCGCAGCACGACGATCCGCACGCTGCCGGGGAGTGAACGTCCCGCCTGCGCCAACGCCCGCCACAGCGCGAAGTTCTGGGCGTTGCGCTTGTCCGGGTTCGTCAAGGTCACCGTGGCAACCGCGTCTTCGACGGTGAGCCGTACGCCGTCCTTGTCGAGTACGGGATCGAGCGAAGTCATGAGGCGCCTCCGGTTCGGTGCAGTCTGGCCTGGCCTTCGAGTCAGAAGGTAAGCTACTGCACAGTAACCGCCTGGCCGGCCACAGGGCCGACCAAGTGGCCACCGTAGGTACCGATGAACCGGAGGAGCAGCCTCGCCGACGGGACTGTCAGGCCGAAGCGGCCTTCTTGCCTCGCGTCGCTCCGCCACGTCCCCGCAGGACGACTCCGGACTCACTGAGCATCCGATGGACGAATCCGTAGGAGCGACCGGTCTCTTCGGCCAGCGCCCGGATGCTTGCACCGGAGTCGTACTTCTTCTTCAGGTCTGCCGCGAGCTTGTCGCGCGCGGCGCCGGTCACCCGGCTGCCCTTCTTCAGAGTCTCGGCCACCCGTGCCTCCTCATGGGAAGTGCGCTCTGGACTTCTCATGATCACCCCTTCCGGGCGTCCTGGCCACCCATTCGACAAGGTCAGTACGGAACGCTTTGCGGTGCGCTGCGCGGCCACCACGAACGGAATGTCGCATTCCGATCGGTGCTTGATCCACGCATTCACGGCCGGATACGGAAAAGGCCAGCTCAGAGCAGGCAGATCGAGAGGTGTTCAGCGGGGCCCGGGCAAGGGCGGTCCACCAGTCGCCACGCCGCAATACGAGACGCACTCACACAGATGATGGATCACTCGTAGGCCGAATGATCCATGCGGAGATCCATACGAAGATCGTAGAGGGGTGGATCGACGGATTCCGGCGCCGGACCGGAACCCGTCGCAGGGGCCTCAGGCCAGGGCCACGAGGTCCGCGTAGTCCGCGCCCCACAGGTCCTCGACACCGTCCGGCAGCAGGATGATCCGCTCCGGCTCGAGCGCCTCGACAGCGCCCTCGTCGTGCGTGACGAGGATGACGGCGCCCTTGTAGGTCCGCAGCGCGCCGAGGATCTCCTCGCGGCTGGCCGGGTCGAGGTTGTTGGTGGGCTCGTCGAGCAGCAGGACGTTGGCGGACGAGACGACCAGAGTGGCCAGTGCCAGGCGGGTCTTCTCTCCGCCGGAGAGCACGCCGGCCGGCTTGTCGACGTCGTCACCGGAGAAGAGGAACGAGCCCAGCGTCTTGCGCACCTCGACCAGATCGAGGTCGGGCGCGGAGGAACGCATGTTCTCCAGGACCGTGCGGTCGGGGTCGAGGGTCTCGTGCTCCTGGGCGTAGTACCCGAGCTTCAGGCCGTGCCCCGGGGTGACCATGCCGGTGTCCGGCTTCTCCACGCCCGCGAGGAGCCGCAGCAGCGTTGTCTTACCGGCGCCGTTGAGGCCCAGGATGACGACGCGCGAGCCCTTGTCGATGGCGAGGTCCACGTCGGTGAAGATCTCGAGGGACCCGTACGACTTGGACAGGCCCTCGGCGCTGAGCGGCGTCCTGCCGCAGGGCGCAGGCTCCGGGAAGCGGAGCTTGGCGACCTTGTCGGCCATGCGGACGTCCTCGAGCCCGGCCAGCAGACGCTCGGCGCGGCGGGCCATGTTCTGCGCGGCGACGGTCTTGGTGGCCTTGGCGCGCATCTTGTCGGCCTGCGAGTTGAGCGCGGCGGCCTTCTTCTCGGCGTTCTGGCGCTCGCGCTTGCGGCGCTTCTCGTCCGCCTCGCGCTGCTGCTGGTACAGCTTCCAGCCCATGTTGTAGACGTCGATCTGCGAGCGGTTGGCGTCCAGGTAGAAGACCTTGTTGACGACCGTCTCCACGAGGTCGACGTCGTGGGAGATCACGATGAAGCCGCCGCGGTAGGTCTTCAGGTAGTCGCGCAGCCAGACGATCGAGTCGGCGTCGAGGTGGTTGGTGGGCTCGTCGAGCAGGAGCGTGTCGGCGTCCGAGAACAGGATCCGGGCGAGTTCGACGCGGCGGCGCTGACCACCGGAGAGGGTATGGAGCGGCTGGCCGAGAACCCGGTCGGGCAGGCCCAGCGCGGCGGCGATGGTGGCGGCCTCGGCCTCCGCGGCATAGCCGCCCTTGGTAAGGAACTCGGTCTCCTGGCGCTCGTACTGGCGCATGGCCTTCTCACGGGTGCTGCCCTGGCCGGAGGCGATGCGCTCCTCGTTCTGCCGCATCTTGCGGATCAGGGTGTCGAGGCCGCGGGCCGACAGGATGCGGTCGCGGGCGAGGACTTCGAGGTCGCCGGTGCGCGGGTCCTGCGGGAGGTAGCCCACTTCGCCGGAGCGGGTGATGGTGCCGCCGGCGGGGATGCCCTCACCCGCGAGGCACTTCGTGAGAGTCGTCTTGCCCGCTCCGTTGCGGCCGACGAGGCCGATGCGGTCGCCCTTGGCGATGCGGAAGGAAGCGGATTCGATGAGGACGCGCGCGCCTGCGCGCAGCTCGATACCGGATGCGGTGATCACGGGGGAAGACTCCAGGGCGGTATGGACGGCGGAAGGGACGGGCGGAGACGCTTCTACGCCGTCTAATGCACAAGGAGAATTGCCATACGGCCCAGTCTAACGGGACCGTGCAAGTGTTTTTCGCGGCCGGACGGCGGCCCGGGAGGGGCCGCGGCAGCGTGCGGGGCCACGGCGTGGCCGGCCCTCGCCATGCCGGGGCGGCGGCCGGCGCCCGCGCGGTCGGCCACGACACCGGTCCGGCCGGCCCACCGGCCCCGGGACATTCCGCCGCCGCGCGACACGTTCCGCTGAGGCCCGTTGTCAGTCGCGGATGCCAGACTGAGACACAGATCACATCCGAGTCGTCGAGCAAGTGAGGGAGCGTTCGGGATGACTCAGTCGCCGAGCATCTGTCCGACCCTGTTGTACGCGGACGCCAAGGCCGCGATCAGACAGCTCACCGAGGCCTTCGGCTTCATCGAACACGCGGTGTACGAGAACGAGGACGGCGGCGTGGTCCATGCCGAGCTCACCTACGGCAACGGCATGGTGATGCTGGGCAGCAAGGGCACCGGTGGCGAGTTCGACAAGCTCATGGAGGGCGCAGGGCCGACGGGGGTCTTCGTCCACGTCGACGACGTCGACGCCCACCACAGCAGAGCCGTGGAGCACGGCGCCGACGTCGTGATGCCGCCCACCGACCAGGACTACGGCTCGCGGGACTACATGGTCCGCGATCTCGAGGGCCACATCTGGAGCTTCGGCACGTACACGCCGGGGGCGGCGGAGGCCTCCTAGACGCACCGCCCCGCGGTCGTGGCGCGCCGGGTCAGACGCCGCCGGTGTGCACCTGGAACGCGGCCCTGCGTACCGCCTTGGCCAGGGCCGGGTCCGGATGCGCCGCCGCCAGGGCGACCAGGACCTGCACCGTACGGGGATGGCCGCCGGCCCGGACCGCCTCGAGCAGCGCGGGGACCGTGCCCTGCACAGCGGAATCGAGATGGCGCAGCAGCAGTTGGGGTTCCCCGTGGTCCGCGACGGCCGCGGCGGTGTCCACCCACAGCCAGGTCGCTTCCTCCCGGGTGAGGACGTCGGCCGCGTCCTCCGGGTCCGCGCCCTCGTGCTCGGCGAGCCACAGCAAGGCGTAAGGGCGAAGGGACGGTTCGGTGGCGGCCGCGCGGACCTCGCTCTCGGCGGGTGCGCCGACCACGCGCAGCGCCTCGAAGGCGAGGCCGCGCAGCAGCGCGTCCTCGCCCCGGGCGACGGTGAGCAGTTCCCCGACGGCACTCGACACGGTGCGCGCCGCGAGCCACGCGCGGTACTCGGCGCGGGCCGGGCCGGGGGTGAGGCGGGCACAGCCACGGAGCATGTCCTCGGCTGACTGCTCGATGTTGCCGGCGGGGCTCTGGGCGGCGACGCAGATCTGCTCCAGCTTGACCCAGACCGCCCAGTTGCCGAGCGGGGTGAGGGTCGCTTCGCCGCGCTCGAGGGTCAGGGCGCCGACGGCGGACAGGCCTTCGAGCGCCCAGTCGAGAAGGGCGGCGACGGGGGCTTCATCGGCGCCGGCCCCGGTCTGCGGTTCGGCCGGGGCACCGTAGGGGACCTCGCAGCGTTCCTCGCGGAGTTCGGCGACGCGCTGCTGGAGCAGGTCGAGCAGAGCGGGCGTGAGCACGGGGCCTGCCGACAGCTGAAGGAGGGAGAGCACCTGAGGCACCGCCTCGACCACCTCGGCGACCGCGGCCGGAGCGACGCCGCCCGGCGCCGGGTGGATCAGGGACCAGGCGTCGAAGAGGGCCACCCATCCGCGCAGCACGGCCATGTCGTCGCGGTCCCAGGCACGCAGCCGCCAGCCGGGGCGGACCGTGTCGCCGTGCAGCTCGACGAGGCCGGCGAGACGGGCGCGGTCCCAGCCGGCCCGCACCTCGTCCATGCTCAGACCCAGGGCGGCTGCGGCCCGTTCCTGGGCGCCGACCGCCAGCGGTGTGGTGCCGGGATCGCGGTCGGAGGCCGCCCAGCGGGCGATGCGGACGGCGTCGGCGAGGACAGCCCGCGCCTGACGCGCGAGCTCGGCAGGGGCGGGTGTGCCCTCCGGCGGCCGGGGCGCCGGACGGGTCCGCCGGGTCGTCACGGCCCGTCGCGCGGTGGCCAGCGACCGCGAGCGGACAAGACGGAGTCTGGAGTTGCGCGCCAATTGCTCATCAGGCTTTCGGGACGTCACGGGGTGCAGTCTTCCCGTTGACAGCCCGAAAGCCCAAACGGAACCCGGCGGGCGGCGCTCGACGGCCCTCCCGGGCGGGTCGTTCGGTGGTCACATGAGGGGCGTGAGGAAGCGCCGGAGGACCTCTTCGTACCCCTTCGGGTCGGCGTTCCACATGGCGGCGTGCGGCGCCTGCGGAACGGTGTGAAGGGTGACCAGGTCGGGGCGGCCGGCGGCGAGTTGGCGCGAGCCGCGCCAGGGCGCCAGGGTGTCGTCGGGGCCGTGGAAGATCAGTGTCGGCACGGCCAGCGACTTCGGGTCGCCGGCTTCGGCGAGGCGGCCGCCGTGTGCTCCCGTGCGGCCCTGGGCTGCCCGGACCGCGAGCGGAAGCAGCAGGGCCGGGGTCCTGCGGGCGGCGGCCAGTGCCCGTACCGTCGCCTCCCATTCGAGGACCGGCGAGTCGAGGACGACGCCGCTGATCCGGTCCCGCAGACCGGAGTTGGCGGCAGCGTGGAGTGCCATCGAGGCGCCGACGGACCAGCCGTGGACGATGACGCGCTCGGCGCCGTAGCGCACCGCGTGGCGGACGGCGGCGTCGAGGTCGCGCCACTCGGAGTCGCCGAGGTGGCCCAGCCCGTCCGGGGGCCGTGGGGCGCCGGAGTCTCCCCGGTAGGCGAGGGACAGCACAGGGAACTGAAGGGCGTGCAGGCAGCCCAGCACGTTCATGGTGTGTTCCCGGGTGGTGCCGAGCCCGTGCACGGCGATGACCCAGGTGGAGCGCGGGCCGGGCACGAACCAGGCGGGGAGCGCCCCGAGTTCGCCCGGGACGAGGACCTCGGAGTGCTCTATGCCGAGCGCACCGGTGGGGTCTCCGCGGTGGACCTGCGGAGTGAGCCGCACCTTGGTGCCGGGCTCCAGTTCGCCTTCGGTGACGCGTACGAGACGGCGCACGACCGTGTCCGCGTCGCGCGGGACGCCGGCGAGGACCTCTCCCACGACCGCGTGGACGCCGGACCCTTCCAGCCCGTACGTGCCCGGGCGCAGCGAGGCCAGGCTGCGGGTCAGGACGACGGCGCCGGGGGGTGTGCCGTGGACGGTGAGCCGGGGGTCGCCGGGCAGGGGCCTGTTGGCCGCCCGCAGGGCGGCGTGGCTCGCGTAGCGGCCGGCCGCGACTGCTGCCGCGCCGACTCCGATCAGGGTGGTGACGGCCGCTGCCGTCGCTGTAGCGGGGCGCACGTGTTCCAGTGTCGGGGCGGGTGCGGGAGGGGGCCAGTGGGCGGGGCCGCGCGTGTGGCGCCGTGGGCGCCGCTCGTTCCGCACCCCGCCCCTTCCCGAAACCGGGGGGTTCCCCCCAAGCCTGGCGGCGTGGGGACCCCCACCGGACCCCGCGCCTCGAACGCCGGCGAGGCCGGCGGAGTCGGCCCGCCCCGCGAGGCGCAGTGGCTAGGCGGGGCGCTGGCCGTAGTCGCGGAGGTGCTGGGAGACCTCCGCGAGCTGGGACTCGGAGAGCAGCGTCGGGGTGCGGCCGGGGACGGAGGAGGCCGTCAGCCAGAGGCGGCACATCCACTCGAGCTGTGCCGTGCGGTCGTACGCCTCGGACAGGGTGGCGCCGTAGGTGACGGTCCCGTGGTTCTGGAGGAGGCAGGCCGTGCGGTCGCGGAGGGCGTGGAGCATGTTCCGGGCCAGTTCCTCCGTGCCGTACAGGGCGTAGCCCGCCACGCGGACCGGGCCGCCGAGGGCGGCGGTCATGTAGTGGACGGGCGGGAGCTCGGGGACGAGCGTGGAGACCGCTGTGGCGTGCACGGCGTGCGTGTGCACGACGGCGGCCGCGTCGGTGCGGCGGTGGACCGCGAGATGCAGCGGCAGCTCACTGGTGGGCCTCAGGTCGCCGATGACCTGTCTTCCGTCGAGGTCGACGGCGACGGTGTCCCGCGGGGTGAGCCGGTCGTAGGGGACTCCGCTCGGGGTGACGAGGATCAGTTCGCCCACCCGTACGGAGACGTTGCCGGAGGTGCCCACCACAAGACCTTCTGCCGCCGTTCTGCGGGCGGTGTCCACGAGCTCCCGCCATGCGCGTTCGACCGCGCTCTGCCGCGCCTCATCAGTCATGCCCGCGATCCTTTCAGGCGGGGCCGGCCGGGCGCGGGCACACGGAGGGTGTTCGAGTGGCTGCGGGGAGCGCCGCGGGGGTTCGAAAACGGACAAGCGGAATCGGCCGGCACCACTTGGGGACACCGCAGCGCCCGACCCAGTTCACCTTCCGTTCATCCAGGTTGCTTACGGTCCTCGCGTCAATGACGTCAAACGATTGCCTGGGTAAATGGAACACATCACACTGCTGCTCGCGATTGTGATCGTGACAGCTCTCGTGTTCGATTTCACGAACGGTTTCCACGACACCGCCAACGCGATGGCGACGACCATCTCGACCGGCGCTCTGAAGCCCAAAACCGCGGTGGCCATGTCCGCCGTTCTGAACCTCGTCGGTGCTTTTCTCTCCGTGGAGGTCGCCAAGACGATCTCCAGTGGACTTGTCGACGAATCAGGCATCACACCTGAAGTCATCTTCGCGGCGCTCGTCGGCGCCATCCTGTGGAACCTGCTCACCTGGCTGGTGGGCCTGCCGTCCAGCTCGTCGCACGCCCTCATGGGCGGCCTGATCGGCGCCACGGTCGCCTCGGTCGGCTTCGGCGGCGTCAACGGCGGCGTCGTCGTCACCAAGGTCCTGATCCCGGCCGTCGCCGCGCCGCTCGTCGCCGGCCTCGCCGCGATGCTGGCGGCCCGGCTGACGTACAAGATCGGCAAGAACACGGACCCGAAGGCCACGGCGAAGGGCTACCGCGCCGGGCAGATCGCCTCGGCGGGCCTGGTCTCCCTGGCACACGGCACCAACGACGCCCAGAAGACGATGGGCATCATCACGCTGGCCCTCGTGGCCGGCAATGTGGTCGCCCCCGGTTCCAACCCTCCGATGTGGGTCATCGTCTCCGCCGGTGTGGCGATCGCGCTCGGCACCTACCTCGGCGGCTGGCGCATCATCCGCACCATGGGCAAGGGCCTCACCGACCTCCAGCCGCAGCAGGGCTTCGCCGCCCAGACCAGCGCGGCCAGCGTGATCCTCGCCTCCTCCAACCTCGGCTTCTCCCTGTCGACGACGCACTCGTGCTCCGGTGCCGTCATGGGCGCCGGGCTCGGCCGCAAGGGCGGTGTGGTCCGCTGGTCCACCGCCACCCGGATGTTCGTGGCCTGGGGCCTGACCCTGCCGGCCGCCGGTCTCGTCGCGGCGGCTTCCGAGTACGTCACCAAGCAGGGTGACTGGGGCGTCGCGGCCGTCGCAGTCTTCCTCGTCGCCTCCTGCGTCGCGATCTGGTTCATCTCGCGCCGTCAGGTCGTCGACCACACCAACGTCAACGACGTGGATGACGAGCCCGCGGGCGTCGTCACGACCGCCATCGCGGCCGTCACCCCGCCGCCGGTCGGTGACCTGAAGGCCACCATCGCGGCCCCGGCCGAACCCGAGACCGAGTCGCCCCGCCCGGCCACGGTGTAAGGAAGTAACGGAATGAAGATCGACTGGACTGCTCTCGGCTCCGTTTTCGGCGTGAGCCTCGTCGCCACCGTCGCGCTGGTGGGACTCTTCACCCTGGGTGTCGTGGGCCTCACCAAGCAGGAGGCGGCCGCCCGGGCCGGAGGCTCCGGCGCACTGGCCCGCACCGGCGCGTACGCCTGCTTCGCGCTCTGCGCGGCGGCCGTGTCCTACGGGATCTACCTGATCGTCGTCTGACGACCGCACCGCCCTTCGACGGCCGGGCCGCGAACACCCTCGGGTGTTCGCGGCCCGGCCGTCGTGTGTCCGCCCGTGTGGGGCTCGGCACACTGTCCCGCCGCAGGTCAAGGGTGAGTTGACGGGCGTTCGCGGGCGTGGTGGACTGCCGGGGCCAACAACGGCGGCAGAAGAGGAAGTCCGGTGCGAATCCGGCGCGGTCCCGCCACTGTCACCCGGGATGAACGGTCCCGGGGAGCCAGGAACTCTCACCGCCGGTCACGTCGAACCAGGGCGCGGACCCTGAGTGAGGACTTTTCGCATGCCCGGCCGCGGTACAGCCCTGTCCGTCGGACACCACCCCTGGGATCGCTGATCCCATGCGTGCCGACCGAGTCTTCGTGTACGGCGCCGCCGCCGGCCTCGCCGGCGACCTGCTCATCGGCGATCCCCGCCGCGGGCATCCGGTCGCCGCGTTCGGTCGGGCCGCGAGCGCCGTCGAGCGTGTCCTTTGGCGTGACCACCGCGGCCGGGGCGCCCTGCACACTGCTGTGTGCGCCGGTGGCGCCGTCGCGGCCGCCGTGCTGGCCTCCCGGGCCGTACGCCGCTCCCCCGCCGCGTCCGTCGCCCTGACCGCCGGCGCCACCTGGGCGGTCGTCGGCGGTACGACCCTGGGGCGGGAGGCCATGGCCATCGGTGACGCGCTGGCCGCAGGCGACGTCGAAGCGGCCCGCGAGCGGCTGCCCCACCTCTGCGGACGCGACCCGCACGCCCTGGACGAGCAGCAGATCGCCCGCGCCGTCGTCGAGTCCGTCGCGGAGAACACCTCCGACGCGGTCGTCGGGGCACTGGTGTGGGGGGCGCTGGCGGGCGTGCCCGGGCTGGTCGGCTTCCGGGCGGTGAACACCCTGGACGCGATGGTCGGCCACAAGTCCCCCCGCTACCTGCGGTACGGCTGGGCTTCGGCCCGCCTGGACGACGTCGCCGGGTGGCCGGGCGCCCGGCTGACCGCGGCCCTGGCGGCCGTCTGCGGCCCGGACCGGCGCGGAGCCGCACGGGCCTGGCGCGCGGACGCGGCCAAGCATCCCAGCCCCAATGCCGGCCCTGTGGAGGCCTCTTTCGCGGGCGCCCTGGGCGTGCGGCTGGGCGGTTCCCTCTCGTACGGCGGGCGGGTCGAACACCGGCCGGTACTCAACGAGGCCGGGCGCGCGGTGGAGTTCGGTGACATCGGACGGGCGGTGCGGCTCTCGCGCCGGGTCGGCCTGCTCACCCTCGCCGTCTGCGTGGCGGGGCGGATGCTGCGGCAGAGCCGCGGCGGAAGGAGGCCGGCATGACCGGTGGGGGGCTGCTCGTCGCCGGGACCACCTCGGACGCGGGCAAGAGTGTCGTGACCGCCGGGATCTGCCGGTGGCTCGTGCGCCAAGGCGTGAAGGTCGCGCCGTTCAAGGGGCAGAACATGTCCCTGAATTCGTTCGTGACGCGCGAGGGAGCGGAGATCGGGCGGGCGCAGGCCATGCAGGCGCAGGCCGCGCGGGTGGAGCCGACCGCGCTGATGAACCCCGTCCTCCTCAAGCCCGGCAGCGACCGTTCCAGCCAGGTGGTGCTGATGGGCCGGCCGGTCGGCGAGCTGAGCGCCAAGGGGTACCACGGGGGCCGGCAGCGGGAGCTGTTCGAGCCGGTGATGGCGTGCCTGGAGGAGTTGCGGGGCACGTATGACGCCGTGATCTGCGAGGGGGCGGGCAGTCCGGCCGAGATCAACCTGCGCCGCACGGACATCGTCAACATGGGCATCGCACGGGCCGCCGGGCTGCCGGTGCTGGTGGTCGGGGACATCGACAGGGGCGGCGTCTTCGCCCAGTTCTTCGGTACGACGGCGCTGCTGAGCCCGGAGGACCAGGCCCTGGTGGCGGGCTACCTGGTCAACAAGTTCCGCGGTGACGTGTCGCTGCTGGAGCCGGGGCTCGAGATGCTGCTCGGGCTGACCGGGCGGCGGACGTTCGGGGTGCTGCCGTACGCGCACGGGCTCGGTATCGACGAGGAGGACGGGCTGCGGGTGTCCCTGCGCGGCGCTGTGCGGGAGTCGGTGGTGGCCCCGCCCGTCGGTGAGGACGTGCTGCGCGTCGCGGTGTGCGCCGTCCCGCTGATGTCGAACTTCACGGACGTGGACGCGCTGGCGGCGGAACCGGGCGTCGTGGTGCGGTTCGTGGACCGCGCGGAGGAGCTCGTGGACGCCGACCTGGTAGTGGTCCCCGGCACGCGCGGGACGGTGAAGGCACTGGCGTGGCTGCGTGAGCGCGGCCTCGCGGACGCCCTGGTCCGGCGCGCGGCCGAGGGCAGGCCGGTGCTCGGCATCTGCGGCGGCTTCCAGGCGCTCGGCGAACACATCGAGGACGACGTCGAGTCGAGGGCCGGCGCGGTCGACGGGCTCGGACTGCTGCCCGTACGGGTGCGGTTCGCGCCGGAGAAGACCCTCGCCCGGCCCGTCGGCGAGGCGCTCGGCACACGCGTCGAGGGCTACGAGATCCATCACGGCGTCGCGGAGGTCATCGGCGGCGACGCCTTCCTCGACGGCTGCCGGGTGGGCGCCGTGTGGGGCACGCACTGGCACGGGTCGCTGGAGAGCGACGGCTTCCGGCGGGCGTTCCTGCGGGAGGTCGCCGCACAGGCGGGCCGCCGTTTCGTGCCCGCGCCCGACACATGTTTCGGCGGGCTGCGCGAGGAGCAGTTGGACCGGCTGGGGGATCTGATCGAAGAGCACGCGGACACGGGGGCGTTGATGCGGCTGATCGAGGAAGGGGCGCCGGCGGGACTGCCGTTCATCCCTCCGGGCGCGCCGTGAGAGCGGTCGCCGGGCAATCGGCCCGCCGGCGAAGCCGGCAGGGCACAGGAGAGCCGCTCCGCGGCTCCAGCGAAGGAGTGATCAGGCGATGAGCACCCCCTATCCGTTCACCGCGGTCGTCGGGATGGACGACCTGCGGCTGGCCCTGCTGCTCAACGCGGTCAGTCCGGCGGTCGGCGGCGTGCTCGTGCGCGGCGAGAAGGGGACCGCCAAGTCGACCGCCGTGCGGGCGCTCGCTTCCCTCATGCCGGACGTCGACGTGGTCGCGGGATGCCGGTTCTCCTGCGCCCCCGCGGCCCCGGACCCGGCGTGTCCAGACGGCCCGCACGAGGCGGGGCCGGGGGTGGCACGGCCGACGCGCATGGTGGAACTGCCCGTCGGCGCTTCCGAGGACCGGCTCGTCGGGGCGCTAGACATCGAGCGGGCGCTCGCCGAGGGAGTGAAGGCGTTCGAGCCCGGTCTGCTCGCGGACGCGCACCGGGGGCTGCTGTACGTCGACGAGGTCAACCTGCTGCACGACCACCTCGTCGACCTGTTGCTGGACGCCGCCGCCATGGGCGCTTCGTACGTCGAGCGTGAAGGCGTCTCCGTACGGCACGCCTCCCGCTTCCTGCTCGTCGGGACCATGAACCCCGAGGAGGGCGAGCTGCGGCCGCAGCTGCTCGACCGCTTCGGGCTCACCGTGGAGGTCGCGGCCTCCCGCGACCCCGACCAGCGGGTGGAGGTCGTACGGCGCAGGCTCGCGTACGACGACGACCCCGGCGGTTTCGCGGCGCGCTGGGCCGGTGAGGAGGAGGCACTGCGCGGGCGGATCGTGGCGGCGCGGGAGCTGCTGCCGCGCGTGGTGCTGGGTGACGTGGCGTTGCGTCAGATCGCCGCTACCTGCGCGGCGTTCGAGGTGGACGGTATGCGTGCCGACATCGTGATGGCCCGTACGGCGACCGCGCTGGCCGCGTGGGCCGGGCGGGACGAGGTCGTGGAGGAGGACGTCCGGCAGGCCGCGCTGCTGGCGCTGCCGCACCGCAGGCGGCGCAACCCCTTCGACGCGCCCGGCCTGGACGAGAGCAAACTGGACGAGACGCTGGACGAGTTCGGCGGGCACGACGGGCCGGACGGGGACCCGGACCCGAACGATCCGGATCCCGGTCCGGAGGGCGGGCCCGACGGCGGAGGCGGCGGGGTGCCGCCGCAGCGCGGCGGACCGGACAGCGGTGAGGCGGCCGGGTCCGCGCCGGAGGCCGGTCAGGCACCGGAAGTGGCGCCGGGCGCGGGTGCCGAACAACAGCCCGCGCGCGCCACGGAGCCCTTCCGTACCAAGATGCTCAGCGTGCCCGGCCTGGGCGAGGGCGCGGCGGGACGCAGGTCGCGGGCGCGTACCGAGCACGGCCGTACCACCGGCGCACGACGGCCCCAGGGCGCGCTCACCAAGCTGCACCTGACGGCCACCGTGCAAGCGGCCGCTCCGCACCAGCGCGCCCGCGGGCGCAGCGGTCCCGGGCTGGTGGTCCGCCGGGACGACATGCGACAGGCGACCCGCGAGGGGCGTGAGGGGAACCTCGTGCTGTTCGTGGTCGACGCGTCCGGTTCGATGGCGGCCAGGAAGCGGATGGGCGCCGTCAAGGGCGCGGTGCTGTCGCTGCTGCTCGACGCGTACCAGCGGCGCGACAAGGTGGGGCTGATCACTTTCCGCGGCAAGGGCGCGGAGCTGGCGCTGCCGCCCACGTCCTCGGTGGACGCGGCGGCGGCCCGGCTGGAGTCCCTGCCGACGGGTGGCCGTACACCGCTGGCACAGGGACTGCTCAAGGCGCACGACGTGCTACGCATCGAGCGGCTGCGTGATCCGTCGCGCCGTCCGCTGATGGTCGTGGTAACCGATGGACGGGCCACTGCCACAGGGTCCGGGGACGCGTTCACGCCGGCCCTGCGCGCCGCACGTCTGCACTCCGCGGAGAAAACCGCGGCCGTCGTCGTGGACTGTGAGGCCGGGCCGGTGCGGCTCGGCCTGGCCGGCACACTCGCGCGGGAGCTGGGCGGCAGCGCCGTCACTCTCGACGAGCTGCGGGCCGAATCGATCGCCGGGCTCGTCAAGGACGTCCGGGACGTATCCGCCACAAGGAGGGCCGCGTAATGCCGCAGGGACAGCCGTCCGTCGTACCGGACGACGGACTCACCACCCGCCAGCGCCGCAACCGCCCGCTGGTGTTCGTGCACACGGGCATCGGCAAGGGCAAGTCGACGGCCGCCTTCGGGCTGGCGCTGCGGGCCTGGAACCAGGGCTGGCCGGTCGGGGTGTTCCAGTTCGTCAAGTCGGCGAAGTGGAAGGTCGGAGAGGAGAACGCGCTCAAGGTGCTGGGCGCGAGCGGCGAGGGCGGCACGGTGGCCTGGCACAAGATGGGCGAGGGCTGGTCGTGGATCCAGCGCGCCCCCGCGGAGGGCGAGCAGTCCAACGAGGACAAGGCCCGTGAGGGCTGGGAGCAGGTCAAGCGGGACCTCGCCGCCGAGACGCACAAGCTGTACGTGCTCGACGAGTTCGCCTACCCGCTGCACTGGGGCTGGATCGACACCGACGAGGTGATCGAGGTGCTGCGCGGGCGGCCCGGCACCCAGCATGTGGTGATCACCGGCCGCAACGCGCCCCAGAAGCTGATCGACTTCGCCGACCTGGTCACCGACATGTCGAAGGTCAAGCACCCGATGGACGCGGGTCAGAAGGGCCAGCGGGGCATCGAGTGGTAGCACGTCTCGTCATCGCCGCGCCGTCCTCCGGCGCGGGCAAGACCACTGTCGCGACGGGCCTGATGGCCGCGTTCACGGCGGCCGGTCTCACGGTCTCGCCGCACAAGGTGGGCCCTGACTACATCGACCCCGGCTATCACGCGCTGGCCACCGGCCGACCGGGCCGCAACCTCGACGCGTACCTGTGCGGCACGGAGCTGGTCGCCCCGCTGTTCCGGCACGGTGCCGACGGCTGCGAACTCGCCGTCGTCGAGGGCGTGATGGGGCTGTACGACGGAGCCGCCGACCAGGGCGAGCTGGCCTCGACCGCGCAGGTCGCGAAACTGCTGCGCGCCCCCGTGGTGCTGGTGGTGGACGCGTCGTCGCAGTCCCGGTCGGTGGCGGCGCTGGTGCACGGGTTCGCGTCGTGGGACCCGGAGGTACGGATCGGCGGGGTGATCCTCAACAAGGTCGCCACCGACCGGCACGAGCACCTGCTGCGGGAGGCCCTCGGCGGTTCGGGCGTGCCGGTGCTCGGCGTGCTGCGGCGGGCGGCCGAGGTGGCGACGCCGTCGCGTCACCTGGGCCTGGTACCGGTCGCCGAACGGCAGGCGGAGGCGGTGGACGCGGTGGCGTCGATGGCCGAGCAGGTGCGGGCCGGGTGCGATCTCGACGGGCTGCTGGCGCTGGCGCGCAGCGCGCCCCCGTTGCACGCGCAGGCATGGGAGCCCGCGTTCGAGGCAGGGCCGCCCGCCGCGGGCGCGGTCGCGTCCACCGCAGCGGGCGCCGGGGCCGTGCGGCCGGTCGTGGCGGTCGCCGGCGGCGCCGCGTTCACGTTCTCGTACGCGGAGCATGTGGAACTTCTGCGGGCCGCCGGGGCCGAGGTCGTGGCCTTCGACCCGCTCCGCGACGAACAACTCCCCGAAGGGACCAGCGGTGTCGTCATCGGCGGCGGCTTTCCGGAGGTGTACGCGCCCGAGCTGTCCGCGAACGAGCCGCTGCGCAAGGCGGTAGCCGAACTGGCGCGCTCGGGCGCGCCGGTCGCGGCCGAGTGCGCGGGGCTGCTCTATCTGGCCAGGTCCCTGGACGGCAGGCCCATGTGCGGTGTGCTGGACGCCGACGCGCGCATGTCGGGCCGGCTGACCCTCGGCTACCGGGAGGCCGTCGCGGTGAGCGACAGCCCTCTCGCGGCGGCGGGAACGCGGTTGCGGGGCCACGAGTTCCATCGCACGTTGCTGGAGCCGGGCGCGGGGCCGGTGCCCGCGTGGGGCATGGTGCGGCCGGAGCGTCGGGTCGAGGGCTTCGTGCAGGGCGGCGTGCACGCCAGCTACTTGCACACGCACTGGGCGTCCCGGCCGGAGGTGGCCGCCCGGTTCGTGGCGGCGTGCGGCACATGAGCGGAGGAAGACCCAGGGAGGCGACGGCTTCCTTCACGGTGTCACTCGGCGACGCCGACGACCAGCCAGATGAAGCCCACTCCCCCGATGGTGCACAACAGGGTGGAGCGGGCCGGGTGTTCGTGGTGCGCCTCGGGCAGGATCTCGGCGGCGGCCAGGTACAGCAGCGCACCGCCGAAGAAGCCGAGGTAGCTGCCGAGAAGATCCTCAGGAAGAGTGAACAGCACGGTCGACGCCGCGCCGACGACGGGGGCTGCCGCGTCGGCGAGGAGCATCATGTTCGCCCTGCGGCGGGTGTTCCCGTACAGGCTGGTGATCGTGTACGTGTTGAACCCGTCGGCGAAGTCGTGGGTGACGACGGCGAGCGCCACGGCGGCACCCATCCCGCCGCCGACCTGGAACGCGACGCCGAGCGCGACGCCGTCCATCAAGCTGTGGGCGACCATCGCCGCGGCCGCCGTCAGACCCACCTGTGGCACGCGGTGGTCCGCCCCGTGCGCCGCCTGCCTTACGGCCAGCAGCCGTTCGACCATGTGCGCGGTGAGGAAGCCGCCGACGAACAGCAGCAGGGCCTGCGGCACGCCCAGCACCGGTCCGCCCGCGGCCTCCAGCGCCTCCGGCAGCAGTTCGAGACCGACGACGCCGAGCATCAGCCCGCCGGCGAGGCCCAGTACGAGGTGGCGGCGGTCGGTGACGCGACCGGCCGTCCAGCCGCCGAAAAGCGTCATCAGGAACGCGCCGAGCGCGACGATCACCGCCATGCGCCCTTGCTAGCCGATCCCGGGGCGCTCCCGCACATCGCTGTGCGTCCGGTTCACCCGGTTGACGGGGCGTCGGCCACGGTCGGAAGGGCCGCCTGCCGCCGACAGGGAAGCCGCCTCGTGAGCGACGTCGTGGGCGGGACGCGGGGCGGCACGGTGGCCGGTCCGACGCCGGACTCCCCGACCGGGCCTGCGGACTGTGCGAGGGCGAGGTCCGTGACCGGTACGACGGCAAGGTCTGCGACGGGGTCGGCAGACGGCACGACGGCAAGGCCCCTGACCGGTACGACGGCAAGCTCGGCGACGGGGCAGGCGACCGGCCACGACGCCCGGCCCAGGGGCCTGGTCGTCGGTGTCGGTGCGTCGCGCGGTGTGCCGTCCGACGAGGTGCACGGCCTGGTCGAGGAGGCGCTGCGCGACGCGGGGCTGCCGGCGGCCGACGTGGTGGCCTTGGCGACCGTCGACACGAAAGCGGCGGAACCCGGCGTGCTGGGCGCCGCGGAGCGCCTGGGTGTTCCGCTGTGGACGTACGGCGCGGAGCGTTTGGCGCGGGTTCCCGTGGAGAACCCGTCCCGCGCCGCACTGCGTGCGGTGGGGACGCCGTCGGTCGCGGAGGCCGCGGCGCTGGCGGAGGGCGGCGAACTGCTGGTCCCCAAACGGCGGTCAGCACCGCCGGGCCGGCCTGCCGGTGCGACGTGCGCGATCGCCCGCCTGGGGTCGCGGACGCCCTCGACCACTGCCGTGACGCGGCCGCAGAGGACATGATGTCCGTGCGTTTGTTCACCTCCGTTCGATCCCTCATTGTTCGCCCCCACACCGAGGAGACTTCCGTGACCAGTTCTCCCCCACCACGGCACGGCAGCCATGTACAGGCACGCTGAGCACCCCGAGCGCCCGGAGGATCCGGAGCAGCGTTCCGGCGGGCACGATCTGCGGCACCACGGCGACGCGGAGGTACGGGACGGCGCGGCGGGTCTGATCGACCTCGCCGTCAACGTCCGTACCGGCACGCCTCCGAGCTGGCTGCGCGAGCGCGTCGCGGCTTCGCTGGGCTCGCTCGCGGCCTATCCGGACGGCCGGGCCGCCCGTACCGCCGTCGCCCGCAGGCACGGGCTGCCGGAGGACCACGTCCTGCTGACGGCGGGCGCGGCGGAGGCGTTCGTGCTGTTGGCGCGGGCCCTTCCGGTGCGGCGGCCCCTTGTGGTGCACCCGCAGTTCACGGAGCCGGAGGCGGCGCTGCGCGACGCCGGCCACGCCGTGGAGCGGCTGCTGCTGCGGGAGGAGGACGGCTTCCGGCTCGACCCGAAGTCAGTTCCGGACGAGGCTGACATGGTCGTCGTCGGCAACCCGACCAATCCGACGTCCGTGCTGCACGCCGCGGAGGACATAGCCCTGCTGGCCCGCCCCGGGCGTCTTCTCGTGGTGGACGAGGCGTTCATGGACGCGGTGCCGGGCGAACGCGAGGCGCTGGCGGGTCGGACGGACGTGCCCGGCCTCGTGGTGCTGCGCAGCCTCACCAAGACGTGGGGACTCGCGGGC
The DNA here is from genome assembly GCF_056835925.1 of Streptomyces sp. WAC00040. Classification (NCBI taxonomy): domain Bacteria; kingdom Bacillati; phylum Actinomycetota; class Actinomycetes; order Kitasatosporales; family Streptomycetaceae; genus Streptomyces; species Streptomyces sp. WAC00040. The sequence goes on from NZ_JAKQZE010000003.1 coordinate 1,124,315, forward strand.
CTGCGGATCGGCTACGTGCTGGCGGAGCCGCGGACGATCGCGGCACTGGAGCGGGCGCAGCCGCTGTGGCCGGTGTCGACGCCGGCGCTGGTCGCGGCGGAGGCGTGCATGGGCCCGGCGGCGCTGGCGGAGGCGGAGGCGGCATCGCTGCGGATCGCCGCGGACCGTGCCCATCTGCTGGCGGGGCTGGCCGAGTTCGAGGAGGTCCGGGCGGTGGAGGCGGCCGAGGGGCCGTTCGTCCTCGTACGGGTGCGGCGTGCCGCGCAGGTGCGGCAGCAACTGCGGCGGCTCGGTTTCGCGGCCAGGCGCGGGGACACGTTCCCGGGCCTGGACGACGAGTGGCTGCGGCTCGCGGTGCGCGACCGCATCACGACGAACCGTTTCCTCCAGGCCCTCGACCAGGCGCTGACGATGGTCGGCCACTAAGGGGATCCGGGGGCAGAGGCGGTTGCGCTCCCGAGCACTCGGCCCCCGGTGGCGGGCACACCGGGCGCTGCCCGGGGACGGAGGCGGTTGCGGCCGGGCCCCTCTCCCCTCCTCGAGGGGCCCGCGGCCGCCGTGGCCGGGCGTCAGCCCTTGGAGCGGCGACGGCCGATGAAGGTCGCCGCGGCACCGGCGGCGAGCAGGACGGCCGCGCCGCCCGCGAGGTACGGCGTCGTGGAACTGCCGCCGGTCGCCGCCAGGTTGTCCTCACCCGGCTGCGCGCCGGACTGGGCGGAGATGCCCTCGGAGGGCTTCTCGTCGGTCGGCTCGTCGTCAACGGGGGGCGTCGGCTCGGCCGGCTTCGCGGTCCCGCCCGACGTCGCGCCGGGCGCCTCGCAGGTCGCCTCCGCGAGGGTGACCTCGCCGTCGACCTCGGCGACGTTCAGCTCCAGCGGGTTGAGGGCGACCTTCAGCTGGAGGGCCGTCGCGGCGGCCGTACGGGACGTGGTGCGGGTCTTGGACAGCTCGAGGGTCACCTCGCCCACGCCCGGCACCTCGACGCGCGTCGGGCCGCCCGTGCTGAGTGTGACCTTCTTGCCGAGGACCCTCACCTTGCCCAGCAGGTTCGACTCGGCGACGGGCTGCCGGCCCGTCTCGCAGATGGCCTTCGACGTGACCTGCTCGACCTCGATCAGCGACAGCAGCGGTAGGCCGGGCACGTGCACCCTGGCGTTGGCGAGGGTGCTGCCGGCCTCGGCCCTGCCGCTCTCCACCGTGGCCTTCGCGGTCGCCACGTCCGCACGCAGCACCTGGACCTGCCCGTCCTTCCCCACGCCGTCCAACTCGACGCTCAGCGCGGTCTTCTCGGCGCTGCCGGGCGCCCGGACCTCGTTGAGCGTCGTCCTGAGCGGCACATGGACGGTCTTGTCGAGCAGGGAGACGTCCAGGCCGGTACGGAGCACGACCGCGGTGGCGCTTCCCTCACCGCCGCCGGTGGCGTGGGCAGGGCCGGCGAGCGCGACCGGCGTGGCGGCCAGAGCGACGGCGGCGGTCACCGCGGCGGCCTTGCGTGCGGGCATGCGGAAGGTGTTGCTGTTCAAGGTGGTGGAACCCCCACGGAGACATGAGGTCGCCTGCCGCCCCACGGGGACACGTGGACGGCGGCGACCGGGACACCGAAATCTTTACGCACGAAGAGTGAACTGACAGATGCCTGCGGGCGGTTCACTCGAAAGTGGGGGTCTTGGAAAGTTTCATGCCTGCGCACCCTGTCCGCCTTCAGCATCGCGCATCAGGCAGTCGTCTCCACGGCCCTTGTCCCACCTCACGGAGGGCAAACCACGCGCAGCCGGCAGTGCCCGCGGAGGGCAGACACGTGGTGATGTCGGAGGCGGCGACACCGGCTCCGATCGTCTCGGCACCGCACTGCGTCAGAAGGCCGCGCGGTGGCGCAGTCGGACATCAACCCCGAGCCGGGCGACGCTCGTCACCCGTCCCTCAGTCGATGATCCGCCCGTCGAGCACGATCCGGCGCGGCGCCGCGAGCACCCGCACATCGGCCCGCGGGTCCTCTTCGTACACCACCAGGTCGGCCGGGGCGCCCTCTTCCAGCGCAGGACGGCCCAGCCAGCTCCTGGCTCCCCATGTGGTCGCCGACAGTGCTTCCAGCGGCGGGATGCCCGCCTTCACCAGCTCGGCGACCTCCTCGGCCACCAGCCCGTGCGCGAGCGAACCGCCGGCGTCCGTGCCGACGAAGACCGGCACGCCCGCGTCGTAGGCCGCACGCACGGTGTCGTAGCGGCGCTCGTACAGCCGGCGCATATGGGCGGACCACTGGGGGAACTTGGACTCCCCGCCCGCGGCGAGGGCGGGGAAGGTGGCGATGTTGACCAGGGTCGGGACGATGGCGACACCACGCTCCGCGAACAGCGGGATCGTCTCCTCCGTGAGCCCGGTCGCGTGCTCGATGCAGTCGATGCCGGCCTCGACGAGGTCACGCAGCGAGTCCTCCGCGAAACAGTGCGCCGTCACCCGGGCACCCAGCCGGTGGGCCTCCGCTATGGCCGCCTCCACCGCCCCGCGCGGCCAGCAGGCGGTGAGGTCGCCTGCGTCTCGGTCGATCCAGTCACCGACGAGCTTGACCCAGCCGTCGCCGCGCCGGGCCTCCCGCGCGACGTACGCCACCAGGTCCTCGGGCTCGATCTCGTGCGCGTAGTTGCGGATGTAGCGGCGGGTGCGCGCGATGTGCCGGCCCGCCCGGATGATCTTCGGCAGGTCCTCGCGCTCGTCGATCCAGCGGGTGTCGGAGGGGGATCCGGCGTCGCGGATCAGCAGTGTGCCCGCCTCACGGTCGGTGAGGGCCTGCTTCTCGCTGGTCGCGGCGTCGACCGGGCCGTGGTGGTCGAGACCGACGTGGCAGTGGGCGTCGACCAGCCCGGGCAGCGCCCAGCCGTGCACGGTGACCGCCTCGGCGCGGGGACGTTCGAAGGTGATCCGGCCGTCGACCGCCCACAGTTCGTCCCGCACCTCCTCGGGCCCGACGAGCACCCGCCCCTTCACATGCAGCACCGTGTGATCGCTCATGCCAGGAACTGTACGAGGCCGTCGGTACTCTCGAGCGAGAGCCCGAACACTGTCCGAACACCGTCCGGCCCCGGTGGGAACGCCGTCCGGACCGATGAGAGAACCGAGCACCGCCGTGACACACCCGCTGCTGGACCTCGCCCCGCTGACCGCCGCGCACTTCGCGTCCATCGAGCGCCGGGTCGCGACGCTGCTCGGCACCGAGCAGGACGTGGTCGTGATGCAGGGCGAGGCCCTGCTGCCCCTGGAGGGCTGCATCCGCGGCGGCGCGCACCCCGGGTCGACGGCGCTGAACGTGGTCACGGGCCCTTACGGCCAGACCTTCGGCAACTGGCTGCGCGACTGCGGCGCCGATGTCGTGGACCTCGAGGTGCCCTTCCACACGGCGGTGAGCGCCGAGCAGGTGGCGCGGGCGCTGGCCGAGCACCCGGAGATCGACTTCGTCTCTCTGGTGCACGCCGAGGCGGCGACGGGCAACACCAACCCCGTCGCCGAGATCGGCGAGGTCGTACGGGCGCACGGCGCGCTGTTCATGCTGGACGCGGTCGCGTCCGTGGCCGCCGAGCCCCTGCTCCCCGACGCCTGGGGCGTGGACCTGTGCGTGATCGGCGCGCAGAAGGCGATGGGCGGCCCGGCAGGCGTCTCCGCCGTGTCGGTGAGCGAGCGGGCGTGGGAGCGCATCGCCGCCAACCCGACCGCGCCCCGCGGCTCGTACCTGTCGCTGCTCGACTGGAAGCAGCGCTGGATCGACGGCGGGCGCAAGGCCCTGCTGCACGCGCCCGCGCAACTGGAGATGCTGGCGCTCGAGGCGTGCCTCGAGCGGATCGGGTCGGAGGGCCTGGAAGCGGTGACGGCCCGGCATGCGGCGGCCGCCGCGGCCACCCGCGCGGGAGCGCTGGCGCTCGGCGGAGGCATCGCCCCCTACGTACTCGAGGCACGGCACGCCGCCCCGGTGGCGACCACGCTGCGCGCCCCGGCCGGGGTGGACGCCCGGGACCTGGTGGCGAAGGCGCTCGCCGCCGACCCGTCGCTGCCGGTGATGACCGGTGGCGGTCCGCTGGCCTCGGAGATGATCCGGATCAACCACTACGGAGTGGACGCGACCCGTGGCGTGGTGCAGTCGTCGCTCGCGGCGCTGGGCGGCGCGCTGGCCGAGCACGGCCGGGCGGTCGATCTCGAGGGCGCGCGCCGGGCGGCCGGCGAGAGCTGGGACTGAGAGCCGAGTGGCCCCGCTCGCGCGGGGCCTTCGCCCGCGGCGCGCCTCCGCGGCCGCTCCAGGGGCAGGATTCTCACATCGGCTCCCGGTGCCCCGCATTCGTCCGCCTAAACTCACCGAACTAAAGTGGAGAGCAAATTCGCATTCACTCCGGTAAATAGCTCCCCGCATTCTGCTGCCCCCGATCGGGACCGTTAAACGTAGGGATTCGTATCGTTTTCGGGGTCGATTCAGGCATGTGTCAACCGGGTTGCTGCCATGTGACAGACACCACAGGGTGGTTGATATGCCCGGATATTTCCGGGCATATACGCGCGATCGCTCGACGAGTTGGAGCGAGCTCGCGCCCGCGCGATAACACAACGGCCCTCGGCACCCAACCCCCTGGCCCGATGCAATTCGCGAATTTGCTGGGTAAATTGAATCGACATGACCGCCGCACAAGAAGACCTTGTACGAGCCCGAGACGAATTCCTTGAGATCGACACCCCACGAGTGGAGGACGGAGCCGCGATCTGGCGCATCGCCCGCGACTCCGAGGTCCTGGACCTCAACTCCTCGTACAGCTACCTGCTGTGGTGTCGCGACTTCGCGGCCACCTCCGTCGTGGCCCGCGGCCGTGACGGCGAGCCCATCGCCTTCGTCACCGGATACGTACGCCCCGACCGCCCGGAGGCGCTCGTCGTCTGGCAGGTGGCCGTCGACCGTGCGCACCGGGGCCGGGGGCTGGCCGGCGTCCTGCTGGACGCGCTGACCGCCAAGGTCACCGGCGGACACGGGGTCCGCGAGATAGAGACGACCATCACCCCGGACAACACCGCCTCCGACGCCGTCTTCACCTCCTACGCCAAGCGCCACGGAGCATCCCTCAGCCGCGAGGTCCTCTTCGACGGTGCGCTGTTCCCCGAGGAGACGCACCAGCCGGAAGTGCTGTACCGCATCGGCCCCGTCGCCGCGTGACCGCTGCCGTGCGCCCGGTGCCCGCACGGCACCGCGCGCGCACCGCGTCATCCCTGACCTCTCGCGCCCACCCCACCCCCATGGAGTTCGCTGTGACCATCACCCCGCCCGCCCTGAGCGTCTTCGAGACCCTCGAGTCCGAGGTGCGCAGCTACTGCCGCGGCTGGCCCGCCGTGTTCGACCGCGCCCAGGGCAGCCACCTCCACGACGAGGACGGCCACACCTACCTCGACTTCTTCGCCGGCGCAGGCTCGCTGAACTACGGGCACAACAACCCGGTCCTGAAACGCGCCCTGATCGACTACATCGAGCGCGACGGCATCACCCACGGCCTGGACATGGCCACCACCGCCAAGCGCGCGTTCCTCGAGTCGTTCCAGAACGTGATCCTTCGGCCGCGTGACCTGCCCTACAAGGTCATGTTCCCGGGGCCGACGGGCACCAACGCGGTCGAGGCCGCGCTGAAGCTCGCCCGCAAGGTGAAGGGCCGCGAGTCCGTCGTCTCGTTCACCAACGCCTTCCACGGCATGTCGCTCGGCTCACTCGCCGTCACCGGCAACGCCTTCAAGCGGGCCGGCGCCGGCATCCCGCTGGTGCACGGCACCCCGATGCCGTTCGACAACTACTTCGACGGCCAGGTCCCCGACTTCCTCTGGTTCGAGCGGCTGCTCGAGGACCAGGGTTCGGGCCTCAACAAGCCCGCCGCCGTGATCGTCGAAACGGTCCAGGGCGAGGGCGGCATCAACGTGGCCCGCGCCGAGTGGCTGCGCGCGCTGCAGGACCTGTGCCACCGCCAGGACATGCTGCTGATCGTCGACGACATCCAGATGGGCTGCGGCCGCACCGGCGGCTTCTTCTCCTTCGAGGAGGCCGGCATCGTCCCGGACATCGTCACCGTCTCGAAGTCCATCAGCGGCTACGGCCTGCCCCTGGCGCTCACCCTGTTCAAGCCCGAACTGGACATCTGGGAGCCGGGCGAGCACAACGGCACGTTCCGCGGCAACAACCCGGCGTTCGTGACCGCCGCCGCGGCGCTCAACACCTACTGGGCCGACGGGCAGATGGAGAAGCAGACCATCGCCCGCGGCGAGCAGGTCGAGCGGGCGCTGCTCGCCATCGTCGACGAGATGGGCGGCGAGGGCGTCAGCTTCCGCGGCCGCGGCCTGGTCTGGGGCATGGAGTTCGAGGACAAGGCGCGTGCGTCCGCCGTCTGCGCCCGCGCCTTCGAGCTCGGAATGCTGCTGGAGACGTCCGGGCCTGAGAGCGAGGTCGTGAAGCTGCTGCCGCCGCTGACGATCTCCGCCGACGAGCTGGACGAGGGCCTGCGCATCCTGGCCCGCTCCGTCCGAGAGACCGCCTGACCACCCGTACAACCGAGAGGTACGAACCACCGTGATCGTCCGATCGTTCAAGGACATCGAGAACACCGAGCGCCATGTGAAGTCCGCTTCCGGCACCTGGGAGAGCAAGCGCATCGTGCTCGCCAAGGAGAAGGCCGGCTTCTCGCTCCACGAAACCGTGCTCTACGCGGGTACGGAGACGTCGATGTGGTACGCGAACCACATCGAGGCCGTGCTCTGCGTCGAGGGTGAGGCCGAACTGACCAACGACGAGACGGGCGAGACCCACTGGATCGAGCCCGGCACGATGTATCTGCTGGACGGGCACGAGAAGCACACCATGCGCCCCAAGACGGACTTCCGTTGCGTCTGCGTCTTCAATCCCCCCGTCACCGGACGGGAGGACCACGACGAGAACGGCGTCTACCCGCTGCTGACCGAGGAGGGCTGAGAAATGACCACCGCACCCGCACGCACCGACCTGTACCCGACCCGTGGCGCCAGTGAGGTGCTCACCCCCCGCAAGGACCCGGTCGTCTGGTCGGCACCCGGCGCCCCCGGACCGATCGCCACGGCGGACCTCATGGGGTTCGAGCGGGACGGCTTCCTCACCGTCGACCAGCTGATCAGGGACGACGAGGTCGCCGTCTACCGCTCCGAACTGGAGCGGCTGATCAGCGACCCGGCGGTGCGCGCCGACGAGCGCTCGATCATCGAGCCCAAGTCGCAGGACGTGCGGTCGGTCTTCGAGGTCCACAAGATCAGCGAGCTGTTCGCCGCACTGGTGCGCGACGAGCGGGTGGTGGGCAGAGCCCGGCAGATCCTCGGCTCCGACGTGTACGTCCACCAGTCCCGGATCAACGTGAAGCCCGGCTTCGGCGCTTCCGGCTTCTACTGGCACTCGGACTTCGAGACGTGGCACGCGGAGGACGGCCTGCCGAACATGCGCACCGTCTCCGTCTCCATCGCGCTGACCGAGAACTTCGACACCAACGGCGGCCTGATGATCATGCCGGGGTCGCACAAGACGTTCCTCGGATGCGCGGGCGAGACGCCGAAGGACAACTACAAGAGGTCGCTTCAGATGCAGGACGCCGGCACACCGTCCGACGAGGCGCTGACGCGCTTCGCGGACGACCACGGCATCCGGCTGTTCACCGGCCGGGCCGGGTCGGCGACCTGGTTCGACTGCAACTGCATGCACGGCTCCGGCGACAACATCACGCCGTACCCGCGCAGCAACGTCTTCATCGTGTTCAACAGCGTGGAGAACACGGCGGTCGAGCCGTTCGCGGCGCCGGTGCCGCGGCCCGACTTCATCGGGGCGCGGGACTTCACTCCGGTGCGGTGACCGCACGGAACACGCGCGGGCGGGCCGGACTCCCTCGGGAGTCCGGCCCGCCCGCGTCCGCGTCGGCGCGGATGCTCGGCCTCGACCGGCAGGTCAGCCGGTCAGCGCCGGGTAGTCGATGAAGCCCCTGTCGTCGCCGCCGAAGAACGACGCCGGGTTCGGGGTGTTGTACGGGCCGCCGGCCTCGAGGCGGGCCGGGAGGTCCGGGTTGGCCAGGAACATAGCGCCGTACGAGATCACGTCGGCGAGGCCGTCCTCGACCAGGGTGAGGGCCTCGGGGCCGGTCGGCCCGTCGGTCGCCGGGTTGAGGACGAGCGTCCCGGAGAACTGCTTGCGCAGCGTCTGGGTGAGTTCCCGCCCTCCGGGGACGGCCTCCGTGATGTGCAGGTAGCCGAGGTCGAGCGGCTCGAGCCGCTGGACGAGCGCGGTGTAGACGGCCTCCGAGTCCGTCTCCTCGATGCCGTTGTACGGATTGAACGGCGAGATCCGCAGGGCGGTGCGCTCGGCGCCGATCGCGGCGGCGACCGCCTCCGTCACGTCGACGGCGAACCGGATGCGGTTCTCCACGGACCCGCCCCACTCGTCGGTGCGGCGGTTGCTGTTGGGCGCGAGGAACTGGTGGATGAGATACCCGTTCGCACCGTGCAGCTCGACGCCGTCGAAGCCCGCCTCGATCGCGTTGCGCGCGGCGGACACGAAGTCATCGATGGTCGCCCGGATCTCTTGCGTGGTCAGTTCCCTGGGGGCGACGAAGTCCTTGGGGCCCTCGTGCGTGTAGACCTGCCCCTGCGCGGCGACGGCGGACACGCCCACCGGGACGAGCCCGTCCGGCAGCAGCACGGGGTGGCCGATCCGGCCGGCGTGCATCAGCTGGGCGAAGATCGTGCCGCCCTCGCGGTGCACGGCGTCGGTGACCTCGCGCCAGGCGGTGACCTGCTCGGCGCTGTGCAGCCCCGGGGTGTCCGGGTAGCCCTGGCCGACCACGGAGGGCTGGGTGCCCTCCGTGATGATCAGGCCGGCTGAGGCGCGCTGCCGGTAGTACTCGACTACGGAAGGCGTCGGCGTGAGGCCGGGGCCGTAGGCGCGACTGCGGGTCATCGGCGCCATGGCGATGCGGTTGCGCAGGTGCTTGCCGGCGAGCTGGATCGGGTCGAATGCGGTGGTCACGGTGAGCTCCCCAAAAATATGTGGTCGGCCAAGTAATCGACTGCGACGCCACTGTAGCGCATTCATTGGCCGACCAAGGTAATATTCTGGAAGCAATGAGAACCGGCCAAGGAGAGCACCATGTCCACAGCAGAGGAGGCACAGGGCGACCCTGCGTGCACCGGACCGCTGCCGCACGCCGCCAGCAGCGGCCCCGTGAGCCACGCCGTCTCGCGGGTGGCGCGGCTCCACCGCATCGCCGCGGGCAAGCTGCTCAAGGGGCTGGGCCTCTATCCGGGCCAGGAGTTCGTGATGATGCGCCTGTGGGACGCCGGGCCGGTGCGCCAGTCGGAGCTCATCAGGGCGGCCGACCTCGATCCGTCGACCGTGACCAAGATGCTCCAGCGCCTGGAGCAGTCCGGCCACGTCCGCCGATGCCCCGACCCGGACGACCGCCGGGCGGTCCTCGTGGAGGCGACGGAGCGGAGCTGCGCGCTCCTGTCGGAGGTGTCGGAAGCCTGGGCGAAGCTGGAGGAGCACACGCTCCGCGGACTGGACGAGGACGACCGGCGGGAGCTGGCGCGCCTGCTGTCCATGGTCGAGGCCAACCTGTGCACGGAGACGGCCGACTGTCCGGAACGCCGCGGCGGGGGCTGACCCCCGCTCGAGCGGCGACCCGCCTTCGCCCGTGCGCTGCCGCCCGGAGCGGCGCCCCGCCCGGCCGGCAGTGGGCCGAGCGGGCGGGGCGTTCGAGACCCTCCGGGCGAGCCGGCCGGCCGCCCCGCGTCCGACGCCGCGGCCGGATCCTCGGATCGCCCACGCAGGACCTAACCGGAGAGGCGGTCCAACACCCGTTCCACGTCGGCGGGCGAGTTGTAGAGGTGGAACGAGGCACGCAGATTGCCCGCGCGCTCGGACAGCAGGATCCCGGCCCCGGCCAGCTCGCCGGCGCGGTGGCCGAGGCCGGGCACGGCCACGATCGCCGAGTCGGCGGGCACCGGCTCGTGGCCCAGCTCCACGAGACCGGCCCTGAACCGCCGTGCCAGCGCGGTGTCGTGCGCCCGGACCGCGTCGATGCCGATCTCCTCCAGCAGGGCGAGTGACTGCTCGGCGCCGTGGTACGAGAGGAAGGCCGGCGGCTCGTCGTAGCGGCGGGCCGAGGTGGCGGTCTCCTCGATCGGGCCGTACGTCGTCTCCCACAGCCGTTCGGCGGCGAAGGTGCCCGCGTGCAGGGGCGGCAGCGCCTCCTGCGCATCCTCCGACACGGTCAGGAAGGACACCCCGCGCGGGCAGAGCAGGAACTTGAAGCCGCCGGTGACCGTATAGTCCCAGTCCCCCGCCGTCAGCGGCTGCCAGCCGGCCGACTGGCTGGCGTCGAGGAGTGTACGGGCGCCGTGCGCCGTGGCGGCGGCGCGCACGGCCGCCGTGTCGGCGACCCGGCCGTCGGCGGACTGCACCGACGAGAACGCGACGAGCGCGGTGCCGGGGCGGACCGCGGCGGCCAGCCCCTCCAGCGGCGCGAAGCGCGTCTTGAGGTCGCCTCTCACGGTGAACGGCGTGATCACGGAGGCGTATTCGCCTTCAGGGAACAGCACTTCGGAGCCCGGCGCCAGCGAAGCCGCGATCAGCCCCACATGGACGGAGACCGAGCCGCCGACGGCCACCCTCTCGTGAGGCACGGCGGCGATGCGGGCGAAGGACTCCCGGGCGGCGGTGACGGCCGAGAAGTCCCCCGCGCCGCCCGGCCGTCCGTCGGCCAGCTCGTGCGCCAGCGCCGCCACCGCACGGACCGTACGGCGCGGGAGCAGCCCGCAGCTCGAGGTGTTCAGGTACGTCGTCGTGGGCGCGAACTCGCCACGGGCCGTGGGCTCCAGGATCTGCGTCTCCATGGGATCACCCTGCGGTCCCGTGCCCTGCGGGTCAATCACGCCTTGCTGGACGAAACCGTTCAGCGGGGCTTCACGAAGCCGGCTGGGCGGCGTCGGCCGCCGCGGGGACCTCGCAGGCGCCGTCGGCGTCGCAGATGACCGCGTCCGCGTCGGGGGGCGTGACCTCCCGCCCCTGCCAGGCCTGTTCCAGCGCCTGCGTGAACAGCTCGGCGGGCTGCCCGCCCGACACCCCGTATCGCCGGTCGAACACGAAGAACGGCACGCCGGTGGCGCCCAGCTCCGCCGCCTCCCGCTCGTCGGCGCGTACGTCGTCGGCGTAGGCGCTCACATCCGCGAGGACCCGGCGTGCCTCCTGCTCGTCGAGGCCCGCCTCCACCGCGAGCGCCACCAGCACGGCCGGGTCGAAGACGGACCGCTCCTGCGCGAAGTTCGCCCGGTAGGCGAGAGTGAGCAGTTCGTCCTGGCGGCCGCGGGCCTTGGCGAGATGCAGCAGCCGATGGATGTCGAAGGTGCTGCCGTGGTCGCGGCCCTCGACGCGGTACTCCAGCCCTTCGGTGCGGGCGTTCGACGCAACGTGCTCCTCCATGGCAAGCGCCTCCTCGCGGGTGCGGCCGTACTTCTTCGCGAGCATGTCGACGACCGGAGCGGTGTCGCCCCGCTCGCGGCCGGGGTCGAGTTCGAAGGAGCGGTGCACGACCTCGACCTCGTCACGGTGCGCGAAGGCGTCGAGTCCCTTCTCGAAACGGACCTTGCCGATGTAGCACCAGGGACAGGCGATGTCGGACCAGATCTCGACGCGCATGCTTCTTCATCACTCCAGGTTCGTGCCGGCCGGCGGCGCCGGGCGGGTCGGACAGGACGGACGGGCCGGACGGGCCGGGGCGCTCCGCAGGCACCTCAACAGGGGACGGGCCCGTCCCATTCCTTGGGATGCCGCTGAGGCCCCACGGGGCGGGTGGCCGGTCGAGCCCCTCCGGTCAGCGGTTCACCGTCGGCGGGCGATGAGGACGGCAGGACCGGTCGGGCAGGAGCCTGCCTTGCCGTCGCGGCCGCGACGGCAAGGCAGGTGCCCCAGGACCACGGCAGCTTCGGCTCGGGTCACTGCCCGCGCTCGGCCGCCGGCACCGTGAAGCGCAGGACCAGGTGGTTCCCGGCGAGCGGCTCGTCGGGGTCCGGGTACCAGCCGTGGTGGGTGTAGAAGGCCTGGGCCCGCTTGTTCTCCTGGAACACCTCGAGGCGGGCCTCCGGCACGCCCGCGCGCCGCCATGCCTCGACGCAGGCGGCGTGGAGCTCGGTCCCGACACCGGCGCGCCGGCGCGCGGGGGCGACGTGGAGCTGGGAGAGCGTCATGACGCCTTCCACCTCACCGAAGGCGGCCGTGCCGGCGACGACACCGTCCCGCACCGCGCACAGCACCCTGCCCTGCCTGATCGCCCTCTCCCAGCCGGCCCGGGTGCGGGCACGCTCGGCCGGGCCGTCGAAATCCTCCTCGGGGATGTGGCCCCGGTAGTAGGTGGCACGCGCCTCTGCGTGCAGGACGGCTATGGCGTCGAGGTCCGCGAGCGTGGCAGTTCTGATCATGTGCCGGGGGACGCGACTGCGGGCGGGCGCGGTTGCAGATCCCTACCCGAAGTGCCCGGGCTCCCTTGACCTCGACCGCGGTTGAGCGTGAACGCTCACGGCATGACCACCCATCAGGATCACATCGGGATCAGCCTGCTCGTCACCCGTTTCTTCCGGGCCATGGACGAGCGGGCATTCCCGGCGGGCTGGGCACGCGGCTGTCTGACCGACGACACGCGCATGGTCACCCCCGTCGGGGTGTTCGAGGGCGCCGAGGCCGTGCGCGGCACGGAGAAGGCTCTCAAGAGGTTCGCCCGCACCCAGCACATTGCCTCCGACCTGCTGACCGACGTCGACGCAGGGCGGGACACGGCCAGGGCGTCCTGGAACGCGCTGATGGTCCACATGCACCCCGAGGGTGAGGATCCGCTGTTTCACCGTCGGCGGTCGCTACGAGGCCGGACTTCGCCGGACCGAAGAGGGCTGGCGCTTTTGCCGGATGGCGGTCGCGGCCGTCTGGACGACGGGACGACCGCCGGTGCTGACACCGGCGTGAGACGCCCGGGGAAGGGGCGCCTCCCGGGCGTCAGGAGCCGTCCCGCAGCCCTTCCGGCCAGCTGTCGCGGTACTCGATGCGGTCGAAGGAGACCACACAGCCCTCGCCCACGGGGGACTGGGCCATGAAGCCGACCAGTGCCGCGCCGGCCCGGTCCTCGTCGCCGAGCGTGAAGATGCGGACGAAGGTCCACTGCTCGCCATCGGTGGAGGCATGGAATGCGAACGCCTTCCCCGTGCGGCTGATGCGCAGCCAGACGCTGTCACCGTCGACGACGAACGAGTTGGCGTCGTCGGAGTGGCCGCGGGTGACGACCGTGCAGACCGTCGGCCTGTCCGGCGACAGCTCCAGGCAGAGCTTCGCCCACTCCTGCTCGGTGACGTGCAGGTAGAGCACGGCCGCGTCGAAGGCCGCGGCGAATCCGGCCTTGACGCGGGCGATCAGCTGGAAGTCGCCCTCCGGCGCGCCGAGCAGGCGGGGCGCGTCGGAGGCCGGTTCCAGGGCATGGCCGGTCGGCGGGACGAAACGGTCCTGGCGCGGGCCGGCCCAGGCGGTCAGCACACCGTCGTCGTAGGACCAGTCGGCCTCGGGCCCGTATGCCCGTAGGGGATAGGGGAGGTCGGGCAGCTTCAGTTCCATGCGGGTCAGTGTTGCAGGCGGCCGTTCACGCGCCGGGGAAGTCCGAGCGGGTTGTCGTCGCGCAGCTCCGGCGGGAGCAGCGCGTGGGGTGTGGTCTGGTAGGTGACCGGGCGGAGCCAGCGTTCGATGGCGGTGGCGCCGACGGAGGTGGAGGTGGAGGTGGTGGCCGGATAGGGGCCGCCGTGGTGCTGGGCCGGGGCGACGGCGACACCGGTGGGCCAGCCGTTGACCAGCACCCGGCCCGCCAGCTGCGTCAGCCGGGCCAGCAGCTCACCGGCCCGCCCCTCCCCCTCGCTCTCGGCCTCCGACAGGTGCACCGTCGCGGTCAGGTTCCCCGGCAGACGCCCCAGCACCGCATCCACCTCGCCCGGACCGCGGTAACGGGCCACCACCGTGACCGGCCCGAAACACTCCTCCAACAGCACATCATGCGCACCCTCCCCGGCCAGGCGGGCGGCCGGCACGGTCAAGAACCCCGCCCGCACCCCCCGCTCGCCCTCCGCGCCCGGCACCACCGGACACTCCACCCCCGCCAGCCCGGCCCGCTCGGCCACCCCGGCCACAAAACTGTCCCGCATCCGCCCGTCCAGCAGCACCCCCGCATCCGCCCGCGCCACCCCACTCGCCAACGCCTCCACCAACCGGTCCCCCTCCACCGACGCCGGCACCAGCACCAGCCCCGGCTTCACACAGAACTGCCCCACGCCCAACGTCATCGACCCCGCAAGCCCCGCACCGATCTCCTCCGCCCGCTCCACCGCCGCCGCCTCCGTGACCACCACCGGATTGAGCGACCCCAATTCCCCGTGGAACGGAATCGGCACCGGCCGCGCCGCCGCCGCGTCGAACAACGCCCGCCCACCCCGCACCGACCCGGTGAACCCCGCCACCGCCACCAACAGATCTCCCACCCTCTTCCCTCCCCCCCCCTTACACGCCACCACCACCCCTGCCCCACTCCCCGGCACATGCCTACCCCGCCGTACA